>NZ_SNZF01000091.1 GCF_004363725.1 Aquamicrobium defluvii | reverse complement strand
GGGCCTGAAACAAAAACCCCGCCGGAGCGGGGCTTATTCATTCAGGCATCGGGAGGTCTGACGGCCAATATCCTTTCGGCGTGTTTTCGAACGCAGGTTCACCATCATCGCGCCTGGCTCTCCAAATCATCGTTCCAAGGACTTTAGCACGGTCTCCGCCGACAATCGGAACATCTCGGAGATCCAGTTCGCGTAGAATCGCCCCGCGCTTTAAAGGTCGGCCAGCCTCGATAAGAACCTGTCGCACATAGCCAGTGATTGTTGCGGGGGATAACACGTTCCTCTCGCGAGCGCTCCCCCTCGCGGGCTCTGTGGGTGAGAACAGGTCCTGTGTGACTTCAGGAGACACTCGGAGTTTTTGACTCAGTTTGATGAAGTCTTCGATGAGGCGCAAGCGCCTATCAATGTCGGCGCGTTGCCGCAGCAGGGCTTCACGTTCATTCAAGATATCATCGAAGTTCGCGGCCATGGCGTCAATTCCTGCGATCGCGTTCACTCAATGCCTCATAATTCAAATATCCTGACGAGGCACACGATAACAGAATTCATGGTTAATAGAATCTTAATTTTTGAGTGCGGAGTCCACTCTATGATTGACTGTGAGTGTATTGGATTCTATATGAGTCACTATGACGCAAAACGCCCTCTCGCGAGGGCGGAGGGCGTCGAAACTTCAGCGGTGATCTAGGGTTCGCCGTAGATGGAGTACGGCAGCCAAATCGGCAACTTGTAGAGCCTGAACAACTTCTACATAGTTTCAAGATAGCTGCTGGTCAACCGGGTTACAAAGGAGAAATCCAGATGACCCATGATGGTAAGCAGCCTCCTGACGGCACGACTTACATCTTTCGCGCGTCGATCACGAAGCCTGATGGTACGAAGATTTATGCGCGTCAGTTCGGGAAGCGGGCATTTAAAATCCCGGTTTCTCCGGGCAATGACAATGAGGATAAGGCGGCCTAAGCCTAGCCTTTAAGAGAGAGGGCTGGCAACGGCCCTCTCTTTCCAATTGTCAGCACTCTACGCGCTCCCCACCGTCTCCGTATCCTCGCCCAG
>NZ_SNZF01000090.1 GCF_004363725.1 Aquamicrobium defluvii | reverse complement strand
TCGCAACACGGTACGACAAGCTGGCAACAAACTTCGCCGCAGCAATCTTCATTGCCGCAATCATCACATGGTGGATCAATTGAGTCTCGACCCTAAGGGCAATCTAAATTATTGATAAAGCATCGGAGCCACCAAAAACCGGATTCCACGTTTCGGTCCGATGCTCCAGGCCGTAGTGACGATTTAAGGTTTTAGGGTTCCCAAGGGCGTGCAAATCGGATTCAACGCTGATTTTGGAGATCGGCGATGGATTGTGATGGGCTTCGGGACGACCAGTGGGAACGATCAGAAGTTTCGTGCCGGGCGGCACGAAAGGCAAGCGCGGGCCGCGCACGGATAACCGCAAGTTCCCCGACGCGCTGTTGTGGATGGCGCGTTCGGGCGGTCGTTGGCGTGATTTGCCGGAGCGGCTGGGTGACTATCGATCGGTTAAGCGGCGCTACTATCGCTGGATCGAGATGGGCGTGCTGGACGACATAGTGGAGACGCTGGCCCGCGAAGCCGATCTGGAATGGCTGATGATCGACAGAACCATCGTGCGGGCGCATCAGCATGCGGCCGGCGCGCGTCGCTCAAAAGGAGGGCGGATGCCCAGAGCCTGGGTCGGTCTCGCGGCGGCCCGAGCACCAGGATCCATGCGGCGACGGAAGCCCTTGGCCTTCCCGTCCGCCTGATCGGCTCTCCCGGACAGCGTAACGACATTGCTTTTGCCCATGACCTTGTCGGGGGCTTCCCGGCTGCAGCAGATCTTGTCGACAAAGGCTATGATGCCGACCATCTGTGCGAAAGCCTCGCCGAAACCGGGGCCGAGGTCGTTATCCCGCCCAAACACAACCGAAAGCTCCAACGTCCCTACGACGCCGAACTCTGCAAGGAGCGCAACCGCATCGAACGTTTCTTCAGCAAGCTCAAGCAGTTCAGGCGCGTCGCAACACGTTACGACAAACTGCTCGTCAACTTCATCGGCTTCGTCAAACTCGCCGCAATCGCAATCTGGCTCAAATAATTAATTCGTCACGACAGCCTAGGTTGGGGACTTAATCAAATTATTGTCAAGATTGGCTGATTCGGTTCGGTAGTGGGTCCGGGGGCATGGAGGAAGCCATGCACGATCAC
>NZ_SNZF01000089.1 GCF_004363725.1 Aquamicrobium defluvii | reverse complement strand
AGCAACTGTGTCTAGGCGGCTTTGCCTGTCTGCCATGGCGTAGCGGTTTTGAGGACGGCGTTTGCGGTTACGACCAGCCTGCGTGCGCCTGCAATGATGATGAGCTTGTGCGGTTTGCCACTCTCTTTCATGCGCGTTGCGAGAGGTTTGAGCAACGGATTGTGACAGGCGGCGGCGAGCGCTGCCTGGAACAGAACATGTCGCAGTGAGCGCCGTCCCCCTGCGATGGTTCGCCTGCCACGCCTTGCGCCACTGTCGTGTGACACTGGTGCAAGGCCCGTCATGGCGGCGGCCTCGCCTGCTGTCATCCGCCCGAGTTGCGGCATTTCAGCAATCAACATGGCTGCCGATACCGGACCTATTCCGGGGATGGATCGTAGCAGTCGGGCTTTTTTGGCCAGGCTTTCCTCTTGAGTAATAACTCGTTCGATCCGCTGCTCGATCTCACTGACCTGACCATCCAGAACAGCCTTCAGAGTGCTGTCCAACTCCTGAAGATCGTCGGCAACACCTTGCTTCTCACGCGCACAGATCTGAGCTGCAAGCCGCTTGCGCATGTCCACAATCTGAGCCCGCCGGGTCGTCAATGCTCTGAGAATGCGCAGATTTCCATGTGGTAGTATCCGCCCGGCTTCTGGGCGAAATTGCATGAAGCCGGCAATAAGGACCGCGTCGATGCGGCCTGTCTTGGCGCGCGTGCCTCGAGAACGGGCGAAGGCTTTGATCTGTGCCGGAGCCAGTTGCACCGCCTCAATCCCAGCAGCGACGAGATAAGCCCAAAGTGCCCATTCCTGGCCACCCGTCGCCTCAAACCCAATTCGCACCGCATCAGGCAGTTGCTGGATCCAGGCCAGCAACTGAACATGGCCTTCTGCGGTGTTGGGCAGGCGGAAGTGCTGCCCGCTCGATACACAAAATCCGTCGAGCCAATCGCGGGAAACATCTATGCCGATCACGGCTGTAGCTGGTATCATGTCACTCTTTCTTCCTTATGCTTCGCGGTCCCGCAAACGGGCCGCCGTCAACTGTTCGAGACGGTGAGGAGAGATGGGATCAGCCTGCCAGCGAACGTGGTCAGGCCACAAGATGTTAAACGCTGTAGCCCACCCATCGCAGCTCCTGGCCGGGAGCCGCGATGGGGCTAATCTAGCAGGACTGAGACACATAAG
>NZ_SNZF01000088.1 GCF_004363725.1 Aquamicrobium defluvii | reverse complement strand
ACAATCCCCGCCGTATCGATGACGGCATGGAGGAGGACGTCGGCGCCGGCGGCGGCCCATTCCTTCGAGATGTCCTCGGCCTCGTTGTGCGACAGCCCGTCCACGCACGGGCACATGATCATCGTCGCCGGCGCCACCTTGGCGATCCAGCACGCATCGTGGCCCGCCCCCGAGATGATGTCCATGTGCGAATAGCCCAGCTTTTCGGCGGAAGCCCTCACCCGCGCCACCAGTTCGGGCGCGAAGGTCACCGGGTCGAAATGGCCCACCGCCTCCACCGAACAGCCGACGCCCAGTTCCGCCGCGATCTCCTGCGCCCCCGCCTCGATCCGCGCCCGCATGCCGTCCAGCTTGGCCCGGTCGGGCGAGCGGATGTCGACCGTGAACACCACCTTGCCCGGCAGCACATTGCGCGAATTGGGCGAGAACGTCACCTGCCCCACACCGCCCACGGCGCCCGGCTGGTTGTCCATGGCAACGCCCTGCACGAGCTCCAGAATGCGCCCCATGGCCAGGCCCGCATTGACCCGCATCGCCATCGGCGTCGAGCCCGTATGCGCCTCCTTGCCACTCAGCGTGAATTCCAGCCACCACAGCCCCTGGCCATGGGTGACGACGCCGATCTGCCGGTTTTCCGCCTCAAGGATCGGCCCCTGCTCGATGTGATATTCGAAATAGGCATGCATTTTGCGCGCGCCCACCTCCTCCTCGCCCACCCAGCCGATGCGCTGCAATTCGTCGCCGAAGCGCCTGCCCTCCAGATCGGTGCGCCCATAGGCATAGTCGAGCTCAAGCTCGCCCGCGAACACGCCCGACGCCAGCATGGCCGGCGCAAAGCGCGCGCCTTCCTCGTTGGTCCAGTTGGTCACCACGATGGGATGCTTGGTGCGGATGCCGAGGTCGTTGAGCGAGCGCGCCACTTCCAGCCCCGCCAGCACGCCGAGCACGCCGTCGAACTTGCCGCCCGTCGGCTGCGTGTCGAGATGCGAGCCGATATAGACCGGCAGCGCGTCCGGGTCCGTGCCCGGCCGTGTCATGAACATGTTGCCCATGCGGTCGACGCCCATTTCGAGCCCCGCCGCCTCGCACCAGCGCCGGAACAGATGCCGGCCCTCGTTGTCGGCGTCCGTCAGCGTCTGGCGGTTGTTGCCTCCCGCAACGCCGGGTCCAACACGCGCCATCTCCATCAGCGAACCCCACAAACGGTCCGGATCAATGCGAAGATTCTCGCCGGAGG
>NZ_SNZF01000087.1 GCF_004363725.1 Aquamicrobium defluvii | reverse complement strand
GTGATCGGCCCCCACGGACGGGTCCAATTTGATTGTTAGTGCAATGATGGTCGCGGCGCCAGCGCGGGCGGCATTGCTGGTTGGGGTTGCAGGGCCGCCCGCGCGAATGCCGGGATGAAGACCTCGGGTGCCGGCGGCTTGTAGCCGAGCGATCCATGCGGACGCACGGTGTTGTAATGCCGCCGCCAGCTTTCCACGATGATCCTGGCCTCTTTGAGCGTGTAGAAGATCTCGCCGTCGAGGAGTTCGTCGCGCAGGCGCGCGTTGAAGCTCTCGATGTAGCCGTTCTCCCATGGACTGCCGGGAGCGATGTAGGCGGTCTTCGCCCCGACTGCGGTGATCCAGTCCTGCACGGCCGTGGCGATGAACTCCGGGCCGTTGTCGGAACGGATGTGCTCAGGCACGCCGCGCAGGATGAACAGGTCGGACAGGACGTCGATGACGTCGGTGGAGTTGAGCTTGCGATCGATGCGGATCGCCAGCGCCTCATGCGTGAACTCGTCGATCACGTTAAGCATGCGGTACTTCCTTCCGTCATGAGTGCGGTCCTCGACGAAGTCGTAGGACCAGACATGGTTGGGCCGCTCGGCGCGCAGGCGGATGCATGATCCGTCGGCGAGCCAGAGCCGGCCTTTCTTCGGTTGTTTGGCTGGAACCTTCAGCCCCTCTTGCCGCCAGATGCGCTCGACCCGCTTGTCGTTGACCACCCAGCCCATCTGGCTGCGCAGAAGCTCGGCGATCTTGCGATAGCCATAGCGGCCATAGCGGCGGGCCAATGCGACGATGTCCTCGGTCAGTTGCTGCTCGTCGTCCCGGCCGCGAGGAATACGCCGCTGCGTGGAGCGATGCTGCCCAAGCACGAGGCATACCCGGCGCTCCGACACGCGCTTCGGCAGAACCGAGCGAACATGGTCGATGCAGGCACGGCGACGCGAGGGGCTCAGAAGTTTCCCCGCGCAGCCTCCGTCAGGATCAGCTTGTCCAGCGTCAGATCGGCCACCGCCTTGCGAAGCCGTTCGTTCTCCTTCTGGAGATCCTTCAACTGCCGAAGCTGGTCACGGCTCATGCCGCCATATTGCTTACGCCACCGGTAGAACGTCAGCTCGGAAACGCCGATCTGGCGAACAGCATCCGCCATCGCCATGCCTTGGCCGCGCAAAACCTCAACCTGCCGAAGCTTCGTGACGATCTCGTCGGGCTTGTGTCGCTTGTTTGCCATTGTGGTCCTCCTTCATGGTCAAAACCATACTTCAAGGTGGACCCGTTCAATGGGGGTGGATCAG
>NZ_SNZF01000086.1 GCF_004363725.1 Aquamicrobium defluvii | reverse complement strand
ACCGGCGTACGCACAACAGGATCACCGAACGGTCAAAATGACGGCCTGAAACCATGAAGTGCTCCTCTGAAACTGGAGACAGTCATGTCATCGACATAGTTGACGAGGAGTTTGCGACAGAGCCTGATCGAGCGCAACTGGCCAGACATCCTGAGCATCGCCGCCACCATCCTGGCCGGAAGCATCGCTCCCAGCCAGATCCTTTGCAAGCTCCCCTCCCACCCTAGAGTCTTTCAGGTTTTGGCGGAAGCGTATCCTGCGTTTTGGAGGTATTTTGCGCATTTTGCGGGTTCGATGGTTGAGACGAGGTGGCCGATGTGTCGCCACGTGTCTTCGAAAGTTCGCTTCTGAGCGATGCGCATCCAGTGCTTGATTTTGGCGAAGGCCTGCTCGATCGGGTTGAGGTCTGGCGAGTAGGGTGGCAGGAACCAGAGCCTTGCGCCAGCGGCCATTATCATCTTGCGGACGTCGGCCGATTTGTGCGAACCGAGATTGTCCATGACGACGATGTCGCCCGGTTCGAGCACGGGCACGAGTTGCTGCTCGACCCAGGCGCGGAAGCACTGGCCGTTGATTGGCCCATCGAAGACGCAAGGGGCTGTCAGCCGGTCCCAGCGCAGCGCGCCGAGAAAGGTGAGCGTGCGCCAGTGGCCATGCGGGGCGAAGCCGCGCAGGCACTTGCCTTTCGCTCCCCAGCCGCGCAGCGGCGCCATGTTGGTTTTGATCCAGGTCTCATCGATGAAGACGAGCCGGCGCGGATCGAGACGGGTCTGAAAGGAGCGCCAGCGCTGGCGCCGCCGCGCGATGTCGGCGCGGGCCTGCTCAAGGGCGAACAGCGTTTTTTTTTGAACCGAAGACCCTCGCGGCGCAGGAACTGCCACACCGTGTCGTGGGACACTTTCACCCCGCGCGCCGCCAACTCATCCTTCAGCCCATGCAGCGTCAGGTGTGGCGTCTGGTTGATCCGATCCACAATGAACGCCCGATGCGGCTCCAGAATACGCTTGCGATGCCCGCCCATCTTGCCGGGTGCGACAGACCCGCTCGAACGGTAGCGCTGGGACCACTTCACAGCCGACGACACGGCGACACCAAACCGGGCCGCGACCGATCGGCAGCTCTCACCGGAAAGAACCGCTGCGACAGCCCGCTCGCGGAGATCATTGGATAGAGGTGCTGTCATAAGATGATGGCCTCCGTTCCAGCCAGCATCTTCAATCACAAAATCAACACCAGCGGAATCCATTCGATTCAATCAAACGCTGAACCGCTCTAGGCACGAAACCCAATCAGGATGTTGATTGGTTTAAGCTTTCATGATTCAAGCTGGAAAACGCTGGAGTTTGGATCATGGCAGGAGAGTTCTGG
>NZ_SNZF01000085.1 GCF_004363725.1 Aquamicrobium defluvii | reverse complement strand
CCCCTTGATGAGGTGGAACGGCCCGCTCCGACAGCATCAAAGTGCTAACGTGGTCGTTGTTGTAAACGCCACAAGGAGGGACCGTTCCATGAAAGATGTTACCACTATAGGACTGGACTTGGCGAAACACGTTTTCCAAGCCTTTGGCGCGGATGCTGACGGGACGCCGCTTTTCAACCGAAAGCTACGTCGCGCCGAGGTTCTGCGCTTCTTCGAGAAATTGCCGCCGTGCATGGTCGGGATGGAAGCATGCGCGAGTGCCCACTACTGGGCGCGCGAGATTGCAGCTTTCGGCCATGACGTCAGACTGCTTCCACCTCAATACGTGAAGCCGTTCGTCAAGCGTGGCAAGACCGATGCTGCCGATGCAGAGGCCATCAGTGAAGCGGTGACGCGAAAGACCATGCGGTTCGTCCCGGTCAAGACGGCTGAGCAACAGGCAGCCGTTATGGTGCTCAAGACGCGTGCATTGCTCGTCCGCCAGAGAACCCAGGCGATCAACGCGCTGCGCGCACATATGGGCGAGTTGGGCATCATCGCTCCAATTGGGATCGCCAACGTCAAGGGGCTGGCCGTGATCATCCGGGATGAGGCTGATAGTCGCTTGCCAGCGGCCGCGCGTTTTGCTCTCACGGAGATGGTCGAACAGATTGAGCTCCTAGCCACGCGGATTGAAAGACTTGAGCGTGAGATCGTTGTCCAGGCCAGGCAAGACACCGACATGCGTCGCCTCGCGACGATACCTGGCGTCGGGGCCATTATTGCGATGGCCGTCAAAGCGCTCGTTCCTGATCCCGGCGGCTTCAAATCGGCTCGGCACTTTGCTGCCTGGATAGGTCTGACACCAAAGGCCCATTCGAGCGGCGGCAAGGAGCGCCTGGGGCGCATCTCCAAGATGGGCAATCCGGAGTTGCGATCGCTGCTTGTGACTGGGGCCGCATCCGTCCTTCGCCATGTGCGAGCTGACGACAAGGCGCGGCCATGGCTGAAAGACTTGCTTGGCAGACGCCCCTTCAAGGTCGTGGCGGTTGCGCTGGCCAACAAGACGGCACGGATGATCTGGGCTTTGTTGACCAGAGGTGGAGTATACCGCAACCCAATGGTAACAACGGCGAACGAGGTCCCGGCTTAAGGATCCCGACCGTCCGTACGAGCTGACCGGCGAGGGCCGGCAGAAGCGAGGTGCATAAGCAGACGATGAATCCACGGGACGAAATCCCGAAACAGGACAGGCCGAAACCCGTGACGCGCACAAAGCGCGCCCCCTTGATCCAGCCACCTGCTTCGCGAATTTCATCGAGGCCAGCGGTCATGTGCCGCGCAGAAAGGCCGGACATATGACCGCACCGTCCTCATGTGGTGAAATCGACTGAAAAGCATCCTTGCACCGCGGGCCGTTCCACATA
>NZ_SNZF01000084.1 GCF_004363725.1 Aquamicrobium defluvii | reverse complement strand
CTTGGAGTTTTGCCGGCTTCGGTTTCGGGCGGAACGCTTGTGGTGCGCAGCCCTGTGACGGGTGAGGAGCTTGCACGGGTTGGCGAGGTTTCGGGGGCGGAGGCGGGGCGTGCGGTGGATGCGGCGCATGCGGCGTTCCTGAAGTGGCGGCTGGTGCCGGCCCCGCGCCGCGGCGAGCTGGTGCGGCTGCTCGGCGAGGAGCTGCGCGCCCACAAGGAGGCGCTCGGCCGGCTGGTGTCGGTCGAGGTCGGCAAGATCCCCTCGGAGGGGCTGGGCGAGGTGCAGGAGATGATCGACATCTGCGACTTCGCGGTCGGGCTGTCGCGGCAATTGTATGGCCTGACCATCGCCACCGAGCGCCCCGGCCACCGCATGATGGAAACCTGGCATCCGCTGGGCGTGGTCGGCGTCATCTCGGCCTTCAACTTCCCCGTGGCGGTGTGGTCGTGGAACGCGGCGCTGGCGCTGGTGTGCGGCGACAGCGTGGTGTGGAAGCCGTCGGAGAAGACGCCGCTGACCGCGCTTGCCTGCGAGGCGATCTTCGCGCGCGCGGTGAAGCGTTTTGGCGCGGATGCGCCGGAGGGGCTGCTGAAGGTGCTGATCGGCGGGGCCGATGTCGGCGAGGCTCTGGTCGATCATGCGAAGGTGCCGCTGGTGTCGGCGACCGGCTCGACGCGCATGGGCCGGGCGGTCGGTCCGCGGCTGGCCGGCCGCTTCGCGCGCGCCATCCTGGAGCTTGGCGGCAACAATGCCGGCATCGTGTGCCCTTCGGCCGATCTCGACATGGCGCTGCGCGCCATCGCCTTCGGGGCGATGGGCACGGCCGGCCAGCGCTGCACGACGCTGCGGCGCCTGTTCGTGCATGAGAGCGTCTACGACGCCATCGTGCCGCGGCTGAAGAAGGCTTACGAGAGCGTTTCGGTCGGCAATCCGCTGGAGGGCAAGGCGCTGGTCGGTCCGCTGATCGACAGGGCGGCCTTCGACAGCATGCAAAAGGCGCTGGAGGCGGCGAAGGCGGCGGACGGCACCGTCACCGGCGGCGCGCGCGTCGAGACCGGCCATGCCGATGCCTGGTATGTGCGCCCGGCCATCGTGGAGATGCCGTCCCAGACCGGCCCGGTGCTGGAGGAGACCTTCGCGCCGATCCTCTATGTGATGCGCTATTCGGACTTCGACGAAGCGCTCGCCCTGCACAACGCGGTGGGGGCCGGCCTGTCGTCGTCGATCTTCACGCGCGACCTTCAGGAAGCGGAGCGGTTCCTGTCGGCGGAGGGCTCCGACTGCGGCATCGCCAATGTCAACATCGGCACCTCGGGAGCCGAGATCGGCGGGGCGTTCGGCGGCGAGAAGGAGACCGGCGGCGGGCGCGAGAGCGGCTCCGACGCCTGGAAGGCCTATATGCGCCGCGCAACCAACACCATCAACTACTC
>NZ_SNZF01000083.1 GCF_004363725.1 Aquamicrobium defluvii | reverse complement strand
GGTGCCGTCTGGGATGTGGTGGACTTTTGAGAGGGTGGCGTAGTCTCCGGGTGTTGAAGCCCACAAAACGGGATTCGGGCGTTGGAGCGCCAGGGTCCCATTGGAGACCACGCCATGACGGACCCTATCAGCAAGTCACAGTCTGCGCATCTGACCGGCCAACCCGACGCCCGACTTTTCGACACCTGGATCGACCCAATCGAGACCGGCGTGCGCGAGCGGGTGCGCGATTGGATCGAAGCCCTCATCCAGGCCGAACTGGAGGCCGCTCTCGGCCGACCCCGCTATGGCCGGGCGCCTGCTGGCGAGCCGTCCGTCGGCACGCGCGGCTACCGCAACGGCTGCCGGTCGCGCACGCTCACCGGCACCTTCGGGCCGACCGAGATTTCCGTGCCGCGGGCCCGCCTGCACACGCAGGATGGCGGCACCACCGAGTGGAGGAGTGCCACCCTTCGGGCCTATCAGCGCCGCACCAAGGCCGCCGATGCGCTGATTGCCTCGGCCTATCTGTCAGGCACCAACACCCGGCGGGTGCGCCGGGCGCTGGCGGCTCTGTTCGGCGGAGCGGTGGGCAAGGACACGGTCAGCCGGGTCTGGCGCAAGGTGCAGGCCGACTGGCAGGCCTGGAACCAGCGTTCGCTCGCCGACGAGCCGATCGTGCGGCTGATCCTCGACGGCACGGTGGTGCGGGTCCGGCTCGACCGGAAGGCCACCTCCATCTCGCTGCTGGTGGTGATCGGCATCCGTGAGGACGGGCAGAAGGTGCTGCTGGCAGTCAGGAACATGGGCGGCGAGACCACGGCCGCCTGGCGTGCGGTCCTCGACGATCTGGTCGCCCGCCAGCTGCGCCGGCCGGCCTTTGTCATCGTCGATGGCGCGCCGGGCCTGGAGCAGGCGCTCGCGGCGGTGTGGAACGGTGTTCCCCTGCAGCGCTGCACGGTGCACAAGCACCGCAATCTGCTCGCCCATGCGCCCAAGCGTCTCTCCGACGAGATCACGGCCGATTACACCGACATGATCTATGCCACGACAGTCGAGGAGATTGCGGAGCGCCGCCAGGCCTTCCTGCGCAAATGGCGGCTGCGGCATCGGGCGGTGGCGGACAGCCTCGAGGAAGCCGGCGACGCTCTGTTTGCGTTCACCAAATTGCCGCCCTCGCAATGGAAGTCGGCCCGGACCACGAATGCGATCGAGCGGCTGCACGAGGAGTTCAAGCGGCGGATCAAGACCC
The DNA here is from genome assembly GCF_004363725.1 of Aquamicrobium defluvii. Classification (GTDB taxonomy): domain Bacteria; phylum Pseudomonadota; class Alphaproteobacteria; order Rhizobiales; family Rhizobiaceae; genus Mesorhizobium; species Mesorhizobium defluvii. Next base: position 210 of record NZ_SNZF01000083.1, on the reverse strand, counting down.
AGACGGTGCTGCCCTCGGCGGCCACCGCCGCCATGCTGTTCTGGGCCCTGCTGGCGTCCGGTCAGATCACCATGCGCAAGGTCGACGGCTGGAAGACGCTGACACAAGCATCAGCCGCAAAGGACACGATTGACCTCGCCGCCTGACCCAATACGATGTCTATGCTGGAGATCGCGCCACCCGAATTTCAACACAGCTCGCGACGGCACC
>NZ_SNZF01000082.1 GCF_004363725.1 Aquamicrobium defluvii | reverse complement strand
GGAACATCATCGAACGCATGTTCGGAAAGCTCAAAAACTGGAAGCGTATCGCAACACGCTATGACCGTCTCGCCGTCAACTACCTCGCCGCAATCGCCCTTGTTGCTCTTGCAACCCAATGGCTCAAATGAGTCCCCTACCTAGTCAGCTGGAACTGAAGTAAGCATCATTGTATTATCCCTTGCCTACAGGCAGGGGGTAGATGATGGCAGGCAAGCAAGCAGATCTGGTTGTCTTGAGCGACGAGGACCGTCGCTTTCTTGAGGCTCAGGTTCGCCGCCACAAGGCGCCGCGTTCGCTGTCGGACCGATGCCGGATGGTTCTGTTGTGTGCACATGGGCTGCAGAGCAAGGACGTTGCCGAACGTCTCGGTGTCCACGAGCACACCGTCGGCAAATGGCGCCGCCGGTTTGTGCAGGATGGCATTGAAGGGCTGACTGACGAATATCGGGCAGGTCGGCCACGAACAGTCTCTGACGCGCAAGTGGCTCAGGTGATCGAGCGTACATTGAACACCACCCCGAAGGACGCCACGCATTGGTCGATCCGCTCCATGGCAGCCCAGTGCGGGCTGTCGCACACCACCATCCGCCGGATATGGGGTGCGTTTGGCTTGCAACCGCATCGTTCGGAGACATTCAAGCTGTCGACCGATCCGCTGTTCGTCGACAAAGTGCAGGACATCGTCGGCCTTTACATGTCGCCGCCGAACCGGGCGATTGTGTTGTGCGTAGACGAAAAATCGCAAATTCAGGCGCTGGATCGCGAGCAACCAGTTTTGGCCATGGCGCCGGGCGTCGCCGAGCGGCGCACGCATACCTACGTGCGCAACGGCACGACATCCCTGTTCGCCGCGCTCGACGTTGCTACCGACGCCGTGATCGGCAAGTGCTACAAACGCCATCGCGCGAGCGAATTCCTCGACTTTCTCAAACGAATTGACTCCGAGATGCCCAAGGGGCCGGACGTGCACCTCGTGATGGACAACTATGCCACCCACAAGACACCGAGGATCAAGACCTGGCTCGCTCGCCGCCCGCATTGGCATGTTCACTTCACGCCAACGTCGGCGTCCTGGATCAATCAGGTCGAATGGTGGTTTGCAGAGCTGACGCGCAAGCAGCTGCAACGCGGCGTCCATCGTTCAACGGCGGAGCTTGAAGCCGACATTACCGCCTTCATTGCCGCTCACAACGAAAATCCCAAGCCCTACAGATGGGTAAAATCCGCCGACCAAATCCTCGCCGCCGTCAAACGCTTCTGCCAAAAGACAATGATGCTTACTTCAGTTCCAGGTGACTAGGTAGGGGACTCATTTGAGCCATTGGGTTGCAAGAGCAACAAGGGCGATTGCGGCGAGGTAGTTGACGGCGAGACGGTCATAGCGTGTTGCGATACGCTTCCAGTTTTTGAGCTTTCCGAACATGCGTTCGATGATGTTCC
>NZ_SNZF01000081.1 GCF_004363725.1 Aquamicrobium defluvii | reverse complement strand
TCAGGCCACAAGATGTTAAACGCTGTAGCCCACCCATCGCAGCTCCTGGCCGGGAGCCGCGATGGGGCTAATCTAGCAGGACTGAGACACATAAGGTGTTTAATCCCGGCATTTGATGGTGTAATCTTCTCGCCGGAATGGGAGGAGGCACTATGGGCCAGGTTCTACACGGCAGCCCCACGACGACAGAGGCCGTACGGATCCACCGACGAGATGTATGTTTTCACGTATGCTCTACAGGCAAAAGCGCTAAGGTATATCAACAATATCAAATGATTAAGGGAAAAATCTGGTAGGGAACTGGCGGGAGGGAAACGAAGAAGGCGAGAACTACACCTACGCTATAGCCCTCCTTAATACCGATTCCGATGGGTAGTGGGCTTGAGGTCTGCCGAAGGCGTGGCTCTGTTTTACGTGGATGCTTGACAGCGCGCTGGCCGACGATGCTGGAGCGCTTTCCAGAAACGTGGGAATAATCCGCCCGATCAATGTATTAGCGGCATAGGTGTATTCCCATTCCCTGCCATTCCAGCGATACGCTGTGAATGTCAAAACCTCCGCATAAATCCCGATCCGCCTCGTCCACGAACTCCAACCAGGCAGTGTCAAGCCCAAAGCGCCGCCGCCCGAAGCACGATGTGTCCACCTGGACCGTCATCGACGACTGGCCAGAGAAGGTGCCAATCACCCAGGCGGAAATCGAGATATTCGAGCGCTACTTCGGCGATGTCCTTGATGAGCTCTTCGGTCCGATCGATCCCATCGAGCGGTCGAAGCGATGACCGTTGTAAGCAGCGGGGAGATTCTGCGGGCCGCGCTTTATCTGCGCGTTTCCACGGCTCGGCAGGCCGCGCAGGACGTCTCCATTCCCGATCAGCACAGGCAGGGCGAAGCCTGGTGCGCCACACATGGCTATGAGCTTGTCGAGACCTTTGTCGATGCCGGCGTTTCTGCCACCAGCGACCGCCGGCCCGAGTTCCAGCGTCTGATCGAAGCGGCGAGCAAACGGCCAGCCCCATTCGACATTATCCTCGTCCATTCCTTCAGCCGCTTCTCCCGCGACCATTTCGAACTGGAGTTCCACATCCGGAAGCTGGCCCGCAATGGTGTGAAGCTGATCTCTATCACCCAGGAGGTCGGTGATGACCCCATGCAGGTCATGATGCGACGGGTCATGACCCTGTTCGACGAATATCAGTCGCGGGAGAACGGTAAGCACACGCTCCGTGCCATGAAAGAGAACGCCCGCCAAGGCTTCTGGAACGGCTCGTTGCCGCCGATCGGATACCGTATTGTCGAGGCCGAACGACGCAGTGCCAAGGTCAAGAAAGCATTGGCCATCGATCCCATGCATGCCGACACGGTACGTCTGATCTATCGTCTGGCGCTATCAGGCGACGGAACCACCGGGCCGATGGGCGTGAAGGCGATCGTCGAATATCTCAATTACCGCAGAATATGCACCCGCGATGGCGGTCGCTGGGGCATCGGCCAAACCCACAAGATATTGACGCGCACGACCTATGTGGGCCGGCACCAGTTCAACATGCATGGCAAGGGCAAGACGCGCAAATCGGACGACGAGGTGATCACAGTGGCCGTGCCGCCGTTGTGTTGATTTCCGCTGAGAGCTGACCCGGGATTGAGGGATTTTTCCATTGAGAAGTGACCCATGTTTGAACCCACCCCTGCTGGTTGATTGCAGGG
>NZ_SNZF01000080.1 GCF_004363725.1 Aquamicrobium defluvii | reverse complement strand
CTGACGGCTCCCTTGTCCGCGCTTGTTGCGAAGGCGGCGTATGCCTTGAGGGCTGTGGTGACGTTGCGCTTGCGGGTCTCGGCCGGCTTCCAGCCCCTGATGTCCTGTTCGGCGCGGCGGCGTTCGAGCTCGGCTTCCGGCACGTCGAGGGTGATGGTGCGGCCGGGAATGTCGATGGCGATGATGTCGCCGTCGCGCACCAGCCCGATGGTGCCGCCAAGCGCGGCCTCGGGCGAGACATGGCCGATCGACAGGCCCGACGTGCCGCCCGAGAAGCGCCCGTCGGTGAGCAGCGCGCAGGCCGCCCCCAGCCCCTTCGACTTCAGGTAGCTGGTCGGGTAGAGCATCTCCTGCATGCCCGGCCCGCCGCGCGGCCCCTCATAGCGGATGACCACCACGTCGCCCGCCTTGACCTCGTTGCCCAGAATGCCCTTGACCGCCGCGTCCTGGCTCTCGAACACTTTTGCGGGGCCGGTGAAGGTCCAGATCTTCTCGTCCACACCCGCCGTCTTCACGATGCAGCCGTCCGGCGCGATGTTGCCCTTCAGCACGGCAAGCCCGCCATCCTTCGTGAACGGATGCGCGGCCGAGCGGATGACGCCCGTCTCGCGGTCGAGGTCGAGGCTGTCCCAGCGCCGGTCCTGGCTGAAGGCAACCTGCGTCGGCACGCCGCCGGGTGCCGCCAGATAGAAGTCGCGCACCTTCTGGCTGTCGGTGCGCGAGATGTCCCAGCGCTCGATCGCCTGGCCGAGCGTGGCCGCGTGCACGGTCGGCTGGTCGCGCCGGATGAGCCCGGCCTTGTCGAGCTGGCCGAGGATGGCGAAGATGCCGCCGGCCCGGTGCACGTCCTCCATGTGCACGTCGGCCTTTGCCGGCGCCACCTTGCACAGGCACGGCACTTTCCGGGAAAGCGCGTCGATGTCGGCAAGCGTGAAGTCCACCTCGCCCTCATGGGCGGCGGCCAGGATGTGGAGGACCGTGTTGGTGGAGCCGCCCATGGCGATGTCGAGCGTCATGGCGTTCTCGAAGGCCCCCTTCGAGGCGATGGTGCGCGGCAGGGCGGTGGCGTCGTCCTGCTCGTACCAGCGCTGGGCCAGATCGACGATCAGATGGCCGGCCTCGACGAACAGGCGCTCGCGGTCCTTGTGCGTGGCCAGCGTCGAGCCGTTGCCCGGCAGCGACAGGCCCAGCGCCTCGGTCAGGCAGTTCATGGAGTTGGCGGTGAACATGCCCGAGCACGAGCCGCAGGTCGGGCAGGCCGAGCGCTCGATGGCCCTGACGTCCTCGTCCGGAACCTTGTCGTCGGCCGCCGCCACCATGGCGTCGACCAGGTCGAGCGCATGCTGCTCGCCCCGCAGCACGACCTTGCCCGCCTCCATCGGCCCGCCCGACACGAACACGGTGGGGATGTTGAGGCGCAGCGACGCCATCAGCATGCCCGGCGTGATCTTGTCGCAGTTGGAGATGCACACCATGGCATCCGCGCAATGGGCGTTGACCATGTATTCGACACTGTCGGCGATGATCTCGCGCGAGGGCAGCGAATAGAGCATGCCGTCATGGCCCATGGCGATGCCGTCGTCCACCGCGATGGTGTTGAACTCCTTGGCCACGCCGCCCGCCTTCTCGATCTCGCGCGCCACCAGCTGGCCGAGGTCCTTCAGGTGCACATGCCCCGGAACGAACTGCGTGAACGAGTTCACAACCGCGATGATCGGCTTGCCGAAATCCCCGTCCTTCAT
>NZ_SNZF01000079.1 GCF_004363725.1 Aquamicrobium defluvii | reverse complement strand
GCATGGCAGGCGCATCGACTGGTTCAGGCCCTATACGGTGGTGAAGAACGCCAGTTTCGAGGGCGAGGTTTCGATACGGTGGTTCGAGGATGGCGAGCTCAACGTCTCGTACAACTGCATCGACCGCCATCTGGACACGCGCGGCGATCAGGTCGCCATCCTGTGGGAAGGGGACACCCCTTCGGAAGACAGGAAGATCACCTACAGGGACCTGCACGAGCAGGTCTGCCGGCTTGCCAATGTGATGAAGAAGCATGGGGTGCAGAAGGGCGACCGTGTGACGATCTACATGCCGATGATCCCGGAGGCGGCCTTTGCGATGCTGGCGTGCACGCGCATCGGGGCGGTGCATTCGGTGGTGTTCGGCGGCTTCTCGCCCGACGCGCTGGGCGGGCGCATCGTCGACTGCGGGTCGACCTTCGTCATCACCGCCGACGAGGGGCTGCGCGGCGGCAAGACGGTCCCGCTCAAGGAGAACACGGACAAGGCCATCGACATTGCGGCAAGGAACTTTGTCATGGTCAGGAACGTGCTGGTGGTGCGCCGCACCGGCGGCAAGGTCGGCTGGGCCAGCGGCCGCGACCTGTGGTACGACGAGGAGATCGCCTCGGTGGAGGCGACCTGCGAGCCGGAGCGGATGAAGGCGGAAGACCCGCTGTTCATCCTCTACACGTCCGGTTCGACCGGCAAGCCGAAGGGGGTGCTGCACACCAGCGGCGGCTATCTGGTCTATGCCTCGATGACCCACCAGCATGTGTTCGACTACCATGAGGGCGACGTCTACTGGTGCACGGCCGATGTGGGCTGGGTGACGGGCCACTCCTACATCGTCTACGGGCCGCTGGCCAACGGGGCGACGACGCTGATGTTCGAGGGCGTTCCCAACTATCCCGATGCGGGGCGCTTCTGGGATGTGGTGGACAAGCACAAGGTCAACATCTTCTACACGGCGCCGACCGCCATCCGGGCGCTGATGGGGGCTGGCGACGGGTTCGTGAAGCGGGCCTCGCGCAAGACGCTGAGGGTTCTGGGCTCGGTCGGCGAGCCGATCAACCCGGAGGCGTGGGAGTGGTACTTCAACGTGGTGGGCGAACAGCGCATTCCGATCGTCGACACCTGGTGGCAGACGGAGAACGGCGGCATCCTGATCACGCCGCTTCCCGGCGCGACCGACCTGAAGCCCGGCTCGGCGACGCGGCCCTTCTTCGGCGTGAAGCCGCAGCTCGTCGACAACGAGGGCAATGTGCTGGAGGGGGTTGCCGACGGCAATCTGTGCATCGCCGATGCGTGGCCGGGCATGATGCGCACGGTCTATGGCGATCACAAGCGCTTCATCGAGACCTACTTCTCGCAATATCCGGGCCTCTATTTCTCGGGCGACGGCTGCCGGCGCGACGCGGACGGCTATTACTGGATCACGGGCCGGGTGGACGACGTGCTCAACGTGTCGGGCCACCGCATGGGCACGGCCGAGGTGGAATCGGCGCTGGTCTCCCACGACAAGGTGTCGGAGGCGGCTGTGGTCGGCTATCCGCACGACCTCAAGGGGCAGGGCATCTACTGCTACGTGACGCTGATGGATGGCGAGGAACCGGGCGAGGAACTGCGCAAGGAGCTTGTCGCCCATGTGCGCAAGGAGATCGGCCCCATCGCCTCGCCCGACAAGATCCAGTTCGCGCCGGGCCTGCCCAAGACGCGCTCGGGCAAGATCATGCGCCGCATCCTGCGCAAGATCGCAGAGGACGACTTCGCCGCCCTCGGAGACACCTCAACCCTCGCCGACCCCGCCGTCGTCAACGACCTCATCCAGAACAGACAGAATAAAAA
>NZ_SNZF01000078.1 GCF_004363725.1 Aquamicrobium defluvii | reverse complement strand
AGAAGAAGCGCACACGCTTGCGGTGATGCTCGACCGCCTGCACGCCAAGGGCGGTGGCGACGTGGGTCTTTCCGGTGCCAGGGCCGCCGACAAGCACGACATTGTTGGCATCGCCCATGAACTCGCATCGATGGAGCTGACGCACGAGGGCTTCATTGATCTCGCTGCTGGCGAAGTCGAAGCCTGCCAGGTCGCGATAGACCGGGAAGCGTGCACTCTTGAGCTGATAGGCCACGGATCTGACCTCTCGCTCGGCCATCTCGGCCTTCAGCAGCTGCGACAGGATCGGGATGGCGGCCTCGAAGGCGGGAGAAGCCTGCTCGGTGAGCTCGGCGACGGCCTGCGCCATGCCGTGCATCTTGAGGCTCCGGAGCATGATGACGATGGCGCCGCTGGCGGGATCATGACGCATGACGCACCTCCCGAACCTGGCGCAGCGCATCGTAGCGCTCGACATTGGCCTGTGGCTCCTTGACCAGGCTCAGCGCCTGCGGCGCATCCACGACGGGTGCCGTGATCGGCTTGCCGTCGACCAGCCGATGCAGGAGATTAAGGATATGGACCTTGGTCGGCACGCCAGCCTGCAGGGCCATCTCCACTGCCGTCAGCACGACCTGCTCGTCATGTTGCAGGACAAGCGACAGGATCTCGACCATCTCGCGGTCGCCGCCGGGCTTCCTGAGCAGGTGCTGCTGCAGCCGTTTGAAGGCTTCGGGGAGTTCAGTAAAGGGAGCGCCGTTGCGCAGAGCACCGGGCTTGCGCTGGATGACCGCCAGATAGTGACGCCAGTCGTAGACGGTGCGACCGGGGCCGTCATGCGACCGCTCGATGATGCGGCGGTGCTCGCACACGATCTGCCCCTCCGCGGCAACCACAATCCGCTCCGGATAGACCCGGAGGCTAACCGGCCGGTTGGCAAAGGACGCCGGCACGCTGTAGCGGTTGCGCTCCAAATGGACGAGGCAGGTCGGAGAGACCCGCTTGGTGTATTCGACGAAGCCGTCGAAGAGGCGTGGCATGGGCATCAGGAACCGTGCTTCCTCGGCCCGGATGTCTTCGATCGTGCCGGGTCGGAGGCCATGGGGAATCTGTTGCCACAGCTCCCGACACCGCTGCTCCAGCCAGTCGTTTAGGGCCTCCAGCGATGGAAAGCGCGGCATTGGCTGCCATAGCCGGTGACGCGCATCCTGGACGTTCTTCTCGACCTGTCCCTTCTCCCAGCCCGAAGCCGGATTGCAGAACTCGGTCTCGAACAGATAATGGCTGGCCATGGCCGAGAAGCGGGCATTGACCTGCCGCTCCTTGCCGCGGCCGATCCTGTCGACCGCCGTGCGCATGTTGTCGTAGATCCCGCGCCGGGGAACGCCGCCCAGAACCCGGAAGGCGTGGTTGTGGGCGTCGAACAGCATCTCGTGCGTTTGCAGCGGATAGGCCCGCACGATGAAGGCACGGCTGTAGCTGAGCTTGCAGTGCGCCACCTGAAGTTTGGTGCGCTCGCCGCCGATGACCGCCCAGTCTTCCGACCAGTCGAACTGGAAGGCCTCCCCGGGCTCGAACGCCAGCGGCACGAAGGTGCCGCGCCCGCTCGTTTGCATCTGACGCTGGCGCTCTTCCTTCCAGGCCCGCGCAAAGGCGGCGACACGACCATATGAGCCCTCATAGCCGAGGCTCATCAGATCGGCGTGCAACTGCTTGATCGTGCGCTTCTGCTTGCGCGGCCTGTTTGCTTCCGTCCTCAGCCAGGCAGACAGCCGCTCGGCATAGGCATCAAGCTTGCTCGGCCGCTCCGGCGCCTTGAAGCGGGGCTCGACCTCACCTGATCGCAGGTATTTGCGGATCGTATTCCGCGACAGTCCCGTGCGCCGTGCAATCTCCCGGATCGAATGTCCATCTCGCAGATGCCAGCGTCGGATAACGCTCAGTAACGCCATGTCTATCACTCCAAAGTCCCCTGCAATCAACCAGCAGGGGTGGGTTCAAACATGGGTCACTTCTCAATGGAAAAATCCCTCAATCCCGGGTCAGCTCTCAGCGGAAATCAACA
>NZ_SNZF01000077.1 GCF_004363725.1 Aquamicrobium defluvii | reverse complement strand
TCAAACCGGACGCACTTTGATGACCCCACGTTAAGGGGTCCCGTTTGGACGAAAATTACCCCTCAACTGGGGTCCTCATTCCATGAAAAATCACACTCACTCGGGGCGACGCCACCTACACGCTGGTGCAGGTCTCGGTGAACGACGTCATCATGATCTTTGCCTTCGCGCCCATCGTGGCGCTGCTCCTCGGCGTCACCGATATCGTCGTGCCCTGGGAGACGCTCATCCTCTCGGTCGGGCTCTACATTCTGATCCCGCTCGCTGCCGGCGCCGCCACGCGCCAGTGGCTCGCGCGGGGCCGCCGGGGGGCGGACGCCGAGGCGGCGGTCGCGCGCTTCACGGCGGCGGTCAAGCCCTTCTCGGTGCTCGGCCTGCTGGCGACGGTCGTGCTTCTATTCGGGTTTCAGGGGCAGATCATCCTGGAGCAGCCGCTGCTGATCGCGCTGATCGCGGTGCCGCTCCTGATCCAGTCCTACGGCATCTTTGCGCTGGCCTATGCTGCGGCCTGGGCGTGGCGCGTGCCCTTCAACGTCGCCGCGCCCTGCGCGCTGATCGGTACGTCCAACTTCTTCGAGCTCGCGGTGGCCGTCGCGATCAGCCTCTTCGGACTGCAATCCGGCGCTGCGCTCGCGACCGTGGTCGGTGTTCTCGTCGAGGTTCCGGTCATGCTGTCACTTGTCGCCTTCGCCAATCGGACTTGTCACCATTTTCCCGCGGATGACGGAGGCGCGCGGCATGGCTGACCATCCCGTCCCGATCGAAGACCTGCCGAACATCGACCCAGCATCGCTCCGGCCGATCGACGTGGCTGCGCTCGCCGGGCCCGGCGCGCCGGCGCACCCGCCCCGCATCCTGATGCTCTATGGATCGCTCCGGACGCGCTCCTACTCGCGCTTTGCCTCGGAGGAGGCGGCGCGCCTGCTGCGCTGGTTCGGCGCCGAGACCCGCGCCTTCAACCCGTCCGGCTTGCCGCTGCCGGACGCGGAAGACCCCGACCACCCGAAGGTCAGGGAGCTGCGTGAGCTCGCCACTTGGTCGGAGGGCATGGTCTGGTGCTCGCCCGAGCGGCACGGCGCGATGACCGGCGTCATGAAGGCGCAGATCGACTGGCTGCCGCTGTCGCTCGGCGGCGTGCGGCCGACGCAAGGCAAGACGCTCGCGGTCATGCAGGTCTCCGGCGGCTCGCAGAGCTTCAACGCCGTCAACCAGATGCGCATCCTCGGCCGCTGGATGCGCATGGTGACGATCCCAAACCAGTCCTCGGTGGCGAAGGCGTGGGGCGAATTTGATGAGGGCGGCCGCATGCGGCCGTCGCCGTACTACAATCGCATCGTCGACGTCATGGAGGAACTCGTGAAGTTCACCCATCTCACGCGCGGCCGTTCGGCCTATCTAACCGACCGCTACTCGGAGCGGGTGGAAAGCGCTGAGCAGCTGTCCAAGCGCGTCAACCAACGCTCGATCTAGCATTTTCCTCTGCCGCTGAGGTGCTTGCGCGGAGCGGGGCCATTAATATCGCAGCATCGCACTCACTGAGACGAGGCGCTTGTCGACATCATCGCAAGAGGCGCAGCGGGTCGCTCCCGACCAACAACTACGAAGAAGCGCTACATTGCGTTGATCGACGCAGCGCGCGTGGTCAGTCGAGGAACTCGGGCTACCCCCGGACGCGTACGCCATCACCGACCGCGCCCCGTCACGCCAGAGCGCCATGAGGACCAGTACTTTCTCGATGGAGAAACCGTGCCCCTGAACGGGGCGGATAAAGCGCAACGTGTGACGCGCCGCAGGTCTCCTCTGGGCCGGGGGCCAAGCATCACCCTTGAAACGCCCGCTCATGAGGGAAATCGCCTTCCTTCAGATATGCAACTTCCGCCCGCGACGAGCGGCGGCCAAGAACCTGATTGCGATGGGGATGACGGCCGAACGCCGCGATCACTTGCTTCACGTCCAGGGCCTGCTTCACGAGCGAACGGTAAATCGGCTGCAGGTGCGTGGGGGCTTCTGCGGCGATCTCCTCGCGAAGTCCGATGAGAAGGTCCAGGCGCTGGAGATGGTCTGGCCCTTCGCAGTGGCCGAGTGGCAGACCATGAACGACCTTGGTGCCGTCGCGAGCTGTGTTGAAATTCGGGTGGCGCGATCTCCAGCATAGACATCGTATTGGGTCAGGCGGCGAGGTCAATCGTGTCCTTTGCG
>NZ_SNZF01000076.1 GCF_004363725.1 Aquamicrobium defluvii | reverse complement strand
GACAAGGCTTACGACGCCGATCGGCTACGTGACTGGCTCGGCGAGCGGGGTATCGAGGCTGTCATTCCGGGACGCGCAAGCCGTGACGTCGCGTAAGCACGATCTGCAGGCACACCGAACCCATCGTCGTGACGAACAGCATACAGGGCGTGTCGCGGTTCCCGGACGTCCGTCGCAGCAGCGCGGCCGCGAGCAGCGGCGGTGAATTGCCGATGATCGAAAAGGAAATGCCGACAATCATGTGCGGCAGGAGATCGTCGTCGGTGGAATGAAGCCAGGCGATGATCTTCGTGAAGTTCGGCAGCGCATCCGCCGGCAGCAGCGCCAGCGCCATCTTGACGAGCGCTTTGTAGGCTCTGGCTGGGATGAAGCGCTCGGTCCCGCCGGGGATGCGAAAGACCAACTCGCCTGTTTTCCGGTTCACCCCGAAATGCTCCGCGAACGGCGTTCCGTTCGCGCGCATGGATATCAACCGTTTGCCGTCGACAATCCGGTGGCGGATCGAGGCCGGGCCGTCACTGCGGCCGGTCTGACGTACCTTGTTGCCTTTGCCCTGCGTGCCGCCGACTGTGAGGATCGCGCCCATGCTTTTGACGAGCGCGTCATCGAACGTACCGAATCTGGCGTTGCAGGCGTCGCACTCGTCGAGTGAGGTCACCCACTTATTGCCGAACGCCTCTGGGAGCGTATGGGCAACGTTGCGGAAGGCGCGGGGCTCGGTTTGGCCGCAGAAACGACACCGCCCCTTCGTCCCGAGCGTGACGCCCGGCTCGCCCAAACTGCCCTGAACCATGGCGATGATCGCATAATCCGGGGATTCGAGCGTCGCTTCAGGCGGTGTGGACAAGAAACTTCTCATGATCCGCTCCGGGCCGGGGAGGTCAGCCTTACCGTCGCGCGTCGATCTCGATCAGCGCTTTGCGCGTGAGCGCTTTACATGGCGAGCGACCGCAGCCTCACGAATCTTCTTCTCGTCTCGTGCAATCGCGCGTTCGGCTTGCGCGAGCGCGGGCGGAATACGATCGTGGAGTTTGTTCAGCGCCATCAGCTGCGCGATCTTGTCGAGCGTCCACGACGTCGAAAGCAGAAGCATGGTGATGTGCAAGAGGCTCAAAGCCAGGTTTTGACCCGGCTCGACAAAGCCCACATTGCTGGCGCCTGCGATGACCGCGTAGCGGCGGTCGAGTGACCCGAGCCGATAGGCGATGCCCTTGGTGCTCGCATGAACATTGTGGCTCGCCATCTTATAGTGCGAGCGCATCATCGCTCGGCCCGCGGCATCCTCGATATTGCTGAAATTTGGCTTTGGGTTACCCAAATGCGCAGCGACCCAGCCATAGTCGCCGCCAAACTCTTTGCCGTAGCGGCGGATCGCATCGGCATAGTCCTTTTCGATGCGCGCGGCGGCACGTTTCGCAAAAGGAGCAAAGCCAAGGCGCGTATGGCATTGCTGATATTGCCCGAGGCCCTTCTTCGCCTCAACGATCTCATGCGCGAGGTAGCGCTCGGCGAGCGCTTCGCCGCCATCGTCAAGGACCATCGCAACGCAGGCAACTTCGTGAAGCGTGCGCCACCGCGCCATTGCGCCGTCGGCATAGCCGTTCTCCATCAGTACCATGATCTCGGACGCGATCTGGATCGCGCGGACATGGAGGTGAGAGAGCGCCTTGTTCAGATGCGCGCGACGGCGCGACCGCGAGCGGCTGGCGCGACGGTGAAAATCTGTGCCGATGTCTCGCGACAGCTCAATCAGCATCCGTAGGGCATCGAAGCCCTTTCCCCATCGCGCCTGGAGGTTGCAGCGAAACTGATCCATCTGAATGTCGGTCGCATCGCGCCACACCGCCCAGTCGCGCTCATATCGACGCAGCATCTTTCCTGCCGCCGCTTCGGCGACCGTATGGATCAGGTCAGGAAGCGTCTCGCTGATCTTGTTGGCATAGTCCTGCACGCGCGCGGTATCGGCTTCGGTGAATTGGAGCACGATATCCTCATCGGACTCGATTTCGATGACATCTTCGTCGTCGCCATCCGCGTCTTCGCCTGAGCCAAGCAGCTGATCGACGATGGAGCCTATCAGCTTTTCATCCTCGGCATGTCCCGCCGCCTTGAGTGTTGATTTCCGCTGAGAGCTGACCCGGGATTGAGGGATTTTTCCATTGAGAAGTGACCCATGTTTGAACCCACCCCTGCTGGTTGATTGCAGGG
>NZ_SNZF01000075.1 GCF_004363725.1 Aquamicrobium defluvii | reverse complement strand
CAGGGGCCGACCGGAAACCTTCGCGCACAAACAGCACCAGCAATGCTGAAAAATCTACAAAATCAATCGGAAAGCACTACCCGCGCACAGGTCTCCTGCAGCGAATAGGGTTGCAGACGCTGGTAGTCGACCGCGAGGGGCCTGCGGCGGGTTGCTCCTTCGGCAATGGGGGGGCGATCGGGCAGAATATCTGCGCACCCTTCACGCAACCGGGACTCTTACGCCAGATACCGGCTTGGTATCTCGACCCCGATGGGCCGGTGGTCGTGAATCCGAAATGGATGCTGCGCTCGTTGCCGTGGATCTTGCGCTGGCTAGCCGCAAGCCGAAAAGCGTCGACCTATGCTGCCTCCAAGGCCATGGCGTTCCTGCATTACGGCTGCCTCGATATCTATCGCGAAAGCCTTGGGCCGGCGCTCTATGCCGGTCTGATCCAGGACACAGGGTATCTCTATGTTTATGAAAGCGCGTCAAAATCCGCGAGTGAAGCCTTTGCCGAAGATTTGCGCGCATATCTGGGGATTCCTGGCACCTATTTGAGCCAGGGAGAGGTGCAGGAACTAGAGCCCAGCCTGTCTGCCGATTTCAAACGCGGTCTGATCCTTCCCGGCAACAGCTATACCAGAAATCCTGCTCGGCTGGTGGAAACGATCTTCACGCTCTTCCAGCAGGCAGGGGGAACATTTCAACGCGCCAATGTGCGCAAGTTGCGCGTGGAGGGGGACGCCGTTGCGGCGGTCGAGACTGATATCGGCCGCCTCAGCGCGAAGCAGGTGGTGCTCTGCGCTGGCGCCTGGTCAGGGGAACTTCTCCGCGATCTGGGGATGCGATTGCCGTTAGTCGCCGAGCGCGGCTATCACATCAGCTATGAGGGTTCTCCGGTCCAACTAAACTACAAGGTCATGAATGCCTCGCGGGGCTTTGGTGCAACGCAGATGGATGGAGGACTGCAGGTTTCGGGCACTGTCGAGCTGACCGACGTGCACTCCAAGCCAAACTGGCGTCGAGCTGGCTCACTTGCCCGCAATGCCGCGCGGATGTTCAAGGCGAAGCTCGGTGCAGACTTCAAACCTTGGGCCGGTAGCCGGCCTTCGTTTCCCGACAGCCTTCCTGTGGTCGACCGCGCCGCGCGAGTGGCCAATCTCTATCTCAACTTTGGTCATTCTCATTGGGGGCTGAGCGGCGCTCCCCAGTCTGCTCGTCTGATAGGAGATCTCATCCAGAAAAAGCAAATGGCTGAGGCCACAGCGGCTTTCTCTGCGGGCAGGTTTAAAATCGGTGCGCCAAATCCTCGATTGGACGATCGAAGATGCTTTAGAGACTCTTAATGAAACAGAGGACGGAAAAGGGGAAATGCTATGAAAAAAATTAAAATGCTTCTTCTCTCTACATGCATCGCCTGCACTGCATTTGGAGCGCAGGCTGAGACTGTCAATCTGATGGCCTATTCGGGAATCTTTGAGAAATACTACCGTCAGGCTGTCGTCGAGCCCTTCATGGCAAAAAATCCTGACATTACGGTCGAGTATTTCGGCATGCCCAATTCGGCCCAGATGCTGGGGACGCTGCGCTCGCAAGTCGCTGATCCGCAATTCGACGTGGCGATCATGGATATCACCGTCTCGAAAGCCGGGACTGATGACGGCGTTTTCGCGCCAATAGATGAGAGCGTGACATCGCATCTCAAGGACTTGGTGCCCCTAGCTCATCTTGAAGGCACCAATGCCGTCGGTGTCACGCTCGACAGCATGACCATGATCTACAACAAGGACCTGGTGGTAGCGCCTCCGACCTCGTGGGAGGATCTCTGGAACCCCGCCTACAATCGCAAGATCGTTCTTGCAGCAGCTCCTGACACCACCGGCCTCATCTTCACCGTTGTGGCAGATCGCATGGCGGGCGGCACGGACTACAAGACCTCTACCGAGAAAGGCATTGAGAAGGTGATGACCCTTGCCCCGGCGGTTCAGACCTGGGAGCCGCATCCGGATGTCTATCAGCCAATTATGACGGGCTCGGCTACAATCGGTCTGGGCTGGAATGCACGGGCGCAGATCTTTGCCGGCGGAGAGGGCAGCAAGCTGGCGGTGGTGATGCCAAAAGAGGGGTCTGGCTTCCAGATCAATGCCATCGGTCTGATCGAGAATGCCCAGAACCGTGAAGCGGCAAAGCGTTTCATCGACTATGCCCTGAGCCCTGAGACTCAAGCCACACTTGCGAACACGATGTATTATGCACCCACGAATGCAAATGCTGCATCACTGATATCGAAAGAGGCACAGGCCAAGACGGTTCTCAGCATGTCAATGACCGTGGAATCGGGACCCCGTATTTTCGCGCAAAAGGAACCCCGGTTTTGGGTTGATGGAGGGCACGACGGTGAGCGCCCGATCAGG
>NZ_SNZF01000074.1 GCF_004363725.1 Aquamicrobium defluvii | reverse complement strand
TGTCAATGACCGTGGAATCGGGACCCCGTATTTTCGCGCAAAAGGAACCCCGGTTTTGGGTTGATGGAGGGCACGACGGTGAGCGCCCGATCAGGCGAAGCTGGTCGGGGTTGCACAGCCTGATCGGGCGCGGCTCGTTTGCTTTCGGCTTTAGCTTTGAGAGCGGCTCTTGAAGCGCCAGGATTCGTTTCCGGTCTCGACGATCTCGCAGTGATGGGTAAGTCGATCGAGCAGCGCCGTGGTCATCTTGGCGTCGCCGAAGACGGTGGGCCATTCGCCGAACGCCAGGTTGGTGGTGATGATGACGCTGGTCCGCTCGTAGAGCTTCGAGACGAGATGGAAGAGCAACTGCCCGCCGGCCTGGGCGAAGGGCAGATAGCCGAGTTCGTCGAGCACGACGAAGTCGAGCCGGGTCAGGTGATCGGCAATGCGCCCCTGGCGGCCGGCACGGGTCTCGGTCTCCAGTCTGTTGACCAGGTCGACGACATTGAAGAAGCGGCCGCGCGCACCGTTGCGGATGAGCGCCCGGGCAATGGCGATGGCCAGATGGGATTTGCCCGTGCCGGTGCCGCCGACCAGGACGACGTTACGCTGATCGGCGACAAAGGCTCCGCCGGCAAGATCACGGATCAGGCTCTCGTTGACGGGCGTGCCGGTGAAGTCGAAGTCATCGATGTCCTTGGCCAATGGCAGCTTGGCGACGGTGAGCTGGTATTTGATGGAGCGGGCCTGCTTCTCGGATATCTCGGCCTGCAGCAGATCGCCGACGATCTTCGGTGGTTCGTGCTGGCGCTTGATGGCGACGCCCATGATCTCGTCATAGGCTGATCGCATCCCGTAGAGCTTCAGCGTGCCCATCAGTTCCAGAACCTCGGTGCGTTCCATGGCTGTTCGTCCTCCTGAGACTGTCATAGCGGGCGCAGTCGGCGATCGGCTCGTGAGCCAGCTTCAGCGCCTGGGGAATGGAAAGGATCGTGCCCGGCGCCGGGTCGCGGCGGCGGGCCAGGATGTTGAGGATCACCGCTGCCGACGAGACGCCGTGATCGAGCGCCTCCTGACAGGCCGCCTCGACCGCGTTCAATCCGTCGCTCAGCACACAGGTGAGGATCGACACCATCTGCCGGTCGCCGTCATCCACTGTCTTGAGCTTGCGACGCACCTTCTCCATGGCCGACGGCAGAACCCAGTTCTTGAACGGTGCGCCGTTGCGCAACCCGCCGGGTTTGCGGGCCAATACCGGGACGTAATGCCAAGGGTCGTAGATCACCTCGTTGCGGCCGAAGCAGCGGGCATGTTCGCCGACGACCACGCCGTCCTGGCGGATGACGATGCGATCGGCATAGGCATGGATCTCGACCGGCCGGCCGACGGCGCTCGACAGCACCGAGTATTTGTTGTTGTCGAAGCGCACCGTGCAGGTCTTCGACACCGAGGCCGGGACACAGTGGAAGCCGTCGAAGCGTCCGGCATATGGAATGAAGCTGCCGCGCTCCTCCTCGAACACCTCCCAGATCGTGCGGCCGTCCTGTTCGGGATGCCGGTGCGCCTTGGCCCAGGAGACGCATTTGTCGGCCAGCCAGCCGTTCAGGTCCTCCAGCGTCTTGAAGCGCAGACGCGGCGTGAAGAAGCGTTCTCGTACCAGCCCGACCTGATTCTCGACCTGGCCCTTCTCCCAACCCGACGCCGGCGTACAGGCCTCCGGTTCGACAAGGTAATGACCGCACATCTGCGCGAAGCGGCGGTTGTAGCGGCGATCCCTGCCGATGAAGATCGCGTCAACCGCCGTCTTCATGTTGTCGTAGATACCGCGCGTGCACGCCCCGCGGAAGAAGGCGAACGCCCGGTCATGGGCGTCGAACACCATCTCCTGCGTCTCGCGCGGATAGGCCCGAACGAAGAACATGCGGCTGTGACAGAGCCGCATGTGCGCCACCTTCACGGTCACCGTCACGCCGTCGAGCAGGACGACCTCGTGGCTCCAGTCGAACTGGTAGGCTTCGCCAGGCGCGAAGCTCAGCGGGATATAGGCCTCAGCCGCGGCGCTGCCGCGTTGCTCATCCCAATCCTGCGCGTGGCGCCACACCGAGCTGTAGCTGCCGTCATAGCCAAGGCCGCGAAGCTCCTCGAAGATCCGGATCAGCGTCAGCCGCTCACGCTGCGGCTTTGCCGCATTCGCCGACAGCAGCCCGTCCAACTTCTCACGCCAGGCTCCCATCCGGGGATACGGCTGATGCTTGCGCTCGTAGCGGAACTCGGTCTCGTCCGATCGCAGCACCTTGCGAACCACCTTCCGCGAGATCTTCAACTCCCGGCAGATCGCCTTGATCGACTTCCCCTGCACCAGCGACAGCCGGCGTATCTTTGCAATCGTCTCCACAACCAACATCCAAAACACAAATGCCTCCGATCAAACCGGACGCACTTTGATGACCCCACGTTAAGGGGTCCCGTTTGGACGAAAATTACCCCTCAACTGGGGTCCTCATTCCATGAAAAATCACA
>NZ_SNZF01000073.1 GCF_004363725.1 Aquamicrobium defluvii | reverse complement strand
ACGATGACTGGCGGCGCGCCCGAAAGTCGCCAAACCCGAAACTTTCCTGACCAATCCGCCGCCGTGCCATCGCTGCCCTCAATCTCTCGTTCAAGAAGAGCGAATCACAAACAGCAAATGCCGTCCACAGCTACCCGCGCACAGGTCTCCTAGTCGCTCATCACACAGATATAAGCGGGACTGCCGCCGCCACTCCACGAAAACCGGGGAAGAACCCGATCAGGTGCCAGGCTGGAACCCGTTGCGCTCCCGCAAGATCCAGCCGGCTGCTTTTTCTGCGATCATCAGCGTTGGCGCATTCGTATTTCCGCTGGTGATCCTGGGCATGATGCCTGCATCGACGATGCGCAACCCTGCAATACCGCGAACCCTGAGGCGGCTGTCCACCACCGCCATCGGATCGTCGTCACGCCCCATTTTCGTCGTGCCCACCGGATGGAAGATGGTGCTGGCGATATCGCCCGCCAATCGGGCCAGTTCCTCGTCGCTCTGGAATTCCGGTCCCGGCTTCCATTCGACAGGCTGATATTTCGCCAGCGCCGGCTGCGATGCGATCTTGCGCACCTGCCTCAGGCTCTCGGCGGCGATCCGGCGATCCTCGTCGGTACTCAGATAGTTGGGCGCGATCGCCGGGGCATCCTGCGCTCTCGCCGACCGCATGCGGACGGTGCCGACACTGGTCGGGTTGAGGTTGCAGACACTGGCGGTGATGGCGGGAATGCGATGCAGCGGCTCGCCGAACGCATCGAGACTGAGTGGCTGGACGTGGAACTCGAGGTTGGCGTGCGATTGCGTTTCATCGGAGCGGCTGAAGGCGCCGAGCTGCGATGGCGACATGCTCATGGGACCGCTGCGCCGCAACGCATATTCCAGCGCGATCCCGATCTTGCCGGACAGGCTGTTGGCGAGCATGTTGAGCGTCCTGGCATGGCTTATCCTGAACACGGCCCGGATCTGCAGATGGTCCTGCAGATTCTCGCCAACGCCGGGCAGATCGTGCACGACCTCGACCCCGTGGCTTTTCAGCAGGGAACCCGGACCCACCCCGGACAATTGCAGGATGTGCGGGGAGCCGATCGCCCCGGCCGACAGGATAACCTCCCTGTTCGATCGCACCTGCACGGCCTGTCCCTGCCGTCGAAGCACGGCACCCACACATCGTTTCCGGCCCGACCCGTCGGTCTCGAACGTCAGCCTTTCGACCTGCGCATGCGTCCAGACAGAGAGGTTGGGCCGGCTGAGCGCCGGGCGCAGGAAGGCCTTCGAAGTGTTCCAGCGCCATCCGGACCTCTGGTTGACCTCGAAGTAACCGACACCCTCGTTGTCGCCGCTGTTGAAATCGTCGGACCGCGGAATTCCGGCCTCGACCGCCGCATCGGCGAAGGCTTGGAGGATGTCCCACCGCAGGCGCTGCTTCTCGACCCGCCATTCGCCGCCATGCCCGTGCATATCGGAAAAGCGGCCGTTGCCGCCGGTCTCGGGATCGTTGCCGTCATCCAGCCGATAATGATCCTCGTGCGCCTTGAAATCAGGCAGGCAGTTCTGCCATTCCCAGGCATCGTCTCCGGTCAGCGCCGCCCAGCCGTCATAGTCACGGGCCTGCCCGCGCATATAGATCATGCCGTTGATGGACGAGCAGCCGCCAAGCGTCTTGCCCCGGGGGTAGCGCAACGAACGCCCGTTCAGCCCGGCTTCCGGCTCGGTATGGAACAGCCAGTCGGTCCGGGGGTTGCCGATGCAGTAGAGATAGCCGACCGGGATATGAATCCAGGGATAGTTATCCTTTCCGCCCGCTTCGAGCAAAAGGACACGCATCGATGGATCTCTGCTCAGGCGGTTGGCCAGCAGGCAGCCGGCAGAGCCGCCACCGACAATGATATAGTCGAAGGATTCTGTTCCCGCCTGCCTGGAATCCGGACGCGTCATCGTGCCATCCCTCCGTTCAGACCGGCACAATATTTATAAGCCTGGAATTCTCGCAATTGCATGGCAGCCTCCCAGCCCGGCCTTCTCACTCAATATCGGGATGTCGCACGTAAAAATCCAATGACAAATCGACCCGGTGATTATAACTGGGATTAATATGCTGAACTCCATCGACTTGCGCACTCTACGGGCATTCGTCGCGGTGGCGCGGGAGGGCAACGTCACCCGCGCCGCGGAACAACTGCGCATCACGCAGCAGGCCGTGACCCTGCAATTGAAGCGGCTGGCCAGGGAGACAGGCATCACCTTGTTTCGGCGCGTATCGACCGGCCTGAGCCTGACCCAGGAAGGAGCGCTCCTTGCCGCCAGGGCGGAGCAGGTTCTGGCGGCATTTACCGCTTTCGACCAGACGGCGGGACGCCTCAGCTCCCGCGCCCGGGGCACGCTCAGGATCGGAACGATCATCGACCCGGGACTGAACACCTTATGTGTCTCAGTCCTGCTAGATTAGCCCCATCGCGGCTCCCGGCCAGGAGCTGCGATGGGTGGGCTACAGCGTTTAACATCTTGTGGCCTGA
>NZ_SNZF01000072.1 GCF_004363725.1 Aquamicrobium defluvii | reverse complement strand
ATGTGCCGCGCAGAAAGGCCGGACATATGACCGCACCGTCCTCATGTGGTGAAATCGACTGAAAAGCATCCTTGCACCGCGGGCCGTTCCACATACGTGGGTTGATTGACAAGGAAACGGCTCAGACCAAGGTCAGCGAATGGAAGCGGGGGTGGTGTTCTGCCTCTGACAGGATGCCGAAATCCCGTCGTAGGTGCCGCGCCCCGCCAGCCTTTCCCCCATGCCGGTCTCACCGGATCGACGTGTTCCAGGCCGGGGTCGGAATCCAGCTCCACACGGTATGGCAAGAACGGCGGATGCTGGTGAAACTGACACGCGACTGGGGATATGGTCAGCTCCAATGCCCCTCGGCGATCTCGCGGACGATCAGGGCGCGGGCCTTCAGCAACAGGTCATCGCCACAGGTATCGATATGGCCATAGAACCGGGCGCGCGCACCGTACCGGCTCCAGTCGGCATAGTAGCAATATTCGCGGGCATTGAGGCGGAAGGCCCGCAAGTCCTCAGCCCAATGCGGCTTGGGCTCGACGACAACAGTGATACCGTCGCGCGTCTCCTCCCAGGGCAGCGACCGCTCGGCCGGGGGATTTTCGCGGTCGGCCTGAAAGATGAAGTCGATGTCGATATGGTCAGCCATGACGACCTCCATAAAAAATGCCCGGCGCGATGGCCGGGCGAGTTGAAAAACGGTACGGGCGGCCTGCGCCGCCCCGTATGCGGTCATTCCGCAGCGACGAGGTGCAGCCGGTCTTCCTCTTCTTCAGCCGCTGCTTCCTCGTCGTCACCGTCGCCGGCGAGGAAGTCGGGCAAAGCCTCGACCTCGCCATCGGTGTCGGCGGCCGCATCACCATCGAGATCGACCAGGCGAAGCGGTTCGGGCAGCCAGCCGGTATCGGCCAACAGGCGCTCGGCTTCCTTGGCCATGTCGCCCTTCTTCAGATGGTCGATGAGCTGGGCCGCCCGTTCGCCTGCGCCCTCGCGCACCGCCGCGAGGATCTGGGTCTTGGTCACACGACCGAGATAGTTCTCGACCGTGGGCCGCCATCCCGCATCGAGCACCATGTCCATGCCGGTGGCGCGGGCGATCCGGTCGGCTCCGGCAAGGCGGCGATCAAGGCCATGCTGCGAGATACCGGAACCGCTATATGGGTTCGGGCGCTCGTAGAGCGCATTGACGCCGTAGCTGACGCAATGGGCAAGCAGCGCCATGCGGCTCGCCTCGTCAAGCGCGGCGATCCAGTCCCAGAGCGCCGCTTCGTCGGAAGGCAGGTCAGTCTTCCATGCGTCGAACCGCTCACCAATGGCCTTGGCTGAAGGGCTGTCGCTGAGATCCGCGCCCTGCGAAGGGAAGTAACGCTGGCGCACGGAGACCTCCAGGCACCCGGTCGGCGCGGAGAAATAATAGCGCTCCATCACCATACGGTGCAGTAGCGCCGTCATCGCGACGTGCGGATTATTGGCGAGCGCTTCCTGAAGCGCGACGGTGCGATGGGCGGTCAGCTCGATGACGAGCCGCTCGGGCAGCGGCTTCACGCCATCGTCGTCATCGTCGTCTTCGGTTTCGACCGGCTGGCCGCCGATCGTGACGACGGCGCGCTGCACCTCACCGTCATTTCCGGCGGCGGCAGCGTTTTCGTTCTCGCCGTCCCCGGCATCGGCCACCGGCTCGTCCTCGGGCCGGACATAGCCACGCTCGATGACAGGCTCGCCGTCGCGGTCGATGCTGATGAAGACACCGGCGCGGGCGATCTCGGCAGGATCATAGATGATGGGGCGCTTCTCGAAGCCTTCCAGAGCGGCCTCGATCTCGCCGAGGCGCCGATCGATCTCGTCGGGCAGTTCGTCATGCTCGGAATATTCCGATTCAAGATCGTCGTACTCGTTGCGCAATGCCTCGCGCGCGGCGCGCTCCTCGTCGGTGAGATCGGCGAAGCTGCCGGTGATCTCGCGAAGGCCGTTGTCGTAACCGTAGGGATGGTTGGTATCGACAGCGATCCACTTCCAGCCTTCGGCCGCCACGTCATCGGCAATGGCCTTCAACTTCTCCGAAACCAGGCGGTCGAGAAGCGCAACGTCTTCGAGCCAGCCGCCATCGTCCTCGGAGAAGAGGTCGCGCAGCATCGCGCCGCCGGCCTGCTCATAGGCGTCCACGCCGACGAAGCGCACGCGCTTGTCATCGGTTGGAACGGTGGTCTCGGTCAGGAGCTGGCGGACCTGCCAAGGCTGGACATTGTAGGAGCGCTGGACAGCCTCCCAGACCTGTTCCTGGCGGGCATGGTCGGGATTGACGGTGAATGCCTCCAGCATCGCCAGTGGCATGCCGTTGCGCGCATAGACTTCCAGAAGAGCCGGCGAGACCGAAGCGAGGCGCATACGCTGCGTGATGTAGCGCGGTGTGGTGCGATAGGCGTCGGCGATCTCCTCCTTCGTCATGCCGTCGTCGAACATGCGCTTGAACGCCCGGAACTGGTCGAGCGGATGGAGATTTTAGGTTATGCGTCAAGTGTCCTGTTAGCTGGATGACGCTGATTCTAAGGACTTTTCAGCTGTGAGCGGTAGTTCGAGTGTATCTTTGGCTCCGC
>NZ_SNZF01000071.1 GCF_004363725.1 Aquamicrobium defluvii | reverse complement strand
GTAAACGCGATTTTTGGGTCACCTATGAATCGGGGGAGCGCTTAGGCAGGTTGTGTCCACAAGCAACGTAATGGACACAACGCGATGGATGATGTGAGCGAGGCCCGGCTATTGAGGGTGTTGCGTGCTGGTAGAGGCGGAAAACGGGAGTTTGATCCGGCATCGAAAGCAAGGTTGTTGGAGGCCTGCCTGATGCCCGGGGTCTCGATATCGAAACTGGCGCTTGAGAACGGTATCAATGCCAACCTGCTGCGGACTTGGATCCGCAAACAGCGTCAGTCGAAAGCTCCGGCCTTGGTCGCACCTTCGGCGCCGGCGAAAGTGTCGACGTTCATTCCGGTCATAGAGGCGCGAGCTGCGCGGATTGCCGATGGCGATAGCAAACCGAGCGGTTTGAGCGACCCACCGATGGAACGGCGGGAACGATCGATTATTGCCGCCGGCGATGGCGCGGCATCAGGGCTGAGAGCGAAGGTCTCACTGCCGAACGGTGTGACGCTTTCGGTGGAACTGGACGACGCGTCAATGATAGCGGCCATGATCGGAGCTTTGGGCAATGTTCCGTCTGTCGGCTGATGTGCAGGTTTATCTTCATCGCGATCCGGTCGACTTCAGGGCCGGGATCGACAGCCTTGCCATTCTGGTGGAGCAGTCGATGGCGCTTGATCCTTTTGCGCGGGCTGTCTTTGCTTTCTGCAACCGTCGCAGGGACCGGGTGAAGCTTTTGTTTTTTGATCGGTCAGGCTTCGTCTTGATTTTGAAGCGTCTTGAGGAAGACCGGTTTTGCTGGCCAAAGCGCCGGGATGCCGTGGCGCATCTGACGACGGAACAGCTTCATTGGCTGCTCGACGGTATCGATATTGAAGCCGTGGCCCGGCACCCGATACGTCAGTATGTCAGCGCCGGCGCAGATGTGCAGCAGCACTTCGATACGCCTATGCTGCCCGAGCGGTCTTCGGGATAGGCGCGGCCAAAAAATCGTTGACGTCAATAGCTTGTTCCGATTCAAAACTGGAATGACTCGCACGAACCATCCAGACGTCGAAGCCTTGCTGGCCCAGCTTGCGGCAAGCGCGGCCGAGATTGCCGCGTTGAAGGCCGAGAAGGAGGCTTTATCACAGCGCGTCAGCGTCCTGGAGGAAGAGCTGCGGCTGGCGCAGCAGCACCGCTTTGCGCCCCGAAGCGAAAAGCATATGGACCGCCTGTTCAACGAGGCCGAACAGGACGCCGACGCCACCCCTGATGTCGATGGTGATCTTGACGCCGACCTTGCCGACCTCGACACCGTCGATCTTCCCGATACGGGCTTACCGGAGCCTCGAGAGCCCGAGAGCCGCAAACGCGGCCGCCGACCCCTGCCGGCCGATCTGCCGCGCGAACGCGTCGAGTACGACCTGCCGGAAGATGGAAAACTGTGCCCGTGCTGCCGAAACCCGCTTCACCGGATGGGCGAGGCGATGAGCGAACAACTGCATATCGAGATCAAGGCGAAAGTCCTGCAGAATGTCCGGTTCAAATACGCCTGCAGGCATTGCGACCGCACCGGCATCAAGACGCCGATGGTGCTCGCCCCCATGCCGGCCCAGCCTTTGCCAGGCAGCGTGGCGACGCCCGCGACCCTGGCGCTGATGCTGGCCAACAAATATGTCGATGGCACGCCGCTCTATCGGCTATCGCAGGCGCTTGGCCGCACCAACGTGTCCGTCAGTCGCGGTGCGATCGCAAACTGGGTGATCCGGTCGAGCGAGTTGCATCTGCAGCGCGTCTACGATGTCCTGAAAGAAAAGCTGCGCCTGCAGCCCCTGATCCACGGCGACGAAACCTTCGTCCAGGTCTTGAAGGAAGAAGGCCGGCAGGCGCAGGACACCTCTTACATGTGGGCATTCCGCAGCGGCCAGGACAGCGAGGAACCGATCGTGCTGTTCGACTACCAGCCTGGCCGCGGCCAGAAATATCCGCAAGCCTTCCTCGGCGATTATCGCGGCCTGCTGATGAGTGACGGTTACGAGGCATGGCGAACGCTCAAGGGCGCCACCCATTATGGCTGCATGGCGCATGCACGACGAAAGTTTACCGATGCGCTCAAGGCGATGAAGAAGCCGGGCGGACCGCCGCTTCAGGCGCTGGCTTTCTTCGAGGCGCTCTACAAGGTCGAGAGACTGGCGCGGGAAACCAGCCCGGATAGCGGCGAAACGCAAGCCGATCTCACCCGTCGAATGCGTCAGACGCACAGCCTTCCGGTATTGGCAGCCTTCAGGAAATGGCTCGACGACATCGCACCCAAGGTGCTGCCAAAAGGCAAGCTCGGCAAGGCCATCTCATACACCCGCAATCAATGGGACTATCTGATCCGCTATGTCGAAAACGGACACGCGCCGATCGACAACAACCTGCTCGAGCGCGACATCAGGCCGTTTTGCACCGGACGAAAAAGCTGGCTGTTCAGCGACACACCTGCCGGCGCCAAAGCCAGTGCAGTCATCTATAGCCTGGTTCTCACCTGCCGCGCCTGCGGTATCGATCCCTACGTCTGGCTGCGCCACGCTCTGACCGAACTGCCCCAGCGCCCGACCGAGGCCGACATTACCGACCTACTACCCTTCAACTTCGCAAAGGCTCAAGCCGCCCCCTGAGCCGATAGCCGCGCCACGCTTGTTCACACATCTCTGCGGCAGGACCTGAAAATCGCGCTTAC
>NZ_SNZF01000070.1 GCF_004363725.1 Aquamicrobium defluvii | reverse complement strand
CCCTGGCGCTCCAACGCCCGAATCCCGTTTTGTGGGCTTCAACACCCGGAGACTACGCCACCCTCTCAAAAGTCCACCACATCCCAGACGGCACCGACGGCGCTGCGATCATCAGACAGACCGCTTCGTGCAAACTGTTCTGTTCCGAAATGGTGGGCCGGGTCGCGGACCGGGCGGTTCAGATTCACGGCGGCGCCGGCTATATGGAAGACTATCCGGTCGAGCACTTCTATCGCGACGTACGCCTCTTCAGGCTGTACGAAGGCACCTCGCAGATCCAGCAGATCATCATCGCGCGCGAAATGACCCGGGAGCTGTCCGGGTGACGGCGGCAGGGCTCTTCATCCGGACGGCCCCTCTCCCGCAAGGGAAAGGCGCAGCCGCTGGACAAGCTGGACGAGCCGTGGGCCGACCTTCTCGATGCAGAATTCGTCGGGCAGAATATCGGCGATCCCCCCGCAGGTGATGGCGAGAACGGGGGATCCGTCCGTCGGCCTGAAAGCGACGCCTACAGCGTTGATGTAACTGTGCCAAACGCCGAAGGCGCTGACGAACCCCGACGACGTGTAGTCTCGGATCGCCTGGTCGACCCTTTTTCGTACGCCATGCGAAGGCGCGTCGGCATCTCTCATGGCGGCGATCAGGGGCTCGCGCTGCGCCGCATCCATCTCGGCGATGTATGCAAGGCCCATGGCGGTGCGGGCGATCGGCACGCGCGAGCCGACATTCAATTGCAGCGTGACGGGAGACATGGACCGGCAGTTTGCCAGGTAGACCATCTCAAGCCCGTCGCGCGTGCCGAGCGCGACCGCCGCGCCCGTCCAGTCGGCGAGCTCCTGCATCAATGGGCGCGCAAGATAGATGACCGGGTTCGAACTGAGCGCGGAATAGCTCAGCGACACGGTGGCGGGCCCAATGCTGTATCGTCCGAGGACGACATCGTAGTGCAGATATCCCAAGCCCACCAGCACGGAGGTCAGCCTGGATATGGTCGCAGCGGGCAGTTGAGTGCGCTCCATCAGGTCCTGATTTCCAAGCCTCGAATCGTCCGGGGTGAACGCGCGGAGTATTTCCAGCCCGCGCGTCAGCGACGTTGCGGAACCGACGGCTTCCTTGCCGTCCTCGCCGGGATTTCTTCTTTTCCTCATGCATCACTCCTGCGTTCAGGCACCATCATAAAAACGGAATTTATTTTCAAATATGATTGACGTCCACACGCTGCGCAGAGAATATGCCCTCCTGGGACGGCCCGCCGGAAGCAGCAGTGCAACGATATTCGAAGGATTGCAATGTTCGGCGCGGGCGGCCTCGCATCCAGCCGGCAACGCCGGGAGGGTCCGCCCCCGGATCCCGCTTTCGGAGACTTCACATGACGAACGACACGCTGCCGCTCGAAGGGATCCGGGTCCTCGATCTCAGCCGCGTGCTCGCCGGCCCCTGGGCCACGATGAGCCTGGCCGACCTGGGGGCGGAGGTCTGGAAGATCGAGAACATCAACGGCGGCGACGACACGCGGGCATGGTCGGTGCCGAACTACAAAGGCGTCAGTACCTACTATCTCTGCGCAAACCGGGGCAAGCACAGCATCGCGATCGACCTCAAGGATGCGCAGGGCCTGAAGATCGTCTTCGACCTCGCGGCCAGGGCGGACGTGGTCGTCGAGAATTTCCGGCCCGGCACAGCCGATCGCCTCGGTCTCGGCTACGATGCCATCTCGGCGCTCAACCCCGGCGTGATCTATTGCTCGATTTCGGGATACGGCCAGACCGGCCCCGAGCGCGACCGGCCGGGCTATGACTTCATCATGCAGGCTGAAAGCGGCCTGATGTCCATCACCGGCGAGGTCGACGGGCCTCCCAACCGCCTCGGCGTCGCCTTCACCGACGTCGTGGCGGGCATGGTCGCGACGCAATCGATACTCGCGGCGCTCTATCAGCGCCGGGAGAGCGGCAAGGGGCAATATATCGACGTCGCCCTGCTCGAATCGGCCCTGAACATGCTCATCAACGTCGGGACCGGCTATCTCAATGCCGGCGTGAAGCCGGTGCGTTTCGGCAATGCGCATCCCACGGTCGTTCCCTACCAGGTCTTCGAGGCGTCGGACGGCGTCTTCGCGCTTGCGGTCGGCAACGACCGGATGTTTGCGGATTTTTGCAACCATGTGCTCGAAAAGTCCGACCTTGCCCGCGATCCGCGCTTTGCCACGGCGCATGGGCGGGCCATCCATCGCCAAGAGCTGATCCCGGGCATCGAGGACCTGCTTCGCCGCAAGCCGTGCCAGCACTGGCTCGACGCCTGCGAGCGGGCGAGCGTTCCGGCCGGGCGCGTGAAAACGGTCTCAGAGGCGCTCGAAAGCCCCAGCGTGACGGAGCGCGGCGTCGTGCAAAGCCTCGACCATCCGGAGCTAGGACCAATCAGGTTGATCCGGGCGGCACACGGCCTTCCGGCACAGGGCAAGGCACAGCTGAAGCCGCCACCGATGCTCGGGGAAGACACCCGCGCCGTGTTGTCTCGTGTTCTCGGGCTTGACGATGCATCCACCGACCGGCTGAGCGCGTCGGGAGCCGTCATGTGCCACACTCCGGGGCCTGTCCATGCAGACCGGCACGAGGGACCGGCCGATTGTCAATGACCGTGGAATCGGGACCCCGTATTTTCGCGCAAAAGGAACCCCGGTTTTGGGTTGATGGAGGGCACGACGGTGAGCGCCCGATCAGG
>NZ_SNZF01000069.1 GCF_004363725.1 Aquamicrobium defluvii | reverse complement strand
TGCTGGCGTTTGCCGTCGGGCTACGGGAAATTCCCCGTGAGCGCCGACGTGCACGCGACCGGACGACAAGGTTGATTGCATTTCTGGACGCGATGGGCGCTGCTGCTGGTGTTGGGATGAAGGACATCGGTCGCCTGACGCTTGCGAAACGGCAGCTTGAGCGGAAAGCCTTGGACAAGCGATCGACGAGCAGTCTTCCGATTGCCATCGAACTTCTTTTGTCGCGGCCGATCGTATCGGCGCACATGATTGCGAAGTCGGCGAAGATATCCCCTCGCGGCGCGTTGAATTTGATCGGAGAGCTCGGGGTGCGCGAGTTGACGGGAAGGAGCCGGTATCGGGCGTGGGGAATTATTTGATCGAAACACACAGATACGTCCCTCAAATTGAATGTCAATTGTGCCAGAGTGTCCTCATTGTTTTCTGATTCTAACAACCGGCAACGAGAAATGCCGAAAACAACTGTTGATATTCTTCTCGAGGTGCGGCGATGCACTCCGCGAACCAGGTTGGCGATATAAAAGGGGGTATTGACTTCGCTGGGATGTGATAGGGTGTTCATGTTATGTTCCCGTGAGGTTTGGGGGTGATCAAATGGCAAAGCCATACGAATTGGAAATATCGCGGCTAGAAGAGACTTTTCGATGGGCCAGTGCGACCGATATTAGTGGCCTGGAGGGAGCGGTCAAGCATGCCGGCCTCTCGCCACTTGCGGCGGTCGGGTCTGGAGGGTCTCTGACGGCCGCGCAGGTACTCGTGGCGCTGCATCAATCCTATACGGGAAAGCCAGGGATTGTTCAGACTCCGCTTGAGGCGGTTGATACCGTGTTCGAAGCCGCAGTCAGCCAATGGCTTTTGACTGCTGGAGGCACGAATGTCGACATCAACGCTGCGGCGAGGTCCCTCATCGAGCGAGAGCACCGTCAAATCGCAGTCTTGTGCGGCCGCGCCAACAGTCCAATCACAGCTATCTGCGAGCGACACCCATTCGTAGACCTGTTGGTTTTTCCTCCGCCGGCGGGAAAGGATGGATTCCTAGCGACCAACTCTCTGCTCGCCTTCTCAACACTTCTCGCGCGAGCCTACGTTTCGGTCTTCGGCGACCCCGCAGATTGGAATGAAGTTTCCGATCTCGTCGCCCCCCTCCTTGATGCGTCGAGCAAACCAGTTCTGACTTGGCGCGGCGCAGCGGACGGCCTGTGGCAGCGATCAACGACGATCGTCCTCTATGGACCGGCCACGAAAGTCGGCGCGACAGATATTGAGTCAAAATTCACTGAGGCCGCGCTCGGAAACATTCAACTGGCGGACTACCGCAACTTCGCTCATGGACGGCACCACTGGCTCGCAAAGCGTGAGGATCAAACTTCGGTCTTGGCACTCGTCGCCGAAGACGACCGTGAGCTTGCCAAAAAAACGCTGAGACTCATCCCCAAGGAGGTGCCTGTCGCGAGCCTTGACATCCCGGGCACCGGTCCGGCGGCGCTGCTCGGATCACTCCTTGCTGCGCTACGCGTCACCGGGTGGGCGGGCCAGGCTCGTGAAATCGATCCTGGGCAGCCCGGAGTTCCGGAGTTCGGCCGCAAGCTGTATCACTTGAAGCTGCCAAAGAGAGAACGTCGAGGTACAGCGCCGCGGATCGAAGCAACCGCCGCTGCGGCAATCCGGCGAAAGACAGGTGAGAGCGTCCACCTGCTCCAAGGGAAGAACACCTTGGACTTCTGGCGCCAGGCGCATCGCGATTTTATTGACCGGCTAGAGAAGACGACCTTCGCAGCCGTGGTCTTGGATTACGACGGAACGGTCGTAGATACGCGCGAGCGGTTTGAACCCGCCCGACCCGAAATTGCTGGCGAGCTCCAAAGGATTGCTGACAGCGATGCCATATTGGCCATCGCCACCGGTCGGGGTGTATCGGTACGGAATGACCTCAGAACGGTGTTGCCTCGTAAGGTTTGGGAGAACGTTGTGGTCGGTTACTACAATGGCGCCATGATCGGTTGGCTCGCAGATGATGCGCAGCCAGATGGTACCGATGAAGTTTGCCCAGAACTGAAGACCTTGGCAGATGCCCTTGCCGAAAGCCACGAACTTTCTGGCGCGGCAAGGCAGACCAATCGGCGCTACCAAATTACGCTGGAGCCGATCCGTTTCATGGCAGAAAACCGGCTATGGGACATTGCCCATCAGGTCGTCCTTCAAGTCGGCTGTACTGACGCCATTATTACCCGGTCGAGCCACTCGATCGATATTGTTGCAAGCGGCGTTTCAAAAAAGAATGTGGTCCGTCATCTGCAGGATCAGGTGAGAGGCCACGACATTCTCACGATCGGTGACCGCGGAAAATGGCCGGGCAACGACTATGCGCTCCTCAGTACCCCTATGGGGCTCAGCGTTGACGAAGTAAGCGTGGACCCGAGCAATTGCTGGAATCTGGCGGAACCCGGGCAACGTGGGATCGCCGTCACCCGCATGTATCTTGGCGCATTGGATTCCGCAGAGAAAGGTCTGAGGTTTCGAAAGGGGGCGCTGCCATGAACGAAGACCTCGGCCTTCGGATCCTCAGCGAGATCATGCAGTGGAGTGACGACGAGGCTCGAAAGGAATTTCGTTGGCTGCGCTTGATGGCCCGCTTGAAATACGACGGTTATCGCGACTTCCAAGCCGGAATGCGTTTTATCGAGAGCCTTGCCACCTGGCTGCAACAATTCTCCACAGCGGACCAGCGAAAGACGGCGTATGAATTTGCCCGAAATGCAATCGTCTACATCGGCCCGAGCGAGATGCAGAGGCTCGTGGAGCAGATGTATCCGAAGTTCGTTCGAGACCGCCTGGTTCGCATGGTCGCCAATGAAAAAGGGATTCCACCTTACAGGGTTTATGCCGACGCGGATGCGAGGGCTGCGGTCGAGCGGCTGCGACGCCAAACGCTGTTTATGGGTCTCAGCGACGGGGCCCGGATCGACGGACTGAGGCACAGCAACGTTGG
>NZ_SNZF01000068.1 GCF_004363725.1 Aquamicrobium defluvii | reverse complement strand
CGCAAAGGACACGATTGACCTCGCCGCCTGACCCAATACGATGTCTATGCTGGAGATCGCGCCACCCGAATTTCAACACAGCTCGCGACGGCACCGCGCCGTCGTCGAACATCCTTGCGGCCTCTAGAACCATGGCGCGGCCCGCAAACGCCTCGGTGCCACTGTCGGCGAGCATCGCCTGGATGAGCTGATGCTCCGAGATCGGTTTTCCGAACTGCTTTCTGTTTGTGGCGAAGGAGACCGCCTCCTGGCACAGGCGGTCCGCGGCGCCCACGCAAACCGCCGCGATGTGCAGTCATCCGCGATTGAGCACCTTCATGGCCGTCTTGAAGCCCCTGCCTTCGATCCCTCCGATCAGCGCGTCCGCGGCAACGCGGCAATTGTCGAAGACACGTCGCATGTGCGCGTGCCGCGCTGGCCCATCTTCCGGTCGGCGGCGCCCAGCGACAGGCCCGCCAGCTCCCGCGGCACGAGGAAGGTCGAGATGCCGTTCGGGCCTTCTCCTCCCGTCCGGGCCATTACGGTGAAGACGTCGGCGACGGGGGCGTTCGTGATGTGTCGCTTGGTGCCGTTCAGGACGAAATGATCGCCGTCGCGTCTTGCGGTCGTCCTTGTCGCCCCGGCGTCGGAGCCGACATCTGGCTCGGTCAGCACGAAGGACCCGATCACCCTTCCGCGGCCATCTCCGGGAGCCAGCGGCACTTCTGCTCGTCCGTGCCGTCCACGATGATGCCCTGCGATCCGATGCCGTCGTTCGTGCCGATCACCGAGCGGAAGGCCGGGGACGCATAGCAGAGTTCGAACGCGACGTGCACCTCCTCCTCCATCGTCAGCCCCAAGCCGCCATAGGCCTCGGGAATAGACATCCCGAAGAGACCCATCTCCTTCATCTCCTCAATCAGTTCGGGAGGAATGGCATTTTCCTGTTCCACCCGCCGCTCCGCAGGCATCAGCCGATCTCGCACGAAGCGGCACACGGTCTCCACGAGAGAGCCAAGGAGATCTGTGTCCCGGATCATGATTTCAGCCTTCGGAAGCGGGAAAGACGATGCGAATAGCTTGCATGGCAGGCGGAGACATGCAATCGAAAATCGGAAATTAATTTCAATTATCGTGAAGCTTGATGTCGACCGCCGTGGTTGCGGCATGCGCTAAAGGAAGGCCACTTGAATCCCCCATGATCATCAAAATCGCGTCAGAGCCCATATTCCAGGCTGAATTCCACTATGCAGAGATTTCACGCATGCCTCTGCAACCGCATATGACCAAAAGGAAAACGTAACGGAACCAACACGAAACGGTAACGTGTCCGTCACAGTGGTCCCTTAGGTGTTTAGTCCCGGCATTTGATGGATAGGATCGAGTTTAAATCGTTCGGGCTCGATTGTCCACCGTTTGCAGATGAACTCGTAGGGCGTGAGGCCTTTGAGGGTCTTCAGCCGCCGGCCGAAGTTGTAAGCTGAGACGAAGTTCGCGAGGTGGCGTTCGAGCTGTCGTGGTCGTCGTAGTGGTAACGCTTGACGGTGGCGTCCTTGATTGTGCGGTTCATCCGCTCGACCTGGCCATTCGTCCAGGGATGCTTGGGTTTCGTGGTGCGATGCTCGATGCCGAGTTGCGCGCATGCGTATTCGAAGACATGCGCCCAGACGGTCTCTCCCTTAGCCAAGGCCTCGACGATCAGGGGCGTGGCCGAACCGCCGGCGCCTGGCGTGGTGAAGTGCGTGCCGTTGTCGGTCAGGACGATGCTGATCTTGTAGGGAACCGCTTCGACGAGATGCCGCAGGAACTCGTGCGCCGTTTGGCTTCGCGATGCAGCTCGACGAAGGCGAACTTGCTGGTGCGATCGATGGCAACGAACAGATAGAGCTTCCCCTCGGCTGTCTGAACCTCGGCGATATCGATATGGAAGAAGCCGATCGGATAGGATTTGAACTTCGTCTTCGCCGGCTTTTCGCCTTCGACCTCGGGCAGGCGGCTGATCCCGTGACGCTGCAGGCAGCGGTGCAGGGATGACCGCGTCAACGTCGGGATCGTCGGCTGCAGCGTATAGAGGCAGTCGTCCAGCGGCAGCAAAGTATGCTTCCGGAAGGCGACGATCACCGCCTCTTCCTCGATCGTCAGCACTGTCGAAGCAGGGTTCTTCGGCCCGGTCGGCACATCGGTCACCGAGGTCCGCTTCTTCCACTTCGCGACGGTCTTCTGATTGATCCCGTAGCGCCTCGACAAAGCCCTCAGGCTCTCTTGACTATGTTGTATCGCTCGACGGACCGCCTCAGTCGTCGTGGCGCTCCCGTGAAGAACCTGGCCCATAGCGCTTCCTTTGATTCCGGCGATAATGATGCACCATCAAAGCCCGAGATCAAACAGCTAGAGCGTTTTGCAGTCAGACGGAATCGGGCGGTGGCCACACAATGGCGGAAAGCCGGAGAAGCTGTCAGGAAGCCATCATGTCTTCAGGGGGCGTGTGACCGTGCGTCGAAGTATGCGGATGCTCTGCGCGCATCCGTTCGGGAGCGGAGAAAGGTAGATCGTTGGAAAGCCGGAGAGGCCCGCAGGGCCGGTTACGTGGACCACACGACATCCCGTGCGTTCTCATCGGGCGAACAGTATTTCGTCTGTCGCAAGGCAATCCGGGGCGGCTGACGGTTCTTATTTTCTGCGGAGCGCAGAAAGTATAAAAAGACGCGATTTGCCTGTTGCAATCGCCCCGGTCTTCGGCCATATAGGCGCGGCTTGCGGCGAGAGCCGCGCGAGCGGGTGTAGCTCAGGGGTAGAGCACAACCTTGCCAAGGTTGGGGTCGAGGGTTCGAATCCCTTCGCCCGCTCCAATTTCTTCAATAAAACCATAGCCTTGGCTGTGATAACAAAGCGATCTCCCGCAAGGCTGCATTTCATATACGCTACAATATCCGAAATCCCGAAAGTATCCTATGATTTCAGTATCTTGTATCGAGAACTCCACCGTATCTACGCCACGATAGTCCTAATTTTTCCGATCGCGGTGGTATCTTGGTGGTATCTCGGCAGCCCGACGAGTGAGTATAAAGACAGGGTGTTGATTTCCGCTGAGAGCTGACCCGGGATTTTCGCCGAGAAGTGACCCGCCTTCATGTATGGTTTGGGTCTTAGGTTTTGGTCAAGGGGCGGC
>NZ_SNZF01000067.1 GCF_004363725.1 Aquamicrobium defluvii | reverse complement strand
CCTGATCGGGCGCTCACCGTCGTGCCCTCCATCAACCCAAAACCGGGGTTCCTTTTGCGCGAAAATACGGGGTCCCGATTCCACGGTCATTGACATTCAAACGCCGCCCTGTTGTTTGGACCGCCGGAAAAATTCATCCTCATGACCTTCGTCCTTCTCCTGTTCTGCACGTTCGGCGCAAACCGCTACGCCATCCTCTCGATGCTGCTCGGGCTGATGCTCGGAACGGTGGGGCCAGACCCGTTGCGCGGCGAACCGCGCTACGACTTCAATCTTTTCGCGCTGTCCGACGGGCTCGACTTTATCGTAGTCGCGATCGGCCTGCTCGGCGTTGGCGAGGTCCTGGCAAGCTGGGATTCGCGCACCGCGAAGCTGGAATCGTCGGGTTGGCGGGATGCGCTGCCGCGCTGGCACGAGATCAGAACCACATTGGGCACGATGATCCGCGCCGGGCTGGTCGGCTTCGGCATGGGCATCCTCCCCGGTGCGGGAACGGCTGCTGCCTCTTTCATGGCATATACGATCGAGAAGCGCCTGTCCCGGTTCGGGCACGAATTCGGGACAGGCAGGATCGAGGGTGTAGCCGCGCCGGAATCGGCGAACAACGCCGCCGTCGCCGGCGCGCTAGTACCCATGCTGACGCTCGGCATACCAGGTTCGGCATCAACCGCGCTGATGCTGGCGGCTCTGGTGGTCGCCGGCATCCCGCCAGGTCCACTGCTGTTTACCGAGCATCCTGCTCTTGTCTGGGGCGTCATCGCCAGCCTTTTTATTGCGAACGTCGTGCTCGTCTTCCTGTCCATCGTCATGATCCCGCTGTTCGTGAAGGTCTCGTCCATCCAATACGTCTACATATTTCCAATCATCATCATGTTCGCTGTTGTCGGTGCCTATAGCGTGAACGGCGACATGTTCGAGGTCTGGCTGATGATCGGCTTCGGCGTCGCCGGCTATCTGTGCAAGCGCGTTGGCATACCGCTGGCGCCGATGATTCTCGGCTTGGTCCTGGGGCCGTTGACGGAAACCAGCTTGGCGCAGTCGCTCGCAATGTCGCGCGGCGACGTGATGATTTTCATTGAGCGTCCGGTCTCGCTCGGCCTCCTTATTGCATGCGTTGCACCGTTCGCTGTGATCTCCGCTTACCGGATCCTGAGGCGGCGCGCAGGCATTGAACCCGCCTAGAAGACGAGCAAATCCGCAGGATGAAGCTGGTTTCGACGAGATCGCGGCAGGAGAAAAACCGGGGCTGGACTGCGTGGGCAGGCTTCGTGCGCTCTGTGGGCATGTGGACGACTTTTTCGGGGGCGATGCCGTCGTCGTTGCCCGTGCTTCTTGACGGGCTCCATGCGGCCTCGCTGCCCGAGGTGCCGCCCCCCGCTTGCGGGGTGCGTCAAGGTTGGCAAGTTCATTTGCGTGCGGCTCGACTATTCGGATCATGGCGAGGAGACGCGTGCCGCGGCTCCGTAGCCAGGACGAAGTCGCCCGTTCCATGGCCGCCCCTTAGACTACCGGCTCGCTTCTGCAAGCGCGACTTAGGCGAATTTGCTGGTCCGATTGATGGCCACGAAATGATTGAGTTGCCTTTCCGCCGTCTGCTTCCTGTCAGCGAGCAATATCCCGGCGTTACAGGCAGCTGTGCAATGAGGAACGCGTCAGGTCGGGAATGTCGGCTGCAACGCGTAGAGGCAATCGTCTAAAGCATCGTGCCGTAATTATGGCGCATAGCCTGCGGCGTTGAAGTAGTTTCGGCATTCGTGTGGGCTGAACAGGCGGCAGATGTCGTGCAAAGCATTGAACAGCGCGTCGAAGGTCCGCGCTGCGGCCTTTCGCATATGGGCCTTGAGCTTTGAGAAGGCCATCTCGATCGGGTTCAGGTCGGGAGAGTATTGGGGCAGGACGAGCATCCATGCGCCTCGCGCACGGATGGCAGCTTCGGCCCTGGCGCTCTTGTGGACGCTGAGGTTGTCGAGGATGACGACATCCCCGGGGGCGAGCGTCGGCGCCAGTTGGGTCTCGACATAGACGTTGAAGGCGGTGCGGTTCATGGCGCCGTGGATTACCCATGGCGCGCTCAGGCCATCGTGGCGCAGGCCGGCGATCAGGATCTGTGGGGAGTGTCATTAATTTCGTGTTTGGCGGGCGATTGCATATTACGCCGCCATGGCTTTTATGAAGCGCTCACCGAAGATGACGGCGAACTGTGCCTTGGCCACTGACCACTCACGTGGCGGCATTTTCCACTCTTTCTCCGACCGGTTCAAGATCAGATAGAGCAGCTTGGTGGCGGCATCGTCGCTGGGTAAGTGGCCCCTGGCCCTGACCGCCCGGCGAAGCCTGGAGTTCAAAGCTTCTATGGAATTTGTGGTGTAGACGATCCTGCGGACCTCATCGGGAAAGGCGCAGAACGGAATGACCTCGCTCCAGACGCGCCGCCAGCTCTGGCCGATGGCGGGATAGCGCTGGCCCCAATAGCCGGCCTCGAAGGCCGCCAGCGCCTGTTCGGCCGCGTCGGCATCGGTGGCGCGGTAAATCTGCTTGAGCGCCGTTGCCAAGCCCCTGCGGTCCTTCCAGGAGACAAAGTCCATGGAGTTGCGCAGCAGATGCACGATGCAGGTCTGCACCACAGTTTCGGGGAACACCGCGGTAATGGCCTCCGGGAAGCCCTTGAGGCCATCAACGACAGGCAGCAGGATATCCCCGGTGCCGCGGGTCTTGAGCTCGTTCATCACCCGCAGCCAGAACTTGGCGCCTTCGTTCTGCTCAAGCCAGAGGCCAAGCACCTCCTTGGCGCCATCGGCGCGCACACCCAGGGCGATATGGATCGCCTTGTTGCGGACCATGCCTTCGTCCCGGATCTTGACCCGGATCGCATCGAAGAAGACCA
This sequence comes from Aquamicrobium defluvii, assembly GCF_004363725.1. Lineage (GTDB taxonomy): Bacteria > Pseudomonadota > Alphaproteobacteria > Rhizobiales > Rhizobiaceae > Mesorhizobium > Mesorhizobium defluvii. The sequence goes on along the minus strand of NZ_SNZF01000067.1, from coordinate 1,134 downwards.
GCGGATAAACCGGGTCGAGCGGCCGCTGCTGCCAGGTGGAGACTTCATCGAGCACGGCGTCCGTCACGGTGCTGATCAGGTCCGGCGACACGTCAATGCCGTATAGCTCGCGCAGATGCCCAGTAATCTCCCTGGTGCTCATGCCGCGGGCGTACATCGAAACGATCTTGTCGTCGAAGCCTGGGAAACGGCGCTGATATTTAGCGATCAGTTGCGGATCAAAGCTCGACTGCCGGTCGCGCGGCACCTCGATCTCCAGTTGGCCGGTATCGGTCGTGACCCTCTTACGGCCACAGCCATTGCGCGTGTTGCCGGCGCCATCATCGCCGGCCAGATGATGGTTCATCTCTGCGTTCAAGGCGCGCTCGGTCAGCGCCTTCTTCAGCGAATCCAGCAGGCCGTCTTGCTCAAAGACCGCACTGGCAGCGCCGCCAGCTAGCAACTGATCGAGAAGTTCATTCGGGATTGCAGGCTCTTTGCGTCGAGACATAGGGGGACTCCTTATTTATCCACTATGCCCGTCAAACACGGAAATCCTGACAGTCCCGCCTGAAAGTCCTCACCGGGCGAGACCGAACGCAAAGCCTCGAAGAGCAACTGCCAGACCTTGCACCGCGACCATCGGTTCCAGCGGTTGTAGACGGTCGTGTAAGGGCCATAAACCGCCGGGCAGTCGCGCCACCGGCAGCCGGAACGCAGCACATGGATGATGCCGCTCAGAATGCGCCGGTCATCGACCCGCCGCGCGCCCGGCTGATTGCTGGGAAGACACGGCTCGATTGCCGCCCATTGCCGATCGCTCAACCAAAACTCATTCGCCACGTGATCCTCCTGCATAAAAGAGAACCACACCCAAACATTCAATCAAGGCAATGATTGAGTACGGAGCCTAGGTTGGGGACTTAATCAAATTATTGTCAAGATTGGCTGATTCGGTTCGGTAGTGGGTCCGGGGGCATGGAGGAAGCCATGCACGATCACTTCTGGCTGTCTAATGAAGCCTGGGCGGTGTTGGAGCCGCATCTGCCGAAGAACCAGCCCGGCAAGCCCCGCGTCGATGACCGGCGCGTTATCAGCGGTATCCTGCACATCTTGAAAACCGGTGGGCGATGGCGCGACGTACCGCCCGAATAC
>NZ_SNZF01000066.1 GCF_004363725.1 Aquamicrobium defluvii | reverse complement strand
GACAGGAAGGCATCCAGATCGAACGGTTCGCCGTCCTGAATGGCTTCGATGACTTCGCCGGTTTCCTCGACCACCTGTTCATGCTCGATGGTTTCGGCTTCCTCGATGGGGGCGGCAATCTGGGCGGATGGCGGAGACGGTGGACGCGGCGCGGACGGCGGGGTGATATTCACCGGCTCGTTATGGGCGGCGATCTCATGCGCCTCGAACTCGTCCGTGATGCCGCCCAGAACGTCAGCGAATAGTTCGCGGAGGCAGTATCCAGCAGCGCGCCATGCCAGCATCCTCTTGGAATAGCGGAACCATGGCGCATCGTTCGGGACCTCTTTCCACTGTCCATCGAAACCCTTGCGCTTGACGGTCTTTCGGTCATCCCAAAGGCCGGCCGCTCGGGCATCAGCCTCCGAGAACTCGACGCGCTTTTCCTCGCCTGTGTCGGAGCGCTTCGCCTCGCACCATCCGAACTTGCCGGTCTCGTCATACCCGGTTCGGATATAGGCAGCCTTCTTGGACCGGCGAGCCACGTTGATGATGCCGTCACCATACAGGGCAGGGCGTCCACCGATGACGGTAAAGCTACGAAGCGCCACCATGGGAGGCAGGCCAAGCTCTGCGCCGGCCATGACAGCGATAGCCACCGCACTTGCCGCTTCTTCGCCGGTCTTCTTGCCGACAAGAGCCTGCGGAGCCAGACCGGCCCTCACGACCATGGTAGACACGCGCCACATTTCCTCAATGCTGCGCGGGATGATCGCGCCAACCTGAGCGCCCGCCATAAGGGCAGGGGCGCGGCTTGCCATTTCGACTACAGCGTTCATATCATGCCACCTTTGCCTGTTCTTCGACCGTCACACCGGGGACAGTGTGCCCCTTAGCGACCGCACGCTTGGCGAGGTCGAACATGCAGTTCTTGAGGTCTGGGTGATCTTTCAGGAAGCGATAGAGGGCATCCTGATCGGTGATGGCCGTCACTACGTTGACAACACTCACGGACGCGGCGCGGCCATAGCTGCCACGGATCGGCGTAGGGGCGGCAGCAACAGGTTCGGGCTGCTGTTCGACAGGGGCCGGCGCGTTGGCTTTGTCGGCCTCTTTGCGAGCCGCAATCTCCGCCGTAAGGCGCGCGGCCTCGGCTTCGCGCTGCTTGCGAAGCTTTTCCGTCTCGTACGTGTTCATAGATGCGCGGATAGCATCCGCCGCTGCCTGCGCTCGCTTTACGTTCGGAAGCCACTTTTTATCGACCGCGCGACCGGCCTCAAGGTGCGGTTCCTTCTCGCGCTTGTGCTTCTTCTCGCCTTCGGATTTCAGTTCCAGCAGGCGCGACCGGAGCGATTGCGCGGCGGCAAGCTGTTCGTCATCCGCGATCCTGGCATAGGCGTCCTTGCCCTTCTCGGCGGCGTCAACCTGATCGGCAAACGCCTCAGCTTCATCGATTTCGCCAGAGTTGTGGCCCGCTCCGGCAACCTGCTCTTGAACAACAGGATCAGAACCGGGCCACGCCTCGCCATTCTCGGCAACGGAGCGATATGCTTCCTCGCTAATCGGCCAATCGCAGCACCACGTCCAGATTTCATCGGCATGATCGGCCATATCCCGCCCGACCTTGGCGACCATGCCGTTGCCGTCATGCCAGATGGCAACCGGCACATCGGAGCCGGACTTGTTGCGCTTGCGCCAGAACCCGGTCTGCGGCTCCGTGGTGGCCTCAAGCGACCGCATTTCGTCCTTGGTCAGGCGGCGGCCGTTGCCGATGGCAAGCGCGCGCTGCCAGAATGCCCATTCATTCTGCATGGTTGTATCTCCCCGACCTTTCGGCCGCTTCGTTGATGATTTCTGCGATGAGTTCGCGAGCGCCGCCGAAGCCGTATCGGGCCTGCAATTCGCGAAAGACTGTTCTGGCCCGGTAGCGAAGATGACCGTCCGTCAGGATGTCGTCATCGACAGGGCGCGCTCTGACTGAGGGCGTCATGGCGATGCCCCGTACTCAAGGACGTAGCGCTTTGCCTCATCCTTCGACATCGCCTCGCCGGACCAGTCGTTTTTGATTTCACCGTCAATCGCGTCGATCAGATCGCAAAGAGCCTGCTTCTGCTCGGGCGTGTCCCGCTGCTGCATAGCGCCCATAGACATACCCATGTCGGCATACTTCTGAGCGGCGGCGCGGCTCTGGTCGGTTTCGAGGTTCCAGCCCTTGAGCGTTCCCCATTTCAAAAGGAGATATTCAGCCATCACACCGGCCTTTCGAGCGCAGCCACAAGCACCACTGCCGCTATCAGGCAGAGCGAGAACGTGGCGGGGGTTGAGCGGGTCGCCAGCCAAGAGCACAGGCGGGCGGGGAGAAGGTCGAGGGAGCGGATCATGTCGCGCTCTCAGACTTTGGGAGCTCGACGCCCATATCCTTGAGCAAATGGCGCTTCTCGTCGTCGGACAAGAGCTTGCCGGAAAGCAGAAGATTTGCGGTCTTCGGATCGAGATAGAGTTGCGGACGAGTCGGCTCTTGTTCGAGGTCTAACATGACCTTGCAGACGATCCGGGGTCCTTGAATGACAGGGTAAGTCGGAACTTTGCCGTAACCGCCGCCGCCATATCCAGCCAGATCAAGCATCGCCTGATATCGAGGTGACTTGGTGTAGGCCTCAATCATCGCCTTCTCAGCAGAGGCGAGAGCGTTTCGGGCGTCGTTTACAGCCTTGGCCAAGTCTTTATCGACTGCGGCCATCTCGACTTGGTATTTGACATTTGCAGTCGTCATTTCCGTGGCTCCGTGAGTACAGCCCAGAACATGACCGGGATGCCAATGGCGATGATGGTGAGGGAGAGGGTGGCGGTCATGCTGCCTCCTCAAATTCAGAGGCCCACGCACGGAGCGCCAGTTCGTCGTCGTAGATCGCGCTTTCCAGCCAGCGGAAAATCTGCGCTTCCAGAGACGTGTCGCCCTTGGCAGGCTTGTTGATGATGGTGATTGCCGCCTTGCGGGGCCTTCCTCCGAACAGAGTGGGGCGGGCAAACTTGTCCGGTGTGGTCCCGTCGAGGCGGATGCTCTTGACGTAGAACTGGTATCCCGGATCGGCTGCAAGCTCGGCCACGCCGCTGATGTAGATGTCCAGACGGACGCCGCCGATTGATGGCTGCAATTCCTTGAACTCAAATTCGATGCTGTGCTGATCGCTGATGGCGTTCATGGTCGTCTCCGTCAGGTGGCTAGTCGAACAGGCCCATGAAAAGGGGGATCAGGAAGTAGGCCGTGGAGCCGCATATGGCTCCGACGACGAGGGGTCCGAGACACTTCATCACGCGAACCTCGTGGCGAAAGACGCGATGCCCAGTTCGGCGCAGAGGTCATCAACCCAGACGCGAACCACATCGGTGCAAACCGTGGTCTTGGCCGCAATCTTGGCGGCGCGTACGGCTTCGGCCTTGCGGGTGGTCACATGGAAAGCGTCTTCGAGCGTTCCGTCTGCCGTTTCGAACCTGACTCCGTACTTCGCCATCATCATCTCCTGCCCTTTGGCTCAGCGCAGATCGGCGGGTGTCCGTGTCTTCGTGCGCTGTTGATGATTGGATAGTGGCATAATCTGCCACCACGTGCAATAGGCTCAAGCAAAAAAAGTGGCAAATAATGCCACAAAAAGATTGAACCCTTTGGAATCATCGCGCATAAAGAAAGCCCCGGCGGGTTAGGCCGGGGCTTTGATACGGGTGCCGGAAGGTTGAATGACGGTGGCGGACCCGGGGTCGTTATAAGTGACGACTTATGTTTACCACCGGGCGCGGACATAGACAAGCCCCACTCCGAAAGACCGAAGGGGCGTCCGCCGTGACCTGTCAGGGTGACGAAAAAGTGCGGTCGAGGTTGGCGGGCTGACACCCAGTCAATCGGAAGGGGTGACGGGCGGCTCCGGCGGTCAAGATCACTCTGGCATAGGGGCTAACCCCGGATGCTCTATGAGCACGGGGCTTAGTCCTCCTATGTTCGGGGTTCTGAGCTTTCCTACGGTCAAGGACCTTAAAGGATAGACAGATACGAGGTCTGAACCGGTTTCAGAAGCTGAACAAACCTGAGAAGATATAGGGCTCTGAGGGGGAGTTTTATAGAACTAGGGGCAGGAGAGAAATCGGGCCTGAAACAAAAACCCCGCCGGAGCGGGGCTTATTCATTCAGGCATCGGGAGGTCTGACGGCCAATATCCTTTCGGCGTGTTTTCGAACGCA
>NZ_SNZF01000065.1 GCF_004363725.1 Aquamicrobium defluvii | reverse complement strand
GACAGGAAGGCATCCAGATCGAACGGTTCGCCGTCCTGAATGGCTTCGATGACTTCGCCGGTTTCCTCGACCACCTGTTCATGCTCGATGGTTTCCGCTTCCTCGACGGGGGCGGCGATTTGCGGGGGCGAAGGCGCGCGCGGCGGCGACGGAGGCGTGACGGATCGGGCGTCGGGAGCGGGCGCGTCCTGCACTTCCTCGGCTATTCCAAGACCTCGAAGAATGTCAGCGAAGCCATCGCGCAAGGCGAAGGCTCGGGCGCGCATGGCAAGCATACGCTTAGGATACTGCTGCCAAGGCCCCTGCTTGCCCCACAGCCCGGCCTTTTTGGCGTCGGCAACAGAGAAGGTCGCTCGGATCGGGTCGGCCTCACCCTTGCGCTTCACGTCGCAGATGGCGACCATGTTGTCGCCGTCGCCATCAATGCGTTCCTTGATCCATTCGCACTTTCCAGAGCCGCGAACCAAGCCGATAGCGCCGTCGCCCCAGATCGTCGGGCGACCATTGACAACAGCGATGGATTGCAGGGCCGCCATCGGCGTCATGCCGACCTCCATCCCGTGCATGATCGCGACCATGGCCTTTTCGGAGGTTTCCAAGCCTCGGGGAGCCATGCCGGCCTTCACAACGGCATTGGCGATACGCCAAGCGCCGTCGAAGTCCTGCGGAACAATTGCCCGCACCGCGCCGCCTGACTGAAGGGCGGGGCGATGGGTTTCCATTTGCACAACAGCGTTCATATCAAGCGGCCCTTTGTTCCTCGACGCGCTCGACGCCATCAAGCTCGACGCCTGCGCGCACGGCCCGATTGGCAAGCTGGTCGATGGTGGTTTTCAGATCGGCGTGGTTCATTGCCAGAAGGGCGAGAGCAGCCGCCTTGTAGTCAGTGACACGTGCATTGACGAATGTACGCAGCGAGACCTTGGCTCCGGTGCTACCGGCGCTGGCGTTACGGGCTTCGGCTTCCTTTGCCTTGGCTTCCGCCTCGCGCTGAAGGCGCTCGGCTTCTTCCTTCACCGCATTGCGCTCGACTTCCGATTGCTGGTCAGATGCCGCAGCCTTGCGGGCCAGTTCCTCTGCTTCACGACGCAGACGTTCTTCCTCGCGCCGCGCCGCCTCCTGACGATCGCGCTCTTTCCGAAGCTGGTCCTGCAAGAAAACGTCCAGATGGCGCTTCAGGCGCTTGGACAGGGTGTCGGGTTCTTCTTTGAGCGGACGCCACTTGTCATCGACCGCGCGCCCGCCATCAAGCCATGGCTGCTTTTCGACCTTGTGCAGGTCGGTAGCCTTCTTGGCGATGGCGGCGATCTTCTTCGACCACACTGCCGCTTGGTCGGCCTGTTCCTGGCTCTCGATTGCCGCCGACAGGAACTTTTCAGCGAGTTCCTTTTCAGCCTCGAACTCAAGGCGAAGGGCCTCAAGCGGATCATCGGGGAGGTTGTGGCCCATGACCGCCTCGGCAACTGGCGGCTCATCCGCCCAAGCCTCGCCATTCTCGGCAACGGAGCGATATGCTTCCTCGCTAATCGGCCAATCGCAGCACCACGTCCAGATTTCATCGGCATGATCGGCCATATTCCGCCCGACCTTGGCGACCATGCCGTTCCCGTCATTCCAGATCGCAACCGGCACATCGGAGCCGGACTTGTTGCGCTTGCGCCAGAACCCGGTCTGCGGCTCCGTGGTGGCCTCAAGAGACCGCATTTCATCCTTGGTCAGGCGGCGACTGTTGCCGATGGCAAGCGCGCGCTGCCAGAATGCCCATTCATTCTGCATAGGTGTTCTCCATCAATTCGGTGAGCAGCAAATATTCGGCCCGGAGTTCCTTCCGCTCGCCGTAGGGAAGCGGCCGGCACAGGGCGCGCTCCAGCATTTCAATGCGGTCTCGGATGCCAAGGTGATCGACAGGGCGTGCTTTGGCTGCGGGCATCATGGCTTGGCCTCGCGGGCGGCCTTCTGACCAGACGCCACGGCGGAATGCATCGCGCTGATGACCGCCAGTTCTGTCGGGCGCATGGACTTGCCGCAGTGAAACCACTGCGCCTCAATGTCGCCGTCCTCCTGGTTCCATTCAAAGCCGACGATCGTCCAGAACATGCGGAAGTCATCGACGTTCAGGCCCATGAAGTCGTGGGCCAGCTTCATCGGATCAATCTTGCTCATCTCGGCACCTCAATCGCAGCCACAAGCACCACTGCCGCTATCAGGCAGAGCGAGAACGTGGCGGGGGTTGTGCGATAAGCCAGCCAAGAACACAGGCGGGCGGGGAGAAGGTCGAGGGAGCGGATCATGCTGCCGCCTCGACTTTGGCGAGGGGAGCGCGCCGGAATGTCTGGTAGTCGAAACGGTTGCAGTGATCGCAGAGTCGAACTTTGCCGTCGTTACCGTTTCGCGGCGGATTGACGCTCACTTCCCACTTCGCTTCCCCGCCGCAGCGGACAGGCACAACGCGCGCCTCAAGCCAGTATGCACCCATGCTTGGAACGTAGTTCTCACAACGCATCATGCTGCCCTTTCCTTGCTGGCGAGCCGCTTCCGGTTCTCGCGGTTGAGCTTGTGACGGAACCACTCGCGCTCGATCATCTCGGCTCTAATTTCCGCGATCTGCTCGTCGGTGAACCAGTCGAGGCCGCGCCAGCGAGAAACAACACGGTTCATGGCCGCATCGAATGTGTTGCCGCCGCCGAGGGTGTAGTCGTTGATCTTGATCTGGTGTTCGTGGCGGGCGCGGGTCACGCTGCTGCCCTCCGGTTCGAAATGGTCATGGCGATCTCAAGCTCGGCCTCGGCTTCGGAAAGAGCGCGCTCGGCACGGTCAAGATCATGCTGGCGGATGACGGAGCGGCTGCGCTCGATCTCGACGGCTACAGCAGCCTTGTCGCGATTGCGGCGGGCGGTGCGCTCGGGCTCTGGAAGGGATAGGACTTCCGCAACATGTGCGGCGTCGGCTGCTTCACAGGCCCGGTATTCCAGAACCGCTGCGGCCATCGCCTCAAGGGCTTCTGCTTCGGTGCGCTCAAGCCCCTGACGGGTGAACGCGCGCCATTCGATCCAGCCTGTTTTCGATGGCCTGATCCAGCCAATGCGCTCACCGGTGGAGGCATCGACAACATGGCGCACCGGTGCGGATGTCCCGAACGTGGCGGACGAAGTGATCGTCTTGGGGTCTGGCTTTCCGGCAATGAGGTTCATCTCAATCATCTCCTGCCCTTTGGCTCAGCGCAGATCGGCGGGGTGTCCGGGCGCTGTTGACGATTGGAATGTAAGCAATGCCTACGTAGGTGTCAACACAAATAGTAGGAGTTGCCTACATTTTTCTTGCCACCCCGAGAATCATCTGGCAGATTGCCCATGCCGAAACGCAAGAAGCCCCCGCACTGGGCGAGGGCTTCGAGGTTGGTTTCGTGTTCGCTGGCGCAGAGGACTGGGGCGGTTTGTCGAAGGGCTGCCCCAGTCCGACAAGACAACGACATGAATGAGATCGAGCCGCGACCCGGTGCAACTCCGGTGCAGATGAAGCGGCGGGCGCGGGTGTCGAAAGTCCTACCGTGCTGTCTGAAAGAGAGGACCGTCTATCCGAGAGGACGGCGTTGCATGTGTCCCATCCCGGCTCCGGCCTTCAGGACATGGCAAAGCGGCACTCCGTCTCTGTTGGCGAAAGCCAATGGGGAGGGGGTGTCTTTTGCCGGAACCCTCCCTCTCGCAACCTTCAGAGACCTTGGAGATCAACCTGAAAGATCAGCTCTCAAGGTAGTTCTGAAACGTAGAAAGGAAGGGTCTATGCCAATTTCTGCTGAGAAGATGAAACTCTACCCGGGCGGGTCGATCAAATCGCCGGAGTGGCAGGCGATCCGCGAGCGAATCCGTATCCGGGCCAGCAATTGCTGCGAGAAGTGCGGCGTCGAGAACCATGCGCTGGGCGGCCGGCTCCACAGCGGGAAATTCTTGAAAGCCCAGCCGAAGGGCGACAACGGCTTACGGCTTGTCTGGCCGAAGCCGGGCGAGGAATGGTGGTGCGGGGAGGGCGAACCGATCAAGCTCCGCATCATCAAGATCGTCTGCACGGTCGCCCACTTCGACAATCACCTGATCGACCATTCCGACGACAACCTGCGTTTCTGGTGCCAGCAATGCCATTTGCGGCACGATGCGAGGCAGCATGCGGCAAGCGCTCGGCTCACGCGCCGGCGGAAAGCACCGCAGATTGACTGGGAAGATTGGCTGAGCGGGGCCTGAAACAAAAACCCCGCCGGAGCGGGGCTTATTCATTCAGGCATCGGGAGGTCTGACGGCCAATATCCTTTCGGCGTGTTTTCGAACGCA
>NZ_SNZF01000064.1 GCF_004363725.1 Aquamicrobium defluvii | reverse complement strand
GAAACCATCGAGCATGAACAGGTGGTCGAGGAAACCGGCGAAGTCATCGAAGCCATTCAGGACGGCGAACCGTTCGATCTGGATGCCTTCCTGTCCGAACTCGACGTGTCCATGGCGGCGGGCAAGACGCACGATGAGGTCATCCAGATTTGGGATGACTACGATGTCGAGGCCACGCTGACCGGCGACGATGACGCCATGCAGAAGGCCTTCGACCTTCGCAAGCCGCATATCGCTCGCGTCCTTCGCGCCGAAACCGCCAATCACCCGATCAACGCCGGATAGCGCCCTCCCAAGCGCCCCTCCCCGACAGGTCTCGCGTCCGGGGAGGGTTAGAAACGAGGAAAGAACATGGCAAGGAAACCGGAAAAGCCGATCTACGCCTTTCGCAAGAACGGGAGCGCCCTCGTCCCTGATATGGACATGGATATGCGCGCTCTGGAAGGCGTGGCGAATGGACAGCTTGTTCGCATCGAGGTCAAAGAGTTCCGCAACGTCGCCCGCCATCGCGCCTATTGGGCCATGCTGCATGAAATGGTCGCGGCGACCGAATGCGCGCTCACACCCGAACGGCTTCACGAAGTCATCAAGCTTGAAACCGGCGTTGTGGATCTGATCCGGCTGCCGAACGGCATGACCGTCGCAATACCTGGCTCGATCAGCTTCGACAAGATGGCTGAACCTGAGTTCATCGCATTTCTGGAAGCCGCGCAGCGGTGGCTTGCTGAAACCTACGGATGGGTTTCCGAGCGCGAACGGAGGGCGGCCGCATGACCTTCCCCTACGTCTATTTCTGGCACCGGCAAGGCCGCAAAGGCCAGCGATGCGCCGTCACGGCACGCGGCAAGATGAACAGCATCCGCGTCGTGTTCGAGGATGGATTTCAGATGATTACCAGCGGCAACGCGATCAGGAGGGCGGTGGCATGAGCGATCTGCCCACAAGAGCCATATCCATCCGTCAGCCGTGGGCATGGGCTATCGTAAACGGCGGGAAGGATATCGAGAACCGGGATTGGTACACCGCCGTTCGCGGCCCCGTCTGCATCCATGCCGCAAAGGGCATGGGCAAGCAAGAGTATGCAGACGCCGCCGCCTTTATCACCAGTACCATCGGCAGCGCGCGGGACCAAGAATGGCTGACGAAGTGGCATGGCGTCTGTGCCGCTCCATACCGGCTAGATCGCGGCGGGATCATCGGCGTTGCCGAGATTGTCGATTGCGTTCGGGTGAGTGACAGCCCGTGGTTTTTCGGCCGCTTTGGCTTCGTCCTGCGCAATGCCCGTCCAGTCGATTTTATCCCTGTTCGGGGCGAGCTTGGTTTCTTTAACTGGCGCAAGAATTTGCAGGTGGCAGCATGAAGCCCCGCGCCTCTGCCGTGTCAGCCTCATCAGAAGCCCGCAGAAGCAAGAAGCGGCTGGCGGTCTACGTGAACAAGCACGTCCAGCTTTTGCAGGAGGTCGGACATCGCCTTCCGAGGAAGGTCGTGCGCGTCAAGGCCGCGTCTCGTCCGATGGGAGGCGCATGATGGCCTACTACAAGCCATGCAAGAACTGCGCGGTCGATAAAGCGACTTGCCTTCGCAGGCGTGAGATTGCCAATGGCATTTCCGGTCTGCATGTCACCGTCGTGAATTTTCGCTGTGGCCATCGCAAGCCGCTGTTTCATCCCGGCCAACGCGTCCGCTTCATCTGGACCTCATGGGAGCGCAGCGACTACGACGACGATCACGGCATCGATCTCATCTACCACGGCACTGTGATCGAGGAAAATAGGCTGCGCTTCATCGTCCGCGTTGATGATGGTCCGTCCGCATGCGGAGAGAAGATCGCCGCCCGCGACGTGTTCAAGAACGACAGCCTGGTCATCAAGGTCAAGCCGTCCGACATGAAGGCGCTAGACGAGCCGGATCGCGCGCTTTGCCCTTCGTGCAGCGCCTACGAAGGCGAGGAAGCCCGCTGCCTCGGATGGGAGGACAGCTTCCACAGCTACTGGCCTGACGGTTGCTTCAAGGCAGGAAGGAAGGTGCAGTAATGGCGATGCAACTGCGCAAGGCCCCGACCGCGTTCTCGCTCCAGCCGACCGGCAAAGCATCAAAGCGCGTCGAGAAGCCAGCCTATCTCGACTTCATCCGCTCCCTGCCCTGCATAGTCACGCGCCGCGAGCCGGTCGATGCTGCCCATGTCTCCTATGCCGAACCCCGTGCCGGGAAGCTCGGACGCGGCAAGGCGTCGAAGGAAAGCGATTGCTGGGCGCTCCCGCTGCATCCCGACGAGCACCGCCGCCAGCACTCCATGGGCGAGCGCGAATACTGGAAATCGGTCGGCATCGATCCCGTCACCACGGCGGCTTTCCTCTATGCGGCCTACCCCAATCGTGAGCGGGCGCTGCTTGTCATCAACAACGTAAAACGCGGTCAGGTATCCCGGCCCGCGTTCAACCCGAGCACGGGAGAAACCGCATGATCGATCTCAATGAAAAAGCGCTGGCGGTGATGGATGCCATAAGCGACATAGAGAGGGAAGTTGAATCCGACACGAACGGATTTTGGACGGCGCGAACTGTGATCGCTGCCATCCGCGCGTACCTCGAAGCCGCAACGCCGCCTGATGAACTATCCGGGAATCCCGGAGAGTTAATCGACAAGATGGCCGATGCCATCCGAGGCGACACTGTATTAGACGATACGCCATGGGAAACGCTATCCGAAGATCGGAAGGTCGGGTGGCGTGGTGACGCGGAACGCGCGCTGGCAGTAGTCAAGGAATACTTGACATCTCAAGCCGCCACCGCGCTCCGTCTCTCCGCAGGTGGTGGGGTGCCGGAAGGCTGGAAGCTGGTTCCGGTAGATCCGACGCCGGAAATGCTTGGAGCATTCTGGCGCCAGAAGAATTGCGGCACGCAGGAGGTTGGCGAGCGCGGTCCTCACACAGATGACTGTTCGGCATACCGCGCCATGCTTGCCGCATCCCCCACCGTGGAGGCTGGCCATGTCGAGTGAGATCGTGAAGGCGCTTAAGGCGTGGGACACGTACGATCCCAATATCTCGGAAGAAAAAGTGCTCAGGCAGGCTCACGCCGTCATTGACGCGGCGCGGCCTCTTCTCGCCCGCATCGAAGCCTTGGAAGCCGAGGTGGCGCGGCTGCGGGAGGCGTTAGAGCCGTTTGCGGCAGTTGCCGAGCATGACATTGGCGATGACGAGACTGACGACGACATATTCTGGCCGATCAGCAATGCCCGATACTCCATGTCTGGCAGATTACGCGTCGGCCATCTCCGCGCCGCCCGCCGCGCCCGTGAAGGAGGCAACGCAGATGGTTGAAGTCTTCAAGGGCACGCCCATTCGCCGCATGACGACTGGTGGCAATTACGTCAACCTGACGGCTGATGTTGTCCTGCTATCCGACTACGAAGCCCTCCGCGCCGAGCTTGAGCAGGTGAAGCGGGAGCGGGGTGAGTTTCGCGACATCGCTGCTCGCAAATCCAATCAGGTTGCGGGGCTGATCAAGACCGAAGCCGCCCAGCGCCTTGCCGGGGCGCGGGTGAAGATGCCAAGCGGCGAACTGTGTCGTTACATCGAACAGTGCCGCGAAATATCCAACGGCGGCGAATATCCGTGGTGGTCACGCCTTGCTGAAATCCTCTCCGCCCTTGCCGAGCCTGCCGGAGAGGCGGAGCCGGTTCAAGTCGGATGGGCCTATCGCGACAAGCGATGGGATGAAGATCGCTGGCATGTATGCGGATGGGAGAAGCCTCGTGAAGCCGAAGGGCGAGAGGTCCGCCCGATATTCATCGGAACCACCCCACCCGACGCGAGCGCGATAAGGGAGGCGCTGGATATACCTGAGTGCGTCCTCTCGCTTTGCGCCGACAAGATCACGCTGAGTTTCGAGAGCGGCGAAGATGCCAGATGCGCATTCGACGCTATAGAAGCCGCCCTCGCAGGAGCCAAGCCATGAGCGCGCGGGACGTGATAGCCGAAGAACTGGAGCGCTACACGGTAAGCCCAGGAATTAGGGCGGAAAGCGTCATCGCAGCATTGCGCGCCGCCGGCTATGCGATCCTGTCTCCCGACGAGGTGCGGGCTCTGGAGCGCGCACTATCCAAGGCAGAGGATGGCGCTGGAACTCTCCCAGCCCAAGAGGCTGTAAAGCTTCGCCCATCCGACTGGCACGCTCTCGCTGCCGCAATCCGCTCGCTGAAAGGAGGCCGTGATGCGCAGTGACCGTCTCAAGGCTCTGAAATCTGGTAGCAGCATCGACTTCTGGGGCAATGACAAGCCGAAGTGCCCGCATTGCGGCGACGACTTCGACATTGCCGACAACGAGGCTTGGCATCTCTACAGCGAGGACGGCCCGCACGCGGTCGAGTGCCCGTCTTGCGACCGTGAATTTCAGGTCAGCAGCCTAGCAAGTTGGACGTTCAGCACCGACGAACAGGAATATGACGATGCACAGTGACCTTATCGCCAA
>NZ_SNZF01000063.1 GCF_004363725.1 Aquamicrobium defluvii | reverse complement strand
CCCTGGCGCTCCAACGCCCGAATCCCGTTTTGTGGGCTTCAACACCCGGAGACTACGCCACCCTCTCAAAAGTCCACCACATCCCAGACGGCACCGCGCCTCGGCTGTCCCTGCGCTGCGTGCCATCGACGACGGGCACTATTCTGCCTGCATCAAAAGCACCTGCAAATCCGAAAGCTCCGCAGAACGGGACCATTCTCATCTTGTCCAAAATCCCGCCACAGCCAATAGGGCCTGACGCGCCATGCATGACAACATTACCTTCGTTCACCTGACGGACATTCACATCGGCAATCCTTCCGATCCGGATACGGGGCTTTTCTCTGACACCGCGACGACCCTGCGTACGGTCCTGGCTGAGATCACGAAAATGACGCCGCGTCCAAGCTTCGTCATCATCAGTGGAGATCTGACTCACAAGGGCGATATCGGAAGTTATGCACACTTCAAGCAGATTCTTGCCGAAGCGGATCTGGACATTCCGCTGGTGTTCGCGTTGGGAAATCACGATACAAGGCCTGGATTCTACGTAGCGATGAAGGAGCGTTCGAACAATCTCGATGCGCCCTATATGCACGACCTCGTCCTTGAAGGAATTCATATCATCGTCCTCGACACAAGCACACCTGGTTTTGTCGGCGGATCCATTGAGTCAGAGCAGTTCGAATGGCTTGAGAAACGGCTAGGCGAACACACCAGCCTTCCCAAGCTGATTGTCACTCATCACAGTCCTCATCTCGACGAAAACGAGCCGTTTACCCAATGGGAATCGATTGATACCTTGGCGAGCCAAAGATTGCGTGACCTCCTTGTCGGGCGCAACATCCTGGGAATCTTGTCCGGCCACATCCACCTCGACCGCGTTTCGAATTGGTATGGCATACCGCTCTTCGTCGGAACCGGACTGTACACAGCCATGGACTATCGCTTCAATCAGCAGGGTTTGCGGGGGGTGGCGGGTACTTCCTACGCGGTTGGCACGATCCGTCCGTCGGGTCTGACAATGGCCATCATTCCTCAGCCGTCGGACCGTCGACACTATTTTCAGAGGATACGCAGCGAAATGGAAAAAGACCCTCGCTTCGCCCGCCCGGGAACGTTGTAATAGGAGGGGCATCGGTGCATAGCCTGGCTGCCTTCGGTGGCGTCGCTGCTATGAAAGGCTCGCCCGGACACGTTCCCGCCTGGCCATGGGGCGCAACCGGGATGCTCTCGCATGCCGGTCCGATGCCTCTTTCGGCCAGGGACAGCGCGCTGCTGTTCAATATTACGAAGGGACCCGATCCGCTGGACCATCAGGCTCTTCCTGACGATCAGGCCGATCATACCGATACACATCCGATCCAGTCGCTGCGCATCGGCCTTGCGCCGAGCCTGTTCGGTTTCCCGGTTGCGCCTGAGATCGACTGTGGTGTGCGCCGCGTCATCACAGCGCCGCGTGGAAGCGCAAATATGTTCGTAACAGATAGGCGACCGCCCGAAAATATTGTTGAGGCGGTCCGCGCCGAAGAACTGGAGATCATCTGTGCTTAGCGCCATGGCGAAACCAGGAAGAGACCTTACCGCCGTCTTCGATCAGATTTCCGCTATCGGAAGCCAGCCGGGAGCGGGCGTAACGCGATTGGCGGCCAGCGCCGAGGACGGAGCGGCACGGGATGCCTTCGCCCGCTGGATGGAAGGAGGCGGCGCTCGCATAGTGCACGACGAGGTTGGCAATCAGTTTGCCTGTTTCGAGTGGGCGGGCAAAAACGTGCCCTGGATCTTCGCGGGCTCGCACCTCGACACTCAGCCACGAGGCGGGCGCTTTGACGGAACGCTCGGCGTGCTCGCCGCCGGCTCTGCGGCGCTGGATCTCCATGAGGAGATTCGAACCGGCCAATTCAAGCCAAGCCGGAACCTGGCTGTCCTGAACTGGACAAATGAAGAAGGTGCGCGGTTCCAGCCCAGTCTGACGGGAAGCTCTGTTTTCTCCGGGGCCCTCCCTCTCCATGAGGCACTGGGCCTTCAGGACGGTTCCTCCATTAGCCTGCGGGAGGCTCTGGCAGCAATTGGTGTCGATGGCGATGGCAGTGCCGTTCCGCCGCGCCCCGAAGCCTATGTAGAACTTCACGTCGAGCAGGGGCGCAAGCTTATCGAGGCGGGTCGCCAGATAGGCATAGTCGAGGGGACGTGGGCGGCGCGAAAGATAGCCGTCAGATGGATCGGCCGGGCAGCGCATACCGGTCCGACACCGATGTCCGACCGCCGGGATGCTCTTCTTGCTGCCGCGCAAGGCATTACGGCCTTCGAGACCCTCATCGCGGCACGACATCCCCAGCTGCACCGATCAGCCGCGCGCATCGTTATAGAGCCGAACTCGCCAAACGTTGTGGTCGAGCGGGCGACCGTGTGGTTCGAATTGCGTGGCCTTGACGTTGAAGAACTCAACGCAGCCGGGCGAGCGGTGCTCGCGGCATTCGAACTGGCGGCCGCCAACACGGGCACGCGCATAGAGCTCGTCGCAGATACGCTGAGAGCGCCCGCGAACATGGATCCCCGGATGATGAAAATCGTCGATGGTGCTGCGCGCGGCTGCGATTTTATTCCGCTGATCATGCGCTCGGTCGCGGGGCACGATGCGGTTGCGTTACAAAACAGTGGTATTCCTTGCGCGCTTTTGTTCGTTCCGAGCGCCGATGGCGTTGCTCATCATCCCGACGAGTTCACAAAACAGGAGGACGTGGCAGCCGGGTTGATGGTCCTCAGAGCAGCACTGCGCGATCTGGTGCAGCGAGGGTACCATGCAGGGTGATGTCGCAGTCTGTGAAAGTAAGGATTTCCGGCACTGCTCGATCCCGTCCGCCACGGTCTGAGCCACGCTTTGCGTCCATTCATGCACGGCGGCGATTAGCGCTCCTTGGTGCAACTCCTGTATCTGCTGGTGGGGAACTGAAGCGGTAAAGGCGATTTCATCGCCAGACTTCGACCGGTCTCTGAATAGCCCCGAGTTTCCTTAGTGACCGTTCCAAAAAGGAGTGAGTGATTTCAGCGGGTTATGGTTCAGTCGGATTTCTGAGATTCGACGGAGATCATGATGGCCTGGACCGAAACCACTCGCCCGCACTATGAGCTGCGCTGCCGGCGCTACGCAAGCGATTTGACTGACGGGGAGTGGGCGCTGATCGAACCGCTGATGCCGCAGCCGAAGCTCTCGGCCTTCCCGTCCGCCTGATCGGCTCGCCCGGCCAGTGCAACGACATCGCCCTGGCCCATGACCTGATCGACGGCATCGACGCCGACAGCGCCCTCGCCGACAAGGGATACGATGGCGGCCATCTCGCCGACAGGATCGCCCAAAGCGGCGCCGGGGTCGTCATCCCGCCCAGGCGCAACCGAAAGGTCCAGCGCACATACGATGTCGACCTCCACAAGGAACGCAACCGCATCGAGCGCTTCTTCAGAAAGTTCAAGCACTTCCGCCGTGTCGCAACCCGATACGACAAGCTGCTTGCAAACCTCATGGCCTTCGTCAAACCCGCTGCTATCGCTATCTGGCTCAGATAGTTAAATCGTCACTACCGCCTGCATCGACCAACAGAAGAAACTTCCTGCAAGGGCCTCAACCAGCTTCTCCTTTGACGCTAATCAAGGTTTTGCCTTTCGGCAGGCTCATATTTTACGCATCGACTGGCTGCCGGAAGGAGAACCCCGATGATCTTGCCGCACGATGCCACCGTTGCCGTCGTCGACGGAGAGAAACTGCGCTTGTTCCGTAACCGGGCTCCCGAGCCTCACATCCAGCTCGTTACGCTGGATGTGCCTGAGATCGACGCTGTCAATCAGGGGTCGGGCATGCGGCACCGAAGCGTAGCGGCCAATCCCGATACAGCGCGCCTGCGCGAAGATGATTTCGCCGCTGCTGTCGCCACCTATCTCAACCGGCTGGTGCTGGAGGGTCATATCGATGCGCTTTACGTGGCCGCCGATCCCCGCTCGCTGGGCGAGTTGCGCCGGCACTACCACGACGAAACCCGCTCCAGGCTGGTCGGTGAGATGGCAAGGGACCTGACGGGGCATGCGGTCGAGGCCATCGAAGCCGCGCTGGCAAAAGAATAGCATGGATGACCGAACCGCCACCTCTGCCCCGGCCCGCGGTACCGCAGCATGGCGGCGCCGGGCTTGAGTGCGCTGGCGTGGTGCCTGTTCGGGCTTTTCCTGCTGGTCGCCGGAGCGGAACTGATCGTGCGGGCGGGTACCAGGCTCGCCGCACTCGTCGGCATCCCTCCCATACTGATCGGCCTGACCATAGTGGCGGTCGGAACCAGCACGCCCGAACTCGCCGTGGGCATCAACGCGGCGTTACAGGGCAACGGCTCGCTCGCCGTCGGCAATATAGCCGGCGCCAACAGCCTCAACATCCTGTTCATTCTCGGGCTGAGCGCGCTGCTGATGCCGCTGTCGCTGGAGATGCGCACGCTGCGTTTCGATCTGCCCGTGATGACGGCGGCCGCGCTGGCGCTGCTGGCCATGGCATGGGATGGCGTGCTGACCCGGATGGAAGGCATGGCCCTTGTCGCCGCCGGCATGGCCTACACCGTCGCCGTCATCCACTGGGCGCGCCGCGAGAGCCGGGCTGTCATTGCAGAGTTCTCGAAGGAGTATCCGGTTCCGCCCGCCGATGGCGAAAGGCGCAAGCCCTGGCCGAGCGTGCTGATCCTGCTGGCCGGGATCGCCATCGTGGTCGTCGGCGCGGATTTTCTGGTGGATGGCGCGGTCGCACTCGCGCGGATGATGGGTGTGTCCGACGCCTTCATAGGACTCACGGTCGTGGCGATCGGAACATGCTCGCCCGAGCTTGTCACCACGGTCGTCTCGACGCTGCGGCAGGAGCGCGACATCGCCATCGGCAACCTGCTGGGAAGCAGCGTCTACAATAGAGACCTGTGCGCGGGTAGTGCTTTCCGATTGATTTTGTAGATTTTTCAGCATTGCTGGTGCTGTTTGTGCGCGAAGGTTTCCGGTCGGCCCCTG
>NZ_SNZF01000062.1 GCF_004363725.1 Aquamicrobium defluvii | reverse complement strand
TGTCAGTTGTCAAAGTTAGCTTCAATGCGGAGTATGGAAGATCAATATCTTAGCGAAGGTCATGGTCACAGTAATCAGCTCGTGATTCCCCATAGTTGTCTTCACTATGTAGCATAAACTGCCCATACTTCCCTTCAATGCCGCCGAGTCGGTTGCCTGCAGGGGAGGGACGTCGCAGGGTGGATGATCACGCTGGACAGATTGCCGAACGAGGTACGCTCGGGCTTTCTGAAGAAGCACGGCAGGAGGCGCAGCGCCGCTATCCGGTGATAGCACCCTTGGCGGCTCAGGAACTGGTCCCAGCCGTTGATGCGCGGGGCGCGGCAGCTCTTTTGGGTATGAGCACCCGTTCGATCTACACACTCGTCGCCCGGTTTCGGGCCTCAGGTGGGTTGATGAGTTCGCTGGCTCCGGGAAAACCATCCGGCGGCCGAGGCCGATCCAGGATGCCGGCGCGAGTCGACGACATTGTCACCGCCGCAATCTACGATACCTACCTGACGCGGCAGAAGCGTCGGATTGTGCGTCTCGTTGAGGAAGTTCAACTCCGATGTAAGAATGCCGGATTGCCGGTTCCGTCGGCGAAAACGATCCGGCGTCGCCTTGAGACTATTCGGGCTGAAGAGGTAGCGCGTCGCCGTGACGGCCCGCGCAGCAGCGAAGCGAGACGGCTGACGTCGGCTGCGGGCCATGGACCCGTCGCAACGGGACCGCTCGATATCGTCCAGATCGACCATACACCAGTCGACATCATCCTGGTGGACGAAATCAGCCGCCTCCCGGTCGGTCGGCCGTGGCTGACCGTGGCGATCGACGTCTATAGCCGGTGCATCACCGGCTTTCTCGTGTCGTTTGAGGCGCCGTCCGCAACGAGTGTCGGTTTATGCCTCACCCACTCTGGAGTTGAGAAGAAGGCCTATCTCGACGGGCTCGGTCTCGATACAGAGTGGCCGATCGCAGGTGTCCCGCGTCTCCTGCATCTTGATAATGCTGCGGAATTTCATGGCGAAGCTCTCGCTCGTGGCTGTCAGCAGCATGGGATCGGCCTCGAATATCGCCCGAAGGGCCAACCTCATTTCGGCGGGGTGATCGAGCGTCTGATCGGCACATTGATGGGCCTTATCCATGATCTGCCCGGCACAACGTTCTCAAATCCGACCGAACGGGGAACCTATGACAGCGATGCAACTGCGGTTCTTACGTTGTCCGAGCTGGAGCATTGGCTGGCTCTGGCGATCAGCGGACGCTACCATCACGCGGTCCACGAAGGGATCATGGAGCCGCCGCTCGCTCGGTGGAAGCGCGGAATTGCCGAGCATGGAGACCCGCGACCAGTTGCCAATAGCCGCGAGTATCTGGTCGATTTCCTGCCTGTCGTGCGCCGGACGATCCAGCGCGATGGCTTCACGCTCGACCACATCACCTACTATTCAGATGTTTTGCGCCCGTGGATAGCGAATAGGGATCGTTGCCGGTCCTTCCTGATCCGTCGCGATCCTCGCGATCTGTCGCAGATATTTGTGCTCGAGCCGGACGGCCGTAGCTACGTGACGGTGCCTTGCCGGCGTCTGGAAAGGCCAGGAATCTCGCTTTTTGAGCATCGGAAGGCCGTCCAAATGATCAAGGCTGGCGGTCGGGCCCAAGTCGATGAAGAGGTTATCTTCAGGACGGTCGAACAGCAGCGTGGGCTGGTGAAGGCGGCAGCAAAGAAATCCAGAGCGGCCCGGCGCCAGCTGGCGCGACAGACGCCGGTGCGAGAATCGTCGGTGGATAGCGTGGCTGTCATGCCGGCGATCGAAACCGAGCTCGCCGGCGATGATCAGGCCGCCGACTCGGTGCCATTTCCGATGGAAAGATGGTGATGAGCGATCTCAGCCACCTTTCTCGCGATCTGCGAGAGATTGCCTCTGCGGATTACGCGCAACGAATTGCCTTCATCCGTGGCCAATGGTGGATCGGCTATCCGCAGGCACAGGCTGCGCTCGATCTGCTCGGCGCTGCAATTGAAAACGAGCCATGCCGCGTTCGGCCTCAGTGTTTTCTCCTGTTGGGGCCGACTAACAACGGCAAATCGATGATCATCGAGAAATTCCGACGTGATCATACGCTGCCTGCCGTGCCCGACCGTGATGAGGAAAACGTCCCCGTTGTTGTTGTGCAGATGCTTACGGATCCCGGCGTTACACGTTTCTACCAGCATCTTCTGGAGGTTTTGGGAGCGCCGGTACGCAGGACTGCCCGCAAGCATGATCTTGAAGCGCTGGCGTTGTCGATCCTCAGGAGGGTTGGCACACGAATCCTGATCATCGACGAGCTGCACAATCTTCTGGCCGGCACCGCACCGGCACAGCGCGAATTCCTCAACCTGTTGCGGTTTCTCGGCAACGAACTGAGAATTCCGATTGTCGGGGCAGGGACGAGGGACGCCTATCTCGCCATCCGGACCGATCCGCAGCTTGAGAACCGGTTTCATCCGATCATCCTGCCGGCGTGGGAGGAGGGAGACGAACTCAACCGGCTGATCCAGAGCTTCGTGGCGACGTTCCCGCTTCGTAAGCCGTCATTTCTCAGCCCGGCCGAGCTGCAGCGCTGGATTTTGGCCCGCACAGGCGGGACTATAGGCGAAATAGCTGCTCTGTTGCGTTCGGCTGCGGTTGCCGCGGTCGAAGGCGGGGAGGAGGCGATCAATCAGCGGTCGCTCCGCCAGATGAAATACCAAGGTCCGGCAGACCGCCGACGTCTCACCGAGAAGCTTCTGGTCTGAGGATGGCGACAAGGCTGCCGATTCATCCTCAGCCATTGCCGCAAGAAGCTTTGTCTTCATGGCTGTGGCGGCTCGCCGATGCTTATGACATGGGCGTCGGCGAATTCGCTGAAGCAGCCCTGGGGATCAACAGGCCGGATATTGAATTGGCGGATTTCTGGCCATCGGCTCCTTTGATCCAGAAGCTGGCGGAACGCACAGGTGTTGCTATTGGTCGGATCCGGGCCATGACGATGGCGGCCTATGTGCCCTATCTGGTGGACAGCCTGTCGCCTCGCGGCGACATCTTTCCAGCCTATTGCTGTCAGTTTGGTATCTTTGAGAACCCGGCGTTGCGAGTGCGGCCGGCGCGGGCTGCCTCGTGGCTCCCCTGGATCTCGGGTGACCTCGCCGACGGCAAGATGATCGGGTGCATTGAATGCCTGCGGAGCGATCGGCAGCGTTTCGGTCGGCTACATTGGCGAGCGAGCTGGATGGCGAGTTGCCCGAAGCACGGCGTCCTGCTGCAAGCTGCCAGTCCCGCCGAACAATCCGAGTATCCAGTTTCCAGGGAAACTGCCACAGAACTCGCGGCGATCGACGAGTTGACCCTGCAGGCCGTTACGAAGGGCAGGGTACAGTTGCCCGATGGGCGCATTGTTCACGGTGGTCTTTGGCTTCGTGTTTTGCGTGGCGTTATCGATGAAATCTGCCGCCCGCGCTGCATGAAAGATGTGGCACGTCCGATAATTGAGGCCGCGTGGGAAGCAGCAGGCCTGCCCTATCGCCATGCCCTGGGGCGCTGGGGCATTTACGAGAAGTTGGGTCGTTTGGAGCGGGCGAACGTGCTGAAAGTCGCCGCCTTGGCCATTCGGCCGCTGATCAGGGCGGGCTTCCAGCATTTGAAGGCATCTACGCGCCCATTGGCGGCTGAAGCGTCACGGGCTGTCTCGTCTGCCGTTCTCGTGCGGGATTTCCAGCTAATGCCGATCGAAATCGAGAACATCACCATGCTGGCCCGTGAAAACGACGACGTTGCAATCGATCTGCGCCGAATGCTCAATCATCAGCCGCGCAGTGCACGGTTCGTGGCTCAGACTGACGAAACCCTCAAGAGCTTGGGAATTCCGGTGTTGGCGCCGCTTCTCGTCGCCCGGACGCCTGATCTCGCCGATGGCCCCTACTGAAGTCAGCTTTGTCCCGCCAGTGCAGTCCACTGTGACAAATGACACCTGAGAGAGTGGGGGAGGGCGGTTTTCCAAACACAGAAGATACGGATAAAGGATCGTTTGTAAACGTCTCTTGAGTGCCTTTCTGACTGCCGGAGGCGCCAAGAAACCCCGGAAAAACGGCTTTTCTCGTCGATCTGAGCGCCAGTTGCCGGGGCTGTGTTCAATCCCGGAGGCCGCAGCGCTCATTATATATAGAGGGGCACAAGAATTACCGGTGTGACGGAAGCGAAAAGCGTGATAGCTTCCGTATTCAGTTTGAAGCACCATATTTTCAATGGCTTATGAAATCGGAAATGTGAACCATGAGGCTCTCCTGGGGCCTATTTCGGCCGCGGAGGATGCGCTCGCGCGGCTCGACGAGCGAGTTGCTCGGTCCGAGGTGGGATCCGGGTTCGCTGAGCGGGCCAACTTCTTCGATTCCGTCTCCAGTATGTGGGTTGCCGGTGAACTCGTCCATCTCGAGGATCTCGTTCTCCACGATGCGCGAATGGACATCCGCGCGCCGAGCCATGAACTCGTCATCGCTCATGGCATTGTTCGGGCCAGGCGCCGGGTCTCGAGGAATTATCCAGGATGGGCGGTTTCTCGGTCGGGCATCATGGCGCTCGCTGGTATCTCAGAAGAAGCTGGGGGCGAGGTCGAACAGATCGACAGGGGAGGGGAGAGGCCCATGGTCGAGGTGGATGAGGACGACGCACTGGCTCCCGAGCTGGCGGAGATCGATGAGGTCCTCGCCCGTACCGAACGGCTGTTCGATGGCAGAGAGGTCGCCGCGCCAAGGAAGCGGGAACAAGAGGTCAGTGTGGGCGAGCTGGTCATTCGCGACCCGGATTGGGATGAAGGCGAGCGGATCGCCGAGTGGCTCGATCTTGCCAAGAAGGTCGACCGACTACCTGTCACCCTGGCGGCGGCTCTACTTTGGGATGCCTGGGAGCACCTCGAACCCCTGCAGCGCCAGCACTGGCTTGGTCAGGTGCTCGTTTCGGACTTCTTGAGATCACGTGGAAAAATCCGATCTCACCTGCTGGCGTTTGCCGTCGGGCTACGGGAAATTCCCCGTGAGCGCCGACGTGCACGCGACCGGACGACAAGGTTGATTGCATTTCTGGACGCGATG
>NZ_SNZF01000061.1 GCF_004363725.1 Aquamicrobium defluvii | reverse complement strand
TTCGGCGGCGAGAAGGAGACCGGCGGCGGGCGCGAGAGCGGCTCCGACGCCTGGAAGGCCTATATGCGCCGCGCAACCAACACCATCAACTACTCAAAGCAACTCCCCCTCGCCCAGGGCGTCTCCTTCGATATCGAATGAGGGGATGAGGATGCTCGACAGACCGGATGTTGCTGCCGCGCCTTTCAGGCCGGCAGCCCGCATTGCAGACATCGGCGTTTCCGAAATCCTGCAAATCGGGGCGCGTGCCGCTGCCATGCGCCGGGAAGGGCACGATGTCATCGTTCTGGGCGCCGGCGAGCCGGATTTCGACACGCCCGACACGGTGAAGGACGCGGCCCTGCGGGCCATGCAGCGCGGCGAGACCAGATATACCGCGCTCGACGGATCGCCCGCCATGAAGGAGGCGGTGCAGGAAAAATTCCGGCGCGACAACGGGCTCGATTTTTCGGCGGGCGAGGTCAGCGTCGCTTCCGGAGCCAAGCAGGTCATCTTCAACGCCTTCATGGCAACGCTCGACCCCGGCGACGAGGTGATCGTACCGACACCTTACTGGACCTCCTATGCCGACATCATCCGCATCGCCGGCGGCGTGCCGGTGCTCGTCGCCTGCGATGCCGCCAACGGCTTCCGGCTGACCGCCGCACAGCTTGAGCGCGCCATCACGCCGGCCACGCGCTGGCTGATGCTGAACTCCCCGTCCAACCCGACCGGCGCGGCCTATTCGGAAGCCGACTACCGCCCGCTGCTCGACGTGCTTGTGAAGCATCCGCACGTATGGCTGCTGGCCGACGATATCTACGAGCATATCGTCTATGACGGCTTCCGCTTCGTTACGCCCGTGGCGCTGGAGCCGGCGCTGCGCGAGCGCACCCTGACGGTCAACGGCGTTTCCAAGGCCTATGCCATGACCGGCTGGCGCATCGGCTACGGGGCCGGGCCGGCCGCGCTGATCAGGGCCATGGCCGTGGTCCAGAGCCAGTCCACCTCCAACCCGTCCTCCATTTCGCAGGCCGCGGCAATCGAGGCGCTGACCGGACCGCAGGACTATCTCGACGAACGCCGCGACAGCTTCCGCGTCCGCCGCGATCTGGTCGTCGACGGGCTCAACGGCATCGACGGCATCGACTGCCCGCGCCCGCAAGGTGCGTTCTACACGTTTGCAAGCTGCGCGGGCATGCTGGGACGCGCCACGCCCCGGGGCAGGAAGATCGAAACCGACGGCGACTTCTGCGCCTATCTGCTAGACGCGGCCAAGGTCGCGGTGGTACCGGGATCGGCCTTCGGCGCCTCGCCCTTCTTCCGCATCTCCTATGCGACCTCTCAGGAAGAACTGCGCGAAGCGCTGGCACGCATTGCCGTCGCCTGCGCCGCGCTTGCAGCCTGAGGCTGGCACAGCCGGCCGCCAGCAAAACACCTTCGCAGGCTTGCCGGCCTGCGAAGGCGCAATCGACACGGCCGGGCGTCCTTCGGCCGTTTCAGCGACAGATGATGACGAACGGTCCGGGAAGACCCGCCCTTGCGAATGCGGCCGCGGTCTGGTCCCCTGACAGGATGCGGACAGGTCCCTGATTCGAATGTGGTCGCGTCCCGGACGAACTGACATCGTGTCTTCTGGAGAATGGCCATGGCTGGCAAACAGAACATTGTCGAACTCAAGCCCAGGATTACCGTGATCGGGGTCGGCGGCGGCGGCGGCAACGCCGTCAACAACATGATCGCCCAGCAACTGGAAGGCGTGGACTTCATCACCGCCAATACCGATGCCCAGGCGCTCGCCATGTCGAAGTCGCCGCATCGCATCCAGCTCGGAACGCAGACCACGGAGGGCCTGGGAGCAGGCTCCCTTCCTGAAATCGGCTATGCGGCGGCCGAGGAATCGCTGGCAGAGGTCATGGAGCTTCTCGACGGCACGCATATGTGTTTCGTCACGGCGGGCATGGGCGGCGGAACCGGCACGGGTGCAGCTCCCCTCATCGCCGATGCCGCGCGAAAGGCGGGCATCCTCACCGTGGCCGTCGTCACCACGCCGTTCGTGTTCGAAGGCACGCGCCGCATGAAGGCGGCGGAACAAGGCATCGCACGCCTGCGCGAATGTGCCGATACGGTCATCGTGATTCCGAACCAGAACCTGTTTCGTATTGCCGATGCAAAGACCACCTTTGCCGACGCCTTCGCCATGGCCGATCGCGTGCTCTATTCGGGTGTCGGCTGCATCACCGACCTGATCGTGAAGGAAGGGCTCATCAATCTGGATTTCGCCGATGTGCGCTCGGTGATGCGCGACAGGGGCCGGGCAATGATGGGCACCGGCGAGGCTTCGGGAGAAGGCCGTGCGAAGAACGCGGCGGAAGCCGCCATCGCCAATCCGCTTCTGGACGAGGCATCCATGGGCGGGGCCAGAGGCGTGCTCGTCTCGATCTCCGGCGGACCGGACATGACGCTGTTCGAGGTCGACGAGGCTGCGACACGTATCCGCGAGGAAGTCGACGCCGATGCCGACATCATTGTCGGCGCCATATTCGACGAAGCCCTGCAGGGCAGGTTCAGGGTCTCGGTCGTGGCCACCGGATTGCGGCAGAAAACGCAGGTCAATGAGGCCGGCGCGTGACCGGCATGGGCAGGAGGACCCTGTGATGCCATCCGAAGCGCGTTCCCCGCGGCTTGCCGTTCTGATCGATGCCGACAATGCCTCGGCGAAGATCGCCGACGGGCTGTTCGAAGAGATCGCCAAGATCGGCGAGGCGAGCGTGCGCCGCATCTATGGCGACTTTTCCAGCACCCGGTCGAAGGCGTGGGCCGAGGTGTTGTCGAAGCATGCGATCATTCCCCAGCAGCAGTTCGCCTATACGACCGGCAAGAATGCCTCCGACATCACGCTGGTCATCGACGCGATGGACCTTCTCCACAGCGGGCGCTTCGACGGCTTCTGCCTGGTTTCGTCCGACAGCGACTTCACCCGGCTTGCCGCCCGCATCCGCGAGCAGGGCATCGACGTCTTCGGCTTCGGCGAGCAGAAGACGCCGGAGAGTTTCCGGCAGGCTTGCCGCCGGTTCATCTATACCGAAAACCTGCTGCCATCCGCCCCGGCAAACGTGCCGGACGCCGCGTCAGGCTCGAAGCCCTTGCAGCCGCCCACGGCGGCCGTGCCGGTCATCAGGAAGGTGATCGAGCAGATGGAGAGCGAGGATGGCTGGGTGGCTCTTGCGGAGGTGGGTAAACAGCTTGCCAATCTCGCATCCGATTTCGATCCGCGCACCTTCGGATTCCGCAAACTGAGCGACCTCGTCCGCAAGACCGGCGCGTTCGAGATCGAGCATCCGGAAGGAGGCACGTTGCGCATCAGGACGAAACAGGTACGCAAGCCTTCCAAAACGGCGGAACCACAGACGGAAGGGATCGAGCGGCAATCGTCCGTAAACGATGGGCAGCCTGCCGGACCACAGACAAAATAGTGACCCTCATGCGTGTTCGGCGATCACGGACAGAAAGGCCGGCCCGTAGCGGTCGAGCTTCGCTTCCCCGACACCGGGCACGCCCGCCATCTCGCTGCGGGACGCTGGCCGCGCCGCCGCCAGTTCGAGAAGCGTCCTGTCATGGAAAATCACATAGGGCGGCACGTTCTGTGCCCGCGCGATCTCCAGCCGCTTCTGCCGCAATGCCGTAAACAGCGCCCGGTCCGCCTCGGAAACGGCGGACTGCACCGCGCTGCGCGCAACCTTGCCGCGACGCGCCCGCGGCGGTCGCGGCGCGCGCAGCATCAGCGTCGGCTTGTCGCGCAGGAAGTCGCGGCCGGCCGGCGCGATCGACAGACCGCCATGGCCGGCGAGGTCGACATCGATGAGACGCAACGCGATCAGCTGGCGCAGGATCGCCCGCCATGTGCGGTTGTCGTGCTCCGTGCCGATGCCGAAAGTGGATATGCGATCATGCCCGAAACCGGCAATGCGCTCGTTCCCGACGCCCAGCAGCACGTCGGCGATATAAGCCTGCCCGAAACGCTCACCGGTGCGGTAGATGCATGACAGCGCCTTCTGCGCGGCGATCGTGCCGTCGAACAGCGTCGGCGGCTCGGCGCAGGTGTCGCAATTGCCACATGGTTCGCAACGGTCGCCGAAATAGGAAAGCAGAACCTGCCGCCGGCAGCCGGCCGTCTCGGCCAGCCCCAGCAGCGCATCGAGCTTCTGGCGCTCCATGCGCTTGCGCTGTTCCGGCGCATCCGATTCCTCGATGAAGCGGCCGCGCAGCGCGATGTCGTCATGGCCGTAGAGCATCAGCGTGTCCGCAGCCAGGCCGTCGCGCCCGGCGCGGCCGGTCTCCTGATAATAGGCCTCGATGCTGCCCGGCAGATCGATATGGACGACGAAGCGCACATCCGGCTTGTCGATGCCCATGCCGAAGGCGATGGTGGCGACCATGATGACCGCCTCGCCATGCTGGAAGCGCCTCTGATTTGCCTCGCGCGCCGCCTTGTCCATGCCCGCATGATAGGCGAGCGCGTCATGGCCCTCACCGCGCAGCCATTCGGCGGTTTCCTCGGTCTTGCGCTTCGACAGGCAGTAGACGATGCCGCTCTCGTCCTCATGGCGCCTGAGGAAATCCTTCAGCTGGGCGCGCGGATTGTCCTTCTCCTCGATGGCGTAGCGGATATTGGGCCGGTCGAAGCCAGCGATGAAGGCATCGATTTCCGCGATCCCGAGATGAGACAGGATCTCCGCGCGCGTCGGCTCGTCGGCGGTCGCCGTCAGCGCCATGCGCGGCGTATCGGCAAAACGCGCCACCACCGCATCGAGCTGGCGGTAGGAAGGGCGGAAATCGTGCCCCCATTGCGACAGGCAGTGCGCCTCATCTATGGCGATCAGCGACAGCTTCACCCCGTCGAGACGGTCGAGGACGTCGGGACGAAGCAGCGTCTCGGGCGCAATGTAGAGCAGGTCGAGCGCACCGGTTGCAATGGCGCGCCACAGGTCGCGCCTCTCGTCCGGCGAAAGGTCGGAATTGAGCGCTGCCGCCCTGATCCCGGCCTGCCGCAAGGCGGCGACCTGATCGGCCATCAGCGCCAGCAACGGCGAAACGACGAGCCCCATGCCCGGCCGGGCAATTGCGGGAATCTGGTAGCACAGCGATTTGCCGCCACCTGTCGGCATCAGCACGAAGGCATTGTTGCCGTCGATGACATGCCCGACGATCCGGGCCTGCGGGCCGCGAAACGCATCGTAGCCATAGACGGACTTGAGGATTTCGAGGGAGGAGGCAGCCATATTCTTCAGTTTGGAAAATTGACAGTTCTGCTGGTGGGAATGCGTCGCCGACTCGTTATCTACGAGAATTTTCCCGCTGCCGACACCGATAGATCATTTCATCGTTTCACGGAATCTATGAAATGATCTAAATATTTGTTTATACTGCATTTGTGCGACGCAAAATGTTTCCATTTGGCTGCAAAATGCTCTAGTGAGACCTGTGCGCGGGTAGCTGTGGACGGCATTTGCTGTTTGTGATTCGCTCTTCTTGAACGAGAGATTGAGGGCAGCGATGGCACGGCGGCGGATTGGTCAGGAAAGTTTCGGGTTTGGCGACTTTCGGGCGCGCCGCCAGTCATCGT
>NZ_SNZF01000060.1 GCF_004363725.1 Aquamicrobium defluvii | reverse complement strand
CCTGATCGGGCGCTCACCGTCGTGCCCTCCATCAACCCAAAACCGGGGTTCCTTTTGCGCGAAAATACGGGGTCCCGATTCCACGGTCATTGACATAATAGCCGCAGTCTCAAGATGGCGGCATAGGGAGAAGCGACAATGCGCGTTCAAGGTGCTGTAATCCGCGAGCAAGGGCAGACTTTCGCGGTCGTGATCGTCAAGCCCTATGTTGTTCAGAACAGGTCAGAGGCCGCGAATGCAATCAACGGCTTTACGCCGGTCTTCGGAGTTCCTGTTGTTCTAATGGCCCAGGATAGCCGTGGGCGGCCCACGTACTATGGTCGTCCCGACATCGCAAAGTTCATGTCATCCGTGCCGCTTCATCGCATCCCATGGCGGGAGTACACGATCAACTGAGATTATTGAGGACATCGTGTTGGGGTTGAAATTTAGGAACCCAGTCGAACCGGGACACCCCGACCCCATCGGGCTCCGGCCCCCATTGAGGGGATTGACAGCTATTTGGTTCGATGGCTCGTTATTAAAGTAAGTCGCCTTTTCGTTAATTAGCGACAGCCGCTATTTAAATCCGGAGAATGGCGCACAAGTGCCCCTTCTCAAGAAGCTCATCAGCCCGAGACAGTCGAGACCACCGAGTCCGCTCCGCCGCCTGACCGGTGAAAGCCGTTGATAGGGGGAGGCTCCACGCGATGATCGGGATCTCGCTTCACATCAGTTGTTGCACACGGCGCAACAACTGCCTCTGGCAACTTGTAAGAATTCCTTACAGGTTCAAGGCAAGCCACGACAGCAAAAGTGCGTCTTTCGCAATCGCACTTCGCAACGCTAAGCAACCTACCATCAGGATCAAGAAGCCGGCCGACCCGTGACATCCCGATGCCCACGGACTCCCATCCCCGCCACGAATTATGAGCGCCGTTGATAGGGGGAGGTCCGCCGGGGTGCGGTGCCGATTAGTAGGGCCAACTGCGAACTGTAGGCGTCTAGTAGCGGGGCGGGATCAAAGGACTGGCAACGGGGTGATACCCCGTGCTACCCTCCAACTCCTAAAAGTGGATTCCGGCCAATGGCTTGTGCAATAGGGTCCAACGATTTCGTAGAGCGTCTAATTATCTGAAATCATTACGAAAAACAATTCGTAATGATGGGGTCGGGGGTTCGAGTCCCTTCAGCGGCACCACTTCTCCCAAAAGTTCAGTTGTATTCCCAATCGATTGCGCCTGCCTGAAGCACGGCTTGCCCTGGCGTGTGTAGCCGGTCGGTCCGGGATGCCATTTTCAGCATGGCCGCCTTTTGCGGCCGGTCCGACATTCTGTCACAGCCCCGGCTGTTCGTGCAGGTGCTAATGGCGACAGGAAAAGGAGACATATCCATGCCTAAGGCTGTTCCTGTGCTTTTTCTTGTCCTTGCGCTCGCTCTGATAGTCGCCGGTGGTTTCACGATAGGCATTGCCCAGACCATCACACTGCTGGCAATTGCCGCCACCTTTATCGTGTTCTATCTGATCGTCGCGGTGTCACGGGCCTGAAGTCGCCGGGCCGGCAGGAGGCCGCCTTCGGGCGGCTTTTTGATTTTGCAGGCTTGCGTCATATCCAGGGAATGGAATGATGGATGCAGACGCCTGCGCGACTTTTTGACGATCATGCGCGCGCGGGGCGACTATCTGGCGGCCCGCGCGCGCAATCGGAAAAGGGAAGCGGCAGGCCGTCTGCCAATGCGAAATCCTGTCGGAGGAAAACGGCAACTCGCGTCTCTGGGCCGTGGCGCAGGGGACGATTGTCCCGGTCGCGCCGCCGGCTGAATGACGGGTGTCGGCCTGCGTCCGGCATCCGGATGCGTTGTGAGCCGCGGCCATGTCCGCGGCCCGACCTTGGAGGAGGTGCAGCATGGACCGGTTCACCGGAGGGTGCCTGTGCGGCGATGTCCGGCTTGTTGCGTCGGGACGTCCGTACCGGGTCGGCCTTTGCCATTGTCTCGATTGCCGCAAGCACCACGGGGCATTGTTCCACGCTTCCGCGATATTTCCCAGGGACGCGGTAACGGTCGAAGGGCAAACACGCGACTACGCCGGGCGGTTTTTCTGCCCGCGCTGCGGATCGCCCGTTTTTGCGTGCACCGCCGACGAGATCGAGGTGAACATCGGCTCGCTGGACGCCCCCGATCAGTTCAGGCCAACCTACGAACTGTGGACCGTCCGTCGCGAATCCTGGCTGCCGCCGTTTCCGCTTGCGAAACGATACGAACGCGACCGCACCGCCACGAGCCGTTTCGAAGATTGAAGCATGCCGCCCGAAAGCGGGAGCCGGTTTCAGGGCCACGACATGCGTAAAACAGGAACCTGAAGCGCAAGGAGCGGATCTGCAAGATCGCGACACGGCTTAGCCCGCCGGAAGATTCCGGGCCGTGCGGGGCAGGGCCTGCGCCGATGGACGCAAACGCCCCTGCAAGGCGGCGTCGCCACGGTATTCAGCGGCAGCCTGGCTGACGCCGTCTGCGCTTCAACGCAGCCGTTTCGCATGCCACTTCAGGTGGTCGTCCATGAAGGTGGAGATGAAGTTGTAGGAATGGTCGTAGCGCTCCTGCATCCGCAGGGTCAGCGCCATGCCCGCCTCGCGGCACGCCTCTTCCAGCAGCCATGGGCGCAGGCCCTCGTCCAGAAAACCGTCTGCCGTGCCCTGATCGACCAGAAGTTCCGGAAAACGATGGCCGTCCGCAATCAGCAGGGTTGCGTCATAGGCACGCCAGCCAGATTCGTCCGCGCCCAGATATTTGCCCAGAGCGGGCCGCGACCATCCGGCCGTGCTGGGCTGAGCGATCGGGGCGAAGGCGGTGCAGCTGCGAAACCGCTCCGGGTTTTTCAGCGCGATGGTCAGCGCGCCGTGTCCGCCCATCGAATGGCCGAAAATGCCCTGCCGCGCCATGTCGGCGGGAAAGCGGGCTGCGACAAGCGCCGGCAGTTCCCCGGTGATGTAGGAATACATGCGATAGTTTTGTGCATAGGGCGCCTCGGTGGCGTCCACATAGAATCCCGCGCCTGAGCCGAACTGCCAGTTGTCCTTCTCGTCGGGAACGGCCTCGCCGCGCGGGCTGGTATCGGGGCACACGATCATCAGGCCGAGCTCGGCGGCCATGCGCCGGTATTCGCCCTTGTCCATGACGTTGGCATGGGTGCAGGTAAGGCCGGAAAGATACCACAGCACCGGCACCGGCCCATCGGCGGCCTGCGGCGGCACGAAAACGGCGAAGGTCATGTCGCAGGCGCAACTGTCCGAAGCGTGCGTATAGACGCCCTGCACGCCGCTATGCGCCTTCGAGGTGGAAACCGTCTTCATTTCAGCAACTCCTCCGGTCTGGCAACGGTGCAGGGTGGCTGTTCCCGTTGCCCCGATGCGGCCGCAACTGAACCCACAAACCCGCAAAGGTCAAGGACGGACGGGCTTGCCGTCAGCCGGTCCACGGTCGGTGGAAATCACGGCCCGCCCGCTGGTGAGATCGGCGATCAGCGAGACTGTTCCCTCCAGTTCCGAAAGAGGGACGCAAAGCGTGAGTCCGCCGCCGCTGCCGGTGTATTTCTCCGCTGTGACCGACACCGCGGGCATGGCTCCCAGCCGCGCCCTGACAAGGGCGAGGTCCGGGAAATTGCAGGTCACATCCATGTGGGCCGTCTCGATGAGGGGTATTTTTGCAGCGGCGCGCAGGCATATCGCCGCCGTGCCGCCATAGGCGCGGATCAGGCCGCCGCTGCCCAGAAGAACGCCTCCGAACCAGCGGGTGACGACGACCGCCACCCGGTCGAGCGACTGGCCGTCGATCGCCTGCAGGATCGGCTTGCCGGCGGTGCCCGAAGGCTCGCCGTCGTCGCTGAACCGGTAGGTCTGGCCGAACCGCCAGGCCCAGCAATTGTGGTTGGCCGAGGCATCGGAATGCGTTGCGATGAACGCCCTGGCGCTCTCCTGCGAATCGATCGGGCCGGCGATGGCCAGAAAGCGGCTTTTCCTGATCTCCTGCCGGGCGCTTTCGATGGCGGCAAGGGTGTGAAGCGCGGTCATGCCCTTCTGATAGAACCTGCGCGGCGTCTCGGCCAGCCCGGCGCGGCGCTGAAACCATTTGCGGCAGCCCTGTTGATGGCGGCCTGTGGATCGTTTACCGGGTCCGTCAGGCGCCGGCATCCATGCAGGCTCTGCAGACGATCTTCCGGAAAAATCATGCGGCGTGAGACTTTCGATACCGTGATCCTGGGTGCCGGCGCGGCTGGAATGATGTGTGCCATCCACGCCGCCGCGCGCGGGGGCAGGGTGCTGATCGTCGATCATGCGAAGGCTCCGGGCGAGAAGATCCGCATTTCCGGCGGTGGCCGCTGCAATTTCACCAATGTCGGCGCGAGCGCCCGCAACTTCATTTCCGGCAATCCCCATTTCGCCAAGTCCGCGCTTGGCCGCTACACCCCGCAGCACTTCATTGCGATGGTCGAGAAGCATGGCATCGCCTATCATGAGAAGACGCTCGGGCAGCTCTTCTGCGACCGTTCCGCCAGGGACATCATCGCCATGCTGGTCGGTGAAATGGCGCGGGCAGGCTGCGAAATGCGGCTCTCGACGACGCCGGAACGCATCGAGCGCAATGAGGCGGGCTTCACCGTGACGCTGGGAGGCGAGCGCGCGGCAACCGTCGGTTGCCGGCATGTGGTGGTGGCGTGCGGCGGCAAATCCATCCCGAAAATGGGCGCAACCGGCCTGGGCTACCAGATTGCCAAACAATTCGGGCTCGCGGTCACCGAGACCCGGCCGGGTCTGGTGCCGCTGACCTTCGGGGAGGATGTCCTTCGCGGTTTCCGTGAGATCGCCGGCGTTGCGGCGGATGTGCGGGTCTCCTGCGGCAAGGCGGCTTTTGAGGAAGCGCTCCTGTTCACCCATCGCGGCCTGTCGGGTCCGGCCGTCCTTCAGATTTCCTCCTACTGGCGCGAGACGCAGCCGATCCGGATCGCGTTTCTTCCGTCGGCAGACATCGGAGTGCTGCTGTGTGCGGCCAAACGCGAAAACGGACGCAGGAGCATCCAGACAGCGCTTGGCGAGTTGCTGCCAAGGCGTCTGGCCGCCCATCTGGCTGAAAAACAGGGATGGAGCGGCACGCTGGCGGAGGCGTCCGACAGGAAGCTCGCGGAAATCGCGGGCATGCTGCAGAACTGGGAGCTGTATCCGGCTGGAACCGAAGGCTACCGCACGGCGGAGGTGACGCTCGGCGGCGTCGATACCGCATGTCTCGATTCGCGCAGCATGGCGGCGAAAGCCGTTCCCGGCCTGTTTTTCATCGGCGAGGTGGTGGATGTGACGGGCTGGCTGGGCGGCTACAATTTCCAGTGGGCGTGGGCCTCTGGCTGGGCGGCAGGCACCGAGATCGCCGAAAATGCCTCCTGACCCGTCCGCCGCCGGCGCAGTCGCACGCCTTCCTTTCCCCGTGCATTTGACGCAGCGCAGGATAAACGCAGTTTTTCATCATCTGCGCCGTTGATGGACCGGTGCGGATCGTCTAAGAGATTGCACGCATATCAGGCACCCGTAGCTCAGCTGGATAGAGTGTCGCCCTCCGAAGGCGAAGGTCACAGGTTCGAATCCTGTCGGGTGCGCCATTGCGGCGCCTGGCTCTTGCCGCTGCTGGCCACTCCCCCGACCTCAATCCCTTGAGACCTGTGCGCGGGTAGTGCTTTCCGATTGATTTTGTAGATTTTTCAGCATTGCTGGTGCTGTTTGTGCGCGAAGGTTTCCGGTCGGCCCCT
>NZ_SNZF01000059.1 GCF_004363725.1 Aquamicrobium defluvii | reverse complement strand
TTAGGTTATGCGTCAAGTGTCCTGTTAGCTGGATGACGCTGATTCTAAGGACTTTTCAGCTGTGAGCGGTAGTTCGAGTGTATCTTTGGCTCCGCAACTCTCTTGGGGCCGTCAATCAGGCACTTTCGCGACGGAAGCGATAGTTGCCCTTTGATACGCGCATGGCCTTGGCAATCGCCTTATTGATGTCATCGAGATTGCAAGTTTCCGGATGGAACTTGCGGCCTACCCATCGCCGCATGGCTTTGTGCTCATCATGCTCAGGATCGAGCCAGGCTTCGAGGAAGTCAGCATAGCCTGAAGTCCCACCAACATCTTCGGGAGGTCCGGAACGTTTGCCTGCGATACAGCGAGGATATTTGGCACTCTCCTCGCGCGCGACGCGCTCCAGGCGCAGCAGATGACGCCAATTATCGCCGAAGTCGTATTCGTAGAGGATCGTGAGAGGGTTTTCCTCTGGATCGTAGGGAAAGTGAAGGTCGATCATCCTGACCTCGGTCGCCTCGAAGGTCCGGCTGTCGGACAGACCGTC
The DNA here is from genome assembly GCF_004363725.1 of Aquamicrobium defluvii. Lineage (GTDB taxonomy): Bacteria > Pseudomonadota > Alphaproteobacteria > Rhizobiales > Rhizobiaceae > Mesorhizobium > Mesorhizobium defluvii. Next base: position 5,976 of record NZ_SNZF01000059.1, on the reverse strand, counting down.
CTCATCGAACTCCGGAGCACCATAGATAAGACCGCCGATATTGAACTGATGCAAATGACTGTCGGTCCAGCCAAAGGCGGCCTGCAGCACCTCGTGGAGTTGAGCGAGGTTGAGAGTGATTGGCAGTTCGAGAGTGCGGCTGATCTTGGGCTCGATGCCAAGGATATGAATCTCGGCGCGCACAATGAAGCTGTCTGGATCGAAGGGGTCACGCATGCCGCAGATCATGCCGGGCATGAGTGTCGCAGGCAATGGATGGGCGACACGAACCCACAATCTTAGACGACGTCAGGTTTTTGGCCCGCGCGGGAGGGGCACCGGCTTCACCGCGCGATCACGTTCGGCGATCAGGCGGGCATTGTGACGCTTCTGCCGCTCAACCTCCGTTTCGGCTTCGAGGATGCGCTTCAGCAGGACGGCATTTTCCGTCACCATACGCCGCTCCTCGATCTGCAAGACCTGGATCAGAGCGCGCTGCTGGGCGAGTTTGTCTTCCCAGGCCGCCAGCTTCTCGGGGACGATCTTGCGATCGCTGGCGCGACGCAACTCGTCGATCATCGAGCGGTGGTTGGTGTAGATCGCGTTGCGGCCGACACGCGCTTCGCGTGCGAGCGTGGCAATGGTCAGACGGTAGGATCGCTTTTGCAGGTCCGGGTGTGTGGGCAGTCCCTTCACCAGGCGCTCCAGAGCCTCCCGGAGCTTGCGGTCGGTGTTGCGCAGGCGTTTTTCGTGCGGCGTCAGCGCCGGTGTTTTGCTGGGTTTACGCGCCATCGCGACCATCCTTTCCATGATCGAGTTCGCCAAGGATGCGATCGCATTCGACGATCCGTGTTTCCGCAACCCGGCGGCTGACCGGGTCCAGCCCGGGGTGAGCGAGAAGATCGGCATTGCGGTCGCGGCGCGCCTGCCAGACCGGTCGATGCCGGGCCGTGACGGCAAAGTTGGCGCAGGTGAGACACGTGCTTTCAGTCCGCAGCACGGGGTTGGGTCCTTTCTCGTCGCCGAAGCAGGCAGCCGTTTCGACGCGGTAGACACAATAGCCCCAGTCGCAGACCCCGAGGCGGAGGTCAGTTTCCTCCATCAGGAAACGGACATAAGCCTGGACATCGCCGTCGCGTGTGCGCCCGCGGAACTGCGAGCGAGCGGCAATCATGCGTCCACCCTTGCCGGCGAGCGTCGTCGCCGTCAGCACCTCTTCCAGGGCGGCGCGGGTTTCTTCCCGGGTATGCCGATCGATCAGGTCGTCAAGCGCGAAGTCGGTTCCGACATAGCCGCGATCGGTCATGGCCCGGGTCACATGGCCGAAGTGCGCCTGAAGCGCATGTAGTCCGGTGCGGTCGCGTTTGCCGACAAAGCGCGCAAAGGTCTTTCGGCCCTGATGGGTGTTCAGATGCCAGGGCTCGCCCTCGTGGTCCGGCAGGCCGATGAACGGTGCGAACAGATCGTTCAGCCGCCGTATGATCGTGGAGACGACGGGCAGGTCAGTTCTCGCAGCGGGACCGACAAGGCCCGTGCTGGCCATCACCAGAAAGAGCTCGGATCGCCCGCTTTGGGCCCGCAGGCGAGCGGTCAGTTGCTCCATGACCAAGACGGCCCGCTCGACGGGCGCTGGAGCAACCCAGCGATGGGCTTCGCCGTCGACGCCGCGCGCCGTCTTGTAGATCTGGCCGGCGAGATAGGCGAAGCTCTCGCTGCCATCACTGGCAGGATGCTGCTCGATGCAGCCGACCTGAAGGCCAAGGATCTCCGAGACGCGGGCGCCGACCAGATAAGCGATCACGACAAAGCAGGCGTCGTAGATGCGATCTGCAAGATACCGCACCTGCTTGGTGCTGGTGACAGGCGCTTCATGCCAGGGAGATTCCTCTCCGGACAGGGTCGAGAAGGTAAACTCCCTGATCGCGTCGGTCGCGACGAACCCGGCCTTCGTCTGGCTGATGCCCCTGGCAAGGGCATCGTCATACGCAGCCTGCGCCTGCGTTTGCAAAGCAATGACGTCGTCCGCCGGTTGTTCGATCAGCCGCAGGGCCGCCGAGACCAATGGCACGGCGACCGCGTCCGGCGTATAGGGAAGCCAGCCTCGGTCACGCCGAACGAACGGCGGCACGATTCCTGGGAATGGATCATCAATTGCCACTTCCGGGAACTTCGATCCTTGGAGATACAGAAGCGTCAGCAAATTTGCGTAGTGTTGCAGGGTCATGGTCGACAGCGCCTTGCCCGGCTTGCTGCCAGGACGCTGCGCCATCGCCGCCAAGAACCTGTCGCTGCCATCGCGGTCGAGATCGGCAAAGCTGCGGTACCCTTGCGCCGCCATCCAGCGGATCAGTGTCCTCTGCATATTAAAGATGCGGACAATCGTCGACTCGTGAACGTTGCGGCGGCCTGCAGGCGGGTCCAGCTTCAGGCTCCACAGGAACAGTTTGGCCGCCTCTCGCCAGTCGGCCCATTGCGGATCGCTGAACCGGCTGTCGTCGGCCAGGGCAAATCCCCAGTCGAGCGAGAAGTCACTCCGGTTTGCGCCGGGGCGATGGCCGTCGAGATGCCAGACCTGGTCTGACCATACCGAGCGTGCCGATATCCGAAGCGCTGGCCTTGCCGTGACTGCAAGATCGGGTGCCGTGGACGCTTGCATCGCTCACTCCAGCTCCGGCAGGATTGGCAGCGCCAACATTCGACCTTTGGCCTCCGCACGCAGCGAGGGCGGGAAGTCGGGCAGGATGTCGTCGGTCAGAATGCGCAGGCTCGGCGCATACAGAAGCTCGAAGCGGCGCGGATCGATACGCTCCCTCGTGCGCTCCAGCTCCTCCTTCGCCTGAAGAACACGCGCCATGTGCTCCGCATCGATCGGGATGATCAGTCCCGGGCAGCGCAGGCAGCCGCCGAAGTGTCGGCAGACCCTGCCAGCCGCCGATCCAGGCGCTGTGCCAGTGGCCGGGTTGAGGCAATCATGGCTGAACGGAACCGTTGCATCGCTCGTCAGCGCAATGCAGTCGAGCTGCGCCTGATCTTGCGCGTCGGACTTCTGACCGACGATCCAGCCAAGCATCAGCTCCTGCAGTCGGGCGATCGTCTCGCTCTGGATGCGGCGTGTCTGCGGCCCCTTGATGTAAAGCTCAGTCGTGTCGGCGCGAGCGTGATTGAGCACGTCTTGTGTCGCGACGATGTCGCCGCCGGACGCCTTGTAATATTCGGTGGCGACGCTGCCCCGCAGCAGAACGGCGGCAAAATCCGGCAAGAGCTGCCGGGCCCGCTCCGGCGCCGCCTTGTTCCAGATGGATATCCGGGCATTGGAGCGTTTGATGAACGCCTTCAGGGCATGCGACAAGGTCGCTTCAACGACGAGCGTCACCGCGTCCTTCTTCTCACTCTTCACCAGGAATAGCCGGCTCCGATCCTGGCGACTGGCCCGGGCCGCGAGCGGCTCGGTCATCGCCAGCAATTTATCGATTAAGTTCGGCGCCGCATGTCGCCGACGGCGGTCGAAGGATCGCCGCTGCGCGCGCTTCACCTTCGCGCCGGCCCGGGGCTTGGCCCACTCGACGATGATACGATGCTCATCCAGCGGATGCGCCACCTGGCAGTCGCGCGTGACCAGTCGCAGTGCATCCGGATTGCCCGCCGTCTGGATCGAAAGCGCGATAAAGAATGCGACGACCGTTTCGCCGGTCAGGTGAAGATAACCGCCAAGGTGACGAAGGCCGCCATGACGATTGACCGCCGATATGTTGACGCCGCTGCGGATCGCAAGCGTCCGCGACGGCAGCACGCCGGCATTCACACCCGCAAGCGCCCAGACCAGGTGGCAAAGCTCGGAATCGACGCCATCGACCGCGTCGCTCGTCGCAAGAATGCTCCGGCCTATCTCGAAGCGCTCCCACGCCTCATCGATTTCCTCATAGCACGCGCGCAGAATCGCCTTGAGGTCAGCCGCCCCAAGACGCGGCCGCGTATCGGCATTGCGGTTCGGCCAGACCCGCCACGGGAAGTCGATCCGCGACGGCAGCCGGGACGGATGCCGGCGTTTGGTCCAGTCGATCATTTGGCGAAGCTGCATCAGCACATTCGCCCGCGATCCCTTCGACCAGGGCTGGTTCGTCTGTCCTACAACCTGGCGATCCAGCCACGCGATGTAGCGCCCCACCATCGCACTGGTCAGATCGTCGGCGGACAGCACCTGGCCGTCCTCAGCCACAAAGCGCGCGAACGACCGCAGCGCCATCCAGCAATGACGCTGCGTATCGTGACTCGAGGGAGCATGATGATGGCGGAAGGCATCGGCCAGAAGCATCGCGACGTCCAACGGCAACCCGAGCCTGCCGAGATCATAGCGCTTTGTGACCTCGCCCCAGCCGTCGCGGAAGACGACGATGGTATCGGCCGGCCGATCCAGAGCGATCGGCGTCGCGACCGCCAGACGCCGGTCGATGCGCTCACGTTTAACGGTCATCGGGGATCAACTCGCCATAGAGGTAGTCGATGCTGTCGGCGAGCTCGCGGGCATTCAGCTCGACGCAGCGCAGATAGATTGCCGTGCTCTGGATTGAACTGTGCCCCAACAGGACCTGCACGATCTTCAGCGGATTGAGGTCCGGCGTGGTCAATGCCTGCCGCTGCAACCGCACCAGCATGGTCATCGCGAATGTGTGCCTCAGGTAATGCAAAGTTCCCATCACACCGGCCGCCCGGAACGCCTCTGCAAACACCGCGGTCAATCGTGTCTTGCTGACCGCGTTTCCTTGAAGATTCAGAAAGAGCGCGGAGGGCGACCGATAGTCCGCCCGTTGACGACGCAACGCCCGGACCTGCGGCGTGCGAACCTCGTCGATATAGCGCTGCGTACGGTCGACGAGGCGGATCGGCGGGTAGATCGTGCGCGGCTTGTCACCCTTGGTGATCGTCAGCGGCACGCCGATCAGCGGATGATCCTCGTCATCGAGATGCGCCGTTTCCGGGACCTGGAAGACGGCCAGGCCGCAGAGCTCCTTGCGCCGCAACCCGGTCGCCAGCGCCCATTCCGCCATCAGTCGGTAGGGCATCTCCAGGTGCGCAAAGACCCGGCGCAACTGATCGGCGCGCAACGGTCTCGGCAAACGTTCGTGCTCGGCGACCGTCAGGATGTTCGCCGCCATGACGCCCGGACGCCCATCCACATGCGCCAGGAACGATTGTCGCCGGCCAGGGCCCACCCGCACATCGACAAAGTGGAACGGCAGGCTCTCGATCCAGCCGCGGCCTTGCGCCCACGCATAGAACCGGCAGACCGTGCGGACCCGATCGTTCACCGTCGAGCGCGCGTATGGCCGCTTCGTATGCGGGCTCGGCTGTGACAGCATGCGATTGCGCCAGGCCGCTATCTCAGCCTCGCTCACGCCGCGCCAGTGGAAACCGGATTGCTCCAGGCTGTCGAACCAGTCATGCAGGTGCTCGCCATAGGTTCGGACCGTTTCCGCCGCGTGGCTGCGGCCCGGGATCGTCGCCAGTTCCATCAGCCAGGCGAACGCCGGTTCGATGATCGCCATCCGTTCCGATACCAGGATCGGAAAGCCGGCCGGGATTGCGGCATAACCCATCGCCGCCTTGATGATCCGCACCACAATCTGTCCTCTTTGCTCGCCGCCATCCGAAACAGCAAAAGACATCAAACAGGGCGCAACACCCTGCACAGCAACAAAGAAGACAGTTTCTCGAACAGGATGTTATCTTGAGCGGAGCGCCTTCGGCGCACTCTTCTCTTTTGAATGCGAGGGGTTCCCCTCGCGCTCTCCCGTTCGCCACGTGGCAGGGGTGCAGGACTTCGCCTGCACCCCATCAAAAAGCTTGTGGTGTCGCCGCCGCCTCAAGCGTTGTCCTCGCTACGCTGCGGGAACGCTTGACCCGGACGTCTGTGTGCCTTCCTCGGTATGCCCCGCGAATATCGCCCACAACCATGACGGCTGTACGAATCCAACAGGACAGTCGCGACACAGAACCTAA
>NZ_SNZF01000058.1 GCF_004363725.1 Aquamicrobium defluvii | reverse complement strand
TCAAACCGGACGCACTTTGATGACCCCACGTTAAGGGGTCCCGTTTGGACGAAAATTACCCCTCAACTGGGGTCCTCATTCCATGAAAAATCACACTTTGATCCATCTCAAGCGCCAACCGGGAAGCATACGGCATTTATGTGGGAGAAGACGCCGTACGCACTTCATGGTGACCCAAACAACTGGCTGGCTGAGCGGGAAAAGCATGCTCAACGAATGTTCGACATGTGGGCGAGTTATGCGCCAAACCTTCGTGCCGCAACAATAAGCAGCTTTTCTCAGAGTCCGCGGGACGTCGCCCTTAACAATCCGAATATGCGTGAAGCTGACGTTTTAATGGGGGCCTTTACCAACGGTCAGATAGGCATCAACCGTCCGTTCGAGGGGGCCGGCAAATATCGGACATTTGTGAATCGGCTTTATCTATGTGGTTCAGCCTCCCACCCGGGTGGCAACATCACAGGTCTTCCGGGATTTATAGCTGCGCAGGAAATACTGAATGATCGTATGGAAGTGTAAATGTATTAAGGCAACTTAGAAAAGAAATACAATCCGAAGCATATCAGGGAAGGAGCGCAGACAGAGATGAGTGGGCTCGTAATCATTAAGCATGAAGCGGTAGTTCCGGTCGACAATCCACCGTTTTTCCCGGAAATCCTTGAGGGAAAGCCAAGGACAAGAGCGTGGCGTTTCTCGACTGCTCTGAATGGACGCGCGGCAGCAGGTATTTGGGAATCCACGCCGGGTGTGTGGCGAATGGACTATAATGGTATCTGGGAGTTCTGCAGTATAATTGAAGGAAGCTGTGTCATCACACCGGAAGGCGGTGTTCCTGTCACTCTTTCTGCTGGAGATACTTTCATATGTGAGCCGGGATTGTCGGGAACATGGCGCGTTATAACAACAATGCAAAAGTATTTCACAGTTATCCATCCTGAAAGGTGATAGGACGAGGCGTTCGACCGGTTTCACTCTCACCATCGCCAAGGCGCTTGTGTTGATTTGCACTTCGTGTTTTTCCGATACTTGCCATATCATGCCTCATCGTGCGCAGTTCGTCCGGATGCAGGCCCGTTTTCTTAGCCGCTCACTGGCAGTCCAAGGAAGTTGCCCAGTGACGGGAACTAAGAGACCGTTTCGAAAGGGGTTGAGGGGCCGGAGTTCAGATGGTTCCAAGGAGTTGCGAGCTTCTTGGAGATTGTCATGTGGACCCCGACCACCCGTCAGCAGCATAGCCGCTCTACGTCGCGATACCAGACCGATTTGACGGACAAGGAGTGGCGGCTGGTCGAACCGCATCTGCCTGCCGCTCGGAAGACAGGCCGGCCCTGTGCCTGGCTGATGCGGGAGATCATCAACGCGATCTTCTATGTGTTGCGCGGCATAGCCTGGCGGCTGCTGCCATCGGATTTTCCGCCGTGGCCGACCGTCTATCGCTGGTTTGCGGCTTTTCGCGACGGTTCGGTGTTTGAGAAGATCAACCACGCACTGGTCATGGCGGATCGCGAACGCGTCGGCCGCGGCGCCAGCCCGTCCGCCGCCATCATCGATAGCCAAAGCGTCAAAACCACCCAAGCCGGTGGGCAACGTGGCTATGATGCCGGCAAGAAGATCAAAGGCCGCAAGCGCCGATCTGGCTGTTGCGATGAACAGAAGCACCCGCGACTGGCCGAACGCGACCTGGCTGTCATACTGGCCGATGAGGCGGGAGCCCTGCGGGATCAGCATCACCTCGATAATGCTCGCGTCTTCGAGATAGCGGGCGATGGCAGGACCGAGTGCCGTGCGTAGCATCCGCGCACCGCGTGAAATGACCTGTTCGTGATTATCAAGCGCCACACAGCCCCCCGTTCCTCGGGCGCAAACATTCGTGCTGCGAACGGAGACGATTAAAAGGGGCAGGAAATCGGGATTTGCAACAAGCTAAGGAATGCCGTGGCGCTGCGACCTACAAAGACAGGCGAATCTCGCTTTCTTCAACAGGGTGCATCAGTCGCTCCGCAGGATCATATAACGAAGAGATTCGGGATAGGAGGACAATGATGCTAACAGGCTGCGGAAGCCGAATATACCTGTTTTGTTCTATCTCGTAGAAAAAACGTTATATTAAACAGCAATTTGCAGCGAATATCGTATCGGCAGTTGCGAGCCTGTGCAACCGCGACGGGGGTCGGCGCGGCTCTCAACCCGAAATGCGCTCTATGGTCGCGCCGCAACCGGAGAGCTTTTCCTCCAGCCGTTCGAAACCACGGTCGAGGTGGTAGACGCGGTTGACGATGGTTTCGCCGTCGGCGGCAAGTCCGGCGATCACCAGCGACACGGAAGCGCGCAGGTCCGTCGCCATAACCGGCGCGCCCTTCAGTTTCGCCACGCCGTCGACGATGGCCGTCTGGCCCGAGAGCGTGATGTGGGCGCCGAGGCGGGCGAGTTCCTGCACATGCATGAAGCGGTTCTCGAAGATCGTCTCGGTGATGTGCGAGCGGCCTTCGGCCATGGTCATCAGGCCCATGAACTGCGCCTGAAGGTCGGTCGGGAAGCCGGGGAACGGTTCGGTGGTGATGTCCACCGGCTTGATGCCGGAGCCGTTGCGATAGACGCGGATGCCTTCATTGGTCGTGGTGATTTCCGCACCGGTGCGGGCAATCGTGTCGAGCGCGGTTTCCAGAAGATCGGCGCGCGCGCCTTCCAGAAGAACGTCGCCGCCGGTCATGGCCACGGCCATGGCATAGGTGCCGGTCTCGATCCGGTCGGGAATGACGCGCACATTCGCGCCATGCAGTTCGTCCACGCCCTCGATGGTGACGGTCGCGGTGCCGGCGCCGGAAATCTTCGCGCCCATGGCGTTGAGGCACTCGGCAAGATTGACGACTTCCGGCTCGCGGGCGGCGTTTTCGAGCACGGTCTCGCCGCGGGCGAGGGAGGCGGCCATCATCAGCACGTGGGTGGCGCCGACGGAAACCTTGGGGAAGCGGTAGCGGTTGCCGCGCAGCCCTTTACCCGCTCTGGCCAGCACATAGCCCGCCTCGACGTCGATGTCGGCGCCCAGCGCCTGCAAGCCGTCGATGAACAGGTCGACCGGCCGCGTGCCGATGGCGCAGCCTCCCGGCAGCGAGACTTTCGCTTCACCCATGCGGGCCAGAAGCGGCCCGACGACCCAGAACGAGGCGCGCATCTTCGAAACCAGATCGTAGGGCGCGGTGGTGTCGACGATGTTCGCGGCCGTGAAGTTGATGGTGCGCGAATAGCCTTCGGTCTGGCTGTGACGGCGCCCGTTGACGGAATAGTCAACGCCATGATTGCCGAGAATACGGATGAGCTGTTCGACATCGGCAAGATGCGGCACGTTCTCCAGGGTCAGCGTCTCGCGCGTCAGCAGCGAGGCGATCATCAGGGGCAGGGCGGCGTTCTTGGCGCCGGAAATCGGAATGTTGCCTGAGAGCCGGTTGCCCCCGACGATCCTGATGCGATCCATGAAGATGCCTCTCCCCGGCGAAATGCCGGTCTGGGATGTGCCGCGCCTTTAGCCGGCAATGCCGGCGTGCTTCAATCGGTTGAAGCGGTCCGTCTAAACCATAGGCGGCCGCTGTTCAAGAAAATGCGCAGACGGGATGGCGCGCAAAGAAACTTGCGGATCAGCTTTCCGGCTTGGTTTGCGCGGCCCCGATGCCCTGCGGACGCTGATCGGCCTCCCCCGCGCGCCTCGCACGGGTCTGGGCCTTGCGCTTCATGAGGTTGGCCCGCAATGCCTCGGCCAGGCGTGCCTTGCGCAAATCCTCGCTGCTGGATGCGGTTCCCTTCCGGTCCTTCATGCCTGCTTTCCCGACGGCTGGATGCAGCCTCATGAATATGGCAAGGGCGTGTCCAAAACAACGTCTTTGCACAGGCTGTTTATGGCCTTGCACTCGGCCAAACGATGTGGCAGAAGACCGCCGCATCCGGTCGCTGCCGTAGCTCAGTGGTAGAGCACTCCCTTGGTAAGGGAGAGGTCGAGAGTTCAATCCTCTCTGGCAGCACCATTTTCTTCCCAAGCAGTGTCAAAAGGTTAGCGTTTTCCGTGGCTTCCGTCAATGCGGACTGCTATGGGAAAGTGCTAGGGCAATGGCTGGCAGGCGGTGGCGAATGCGGGGGCTGTTCAAGCGCAAGGGCTCGGACATTTGGCAGGGTCGTTTCCGAATCCCTGAGAATCTTTGGCGACAACGGGACCGGCTCCTGTCACTCGGCGTCCGGGGTATCGGCAAGGCTCAGGAGTTTGGCCGCTCTACCGGCAAACAGGATCGGGATGAGGCGGGCAAGGCCTATCGGGCGATGCTGGATGCGTGGGAAGCCAAGACGCAGGCGTGGCAAGCGCTCCTAGATTCCGGTCCTGAGTCACTTTCCCACAAGCAGCGTATAGCCATTGCGGCGGATCATGCCAGGGCATTTCTTGCCAAGCATGAGGAGGAGCCGTTTGACGCGCCCCCTGAGGCTGTCTTACCGGAGGTCTCCCCTGATGGGGATGCCGCATGGCTGGCGATGGTGGAGCGGATGGCTTCGCCTGAGCGCGAATCACTCAAGACAGACCTCAAGGAATTTCTCCGGGCTAAGGGAGAGCGGCGCACCAAGCTCGCCTTCCGCCTCCTCCAAAAGTATCCCGGCCTAGGGGCGCTCGTCGGGCGGGACCTAGCGGCAGGCCTTGAGGCAACACATGGTGCGGATACGGATGAAGCGCTTTCGGCTCATGGCCTTCACGTCGATGCAGTAACAAGGCGGCTGGTCAACCTTGAGATGTTGGGCTTCATGGGGGCGGCTCAGCGCGGCCTAGAGGCGAGGCGTGGCGGCGAATATGGCCCGGTGAAGGAATTGGTGGCGGCTCCTGCTTACGTGGCTTCCTCGCCTTCCTCTGAGTCAAAGAGGGACGATGGCGGGTTGCCGCTGGAAGACCTCCTAGATCACAAGGCCAAGACCACAAGCATCCGCCCCAAGACGGTGCGCGACAATCGGCGTACCTGAAAAAGTTCATCGCCTTCCTCGGGCATGGCGATGCGCGGCGGGTCACCAAGGACGATGTGCGGCGATGGCGGGATAGCCTGATGGAAACCGGCCTGTCGCCTAAGACCATTACGGACAAGTACCTATCGGCAGTTCGCGCGGTTCTGACGCATGGGGTCAAGGAGTTCGATCTTCCACTCAATGTGGCGTCTGGCCTCGCTGACAATCGAGACGTGGTGGAGCCTGACACCAAAGGTTGGACTGAGGAGGAGGCCACCCAGATACTCAAGGCCACTTTTGGCGGCTCCACCAAGGATCACTCCGAGCCTCATAGACGGGCACTGTTCTGGATGCCGTGGATTGTCGCCTACCCCCCCTAGGCCGGAGGAGGTTGGTCTGTCTTCTTGGGGCTGGGCGGCTGGCGTTCCTCGGGCGGAATACTCCCGGTCCACCTCCTCGGCGGCTCGGCGGAAGATGTCGGGATCAAGGGACCCGGTGGTGGTGGTGCTGTTGGTCATTTCCATTGTGTCATGCTCCTGCACGGGCGGAGGTGAGGGCGAAGTGGGGCCGGTCCTTGAAGCGCTTCCACTCGGCTCCGATGTCTAGGGAGACTCCAAGCTCCTTTGCGGCCTGCTTCATGGCCCTCACGATTTCGGTCTGGAGCTTGCTATCGAAGTTGACGGCTCCATCATCATCCAGCGGCCAAAGGTCCACGGCGTTGCCGTCCAAGTGGTCGCTGTCATAAGTCTTGGACCATCCCCACTCCACGGCCTTCTTCTGGAGGGCTTCATCACGCTTGCCTGAGCCGATCACAAAGCTGCCCCCTGCAATGGTCTGGGCGCGTTTCACCACGTCCGCCAGCGTCGGGTTGATGGTCTTGAGGTTGGCCTCATGGTTGCCTACCGGGTCGCTGTTCCATTCGATGAACTTGGCGATTTGTCCCGGCCTGCCTCCTCCATCGGTGTCCGGTATCTTGGCGTAGGCGGCGGGAGTTCCTTCAGGGAGGCTATTCCCCTGAGGTCTGAGCGTGGCGGAGGAGTGGCCGGGTGGTCAGCCATGGAGGGCCTTGAGGACTTGGCGCGGCGTGGCGGCGGCACGTTGGCCCTTATAGTGGCCCTTGCCTTTGGAGGTCGGCAGAGAGGCCCATTCCTGCGCAAGGCTATTGAGGAACTGGGTGTCGCTCATGGTGCCTGCCCGCCACTTGGAGAGACCCCGGCGCTCCAGCAAGGCCATGGCAAGGCGGTCCTGCGTCTTCTCGTCAAAGCGTTCCTTGCCGGTAAGGCCAAGCTCCTTGCGGAGGTCCCTGAGGGTGGTTCTGACGATCTGGTATCGGCCCACGGCGGAGGAGTTCCAAGAGTTGTCGGGGTAGCGGAGCATTTTGGACTGGAGGGCGTCCACTTCGTCCAGCGTCATGCCAACAAGGTTGACGGCTCCCCCGGTGAGCCGATCTGCAGACTGCTGCCGATTGCCCCGTCCACTTATTATGAGGTCATCGCCAAGTGCAACGACGTGGACCGTCGGTCAGCCGCGCTCGACGCGACATTGCCATCAAGGTCGAGATACGCCGGGTCTTCAACGAGAGCTTCCAGGCCTAGGGCGTGCGCAAGGTCTGGCGGCAGTTACAGCGACATGGCTACGACGTTGCCCGCTGCACTGTCGCCGGGCTTACGAGGGCGATGGGACTCCGGGGCATCATTGGCGGCAAGCCCGTCAAAACCACGGTGTCAGACAGGGCTTCCTTTGCGTGGCTTTCGTCGTCGATGCCTTGGGCCGCGGCAGGTCGGTTGGCGGGCAAGCCAAACCGCCCATGAGGGCTGCGTGCTCGATGATCGGCGGCCCGTCCATCGCGGCGGGCTGGTTCATCATTCCGACGGCGGCTCCCAATACGTGTCTATTCCCTATTTTAGAACGGCCGGGAGAGGTAGGCATCGAGCCTGTCGGAAGCGTTGGCGACAGTTACGACAATGCTTTCGCCGAAACGATAAACGGTCTTTACAAGGCCGAGGTCATCCATCGGCGGGGACAGCGGCGAAACTTCGAAGCCGTGGAGTTCGCCACGCTGGGATGGGTCGACGGGTTCAACAACCGCCGCGTTCTGTAGCCCATAGGGAACATTCCGCCGGCCGAGGCCGCAGAACGATATTACGCCATGCTGGACGCAGCATTGGCCGCATAACTTATGAGACCTGTGCGCGGGTAGCTGTGGACGGCATTTGCTGTTTGTGATTCGCTCTCCTTGAACGAGAGATTGAGGGCAGCGATGGCACGGCGGCGGATTGGTCAGGAAAGTTTCGGGTTTGGCGACTTTCGGGCGCGCCGCCAGTCATCGT
>NZ_SNZF01000057.1 GCF_004363725.1 Aquamicrobium defluvii | reverse complement strand
ACGTCTGTGTGCCTTCCTCGGTATGCCCCGCGAATATCGCCCACAACCATGACGGCTGTACGAATCCAACAGGACAGTCGCGACACAGAACCTAACATCGCCTCCCGCATCACGTTCTCGGTCAGGCTTAATTCCGTGGCGTCACCCGCCTCCCGGACAATGACATTCACAGCGTAGTCAGCCGTGATCTCGCCCCGTTCGGCCAGAAGATTGAGGGCTGCAAGGCGGCGACCGCCAGCGGTTACGAGGTATCTTCCCTTGGATGCCTTGCGCACCACAAGGTTTTGGATGACGCCATTGGCGAGGATCGAGGCCGACAGGCTCTCGATGCTCTCCTTGGTGTAAGTCTTGCGGACGTTCTTCGGGTCTGCGTCCAGCTTGTTCAATGCTATCGCGATGATGTTGCTCATGGTCTCTTGCTCCAGTTTTTCCCGTTTCCCTTGGGAGCAAGCCCCGCTAGTGGGCGAAGCCTCTGCCTTCGTTTTCGAAGGATGTGCCCCCACATCCGGCGGAACGAAGGGGGAGGGCGCAGCCCGCTCCCGTTAGGACGCGGATCGGGTCATGGGGCGGGAGGAAGGAAAAACGGAAGGTTTGCCGGCTTGACGGCGAAAGCCGTTTTTCCTGACGAGCGACAGCGCCTGCGCGCTTGCCCATTGGCGCGATTGGCGACCTATCGTAAGAGCGGTACAGGGTAGGATCCATGGGCGGCCGATCCCGGCCGATCCTTGCGGATGCGAACCGGCGACGCCGGTTCTCCGTCTTCACCAGGTTATAAAACGATGGATCTGCCCGCTGCGCTCCGAGTGATGAGCGCTCCGCTCCTCGGGCAGCTCTCCATTTCAACTTGATTCAATGTGTCGTAGCGGCGGTTAGCCGCTCGGCTCGGATCGATCGGCGCCAGTCCGAGATCCGAGAAGGACAATGAAGAACATCGGAGCTTTCAGCATAGCGCCGCCCCTCCTTCAGGGGCGGGAAAGCGGGAATTCTCGACACGGTTTTGACGGAAGAAGGGAAGCCGCAGGAGGCTTAGCATAGCGCCGCGAAGCGGAAGCCGGGACCGACTTCCCCCGGCAAAACCGTTCCTTGCCTCTACAGCCTGGGCGTTGCGTTCATGATGTAGTGGGCGATCTGAAACAGCTGTTCAACAGTCGCAGCCAGGTCAGCAGAGGCTTGCTGGATCTCTGGCGGTTGGGACGGATCGCCGGCGAGATCGCCAGCCTTGGCGATGATATCCTCGCAAGGATCTGCGATACTGTGAATGAGCTTCAGCAGCTCCTGGGCGGTTGCCTGATCCACCAGTGCCTGTCCTACGTCGTTTCCGGGCACCGAAACCCTATGGAGCAAGCGGACGGAGGTCCAGAGGCTTCCTAAGCGGGTTGTTAAGCTGTCTCTGCTGAAATGGCGGAATGGTAAAAGGACCGCGAAAGCCGCCAAAACCGCTTCTGACGGAAGATAAGGCGCCGCTGCGAAGCGGACGCCTGAGACCTCGCGACCCTGAACAGCCGCGCCTCCTGTTCGATCCCATGCCGGATCGCGTCGAACCTTGCCTAGCCGTCTTGAAGAACCGCCCGCCGAAGGGGCCTGAATGGTCCTACGATATCAAGTGGGACGGCTACCGGATTTCTGTCCACCGGGAGCTATCCAAGGTGAGGATCCTGACACGCGGCGGCTTTGACTGGACGGAAAGATTCCCGGCCATTGCGTCAGCGGCGGCCGCTCTTGGTCCGGCGACATTCATCCTCGATGGTGAAGCCGTCGTGCTCGACGAGATGGGGCGATCAGACTTCGGGCTGCTGCAGGGCTCGCTTGGGGGCCGGACCGGAAAACACCCGGCTGCAACCGCGCTCATGTTCGCGTTCGATCTCATGTACCTCGACGGCCATGATCTGCGTAAGCTGGAATTTGCTGCACGGCGGCACATCCTTGAGGATCTGCTTGATGAGGCCACAGGGGCGATCCGCTTGTCCGAGGAAATCAACGAGGATCCCGAAAGGCTGATCGAACACGCTTGCGCGCTGGGCCTGGAAGGCATCATCGGCAAGCATCGTGATCGCCCCTACAGACCGGGCAAGACTGGCGACTGGATTAAGATCAAGTGCGTCCAGCGCGAAAGCTTTGCCATCCTAGGCTACGAACTGTCGTCAGCTATGCCAGATGGCTTTGGAAGCCTCCTTCTCGGAGCTCTCAGAGGAGGTGAGTACGTCTATGTCGGAAGTGTCGGAACTGGCTTTAAACATCAGCAAGCGCGAGCGTTGCGAAAGCAGCTCGACAAGCTTAAAACGAACAAGCCGGTGATCCGCTTCAAAGAGAAGACCCGCATCGCGACAGATCCAGGCCTGATCGCTGAAATCGACTTCCGGGGATGGAAGTCCGACGGGAAACTGCGCCACGCCTCGTTCAAGGGACTTCGCGACCCTGAAGACGCAGCGGCAGTATATTCGCTCGATGTTGGAGACGCCTAACCGGCAAGATTGGGCGGGGGCATGTTTCTTCTCAGAGCAGCGAGAAGCAGGTCTAGATCCCGATTGGCATCCGCCGCCAGCATGAGGTTGTCCGCAACCTCTGTAATGGCAGAGAGGACTTCCGTCTCCTCCCAACCTCGGCGCATGGCATCCTCTACCAGGTCCTGCAAAACAGTCTCCACCGCCATCTGACACGCGATGTAGCGGCTTTCATCCTTTTCGGGTGGCGCTTTTGGAAAGTCGGTCATGTTCCAGCAAATATGCTTCCTGCGGGCGCGTGCAAGGCCGCGGGTTCGGGATCACGACGGATAGGCCACACCCTGCAGGGCAGGGTGCGGCCGTGCTTCACTGAGGCTTGTTGTCGTTTCCGGCCTTGCTGTTGAGCTCGACTTGATAGTTGAACTCGACCTTGGCGATGAGCGGAAGCATCACGGCGATGGAGAACCGAAGTTGGCCCTTGTGGGACAGCTTCGCGATTTGCCGGTTGATGAACTGGCGAAGGCGACGGCCGGTTTTCTGGCAGAAGGTTACGAGCGTTTTCATCAGAGGTTCCTCCTTAGTGGTTGTGCGTAATCGCGAAGCTCGAATACGGCTGGAACCGCCGAGTGCATCGCGAAGCGATCGCAACGGAGCGCAGCGGAGAGGAGAACCCTTTAGGGTTGCACGCCAAGGCGGGGCCCGACGTATTGTGCGCAGCATTAGATTACGTACGGCCACTAAGGAGCGGCCTGAAAACGCGGCCTTCGTAGCCCCGGCCGTCGTCTTTGCCTTCAACCGGCAAATCGTGATCCGGCCGCCAGGTCGGATCTCCATCGCCGTGATGCTGCAGCGGTGGTTGAGCTCACCTCGACGCTCCTAGCCGGAAACGACAACAAGCCTCAGTGAACCGTCCCGCTTGCGGGGCGCCTCCGTCGTGAGGGGGAGGGGAGTTTGAGGGGAGGGGCCGAAGGGGGCTCCCCTCATTGCGGTTGGGTGCCGCTCGATGCGGCGCTCAAGCGCTCCTAAGCCTGGGCGGCCTCGCGCTTGCGCATCAGAAACCGCTTCAGGCTCCATCCGGCTCCCAAGATGTAGGGTGGCCGCCCAAGAGAGTAGTGCCCGCAATTCAGCCGCAGCACGCTCACTCTGGCTCCGGCATTCTGCAGCCGCTTCAGCAGGCGTTCTGACAGGTCCGGTAAAACAACCGTGTCCCTCGATGCCAGGATGACATGAATT
Organism: Aquamicrobium defluvii; assembly: GCF_004363725.1. Taxonomy (GTDB): domain Bacteria; phylum Pseudomonadota; class Alphaproteobacteria; order Rhizobiales; family Rhizobiaceae; genus Mesorhizobium; species Mesorhizobium defluvii. The sequence goes on along the minus strand of NZ_SNZF01000057.1, from coordinate 3,756 downwards.
TCGAGGCTTGGCCGCGCCAGCCTGTCTGCATGGTTTTCAAGATCGAGTGGTGCCCACGCTCGTTGAAGCTGGGCAAGCGCAAGATGCGGCTCGAGACTCTTCCGGATCGAACGGGTTGCGCGCCCGGTCCATACCATTTCGGCAAGGCTTCCTGCCGTGAGGAAGAGTGACGCCCGAGAAACGGCGGTCTCATGCGCCGCGACCAGTCCGGCTATCCAGGAACCAAGACTCATCCCGAGGACAGAAACATCCCGATACCCCTCGCGCTTTAGCCAGCGGATAAGCTTGCGCCCGTCCCATACAGCCTGTCTGACGGCCTGCACCGTTCGGCCGAGATTGGCGCTGAGCATGTAATCGGCATAGAGCGAGCCCGGGCGCTTGCGCTCCAAGTGGTAAGGCATGGCGATCTCGATAACCGTGATCCCTTGCCAGGAGAGGAACCCGGCAATCTGCCGGTTCCGACTTTCGGCGTTCCAGTGATGAAAGATCACCACCGCCTTATCGCGTTTTCCGCTCTCCGTGATCCTGGCCCACACGATGTTGTTTTCCGCGACATCCGTTGAGATGTCCGAAGGGAATTTCAGCCAGCCATCCCGCAGCTCAAAGGTTTGGCCGCTTGAATCAGGCGGATCGAAGAAACCCGGATCAGCGGCGGCCGTTTCCGCGAGTACGCAGAACTCCTCTAGCTTTTCAGCCGCTCCCATGCCGGGGAATGCACGATCGGCGTCCAGAATGAGGTCCGTGGTCTCCTTGGCCTCTTCGCCGCGTTGGGCGCGGCCCTCGTCCCAGCGATCGAGCCAGCTATGAAACATGGCTGTCGCCTTCCATACCGCCGGCTCGCCAGCCGAATCCAAACTCTGGATCAAATAGCCCGTATGTAGCGATCAATGCGGCGACAATCAGCAAAACCGAGAAGCCGTCAAAGGCATCGATCGTCAGATACGAGATCAGGAGCAGTCCGATCGCGGAAGACATCTTCCACAAGGGCGCTCGCAGACGTCTGTCACTGCCCAGCCGGATCGCTCCATACAGGAAGACGCTGCAGGTCGATATTGCGACGAGGAGGCTGCTGTAGTGGGTTGGCATTCGATAGCCGAAGATATGATCGCCGTCGTCGTAGTTGGTGAGGGCAGCCCACACATCGCGAACGATCCACGTTATGATGTCGGGGCCTTGTGAAGCGAGATAGGCGCTCTGCGCTTTCATGCAGATGGCGGCCAGGACGACGAGAACTGTGCATCGAAACACCCCCCGCATGATCCTCAGAGCGGCCTCACTGACCCCCGGCCCTGATGCCTGATCAGTCCGAAGCGTCGCTTGGCTATCGAGCTTCCAAAGATCATGGATGATCGTATGCAGAATGATCAGGCCCGCAAAGAGCAGGTAGAAGGTGACGGACATATAGAGGTAGGCGAGGGCGGTGAAGACGATGGCTGCCGGGGTCGAAATTATGTCAGGCCGTATGATGCCAATCGTCCCCCAACTCGGGGCAAAATCCTGCGCCTGTTCTAACAGCGGGATCAGCTGCACCCCAATCCATTGAGCCAGGCCGGCAAACAAGATGCAGATCAGGAAAACCGCCCAATAGGTATGGGAGTTCGCCTGCAGGTTTTGAATCCAGGCATCCCCGCTTTGAGGTCGATCGGCATGTGCCAGAAACCTTGGACGTGCATCATGTTTCCAGAAAACCAGAAGCTCGATGACTATGGCGAAGAACAGCGGCAGCAGCACCATGAAGAGGAAGGTCCAGTTTGGCGCCCACAGAAAGCCGACCTGTTTTTCGATACCGTCCTCGCGCATATAGGTGATGGTGTGGATCCCAAGGATATAGGACAGGAACCCGAGCGCGGACGAACCGGCAAAGACCGAAGACGGCAGATTCAAGTGTGATCCGTGAGAGAAAATCGTCTCGGTCCTGATCGCCAAACCAGATGGCCGCTCCGTCGACATGGGTTCAAGATCCACCGAGACGACCGGCGTTAGCGGAATCTGGTTTGCGGCTGGCGCCGGCATGTCCGGCACTCGCGAAGTAGCTGCGCCGCCAGTCTTTCTGGTATCCCGTCGCTTGGCAGTCAGGCGGGCTTGCGCTGCACTAAGCTCCTTCATCCAATCATTCGTCGCCTCCTTGTCGCCGCAACCAAAGATGCGTGCGAGCCAGCGGATGTTGGTGGTGCTGATGCCCTTGTCGTTCTCCTGAAACCAGAGCTGGACCGTGCGGAGATCCACCCCGCTACGATTGGAGTCGATCTTCGAAATGGCATCCGCCAGCAGTTCCGGCGTCCAGGGGCCTTGCGGAAAACCATCATCACCCAAGGGCCGACCGGCTCCTGCAGCGGCCATCTGCTTGAACAGCTCCTTGAAATCGCTTCCGTCGTTAGGCGGCGCGACAAAAATCTTACCGTTTTTTTCCAATGACTTGCACGCCCGGATTTCGTTTCGTTTCGCATCCTATCGTGCGTTTCGTCAGGTTCAATGGTCTTAAAGCCCCTCCAATGCAACTGATCGGTGAGGCATCCACCATGCTACTGTCGTTATCCAGTTCGCGTTCGTCGCATCGGGCAACAGCCACTCTGCGCACAAGCTTCACCTCGGACGAGCTGTCGTCCAAGCACCTTGGAACGGAAACCGCAGGTAGTGGGACTGGAGAAGGTCCCTCGCTTCGTGAGTTGATCGATCAGCACTCGGCAGCTGTTCAAGGGGGGAAAAAGGCGACGGCACGGCGCCTGGCAATCATCAATTACAAGCCAAAGGGAGAGGGAGAAGCCAACCTGAAGCTGACCTATCTCGCGGCCTATCTGATCGCGACCAAAGACACGCTTTCCGCCAAGGAAATGAGTTCATTGCTGGCGGATCGCCCGGTTCGATCAACCACCTGAGCGAGACGATCAAGCGCCGCCAACGGCGGCGGCACGCCGGGCGGGAGGGGAGCCGAGGGGAGGGGCATGGGCTCCCTTCGGGCGGACCGCAGCCCGCTCGATGCGGCCAGGTTCGCAACTGCCAAAATGGCTACGGGGCCAGTTCTTCCGAACCAGCCCCGCAACAAAGCATCCAACAATTGTCAGCGTACCAATCCCAGCCGCTCGCCAAGGCTTGGCGGCGTCGGCGTTCCCGCTTCCTTTGTCATGGCGACGATGGCCTTCTGTGACAGCCCTTCGATCTCATAGCCAAAACGGCGCGCGCTCTCGATGATCGATTCTAGGCTTGGGTGCTGCTCAAGATGCGTCCCGAACCATAGGGCATATTCGTCGGTTTCCTCATCGGGAAACGCCTGCAGAAAGAAGGTGCGCAACGGCGGATCATAGCCGATTACGGCGTTCTCGTCGGTCTCTTCGTCGGTTTTCACGGTCACGGTGTAGCGGCTCAATGGTGTCCCTCCTGATGTCGGGCCGCATCGAAATGCGGCCCAGGTCCTATTTGAACAGCGGCATTGACCGCTTGTTGGTCAGGTTGGCGCGGTCGGTCTCAAAGCGGTAGCCGTCCCAATCCTTCCACGCTTCCCAACCTGCCGCGGTGGCGCGCCCATACCAGACGCGCACCTTGACCTTATTGTTTCCAAGGTCCTCGACAACCTCAACCGTGTGGCTCCCTCCTAAACCGGAGGGCGTGTCGAACACCTCAACGCTTCGGCGCTGGCCGTTGCTTTTCATGCTTCGCCTCCTACGTAAACGCGATTTTTGGGTCACCTATGAATCGGGGGAGCGCTTAGGCAGGTTGTGTCCACAAGCAACGTAATGGACACAACGCGATGGATGATGT
>NZ_SNZF01000056.1 GCF_004363725.1 Aquamicrobium defluvii | reverse complement strand
AAGCCTAGCCTTTAAGAGAGAGGGCTGGCAACGGCCCTCTCTTTCCAATTGTCAGCACTCTACGCGCTCCCCACCGTCTCCGTATCCTCGCCCAGCCTACGCCGCCCCGCCGCCGTCCTCGGCCTCGATCTCATGCTTGATTTCGAGCAGCGTCCGCGCCGCCTTGATCGTCGCCACCGCGTCCAGAAGCGCCTTGCTGACTTCCTCGGCGCTGAAAAGGTCGATCAGGCGCGCCATTTCCGACCATTCGTGCGCCACATCGTTCGGGCCACCGTCATTCGCTGGCGTCTCGGAATAGTTGATCTGATGCCGGTAATCCCGGATCGTGGCCGCGCACCGCTGTAGCAGGCGCGCACGCTCGGCTTTCGTCAGCCGATCTGTCTCGTTCGCAGCGCGGATAAGCTCGGAGATGAACGGGGCGACAGGATCGGGCATAGCGTATCCAAGCATCTTTCCCGGCGGCCCTCAACCGGATTTCACGTTCTTGATTTGTTCTCATTTCCGAGTCACTGTTGGAAATGGGAGGCTGGTATGAGTGAGGAAGACGTTTGGCTGCAAGCATTCCGTCAGGCTGGCGACGAAACGAGACGGCAAGTCATGCGCTTGCTCAGGTCTTCGGGCGCAAGCCGAGAAGGGTCAACACACTGTCACGAACAGCAGGGTCAGCACTACGGAGGCGCTCTAGGAATTCCCGCTCCAGATCAGGGGGAATGAGGCTGGCGCTATCAGCCTCTTGGGCCTCCATCTTCACCGGAGGGTCTCCGCTTTCATTGATGATCCATTCTGGCGTCGTATTTAGAAGCCTTGCCAGTTCGACGATCTTGTTCATCGATGGCTTTGATCTCTTTCCCTCCCACTGAGCTACGGACGGTCTCTTGATCCCAAAATGATCGGCAACCTCATCCTGCGTGAGGCCGGCCATCCGGCGAGCGTGGGCAATTCTGTCGTGAATATCCATACCCCTCTTGTATTTTCAGCCTACGCATTTTTCACCTACGTAGGCAATTGACAATTATGTAGGCATTGCCTACGTTGTCGATATGATCACTATCGTCAAAAAAGCAGCGAAGACCTCTGGCGGCGTCGTGGCGCTCGCCCGTGAGCTTGGGATCAAACACACGGCGCTCTATTCCTGGACTAGGGTTCCAGCCGAGCGCGTACTGGACATTGAGAGGATCACTGGCGTTTCCCGCCACGATCTGCGCCCCGACATCTTCGGCCCCGCCACTTCCCGCCGCCCCTCCAAGCTGGAGAAGAGCGCATGAGCGCGATCATTGACATCGAGCCCACGCATGTCACCGGAAGCGGTCAGCGTTATCGCGTCTACCATGACGGTGATGTCCTCGTTGAAAGCTGCCGTGTCCCTTTGTGCGATGGCGCGCGCGCGCTTGTTGAGAAAGGCGTCACGGGCCGTGTCCAGATGCGCCGTGCCGGCAGCCATGAAATCGTCATGCAGGGCCTCATTGCCGTACTGGCGACGATGACTGTTTCGGAAGGTCAAATATCTGGCCCCCGCTTTGCCAAATGGTCGCCACACTGGGCTGCGGAGGCCGCGCAATGAGCATCGCATCATTCATCGTCTGCGCTCTTTCATTCGCTCCAGCCGCTCTCCTTGCTGCTCGTATTGCTGGGTGGGTTTGATGACCGTCTCCGAGAAGCACGCCGGCCTGCGCATCATCGGCCCCCGTCCTGTCGAGCATAACGGCCTTCGCGGTTTCGTGACGACATTTGAATTTGGAAACACCCATTCGGTAGCGCTCCTTCCTCCCGGCGCAACCGAGGCCGGATCGGTCCAACCCTCCGCCGATCCGGCCACCCATCACGCATCCCGAAACGGTCGAGGCGAGCAATGATTATCGTTGCAGCCAATACGCGCGGCCGGACGCCGACCCGAGGAAAGTCGAACGCCCGGCCTCTCTCCAGCGGCATGGAGATCTTCAATTTCATCAGACGCGCAGGGCATTGGTTCTCGCCCAACCTTCGCGATCTATCGGGTATCAGCTTCGCCCGCGTCAGAGGTGTGGTGGCTGGTATGCAACACCCGGGTCACTGCACCTCGTTCCTTTTCTCTGGCCTTCCGCGCTTCCAAGCCTGCAAGCAATCGTCGCGCGGCCTCAGCCAAAGTCTCAAACCCCTTTTGTCTCGTGTTCTCCATGCCGTCATCAAAGCATGGAGCCGAGAGCATGAAGTGCAGAGAAAGTCAGCATCAGGAGCGCAAAGTGTCGAGTAGCGCAACGATTGCTGCCGGTTATGTCCGGCGCATGGTCGAGAAAGAAACGAAAGGTTGGGGAGACCAGAACAATGCCATGTCTCGTCTTGAAAGGCGATACGGGCTTCCGTTCTGGTCCCTAAACAACCTTCGGACAGGTAGAGCGAAAACTGTCGAGGCTGGTTTGTTTACGCGTATCCGGTCTGCGTATCTGGACCTGTGCGAGCGGGAAATCGCCAAGCTGCAACACGAACTCTCCGTCGAGAAGGCCCTGAACCCCGATGACGATCTTTCAGATATTGAGGCTGAAGCTCTGGCTTTGGCTGAAAAAATTGCGGCGAAAAAGGCAGGGTGACGGCCAATGACCCACCGCCCCGACTGGCACGACTACGAGGTAGAGCCTGACCGCATCGTCAGGCGCGGCGTCTCTGCTGACCAGATGATTTCCAATGCGGCTGTCATTGCTGTGGCGTTTGCAGCCACGCTTGGGGCGATCTGCATTTCGCTGCTGATCTGGGGGTGGTGATGCACGTCGATCTCCCTTGGCCCGCGCGCAATCTCCACCCAAACGCCCGGCCTCACTGGTCTGAAAAGGCCCGTTCTGCCAAAGCAGCACGCTTTGCAGCCAGAGAGATGGCCAAGCCTCTCGGGCAGATCGACGCCGAAGCGATCAAGGTGACCTGCATTTTCTCCCCGCCGCCGATCAGGCGCAACAGGGATGCCGACAACCTTCTGGCTGCCTGCAAATCCTATTTCGACGGGATCGCGGATGCAATCGGCATCGATGACAGCAAATTCCAACACCAAGCCCCGGTCTGGGGCATCCCTCAAAAGGGCGGGAACGTCCGTATCATTCTGGAGCCGATCGATAGCTGGGAGCAAATCGGAGACGTAGCCGCCCGCGTCTTGGCATCGATACCAGTTCCCCGTCGAGGTGCGGCATGACGGATCAATCGCCCATCACCGGATATGTCCCAGAGCTTGAGCAAATTGTGCTTGGCGCTCTGCTGTTTGGAGGCGACTACCGCAAGGTCATGTCCTTCCTGCGGGAGGATCATTTCGTCCATGATCTGCACCGTATTCTCTACCGAGCCATCGTCACGGCCAATGAGCGTTTTGGATCGGCCACGGTGCCGAGCGTAGCAAAACTGCTGCCGGACGATACAGCGACCGTGTTTTCGAGCAAAACCGGCAAGAGCCCTGCTGCGTATATGGCGAGCCTGTCTGACTTCAATGTTGCGGGAAATCACAGCCTGGACAGGGCAGCGCTTGCTGTGGTCGAGCAATGGGCGCGGCTCAAGGCTGGGGAATTGGCCGCGAGCATGCACGCCGCTGCTAACGATCCAAACTCCGATCCGCGAAAGCTCATCCAGTCGCTTTCCTCCGACCTCGATCTTGTCTCTGCTGAAATGCGATCCGGCCCACGCCGCAAGACGCGCATGTCGCTGGCGAGCGCTGCCGGGAATGCGTTTGCTTCTGCCAGAGAGGCCGCGCAGCGTGGACGGGGCCTGACTGGCATCACATGGGGTCTATCGGACGTGAACCGCCTCACTGGCGGGATGCAGCGCCGCGACCTGACCCTGATTGGTGCCCGCCCCAGCGCCGGCAAAACCACCGTCGCCCTTTCTACAGCCATCAAGGCCGCAAAGGCTGGAGCAGGCGTTGGCTTCATCTCCCTTGAGATGGACGCCGACAAGCTGGCTGCCCGCGCGGTGTCGGACATAGCCTATGACTGGCACGTCAAGGTTCCCTATGCCGATATAATCCGGGGCCAGGTATCGGATGACGATCTGGCCGCGCTTGAGAACGCAACCAAAGACCTCGACCGGCTTCCGATCATCATCGAGGAACAATCCGGCCTGTCCATCACGGATATCCGGGTGAAGGCCGAAATGATGATGGACGAATTCGCCAAGTCAAATCAGTCGCTCGACGTTCTCATGATCGACCATCTGGGCCTGATCAGAGCTTCTTCGCGATACAGCGGCAACCGGGTTCACGAGATATCCGAGATGACAGCCGCGCTCAAATCTTTGGCGCGTGAGTATGGCATAGCGGTCGTTCTCCTGTCGCAACTCAATCGTGCCGTAGAAAGCCGCGATAACAAGCGCCCGCAGCTTTCTGACCTTCGCGATAGTGGCTCCATCGAGCAGGACGCCGACACGATCATCTTCCTCTACCGAGAGAGCTATTACCTCGAACGGGAGAAGGCGTCAGGCGAGCGGGAGCAGGAGCGCACCCAGCGCCTAATCGACTGCCAGAACACCCTCGAATTCATCATCAGCAAGCAGCGCAATGGCCCGCTCGAAACCGTCGAGTTGTTCGCGGACATGGCATGCGGTGCGATCAGGAATGGAGCAAGAATGTGAGCATTCAGGCTGTCGCGTGGGCTATCGATCAAAAGACAGGGTCGGCGGCGGGAAAGGTTGTCCTGATCTGCTTGGCGAACTATGCGGACGAGGACGGGAAATGCTGGCCTTCTCAAAAGACGATTGCCGAAGAAACGGAATTATCCGAGCGGTCGGTGCGTGAATGGCTCCAGAAGCTGGAAGATGCAGGGCTTCTCACCCGTGAGCCGAGGCGTCGGGATGATGGTTATCGCGCTGCCGATTTGATCTGTTTGGCGCTCAAAAACCAACCGGCAAAATCTGCCGGTAAGCCCAATCTCACCGGCAAATCGCGCCAATCTCACCGGCAGATAGCGCCGATCTCACCGGAACCAGTTGCCGCGCCCACTTCGTTCGAACCGTCAAGGGAACCGTCAGCAGAAGCTGCGCGCGAGGAAACCGACCTCGAAAAGCTCGACGCCAAGTTGTTCGAAGCCGCTGGGGATAAAATCCAGCCTCACGGCGCTCTGGTGCTTTCCTCGATCTACGGACTTCTCGAAGCGGGATGCGACCTCGAAACCGATATTCTGCCGACGATCAGGGCTCGGGCGTCGAAGCTAACGCGCCCGGCAGGCTCATGGGCCTATTTCGTTCCCGCAATCAGGGACGCCTACGAACAGCGCATTGCAGCCGGCAAGGGCCTTCTCAAGCCAAAAGAGCCGGTCACTCTCGGCCAGTGGGAGCAAGGGCTTCCGCCAGACGAACAGCGCGCCAAGTGGGCCAAGACCCTCGCCATGGCCCGCAGCACCGGCCAGTGGAAAACGTGGCTGTGGGGCCCGAAGCCGGGCGATCCGGGCTGCCGTGTTCCTGAAGACCTTATCGCCGCCGAGCGCTTCCTGCGCCCTGAAAGATTGACCGAAGAAACGAAGGTGCCGGCATGAGCACGCCAGACTACGACCACGAGAGATTTTTGCGTTATCGCGGATACAACCCGAAATTCTACCGGCGCGCGATGGAAAAGCACCGGCGCGCGGAAGCAGTCGCAAAGGCCAGAGCAGATGCCGCCAAAGCCGCAGAAGCGCAGCGGAAACGGGAGGCGTTCGAGCACGCCATGGCAGAGCAGGAAGCGGACAGGGCAAAAGAGGCCGGTCTGGCGCTGTCATCCATCAAGCCTGGATCGAAAACGCCAGCCAGAGAGATTGTCGCCCACGTCGCAGCGCTCCACGGCATCCCGGTCGCAGAAATCATTGGCGACAGCAGGAAGAAGGACGTTGTGGCCGCCCGACACGCCGCCATCAGAGCCATTCGTGTTCATCGCCCGGATTTGTCGTTCGCTCAGATCGGCAAGGCGGTGAACCGCGATCATACGACGATCATTTCGTCGCTCAAGAGGACGGCCGCCCTGAGCGAGGTGGAGGGATGATCAGAGCCGAGGACTTGAAATTCGAGGTCTACCCGGTCCCCGGCATTGACGCTCGCGGTGGGCAGCATGTCGGGGGTCATTCCGGCGTCAAGGCTACGCATGAGCCGACCGGCCTCATGGCCTACGTCAACAGCGGCCGGTCGCAGCACATCAACAAGATGATCGCGGAAGAAATGATCTTGGCTGCGCTCACCCATCCGAAATTCCGGTAGGCGGCAACTGATCGAGGAAAGCATGGCAAAGGTCGGCATCGACAAATCCAAGCGTTGGTATGTCGTGAGGACAAATATCAAATGCGAGCAGAAGGCTGCCGATAATCTGCGGCAGGCCGGCTTTGACCATTATCTACCCCGTCAGCGCATCGAAAAGTTCAACAAGCGCACGAACACCTATCGAGAGATCGAGCGGCCCTTGCTGCTGCGCTACCTGTTTGTCGGGCTGCCAACTGGTGCAGAGCATTTCGGCTTCGTCAGGGCCTGTGAGGGTGTCGAGGATATTCTCGGTGACCTCGAAAAGCATCCAGTCGCCGTACCGGCTTCGGCCGTCGAGGAAATCTATCTCGATGAGATCGACATGAAGTTTGACGATACGCGAGCGGCTCGAAAGCACCGAGGTGAGACGCTGGACCGTGAATTCCCACGCGGCGCAAAGGTGTTTGTGAACAGGCTCAACACGATCCTGCATGGCGTGACGGCCACGGTCATCAAGACCAACGGCGAGGACAGAGTGCAAATATCACTAGGGTCCCTTGGAAATCCATGGGTAAAGCCATCCGAGATTGTCGCGGCGTAGTTGACTTTCCATGTGGTATTATAATACCTTTCTGGAAAGGTGATTTGCGGCTGTCGGGCGGACCTTCGTCATAGGGAATACTCGCCGGGCCCCTGCGGAGATCGTCACCGCTCCGTGGTGGAGGCTTGTGGGCGCGAATCAGGGGACAAACGCCCGTCAATAGGGTTGGCAGAATTTATGGGGATGGTAGATTCCTAAATGCAACTGCCCCGCGATGGATCGGGGCAGAGGGGTCCAGGCAGTCAGAATGCCGGGATCGCCAGCCAGAGAGCCCGGTGGGGCGGGTGTGTGACAAGCTTGCAGGGCCGAATCACACACCTCCATCGCTCTGGCAGGGACATTGACGGATATTCGCCATGGAGACGGCAAGGGTAGCGTGGCGGTTTCCCGAGGTTTTGCAGGTTTTTCACAGGCGCCAGTTTCCTTGCCTGAATTTTCAGTTTGCCGCAGTCCGGTCCTGAGGATTTCTCGGGGTAAGTCGGGCAGCCTGCCCCGGGGCAGGTAAGGATTGGGGTTCGTCCCGGTCGCTGCGGCATCTCCCAATTCCCGCAAGGGAATAGCGAGGCTCCTAGCGCTCACTGCGCCGCGATGGAGTTGAACGGGCATGACGCCGCCTCGCTCAGTTTCGCCAGAAGGCACAGGTAGCCCAATGATGCGCCGCTATTCCACCATGCGCCGGCCTCGCCTTGCTGGTATAGATAGGCTTCATTCGTTCCCGCGACTGATAACGCAAGCTTATCACTCATTGCCCCTCTTTCCCGTCATGTGCGGTTAAGAGCGCGGGCAGAGGCAAATCCGTATCCCGAGGAATGTGATGTCTGAACGTGGAAGGCCTACAGCCTACCGGCCAGAGTATGCCGAGCAGGCCGCTAAGCTTTGCGCGCT
>NZ_SNZF01000055.1 GCF_004363725.1 Aquamicrobium defluvii | reverse complement strand
ATGTGCCGCGCAGAAAGGCCGGACATATGACCGCACCGTCCTCATGTGGTGAAATCGACTGAAAAGCATCCTTGCACCGCGGGCCGTTCCACATATGCGGGTTGATCGTGGAAGATCCGGGGACGGGTCAGGACGCCATCACGAGAGAGCGGGATTTGCCGGCTTCCGGTTGCCGCCTCTGTGCCGACAGCACAGCCCAAAAACAGAGAATGACGATGCCGGAATAATGACCACGGCGTAGGGCGGGATCAGCTATAGGAGCGACATCAGCCCGACATGATGTCCTGGTCAGATGTCAGCCGCGTCGCCGGCCAGCCTCGATGTCCAGTCTTCGACCCGTCCGGTTTCCAGTCGCCGCCGCGCATGGCGCCTCCAGCTTTCGGCCAGCTGTGGCAGTTCGGCAAGCGCCTCGAGTTCAGCGCGATTGAGCGTGTCGACATAAAATACCCGCCATATGCGGCTGATGGTCCAGGTCGGGGTGGAACGGTGAATGCGTTCGAGCCGACTGTCGGGCGCGATTTCACCCGGCTCCAGCACCCGATAATACCAGCCGGTGCGACCGCTGGCCTGTACGCGCCGCGCCATATCCGGTTGAGCCAAGCGTTCATTGAGTTTCCAGCAGGGCTGGCGGCCCTGGCTCACCTCGATGACGGCGCTGCCGATGGCGAAGACGTCGCCGACGGCCACGTCAACTTCCAACAATCCAGCTGTGGCGAGGTTTTCGCCAAAGGCGCCGGCGGCGCCGAGCACATCGCGCGGGCCGATTTCCGCAAACCATGCGGGATAATGATCGAGCGCATAGTGGTGGAGGGCCTTTTCCGCGCCGCCGTGATGCCGGATGTCGCCCTGCGCGTCACCGGCAAGGCCCAGCGGGCCGAGGATCAGAGGTCGATCGACTGGCGACTTGGCGATCCCGCTCGGAATGCCGCGCGGTCCGAGGGGCCGGACATCGCCGACGAGCAGAGCCTGCAATGGGATGACCGTCATTGTGAAGTCCCTGCGCTCGCTAGCGCCATGGCAATCCGGGCGCCAACTACGAGATCGTCCTCGACGCCGAATGTCTCGTGCAGGATCGCTCCATCGCGGCTGATCAATACTGAGGATGGGGTGCCACGAAACCCGTAGCGCCGCATCGTGACCGGGATGGGGGATTGTTCGTCCGCCATGTCGACGCCGACCGGGGAAACGATGCGATACTCATGCAGGAATGCGCGCAACGTCACCGGCGACATGGCGTCGTGATGCTCGAAGACGGTGTGAAGGCCGATGATTTGCAGGTCAGTGCTGGCGAAGACGCGTTCGATGCGCTGTACCTGCGGGATGGATTGGGCAACGCATCCCGGGCACAGCAGCTGGAAGGCGTGTAGCAACACTACGCGACCGCGCAGACCCGCAAGGGTCAGTGGTTCTGCCGTGTTCAACCAGGCGCTGACGGCGAGTTCGGGAGCGGGCGACGGGGTGGGCATCAACGTTGGTCCTTTTCGGGAACCGGGGGTCGAGGTCAGCATGTGCGACCGGGGCGGCTGTCACACCGCACAGCGCGTACTGACCCCAGGAACGTCCACCGAGATCCCCGACAGCGCGCTGGTTGCGTCGGTCGGCTCGATGAGGGTAATTTTGCTCATGTTTCTTCTCTTCAAGCCTGGAGGGGTGAAACTGCCGGTTCATCGATGGCAGTCGGCGAACCGGCCCTTCTGTCGATGGCCTCAGGCAATCCCGGTCAATGGGCGGGCGCAACCTTGCCTGGCAGGCTGAGATCCCCCGAAGCGACCTTGAACACATTGTCGACGCACAGAAGCGGCGCGTGCAGGTTTGCGTTGACCTTGAGGCCGGCGGTGACGCCATCGAACGAGGCATCGGCAATGCCGCCGATCAACGCCACGGGAATGCTCACCTCCACCGTGGCCCCCGTAAAGGTTGTGGGATAGTCTGGACTGTCGATCAGCAGCGGCACATTGGGCCAGGTCGGTGGCACTTTTGGCGTTGTGCCCTCGGGAATATCGTGAACCTTGAGGCCGCCGGGGCAGGCGGCGTCCTCTCCCAGCACCACCCAGTGGGGATGCCAGACATGGCGGTTTTCTCCGCCATAGGCGGCGTCGTCGAAATCGGGATGGAAGGTGACGGCGAGCGCCACGATCCCCTGACTGGCGTCGAACCCGATATCGCCGCTGTCGAGGCTGGTCGGCCAGACATAGGCATAGACGCTCGAGCCCTCGAACTTGCCGGTGGCGTCGGGCTTGTCGACCCCCGCTTCACCACGCACCCTTGTGGTGAAAATGGCGGTATCGCCATGGGTGACGATACTGGTTTCAATGATATCGAACGAGGCCGGAACCGCGTCGGATGGTTGGCTCGTCACGGTGTTATCATGGGCATGGGCCGGCACGGCCGACATTGCGCCGAGCAGCGCCGCCGTCAGAAGTATTCGGTGCATGTGTTCGTCTCCTTCTTCATTCGCCTGGAGGATGGTGATCCTTCTGAAATGCGCCCCAGGTGGCAGCCCGGACGGAAGGATCGGCGGTTTCGTGGTCGCGGCAGTCGATCCGCAGATCCTGCTGGCCAAAGGCCGCGTCGACGAAGTTGCAATGATGCGGCTGCGCCGCATCGGCATGCGCATAGGGCCGGAAATACCGGCAACTCACACACATGCGCTGAATGGGAATGGCGCCCTGTTCCTGAAGCTGGCGGATGACGGACACGAGCTGCACGAGCAGTTGCTCCTGATCATCATCATCAAGGGCGGAGGCAGCCCGATCCACAGCGCCGGCAGTTTCCTCACCGGCCCGGACCACAGCCCGGCCCGCACTGATGATGACGATGCGGACAGCGCGGCCATCGGCGGGATCGGCTTGCTTTTCGATCAGCGCCTTGCGCTCGAGCGCGAGGATGGAATCGGTAACGGTCGGTTGGGACACGCCGAGCTGCAAGGACAGTTCCTTGACCGTCCATCCGGGACCGCGGCCGTCCAACAGGCGCAGGATCGCCAATTGCGTCGGATTCACACCGGCGCTGCGAGCACGCACCCAATCGTCCGCCCTCAATGCCGTGGCGATCCGTTCAAGACCTTCGACAATGCGCGCATGGACCGGCGGTGCAGCAAATGGAGTTTCCATACCCTATTTAGATAGGATTCCTATTTATCGTCAATGCACTTTCTGACAGGGAGATGGGCGGAGCCGAGGCCCCGCCCGAAGTGGATTACCCAAATGCCGACATCTGGAGTTCGGCCGCCTTGCGATCGACGGTGCGGCCAGGGTTCTCAACGGCTCGCTCGAAGGGTTTCCACTTTTCGCCAATGACGTGCTCGTAGGCTGCGACCGTCCCCTCGGCGGCCATGCGCAGCGCGTGGGCCTGGAGCGCCATTTCGGCGGCGAATTCGCGCTTGCGCTGGGCGGCGCTGTCGAATCCGACAGGTCCACCGACGTCTTCATCGCGCTCGTCGCATGCGGCCTTGGCCGTTGCGTCTCGCGCCTCGGTCACCGCCCGGCTGTAGAACTGGCCGGCGCCATATGCTGAACCGACGAATGCCCCGACAATCCGTTGCAGGTGGATTTGCATGGCGCGCTCGCCAAGTCCTTCATCGAGAGCGGACGCCGTCTCGACAATGAGCTTTTCGTGCAGGTCGCGGATACCGTCGCTGTCAAGGACCGGAAGTCCGAAGCTTTCGGAAATGAGGGTGCTTTGGGCGGCATCGGGGCAGGCGAGCCGGATCATTTCCAGTGTGGTGCCTTTGCGCAAGGGAACGACACGGGCGGATGCGCGGGAATTGGCAGCTTTGTTGGTCATGGTCTGTCCTTTCTTCGGTTTCCCGAGGCTCGAACCGGCTCCGTGCCGGCCCTCCCTCGGGCGCGGGTCAAGGGAACCGGCGGAATGACGGGCGCTTCAGGGTCCGGGCGGACCGAAGGCGAGCGTGGAAGGTTTGCGGGCAAGCAGGGCCTATGTGCCCTCGCGCGGGACGCGGACCTGCCATGGCGAGACCGGGCCGCTCCGGCCGCCCCGCGGCGCGGAACGCGACCTTGAAGTGAACGGCCGCCGGTTCAGAACCGCAGCCAGACCGAGGGGGACCGGCACGGGCCTCAATATCGACACGGGAACGCGAAAGGCAGGTGGTGATGACCAGTATGCTGCCGGGATCATGCTCCGGTTTCGTTTCGCCGCCGCCTTGATCACCAACACGATCATCGGCGCTGCACTGAACGAAGCCGTCCGAGCACGTCGATATGCGCCGGGGTGCAGGACGAACAGCAACCTCTCCAGACCCGCTCGCTGCGGATGCGGGATGCCGATCAAACAATCGGACGGTTGCGCAGTCCCGCCTGCTTGCTTGTGAGGCAGGGGATGGATTTCGAGCCGCGCTCCGGAGGCTGGTCTACGAACCGGGCGGTGACCGAGGGGTGCGTGCCAGGGTCAGTCGTCATTCAGCGGCGATGCCAGAACCGGCAGGAGCGGCAGCGCGGGGCTTAGCTTGACGCCTTGGTTTCCGCCCAGACGTCTGGGCGCCATTCCTCGATCAGCTTTTCGATAGAAGCACTGTACTCTGTGGGATAGACCGCAATATCCTGTCCGGCGAGCCAAGTGAACACCGTGCCCATATCGGCGGCGATGCTGCTGTCAACGCCGAAGAGATCGGCCATGTCGAAGCCGCCCAGGCTATCCGCGTTCCACCATGCAAGAAGAAAGTTGGCCGCACGCCGGGATTGGTCCGTATCGCTCTGCGCCAAGCTCAACAGTCTTTCGAATGCAGCGCGCGTCCAGTCATCCATTTCCGTATCCTCTGCTGTCGCCACTATGGCAGATTGGCGCGTCGTCGTGAACCTGCGCTGAAAGGTCGTGCACTATTGCCGCCGACCTTCCCTCTCATGCAAAGTCCGGATCGCCTGATCCTGCCGCGCCAGCTTGCCCGACAAGGCGTCGATTTCGGCCTGGTGTTCTGCGGTTAGAGCCGTAAGCTGAGATCGATAGCGCTCGAGGAACGCGCCTGGGTCGGGCGCCTGGCCGCGGCGGTAGTGGGTCTTTTTCGGCAAGAGCGTCGGGATCAACGCCGTTATCCGTCGCGTGATCTGCCGCTCGATCCGATCCAGTTGCCGCTGCGTCTGGCGCCGCTCTTCTTCCATGCGGGAGAGCTGGCGAGAATGCTCATGGCCAAGGATCATGGCGCCCCCTCCCCCGCCAACCGACGAAACTGGAGGGGCCGTCGTAAAGGACATGGCATTCCGGATCGATGACAAAGCCGAATCGGCCAACCTCGTATTCATCGGCGGGAACAAGGAAACGCCGTTCTTCTCCATCGGCGCCCCGCCGCCCACCTTGTGTAGCGACACACTCGACAAAGCCCTTCTCCTGTTCCGAGGTGATCGCCGAGATCACAATCCAGTCCTCGGCATGTTCCAGTTCGAACGCACGCTGGTCCTTGGTGCGGGATTCGCCGGGCAGCAGAATCGTGCCGGATATCGCCTCCCAGGCGTCGGGCCAGGAATCCTTGATTGCGCGCTCTGCACAGCGCCGCTCGAAGGTGGTAAAGAGATGCGGATAGGTGAGCGCGACGATCGCCCAGCATTCATCTTCTTCATACCATCCGCCGGGAGCGCGAAGCATGGGATGGACCTTGCGATTGCGCTCGGCCGCGAGATGAAAACCACCATGACCGGCCGTCGAATGTGCGGTGACGCCTTCGGCATAGATCGTTGCGCCCTGAGACGATCCCCAGGGCGTATTGGCCGACGAATGGACGTCACGGCGGCCAAGGGAACGTTTCTCCCGCTGATGCTCGGCGTTTTCCATAACCCTTGCCCGGAAGGCGGTTTCGTCTGCGAGGTCACCGGAATGGCCGAAGAAATCATCGCGGCGCCACTGGTCGATCGGTCGGGTGATACGCCAGCCATTGGCGAGGAAGTGCCTGCCGTCACGGCCCGGCACCATGGCGAAGGCAGTATCGCCGACAAGCGCTACCCGCAGACCGTCAGCGCTGAGCCCAAAAGAGATCTCCGGAAAACCGGGGGTGATGTTGCTATTCGACTGGGAGGCCGTTGTGTTCATGCTGCTCTCCCCTCGACAATATCGGCCGCGACCTCGTCGGCGCTGACCTCCTCAAGCACCGCATTGGGATAACCGTGCCTCGACAGCCATTCCTCGGCAGCAGCGCGATGCGAGGCGAGATGAACCAGCTGGGCGTTTTCGCCCGGTCGGTCGAAGACGCGCACCGAACCAGGTGCGGGCCGCTCCTCGATCGTGAACCGCAGGGCGGAGTCGACCGAGAAGGTGCGATGCACGCGGATGGCAATCACGCCGCCAGCGCCGAAATCGGCCTCGTGCAAGGTAAAGGACGCGGCCAGCACCACATTGCCGCTGTTCCGCTCGCCCTGCCTGGCGATCAGGCGACCCTTGCTGTTGTTGTTCTGCCAGGCCGAGAGCTTCTTTCGGTGCCGCTCGGGCGGGCGGGGTGTATCGTCAGACCAGCCCACGATCGAGCCAATCGGAGCATCTTCGAAGATGGAAAGTGCGGACATGATGTCCTCCAGATTTTGACGGTGGAAACAAAACCGCCGCCGGGATCACCAGCGGCGAGAAGGTGCGTTCGGAAGAAGAAGGAGGGCTACTCGGCAGCCTCGCGGAAGCCCTCGGCATAATCCTCGTCGAACCGGTCGGTGTCGTCGTGGGTCGGTTCGACCAGTGGATCGGCTTCGTGCCCGGCCGGATCGACGGCAGAGACGGCATCGTCCTCATCGTCGACAGGGGCGTTGCTCGTCAGCCATTCCCCAAGCGCCAGGGCATCGGGTGCGAACAGCGCAGAAGGGTGGACGAAATGGCCATCCGAGAAATGCTCGACAAGTGCGGCGCGGGTATCCTTGACCCGCTGGCGCGGCAGCACCGGCGTGTCCTTGCACGAAGCCTCAAGTGCCGGGCGCGATAGGCAGGACAGGAAATCTTCCGTCCCCATGCTTGCCAGAAACCCGTCCGCGCCGACCACCTGACCAGCGACAAGCGCCAGAATGCCGGACTTGGTCATATTTTCCCGGCACGACAGCACGTCGATCAGCACGCTGCGCATTGCGACGCGCAACCTATCCATATCAAAGGAAAGCTTGCCGTCAGCGTCGAACAGGGTCGCGGCGTGTCGGCCGAAACGATTGCCGAACCGATAATCACCACCGGCGCCGGAATCGACCCGGACGTTCTGTCCGGCGAAAGCCAGAACCATAAGCGCCATCAGCGTATCGTCCTCAATGGGCGCCCGCGCCAACGCCTTCTGCAGAGCATCGGTGCGCAGGTCGCCGATCATCTCGACCCCTTTGCGCGTCACGTCCGGCCGAGGCTTGGAGACAACGATTGGCTCATCGGCGGCACCTGCGCCATTGCCCTTGATCTTTTTCGCCTCCGGCATGCGGAAGTGGACCGTTTTCACCTTGCCCTCGCGGTCGAGATACATGGCGGTGTGGTCGGACTTCTTAGGCGTGCCGTAAACCCGGCTAGCCTTTGGCGGCAGCTTGACCTCCCCGTAGCTGTTCGCCTCCGTGATAACGCCCTTTTTCGGCAGATTTTGCGTCATCCATTCCTGCTGCGCGCCGAGAAACGCCTCGACGTCGACAGTGTAGCGGCTGTCCTGGTCGGCAGGCGCGAACAGATCCTCCACCCAGGCAATGCCGTAGGCTTGCGCCAGATCGTCGCTAAAGCTGGCATCGCGCGCATACATGCGGGTTCTGGCAAGACCATTGGCGACGCTCCACCACGACACCTGCGGATCCCCCTTGGAGGGCTTATGCGCCTTCCAGACTTCCTTCTGCTCATCGAGCGAGGCGGCCGCGATCGTACGCAGCTGGCGCTCGTCGGGCATGTCACCTTTCGCCATATGATCGAGCATCGCCGGCAGGACATTGGCGAGAAGCCGAAGTTTCTTGATCTGCCGGATCGGCAGCGCGAGGGCGACGGCAATCGCTTCCTCGGTCCAGCCGAGCGCTACAAGCCGCTCGATGGCTCGCCACTGATCGACGGGATTCATCGCTTAGGTTATGCGTCAAGTGTCCTGTTAGCTGGATGACGCTGATTCTAAGGACTTTTCAGCTGTGAGCGGTAGTTCGAGTGTATCTTTGGCTCCGC
>NZ_SNZF01000054.1 GCF_004363725.1 Aquamicrobium defluvii | reverse complement strand
AAGCCTAGCCTTTAAGAGAGAGGGCTGGCAACGGCCCTCTCTTTCCAATTGTCAGCACTCTACGCGCTCCCCACCGTCTCCGTATCCTCGCCCAGATCGTACGCCTCTTCCAGTTCTCCAATCAGCGTCAGCCAGTCCCGCAGCGCTGTATGAGCTGCGGTTTCCAGATCGGCACCAATGTCATTGGCAAACCGGCGCAGGGCTATGCGCTCCATGGTCGAGAGGGTGAGGGTGATTTTCATGGGCTTGCGATGCTTAAGCCGACTTCCTCGGGAACGCGATTTCCAGCATCTGCTTCATTTTCTCCATTTCCTCACGATTTCGGTCACGGAAGAATTTGGCAAACCAGTCATCAAGAGGATCTCGCAGAAGGTCGGCAGGGTTCTCCATTTCAAGAGCCCTCGCTATCCGCTCTTGCTGGGCTGATTGCGGCAATTGCCCCTTGAGCCATCGATAGACCTGGCTCTTATCGATCGGCTTGAAATTCTCCCATCTCTCCGCGTCATTCAGGACATCCAGAAGCTCAACAGGCGTCATCTGCCTGACTTCTAGCCACTCTGCGAGATAGTGCCGGCGAACCGGAGCCTTGTTTTGATGGATTTTTGATAGGTCAGCCATGGTGGCATATTTTACCAGTGCGCCTATTCACTATCGCCGGCATAATTTGCCACTGAGCCTCTTTACAAAAGTGGCATAATCTGCCACTCATTGTTTATGAGCAAGCTGACCGCATTCGCAAAGTTTCGTCCGTCGAGTGGCATGACCCTCGATGCCGTAGCCGAAATTTTCAACGTTGATCGCAAGACGATTCTTCGTTGGGAGACCGGCGAGACGCCGCTTCCTTTGAAAAGGATGGGTGAGTTTGAGCGTGTCACTGGTTTCCCTCCCCACGAGCTTCGCCCCGATCTCGCCAGCATCTTCGGTCCCCCCACCTCCCGCCCCTCCAAGCTGGAGAAGACAGCATGAGTTTCCGCTGGCTTGAAGAGGGCGCAACGCCTGAACTGTCCGACCTCGGCAAGCGCATTGCCAACTGCATCCGCAAGCATGGCTACACCGAGCGCTCATGGCTGGTTTCCCGCGTGGAAAAGCAGATCGAAGAGTTCGGTATTGCCCGCGCCATCTTCACGGTCGGACAGGTTGATGGCGTCTGGCAGGTTATCGGGGAGCGTCCGCAATGACCGTCTCCGAGAAGCACCTGAACTTGGCGCTTGAGATTGCCAATGGCCGCGAGATGCTGGCTCTCACCATAGCTCAAGCCATCGCCGCCGCAGAGCGTGAAGGCATGAGGCGCGCGGCTGAGATTTGCGATGAGATTGGCGACCGAGAAGACGTTCTCGCCATTTCTGCCGGCAGCGATGACCTGACCCCGCTTTATCGACGGGGAGAGCGCGCCGCCAAAGAGTGCTCGCATATGATCCTCTCCGAGATTGGGGAGGCATGAATGCGCATCATCGGCCCCCGTCCTGTCGAGCATAACGGCCTTCGCGGTTTCGTGACGACATTTGAATTTGGAAACACCCATTCGGTAGCGCTCCTTCCTCCCGGCGCAACCGAGGCCGGATCGGTCCAACCCTCCGCCGATCCGGCCACCCATCACGCATCCCGAAACGGTCGAGGCGAGCAATGATTATCGTTGCAGCCAATACGCGCGGCCGGACGACGACCCGAGGAAAGTCGAACGCCCGGCCTCTCTCCAGCGGCATGGAGATTATCAATTTCACCAGACACGCGGGGCGTTGGACGCCCATCCTTCGCGATCTGTCGGGTATCAGCTTCGCCCGCGTCAGGGGTGTGGTGGCTGGTATGCAACACCCGGGTCACTGCACCTCGTTCCTTTTCTCTGGCCTTCCGCGCTTCAAGCCTCTGCAAAAGTCTTTGCGCTGCTTGGCCAATCGTCTCCATGTCTCCCGGCGGCTCCTTTCGTTTGCACCTGCGTCTCAAGTGCAAACTGACACAGGAGCGCGTCCGATATCATGGGAAAGTCACCCACAAACGCGGAGGGCCGTCAGCAAATGTCTGATGTAACGATGGCACGCGGCTACGTTGCCGAGATCGGCAACAGCACACAGGCAAAGGTGGCGATAGCCACGACGCTCAAATGGCTGAGCCGCCTGTACCCGCACAAAGACAACCCGAAGAACCAATGGACCGAACGGCGCGTCCGCAGCTTCTGGAACGAAGAAGCCGCACTCGTTCAGTTCCGCGAAATGGTCGAGCTGCACAGGGCGGCAGATGCCGCGCGCGAGGAGCGCGCAAAGCAAAAAGCGAGGAAGCAACATGCCGCATACAGAGCCGAAACCGCCCGCCTTGCTGAGATGGCTCTCGTTCCACCGGCGGCACGCGATGGCGATGTGGCTCCGTGATCGCGCTGCCGGTCTCGCTGAGTGGATTTGTCCAGAACTGAAAGGTGACGGCCAATGAACCGCCCGCCACTCGACTACGAGGTAGAGCCTGACCGCATCGTCGTCAGGCGCAAGCCTTTCCCGTTCTGGCGGTATTTCGCCTTTGGCTGCGCGCTTGTGCTGGCTGCTTATTCGGTGGCGTTGGCTGTTTTTGTGTGGGGGTGGTGATGACGACTGTTCGCATCGACCTTCCTTTCCCGCCCTCTGTCCACGGCCTTTATCGGGGCGGTCGTTGGCGCGGCGATATATCGCCGGAATACAAGGCATGGCGCGATCATGCCGGATTGATGCTAAACCGGCAGAGCGCTCCATCTTTCGATGGGCCTGTGCGCGCTTTCATCCGCTTCGTACCGCCAGACAATCGCAAGCGTGATGGCGATAATTACGTCAAAGCCATCTTCGATCTTCTCGTTTCCCACGGCGTTATCAAGGCCGACGACAGATCGATCCTCGTTTCTCACTACGTTGAATGGGAGACTGACGGCCCGCCCTGCACGGTCGTAATTCAGCCTGCCGACGACGATACATGGCAGCCGATAGGCGATGCCATCACCCGCGTCATGGCCGCCATTCCGATGCCGCAAAGGAAATCGGCATGACGGACCAGTCGCCCATCACAGGATATGTGCCAGAGCTTGAGCAGATCGTGCTTGGCGCGCTGCTGTTCGGCGGCGATTACCGCAAGGTCATGTCCTTCCTGCGGGAGGATCATTTCGTCCATGATCTGCACCGTATTCTCTACCGCGCCATCGTCACGGCCAATGAGCGTTTTGGATCGGCCACGGTGCCGAGCGTAGCAAAACTGCTGCCGGACGATACAGCGACCGTGTTTTCGAGCAAAACCGGCAAGAGCCCCGCTGCGTATATGGCGAGCCTGTCTGATTTCAATGTCGCAGGCAATCACAGCCTGGACAGGGCGGCGCTTGCTGTTGTCGAGCAATGGGCCCGACTGAAAGCTGGAGAATTGGCCGCGAGCATGCACGCCGCTGCTAACGACCCAAACTCCGATCCTCGAAAGCTTATCCAGTCGCTTTCAGCCGACCTCGATCTTGTCTCCGCTGAAATGCGATCTGGCCCACGCCGCAAGACGCGTATGTCTCTGGCGAGCGCGGCTGGTAATGCGTTTGCTTCGGCCAGAGAGGCCGCGCAGCGTGGACGCGGCCTGACTGGCATCACATGGGGCCTGTCAGACGTGAACCGCCTCACGGGCGGGATGCAGCGCCGCGATCTGACCCTGATTGGTGCGCGCCCCAGCGCTGGCAAAACCACCGTCGCCCTTTCTACAGCAATCAAAGCCGCAAAGGCTGGTGCCGGGGTCGGGTTCATCTCCCTTGAAATGGATGCCGACAAGCTGGCTGCGCGTGCTGCGTCCGACATCGCCTATGACTGGCACGTCAAGGTTCCCTATGCCGATATAATCCGGGGACAGGCATCAGATGATGACCTTGCCGCCCTTGAGAGCGCCACGAAAGACCTGGACCGGCTCCCGATCCTCATCGAGGAGCAATCCGGCCTCTCCATAACGGATATCCGGGTGAAGGCCGAAATGATGATGGACGAGTTTGCCAAGTCCAATCAATCGCTTGACGTTCTCATGATTGACCATCTGGGCTTGATACGCGCCTCATCGCGGTACAGCGGCAACCGGGTTCACGAGATATCCGAGATGACAGCCGCGCTCAAATCTCTGGCGCGTGAGTATGGCATCGCGGTCGTTCTTCTGTCTCAGCTTAATCGCGCCGTAGAAAGCCGGGACAACAAGCGCCCGCAGCTTTCCGACCTTCGCGATAGCGGATCCATCGAGCAGGACGCCGACACGATCATCTTTCTCTACCGCGAGAGCTATTATCTCGAACGGGAGAAGGCGTCAGGCGAGCGGGAG
The DNA here is from genome assembly GCF_004363725.1 of Aquamicrobium defluvii. Lineage (GTDB taxonomy): Bacteria > Pseudomonadota > Alphaproteobacteria > Rhizobiales > Rhizobiaceae > Mesorhizobium > Mesorhizobium defluvii. Next base: position 4,150 of record NZ_SNZF01000054.1, on the reverse strand, counting down.
CAGGAGCGTACCCAGCGCCTCATCGACTGCCAGAACACCCTCGAATTCATCATCAGCAAGCAGCGCAATGGCCCGCTCGAAACCGTCGAGTTGTTCGCGGACATGGCCTGTGGGGCAATACGTAATGGAGCAAGAATGTGAGCATTCAAGCTGTTGCATGGGCGCTCGATCAGGAGGTTCCTGACGCTGCCGCAAAGCTCGTCCTGATCTCTCTGGCCAATGCCATGAACGGTAAGACAGGCAGGTGCTTTCCGACCGTTGAGCAGATTTGCAAGGAAAGCAGTTGTTCAAAATCGACGGTTCTCCGCAAGCTAAAATGGCTTGAGGGAGAGGGGTGGATATCGATAAACTCCGAGTTTGCTGATGATGGGCGACAACTTGCAAATAGCTACACCCTAGGGTGCCAGCATGACACGGGGAGGGTGTCAGAACGACACGGGGAGGGTTTCAACAGTGACACCCTCGGGGGTGTCAACTGTGACACCCCTACTAAGGATAAACCGGAAGAAATACCGGAAGCAGCAGCAACGCGCGCTGTCCGCGTTGACCGTCTCGAAGAAAAGTTGCTGGAGGCGGTCGGAGATAAAATCCAGCCTCATGGCGCTTTGGTTCTGTCATCGATCTACGGACTTCTCGAAGCGGGATGCGACCTCGAAACCGACATTCTGCCAACGATCAGGGCGCGGGCGTCGAAGATGACGCGCCCGGCAGGCTCATGGGCCTACTTCGTTCCTGCGATCAGGGACGCCTACGAACAGCGCATTGCAGCCGGCAAGGGCCTTCTGAAGCCGAAAGATCCGGTCACTCTCGGCCAGTGGGAGCAAGGGCTTCCACCAGACGAGCAGCGCGCCAAGTGGGCCAAGACCCTCGCCATGGCCCGCAGCACCGGCCAGTGGAAAACATGGCTGTGGGGCCCGAAGCCGGGTGATCCGGGCTGCCGCGTTCCCGAAGACCTGATCGCCGCAGAGCGTTACCTGCGACCCGAAAAACTCACCGAGGAAATGAAGGTGCCAGCATGAGCAATTTCTGGACCCCAGAACAGGACAAGAAGATCGCAGAATGCCTGGCTGATGGCATGAGTGCGTCACAGATCGCCGCGGTATTTGGCTGCTCCCGCAATGCCATTGTCGGGAGGGTTCACCGCAATCGCGAATTGCGAGAGATCGGGTTTGCCAGATCGACCGGCTCCCGCAAGGCGGTAACAGTCAAGGATGTGTCTATCTCGACAAGGCCGCGCAAGATCAGAGGCGGCACGCCGAACACCACGCGGATGAAGCGGGTTAAGCCTGCCCCGGTCATCGTCCCCGAGGTTGTAGAACTGGTCGAGCCGTCCGGATCCGGACTTCCCCTTCATGAGCTTTCATCTCGCTCCTGCCGCTGGTGTATCAACGATCCGGCGCCCGGCGAGGGAGGCCATCTGTTTTGCGCTGAGGTGACGGAAATCGGCCGCCCATACTGCGCGTACCATTACCGGAAATCCATCGGGAAGGGCACGTACGCCGAGCGCAGCGCGGATGATGTCCTGCTTAAAGTTGCAGCATAGGAGGCTCGCATGTCTGAGATGGTGGAGCGTGTCGCCAAAGCTATCTACGAAGCATCGCCATTCAAAATGACGGAAGGTCCATACGATCGCCAATCCGATCTATACAAGCGCAATTGCCGATTGCTCGCCCGCGCCGCCATAGAGGCTATGCGCGAACCTACGGATGCTATGGTGGATGTGGGGCAGGATGCCTTCGCGGAAGGAATCAATATGGTTGCCGGACATCCAGAACCGTCAGACGAGGCCTCATACCAGACCTATATCGCCATGATCGACGCCGCCCTGAGCGAGGTGGAGGGATGAGGACCACGGATGTTCTATTCTTCATCATCTGGGTTGGCAGCTTCGCCTTTTTCGCCGGCGTCGTGGTCGGCGATCAGGGGTGGCTGGCACCCTAACCGGCAACTGATCGAGGAAAGCATGGCAACAAAAGCGGCAGAGCACCGCACGTTTTTCGTGGAGAGCTTCCTTGAGGATAATCAGCTAGGCGGCTTGCGAACTCTGACTGGGCCAGTCGTGAAATGCAGGAAGTGTGGGGCAAAGAAGGGCTTTCACCGCCGCCGCCCCGAAGATTTACCACAGGACTTTTTCAAGAAACACGGCTGGCAACTCGGCGGCGGTGTCTACATGGACCTTTGCCCGGACTGCGCGAACACGAAGCCGATCAAAATAAAGGAGCCAAAGAAGAAAATGGCAAGCAACGTGACGAAGCTGGAAACCGTAAAGGCCGAACAGCCCCGCGAAATCACGCGGGAGGAGCGCCAGCGCATCCATGCAAAGATTGGCGATCATTATCTCGACACCGGTTATAGTCCTCCATGGACGGACAGGGCTATTGCCGAGGCTGAAAAGGTACCGCTGGCGTGGGTGTCTGAGATACGCGAGCAGTTTTATGGGCCGGAGGGCAGCAATCCGCTCTACGACAAATTCGAGGCGGACGCGCAGGCATTTGTTGACGCCTATAACGAGCTATGCGCGGTCAAAGGGCAGATTGACGCCCTTGAGATCATGGGCCGGGAAATCAAAGAAACGATGGACAGGATCAAGCGCGAGACGCGCGGCATCCGCAAATAGAAACAGCCGCCCCGCTGGCGGGCGGGAACGGCTGCAAATCACTGTCTTGGGAGACGGCCCTGAATACACGTTCTGGGCCTTTGGCGCAAATGGCGACGAGGAAGCCCCATGGCAAAATCAACAGCAAAGCGGCAGGACGGCTTCCAGTCTCAGCATATCGAGATTGGAACGATGAAGCACGAAAACCCCGGCTGGACCCGCGCACATGACGGGGAGAAGTGGGCGCCAAGGTATATCCATCCGACCGTAAACCTGCGGGAGAGCGCCATTGTCGCGCTGCGGGCCAAGAATGCTATCGATGAGTGTCAGTATGGGGCCGCGGAGCTTTTCCGCCGCCTATTCGAGGCTATGGGCGGCAAGGGCGCTCGTGCGATAGATTACAGCCGGGAGTTTGTCGAGGGTGGCCGGTTCCCCGATCCTATCGGAGATCACCAGATCGATGCGGGCAAGAGGCTGGCCGCAGCCTATGAGGCGCTGACCAAGGCCCATGGCCTCTATGCGTGGCGTCTTGTCGGCTACATCTGCGGGGAGGGGCGATCCGTCCACGAATTAACCGACACGCGCCGCCAGCGGGACACCATGACAGACAATCTGCGCACTTATCTCGACTGCCTCGCCTCTCATTGGGGATTTGCTTCGCGTGGTGTTGACACGCGCGCGCGAAAAGTAGAGAATCAGCCAACTTCCAGAAATTGCAAGTGATTTGCAGGTTCCCGAAAGGGAATAGCGAGGCGGCACGGCAGATAGTAGCGGAAGCCGGGAAGCCAGTGACTGTCGTAGCTTACGCCCGGTCCTCGCTCAGTTTCGCCATAAGGCACAAAAGGAAGACACCATGCGAATTGGTAACGTCAGCCTATTCAACAGGGCCAGCGATGGCTCCATCATGCTCGCAAGCTATCAGAAGCCGAACGAATGCTGGCGCTGGGCGGTCAGCCTTGGAAAGCGTAATGGCAACCGCATGATTTGCCGCGCAGCTCACCGTACGCACCAGTGGCACGACAACTACAATCTTGGCCGCTGGTCGATCTGCATCTCGCGTCAGGATTATCACCTCCGGCCTGCGGGAGCCTAGCCGCCTCGCAGCATCATGACGGCTCAGGCCGCTAGACCTTAAGCTTCTCAGTCATGGCCATCACGCCATCAGCGAGATCAAGGTAGGCGATAACAGGCCCCGGAATGCGGGCTTGTCCCGTAGCCCATTTTGAAACAGTGTTTTCGTGGACATAGACCAGCTTTGCAAAGCCTGACTGAGACACATGCAGGTCGGCAAGGCGGCGTTTGAATTGTTCTGGCGTCATGAGCACCACCTAAAGGGTGAGTTTATCGGCGGCCAGTATCACACAATCGGTGATTTCAGACAAGTTCTGAGCACCGCCGAGCACATTATCACTCATTGCCCCTCTTTCTCCGCATGTGCGGTTAAGAGCGCGGGCAGAGTCAAATCCGTATCCCGAGGAATGTGATGTCTGAACGTGGAAGGCCTACAGCCTACCGGCCAGAGTATGCCGAGCAGGCCGCTAAGCTTTGCGCGCT
>NZ_SNZF01000053.1 GCF_004363725.1 Aquamicrobium defluvii | reverse complement strand
CCCTGCAATCAACCAGCAGGGGTGGGTTCAAACATGGGTCACTTCTCAATGGAAAAATCCCTCAATCCCGGGTCAGCTCTCAGCGGAAATCAACAACGGGGGTATAATAGCCATAGGCAACCAGTTGCGATGCGGCTTCTGCGATCGCATCCTCGGCTTCGGCCACCATCAGCATGGCGTCCTGGTCGACGGACCGGCTCTGGGTCTGGAACAGTTGATCGAAGAAGGGGCGCACCTTCTGCTGCCACTTCTTGCGGGTGCGCTCAAGCTTTTGCCGTGCGTCCTGCTCATCGAGAAAGACAAAGCGGCTCGACCAACGATAGGTCAGCGGCATCAGATCAAGGTGGTTCAGGATGCCTGGCCAGCTTTCTGCCGGAAAGCCGTCTATGGCAACGACTGCCAGATAATGACCATCGACCATCGGCGACAGCCCATGATGGAATTCGGCCGTCGCCAGCCAGTCGAGATATATCGGGATTTCCGGCAGGCGGACCGGATGGTTCTCGCCGACGATGCAAAAGCGAATGAACTGGAAGAGTTCATCGTAGTGTGCTTCGCGTCCGGTCCCGGGATCAATGACGGTCCGCGTGACCATGCGACGGATCGACAGTACATTCGCCATATACTGCTCTACCTCGCGGATTGATGTCCGAAAACTGTCGAGCACGGTATCGGCATAGGTCTCGGAGCGGCTTTCCACGTCAGAATAGACATAGCGCGTCATCGCCGAACGACGGCGTTCGGGCGGGCGATAGGTGAGGATCAGCGCATGCTGGCTTTCATAATGGCCGCGTTCCGCCTCAAAATGAGCACGCCGTTCATTGTCGATAGCTGCCGTCACTGCGTCAGGGAAATAGCTCTCATCGCGTGACGGGTAGGAAACAGCCGGCACGCGCACAGCCTCGACCTGGATCATCCAGCCGGATCCAAGCCGTGACAGGACCGCATTGATCTGGCGCGATACCTCGTTACGCTCTTTATTGGTCGAACTTTCCGAATCCGGACCGGCGAAATACCAGCCGGCCATCAGGCTCCCATCCTTGAGCAGGATCACGCCATTATCGACCAAGCCGGCATAAGGAACGAGATCAGAAAACGACGGCTGTGCGTTTCGGAACTGACGAAGTGCGACCATGGGCGGATTAGTACCTGCGCCAGGGCGAGGACGTCGGGCGGTAGGACTGTCTATAGCGAACGTGGCGCAGATAGACCTGTCGCATCATCGGATCGGCCTTGGCCATCATTCGCAAAGCACCGACGACACCAATCCAGATTGCGATGCCGAGCAGCGCCGAGAACCAGGTCAGCACGACGAAGATCAGGATGACTGTCGCAAGCCCAGTCAGCAGGACCAGCTCGCGATCGGCGCCCATCAAATGGTTCGGGCGCGACAGCGCCCGATGCATGCGCGAGCGCGCCAGTGCAACGACCGGCTCAGCCATTGCACCCCTCCCCTGCCCTGCTCGCCGTAGCCAGCTCTGACGTGCCGATTGACGCGCCTGATGCGCCGAAAAGTCCTACGAGACTTGCGCCGCCGAGCAAAAGCCCCGCAACCAGGACCACGTAGAAGAGACGACGGACGAAGTCATTCAATTCACCTCCGAAGATCAGCATGCCGCCGGCGACCGCCATCGCAGCGAGTGCGATTATGCCGGCCACCGGCCCGGTGATCGACTGCTGGATCTGTTGCAGTGGCCCCTCCCATGGCAGACCGCCACCGCCGGAAGCCAGTGCTGGCTCGATGAACAAGGACAAGAGAAGAACGGTCAAGCTCGCCGTCAGAAAGGTGACGGTTCGGTTATGCTGCATTGAGGTGCCCCTCTTCCGAATAGGTTTCGATCTGGTAGTTGCCGTCGCGCCAGGCCTCGACATGGATAACTTCACGCACCCTCCGTCCGGTGGGTGTGCGCTCGATCGAGACGACAAGATCCACGGCCTCGCCGATCACGTCGTGCATCGGCTGCTGGCTGGCTTCGGCGGTCAGTTGTTCCAGCCGTCGCAGGGCCGATAATGCATTGTTGGCGTGGATGGTGGTGATGCCGCCCGGATGACCGGTATTCCATGCCTTGAGCATGGTGAGCGCCGCACCATCGCGGACCTCGCCGACGATGATACGATCAGGTCGTAACCGCATGGTGCTCTTCAGCAGCCGGGCCATATCGACCGTATCGGTGGTATGAAGCTGAACCGCATTCTCGGCTGCGCACTGGATCTCGGCCGTATCTTCCAGGATCACCAGCCGATGTTCCGGCGATGTCCGTACCATCTCGGCAATGACGGCATTGGCGAGCGTCGTCTTGCCCGAGCCTGTGCCGCCGGAAATGACAATGTTGAGGCGTGCCTTGATAGCTTTTTGGATCAAGGCTGCCTGTGCCATCGTCATGATGGCGCTGCGGACGTAATCCTCCAGCGGGATCAGGCGCGAAGCTCGTTTGCGGATGGTGAAGCTTGGACCTGCTACCACCGGTGGCAGCAATCCCTCAAAGCGGTGGCCACCTATCGGCAACTCACCGGAGATAATCGGCTGGTCTTCATCGGCTTCCGTCTGCAGCGCATGCGCGACGCTGCCGATGATGATTTCGGCGGCCCCTGGCTGCAGAGTGCCCATGCTGTCGATCCCCTGCCCCAGCCGTTCGACGAACAAGCGACCGTCCGGGTTCAGCATGATCTCGACCACGGAAGTGTCCTCGAGCGCGGAACAGATGGTCTCGCCAAGCGCATCCTGTAGCTTACGGACCAGACGGTGATGGGAGCGCGAGGCGGTCATGCAAAACGCCTGCCTGCGCACAGCAAAAACAGCCGCATACGCCCGAACGTGGAATGAGTAAGTTGATGCTGCCGCATGTGAAATCGCTGCCCCCTTCTGATGGGGCTACATCAACATCAGATCGGCAGATGCGTCAGCCCGGCATAAATGCCGGGTCCGTGCCACAGTGAGTCGTGATGATTCCTTGCCGAACGATTGGCTAAGGACAGGAAATCAGCCTGTACGAAAAGTTGCTGCCCTGGCATTTATGCCGGGTCTCAAAACGATTGGGGTTTCAAGGAGAAAAGGTAGGAAGTACTTGAAAACACATTATAATGTGAACTCGAGCATCGCCTACTTACGCCTCACTCGTGGCAGGCGTTAACTCCCCGTTAACCATTAAACTCTTGCGCCATAATGGTTCAATGGTATCGTCACGGAAAAGGAGCGGTTTCGCTCGAAAATCCGTGATGAGAGATATTAATGTGAGCGTAGCGGTTCAGCCTTCCCGAGAACTTCTGCCCAGTGTCGACGAGACGATCGGCAATCAAGCTGAGTTGCTAAGTACGCATCTCCAGTCGATGAGTGAGGCACTCTTCGCACCTGATACGCTGAAGGTGCTGCGGCGCTTCACGTCCGGGGAAGCTGCCCGATTAATTGGCGTCTCGGACTCCACGCTCAGGAAAATGACCTTGGCAGGTGAGGGACCGCAGCCAGAAACGACGAGCAATGGACGCCGTTTGTACACTTTGGCGGATATAAACGAGATAAGGAAGTTGCTCTCACACTCGCCGCGTGGCCGCGAAGCTATAGATTTTGTGCCCCACCGGCGGCCCGGCGAGCATCTTCAGGTGCTTGCTGTCACTAATTTTAAGGGTGGGAGTGGCAAAACAACTACCTCTGCTCACCTTGCGCAGCATCTCGCATTGCAGGGTTATCGCGTTCTTGCCATCGATCTTGATCCGCAGGCGAGCTTGTCGGCGTTGCTCGGTGTTTTGCCAGAAGTTGACGTCGTCTCCAACCAGACTCTCTATGCCGCCATTCGTTATGATGACAACAAACGCCCACTTTCAGATGTAATCCGCCGGACCTACTTTGACGGGCTCGATTTGGTGCCCGGCAATCTGGAACTCATGGAATTTGAGCATACGACGCCAAAGGCTCTGACCACGGTAGCTCGTACTGGTGAAATGCTGTTCTTCGCCAGGGTAGCTGCGGCCCTCGACGACGTTGCGGATAAGTACGACGTGGTAGTGATCGACTGCCCTCCCCAACTAGGCTTCCTGACGCTGAGTGGACTCTGCGCAGCGACCGCCATGATCGTGACAGTTCATCCGCAGATGCTCGATGTCTCTTCCATGAGCCAGTTCCTTCTCATGACGCGTGACCTGCTTGGTGTCGTTCGCGACGCCGGAGGCGAGCTCAAATATGATTTTGTCCGTTACCTACTGACTCGTTTCGAGCCGCAGGATGCGCCGCAAACAAAAGTAGCGGCGCTGCTGCGCAACCTCTTCGATGATTTTGTTTTGACAAATCCAATGGTGAAATCAGCGGCTGTTTCGGATGCGGGCCTCACGAAGCAGACGCTTTACGAGATCGGTCGCGAGAACCTTACGCGCGCCACCTACGACCGAGCTATGGAATCCCTCAACGCCGTCAATACGGAGATCGAAGGGCTGATTAAGAAGGCGTGGGGTCGGCTATGACGAAAATGGGTGAAATGAATAGGCTGTCGAGGTTGAAGTTGGGCGTGTTGGGAGCTCCCAACACGTCTGCCGTGAACTTTATGCCGTTTAACAGATGGCATCTGTTGGGAGCTCCCAACAAATACAAAACTCTCCAAACCGATCTGGTGCGGGAGGGGCTGAAGTGAGCAGAAAAGACGCCATCAACAACCTGTTCCTCAAACGCCCGGATACCGTTCCCGCGGCGCCGAAGCCCCCTGCCCTAAAGGATGGCGAGCGCGTGCGGACGGGGGCAATTTCTGCGATGGGCGCCTCGCTGCAGGAGCTGGCCGATAGCGCCAGGCAAGCGTCGCTTCTCAGGCAACAGATCGCCGATGGTGAAATTTGGCTTGAGACTAGCAAGATCATCGGCTCGCGTATCACCGATCGGATTCCGATCGATGTCGATCCCAAATTTGATGAGCTTGTAGAAAGCATCAGAGAAAACGGCCAACAGGTTCCGATCCTCGTTCGCCCTCACGCGGACACTCCCGGTATGTTTGAGATCGCTTACGGGCGGCGGCGAATGCGGGCGGCAAATATCCTGGAACGGCCAGTCCTGGCCATTATCCGCGACCTGGCTGATCGAGAACTAATAATCGCGCAAGGGCGCGAAAACTCCGAACGTACGGACCTGTCATTTATCGAGAAGGCATTTTTTGCAAAAAATCTGGAGGAGGATGGCTGCGACCGTACGACGATCGTCGCGGCACTAGCGGCCGACAAGGCTGATATCAGCCGATACATTACAGTAGCACGTCGTGTCCCAGAAGAGCTCGTCAGACGCATTGGACCAGCGCCGAAGATGGGGCGGGCTCGATGGCTTGCGCTCGCTGACCTGCTAGAAGCGCGATCTGCCTTGGCGGTCGCCGAGCAGGCGCTAGAAGCTCCTTCAGTTCAGAAAGCCGATAGTGATGCGCGGTTCCAGGCAGTGCTGAGCGCCCTTCAGGCCAAGCCCCGGAGGCGTAGCGCCGACCAGGCACAGATATGGAAGACTCCGCAGGGGAAGGGTGCTGCACGCATCGAGACTCGCGGTAGCAAGACCGCGCTTGTATTCGAAGAGAAGATAGTGCCGGCATTCGCTACATTCGTATCCGCGCGGCTGGATAATCTCTACCGTGAATTTCAGCAAGAAACGGAGAATAGAGGAGAGGAAAAATAATGTGAGTGCCGTCGTATGACGGCATGGATCGTGGAAATCGGCAAAGAAAAAGGCCCCCGAAATTAGTTCCGGAAGCCCTTCTCATAGGTTAGCAGCTAGAGAATCGCATTTCCGAGAATCGCAGTCAAGGGCCCACGAGGCTCAACGTCGTTTTGGCGGGGTGATTTCTTTTGCCTAGCGATAGGTGAAGGACAATGCAGACGCATATCTCAACGACGCCCTTCGGGCGGCGAACGATGACGCTTGGCCAGATTGCAAATCAGGCAAAAGCAAAGGCGATGCCGAAAGAGGCAGTCGCCAATAAATGGCGGGTGTTCCAGGACATCCGTGAAGCCCGTGAACTGCTTGGCGCAACGGATCGCTCGCTGGCGATCCTCAACGCCTTGCTGTCGTTTCATAGAGAAACAGAACTGTCGGCCGAGGGCGAGCTTATCGTCTGGCCGTCGAATGAGCAGCTGATCGCCCGCGCCAATGGCATCTCGCCGGCAACGCTGCGGCGGCATCTTGCCGTGCTTGTCGAATGTGGATTGATCATCCGCAGAGACAGTCCGAACGGCAAGCGCTTTGCACGCAGGAGCAGGGCAGGGGAGATCGAACAGGCCTATGGCTTTGATCTGTCGCCGATCGTCGCCCGTGCTGCGGAGTTCAGGGATCTGGCAGAGGCAGTCCAAGCCGAGAAGAAGGCCTTCCGCGTCGCCCGGGAGCGCCTGACGCTCCTACGGCGTGATATCGTCAAGATGATCGATACCGGGATCGAGGAAGGAGTGCCGGGGAACTGGAGCAGGGTGCTTCAGACCTATCAGGCTGTCATCACCAGGCTTCCTCGCACGGCCTCGAGGCAACTCATCGAAGACATTTGCGCCGAGCTTTGCGAACTGCACGCCGAAATCCGGGATGTGTTGGAAACCTTCACAAAAACACAGAATCTGAACGCCAATGAGTCTCATTTTGAACGCCACATACAGAATTCAAATCCAGACTCCATATCTGAATCTGAAAATGGCTTTCGAAAAAAGAAAGAAGCGAGCGGCAGCGTTGCAAAAACCAACAACATACGCAGCTTGCCGAAACGGGATCTACCGTTAAGCATCGTGCTGGATGCCTGCCCGAATATGCGGGAAGTGACCCAGACGGGCGATATCCGCCACTGGCGTGATTTTCTGGCGGCCGCAGAACTGGTGCGAACGATGCTGGGGGTCAGTCCGAGCGCATGGGCCGAGGCCCGCGAGGCTATGGGCGAAGTTCAGGCGGCAATTGCGCTTGCCGCGATCTATCAACGGACGGACCAAATCAACAGCGCCGGTGGTTATCTGCGCAGCCTGACCGACAAGGCACGGGACGGGAAATTCTCAACCTGGCCCATGGTGATGGCCCTGCTACGCGCACGGCTGGACGAGGGAAAGCAGCAGCAAACCCCGGAAAATACGACACCGGGATCCGGGCCACGACTTGAAGTGTCGGATTCGCTTCTGAACAGCCTGCGAAAGCGGAAGCTGTGAGCAGGATGGAATTATCATCTGACCAGGCCCTCTAATTGGGTGGAATTGGGTGGACAATTGGAGTTTTGGCGATCATAAAGAATGGGTGGAATTGGGTGGAGTAATAGAATGCCGGTGGATGCTTCGACACTTCATATCACGCCTGAGGTTCTGTCGCTGATCGCGGAGATCGACGAATTCAAGGGTGCGTGGCGCGCAATCGGGCGGATCGCACCGGAACGTTTGTCCAGCCTGCGCCGTGTAGCCACGATTGAAAGTATCGGTTCCTCAACTCGGATTGAGGGTGCGCGGCTCAGCGACAGGGACGTGGAAAACCTGCTGGCGAATATCCGGATCGGCTCGTTTGCCACGCGAGACGAGCAGGAGGTCGCCGGTTATGCTGACGTCATGGAGACGGTCTTCGACGCCTATGAGGCGGTTTCACTGACGGAGAGCCATATTCGGCAGCTCCATCGCGATCTTCTGGCCTATTCAGGCAAGGATGAACGCCATCGCGGCTCCTACAAAACCCTGGCCAATCATGTTGAAGCCTTCGATGAAGAGGGCCAAAGTCTAGGTGTGGTATTTGAAACTGCTACGCCGTTCGACACGCCACGCCGTATGGCTGAACTGGTCGCATGGGTGGCGACGCAAGAGGAGGACGGTAAACTCCATCCTTTGCTGGTCATCGCGATCTTCGTGGTGGTGTTTCTCGAGATCCATCCGTTTCAGGATGGTAATGGCCGCTTGTCACGAGTCCTGACCACGCTTCTCCTGTTGCGGGCCGGTTATGCCTATGTTCCCTACAGTTCTCTTGAAAGCGTCATTGAGCAGAGCAAGGACAGTTACTATCTGGCCCTGCGCCGTACCCAAAAGACAATCCGCACCGATACACCCGACTGGAATCCGTGGCTGGAATTCTTCCTGCGGGCGATGCAGCGGCAGAAGGAGCGGCTCGAGAAGAAGATGGAACGCGAGCGGGTGATGGTTGCGGCTCTCCCCGAACTGTCAATCCTCATCCTCGAACTGGTTCGCGAACATGGCCGGGTGACGATTTCGGAGGTCGTGAGAGTGAGTGGGGCCAGCCGCAACACGGTCAAGGATCACCTCAAGGCGCTTGCCGAACAAGGCCATCTGCAATTGCATGGTGCTGGCCGCGGCGCCTGGTACGGGCTTCCCTGACTGCTGGTCAAGCCGTTTCGGTAGCGAGAAGCCCGGATCGTTTGGCGCGATCGAGCAGGTTTTTGACTGAGGAAGGCGACCATTTTGTCCCGCCGCGCGGTGTGCGCTCATGCAATCGCTCAAGCTGGCTGGCGATTTCGCGCAATGTCAGGCCAGGATTGGATGAATGGATGCCGGCAACCAGCGTCATCAGGCGATCTTCCGGCAGGCGAGGTGGCGACTTTCGGAGCAGAGCTGCATCCGCCATGCCCTCGGCGACCATCCATTTGACCGCGCGTCGAAGGCGCTCCGGTGTCCAGTCGAGACCGCGTTGCTTCAGAACACGGGCAATATCATCCCAGGTGTGATCGGGCCGCATACGCTTCACGGCTTGAAGCCACTGGTTTGCCGTTGCCTGGATGCGTGTACCGTAAGCCGCCTTCTGCGCAGCCCTCATTTTAGTCAGCGCTTCCGGCCGTCGCTCGCGTATTCCCGGATTGCCTGGCAACCGCCCCTTGGCCTTGGCGGCTTTTATCCCGGCCTTGGTGCGTTCGGAGATCAGTGAACGCTCCAGCTGCGCGACGGCACCCAGCACCTGCAGTGAAAACATGCCCTGCGGCGTCGAGGTGTCGATCGGATCGCGCAGTGACCGGAAATGCACGCCTTTTTCAGTCAACCCTTCAATGACCTCGAGAAGATGGCTGACCGAGCGTGCCAGGCGGTCGATCCGGACAACGACGAGGGTGTCGCCGCTGCTAATATCGCGAAGGAGCTTCGAAAGGGCAGGGCGGGCGCGTGATGCCCCCGAACCATGTTCCTGGACGATAGTCTCGCAGCCGGCCGCGCGCAGCTCCATTTCCTGGGCTTCGGTCGCCTGCTCGTCCGTGGACACTCGGGCGTAGCCGATAAGCCGGCCCTGTGGTCGACAGGAAGGACGATTTTGCATGTCAGCGGCCATTTGCAGCGCCTTGTCAGTTGTCAAAGTTAGCTTCAATGCGGAGTATGGAAGATCAATATCTTAGCGAAGGTCATGGTCACAGTAATCAGCTCGTGATTCCCCATAG
>NZ_SNZF01000052.1 GCF_004363725.1 Aquamicrobium defluvii | reverse complement strand
GTAGCGCCAGACCCTTCCGCCGCAATGAACTGGCTTAAGAACAGACAGCCCGACAAGTGGCGCGACAAATCCGAGATCGACCACAAGTCGAGCGATGGCACCATGACGCCGAAATATCAGGTGGAATTCGTTGACACAGTTCGACCTGCGAAGGGTTAAGTTCCCGGAGGTTTTCCGGCCTCTGACCCGCCCGGCCCGTTATAAGGGGGCTTGGGGCGGGCGCGGGTCTGGTAAAAGCCATTTCTTCGGCGGGTTCCTTGTCCTTGAAACACTGCGTCGTCAAATCCGCGCGGTCTGCCTTCGTGAAGTGCAAAACTCGATCAAGGACTCGGTGAAGCAGCTCATCGAGGATAAGATCAGGGAATATGGGCTGGAAGCCGATTTCGACATCACGGATAATGAAATCCGTGGTCCGAACGATAGCCTGTACGTTTTCCGGGGTTTGAAGAACCACACAGCCGCCAGCATCAAATCGCTTGAAGGCTTCAACGTGGCATGGGTCGAGGAAGCCCAGACTGTCACGCAAAAATCGCTGGACCTTCTGATCCCGACTATCCGCGCCGATGGCTCGGAACTCTGGTTTTCGTGGAACCCTGACCAGCCGACCGACCCCGTTGACGTTCTGATGCGCGTGAATGCGCCTGCCGACGCGGTTGTCGTCAGAGCGAACTACACGGACAATCCGTGGTTCCCGGCTGCTCTCGAAGAAGACATGCGCCGTGATCGGCAATCTGATCCGGGCAAATATGCGCATGTGTGGCTGGGTGAATACCAGTCTCAGGCCGACAAGCAGTTCATATCGTGGGATTTGGTCAAGCAGGCACAGGAACGCCAATTCAGGCGCGAAGGAAAGCCAGTGCTTTTCGGGCTGGATGTGGCCAGGTTTGGCGATGATCGCAGCGTTCTGGCTATCCGCAACGGCGATACGCTTGTCGATCTGATGAAGTGGGAGCGCCTTGATACCCAGCAGTTGTCGGGCATGGTGACCGAGGTTGCCAATTCCCGACGACCGGATGCTATATTTGTGGATGGTGTGGGTGTTGGCGGCGGTGTCGTGGACAGACTGCGCGCCCTCAATCTCCATGTGATCGAGGTCAATGGCGGGGCAAAGGCCGGGAATGATGCCCGCTATGTCAACAAGCGCGCCGAGATGTGGGGCCGCATGAAGGAATGGCTGGCTGGACGTGGCGTGATCTCGCCCCACGACATCGAGCTTGCGGCGGAGCTGACCGGCCCGTTCTATTCATTTGATGCTTCCAACCGCATTCTCCTGGAGAAGAAAGAGGACATGAAGAAGCGCGGGCTTCGATCGCCTGATCTGGCTGATGCACTTTCCATGACCTTCGCGCAGCCGATAGCGGCCCCAGACATTTCGAGCGCGATGTGGGAGCCGCAGTTTGTCGAGCCCGACGCCCCGGTTTTGGATTGGTAGTCATGCAGAAGCAGATTCAAGCCGGCACGCCTTATGTGCTCACCTATCGCGAAGATTGCTATTCGGAAGCCCGCGAGGCGCTGAAGTGGCGGTGGCTGGAGGGGCGTCACAACTGCCAATTCGTCGGGAAAACTCGTGAAACGGTCGATGGTATCGTGTGGTGCCGTGCAACAGCTGCATGAAACCAGAAATTCGCCCCGGCGTCCTTAGAGACATCTGTTTCGTTGCATCGAACCTGAGAGACGAAGACAAGCGAGAGGTTTTCGCCTCGGCACGGCTGCAATCCGGCACGGAAGCAGGCGCAATATCATTCCTGTCCTCGCCTGGCTGGTGCTGGACGGCGTGGCTTGATGGCCAACCGGTTGCGGCTTTCGGCGTTGGGCTGGGCAATCCCGTTCACCAGCCACATATCCGGCACGCATGGGCGTTCGGCACAAGCCGGTTCAAGCGCGCAGCCCCTGCGATCACAAGGTTCTGTGTTGAAAACTGGCCCAAGCGCCTGATTGCCGAGGGCGTGACGCGTGTCGAGATCAGATCGATTGCCGATCATGACATTGCTCATCGCTGGCTCTCCGGCCTTCGGGCTCATCGAGAATGCGAGATGCCGAACTACGGCGCGGGTGGTGAGACCTTCACGCTGTGGAGCTGGCGCGCCGAAGACTGGAAGGATTGATCATGTGTTTTCCTAAAACTCCGAAGGTTCCTGACCCGCCGCCTGTTCCTGACGCGAACGCGGAAGAAGCCCGCGCGCGCCGTGCAAACGAGATGATTGCCGCCGAACAGCAAAGGGGCAGGGCGGCCACCATCCTGAACACGCCACTCGGTGACCCGAACTATGGCGAAGACGTGCGCAGGACGCGGCTAGGCGGCATCTGATGGGCATTGCCGATGACCTGATCAGGATGCAGCAGCAGCTTGCCTCCCAGCGCTGGGGTTGGGAGGAAGCATGGCGCGACTGCGTTGATCTCTGCATGCCTTATGCGAGCCATGTGTTCGACTTCGGCGGAGCTGTGAATACGCAGCAGTCGATGATGGGCATGTACCAGCAGCCCAAGGCCGTGCAGCGCAGCCGCGAGATGTTCGACGCGACGGCCGCATGGGCATCTGATCGCCTTGTCGCCGGCATGGAGAGCCTGACGACGCCGCGCGCCCAGAAGTGGCATTCCTTCGCGCTGGATGATCCATTTGCGCCCGATCCATCCGATCTGGAAGAGGAATGGCTTGATCGACTCCGCGATTACCATTTCGGCGCTCGATACGACGCCAAGAGCAATTTCGCGCTGGCCAACCAGAAGGCCATCCGCATGGCCTGTGTTCTCGGAACGGGCGTTCTCTATCTGGAGGAAAACATTGGTCGGCAGGGCGTCGATCCGGTCAAGGTGCCGTTCTTCTATCGATCTATCCCGGTCGTAGACTGCTATCTGGGCATCAACGCCTATGACGATGTGGACAAGGTTCTGCGCGTCTCCACGATGACCGCGCGGGCCGCGACTGCCTATTTCTCGGCAGAGGGTGACAGCCTGCCGGATACGGTCAAGCGCTGCATGGAGACTGACCCGGACAAGGAATTCACCTTTCTTCATGCTGTCATGCCGCGTGAGGAAGCCGGTGAGTATCGCGAAAAGCGCCGCCACCAGCCGATTGCATCGTTCTGGATCGAGATGAGTTCGCGCCATGTGGTGCGCTCGTCCGGCTTCTTCACCATGCCCTATTCGGTGATGTGGTGGGACCAGACGGACGGCTCGCCCTATGGCCAATCTCCGGTCATGGCGGTGCTGTCAGAAATCAAGATGCTTCAGGTCATGGGCAAGACCGTGGCGCAGGTCTCGCAGCAGATGATCAAGCCGCCCATGGCAACCATGCCGGGTGTGTACAATCAGCGGCTCAATCTCAATTCTGGCGCTATCAACCCCGGATACATCGATGATCAGGGCCGGATGAAAGCCCAGCCGATCATTCAGGCTCAAAACCCGACATTCGCTGAGAGGTTGATGGAAACAAAGCGCATGGCGGTGCGCGAGAGCCTGTACGTCAATCTGTTTCAGATACTTGTCGACAATCCGCAGATGACCGCCACCGAGGCGCTTATCCGGGCGAATGAGAAGGGCGAAATGCTTGGGCCGGCAGGTGCCAAGATAGAAAGTGGCCTGTCGAACCTCATTGACCGCGAGGTGGATATCGTCGGGCGCAAGGGTGCCTTTGAGAGTGGGTCGCCTCTTGAGCCCCCTGCCTCCATGGATGGCAAGAACATCGGCGTGAAGTTCACCGGGCCGCTCGCCAACATGCGCCGTATGCGTGAATTGCAGGGCATGCAGAGCGTCATGGAAGTGGCCGGCATGCTGGCGCAGTACAGTCAGGACCCGAGCATCGTTCTGGATCGCATCGACACCGATGAGACGCTGGAATTGACACGTGAAATCCGCGGTGCGCCTCGCAAGATGTTCCGTACCGACGACGAACTGGCAGCCATTCGCCAGCAGAAGGCGCAGCAGCAGGAACAAATGGCAGCCCTTCAGATGGCGCAGGGCATGGCTCAGACGGCCAAGGACGCCACCCCTGCACTTCAGGCTATGGCTCAGGCTAGCGGGATGGCTGCATGAAGTGGCGTAACCTCGCCAAGCAGCGCCACATTGCCCCGATACAGACCGAACAGCAGTTGGTCGCGGCCTACAAGTCCGTTTTCGGGCGCAAGGGCGAGGACGTAGAGATCGTCCTGGCTGATCTTGCAGCGCATACAGGGTTCTATCTGGTCGAGCCACCGGGCACCGACCTGTCGCAATATCAGGCTGGCTACAGCGCCGGTCAGAGAGCCGCCTTCGGGCGGCTTTTTCATTTCCTCTCCTTGTCTGACGAACAGATGAGGGCCTTGGAGGAAGCCGCTCGGGCAGAAGCCGAGCAAATCTAGGGAAACATCACATGACAGAGCAGGCGAATGGGCCTGCGGTTGTGGACGCGAACGCGCCCGCACCGCAGACAACCGCGACCGACTCGACCGTCCTTACCGATCAAGGGTCGAACGGTGCGGACGCGAACTGGGTGGCAGGCCTTCAGATTGAAGATAACCGCGCCCTGGTCGAAGCGAAGCAGTGGAAATCACCTGACGATGCGATCCGCTCGTATCGTGAGCTGGAACACCACGCAAGCAAGGCCCTGAAACTGCCGGGCGAAAATGCCACGGCGGAGGATTGGGACAAGTTCTACTCGAAATTGGGGCGACCTGAATCACCGGACAAGTACGAGCTGAAGCTCAACACGGAAGCGGTGCCGCAGGATTTCCCATATGACGAGACGAGTGCGATTGAGTTCCGCAAATGGGCGCATGAGGCCGGCCTTACACCGGCGCAGGCGCAGTCCCTTCATGACAAGTTCGTTGGGTATCAGGCCAGCGGCTTCACGGCGTCCCGAGAGGCGTTTGCGAAAGCTGAAGGCGATGCACACCGGGCGATTGTCCGTGAATGGGGCGATCCTGACACTTCTGGCTATCGCCAGAACGTCGAGTATCTCAGTCGGGCCGTTGCCCAGCTTGGCATCAAGGAGAGCCTTGTCAAAGGCGGTCTCGTCTCTGGTGACGGGTCTGTTCTGGATAGCAAGCTCGCCTTTGCCTTGGCCAAGGTAGGCAAGGAACTCTACGGCGAGGATTCTGTCGCCACGAATGCCAATGGCGTTCTGAAAAACCCGTTCTCCGACGAGCATGAAAACCTGACAGAGCAGGGCAGGCTGGTTCGCGATGACCCGAAGAAAGCTGCCGCTCTCATGCGTGCGGCGGGCAAAAACCCCGCCTCGTACGGCCTGAAGTAGCGACAGCGGCCATTCGGAAAGGACAAAGCAATGGCTACTACCCGTCTCACGGACGTTATCGTCCCCGAGGTCTTCTTTCAGTACATCATCAAGCGTACGAAAGAGACCTCCGCAATCCTGAACTCCGGCATTCTCCGTGCCGACGCCAATCTTTCGAGCTTCCTGAGTGGCGGCGGTCGTACGGCCAACGTCCCGTTCTGGAAGGACCTGACCGACAACGGCTCCAACATCGGTTCGGATGATCCCGCCGAACTCTCCGTGCCGGACAAGATCACTGCCGGTAAGGACATCGCGGCCCGTCAGGTCCGAACCAAGTCGTGGTCGTCCATGCGCCTGTCCGGTGTTCTGGCTGGCGACGATCCCATGAAGGCCATCGGCAATCTTGTCGGTGACTGGTGGGCTCGGAACCTTCAGGACATTCTGGTCTCCACGCTGCACGGTGTTTACACTGACAACGTGGCGGCGAATGCCGGCGACATGGTGAACAACATCAGCGTCACTTCGGGCTCTCCCTCGTCCGTAAACCTCATCTCTGCCGAAGCCATTCTGGACACGAAGCAGACCATGGGCGATGCGGCGGAAGACCTCAACACGCTGATCATGCATTCGGCCATCTACACGCGGCTCCAGAAGCAGAACCTCATCGACTTCATCCCCGACGCCAGGGGCGAGGTTAGGTTCCCGACCTATCTCGGCTATCGTGTGGTTGTCTCCGACCGCGTGAAGGTCATCAACAATGGCAGCGGCAATCCTTCGGGGTATGTCACCTATCTGCTTGGCAATGACGCGATTGCATTCAACGAGCAGCCGATGACCACCAGCCCGAATGTCGAGGTCGAGCGCAAGCCCGATCAGGGTAACGGCGTGGGCGGCGATATCCTCTACACCCGTCGCCAGTTCGTGATGCATCCCTACGGCATCGCATGGCAGGACTCGTCGGTTGCCAAGGAGTTCCCAACAAATCTGGAACTGGAAGCTGCCGCCAACTGGTCCAGGGTTTATCCAGAACGTAAGCAAATCCCAATTTCCTTCCTAATAACTAACGGATGACGAATAGCTGTTGCTATTAATCATCTATTAAACTAGTGTGAGGCCTTCGACATTGGAGGCCTCACATGGGTGGCAAATCAATTTTCCCAGGCGAACGTTTTTCGCGGCTGACTACTATAGAAAGACAAGACAAGGCTTCGCCTTCCGGAAGAAGCCGCTCTCGCTGGTTGTGCCAGTGCGATTGCGGGAATCTTGTTGTGGTTGAGAGTGGAAACCTAAGGTCTGGGAATAGCCGTCAATGCGGGGCGTGTGCAAATCTCACTCGCTCAGAGGCCAAGAAATCCCATGGCCACGCTCGGCAAAGAAAGCCGACGAAGGCATATTACACTTGGCTTGCGATGCGCAGGCGTTGCTGCAATCAGAATGACAAGTCCTACGAGAGATATGGCGGCAGAGGGATTTCGGTTGATCCCCGCTGGGATACATTCGAGCGCTTTCTGGCCGATATGGGTGAGCCACCTTCGCCAGATCACCAGATCGAGCGCAAGGACAATGACGGCCCTTATTCGCCTGAGAATTGCATTTGGGCCACGCGCCAACGTCAGGCGAACAACAAGAGTAACAATCGGCTTCTGGAAGTGGGCGGTGTCTACAAGACGCTCGCCCAATGGTGCCGTGACTACGGCATTGACCGTGACCGGGTTCGGGCAAGGCTTGATAAGGGCTGGTCTCTACAGGACGCGCTTGAGCGTCCATTGCGCTACATGAGCCAGAAGTTCGACTACGAAACGCCTGACGGAACGTTCTTGTCGCTGCGAATGGCAGCGGAGCATCACGGAATGTCTGTCAGTGGGGCAAACACCAGATTTAACTCGTCGGCGTTTCCCTGTTGGCGACGAATACCAAGAGCGTAAGCGCCATAAACTTCAACCAAGGCGGTCCTTCGGGGCCGCTTTTTCATTGAAAGGTCTGACCATGACCATGTGGTATGACGATAACAATCGGCGCGGCGTCCTGTCGGAAGAAGGCTTCCAGCAGGCTATCGATAACGCTGTGGCCGTTCTTCTTTTCCTTGCGGCTGAAGGCGCGTCCACTGTGAGCGCCGTTGCCGCAGGCGTTCCGGGCATGACCGAGCGGCGCGCAAAGATCATGCTCGACCGGCTGGTTGAGGCTGGCGGCGCTACTGAAAGTGGCGGCTCCTATACCGGCGTTCTTGTAGAGGCGGGAGGCTGATCCAATGGACGACCTCCGAGCGCAGGCCGAAGAACTCGGCATCTCAATAGACAAACGCTGGTCCGCCGACACGCTTCAGAAGAAGATCGATGAAGCATTGGGTGCGCCGGTTGCGACAGAAGAAGCACAGCCTCCCGAGCCCGACCGCCCCAAGACCCTTGCCGAACTCAACGCGGAACAGCGCGAGATCGACAAGGCCATCGGCGGCTACGACCGGATCGACCGCCGCGCTCGTAGAACCCAGAAAATCCTGCGGGCACAGGTGAAGTGATGCCCCGCTACAGCCCGCCTCTTGCCTGGTGGTATCTGAAGAAGCAGCGGCAGCGCCGCGAAGCTGAACAGGAGCCGCCGCCCGAGCCGGAGCCCGAACCGGATGAGGGCGGCGAATGACCACCGAAACCGATATCTGTAACCTTGCGCTGGATATCCTCAAGGAGGCCCCTATTACCTCCATTGAGGACCAGCGCCCGGTCGCGATGTGGTGCAAGCGCAATTTCGCCGTGTCGCGGGATAGCCTGCTTTCGCGTGCCGACTGGAATTTTGCGCTCAGGCGTGCGGAAATCCCGGCAGATAGCGATGCTCCTGCGTTCGGCTGGTCGAAGTCCTTCACGCTCCCATCCGGCTGCCTGCGCGTGATCCCGTTGACCGTCTGTGGACGCTACGAGGGCACGCCGATCCTGCATGAGGTTGAGAACGGCAAGGTGCTGACCAACTACGGCGGCCCGCTCAAGGTCCGCTACGTGGCGCGTGCCGAGGATTACAACCGCTATCCTCCGATCTTCATCGAAGCTCTGGCCGGCTATATGGCGATGAAATGCGCCCACTGGCTGACCGGGAAGCAGGGCTATCAGCAGATCGCGCAGGGGCTTTTTTCCGAGGCCATGCGCAATGCCTGGCTGGTAGATGCCATCGAAGGCACCAGTCCGCGCGCGGCTGATTCCGAATGGATTGACCAGCGCTGATGGCCTACTATTCGCTCCAAGCCGATTTCTCGAAAGGCCAGATCAGCCCGCTTCTTGGAGCGCGCGCCGATGTGGACTTCTGGCGGCAGTCGCTTTTCGAATGTGTCAACTTTCAGGTTCTCACCCATGGAGGGCTTCGTCGTCGTTCGGGCACGCGCTTCATTGCTGAGGTGGCGAACTCAACGGCCCTAGCTCGTATCTTTCCATTCAAGTTCTCAGAAGCGCAGTCCTACGTCTTGTCCTTCAATGGCGGTAAGATCAGGTTCCTTGCCCAGCGTGGCGTTGTCGGAGCGCCCTACGAGATCAATCATCCTTACGCCGATGACAGTCTGGACCGCATTTCCTATGCGCAGTTCAATGACGTGGCCTATCTGGCGCACAAGGCATATGCTCCCCAGAAGCTTTCGCGCCTTGGCGATACCAACTGGACGCTGGCAGATGTAGTTTTCAACAATGGGCCGTATCTTACAGCTAATACCACTGGAACCTCCTTGACTCCGGCGGGGCGCGGTTCGGCTGTTCCTATCATGACAAGCAATACCGCTCCGAGCGGCACTGTCGCCGCCAAAGATGGGGCGGCATCCGCATTTCGAGCGTTCGACGGGTCAACAACACCGTATGAAGTAACAAACCCGACAGGATGGATTTCTTACACTTTCGATGGAGGCGCATCCCGTGTTGTCGATGCGTACTGGATGCGCTCCGAGAGCAGTGCAACGCAGGTAATTCGAACGCCTACCGCCTGGAAGTTCGAGGGGTATGACGGGACGAACTGGATCGTACTTGATAGTCGGACGGGTGAAAGCGGATGGGCGGCGGGCGAGGTGCGCTATTTCGAGTTCCAGAACACCACAGCCTATCAGGCATATCGCATTATCTGGACGGCGACAGGCGATACCAACAACGGCTATAGCTCGATTGGCGAACTTGGCCTGCACGAGAGAGCAGAAAACCAGACACCGTTCAACCTCGTGGCTTCATCGACCACGGGCATCAATGACGGCGCGGGGTTCCTAGCTTCTGACGTGGGCAGGACGATAGCGCTTTTGGGATCAGATGGCCGCTGGCGTTGGGCGCGAATTGTTTCCCGCGTCTCTGCTACGACAGTCACCATACGCCTGTACGGCCACGCGTTGCCTGATACCACGTTGATTGTTCAGTGGAAGCTCGGGGCCTTCTCAGCCGATAGCGGTTTCCCTGCCTGCGTGACGCTTTTCAACGAGCGGATCATGTGGGCTCGTACTGATGACGAACCGGTGACAGTCTTCGGATCGAAGCAGGGGAATTTCGAGGAATACGGATCAGGCGACCCGCCCGTAGATACTGACGGGATAAAAATCACGCTCCTGTCCTCGAACATGAACGAAATTGTCTGGCTGTCGGGCGAAGAAGACCTTGTAACCGGCTCTGCCGGTCAGATCAGGACGGTTGGACCAGCCGACATTACGAAGTCGTTTTCGGCTACGAACGTCACGCAGCGCAAGGGGCCAACCTCCGGGGCAGATCACTTGCAACCACTGTCCATCGGCGGAGTAACGCTCTATGCCGGGGCAGGAGCAACGAAAATCCGTGAACTCGTCATGGGCGAGCAAAACCGCTATGTCGCCCCTGAGCTATCACTGCTTGGCGAACAGTTCTTCAAGAGTGGCATTGTCGATTGGGCCTTTGCCGAGCGCCCTGATCCGACGATCTATTGCGTCATGGGGAATGGCGAACTGATTGGCGTGACGTATGACCGGGAACAGCGTGTGGTCGGTTTTGCCCGCCATGCCATCGCAAAGGGATTTGTCGAAAGCGTTGCGGTCGTTCCGTCGCCCATGCAGGGGTATGAAGACGTACATCTGGTCGTTCGACGCACGATCAACGG
Organism: Aquamicrobium defluvii; assembly: GCF_004363725.1. GTDB lineage: Bacteria > Pseudomonadota > Alphaproteobacteria > Rhizobiales > Rhizobiaceae > Mesorhizobium > Mesorhizobium defluvii. The sequence goes on along the minus strand of NZ_SNZF01000052.1, from coordinate 1,159 downwards.
TCAGACAAAGCGCTATATCGAGGTGCTGGAACGGCCCTTCGATGGCGATATAGACACGGTTCACGATGCTTTTCATGTCGATTGCGGCCTGAGCTATGACGGTGTGGCGATCACGACAGTCACGGGTCTCGATCATCTGGAAGGCGAGGAAGTATCTGTGCTGGCCGATGGCGGCGTGGTTGACGGTCTGGTCGTATCCGGGGGATCGATCACGCTTCCATATGCGGCTTCCAAGATCAGTGTCGGCCTTCGCTACAAGTCGCGGGGTGTCACGCTCCCCATCGCCGGCCCGCAGCAGGACGGCACGCTGTTTGGTCGCAAGAGGACCGCTCAAGGCGTAGGCATCGACGTGTTGAACTCTGGCGCGGTGATGATGGGCGCACACGGCAGCGAGAACTGGACGCCCCCGCTCTACGAACAGATCTACAAAACTGGCGACACGCTGTTTGGCAACGCCGTGCAGCTTCAAAGCGGCGTCGTTCCCTGCCAGGTCGACGGATCGTGGATCGAAGGCGACGGGAAAATCGTGTTCGAAACTGACCAGCCTTTGCCACTCCTGATCCGGTCCCTGATCCTTCAGGTCGAAGGCGAACCCTAACCTTCAGGTGAAAGCATGTGCTTACCCCTTATCGGGGCGGTAGTGTCGGCTGTCGGCACTATTGCCAGCGCACAGGCGCAGGCATCATCGTACAAGATGCAGGCTGCATACGCCGACCGTCAGGCACAGATGAGCCAGCAGAAGGGCGCATATGATGCAGCCCAGCTTGCGCGCCAGAACACTCGCCAGCTTGCCGGCATGCGTGCTGACTACCTCAACAGCGGCATTGCGCTGGAAGGCTCTGCCCTCGACGTAATTACGGATAGCGCCACGCAGGCGAGCCTGGATGAGCAGTCCATCAAGTACGGCGCACAGGTACAGAGTGACAACTACCGCTTTCAGGCGTCTCTTGCCCGCAGCAATGCCCGTAGCGCCACGACTGGTGGGTACCTCGGGGCATTGGCCACCGGCATCAACGCATTCAGCAGCATGAGCCAGATGAACCAGCAGCGCACGATGATCAGCAGTAAACGCGATTTTTGGGTCACCTATGAATCGGGGGAGCGCTTAGGCAGGTTGTGTCCACAAGCAACGTAATGGACACAACGCGATGGATGATGT
>NZ_SNZF01000051.1 GCF_004363725.1 Aquamicrobium defluvii | reverse complement strand
CATTGATCCTCCCGAAGAACCTCACCGTCCATTCTAACCTCCAAAGGCAAGAATGGAATCTGATTTGCAACCAAATGGGAATCCCAAGACGTTAATTCGTCACGACAGCCTAAAGCATTTCCTGAGACGGATGAATTGATTATGAAGTGACGGCGGCGGCGCGGTGTTCTGATCAACGTCCACCTTGGTGGAGGTGGATGATGGCGAGAGCGCCAAGCAACGATCTTCGGTCGCGTGTTCTGGAAGCTTGGACGAAGGCATGTCTGCGCCACAGGCGGCGGCGCGGTTCGGAGTGGGTGTATCGAGCGCAATCCGGTGGATTGCCCGGGCGAAGATCGGCGAGTTGGAGCCCCGCCCGCAAGGCCGGGGCAGCGCATCCCAGCTTGATGAACATGAAGCCTTTATCGTTGCGCTGATCGACGAGCGCAAGGACATTACGCTGAACGAGATGGTGGTGCGGCTGGCGGTCGCGCGATCGGTGCGGATCAGCCACAGCGCGTTGAGTGCATGGCTTCGCGGCAATGGCTGGACTTACAAAAAAGTAATGCCTAGCGAGGCAGGACCAAATCTGCGAGGATTTGGCCATGTCTCCTTGTCCGCAATGCCGTTTTGGCTGGAGTTATCAGCTTGGCGACGGAGGGCTTAAATGCCGTGCCTGCGGGCACCGCCGTCGCGCGACAAAGACGCTTTGGGACGCCTCGCGTCCCGATAGCAGGACCAGGACACAATTGGTGCAGCGCTTTGTTTGGGGCGTCCCCGTTCTATCGGCAGCGGTTCTCGCTTCTGGCGAGCCGCCGGGCAACCGAGCGCTTTTACCGGTTGATCCGCCTCGCCATGGCCCATGCCGAGCAGCTGCGCGATCCTTTCGAAGGCAGTCTTGAATGTGACGAAACGACCTTCGGTGGAGCACGCAAAGGCAAGCGGGGCTGGGGCGCTGCGGGCAAGGCCATCGTCTTCGGCATTGTCAAGCGTAACGGGATCGTCAAGGCCTGGCCGATCCCTGCGCACGACCGAACCTCGATCATGAACGTGATCCAGGCCGAGAGCCGGGAGGGTTCGCTCTACTACACCGACGAGTGGCAAGCCTATGCCACCTTGCGGCTGCGCGGCGACCATGTCGTCATCCGAAAGCAGAAAGGCCGGCCGGTCGGGCGCGACCATATCAACGGGATCGAAGGCTTCTGGTCATACGCCAAAAACTGGCTGTATCCATACCGTGGTGCGCCAAAGAAGTTCTTTCCTCTCTATCTCGGTGAAACCTGCTATCGTTTCAATCACCGGCATGAGGACTTGAAACCATTGATCATCAAGCTTTTGAAGACGATTTCAGCCAACAAAACCGAGATAAATCCCGTCCAGATCCGTTAGGCATAACTTAAAAAATCAAGCGCCGCCTCTCGCGAGAGTGGGCGGCGTTTGCACGAATTTCCTTAAATTATCAATTATTTTTTATATGCTTATTTGGATTTCATGAACCTGTACATGCGCAGGCTCTGCCCTGACGCAATCCTTCCTGACGGAAGGATTGCGTCAGGGCATTTTTGTGACGAATGTATCGGGGTTCCGATGACAGTCCCCTCCAAGCGCATCGCGATCTTTCAGGTTCGCTCCTTGGGCTTCATGCTGCCGTCATTATGGGTCTCGACAGAAGCCGGTTCCCGCTTTTGGGGCGGAATGTTGCCGCGACCGTGAGTGTTCGCATGAAGGGTGTTCGTTGGGACAAATTTGACGCGACCCGGATGCGCGGAGCATATCGCACGAAGTAATCGTGAAGTTTTTCCAACCCGCGAGATTGTTGCCGCTTGCCGGTTTTTCCTTTTCCGGGCGATCGGAAAAACTTCGAAAAACGCGAAAAGTCCCTTCCGGATGACATGGCGGACCGGGTTAGACCAAAGACGGCTTGATTTAACGGCCGGTTTGCATTGGGATAAGGGAGTTAGAAGAACAAGACCGGATGCCAGTGTGTTCCGGCCGGGGGATCGCGAGGTGGTGCAACGCCATTCACAGCCTTGGGAGGGGCTGCTGTGATGACGGATATCCTCATAGTCGAAGATGAACAGGCGATACTGGAATCGCTCGAGTTCATCCTCACCCGTTGTGGCTGGTCGGTCGGCGTGGCGCGCGACGGCGAGGCTGCGCTTCAGGCCGTCATGCGGTTCCGCCCGCGTCTGGTTTTGCTGGACATCATGCTGCCGAAGCGCGGCGGTCTCGATGTTCTGAAGGTGCTGCGTTCCAATCCCGCCTTTGCATCGACCTCCGTCGTCATCCTCACCGCGCGCGGGCAGCAATATGACCGGCAGGCCGCGATGGATATGAAGGCGGATGATTTCATCACCAAGCCTTATGCAAACGGCGATGTGGTGAACGCGGTTCGCCGCATCCTCGAAAGCCAGACCTGTTCTGCCGCTCATGCCTAGCGCGCCCGGCCCTGTGAAGGAGGAGAGGGCGGAGCGAGAGGACATCGCGTTGCTCGTGCCTTTTTTCGGTGTCGTCCTGCTGATGCCGCCGCTTCTCAACCTCTTCGAGGGTCTGCTCAGTCCGCTTGGCGTGCCTGTCGAGGTGCTCTACCTGTTCGGAGTCTGGCTGCTGGTCATTGCCGGTGCGGTGTTGCTGTCGCGCCTTCGTCAGTTTCGCGTCCTCACGCCCGAGCCAATAACGGAAAGCCGGCCTGCGGTGCCGGCGGACCCTGCCGGTGACGCATGATATTGTCGCCGGATTTCGTCATCCTGACCGCGGTCGGCTATGTCGGCCTGCTGTTCCTGCTCGCCTATCTTTCGGATGCGCGCGCCAAGAGCGGCAATGCCGGTTTCCTCAGTTCGCCTGCCATCTACACACTGTCCATTTCGGTCTATTGCACAAGCTGGACCTTCTACGGCGCTGTCGGCACCGCAGCCCGCAGCGGGCTGGAATTCATGGCGATCTATATGGGGCCGACGCTGGTCTTCGTCGGCTGGTGGTTCCTGCTGCGCAAGCTTATCCGCATTGCCCACAGCCAGCACATCACCTCCATCGCAGACTTCCTGTCGTCCCGCTTCGGCAAGTCGAGCCGTCTGGCGGTGCTGGTCACGCTGATCGCGGTGGTAAGCATCACCCCCTACATCGCCCTGCAACTCAAGGCGATCACGACCTCCATCCAGACCGTATCCGTCGCCAAGGGAACGGGCGCGGATCATCTCGCCACGCTGGATGAGGTCACGCTTGCCCTGGGCGTGGCGATCGGCATGGCCGTGTTCACCATTCTGTTCGGCACCCGTAATGTCGATGCGCGCGAACAGCATCCGGGCGTCGTGGCGGCCATCGCATTCGAGGCGGTGGTGAAGCTGCTGGCGCTGCTGGCCGTCGGCGTTTTCGTTGTCTTTGGCATCAGCGACGGTTTTGCCGACATCTATGCGCGGGCCGTTGATGCGGGCGTGCGCATCCATGAGGCTGAACCCTTCGGCAGCCGGTGGGTGGCGGTGCTGTTTCTCTCTGCCTGCGCCGTCATCTGCCTGCCGCGCCAGTTCCAGATCACCGTTGTCGAGAATTCCAACGAGGACCATCTGCGCACGGCGAGCTGGGCTTTCCCCTGCTACATGCTGGCCATGAGCTTGTTCATCCTGCCCATTGCGCTCTATGGACAAACGACCATGCCGCCGGGTTCCAACCCCGATATGTTCGTGCTCACCCTGCCGATGAGCACAGGCCATGATGCCTTGGCGCTTTTCGCCTTCATCGGCGGCTTTTCCAGCGCCACGTCGATGATCATCGTTGCCTCGATCGCGCTGTCGATCATGGTGTCCAACCATATCGTCGTCCCGCTGGCCCTGCGCAGGGCGCCGCGCAGCGACGAGACAGGGGAGCAGCGCGATATCGCCAGGCTGCTGCTGCGCAGCCGCCGCATCTCCATCGCCCTGATGCTTCTGCTCGGCTTCCTTTATTTCTGGCTGACACAGGGTTCGGATGCGCTTGCGCCGATCGGCCTCATCTCTTTTGGCGGCGTGGCCCAGTTCCTGCCGGCGATGCTGGCGGCGATCTTCTGGCGCACCGCCACGATGAAGGGCGCGCTTGCAGCGATTTCCGCCGGCTTCGTCGTGTGGGCATGGACGCTTTTCCTGCCGTCCTTCGATACGTTCAGCCCGGTCGTCGCCGATGTGGTGGCCAACGGGCCGTGGGGCATCAGGGCCCTGCGGCCGGAGGCGTTGTTCGGCATGGAGGGCATGGACCCTCTGGTGCATTCCGTGTTCTGGAGCATGCTCGTCAACGTTTCCGTTCTGCTGTGCGTTTCGGCTGCAACCGGTCAGAACGCCCTTGAGCGCATACAGGCGCCGCTGTTCGTGGATGTGTTCCGCCGCTCGGCATCCCTGCAGCCGCGCATCCTGCGCGGATCGGCCACCACCAGCGAGCTGTTTTTCGTGGCCGAGCGGGTTCTGGGCTGGAATCGCGCGCGCGCCCTGTTCGACACGGCCGGTGTGCCGCATCGGCAGACGGCGCAGCAGCAGGGCGTCTCCGCCGATTTCATCGCACGGCTGGAGCGCGAGCTGGCCGGCTCCATCGGCTCGGCTTCGGCCCATATCCTGCTCACCAAGGCCATTGCCGGCGATGCGATCTCGCTGGAAGAGATGATGCAGATTGCCGACGAGACCCAGCAGGCGATCGAATATTCGCATGCGCTGGAGCTGAAATCGCAGGAGCTCCACTTCACGGCCCAGCAACTGAAGGAGGCCAATGCGCTGCTGAAGGAACTGCACCAGCAGAAGGACGAGTTCCTGTCGCAGGTCAGCCACGAGGTGCGCACCCCCATGACCTCGATCCGGTCCTTCGCCGAAATCCTCATGGAACCCGAAGGGTTGACGCCCGAGCAGAGAAGGCGGTTCATCTCCACGATCCACAATGAAAGCGTGCGCCTCACCAAGCTGCTCGACGAAATCCTCGACCTGAGTGCGCTGGAGCAGGGCGAGCGTGACTGGGAGAATGTTCCGGTCGATGCCGAGGATGTGCTCGATCAGGCCATGGCCGTGTGCGAGGCGCTGGCAAGAAAGCGGCTGGTTACCATCGAAAGCGGCGCGCGTGCCGGAAACTGCATCGTGCTGGCCGACACGGGCAGGCTGAGCCAGGTTTTCATCAACATCATCGCCAATGCGATCTCGCACAACGACGCAAAAGAACCTGTGGTTCATATTTCGTCCCGTGTGACGCAGGAAGGCTACGTCGTGGACATTTCGGACAACGGCTCGGGCATACCGCCGCTTTTCCGGAAAAAGATCTTTGACAAATTCGTGCGGGCCGAGCCGGACGGAACGCCGGATTCGCAAGGACTTGGCCTTGGGCTCAATATCAGCCACAAGATCGTCGGCAAGCTGAACGGCCGGCTGGAGCTCACCGCCGGAACATTGCCCGGAGCCTGCTTCCGCATAGTCCTGCCGGTATGGCAAGGCGTCGCGCCGGAGGCTGTCAGGGAGAACGCCTGAAGCCGTCCCGGCGGCAACCGTGCGTGTTCAGACCGGAATCTCCTGCCGATGGCCGCAATGAAGGCGCGGGCAGGGCAGGCAGGACGGTCCGACCTCGACGGGCATGCCGCCGAGGTCGAGCCCGTCTCCGTAGACGGTGCGGTCCGCATGCACGATGTCGCAGGCGAGCATGATCGAGAACACCAGCGGCTTTTGTCCAAAGCGCGGCGTCTGCTTGGATACGGTTTTTGCCAGCAGAAGAAACCGGCCGCCTCCGGGAAATGCCGATAGCTGTCGCACAATGCCGCCGGTCGCGAAGGCGTCGTAGATCGGCCACAGCAGGCAGCCATGACCGAAACCGGGGATGGTGAGCCCGGGCAGCGGAAAGCGCTTGGTCAGCCGCCCCGAGCGGTCGGCGCGCAGAAAGCCGAACGGCACACCTTCGCGCCCCTTTCGGCGAAGGGTCACCAGCCGGTGAGCGGCCTGCTCGAAGCTGACGCCGGCAAGATTGCCGATCAGATCGACATCGTAACGATGCGTTTCGGCCATATCGAGAAACTCGTCATAGGGCATCATCATGGCCCCGGCGACGTAGGAGGAAAGCGCGCGTAAAGCGAGTTCGCGCGCCTCTTCGGTCGAAAGGTCGAGCCTGTCGGCCACTTCCGAAAGTTTGGCTGATGCCGCGCGAGAGGCATAGGTGCGCAGCATGCGAAAAACGCGCGCGGAGCGGGGCAGGGTGTCTGAAAATGCCAGCACGGACTCGCCTGCCGCAGCCGGATTGCCGCCGATCCGGCACGCAATGCCGAACCGTCTGCGAAGGGCCTCGACAACCGTCGGCTCGTCCGTTGCGCCTGTCCCGCAGACCTCCTGCCGCAGCAGGCTTGCAACGGTCTCAAGTTCCGGAAAGTGGTTGTTGTTGGCGATCAATGCCTCGTCGACCTCGCCAAGCGGCGAGACCGGCCGCTGGCGTGCGGCGGTCTGGTCGAAATAGGCGACCAGGCTCTGCGTTGCGGGGACGAGTTCGCGCGCTTCGGTGTTGATGTTGGAGATGAAGCGGCCGCGCTCGTCGTCGGTAAGGTCGGGAATGTCGGCGAGGATTTCCGCGCCCGACTTGATGCCGGCGATCCGGTTGAGAATCTCATGCAGAAGCTGCGAAAGAAGCGGATCGGACTTGAGCCTGTGCTGAAGCACCTCGATCTCCGTCGAGGCGTCGGCGTAGGCGCTGTGCAGCCGCGCCAGCGCGGTTCCCGCTTCGGGGAAGCGCGCCACGAGATCGCGGATCGTCTGCGGTTCGATGTCGATTCCGCTCATCAGCGGATCGGCCATCAGCTCTCCGATGGCGGCGATGGTTCGGGCCTCGCTTTCACCTGACAGATGCTTCAGATCGATGCCGAGCCGTTCGCCGATACGCAGCAGCAGCTTGCCGCCGATGCTGCGCTTGTTGTTCTCAATGAGATTGAGATAGCTGGCCGAAATTCCCAGCGAGCGCGCAAGCGCCACCTGCGACAGCCCGGAGGCGAGACGCTTGCGCCTTATGCGTGCCCCTATCGGCGTCCTGAACTTTCCCATTGTAAATTCTTTACTAAAGTGAATTTACCAATTTCCGGTTTGTGACAAAATATTCATTTAATGTCAAATACTTATTGAGAATATAACATTCTGTGACAGTCTCTTGGCGCGAACCGATGACCCGGACGCGTGGAGGAGATGAAATGGCTATTTTTAAACCCAACAGGCGCAGCCTGCTCAAGGGTGCCGGCGCTGGTATTGCCGCGCTCGGCACGCCCTATATTTTCACGAAGGGCGCCTGGGCCCAGGATTTCTGCAACGACCCGACCAACGGCAAGATCGTTCTCGGCTTCAACGTGCCCCAGACGGGCTCCTATGCGGAGGAAGGGCTGGAGCAGCTCAAGGGCTATGAGCTTGCCGTCAAGCATATCAACGGCGAGGGCGACGGCGGCCTGCTGAAAACCCTGAAGCCGGTGGCGCTGAAGGGCAATGGGGTGCTCGGGCGCAAGGTCGAATATGTGACCGGCGATACGCAGACCAACACCGACGCCGCCCGTGACGGCGCGCGCCGCATGATCGAGCGCGACAAGGCCATCATGGTCACCGGATCGGTGACGTCCGGCGAGGCGATAGCCCAGCAGAGCCTGTGTCAGGAAATGGGCGTGATCTACATGTCCGGCCTTACCCACTCCAACGACACGACCGGCAAGGACAAGCGCCGCTATGGTTTCCGGCATTTCTTCAATGCCTATCAGTCGGGTGTCGCCATCGCGCCGTTCCTGGCCAAGGAATATGGCACGGACCGCCGCGCCTATCACCTGACTGCAGACTACACCTGGGGCTGGACGCAGGAAGAATCGATCAAGAACGCCACCGAGGCGCTCGGCTGGGAAACCGTCGCCACGGTGCGCACGCCGCTCGGTCTCGGTGACTACTCGCAATATCTGACGCCGGTGCTGAACTCCGGCGCCGACGTGCTCATCCTCAACCACTATGGCCACGACATGGTCAACTCGCTGCCGCAGGCGGTGCAGTTCGGTTTGCGGGAGCGTCAGGCCAACGGCAAGAACTTCGAGATCGTCGTGCCGATGTTCTCGGAGCTCATGGCTGTCGGTGCGGGCGAGGCGGTGAAGGGCATCATCGGCACCTCCAACTGGCAGTGGTCGCTGGACGACGAGGGCACCAAGGCATTCACCAAGTCCTACGGCGAAGCCTATGGCGAGCCGCCTTCGCAGTCGGCGCACACCGGTTATGTGCAGACCATCCTCTATGCCGATGCCGTGGAACGTGCCGGCACCTTCTATCCGCCCGAAGTCATCAAGGCGCTGGAAGGCTTCGAGTTTGACGGCATGGGCAATGGCCATACGGTTTATCGCGACAGCGATCACCAGTGCTTCAAGGAAGTCCTGGTGGTGCGCGGCAACGAGAATCCGTCGAGCCGCTTCGACGTGCTCAACGTGATCGGCAAGACGACGCGCGAGGACGTCACCTACGAAGCCTCGATCTTCGGCGGAGAGCTTGGGCCCTACGAACCCAACAAGTGCTGACGATATCGACGGTTTGCACCCTGCCTGCCTTTGACGGGCGGGGTGCAAGCCCTTTGCCGTCGGCTTCCTGACGTTTGCAACGCGCTGCGTCTCGCATCGAAGGATTATCCAGATGAACGTGTTCTTGGCCCAGTTGCTCAACGGGCTGGACAAGGGCGGCGCCTATGCGCTGATCGCCCTCGGCCTGACGCTGGTTTTCGGTACACTCGGCGTCGTGAATTTCGCCCATGGCGCGCTTTTCATGCTCGGCTGTTTCTGTGCCGTCACCTTCCGCTATCTCATCACCCTTGAAACCGTTACCGTGGACCCGGAGAAGCTGTCGCCATGGGGCGCGCCTGTCGAGGTGCGCACGCCGCTGGTCCAGAACTGGTTCGGCGATTTCGGTGCGGTTCTGGTCGATTATTCGGTGCCGATCTCGATCCTGCTCGCCATTCCGGTGATGCTGATCATCGGCATTGCCATGGAACGCGGCATCATCAAGCATTTCTACAAGCGCAGCCATGCCGAGCAGATTCTGGTCACCTTCGGCCTCGCAATCGTGCTGCAGGAAATCGTCAAGAGCTTCTTCGGGGCCAATCCGGTGCCCCAACCGATCCCGACCGATCTGCGCGGTGCGGCCGACATCGGCGTGTGGTTCGGCATGGCCCCGCATGTGCTGACCTATCCCTGGTGGCGGCTGCTTTATCTGCTGTTCTCGGCGGTAGTCATCGGCGGTGTCTTCGCCTTCCTGCAATTCACCACTTTCGGCATGGTGGTGCGTGCCGGCATGGCCGACCGCGAGACGGTCGGTCTGATGGGCATCGACATCGACCGGCGCTTCACCATCGTCTTCGGTCTGGCGGCGGTGGTGGCGGGCGTTGCCGGCGTCATGTACACGCCGCTGCTCGCACCCAACTACCATCTCGGTATGGATTTTCTGGTGCTGAGCTTCGTGGTGGTGGTCGTCGGCGGCATGGGCTCGCTGCCCGGCGCCGTCGCTGCCGGCTTCCTGCTGGGCATATTGCAGTCCTTCGCATCGATGACCGAGGTGAAATCCCTCATTCCCGGCATCGATCAGGTCATCATCTACCTCGTCGCAGTCGTCATCCTGCTCGTGCGTCCGCGCGGCCTGATGGGACGGCGCGGAATCATGGAGAGCTGATCCGCCATGTTCTCGCTTTCTCGCAAGGACCTTGCCGCACTCGCAGTCTTCGCTGTCGTGGTGCTGACCATGCCGCTCTGGCTGTCGCCTTTGGGCGCAGCCTATCCCGGCCTCATGCAGAAGTTCGCGATCTACGCGATCTTCGCCATCGGCTTCAACATCCTGTTCGGGCTGACGGGATACCTGTCCTTCGGTCACGCCGCCTTCATCGGCGTCGGGTCCTACACGACAGTGTGGTCGTTCAAGCTCCTGACGATGGACATCGTGCCGGCCATGATCTTCGCCGTCATCACGACGGGTGTTTTCGCGCTGGTGATCGGCTATTTCAGCCTGCGCCGGACCGGCATCTACTTTTCGATCCTGACGCTGGCCTTCGCGCAGATGTGCTACAGCCTTGCCTATTCGGTGCTGACGCCCATTACCAACGGCGAGACCGGCCTGCTGCTGGCGCGTGACGATCCGCGCTACCTCGATGCCATGTTCGGCGCGCAGGCGAATATCGCCGGCCTGCCGCAACCGACCTTCCTCGGCAGTTCCGTCACCGGCTATACCGGATTCTATCTCTGCGCGGCGATCCTGATCGTTGCCTTCTACGTGTCGCAGAAGATATTCGCCTCGCCCTTCGGCATGGCGCTGCGGGGCATCAAATCCAATCAGACGCGCATGAACTACACCGGTTTCAACACCAAGCCCTACATGCTGGCGGCCTTCGTCATTTCCGGCATGTTCGCCGGACTTGCAGGTGCGCTGCTCTCGATCACCGACCCGCTTGCGGGCGCCGAACGCATGAAGTGGACGGAGTCCGGCAATGTGGTGCTTATGACCATTCTGGGGGGTGTCGGAACGCTGTTCGGCCCGGTGATCGGTGCGTGGCTGATCAAATATTTCGAGAACATCTTCTCGGCCATCAACACCAACATGCTGAACAACTTCTTCTCCTTCCTGCCGGACGGTTTGCAGAATGTCGTCGTGACGGTGCTGTCGAAGTTCGTGGGCGAGGGCTGGCACCTGACGCTCGGGCTGATGTTCGTGCTGATCGTGGTGTTCCTGCCTGGCGGTCTGGTCGAAGGCTTCCATCGCCTCATGGCGCGCCTCAAACGGCGAAGGGGGACGCCTGGCGGCGTCACCTCGGTCCAGCCGGCGGAGTAGGAGGACAGGCCATGAGTGAAACACCGCCCAACATCATCCTGCACGCAGCCGACGTTCACAAGAACTTCGGCGGGCTGCGCGCCCTGTCCGACATCGACCTGCAAATCGAGGAGGGCAAGACGCACGCCATCATCGGCCCCAACGGGGCCGGCAAGTCGACGCTGCTGAATGTCATCATCGGCCGTATACCGCCCACCAGCGGGGCTGTGGTGTTCGATGGCACTGTGTTGACCGGCAAGGCGCCTTACGAGATCAACCAGCTCGGCATCTCGCGCGTCTTCCAGACACCGGAAATCTTCCCGGACCTGCCGGTGCTGCACAATGTGATGGCACCGGCCTTCGCCCGGCGCGACGGCGCCTTCCGCATCAACATGTTCCGCAGCGTCGAATCCGAAGGAGAAATCCGGCAAGAGGCGGAGGACATGCTTAACGACATCGGCCTGCACGGCCGGCGCGAGGATCACGCGGGTTCGCTCTCGCGCGGCGACAAGCGGCGGCTGGAACTGGCCATGTGCCTGATCCAGAGGCCGCGACTGCTGCTGCTCGACGAGCCCACGGCCGGCATGAGCCGCCACGACACCAACAGCACCATCGACCTGTTGCGCAAGATCAAGTCGAGCGGAATGACCAAGGTCATCATCGAGCACGACATGCATGTCGTCTTCTCGCTGGCGGATCGCATTTCGGTTCTGGCGCAGGGCCGCATCATCGCATCGGGACTTCCGCAGGAGATCAAGGAAGATCCGCGCGTGCAGGAAGCCTATCTCGGCGGGAGCGTGGAATGAACGTCGCAACAATGAAACGGGAAGCAATTTCGGCCGCAACCGAGGCCGATCCGTCCAATGCCTTCTTCGCGGTGCGCGATATCCATGCCTATTACGGCGAAAGCTACATCGTGCAGGGTGTCACGCTCGATGTGAAGAAGGGCGAGATTCTTGCGCTTCTCGGTCGTAACGGAGCCGGCAAGACCTCGACGCTGCGCACCATCGCCCGCATGGACGACCCGCAACTGCGCTCGGGCGAAATCTGGCTGGAGGGCAAGCCGCTCCACACCATGAAGTCGTGGCAGGCATCGCGTGCCGGCATCCAGCTGGTGCCGGAGGACCGGCGCATCATTCCCGGCATGACGGTGGAGGAAAATCTGGTCCTTGCGCAGGTTGCGCCGGGCCACGGCATGTCGATCGAGGAACTCTACCAGCATTTTCCGCGGCTGGCCGAGCGGCGCAGGCAGGAGGCCGTCACCATGTCCGGCGGCGAGCAGCAGATGCTGGCCGTGGCCCGTGCGCTGGCCCGCGAAGTGAAGCTGTTGCTGCTGGATGAACCCTATGAAGGGCTGGCGCCGGTCATCGTCAAGGAAATCGAGACGATCGTGCATGGCATCAAGGAGCGCGGCATCACGACCATCATCGTCGAGCAGAATGCGGTCGCTGCGCTGCGGCTGGCCGACCGGGCCGTCATTCTGGATACGGGCGAACTGGTCTTTGCCGGAGCGGCGAAGGAGCTTCTCGAAAGCGAGGAACTTCGCAACGAATATCTGGCGATCTGACGAAGGGGAGAGGAATGTCGAAGGGAATTGTCTACCGTGTGCAGCCATCGTGGAAGCGTGCGGGTACGCTGGACAACGAGACGTATCTTAGGTGGTACGCCGAGAGCGTGAGCGATCCGGATGCGTTCTGGGGCGCGCATGGCAGGCGCATCGACTGGTTCAGGCCCTATACGGTGGTGAAGAACGCCAGTTTCGAGGGCGAGGTTTCGATACGGTGGTTCGAGGATGGCG
>NZ_SNZF01000050.1 GCF_004363725.1 Aquamicrobium defluvii | reverse complement strand
ACCGGCGTACGCACAACAGGATCACCGAACGGTCAAAATGACGGCCTGAAACCATGAAGTGCTCCTCTGAAACTGGAGACAGTCATGTCATCGACCTAGTTGACATAGTTGACGAGGAGTTTGCGACAGAGCCGTGACACCCGCTGGCCTTTCCGCAGGATATTGCTCCGGAGGACATCTTCGGTCACATTCAGAACCTGAAATTGAGGACGGCCCTGGGGACGGCTTTGTCCATGCGTGAAAATCGCCAGCCGCGTCAGATCGCGACAGTTGTTTCGGCCGATGCCGTCGGCTTCTCCAGGCTGATGCATATCGACGACGAGGCAGCGCTGCGCCTGTTCGACGAGCGCCGCAACCTGATCGTGGGGACGGTCGAGCGTGCCGGCGGCAATGTCTTCGGCGCAGCCGGAGACTCGATCATGGCCGTGTTCGGAAATCCCATCGTGGCTTTGGGCGCCGTGTTGCGTTTCCAGGAGGAGATTGGCGAAGCGAACGCGGCAGCCGGTCCCGACAGGGCCATGCCATTCCGAACAGGCATCAGCGCGGGATCGGTCATGATCCGCCAGGACGGTGTGTTCGGCGATACGGTCAACATCGCGGCCCGGGTGCAGGAGTTTTCGCCGCATGGCGGCGTGGCGCTGGCCGAAACCGCCTATTCCCAGCTCAACCGGCAATTCGATCTTCATTTCACCGATCTCGGGCCTTTCCAGCTCAAGAACATCGCCATGCCGGTGCGGGTCTTCGTATCCGACCCGAATGGCAGCAATGTCAAGCCGGCCGCGCTGATGGGGTTGCGCGCCGGGCGCGAGGCGCAACCCCCTTCCGGCAGCGTCGACGAACTGCCGGCCCTTGCCGTGCTTCCGTTTCAGAACCTCACGGGCGATGCGATGCTGGCCTATCTGTGCGACGGGATAGCCGACGACATATTGCTGGGTGTCGCCAACACGCGCTCGGTCCCGGTCATCGCCAGGGATTCCAGCTTCCAGTTCCGCGATCCTGCGCTTACCACCGCCGCCACCGGCCACCTGCTCGGCGCGCGCTACATCGTCTCCGGCTCCGTGTCGGGGAACGCGGAGAGGATCACCCTCAACGCATCACTGGCCGACAGTTCCACCTCGCGCGTCATCTGGGCCGGACGCTATGAGCGCGGCCTCGTGGAGGTGCAGCGCCTGCAAAGGGAACTGGGCGGCGAGATCGTCTCGCGGCTGGAGCGCGAGGTCGACAGGGTCGAGCAGGTCCGCACGTTCCAGGTCCCGCCGGAATCGCTGTCGACCTGGCAGCTTGTGCGGCGCGGGCGCTGGCATATGCAGCGGCGCTCCCCGGACGACACGGCGCGCGCCTTCGAATATTTCCGGCAGGCCTATGACGAGGATCCCAATTCGAGCGCCGTGCTCAACGAACTGGCATGGTGGCATCTGTGGAAGGCCTGGTTGAATTTCGCCGACCGCGACGAGCTCAGGATTGTCGCCGGCTATGCGCGACGTTCCCTCCTGATGGACAGTCTCGACGCGCGTCCTTACTGCTATCTCGGCTTCGTGGAAATTCTCGAAGCGCGGCCGCAATCGGCCATAGATCTGTGCCGGCAGGCCATCGACATCAATCCCAGCCTCTCGTTGGCGCATACGGGTTTGGGCAGTGCGCGTGCATTGCTGCTGGAACCGGGCGAGGCCATCCGCCACCTAACCGAGGCGATCAGGCTCAGCCCCTTCGAGACCTATCTGTTCCACAATCTGGGCGAACTCGCCGCCGCCCACACCATCGCCGGCAACTGGCCGGCCGCGATCGAGGCGGCCGACCGCTCGCTGTCGCTTGCGCCGAACTATTTCTACGCGAGCTATCTCAAGGTCGGCGCGCTGGCCCGCCTCGGACGTATCGAGGAGGCGCGGCAGGAAGCGCGCGCCTTCAAAACCCGCCATCCGGATTTCGAGCACAAGTGGATCGAATGGATTCCGTTCCGCGACAAGGACGTCAACCGGGGCATGATCGAGAATTTCGAGCTTGCGGGCGCATGATTGCGCCTTCTGCCGCGCTGCTAAATTTCGTTGTGTGAGGTGTTTCACAGAGCCCGTTTGACGAAAGGCCGATTGCTGGAACAACAGGTCGAAGGGGCCATCCATGGTGCTCAGGTGCAGTCCGAAATACTTCGAGGGTCTGGCAAGGGCGCAGGCGGAGCTTCCCCCAGACGCGGAGGTGCCGCCTTTCGACATCGAGCGTATGCGGGCGAAAGGGCTGGCCGCGCGGGCGGTCGGCTATCTGTTCGAGCATCCCGACTGGTGGCTCGGCCTTTTCAGGAGGTTCCTGCCGCGCGCTCGCTGCGGCCGCTTCGTGCTTTTGACGCGCAATGCCGATGTACGCGAGGTGCTGGAGCGGCAGGCCGATTTCGAAACGCCCTACGCGCCGGAGATGATCGAGTTCGCCGGCGGGAGCAACTTCATCCTCGGCATGGCCGACGGTGAGGAGTACCGGCGCCTGAAGTCGGTGGTGCTCGGGGCCTTCCCGCCCGGCGAGGTGGAGGCGCGCGTGCGGCCCATCGCGGCAAAGCGCGCCGGCGAGATTGTGGCGGGGGCCGACACGCAGCTCAACGCGGCGCGGGACCTGTTCCGTGTCGTCTCCTCGGCGATCTGCCGCGACTATTACGGCATCGAGGTGGATGACGAGGGCGAGTTCGCCGACTGGAACATCGCGCTCAGCACGCTGTTCTTCGGCGATCCCACGGCCAATCGAACGGTGCGGGAACTGGCCATCGCCGCTTCGCGCAACATGCGCGCCGCCATCGACCGCTCCATCGACAAGGTTCTGGGCGGCCGCGCGTTGCGGGACCGGCCGCTCGACCGGCTGGTCGGCGCGATGCTGGAAGGCCGCATCGCGCGGGGCGACGTCCATGCGATCATGATGGGCATGATCACCGGCTTCGGGCCGACGACGCTGCTGGGCGGCGGAAACTGCCTCGACGTGGTGCTGTCGCGCCGAGAGATTTTCGACGAGGTGGCGGCGGCCGTTTCGGCCGGTGACGATGTCCGGCTCGACCGGGCTATCGGGGAAGCCATGCGCTTCAAGCCGATCTGGATCAGCCCCTGGCGCTATGCGCGGGAGGAACGCCAGATCGGGGGCGGTACGGGCAAACCCTACACGATCAGGGCCGATACCGTCATCTGGCCGGCGACGCGTTCGGCCATGTTCGACACGCGCGCGGTGGAGGAGCCGTGGCGTTTCAAACCGGACCGGCCGGACCGGGAAACGCTCGTCTTCGGCCACGGCATCCACAAATGCATAGGTGCTGCGCTGGCGCGCGTGCAGACCGCCGAATGCTTCCGCGCGCTGTTCTCGCGGCAGGGCTTGCGCCGCGCCAGCGGCAGGAAGGGCAGGCTGGTGCGGCTCGGCCCCTATCCCGACCGGCTGATGGTCCAGTTCGACCCCGTGGGCATGCAATCCATGGTCACGGTAATGGTGCCGGTCAAGGCCAGGACACACCGGGAAACGGTCGGGGCGCGGCTGGATGCGCTGGGGAATCCGTCGAGCGCCGAGGTGCGCAAGGCGCTGGATGCGGTCGGCACCATCCATTTCGCCTCGATGTCGGTCATCGAAACAGGTGTGGACGAGAAGGGAACGCCCGCACACTATCTCCTGCTCGAAATGTCGGGAGATGGGGACCGGCGAGCCGTTCTTGCCGCCTTCGGGAAAGCACTGGGCGACCGGATAGGACCGATCCTCGCGGAAATCTCGGCCGATCCGGTCGGCAACGATCTGGCGGCGTTCATGGAGCGGCACGCGCCGGACGTGTCGCCCACCTTCGGCAGCCTGAACGGGCTGGTGTTCAGCGGCACGCCGGGCCACAGCGTCCGGCGCATTCTCAGCGAAGACCGGCTGGCCAAGACGGCGATGCGCATGGTGGAGGCGCTTTCCGCGCAGCCCGGCAACGATGGCGCCGGCGTCTTGCAGGCGGTGCGCGAAACGCTGTGCCGCGACCCGTCGTTCCAGTGGGCATTCGGCTCCGCCCCCAACCTGATGGACGATGCGCCCAAGGGCGCGTGGAGCGCCTTCCGCCGCACGCTTCTGGCAAGGCCGGTGTTTCTGACGGTCGGCACGGTCTATGCGCTGTGCTGGGCGCTGACCTATTACCTGCTTTTCTATCCAACGGCGGGCTGGCCGCATTTCCTGCTGCGCGTCGGCACCGCCCTCGTGCTGTCGGGTCTCGGCATACTGACGACGCTGTCCTTCGCCATCGGCTTCATGCTTGTCCGGCTGCGCCGCATCGAGGAAGCGTTGGTTCCCTCGACCGAATCCATTTCGCTGGACCGGCTGGTCGAATTGCAGCAGCGTGAGGATCGCGGGTTGCAGAACCACATGACGGCGGTGTCCACGCTCAAGCCGGGCCTGTTCCGGCGCATTCTCTTGCGCTTCAGCTTCTATGTGATCTCGATTGCCGCGACCCACATCTTCCGGCCCGGTTTCCTGTCCAGCATTGGCACCATCCATTTCGCCCGCTGGGTCTGCGTTCCGGATACCGACCGGCTGGTGTTCTTCAGCAATTACGGCGGCAGCTGGGAAAGCTACCTCGAGGACTTCATCACCAAGGCTTCCAAGGGCCTGACCGGCGTTTGGAGCAACACAGAAGGCTTCCCGCCGACGCGCTTCCTGTTCTTCCACGGCGCGCGCGATGGCGACCGCTTCAAGCGCTGGGCGCGCACCCAGCAGGTGCCGACCGGCTTCTGGTACAGCGCCTATCCGCATCTTTCGACCACCCATATCCGCAAGAACGCGCTGATCCGGCAGGGCCTGCGCTCGGCCCGCCTGAGCGAGGCGCGCGACTGGATCAGCCTGTTCTCCTCCACCGAGCGCCAGCCCTGGACACGGCTCAACCGGGTGCAACGCCTGCTGCTGCCCGATCCCGTACCGGGAGAGATGCTGGAGCAGGGGGAAATCCAGTCGATCGTCTTCGGCCCCATGGGCCGCCTGTCCCACGGCCGGATGCTGGCATTCCACATTCCGCCCGAAACGGATGTCGCCCGGCGGCGGGAATGGCTCGGCCGCATCGCGGCCAAACTTTCCTTCGGCGATGCGCCGCCGGCCCACAGCGCCATGATCGCGCTGTTCGGGCCGGACGGGCTAAGGCGTCTGGGGCTGGACCGGACAGGGGTGGACGATCCGCTGGAGAGCTTTCCGCTGGCCTTCAGGCAGGGCATGTCGAGCCCCTACCGCAGCCGCGTGCTCGACGATGGCGGGCCGAACGATCCGTGCGAATGGTTGTGGGGTTCCGGGCGCAATCCGGTCGATGTCATCGTCAACTGCTATGCCGAGAGTCCGGCGGTTCTGGAGGAGATGGTCGGAATGCTGGATGCGGCATCCCGTGATACGGGCATTCCCATAGTCCATCGTCTCGACCTCACCATCATTCGCTCCGGAGCGCACGAGGATTGCAAGCGCAAGGCGCACGACCAGTTCGGTTTTGCGGACGGGATTTCCCAGCCAGTCATCCGGGGGACAGGACGTGAGGCTTCCGCGCAGGTAAATTCCATGCACCTCGTCAACGCCGGCGAATTCCTGTTCGGCTACCGGGACGAACACGGCTTCTATCCGCCGAGCCCGACCGTGCCGCGCAGGGCAGACCCGCAAGGCATATTGCGGGCCATCGACATCGATGGCGGCATCACGGCCGCCAATACGGCGCTGCACGATTTCGGACGCAACGGCTCCTTCATGGTCGTGCGCCAGCTATGGCAGCATGTCGAACGTTTCGAGGATTATTGCCGCCACGCGGCCGATGACGTCTCGGGCCTGACCGGCAGGCCGGTGACGCCGGACTGGGTTGCTGCCCGCATCGTTGGCCGCTGGAAGGACGGTTCCTCCCTGATCCAGAATCCGGAAAGGCCGGCGGGGCGCACGCCCGACAACGATTTCACCTTCGGCGCGGAAGACCCGCAGGGCCTGCGGTGCCCGCTCGGCGCGCATGTGCGCCGCTCCAATCCGCGCGCCTCGCTCAGCACCGATCTCGACACCCAGATGCGCATTACCAGGCGTCACCGCATCCTGCGCGTTGGGCGCACCTATTCGACGGTGGCCGACGGCGGGGAACCCGAGAAGGGCCTGCTGTTCATGTGCGCGAACGCCTCTATCGAGCGCCAGTACGAGTTCATACAGCAGACCTGGATGGCCGCCGGCAATTTCCACGGGCTGCGCGGCGAGAAGGACCCGCTGATCGGCAACCAGATGGTGGACGAGGCGGGCGATCCGGTCGGGCGCTTCGCCATCCCGACATGGGAAGGGGCGATTGCGCTCAGCGGCATGCCTTCCTTCGTCACCACGCGTGGCGGCGGCTATTTCTTCCTGCCGAGCCGGTCCGCCCTGCGCTACATGCTGTCGAGACTGGACTGATCTTCAAAAGGCATCCTCGCCGTCGGCGGCGAGCTTGCGCAGGATGCGCGCATTGGTGACCTTGATACGGCCTCGCCGCACGTCGATGAGCGAGCGGCTTCGCCAGCCGTTGAGGAGCTTGTTGACCGACTCGCGCGTCGCACCAAGGAACTCGCCGATCTCGCTCTGCGAGATGGCGATCCAGCCGGCGGGATCGGCAAGGATATGGTCGAGCAGGAGCAGCCGCTTGGCCAGCCGGGCCTCGATGTTCAGGAAAGCCTGGTCGCCCAGCGATTCACTGACCCAGCGCACGCGCCGGCACACGAGGCGCAGCATCGAGCGCGCCAGCAGGGGGCTGTCCTCGATCCGGCGTAGCAATTGCTGACGCTCCAGCGAAACGATGATGCAGTCGGTGCGGCAGATCGCCGTCGCCGTGCGCAGGCCGCCGTCGAGGGCGCCGATCTCGCCGATGACGTTCGGCGCCGTTTGCACATTGGCGACCAGCTTCTGGCCGTCGATGGAATAGATGGAAATCTCGACCGAGCCATCGATAAGTCCAAACACGCGGTCGGAACGGTCTTCCTGCAGGAACAGGTGTCTGCCGGCAGGCATCCTTTCGGCGGTGCAATTGTGGAACAGGAGCTCGAACAGGTCGCGGTCGGAAAAGCTCTGGTCGCATGCGCCGGTAGCCGCGGCGGCGACGCCCTGCTTCGCCACGCTCGCACGTCTGGAAGCGGGCCGGTGCGCGTCCAGCCATACGATCTTGTCGGCAAAGAAACTCGTTCTGTCCATGAAGGCGGCGCCTTCCCTGACGCAGCGTTACATTGCCAGATAACGGCATATGCACACAAGCCGTCGCGTGGCCGAATGTTTCCGGCGTGAACGGCGCCGATGTTCTGCGCGCCGGATTTGCGGCGGCGGAGCCTGGCCTTACTGCTCCTGCCTGGTGGCGGGGCAGTTCACGGCACCGGCAATGGCAGCCACTTCCTTTGCGCTCAGCACGATGTCGTACCGGTATTGTGACCGGTCCTCATAGCGTGCCTTGCGGTAGATCGGACCGGCCGTGACCGAGATGATCACTTCCTTGCCATTTTCACCATCCAGATCCTCACTGGTCAGTTCGCTCTCGAAAATCCGTTTCGACATGCCGTCTCTCTTGGCGGGCCTGACGCTGATGCGCATGTGTCACCTCTGCTCCTTCCGGGGGGGCTCTGCGGCTGGAGCCCAAGAACCTGGAAGGATCATCCGTCAGTTGGGACGTCAGAACTATGAAACGCCTCACATTGAAGTGGAGGTTCAATCGGACCACCGCTCGAAGAGTGCGGCAATGAGGCTGAGACAGGGGCGCTGGCTGGCAACCTGTCACGGCGAGGTGCATGCATCGCTCACTCCCGGGTTGGGGAATTCTTGCCGGTCACATTGCGCCGCCGACAAGTCTTCGTACTGAAAAACCTGAGAGTCCCAACCGGTCAAAGCTCCGGCTTCGGTCAAAGTGTCGGTTTGGCATCAAATAACCAATAAGTAATAAGATTCTAATAAAGCATAATATTATGATTCAGCACTGCCTTTATTGAGATGAAAATATCAATAACACGCAATTCTGTTCCTGTTCTGGTTGTCAGGCAGCATGGAAAGGCGTTCCCATGGCTACCCGTCCGGCCGATGCCTCCCCGTTGCAGACGTCACGCCTGCAACCCCCTTATGGTTCGGTCCTCGACCTCATCGGCCAGACGCCGGTGGTCGAGCTTAAGAAATTCGATACCGGTCCGTGCCGCCTCTTCGTCAAGCTGGAGAGTCAGAATCCCGGCGGTTCGATCAAGGATCGCATCGCGCTGCCCATGGTCGCCGATGCGGAACGGCGCGGCGTGCTCGCTCCGGGCGGCATCATTGTGGAGGCCACCGCGGGCAATACCGGCCTCGGCCTAGTCCAGGTCGGTATTCCCAAGGGATACCGCATCATACTGGCGGTGCCCGACAAGATGTCGCGCGAGAAGGTGCAGCATTTGCGCGCGCTGGGTGCGGAAGTGCGGCTGACCCGTTCGGACGTGCTCAAGGGTCATCCCGAATATTATCAGGACATGGCCGGGCGCATTGCGGCGGAGACGCCCGGCGCCTTCTATGCCAGCCAGTTCGCCAACCCGGCAAATCCGCTGGCGCATGAGACGACGACCGGACCCGAAATCCGGCAGCAGCTCGATGGCGACGTCGATGCGGTGGTGGTGGGGCGTCGGTTCCGGCGGCACCCTCACCGGCCTTGGCCGCTTCTTTGCGAAGGTGTCGCTGAAGACCGAGATCATCCTGGCCGATCCGGCGGGGTCGGTCCTTGCGCCCTAATCAAGACGGGCGAGCCGGGCGAGGCCGGAAGCTGGACCGTGGTAGGCATCGGCGGGGTCGCCATCATCTTCGACGGCGACGAATTCATCGGGCTCATCACCCGCATCGACCTGATCAACCATCTGAGGCGGACCAGAAAATGACCACAGACCGCAAGAACCGGCTCGCTTTCTCGACCCGCACCATCCATGGCGGCCAGAGCCACGACCCAACCACCGGTGCCGTCATGGTGCCGATCTACGCCACCTCGACCTATGCGCAGCAAAGTCCGGGCGTACACAAGGGCTTCGAATATGCCCGCAGCCAGAACCCGACGCGGTTCGCCTTCGAGCGCGCCGTGGCCGATCTCGAAAGCGGCGCGTCCGTCTTCGCCTTTGCCTCGGGGCTGGCTGCGATCGCCACCGTGCTGGAACTGTTCGATGCCGGCACGCATGTCGTGGCGACGGACGACATCTATGGCGGCACGTTCCGGCTGATCGACAAGGTGCGGCGGCGTGGCCGTGGTGCGTGAGGAAGGCGAATTGCGCGACCGGCTGAAGTTTCTGCAGAATGCAGTGGGCGCCATTTCCGGTCCTTTCGACAGCTTCCTTGCGTTGCGCGGCATCAAGACGCTGGCGCTCAGCGCAGGCGCTGGCCGGCTGACGAGACAGCATCCTTTTCTCACCCGTTCATCTGGCTGGCGACACGCTGGCCGCGCTGTTGGGGACAGCGGCTTGTCCGGCTTGAAATGCCGCGGCAGGATGCGATACGAACAGGTGTCGGTTTCCGAAAGGAACGAAGAGGGAATTCGCCGCAGGCTCTTTCAGGAACCTGCGAAACGAAACTGCCCCCGCAACTGTAGGCGGTGAGTCCACTCCCCGAAAATGCCACTGGGCCCTGGTCCGGGAAGGTGGGGATGGGCATCGATCCGTCAGTCAGGAGACCTGCCGACAACTGGAACTGAATATGCCGGGCGGGGTGCCCGGGAGAGGTTGTCGATGAAGCCGTCCCTGCCTGAACGGGCTGTATTGCGTATCCTTTGGGATGCGCGGCTTTCCATTGCCGTCCCGACCCGAAGCCTTCGGTCCCTGCCGCAAACCGATCGGAGAACTTCGCGTCATGACCTTCCCGCGTATGGCACTTGCCGCCGCCGGCCTTGCGCTGCTCGCGGCCCATGCGGCCGCTGGACCTACAAAATACCCGCTCACGCTGGAAAACTGCGATGAGACGATCACCTTCGACAAGGCACCGGCCACCACCGTGACTGTCGGGCAGGCCGCCACCGAGGCGCTCTATGCGCTTGGCCTCGGCGACAAGATGACCGGCACCTCCGTCTGGTTCACCGACGTGCTGCCGGAGCACAGGTCGATCAACGACAAGGTCGAGCGGCTTGCCGACAACGATCCGAGCTTCGAAAGCATCGTGGCCAGGAAGCCCGGTCTCGTGGCCGTCCAGTTTATCTGGCATGTCGGGCCGGAAGGCATTGTCGCCACCCGTGAGCAGTTCCACGATGTTGGCATCCCGACCTATGTGATGCCCGCCGATTGCGTGGCCAAGGACAATTCGGTTGGTGTCGATGGCACCCGCACCGCTGCCTTCTCGACCGAGACCATCCATCAGGGCGTGCGCGAGCTTGCCGAAATCTTCGACGTGCAGGACAAGGGCGAGGAAGTCGTCGCCGATCTGGTGAAGCGCGAGCAGGACGCCGTCGAGCGCGCAAAAGCCCTCGATCTCAAGGACGTTTCGGCCGTGTTCTGGTTTTCCAGCGCCGACATGAACATCGACCCCTATGTCGCGGGCCGCAAGGGCGGGCCGGCCTACATGCTGGACAAGCTCGGCATCCGCAACATCGTGGAATCGGATGAGGAATGGCCTGTCGTGGGCTGGGAAACCATCGCCAGGGCCAACCCGACGCTGATCGTGATCGCCAGGATGGATCGCCGCCGCTTTCCCGCCGACGACTTCGAGAAGAAGCTTGAATTCCTGAAGACCGATCCAGTCGCCACCCAGATGGACGCGGTGAAGAACAACCGCATCGTGGTGATGGATGCCCATGCCATGGATGCCACCATGCGCACCGTTTCCGGCATCGAGGTTCTGGCGGACGCGCTGGTCGATCAGGGCATCGCCAGGTGACCATTGCCACCGCAGGCCGGCATTCCGTGGCGCGCCTGTGGTGGCGCTGGCCTGCGGGGCTCGTCGCCATGGCGGCGACGGTCTTTGCCGGCACCTGCATCGGGGAGACGCCCATTCCGCTCTCCATCGTGGTGCAGACGCTGGCCAACAAGGTTCTGGGTGCTGCCTATCCGCTCGATCCGATCGACATGGGCATCATCTGGAACTATCGCCTGCCGCGCGCGCTGGTGGCCGCGTCCTGCGGCGCGGGGCTGGCGCTCTCCGGCCTCGTGCTGCAATCGCTGCTGCGCAATGCGCTGGCCGATCCCTATCTGCTCGGCATTTCCGCCGGCGCATCGACCGGCGCGGTAACCGTGACGATTGCCGGCATCGGTGGCGGGGCCGTATCCATGTCGCTCGGCGCCTTCGCCGGCGCGCTCACCGCCTTCCTGCTGGTCGCGCTGCTGGCTAGGGCGGCCGGCGGCGGCGTTTTGGCGCGCGGCACAGGGCAGATCATACTGGCGGGCATCGCCGGCTCGCAGCTTTTCAACGCGCTCACTTCCTTCATCATCGCCAAATCGGCCAATGCCGAACAGGCGCGCGGCATCATGTTCTGGCTGCTCGGCAATCTGAGCGGCGTGCGCTGGCCGGATGTAAGCCTTGCAGTACCCATTGCCGTGACCGGGCTGATTGCCTGCGTCTGGCATGCGCGCTCGCTCGATGCCTTCGCCTTCGGGGCCGACTCCGCCGCTTCGCTCGGCATTCCCGTGCGCAGGGTGCAGGTCGTGCTGATCGGGCTCACCGCCTTGGTCACCGCCGTCATGGTCTCCATCGTCGGATCCATCGGCTTCGTGGGGCTGGTCATCCCGCATGCGGCGCGCTTCGTGGTCGGTGTGCGGCATGGACGGCTGGTGCCGGCGACGGCGCTGACCGGGGCCGCTTTCCTGATCGTCGCCGACGTGTTGTCGCGCACGATGATCCCCGGACAGGTATTGCCCATCGGCGTCATCACCGCTTTGGTCGGTGCGCCAGCCTTCGCCCTGATTCTGCTCAGGGGACGGCGTCGGCCATGATGCTTCAGGCACGGAATCTCGGCTGGAGCGTGCGCCGGCTCCCCATCGTGCATGGCGTGGATCTTGCCGTTCGCGAGGGCGAGACGCTGGGGCTGGTCGGTCCCAACGGCTCGGGCAAGTCGACCCTGCTGCGCCTGCTTGCCGGCATATTGAAGCCGACAAGCGGCGAGGTCACCGTGGAGGGGAAGCCGCTTTCCGGCCTGCCGCGGCGGCTGGCGGCACAGAAGATCGCCTATCTCGAACAACAGGCCGATACCGGCGAAGCGATCACCGTGCGCGATGTGGTGGAGCTTGGCCGCACGCCCTGGCTGGCGTCCCTGCAACCGTGGTCGGACGAGGATGACCGCATCGTTGCCGGGGCGCTGGCCGACGCCGACCTGCGCGGTTTCGAAAACCGCTTCTGGGCAACGCTTTCCGGCGGCGAGAAGCAACGTGTGCATCTGGCACGCGCGCTCGCACAGAGGCCGCGCATCCTGCTGCTCGACGAACCCACCAATCATCTCGACGTGCGCCATCAGCTTTCCATGCTGGACCTTGTGGCCGCCTTGCCGGTGACGTCGATCATCGCGTTGCATGATCTCAATCAGGCGCTCACATGCGACCGTGTCGGCGTCATGGCCGGCGGCCGGCTGGTGGCGCTGGGCTCGCCGGAGGATGTGCTGGGCGTCGAACGCATCGCCGAAGTGTTTGGCGTGCGCGCCAGCATGGTCGTCGATCCCGCCGACGGCACCCGGATTTTCCGCCTCGACCATCTCCGCTGAAAGGTATTCCATGCATCTCGTTTCCGCCCTGATGCTTGCCTCGCTTCTGGTCTGCGCACCCGCCTTCGCCGAAATGCACGAGGTGAAGATGCTGAACCGCAATGCATCCGGCCCAATGGTCTATGAGCCGGATTTTCTCCAGATTGCGCTCGGCGACACCGTGAAGTTCATCAGGACCACCAGCGGTCACAATGCCGCGACGGTCGAGAGCATGGTACCGAAAGGGCATGAGGGCTTTCTCGGCAAGATCAATGAGGAGATCGAGGTCACACTGGACAAGCAAGGCTTCTACGGAATCAAATGCTCCCCGCATTACGGCATCCCTCGCGGCTTGATCAGCCTCGGCGGATCAAGGAGGCGAACCGAGATCCCGGCTGGCTGGAATGCCGTATCAAAGAAGGGTCTCGGCTTCTGGGCCCCTGCTGCCGCAAGCGGGAAATTGGTGCAATCGTCCGCAAGCGGCGACCGTATGTGAGTTTGACCAGGCTCGATTCACCGAGCCATGTCGCGCAACCGGGCCTAGCTCTGGATTCCGAAGCCAATTGGAGGAACACGATGCGGCTCCAACGCCCTCTTGACCCCAGCATCGTCATGTGAACCTGGGATCAAGCAGCTGGGTACCGCGCACTATCCCGGCAGCAGGCCCGCCAGGACGAACAGCGCGTGAGCCCGCCAACGAGACAGTTATGATCACTTGCGCTATACTACTAAGTAGTATATCATAAATCCGAAGGAGATTTGCGAATGAGTGTCAAAGCATCAATCTCGTTAACGGAATCCCAGGACGCCTTTGTTCGCAGTCTTGTGGCCGAGGGACGCTTTTCCAGCGTGAGCGCAGCGATCCAGCATGGAGTGGAGATGTTGCGTGATGAAACGGAAGCGCGACGATCGCACACTGAAGCGTTGAAAATGCTGCTGGCCGAGCGGCGAGCTGGCAAATTCGTGAACCTGGAAGAAGGTCGCCGACGGACTTTGGCGATGATCGACAGGAAAAAGGCCGAATATGGCTTTTCGGATTGAACGGTCTGAAGCTGCAACGGACGATCTGGAGCTGATTTTCGATTTTCTCATCACAGCCGGGCTCGATTTTGGCGAGGATCGAGAGACGGCCTTTGAGCACGCGTCAAATCGTGTTGGCGAGATCGAGCGAGCCATGGGACGAATAGCAGATGCACCGTTTCAGGGCACGCTTCGTCCTGAACTTGGAGCAGGCATTCGCAATGTCACAAAACATCGAGCCGTCATCTATTTCGAAGTCTTGGAGGACAAGAGCTTGATTAGGGTTCTGGCTATATTCTTCAGCGGCCAGGATCACCAGAACCGCATGCTGGCAAGAATGCTGGGTACCGGCAAGACATGATCGCTCCCTAAGCAGACAAGCGTGGCCGGCAGCGTGATGCTGACCGTCTTGCTTGTATCTTTTGGAGCCGTCCTGTCACTTGGCTTGAACAATCACGCGATCGCCCCGAGTTACACCACGTTCCGTCATTGCATCGACACACCGATCGATATCCGACCAGGTCCAGGTCTTCCCAGTTCCCGGCCGAGGACGTCGAATGTTTCATGCCAGGAGAGCTCGATGAAGCGATCTTGTTCGCGTCGCGTTGACGGCCCGGGTCAGTCGCAGAGCCAGTTTTCGCGGAACGCTGGACGCGAAAGCCCAGCGTAACCACCTCGAGAGACAACTGGTCGGGCCCGATCCGACTCGGATCAGCGTCGGCTCACCACGACTTAAGGACTGGACTGCCGTCCGGGGTCCGCGCGATCTCAAATGTTCCCCGGTGCACTAGGGTCGAGACTCAATTGATCCACCATGTGATGATTGCGGCAATGAAGATTGCTGCGGCGAAGTTTGTTGCCAGCTTGTCGTACCGTGTTGCGA
>NZ_SNZF01000049.1 GCF_004363725.1 Aquamicrobium defluvii | reverse complement strand
ACGTCTGTGTGCCTTCCTCGGTATGCCCCGCGAATATCGCCCACAACCATGACGGCTGTACGAATCCAACAGGACAGTCGCGACACAGAACCTAAGAGATTTTCGCGGGCGATATTCTCGACCATCGAACGCATAGCGCCACCGTCTTCGGCCGGCTCGTCGACCAGAACGGTAATCTCCTCCAAGCCCGCCGCTATGGCCTGTTTGACGCGGCGATGCCCGGAGTGGATGACAAAACCGTTGCCGCCATCGGCCTGCGGCGCGACAACCGGCGGCTGCACAATGCCGACAGCCTTGATGGTGGCCAAGAGCAGCGCGTCGGATTGCGGACTGGATTTGCTCCGTCGGGCCCTGTCGGGGCTTTCCACGAGCGCGCGCGGATCGATCAGCTTGATTTCCATGGGGATGCTCCTTTTTGGTGCCGGCACCGCGCCGGCCCTTTCCTATCTTCTTTCCGAAGACACCCCCCGACCCGCGGAGCGGGCGGGCCGGAGCAATTGCGGGCGAGCATCCCTGCCCGGCTGGCCAAGCAGGGCTTACAGCCCTGTGCGGGACGATGGGCCGGGATCGCGCAGGCGGCGATTGAGCTTCAGCGTCTGCGGCCTGCCCGATCTGTGAGCGGAATCCTTCTGCTTCCTTTCTCCCTCTCTTCTCCCCTGCATTCGTTCTGAGAGCGATGCCAAGAGTAAGATTGTACTTGTCCTGCCACCATTAAGGTGGCATACAATGGTATGGAAAAGCGACGCCCGACGTATGATCTCGACGCGATCAAGGTCGCACTCGGCTCAGTTGACCGGCTGGCGATGACGTCATCGGCTTTGCGCGACGCTATCGCCCTGGGCTTCGACCGGGCGGGCATCGTCGAAACGATCGGTGGAATCGAGCGCCGCATGTTCTACAAATCGATGACGACATTCGTCGATCACCGCGTCTGGCAGGACGTCTATCATGTTCCGGCACGCGGTATGGCACTCTATGTGAAATTCCAGGCAGATGTCGTCACGGAATTCACTGTCATGTCGTTCAAGGAGAAATGACGATGGCTGTTATGGAAAAGAGTATTCCCCAGACTATGGTCTCGCCGGAGACAGGCGAGACTCTGCATCGCGGCGTCCGGCCATTTGTCGTGACGTATAAGGGAAAAAGCATCACTGTCGAGTTGCCGGGCTACTATCCAGTGAATGGGGACGAGGGAATCCACGTCGGCAGCGATATGGCGGTCAGCGATGCGGCGCTCCGGACACTGAAGGAAGAAATCGAGGGTATTCCCTCACCGTCCACGATCCGCCGGGTGCGCCGGAAGCTGAAGCTGTCGCAGCGAGAGGCTGGCGGCCTGCTGAAAGTCGGCGAGAACGCCTTCGACAAATATGAGCGTGGTCTGATCGAACCAAGCGGCCCCACCAGCCAGTTGTTGAAATTGCTCGAACGACATCCAGAGCTGGTTGAGGATTTGCGATCAACTTGAAGGCGGGTCGGCTGTCGGAGAGTTCTGGATTGGTTGATCAGCGCTCAAATTCACGCCGCCCGCCTATCATCGGACCGCATGCTTTCTCCGTCCTCAGCTAATGATCGCTCGATTTCGGCCAACTGCCTCCGCTTGTCGGCCAATTCGTCCGAGAAGGAGAATTCCCCACCCTGGCGCGAGCGATAGGAAGCGAGGCGATTCTGGGCATCGGCGAGACGTTGCCGATAGCGCTCCTGCTCGTCGTCAAAGCCCAACAATGCATGCTCGAGACGAGCGACCGCGCCCAGCGGCGTGGTCGTCACCGGCAGTTCGATCTCATAGTCAGAGCCGGTGCGCATCAGCATGGTGGTATAGCGATATCCGTCTTTGCCAAACCGTTCCCCACAATATTCGAGTTCGAAGCCGCCAAGCGCCGCGATCACGACGTCGCCGTCCTGCTGAAGCTGGACGAGGGTGAAGATCTCCTTCATCAGTGCGCGACCAGCGAGCTTGCGATCCACAAGAGCCTCATCCCCTACGTCCATGCGGAAGGACGCGCCGGCGGTCGGCACCAGCCTGTCGATGTCCTGCCCGACCTCGCCAATGCGGCGTGTCGCATATTCGATATCGCGCTCGGCGTCGCGGATCTGCCGGCGAATGGCGAACTGATCATCCTGATGTGCGGCGCGCAGTCTCTCGAGCCGGGCAATATCGGCTTCGAGCCCTGCCTTTTGCATCAGACGCGGATCGCCTGAGGCGATGGCCTTGGCCATGGCGAACTGGTTGGCCTGCCCCTCCCCCATATCCTCCAACCGGCGGATCGACGTATCGCCTGAAAGGGCGGCCGCGATGAACCGGGCCTTGCGCTCGTTGTTCTGCCACATCTGCGCATCCATCGATGCCTTTGGTGGCGTAGGCGAAGATGTCGATGACATCGTGCTGATTGCCCTGCCGCTGAATGCGGCCCTCGCGCTGCTCGATCTGAGACGGCAACCAGGGCACATCGAGGTGATGGAGAGCTTTCAGGCGCAGCTGTGCGTTGACGCCGGTGCCCATTGTTTCCGACGAGCCGATCAGGAAGCGGACCTTGCCAGCGCGCACGTCGCCGAACAGCCGTTGCTTGGCCTCGGATTTCTTGTAGTCCTGCATGAAGGCGATTTCCGACCCCGGAACACCGAGGCAAATAAGTTCGTCGCGAATCCAGCGATAGGCCGAGAAGCCGCGGGTCCTCTCCACCGCAATCGTACCGAGGTCCGAAAAGATCATTTGCGCGGCGCCGGTCAGCTCGAAGGGCTTGCCATCGGGCCGGACGTAATCATGGCCTGCCGTCTCCTGCCAGATGCGGAAGGCATTGCCGACAAGGTCGTTGAGCTTGTTGTCCGGCTCATTGTCATTGTCGGCATCCACCAGACGCATATCGATCGCAGCATGACGGCCATCGGTGATGACGGAAAGCAGGATGTCGTCACCGGGCTGCGGAGGACCCTCGCGTGCCTCGATCGCCTTGATCCGGGCATCGAGCAACATCTGGTAGCGCTTGAACGCTGCCGAGGGTTTTGAGGTCCTGATCTGGCGCGCCCCCGTCGAAAGCGCTGGAATCTTGACATAGGCGCGCAGATCCTCGGGCATCACCACATCCGCGAAGGTGCGGAACATGGCGATAAGCTCTGGGACATTGACGAAGGTCGCGAACCGGGTCACCGGCTTGTATTTGCCGTTCGGCTGCAATTCGAGCTCGGTGGTGACGTCTCCGAAGGTCGACGCCCAGGCATCGAACTCGTGCAGGCCGCGCTGATGCAGCGCAGCGAGGCCGAGATAGCGCTGCACCGAGAACATCTCGCCCAGCGTATTGGTGATCGGCGTGCCGGACGCCAGTATGAGCGCCCGGCCGGGGTTCTTCGTCTCGACGAAACGCGACTTCACATAAAGGTCCCAGGCGCGCTGCGAACCATTTGGATCAATCCCTTTCAGGGTCGACATGTTGGTGGCGAAGGAGAGTTTCCGGAACTCCTGCGCCTCGTCGACGATGATCTGGTCGATGCCGATTTCGGATATGGTGAGGAGATCGTCCTTTCTGGTGGCGAGGTTTTCCAGCCGCTCCTTGAGGCCTTCCTTCAGCCGCTCGAGCCGCTTGCGCGAGACCCGATCATCACTTTCGACCTTGGTGAGCAGGACCTCGTAGAGCTCCAATTCATCCTGGATCATCTGTTGTTCGAAAGCGGACGGGATGCCGATGAAGCGGAATGCCGAATGCGTGATGATGATGGCATCCCAGGCAGCAAGGGCCGCACGAGACAGGAAGCGATGCCGTTTATCCTTGGTGAAGTTGGTTTCATCAGCGACCAGGATGCGGGCGGTCGGATAGAGCGCCAGGAATTCGCGCGCGGCTTGCGCCAGGCAATGACCGGGAACGACCAGCATAGCCTTTGCGATCAGGCCGAGGCGCTTCTGTTCCATGACCGCAGCCGCCATGGTCATCGTCTTGCCGGCACCGACGGCATGGGCAAGATAGGTCGAACCGGCCGAGATGATGCGCCAGATGCCGCGTTTCTGATGCCCATAAAGAGAAAAGGCGCCCGAGGCACCTGGAAGCTGGAGATGATCCCCGTTGAATTTTCGTGGGGCAATGTTGTTGAAGCAGTCATTATAGATCCGGGCCAGCCGGTCGGTTCGATCGGAATCGGACCAGATCCAGGTCTGGAACGCGCTCTTGATCTTTGTGAGCTTCTCCTTAGCCGCCTCGGTGTCGACGACATTGAGCACCCGCTTTTCGCTGTCGCCTTCCTTCACAATGTCGAAGATCTGCGGCACGCGGCTATTGAGAGCATCGGCGATCAGCTCGCCGGCGTGACGGCGATCGGTACCCCATTCGGACGTGCCGGCGGCCATCCAGCCGAGCTGCCGCGCCTGCACCGTCCACGATGCCAGTTCGGGCATGTGGTGGATCTTGATATCTGCGTTCATCGTCTCCTTGACGAAGAGGATGACATCGGCGGCCGGGATCCAGGGCGCGCCCAGACGGGCGGTGATATCCGACGGCCCAAGATCGGCAGGTTGCACCTCGACCAGGGCGCGGACATTGCGCTCGAACGCCGGATCGAGCGTGGCGGCGGCCTCAGCCGCCTTGAGTTTGTCGCGGACCTGACCCGAGAGATAGGCATCGTCGGTCTGCCATGCGCCACTTTCAGGATCGCGGAAGATGGCGTCGCCCAACTCGGCAATCACGGTCTCGGGGTCACTGTGCAGCAGCTCGGCGATGTGATCAATGTCGACATTGCCCCGCTCGTTCAACACCACGGCAAGAGCATCGGCCGGCGAGGTGATGATCGGCGCCGAGGGCGGCGCAATGACCCGCTCAGAAAAGATCGGGCCAGGACGCGCGGTATTGGTCTCGAGATCATAGTCCTCGATCGAGGCGACCAGCCAGCAATCGGGGTCATCGAGGAAGGGCTGCAGGTTGGGCCGCCGATGCGTCTCACGGACCTCGCCAGTCTCTACATCTTCGGAAACCGAGACCGTGGTGAAATTGATCGGGCCGAACTCCCGGACAAAGTTCGACCAGGCGATGCGCAGCTTCACCTGCGCCGGCTTCCAGGGCTTGTCGAACTCCTGGGCCTTCAGAACCTCCCGCACGGCATCGCGGACCGGGATCAGCTTGCTGATGATGCGTGCATGCTTTTCCGGCACGCCATCGGCCAACCTGCCTTTGCAGATGGTGATCGCGACAGGGATGCCATCGATCATCTGCTTGAGCTGGGCGTTGTCGCCGACGAAGAAACTGCCCTCGCGCACACCGCCGCTTTCCGACCGGGTGATCGGCGGACCTGCGCTGTCACCAGCATCGTGATCGACGAGCTCGGGCTCGCCGTCATAGATCGCTTCAGGAAGACAAGAGATTGCGGCTGCGAGCGCCTGCTCGAGATCGACGTCAGGATGCGGCTTGCATGTATAGGTTTCACCAAATGGTCCGGAGGTCCTGGCATGATCGCCCAGGACAAAACTTGGATGACGCGCGAACCAACGGTTTACGCGGATGGCCCCCTCATCGGCCGTCGCCGGCGTGATCTCCTCGGTATCAAGCCAATACTGGCCGCCCTCGGGCTCGCCGATCTTGCGCTTGCGGAAAAACAGCACATCGACCACGACGTCCGTGCCGGCATCGGCGCGAAAGCTGCCTTCGGGTAAACGGATGGCGGCGATGAGATCGGCCGATTTCGCGATGTGCTCCCGGGCCGAGCAATCTGCCTTGTCCATCGTGCCGGAGCTGGTCACGAAGGCCGCAAGACCGCCGGGCTTCAGCAGATCGATCGAGCGGGCGATGAAATAGTCGTGGAGACGCAGCTCCATCGAGCGATAGGTACGATCCGACCGAACAATGCGATCCGAAAACGGCGGGTTGCCGATAGCCAGATCGAAACTGGCAGGAAGGTCAGCGCGGGCAAAGTCGGCGTTGACGATATGCGCCCCTGGTTGCAGCAAGCGGGCAATGCGAGCCGTGACGGGATCGATCTCGATGCCCGTGACATGGGTGACTTCACGCAGCGCTTCGGGCAGCGTCGCGGGGAACAGCCCCGTTCCGATGCCGGGCTCAAGCACCCTGCCCCCGCGCCAGCCGAGCCGTTGCAGCCCAGACCAGATCGCATGAACGAGGAACTCCGGCGTGAAATGTGCATATTGGGTACAGCGCGCGAGCGAGGCATATTCGGCCAGCGAAACCATGCCCTCAAGGTCGCTCCCAATTTCGTTCCAACCCGCTCGAAAACTGTCATCGCCGGGACGGCGAAATACCGCATTGGCGAGCTCGGATGCACCGAAGCCGGTGAAGCGGATCAACTGCGCCTGTTCGTCGGCCGCCGCGGCGCGGTCGGCCGCCTCGATTTCGGAGGCGAGACGGATGGCGGCGAGGTTGTCGAGCGCGCGCTGCTTCCAGCCCAGCGCCAGATTGCGGCTTCCGGACAGATAGAAATTGGCGCGGGCGGACGATGATGATGTGCCTGTCGGGGCACCCGACGGCGCGGGCATCGCCGGAGCAGGCTCGGTCGGCGGCGGATCGTCATCGAAATCGTTGGCGGCAGGATCTGCGCCAAACCCTGCGATGCCAAGGCCGAGCCCGGATGAATGCGAGCAGATGGCTGAAGACGCGATCGTGAACAGGTCGTCATGCGACATAGGTATTTCTCCTGAGATGATGGCGCGCGCGATCCCCCGGTCGCGGATGACGGCCAGGCGATCGGCATTGCGATTGTTGAAAATGTCAGCGGGACATCAGCGAGAGCGCGATTTCGGTCTCGGTGAGCTGCACATTGAGGTGCGTAGCGCCCATGTTGCGGCCAAAAAGCGGTGTCAGCCGTTCGGCATCGATAAACTCGATGCCGTCATCGGCGCCGAAATGACGGCGTTTGTAATCCCACCAGTCGATGTCGCCCTTGGGGTGACATTGCTCGGCGTAAACGACCAGCGGCTTCTGTCCGTCGGCGAGTTTGCCATTGGAGAGGATGTAGACACCTTCGTCTCCGACCAGCCACAGGCCGGGCTGTTCACCCTCGCCCGGACGGGTGCCGTAATAGGGATTGCGAAAGCCGCCATTGGCGGCGGCGTCTTCGATACCTCGCGCGATGACCTTGCGGACAGCGAGAATTGGAAAGGTGAACATGGCCGCGCTCCCTTCACGCCGCCTGCCGCTCGGGCAGGTGACGCAGATGCACCGGAAGCTTGGCCTGGATCTCCTCGTCGGTGAGTTCGCGCAACAACTTCAGCGTCGTGCCGCCGCGGCGACCATAGACCAGCACGTTGCGCTGCCCGCGAAACTCAGGCAGCCAGCGCTCACCGGCATAGCCGCGGTATTCGTCGTGGGTGGCGCTCCAGATGTGCTCGAGCCGTTCCTCATGCGTCATCGCCCTGACGGGCCAGGACTCGCGCTCGACGATGGCGTCGCGCATCTCGACCGGCGAGCAGGCTTGCGTCAGATCGCAATAGCCGTGGAAATAGCGGACCTTCCCATCGATCCTGAGCTGGTAGAAAATGCTGGTGACGCGGTCGGTGAGGAATTCGCGCATGGCGAACATCTCCCCGCGCATCCAGAGCGGCGGCAGGATGTCGAGCATATAATCATGCTCTGCCCGCGCGATCTCGAAATACTCGCCCGCGTAAAGATGATCGCTGTCACCCTCAGAACGGTTCGGCCGCTGGGCATGACGGTCGAAAAGACGGCACATCTGTCGCCGGTCTGCGACGCCGAAATAGATCTTTCTGGGGAAGGCTTGATGGGTCATGGGGAGGCTCCTGGCCTTTTTCGGGCCGAAGCGCGGTCATCCTTCGTAGATCACCGTCATCTTCAGCCCTTCTGGACCCTTCCCCACGGCCGCCTCTCCGTCCGGCTGGGTCAAGGGCCGGCTTCAGCCGGGCGAAGCTTCACCCTTGATGCGGCCGGCGGGCATGCGGCAGGCCTTAACCTTCCTCCCTCTCCTTTATTTCTCGCTCCTTGTTGCGGACACGCAGAGCATCGTTCCAGTCATCATGCGGCGGCAGGAACCGTGACCAGGCAGCGCCTGCCTGTTCAGCGATCTCGCGGAGCCGTTCGGCAAACACCTCGCCCTGCGTATTGGCGTCGGTCGCCGCGATAAGTTCGACGCCGGGGCGCTCGGCCAGCAGGCTCAGAGCTTCGGATGTCGCGGGAGACCAGCCGCCCCCGGCGCTGAGATAGAGCGTTCCTGTCCCCATCTCCTCGATCGCCGCCAGGCTCATGGCGTCGATCGCGGCCTCGGTCACACACAGGCGTAAAGCGTCTGGCCGCCCAAGGCGAAACAGCACCTTCGCGCCCCCCGATGCAAAGCCACGCCAGTCGGGACCGCGCTCTTCCCAGCCGGTGATGGCGCCATTATTGTCGGCATGGGCAGCCCACATGCTGCCATGGGGACCCTCGCGCAGCAGATTGGTGGAAATCGCGATGCGGACGATCCGTTCGCAAAGGCCGCGCTCGTCTATCAGATAACGCCAGGTTGCCGATCCCTTCCAGGGCTTGCGCCGTGTACGCCATCGCTCGGAAACGGAGAGATCCGGCTTGTGGTCTCGCGACTTCCGCTCCCAGACGGGTGAGGACTGAGCGAACCCAACGAGGCCTGCCACTTCGTACATGGCCTCGACGAAGCGCACGCCTTGCAAATGCTCGACGAGGTTAAAGACGTCGCCCTTACCTTCGCCAAGGGGGTCGAACCAGCCCTTGCCGTCATGGATGACGATGATGATCTCGCCGTCCCGGCGATATTTCATCGCCTTTCGCGTGCTTTCCTTGAGGTCGAGCACAAACCCAGCCGCTTCCAGCACCGCGCTGCAGAGCACCTTCCCTCTCAACTCTTCCAGATCTGCTTTTTCCATTCTTCTCGACCGCACGCCTCGCGCTCCTATTATCCGATTCCCGCCCCCCAATCTTTCGGAAGGCGGACACCGGAAGCCGCGAAGAGCAAGGCGGGCAAGGGCGCGGCGGTCAACCCCGCCGTTCGACCGGGGACATCGGTCGCCCCGCTGCGGCAAAGCTTCCCTTGAGCGCCGAAGCGCGCAAGCGGCACGGCTTGTTCCTTTCAGCTCGGACGGTTCTCTTCTTCAGCCACCACGGTCCGCAGGACGGCGATATCCATCTCCACCTCCGGGGAGAGACGAGCGACCTCGGCTGCGACCTTGGCCCAATGGAAAAACTCGCTCCGATCACCAGCCAAGCGAGCTCGTGTCGCCCGGCGCTGCGCCTCATAATATGCGTTACTTCCCTCGACAGAGAGGAGATGCAGCGCGTCTTGCCTCCAGCGGCGGCGACGGTCGCGGCGCTGACGCATACAATTCCTGTCTCCAGCATTTCTCCTGCTTTCAATCCTGCATCAGGGATGGCAGCCCGAATGGGTGAAGACTGTAAAGGCTTCGGCTTCGCCTACAGCCCGCCCGCAGGGGACGCCACAATCACGCATTGTAATGGCCGTCGAGAATCCTGTAAGTGGAATGGTAAAATGGGTGACAATCGGCTGAGGTAGCAAGGTGAACGAAACCACCATAAATAACACCGACCGGCTTATTGAACTGACCACCGATATCGTGTCGGCATATGTATCGAACAACCCTGTTCCCGTCGGGGACCTTCCGCATCTCATCGCTGAGATCCATGCTGCCTTGCAACAGCAGGTCGCGCCAACGGCGCAGCAAGAAGCCGAGCCCAAAAAGCCGGCTGTTCCGATCAAAAAATCGATCACGCCTGACCATATTGTCTGTCTGGAGGATGGGAAGAAATTCAAATCCCTCAAGCGCCATCTCGCAACGACCCACGGCGTGACGCCTGACGAATACCGTACGAAATGGGGCTTACCCGCGGACTACCCGATGGTTGCGCCGGCCTATTCGGCAGCACGCTCGGCCTTGGCAAAATCCACGGGTCTAGGACGCAAAACAGAAGCTGTCGCGGTCGCGCCTGCTGCGCCCGCAAGGCGGAAGAAACTCGGCCTCAAATTCTCCTGAGATCAATCAGTGCCGAGGTTGCGAGGCGATGCACCATGCTGGCTGATTTCTCCGTTATGGTCGACCATGCGCAGGTGGTGGTTTACACGCAAGACCGTACTGCATCCGGTCTTCGCCGCCCATCCTCGTGACCAGATCGCCGGGGTGGAGCTGGCTGAGTTCGAGGCGTCGCGGGACGAGGCGGAAAATGAAAAAGCTCTCGCCATCATTCTAGATAGGGTCGGCCCTCTCCTGGCAGCAGCACCGTGAAAACGTGTACAGCATGACATCCGGCGGCAGACGGTTCGATGCACGTCCCTTCCCCCCAGGACATTTCCACCGATGCGCTGCCGAATATGCGGCAGAAAGGGGGGTGGCAAGCTGCCCGACCGCTTCTGGGCGCCCAAGCCGGGAAAGCGGCCGTTCAGCAGGCTACTGTACTTTGACCGCAATGCGCCACCTTTCCGGCCGTTCGACTGCCGCTTGCGGCGTCCCGAAAGCCGACATTGCTCACGGCGTAGCCAAGCGCAAGCCGATTACTTCGGCGTATATGTTCGAATCCCACCCGGTCCGCCAAACACCGCCGACTACCGCACCAATTGATCGCTTATATCTTTATTTTCAGCGAGATAGACGTTTTTAGTCGATTAGTCCACCTTGTGTGGTTACCGCACACCCAGCCAGGCAGGATAGCGCTATCGGTATAGCCGAATGGATTCTTGCTACTTTCTGCCGCGAAGGCGGACGTAGTCGGGCTTGGCGGCCGGGTTCCGGCGGGGCATGGCGATGCCCGTGATAGTGACAGGCACGCGTCGCATGGCGACGGTCTGGCTGCCGACCTTCACGACGCAGTCCATGTAGTGGGTACCGCGGTAGGCCGAGCGTTCATTGGCCGTGAGGCCGAGCCCGGCAAAATGGCCAAGATCGTTCGTGTTCTCGGCCTCGCCGCCCTCATTGCGCACCATCCATGCGACGGAGCTGTTCGCCGGAAGCTGTCCCGGGTTTACGACCTCGAAATAGATGTCACAGTCCTTCGGTATCGGTCCGATCCGGTTCATGTCAGTGAACCGCCCGCCCTGCGGGTTGTTGCGAGAAACCGCCGTAACTCTGATCTCGGGCATCACCGACCTTACCGGCAGCCACCTTGCCATTTCGACCAGCGCCTGCTGCCCCTCCGGCATCGGAAACAGATGCTCGAACGCCTCCTGCCAGATGTCGGCTGCGGCGAAGTCGGTTTCCGCCTCGCAGGCGCGGCTGGCAACGTCCAGCAGGTCAGATAGCGCACGGGTGAAGACTTGCATCTGCTGCGAGGACATCCGGACCAGGTTTTCATCAGGATCAACGGGATTAGGTACTTGCCAATCGTCCTCAAGGCGCTCGGTGATATGTTCGACGAGATCGCGCATAGCTTCATCATCGGCCAGAAGTTGGCCCAAGTCCCGCGCCGCTTCCGCAATCAGGACGGTTAGAAGGATTGACGAAGGCCGGTCGGTTTCAGCGAATTTGAGGGCGACCCATGCCTTCAGATATCTGATCTGGCGTCGCACTTTGGCGCGCTCGATGTCATCGAACGAGTCGCGGAACCAGATATAGATGGCCTTCGGATCGCTGTCCTCCCAGCCATCACGGGTCGCAAGCGACCGCGCGTCCAAATCAGGTTCAAGATGATATGCAGGCACGTCGATATGGAAGTCGCCCTTGAACCGGATGCGCTCGCACCGGGGCTTGGACGGGGCGACCTCCAGAACGTCGTCCGGATTGTCCGCGGCATAGGCGACAAGACTGTCCCTGACGAAACCCTTCAGCGTTTGGGGATCGTGGTCTCCGTCGTCGCGCGAACCCTTCCACACATAATAGATGCCGAGGTCGATATCGAACTCTTCGCCAAGTCGGACAGGGCGCGTCTGCGTTCCGAACTTATATGAACCCTGAAGCCAGGTGCGGATCGAATAGCCGCTCCTTTCGCGCAGGTCGGTCGTGAGGTGATCGGCTAGGGCGTTCCAGCGTTCCTGCTGTTCCTCGAACTGCTCGCTAGATGGCGTAATCCGCCGATGCAGCGTCTGCTTCTCCTTGTCGTTCGAGCTGTAAAAAAGTGATGATGCGGAACCCATAAAATCATCCCTTCAATGTATCGAGATTGTAGAAAGCAGGTGCTGGGGCTTGCCCTGACATTATTTCCTTCAGGAGGGGTGCGTTAAGCGCGGTCTGGACAGTGGCTTGCGCCAGACCCTTGATGGTTTTCTGGGCATCAGGCGTTGCCACGTCGAGCGCCAGATGGCGCTCCTGTTCTTTCGACTGCACCGCGTCAAGCCGCAGGTAACGCTCGCCCAAACGGTGTCTCATCATAAAGTCGACGGAATGTTGCTGCGCAGCGATGATGACGCTGACAAGCCGCTGCTCGCGCATCCACCCGAAGGCGCCAAGCTCTCGGCCGTGCGCATGGGCAAAAGAAAACTGCGCGGTAGTCGTGCCGATACTCAGCAGCCGAACTTGGCCAGCCGGTCTCTTAAAGAAATGCTCGGCCTCATGTACGGCGAGCAAGTCGGGGGAGTTCGCGTAGAGCCCGCCGTCGGTGAACAGCGCGTCCCCGACTTCGGCGATAGGAAAGTAGGTGGGTGCCGCAGCGGTCGCCAAGGCGACATCGACGGCCTTCAGGTGCAGATCCCTGCGGAAATCCTCGTGATGCGGGGTCTTGAACATCTGCGGCCCGCCCTTAGTCAGGTTGACGGCCGGGACAATGACCGGATGTTTCAAATGACCAATGAGCGTATCGGCGCCCACGATACGGACGATGGTGTTCCTCAGGGCATCGGGTCGGTATTTCGGCTTCCACCAATAGCGGCACAGGTCAACAAGCGAGCCGGCAATACCTTGCGGCGCCGGACGGTCGGAAAAGATCGTCGTGCCGTCGTCCTCGAACGCTTTTTTGATGTTTTGGGCGGGTACTTCATTCGCCAGACCTAAGGCGATAATTCCGCCGACCGATGTGCCAGCGATCAGGTCAAAATGGCGGGCGATAGGGGCACCGTAGCTCTCTTCGAGTGCTGCGAGGACCGACGCCGTGTAAAGGCCGAGGTAGCCGCCGCCACTCAAGGAGAGGATCGTGAAGCGATCAGTTTGCGCGCTCATATCTGTTCTCCCCGTCCGGCGGCCGCTTCCTAATGCTTCTTGTCGCGCGGCGGGTTCGGGTCATGGCCAGGTGCAACCGTATCGGAATCCCGCCACTTTCCGTCACGCCCCTGAATCCGCACTTCGCCGCCTCCCGCCCTTTCCACGACCTGCTTGGCCGCCCGTTCGGCATCCGCCTGCCGCTCGTGGACGCTACTGGCCCGCTCCGCGCCAGCGCCTTTCACGGCCCAGCCCTTCGGATGCTTGACCACGTATCGATCGTTCTTCGACATCGCACTCTCCAATTGCGTTGACGGCGATTCCCTCATGGGATAAGAAAGTATACGGGCAGCGTTTCACTGTCAATATAGTTACTATACGGATCGGAGTGCGCATGTCGGCTGGTGGCCCAGAGCTGCGGTGGGGGGTGGAGCAACGGCTTGAATTCATTGAGTTCCGTCTCTTCTGGGAGGGCGGCATCAACCGATCAGACATCACCGGATTTTTCGGCGTATCGGTGCCGCAGGCGTCGAAGGACCTGACCCAGTACCAGGAGCTTGCGCCTGACAACGTGCGGTATGACCGCAGCGAGAAGCGCTACTTCGCGACCGAGTCGTTCCGCCCGCGCTTCCTGAAACCGGACGCGGATCGCTACCTTGCGCAGCTTCTGTTCGCGGCCGATCCCGCTCTCCATGGTGAGCGGACATGGCTGACCATTTCCCCGAGCGTGGATACCATGCCCGTGCCGCATCGCCGGGTGGACATCGCTGTCCTCCGCATGATCCTGACTGCGCTCCGGGGCCAAGCCTCGGTTGAGGTTCTCTACCAATCGATGAACGAGCAGCGGCCGGAGCCTGTTTGGC
Organism: Aquamicrobium defluvii; assembly: GCF_004363725.1. GTDB lineage: Bacteria > Pseudomonadota > Alphaproteobacteria > Rhizobiales > Rhizobiaceae > Mesorhizobium > Mesorhizobium defluvii. Next base: position 2,872 of record NZ_SNZF01000049.1, on the reverse strand, counting down.
GGCGTATCAGCCCTCATGCCTTCGGCAGCGATGGCTTTCGCTGGCATGTCCGCGCCTTCTGTCACATCGACAACAGGTTCAAGGATTTCTTGCTCTCGCGATGCCTTGAGGCCCGATCGCTCGGGGAGTGCGGGGCGCGCGCCGAAGATGATAAGCAGTGGACAGATTTCTTCGACGTGAAGCTTTCGCCAAATCCGAAGATCGGCGAGAATCAACAAAAGATAATCGCGCAGGATTACGGCATGCGCGACGACAGTATCGCAATCCCCGTCAGGCGGGCGCTGCTTTACTATTTCCGAAAGCGGTTGCGTTTGGACGTGGCGGATGTTCTCGACGATCCGCATGAGACTCCCGTTGTCGTGACCAACCGTGCGGAATTTGATGCCGCCTTGGCTGAGGCGATGAAGTGAAACGGGGAGACGCCAGCTTGAAGAGCAAGAACAACATTGTGAGGTGGGGCAAATCATGCTGACCGGCGAAATCCGTAGCCAGATCGATAGCATTTGGAACGACTTCTGGGCAGGCGGGGTCGCCAATCCGCTCTCTGTCATCGAGCAGATGACCTATCTGCTATTCATCAAGCGTCTGGACGACCTGCACACCCTTGAAGAGCGCAAGAGCCAGACGCTCAAGATTCCGATGGAGCGCCGCATCTTCCCGGAGGGACGAGACGACAAGGGCCGGCCCTACGACGATCTTCGCTGGTCGCGATTCAAGAATTTCGAGCCACGCGAGATGATGGACGTGGTCGATGAGCACGTCTTCCCGTTCCTGCGCGCGCTCAACGGCAGTCAGTCCAGCTACGGCAAGCTGATGCGCGACGCCCGGCTTGGGTTCTCCAATCCGGCACTTCTGGCGAAAGTGGTTGAGAAGCTCGATCGCATCCCGATGGAGGATCGCGACACCAAGGGCGATGTCTACGAGTACATGCTCGCGAAGATCGCGAGCGCAGGCCAGAACGGCCAGTTCCGCACACCACGGCACATCATCAGGCTGATGGTCGAGATGACCGCACCGAAGCCGACCGACGTGATCTGTGACCCCGCCGCCGGCACCTGCGGCTTCCTTGTCGCCGCCGGTGAGTATCTTCGCGAGAAGCATCCCGAACTGATGCGCGACCCTGCATTGCGGAAGCATTTCCACGAGGGTCTGTTCCACGGCTTCGATTTCGACACGACGATGCTGCGCATCGGGGCGATGAACATGACGCTGCACGGCGTCGAGAACCCGAATGTCACCTATCGCGACAGCCTGGCCGAAGATCACGCTGAGGATGCGGGCACTTATTCCCTAGTGCTGGCTAATCCGCCTTTCGCCGGATCGCTCGACTACGAGGCGACCGCCAAGGATCTCCAGAAAATCGTCAAGACGAGGAAGACGGAGCTTCTTTTCATCGCGCTCTTTCTCCGTCTCCTGAAAACCGGAGGCAGGGCAGCGGTGATTGTGCCCGACGGCGTCCTGTTCGGTTCGTCTAGCGCGCACAAGGACATCCGTCGCATGCTGATCGAGGATCACAAGCTCGACGCGGTCATCAAGCTTCCCTCGGGCGTGTTCCGCCCCTATGCGGGTGTATCCACCGCCATTCTCCTCTTCACCAAAACGGGCGTCGGCGGCACCGAGAATGTCTGGTTCTATGACGTGGCGGCCGATGGCCTCAGCCTCGATGATAAGCGCGCCGATCTCTTGCCGCCCGAAAAGCAGGGGCCGACGCCCGCTCAGCCGCTGACCGAGGCAGAGCACGCGAAGAATAACCTGCCCGACATCCTCGCCCGCTGGGGAAATCTCGCCGCCGAGGCTGAGCGCCCCCGCACCGCGCAGAGCTTCATAGTGCCGGTGGAGGATATCCGGGCTACGGGGTCATGGGACCTGTCGCTGAACCGCTACAAAGAGGTGCAGCACGAAGAGGTCGCGCACCAATCCCCGCGTGAGCTCATCGCTGAGCTGCGCGCCATCGAGGCCGAGATTACAGATGGTCTGGACCGGTTGGAGAGGATGCTGGGATGAGCATCCAGAAGTCATTCCGTGCAATTCCAATTGGTGAAATTTCGGAGGTCAATCCCAAGGGACCCGGCAAGGGAGAGCTGACACCGGATGCCGAGCTGGATTTTCTACCCATGGCCGATCTGCACGAGGACGGTTCGGTGCATGTTGCTGATCGACGACGCTATAAGGAAGTCGCGAAGGGCTATACGGCCTTCAAGGACGGAGATGTTCTTCTTGCGAAGATCACGCCATGCTTCGAAAACAACAAGATCGGTGTTGCCAAGGTCAAAACCGAATGGGCTTTCGGTTCGACAGAGTTTCATGTTTTGCGCCCAAGCGGCCGTGTGGATGCTAGCTATCTGACGCATTTCCTCCGGCAGGATTCGGTCCGGAACGAAGGCGAGAAGCGTATGACCGGGAGCGGCGGTCAGCGTCGCGTGCCAAAAGCGTTCATTGAGGATCTGCCAATTCCCCTCCCGCCGCTGGAAGAGCAGAGGCGGATTACGGGAATACTGGATCAGGCGGACGATCTCCGCCGCCTTCGCAGCCGCACCCTCGACAAGCTCAATACCCTCGACGAAGCGATCTTTCATGAGATGTTTGGCGATGTCCGGAGCCAAGAGGCCGCAAACACCACTCTCGGTGAATGTGCCGAATTCTACTCGGGAAACATTTTGCCAGACGGTGAAACATTCGCAGGACAACAAGGAGGATATTTGATCCTAAAGGTATCTGACCTGAATCGGCCCTCTAATGCGCGAGAGATTATAGAATCGGCCTCCTGGAGTCCCGTGTGTTGATTTCCGCTGAGAGCTGACCCGGGATTTTCGCCGAGAAGTGACCCGCCTTCATGTATGGTTTGGGTCTTAGGTTTTGGTCAAGGGGCGGC
>NZ_SNZF01000048.1 GCF_004363725.1 Aquamicrobium defluvii | reverse complement strand
ACGATGACTGGCGGCGCGCCCGAAAGTCGCCAAACCCGAAACTTTCCTGACCAATCCGCCGCCGTGCCATCGCTGCCCTCAATCTCTCGTTCAAGAAGAGCGAATCACAAACAGCAAATGCCGTCCACAGCTACCCGCGCACAGGTCTCATCAGGCCGCAGCCGACTTCTCGCCCCCGTTCGAACCGGGGCGGATGCCGATCATGTGGCACACGGCATAGGCCAGATCGGCCCTGTTCATGGTGTAGAAGTGGAAATCGCCCACCCCGCGCTCGATCAGGTCGTGCACCTGCTCGGCCGCGATGGCGGCGGCGACCAGCGCATGGGTCTGCGGATCGTTCTCCAGCCCGGCGAAGCGCTCGCGCAGCCATGCCGGCACATGCGCGCCGGCGCGGGCCGAGAAATTGGCCACCTGCACGATGTTGTGAACCGGCAATATGCCGGGAACGATGGGGATATAGATGCCGGCCCGGCGCACCCGCTCGACGTAGCGCTCATAGATGTCGTTGTCGAAGAAGAACTGGGTGATCGCCCGCGTCGCGCCATTGTCGACCTTGCGCTTGAGCATGTCGATATCGGTGGCGAAATCCGGGCTCTCCGGGTGCTTTTCCGGGTAGGCCGAAACGGAAATATCGAAATCGCCCTGCCGGCGCAGCGCCGCCACCATTTCCGCGCCATTGGCATATCCGTCGGGATGCGGCTGGTAGCCGGTGCCGACCCCCGTTGCCGGATCGCCGCGCAGCGCGACGAAACGCGTCACGCCGAGGTCCGCGAACTGCCGGATCACCGCATCGACCTCGTCGCGCGAGGCATCGATGCAGGTCAGGTGCGCGGCAGGCGAAAGGTCCGTCTGGTGCAGGATGCGGGCCACCGTGCGCGCCGTGCGCTCCCGGGTGGAGCCGCCCGCCCCATAGGTCACAGACACGAAATGCGGCTGGAGCGGCTGGAGACGTGTGACCGTATCCCACAGCCGCGTTTCCATCTCGTCGCTCTTCGGGGGGAAGAACTCGAAGGAAACGCGAATGCCCTCGCCGATATCGGGACGACGCGAAAAACGGTACTGACTCATCAGGCGACTTCCCCGAACTGGGCGGTTTGCAATGTTTCAACGGGATCTGCGATCAGCAGGCGGCGATCGCGGCCGAGCCAGAGCTTTACCGTCAGCCGGGCGCCGTTGTTGCCGCTCGGCTCGAATTCCTGGCTGCTTTCGAGGTCGAGTCCCGCCTCAGTGAACCATTCCCCGATCTGGCGGTCGGAAAAGCCGAGACGCTGGTGCGCATGCTCCTCGCGCAGGAATTCCAGCGTGTGGGGCGCGAAATCGACGATGATCAGCCGTCCCGACGGACGCAGCAGACGCGCCGCCTCGGCGATGGCGCGTGCGGGATCGTCGAGATAGTGCAGCACCTGGTGGATGGTCACGAGGTCGTAGGCGTCGCGCTCCACCGGCGGCGCGAAGATATCGCCCTGCCGCACCTGCGCATTGGTAACGCCGGCGCGGTCCAGGTTGGCGCGCGCCACCGCCAGCATCTCGCGCGACATGTCGATGCCGACGCCGCGCCGGTAGAGCGGCGCAAGAATCTCCAGAAGACGCCCGGTGCCGGTGCCGAGGTCCAGCATGGACTGGAACGGCCGCTTGCCGACCAGTTCCAGCAGCGCCGTCTCGACCGCCCTGTCGGGCACATGCAGCGAGCGGATTTCATCCCAGCTCGCGGCGTTGCGGGAGAAATACTCCGTCGCCCTCTCCTGCCTGCGGCGCTTGACGGTAGCGAGCCGCTCCATGTCGCGCTCGATCTGCGGATCGGCAGGGTCGACACCCGCAATCAGCCGCAGCACGAAACCGCGCGCCGCGTCCTGATCGGAAAGGCGGAAAAAGGCCCATGAGCCTTCCTGATAGCGGCCGATCAGATCGGCCTCCATCAGGAGCTTCAGGTGCCGCGACACACGCGGCTGCGACTGGCCGAGAATCTCGGTCAGGTCGGAAACCGTAAGATCGCCCCGTGCCAGAAGAACCAGAATGCGCAGCCGGCTGGATTCGGCAGCGGCCTTCAATGTATCTACCATCGTATCGAGCGCGACGTTCATGCCCAGGCTCTCTCCGAGTAACAACAAGAAAGATATAAAGATATGTTTATGTCATTCTCGCCAAATTTGCAATGGGTGATTTCCGGGATGTCGGGCCTGTGGATGAACGGGGACCGCACGGATGTTTGAACCGCGCGACGGTGAGCGAAGACTGGCTGACGACCCTGCCGGAATGAAGCCGGACGGACATGTCGTCTTCATCGGCCATATCTCTTCGCCATGGGTGGAGAGAGAAGATTGCCCTAAAAACATGCGGCAGGCGCGCGAGCGCAATGCCCCGGCCCGCCTCACGCTCGACCCCGCCTATCGGGAAGGGCTGGCCGGACTGGAGAACTACAGCCACATCCACATATTGACATGGCTGCATCATTCCCCGCGGAATCTGATCGTGCAAAAACCGCGCCATGCACCTGAAGCCAAAGGCGTTTTCGCGCTTCGCTCGCCCGCCCGCCCCAACCCTGTCGGTCTTCATACGGCAAGGATCGTCCGTATCGACCGGAGTGCCGGGACGATAGAACTCGACGCCATCGACGTGCTCGACGGCACGCCGGTGCTCGACATCAAGCCTTATTTCCCGTCGGTCGACGCCATCGCGGACGCCGCCATCCCGCAGAAGGACTGAATGTGAACCGTTCCACCGGGCGGCAGAAGTCCATCGCCAAAGCGCTCACCGTGCTGCTGCCGATGGCGCCCTATGCCGATATAGAGAAGATCCGGACAGACGCCGGCGCGCCGCACCTGAAGGCCCTGCCCGCCTCCATCGCGGTCTGGCTGGCAACGGTGGCCCATATCCGCCACGCCCACACGGACTACGAGAAGCTGCTGGCCGAAGGCTACGATCGCGATTCGGCCCGTTTCTTCGTCGTCGACGAGATCAACGCGTGGCTGACGAAATGGCGTGCCACGCGGTTGCTCGATCCGGACGACGACGACGTTTGAGCTCCGGCATCAGCCCTTACGCACCGCCACGATGAACAGGCGCGGGAAACGCAGCAGCACCTTGCCGTCCGCGGCTGGCGGATAGGCGGCCGCGATCTTCTCCAGATAGCGGGAAAGAAACGCCTGCCGCTCATCCTCTTCCAGCGGATCGATGAACGGCTTCAAGCCGGTCGATTTCAGCCATTCGACGATCGCATCCGGCCCGGCCAGAGGGTGGTTGTAGAACGTGTGCCATATATCGAGGCGCGCGCTCAGCGGCGTCAACAGGTCGTAATAAAGCCGGACCGGCGGCAGCGGATCGCGCGCCGCATCGGCGATCTTCGACGCAAAAGGCATTTCCGCCGCCGTCTCTCGCATCAGCCGGTGCGATGGCTCGCCGAGATTGTCCGGCATCTGCACGGCCAGCGTGCCGCCCGGCACAAGCTGCTCCATCAGCCGAACCAGAACCTGCGGATGGTTTGGCAGCCACTGGAATACGGCATTGGCAAACAGCACGTCCGCCTTCTGCGAAGGCACCCAGCTTTCGGCGTCGGCCAGATCGAAGTGAAGGCCCGGCAGGCGCTTGCGGGCCTTGTCCAGCATGTCCGGCGAGGTGTCGATGCCGCTGACTTCAGCCTGTGGCCAGCGCGCGGCCAGCAACTCGGTCGAATTTCCCGGCCCGCAGCCAATATCCACCACGCGTTCTGGTTCGACCGCCGGCACCTGCGCCAAGAGGCCGCGCGAGGGACGCGTGCGCTCGTCCTCGAACTTCAGATATTGCGCGGCGGACCAGTCCTTCATGCATTCCTCCGGGACAGAAACGAAACGCCCCGCACTGGGCGGGGCGTTCAAGACAGAAATCAGCGCGTCAGGCGCTTGTAGGTCATGCGGTGCGGATTGACCGCCTCGGGACCGAGCCTGCGGATCTTGTCCTGCTCGTAGTCCTCGAAGTTGCCCTCGAACCATTCGACATGGCTGTCGCCCTCGAAGGCGAGGATGTGCGTGGCCAGACGGTCGAGGAACATGCGGTCGTGCGAGATGATGACGGCGCAGCCGGCATAGTTCTCCAGCGCATCTTCAAGCGCGGCCAGCGTCTCGGTGTCGAGATCGTTGGTCGGTTCGTCGAGCAGCAGCACGTTGCCACCGTTGCGCAGCATCTTGGCCAGATGCACGCGGTTGCGCTGGCCGCCCGAAAGGTTGCCCACCTTCTGCTGCTGGTCCTGCCCACGGAAGTTGAAGGACGAGCAGTAGGCGCGGGTGTTGGCTTCGAACTTGCCGAGCTTCACCACCTCGGCGCCGCCCGAGACCTCTTCCCACACGGTCTTGTTGGGATCGAGCGCATCACGGCTCTGGTCGACATAGCCGAGCCTGACCGTCTCGCCGATGCGGATCGTGCCGGCATCCGGCTTTTCTTGTCCGGTGATCATGCGGAACAGCGTGGTCTTGCCGGCGCCGTTGGGGCCGATGACGCCGACGATGCCGCCCGGAGGCAGCTTGAACGACAGGTTCTCGATCAGCAGCTCATCGCCAAAGCCCTTCGACAGGCCATCGACCTCGATGACCACATTGCCCAGCCTCTCGCCATGCGGGATGACGATCTGGGTGTCCGTGGGGCGGCGTGAATCGGCTGCCGTCAGCAGATCCTCGAATGCCTTGATACGCGCCTTGGACTTGGTCTGGCGCGCCTTCGGGCTCGACTGGATCCACTCGCGCTCGCGGCTGATGGCGCGCTGGCGGGCGTCGTCCTCGCGGCCCTCCTGCTTGAGGCGCTTGGCCTTGGCTTCCAGATATTTGGTGTAGTTGCCCTCGTATGGGATGCCACGGCCCCGATCCAGCTCGAGAATCCAGCCGGTGACGTTGTCGAGGAAGTAGCGGTCGTGGGTGATGAGCAGCACCGAGCCCTTGTAGGCGCGCAGATGCTTTTCCAGCCACGAGGTCGTTTCGGCATCGAGGTGGTTGGTCGGCTCGTCGAGCAGCAGAAGGTCCGGCTCCTCCAGCAGCAGGCGGCACAGCGCGACGCGGCGGCGCTCGCCGCCCGAAAGCGTGGTCACGTCCGCATCCTTGGACGGGCATGCCAGCGCATCCATGGCCATCTCGACCTGCTGTTCGAGATCCCAGAGGTTCAGCCGGTCCATTTCGTCCTGAAGATGGGCGGATTCGTCCGCCGTCTCGTCGGAATAGTTCATCATCAGCTCATTGTAGCGCTCGATGATGGCCGTCTTCCTGGCGACGCCGTCCATGACGTTCTCGAACACCGTCTTGTTCGGATCGAGGTTGGGCTCCTGCGCGAGATAGCCAACGGTCGCGCCCTCGGCCAGCCATGCCTCGCCGGTATATTCCTTGTCGAGGCCGGCCATGATCTTCAGGATGGTCGACTTGCCGGCGCCGTTCGGGCCCAGAATGCCGATCTTGGCGTCCGGGTAGAATGAAAGATGGATGTTCTCCAGCACCTTCTTGGTGCCGTAGGCCTTGTTGAGGCCGGCCATATGGTAGATGAACTGGCGTGCCACGCGCTCTTCCTTGAACAATTCGTGATCGGAGGTTGGCCGCTATGTAGGCGAAAGACCCCTCCGGGGCAATGCCCCACCGCGGCTTCGCCCGGCCACGGGCGGCACCGGTCATCCTCCGTCGCGCATGACCCCATGCGAATTCATCATGAGCCGATTGCGCTTGTTGCACGTAGAAGCTTTTATGCACGCAACAGGCGCTGTGCCGGATTGCCGCCGCAGGCAGGGCAGCGCCGCAGATGGTGCAACAAGGGCGGGCAACGACCGAAATGAGCTTCAACAGCCGGCGAACCCTTTCTGCGCCAGGCGGCGCAGCGCTGAACCTGTATATCGAGCCGGCTTGCGCTCAGCCGCGCGGCGTCGTGCAGATCAATCACGGGCTTGCCGAGCATGCCGCCCGCTACGCCGGGTTCGCGAAGTTCCTGTCGGCGCGAGGCTTCCATGTCTATGCGCAGGACCATCGCGGTCATGGCTTCACCCGCGCGCCCGATGCGCCAATCGGCCGCTTTGCCGAACGCGATGGCGTCGACAAGGTCATCTCGGACGTCGATGCCGTACACGACCTGATCGCCGGCGAGCATCCCGATCTGCCGGTCATCGTCTTCGGCCATTCGATGGGCGGCATGATTGCCCTGAACTATGTGCTGCGCCATTCGAACCGCGTTCACGCGGCATCCGTATGGAACTCGAATTTCCAGTCCGGCCTGCCGGCGCTCGCCGCCAGGGCGATCCTGTCCTGGGAGCGCTTCCGCCTCGGTTCCGACGTGCCCTCGCGCATGATGCCGAAGCTCACCTTCGAAGCATGGGGCAAGGCGGTTCCCGATCATCGCACGCTTTTCGACTGGCTGTCGCGCGATCCGGCCGAGGTGGACGCCTATATGGCGGACCCGCTCTGCGGCTGGAACGGATCGGTCTCGCTGTGGTTCGATCTGTTCCGCCTTGCCGCAAACGGCGCGGACGACTCTGGCTTTTCCGACATTCGCAGGGCGCTACCCTTCTATCTGGTGGGCGGGGAAAAAGACCCCGCCACCAATGGCGGCGAAAGTATGAGAAAGCTCGCCGCCCGCCTTCGGGCCATGGGTTTTTCCAGCGTCACGGCCACCACCTATGCCGGCACCCGCCACGAAAGCCTCAACGAAATCAACCGCGATGTCGTTATGGCCGATTTCGCTTCATGGCTGGATCGCGTCTGCCCGCTCAGCCTTCCCCAAGCATGAAAATTTCCGATTGAACTGGAGCAATGATCGCAATGAAAACCGGTGGACAGCTGATTGTCGAGGCGCTTGAGGCCAATGGCGCGGACCGCGTGTTCTGCGTTCCGGGCGAATCCTATCTCGCCGTGCTCGATGCGCTGCACGATTCCAGCATCCGCACCATCGTCTGCCGTCAGGAAGGCGGCGCGGCGATGATGGCGGACTGTCAGGGCCGCCTCACCGGCAGGCCGGGCATCTGCTTCGTCACGCGCGGCCCCGGCGCCACCAATGCCTCGGCCGGCGTCCATATCGCCATGCAGGATTCGATCCCGATGATCCTGTTCATCGGCCAGATCGCCAGCCATGCGAAGTACCGCGAGGCGTTTCAGGAGGTCGATTACCACGCCTTCTTCGGAGACATCGCCAAGTGGGTGGTCGAGATCGACGACGCCGCCCGTATTCCCGAACTGGTGACGCGCGCATTCGCCGTCGCCACCTCCGGCCGGCCCGGCCCAGTCATCGTTTCGCTGCCGGAGGACATGCTGGTTTCCGAGGTCGACGCCCCGGCTGCCCTGCCCTTCACGCCGGTGGAGACGCGGCCCGGCGACGCGGAACTGGACGAGCTGGAAAAGCTGCTGGGTGAGGCAAAACGCCCGTTCGTCATTCTCGGCGGCACCCGCTGGAGCGACGAAGCGGTCGCGCGCATGCAGCGCATTTCGGAAAACTGGGCGCTTCCGGTCGGCGTCTCCTTCCGCCGCCAGATGCTGTTCGACCATCTGCATGAGAACTATGCCGGCGACGTCGGCATCGGCCTCAACCCGAAACTCGCCAGCGCCATCAAACAGGCAGACCTCATCCTGCTCGTCGGCGGCCGCTTCGGTGAGATGCCTTCATCCGACTACACGCTGATGAAGAGCCCCTATCCGGACCAGAAGCTGGTCCATGTCCATGTCGACGCCAACGAGCTGGGCCGCGTCTACCGGCCGACCCTTGCCATCAATGCCTCGCCCGCCGCCTTCGTCGAGGCATTCGCCGGCCGCAGGCCGAAGGCGGCACCTGTGTGGGCGGATGAGACGAAGCAGCGTCATGCCGACTATCTTGCATGGTCCACCCCGCCCAAGACCGGCCCCGGCGCCGTGCGGATGGGTCCGATCATGGACTATCTGGAAGGCGAGCTCCCTGAAGACGCGATCATCTGCAACGGCGCGGGCAATTTCGCCACATGGATGCACCGCTTCCATCGCTTCCGCCGCTACAACACGCAGGCCGCGCCGACCTCCGGCTCCATGGGCTACGGCGTGCCGGCCGGCGTCGGCGCAAAAAGCCTGTTTCCGGAGCGCGAAGTGATCGTATGGGCCGGCGACGGCGATTTCCTGATGCATGGGCAGGAATTCGCCACGGCCGTGCAATACGACCTGCCGGTCATCGTCGTCATTCTCAACAACGGCATCTACGGCACGATCCGCATGCATCAGGAGCGGGACTATCCGGGCCGCGTTTCCGGCACCAGCCTGAAGAACCCGGATTTCGCCGCCTATGCGCGCGCCTTCGGCGGGCATGGCGAAACGGTGGAGACCACCGATGCCTTCGCGCCCGCCTTCGAGCGCGCAAGGGCGAGCGGCAAGCCGGCGATCATCGAGATCAGGCTCGATCCCGAAGCCATCACCCCCGCCCGCACGCTCACCGACATCCGCGAGAAGCGATAGGCGGCTTTCTGGCCGGAGCGTGGATCGAAACGCTCCGGCAGCCGCATCGCGGCATCGTCCAAGCCGGTGCGCCCGGGAATCTGGCCGGGCACTGCTTCAGGTGCCTTGCTGGCGAAAGCAGCCGCCTTGGACGGTGACATTGACGGCTGCTTTCTCCTGCCGTCCGCCTCAGGCAAAAAACCCCGCCTTGAGACGGGGTTTCATTGCGGGCAAGCCGGTTGCTCAGCGGCCGGGCGCCATCTGCTTCGTCGGCGTCGCCGCCGCTTTCGGCGCAATGTCACCTTTGTCCGTTGTCATGCTGCTGCCCCGCACCTTGCAGAAATAGGCTGCTTGGGCGTGCGACACCTGCAATGTGGTTCCGGTCGATGTCACGCCGTTCTCGCACTTGATCGTGTAGACGCCGTTCAGAACATGGATCGAGTAGGCGTAGGCACCGGAGACCGATGCAAGAAGCAGTGCAGATGCGACAGCAGCCCTGGCGATGTTTCTGATGGTCATTGTCAATTCCTCCCGTTGAACATGCTGGAAGGATGCCCGGCGGCATTTGAACCTGTTCTGAAGGCGGCATTCAGTCCATGTTCATGCAAACGGGCAGAGGTAAGTCGCCCGCAGGCGTCGCCCCCCCTCCCGGGAGCGGGACCCAAAGCCGAAATGCGCGCCGGCTTTCACCGGCGCGGCGGTTGCCGCCTTAGCGAGAAGCGCGAAGCCGGAAAAAGGCTTGCCAAAAACCGGCGAGCCGTTTTCGGCGATCAAACCGTCGCCAGCGCCTGCGCCACATCGGCCACCAGATCGTCGGGATGCTCGACCCCGATCGACAGGCGGATGGTGGTGTCCAGCACGCCGATGCGCTGGCGCACCTCCAGCGGAACCCCCGAATGGGTCATCGCCGCCGGGTGGCTGGCCAGCGATTCCGTGCCGCCGAGGCTGACGGCCAGCTTGAACAGTTGCAGCGCATTGAGGAAGGCGAAAGCCGCCTTCTCCCCGCCGCGAATATCGAAGGAGAAAGTCGATCCCGCGCCCGTGCACTGGGCCCGGAACACCTTCGCCGAAGGACTTTCGGCCTCGAGAAACGGCAGGTAGTGAACTCTTTCGACCTTGGCGTGATCGCGCAGGAATTGCGCCACGATCCTCGCATTGGCGTCGGCCTTCTCCATGCGCAGCGCCAGCGTTTCCAGCGAGCGGCCGAGCATCCAGCACGAATGTGCGTCGAGTTGCGTGCCGATAGCCCCGCGCAGGGCCTTGATCGGCCTGATGACCTCCTTCCGGCCCATCGCCGCGCCGGCGATCAGGTCGGAATGGCCGCCGACATATTTGGTCAGCGAATAGAGCGAGACATCCGCGCCGAGTTCGACCGGGCGCTGGAACACCGGGCCGAGCAGCGTGTTGTCGCACATCACCACCGGGCGGTGCCCCTGCGATTGCTCCAGCTCGTCGGCAACCGCCTTCATCAGGGCAAGATCGATGACGCTGTTGATCGGATTTGACGGCGTTTCCACCAGAATGACGGAAACCCTGCCCCGCGCGGCAGCGGCCCTCGCCGCCTTGCGCACCGCATCGCCGTTCACACCGTCCGAAAAGCCCTCGGCACCGATATCGAGCCCCGCCAGCGTGCGCGCCAGAAGCACTTCCGTTCCGCCATAAAGCGGCTGCGAATGCAGCACCACATCGCCGGGCCGCGCATAGGCCAGGATCGCCGTGGTGATGGCCGACATGCCCGACGAGAACAGCACGCAGCTTTCCGTGTTTTCGTAAACGGCAAGCCGGTCTTCCACAATCTCGCTGTTGGGGTGGTTGAAGCGCGAATAGACCAGTCCCGCGGCCGTGCCTTGCGGCGGCTCCTTGCGGCCTGAGGTGTAGTCGAAGAAATCGCGCCCCTCCTCCGCCGAGCGGAACACGAAAGTCGAGGTCAGGAACACCGGCGGCTTCACGGCCCCTTCCGAAAGCAGCGGATCGAAGCCGTAGCTCAGCATCATGGTTTCAGGATGGAGCTTGTGGTTGCCGATATGTGTTCTGGAGGGTTTTGGCGCTGTCATGACGATCCCCGGAAATGGCCTTGCGGCCCTTTTTCAGTCTGCTGCGCAATCTAGCGCAAGCGGGAGGCTCAATCCTTGCTATTTTCGATCAATCGTGGCTGATATGGCGCAATCCATATCCAATGACCTTCATTTATGACGCAGAAAATTGCCGACGATTTCGATCGCAAGATACTGAGAGAGTTGCAGGCCGATGGACGCCTGCCGAATATCGAGCTGGCCGAACGCATCGGCCTGTCGCCGTCGCCATGCCTGCGCCGCGTGCGGCGACTGGAGGAAACGGGCGTCATCCGTGGCTACACGGCATTGGTCGATCCGGCAGCCTGGGGCTGGACCATGACGGCCATCGCCACCATACGCCTCGTCCAGCAGAACGAGGACGACATCGTCATGTTCGAACAGGCCGTGCGCGGCTGGGACGAGGTGCTGGAATGCCATCTCGTCACCGGCTCGCGTGACTATATGCTGAAAGTCGCCGCCCGCGACCTTGGCGAATATGAGCGCTTCATCAAGGAGAAGATCGCGCGCCTGAAATGCGTCGCCTCGATCGAGACCAGCTTCATCATGAACACCATCAAGGAGCGGCGCATCTGATGCCGGCCAGAGCATTTTGCAGCCGAATGGAAACATTCGGCGTCGCATAAATGCAGTATAAACAAACATTTAGATCATTTCATCGATTCCGTGAAACGACGAAATGATCTAATGCGCATCGCGATCCTCCGGATTCGCGCCTGATGCTTTAAGCTCTTGTTTTCACATATGCCGCTGTTCCGAAACAGGTTCCCGCTTTCGGGCGACATGCTTCAGGCATTTGCTGCGCGTGCACGACAGATTCACGCAGGAAAGGGGCGGTTTCCCGCCCCTTTCGTTTCATGTAGAGCCGGTTGGCGTTACTGCAGCGCCTTGTCGGTGATCGCCGTCGTAAAGGCTCCCTCCGGCTCCTTTGTGATGATCTTCTGGTCGAGCAGCGCCTTGGCCGTACGCTCATAGACGACCGGATCGAGCTTGCCGTCGCCGATCAGCTTCGCCACCTCGCCCACCATGCGCTGCTGGTGATTTTCATCCTGCCCGCCGGCTTCCATCACGGCTTCCGCCGCTTCTTCCGGATTGTCGACGGCATATTTCCAGCCCTTCATGGAAGCGCGCACGAAGCGCACCATCTTGTCCTCGAAAGCCGGGTCCTTGAGGTTGTCCTCGATGACATAGAGCCCGTCTTCCAGCAGATCGTTGCCAAGTTCGGTGTAGTTGAACACGACCAGATCTTCCGGTTTGAAGCCTGCGTCGATGGCCTGCCAGTATTCGTTATAGGTCATCACCGAGATGCAATCCGCCTGCTTCTGGATCAGCGGCTGCACATCGAAGCTCTGCTTCAGCACGGTCACACCATCGGGACCGCCCTCGGTGGGCAGGCCAAGCTTGTTCATCCAGGCATAGAACGGATATTCGTTGCCGAAGAACCAGACGCCAAGCGTATGCCCCTTGAAATCGGCTTCCGTCTGCACCGGGCCATCCTTCGGGCAAATGAGCTGGAGGCCGGACTTCGCATAGGGCTGGGCGATGTTGACCAGCTTGACGCCCTTGTCGCGCGCCGCCAGTCCGGCCGCCATCCATGTCACGATCACATCGGCGCCACCGCCGGCGATCACCTGCTCGGGGGCGATGTCCGGCCCGCCGTTCTTGATCTCGACGTCCAGCCCCTCTTCCTCGTAGAAACCCTGTTCCTTGGCCACGAAGTAGCCGGCGAACTGGCCCTGCGCCACCCATTTGAGTTGCAGCACCACCTTGTCGGCAGCCATGGCCTGGGCCGCCGCCAGCGACATGGCTCCCGCCAGCAATGATACGAGCATTTTTCTCATTGTTCTCACCCTCTGAAAGAGCCGCCTAGCCACCACGGATAGACGGATGCCAAAACGTGACGGCGCGCTCCACCAGCGCCACCACCCCGTAGAACAGCGTGCCGGCCAGCGCCGCCACCGCGATTTCTGCCCACACCATGTCGATGTTCATGCGCCCGACCTCAGTGGAGATGCGGAACCCCATGCCCACCACCGGCGTGCCGAAGAACTCGGCCACGATCGCGCCGATCAGCGCCAGTGTGGAGTTGATCTTCAGCGCGTTGAAGATGAAGGGCATAGCCGCCGGCAGCCGAAGCTTGAAAAGCGTCGGCCAGTAGCCGGACGCATAGGTGCGCATCAGGTCGCGCTCCATATGCCCCGAGGCGGAAAGCCCCACCACCGTGTTCACCAGCATGGGGAAGAAGGTCATGATCACCACGACCGCCGCCTTGGAAGGCCAGTCGAAGCCGAACCACATGACCATGATGGGTGCCACGCCGATGATCGGCAGCGCCGCCGCCATGTTGCCGATGGGCAGAAGCCCGCGCCGCAGGAACACGAAACGATCGGCGGCGATGGCCGCGATGAAGCCGGCGCCGCAGCCGATGATATAGCCGGCCAGAACCGCCTTCAGCACCGTCTGCCTGAAATCGGCGGCGAGCACCGCCGTCGAGACTCCGATGCGTTCGGCGATGGCGCTGGGCGGCGGCAGGAGCAGGAAGGGAATCCCCGCGCCGCGCACGATCGCCTCCCACAGGATGAGCACCCAGGCACCGAAGATCAGCGGAATGATCAGCCCAAGCAGCCTCTTTTCGTTCGGCGAAGCGGGTTTCAGCATCGAAAGCACCGTCACGCAGCGCCAGGCAAGCAGCCATGCGCCGGAAAGCGCCAGATAGAAGGAAGCCCCCGCCTGCCCTTCGTGGCCGGCAACACCGCTGAGCAGCAGCCATGCCGCCCCATGCGCGCCAATGAAGAGAAGCACGGCCTGCGCCACCGGCCTGCCGCCCATGGTCAGGGTTCCGGCCGCCGCGAGCGCCACAAGTCCGAGCGCCGGCCACACATTGCCGGGGCCGCCGCCCGGGGCCGTTGCCAGTTGCAGGACCCCGCCGGTGACGACCGCCAGAAGCGCAAGCGCGATCTGCCATGGAAGTGACGCCCTCATGCCGGCCTCCCGCCCATGGCGTAGTCGGTGATCCGTCCCGCAAGCCCCACCAGCGCCACCAGCATGACGGCGACCAGCGAGCCGGCCACCAGCGCCGCCCAGATGTCGATGGTCTGGCTGTAATAGGCTCCGTTCAGGAGTTTCGCACCGATGCCGGCGACCGCACCGGTCGGCAATTCGGCGACGATGGCGCCGACGAGGCTTGCCGCCACCGCCACCTTCATCGACGCGAACAGGAACGGCAGCGACGCGGGAACCCGAAGCTTCCAGAACACCTGGGGACGGGTGGCGTTATAGGTGCGCATCAGGTCCAGATGCATCACTTCGGGCGAGCGCAGCCCCTTCACCATGCCGACTGCCACGGGGAAGAAGGACAGGTATGTCGAGATCAGCGCCTTCGGAAACAGGCCGGTGATGCCGATGGAGGCGAACACCACCACCACCATCGGCGCGATGGCGAGGATCGGGATGGTCTGCGAGGTGATGATCCACGGCATCAGGCTGCGGTCGAGCGAGGCGAAATGCACGATTCCGACGGCAATCAGGATGCCCAGCGCGGCCCCGAAAGCGAACCCGACGAAGGTCGACGAAAGCGTCACCCATGCATGGTAGATGAGGCTGCGGTTGCTCCACGGCTTCACCGTGAAGGTGGATTTGTAGAAGTTCTGCGCCACCTGATGCGGGGCCGGCAGCGTCGGCTTGGGCTGCGACCAGGTGCGCATGAGGAATTCGAGCTGGCCGGGCGTCTCGCCGGCGCGGCGGTCGAGATCGCGCTGGAACGGCCCGTTCAGCACCACCGCGAAGGCGTACCAGGCAACCACCAGAATGGCCAGCAGCGTGCCGACAGGGACGATTTTGGATTGAAAACTGTCCATGCCGGCCCTCAGTCCTCGTAGCTGTGGCCGGCCTTGAGGCCGTCGCGCACCCGCGCTGCGATGGCCAGGAACTCCGGGCTTTCGCGGACATCGAGCGGCCGCTCGCGCGGCAGATTGGTGTCGATGATGTCGGTGACGCGGCCCGGGCGCGGCGACATCACCACGATGCGGGTGGAAAGGTAGACCGCCTCCGGGATCGAGTGGGTGACGAAGCAGATCGTCTTGTTTGTGCGCGCCCATAGCTCCAGCAATTGCTGGTTGAGATGGTCGCGGACGATCTCGTCCAGCGCGCCGAAAGGCTCGTCCATCAGCAGCAGGTCGGCGTCGAAGGCGAGCGCACGGGCAATGGAGGCGCGCTGCTGCATGCCGCCCGAAAGCTGCCACGGATATTTCTTCTCGAAACCGGCGAGATTGACCAGTTCGAGCGTGCGCCTGATGCGCTCGGCCCGCTCGGCCTTGGAAATTCCCATGATTTCCAGCGGCAGGGCCACATTGTCTGCGATGGTACGCCATGGAAACAGCGCGGCTGCCTGGAACACATAGCCATAGGCGCGGCGCTCGCGCGCCTGCTCCGGCGTCATGCCGTTCACCATTATGGTGCCGGAGGTCGGCTTTTCCAGATCGGCGATCACCCTGAGCAGCGTGGTCTTTCCGCAGCCCGAAGGGCCGATGAACGAAACGAATTCCCCCTTGCCGATGGTGAGGTCGACATTGCTGAGCGCCTGCACCGGGCCATCGTTGGTGTTGAAGACAAGGCCGAGTTTGCTGGCGGCGACCACATCGGCAACGCCGCTTTGCGTGACCGGGAGTGCGGGGGCTGGCTTGTGGCTGGCTATCGCATTCATGGAGTTTGTGCCTTTCCCCGATTATTCCTGTCGTCTGCCATGGGCCTCACACCCCTGTGGCCGGGATGCCGCTGCGCTCGATCCGGCGCGGCGCCGTGATCTCCTTCCACGTCGAGAGCGCCCGGTTCGGCGCCGCGTTTGGCTCGCGCGCCACGAACTGGCCATGGCCGGGCTTCGTCTTCATCTCGTTTTCCTGAACGACGAGTTCCCCGCGCGAGAAGACGAAGCGCGGCAGGCCGGCCACCTCCATGCCCTCGAAGACGTTGTAGTCGATCACCGACTGCTGGCCGGCGGCAGATATGGTCTTTTTCCGCTTCGGGTCCCACACCACGATGTCGGCATCCGCCCCTTCCACGATCGCGCCCTTCCTCGGATACATGTTGAGGATCTTGGCGATGTTGGTGGAGGTGACCGCGACGAACTCGTTCATCGTCAGCCGCCCGGTGTTCACGCCCCTCGTCCACAGCACCGGCATGCGGTCCTCCAGACCTCCGGTGCCGTTGGGAATTTTGGTGAAGTCACCGACGCCGAACCGCTTCTGCTCGCTGGTGAAAGCGCAATGATCGGTCGCCACCACCTGCAGGGAGCCCGATTGCAGGCCGGCCCACAGCGAATCCTGATGCAGCCTGTTGCGGAAGGGAGGGCTCATCACCCGGCGCGCGGCATGGTCCCAGTCCTTGTCGAAATACTCGCTTTCATCCAGCGTCAGGTGCTGGATCAGCGGTTCGCCATAGACGCGCATGCCCTTGCTGCGCGCACGGCGGATCGCCTCGTGGCTCTGCTCGCAGGACACATGCACCACATAGAGCGGAACGCCCGCCATGTCGGCGATCATGATGGCGCGATTGGTCGCCTCGCCTTCCACTTCCGGCGGACGCGAATAGGCGTGGCCCTCCGGTCCGTTATTGCCCTCGGCAAGCAGCTTCTGCGAAAGCGCGGCCACCACGTCGCCGTTCTCGGCATGGACGAGCGGCAGCGCGCCAAGTTCCGCGCAGCGCTGGAACGAGGCATACATCTCGTCGTCGTCTACCATCAGCGCGCCCTTGTAGGCCATGAAGTGCTTGAACGAGGGGATGCCCTTGTCCACCACCTGCGCCATTTCGTCGAACACCTGCTTGCCCCACCAGGTGATGGCCATGTGGAAGGAATAGTCGCAGGCCGCCTTCGAGGTCTTGTTGTCCCACATCTGCAAGGCTTCGAGCAGCGACTGCTGTGGCCCCGGCAGGCAGAAGTCGACCACCATCGTCGTGCCGCCGGCCACCGCCGCACGCGTGCCGCTTTCGAAATCGTCGGCGGAATAGGTGCCCATGAAGGGCATTTCGAGATGGGTGTGCGGATCGATTCCGCCCGGCATCACATAGCAGCCGGTGGCGTCGAACTCGTGGTCGCCATGCAGGTCCGTCCCGATGGCCTCGATCCTGCCGTGCCGGATGAGCACATCCGCCTTCCAGGTGCGGTCAGCGGTTACGACAGTGCCGTTTCTGATTACTCTTGTCATCCTGGTTCCCCTTGTTGCTGCCGCTTCTTTGACGAGCGGCTTTAAGCATTCGGTTCATGCGATTCAATTCATTCGACAATCCCCGCCGTATCGATGACGGCATGGAGGAGGACGTCGGCGCCGGCGGCGGCCCATTCCTTCGAGATGTCCTCGGCCTCGTTGTGCGACAG
>NZ_SNZF01000047.1 GCF_004363725.1 Aquamicrobium defluvii | reverse complement strand
TTCAACTTCGCAAAGGCTCAAGCCGCCCCCTGAGCCGATAGCCGCGCCACGCTTGTTCACACATCTCTGCGGCAGGACCTGAAAATCGCGCTTACCCTCCTACAGCCGGAAATGGGCAACCAAGCCCTGATTGGCTCGGTGGCTTGCCAGTGCATAGGCGCACGCCTGCGCCAGAAGGTCGGGATTCTCTGTCATGCCCGACTTCGCGCGTCCCTTGATGTCGGCTTTCAAGTCGTCATCGCTGGTTCCAACGTGCATGTTTCCGACAATCCAGCGCAATTGCGCATAGGGGATCTCGTCAACACGCCGAACAGGCAAGGCCGAAATCAGGCCCTTGCGCTGACTGGCTGCCTCCCCGGCCTCACTTGCCTCCTTCTTGGTCGGGAAATAGGCTTTCACCAGCTGGCGGCGCTGCGCGTCGGCTGCACTCATGAAAGCGTTTGAGCCGTCTTCTTGGGTGTATAGGCTCCAGTCGGCGGCACTGCCGCCGAACATGGCGTCGCCTCGGCCGGAAAACTCCATGACTGTAAAAATCTGCTCATTCATGTGGGGATCCTCTGTTTTCCGGGGCTGATCGAGCGGCGCTGTTGCCGCTGATCGATTTCAAGACACGACTTGCCGCATAGCGCCCGGCCTCGTTCAAATTGCGCTGCCACGCCCCTTGCGACGGAGACCAGCGGAACCCGTGAGATTTCAGGGTGCGCCGCGTCTGTTCGTCCGGCTTGCCGGGAAACAGCAACTGAATGCGGGTCAAGTCGGTGTTTTCATTGACCGTGACGGCTCCTGCCTGCGTCTCAACGTCCTCGGCGCGGTCGCCGCGCTTCTTCATCGAAGCAAGCGAAGCGAGGCGGGTTTGCATGCGGCGCAGTTCGGCGCGGGTGTTGGTGGTGGAAAAGCCGCGTCGGTTCTGCCACGGGGCAAGGGTAACGCCACGCGATGCCCTCTCCTCGTCCATTCCGGTTTCTGCTACCACACGGGCCAGAATGTCGGCTTCGCTCGCCTGATCCTTCTCCATCCGGCGAATGATGACATTCGCCAGTTTCATCCGGTCGATGGACAGTGCCAGGTCTTCGATCCGCGAGGCGATGCGCTGCATGGCGGCCGGATCGCCGGAGCGGATCGGCTCGTCATCGCTCCCGTGGGGAAACGCCTTGCGCTTCACTGCCTTTTTCGCAGTCGCGATATGGGCCGAGACGTCAGCACGGCGGGCGTCTGAAACTCGCATCCGCTTTTCATTGCGGGCGACGGGAAAGCGGGCAGGTCCGGTGATAAACCAGTTCATGCAACGGCCTTCCGCTGCCCAATACTGGGCGGTGATCTCGACATGACGGCGGGCAAACGCCTCTAGTTCAGCGTCCGGCAGGGGCAGTTTTGCTTGCTCCCACAGTTCCACCATGAAGGCGGCAAAACCGTTCAGGCGCTCTGCCAGCCCCTCCAGTTCGAACAGCGCGCGCCGCTCCGGAAAATGCGCGAGAGCATGGAAGCTATGTTCGATGTCCTTCGCCGCGATGGTCGCGGCAAAGGTTCCGGCGAGAATGGGCAGGGTGCGGTCCTCGACAACAGCGATGATCATCGGACTACCCCCGCCATGACGGTTGGGTGAGTGCGAGTGATGCGGGTCTGGAACCCGATCAAAGCGCCGCCCAGAATGACCCCATTGGGGGAATGCTCGTCTGCCTTGGCGAAGACCGGATCAAGAACCGGCTTGCAGACGTTCAGGCGGGCCGCCACTTCCTCAATGCTGATCAGCGGCGGCAGGACATGCGAGCCGTCCAGACTGGCAAGAACGATTTTTCCGGCCAATGGCTGCGGGTAGCCGTCAAAGACGGTGAAGGCGGTCAAGCCGTCACGCAAACCCTCCTCATCGACGATGAGAACGTGGTTCGTATCGAATGGCACCGCCTCGACAAGCTGGCATCCAATCAGCCCGTAGGTCTGAGAGAATGCGCTTGGCGCGGCGACCTGTGCAGCTTGAATGGTCCCGGCTTCCGGGTCCAGGAGGTAAACGGTTGCGGTTGTGGTCATAGTTCTCACCCTTTCTCCAATTCCGCGAAGCGGTCTTCTCGTGCCCCTCGTGGGCAGGAGCCCCGCTCCTGTTCCCGAGTTCGCGCGGAGCAGCGGGGGAGAGGGTGGCAAGGGGATAAAACGGAGGGGTTTCGCCCGCCCGAGGCAAAGCCGAAGGGGCGTCGCGTCAGTGGCGATCCTGCACGAAAGCGCGGCCGTAAGGCTGCGCGAAGGAAGGACGGGGAGACCGTTTTTTCCCCTTGTGAGGGAGAGGGGGCGGCGCTCCTCTTTCCCTCATCAAAGAGACAGACAGGACGCCTCCGGCGTCACTGCTTCATCGTGACGGGGACCGGATCACAGTGACTGGTGCTGATGGCGGTGAGGAGCTTTCAAGATGCGGAAAGGCCGCCCCGATCAGGCGAGGCGGCCTCCGTAGGCATGACAGATAAGGGCTAGAGATCTGCCATGACCTGACTGGATCAGTAGCCAATATGGGTCGATCGGGAGAGGCTGTAAATGTCGGTACCGATTTTTGCCAAGGCATGTGATTGAAGGCGAAGCCGCAGCGCAACCGATCGTCACCCGAATGGGCGGAGACAGCGGCTGCTGGCTCCGTGCCGAAGGCATAGAGCGGGGTCGCAAAGCGATGCGCTAAAGTAGCTATTCAGTGTAGACTTTCGAGGCACCATCTTTAATTGTTCCAGAGAAATAACGATTAATTTCCAGTGTGGTTGGTGGCAATGGCAGGTTTCGGACTCGAGCAGTGGGTAAGCTATCTCGGACTTGAACGCGTTGACGACCCGAACAAAGATTATCCCGTTTATCGCAAGCGGCTTGACGGAAAGATCATCGATCTCAAGGAACTGGATCTGCTTGTTGCTCAGCGACTGCGTGACCTGCGAACCGACCGACAGATTGCGCAAGCTAAAGTCGCTACACTGCTGGGGGTGAAGGAGGCGACGTATTCCCGTTACGAAAATGCCTCTTCCTTGATGACCGTCGGACGGCTGATCCACGTTTTCGAGGTCCTGGATATCACTCCGGAAGAGTTCTTCGATCCCTTCGTCGACGAACGGCCCTCTCATTCGAAAGAAAAGTCGGGGGAAGCCGTGAGAAACAAGCTGATGGGGGAAACGGTCGACCACCTGAAAAAGCTCGACGATACGGCCTTGAAGATGGTGCATGACCTGGTGATCGCAATGGAGCCCCGGACGATAGGAAGGCAGTAAACGAATGGCGCGGCGAAAGCCGCGCCATAACACTCAGCGGGTTGGCTTTGGTTTCCGCCGCGTGCCGGCCGCCTTTGGCGAACAGCCGGCGCTCATGCGGCGTCCTTTTCCGGCCCTTCTGGCGAAGACATCGCTCGGATCGATCGGCGCCAGTCCGAGATCCGAGAAGGACAATGAAGAATATCGGAGCTCAGCATAGCGCCGCCCCTCCTTCAGGGGCGGGAAAGCGGGAATTCTCGACACGGTTTTGACGGAAGAAGGGAAGCCGCAGGAGGCTTAGCATCGCGCCGCGAAGCGGAAGCCGGGATCGACTTCCCCCGCCAAAACCGTTCCTCATCACCCGGACGATAGCGATGTCTAACCATCGGATGTGCGCCGGAGCTTGATTGCATTCAGTGAAGCGTCGGGGCAGGGTCCGGCCGGAGCTTTACCGTGTTCTTCACGACCTTACGAAGCTTTCGCCAATCGGGAAGGTCGCCTTCATTCACGCGTTCCTCGATCGCTGTCAGGATCCAGCCAACGCAGGCGACATCTTCGGCAGCGCGGTACTTGTCCGAGCGGCGGAAACAAGCGACGATGCGAGGCCGTGCGCCTTCGTCGGTTCTCGGCATCTGGGCAACCAGGTCCTGCGCTTCGCGATAAGCCTGGCCACCCTCTAACGCTCATCAGGACCGGCTTGCGTGATCATTCCGACAGTCCAAACCAGGGTTTTCGACAGGTCGACAACTTCGTCAGTCATGGCGTGATCATCCTTTCCGTTGCAACAGATCCAAAAGGGTACCATCCTCTTCCTCACGCCCTAAGAGCAGATCTGCAACTTTTGATCGCGTCGCCTGGCGCCTTCATCTGGCGCCTATTTGCTCTCTTTGCGTGCTTTCCCTCTAAGTCGCAAAGCCCTGATTTGCCGACGGGGTTGCTCTGCGCTATATTCTTCCCTTAGGAGACCGCAAATGCTCTTGAAGAAGTTTGACGAGAACAAGGAAGCCCTGAAGCAGATCGGCCGCGAAGCGATCGCCGAGAGCCGTCGTTTGGGCCTGCCGATCTCCGCCCGTGACCTCCAGAATGAGGCCGAGGATCAGGCGGTATTGGAGCAGAAGAAGCGCATTTCTGCCGCCTGAGGTCCTCACTCTTTGTCCCGGCCTGCCTGTATCATTCTCGGGGGTCCCAACGGATCGGGCAATTCGTCGGCATATGCCAAGCTGCAGCTCGACGGCGCTTGGATCAACGCTGATGAGATCGCCAAGCAGCTCACCGGATCCAGGGATGGCCGGGCAGCCGCCATGGCAGCGGGGAGGGCGGCCATTATGAAGATCCGGGAGATAATCGAGACCCGGCAGTCGTTCGTCTTCGAAACCACCTTGAGCAGCCAGCCGTCAATCAACCTGATGAGCGATGCCAAGGCGGCTGGGTACTATGTCGGCCTCTACTACGTCGCCCTGGATTCCGTCGAACTCAACATCGAGCGTGTTCAGCGTCGGGTAGAGAAGGGCGGCCACGACATTCCGGAAGACATCCATCCGACGGCGCTACGAAGGATCGCTGCAGAAGCTGTCTAAAGCTCTCAGATACGCTGAGGAGGCCCTGCTGATAGACAACAGCGGTATCGAGCCCCGGGAGATCTTCCGCGGTCGTGCTGGCGTGATCGTCGGGTCTGACGTTGATCGTCGCAATCCGCTGCACAGGCTTTTCGAAGGTCGGGTTGTGGAAGCCTATGACCTCGTAAGGGTAGGGGAGGCGTATCGTTCTCGAACCTCGATCGAAAAGGGATCAGGTGCCGTGAACGGTAAATATTTTGTGCCGTCGCGTCCCTTTCGGATGCCAACTATATCACTATTATCAATGCTTTAGCATGTCAAAGCTGGTTAGAGGCGCGTGCTCACTAGCCACTTAGAAACGCGACACTGGCGCTGCCGATCAGCCCCGATCTGAGCGGCAGACGCGCTTGCAAGATCAGATCGGGGCGGGTGGGGCGCACCTCTTCGGCTTTAGCTTTGAGACCGGCTAACGTCATTCTGCAGCTTCCATGCGCGCCAAGGCCTTCTTCCTTTTGGCGATGACTTCCGGATCGTTCATGAAATCCGTCCGAGGGCCGGACTTGCGGCCGCGCTTCTGATAACCGTTTCCAATGCTGCCGTCCCGAATGCCAAACATATGATCTTTCTGACCCGTCCGGGATGGGCCGCTCTTGCTGCGCTCACGTTGGCGCCCGGCCTGCATCTCAGCAACGATCGACAGCATGTCATCCAGCCGCTTATTGTCGACGACCTGCGCTCGATGCACAGACCGTAATTTGTCGAAAGTTCTGTAGGGCAGGGAAAAGCTCTGATGCATGATCTCCAGCCTGCCGTCCGGGTAATCACAGACGACGACCTTCTGCCCAGCCAGTGGCTGCGAGATCTCGGTCGGATCGAGAATGAACAGCACCTTGTCGTAACGTAGCGTCAAAGCCTGCGACAGGGTGCGGACTTCCTTGCGGCACATAGCACCGTCCAGGTTCTCATGATCAGCGAGAGGCCGATGCATGTCCTTCGGATTGCGCGGCAACTTGCCAAAACGTTTATTGAAGTCTTCAATGAACTCAGGTGCATAGGAATTGGCAGCATCGATTGTGCTGATGCCCCGCAGCCGCATCTCTTTCACCAGGCGATCCTGCAGCGTCTGATTGGCCCGTTCGACCCGGCCTTTAGCCTGAGGCGTGTTGGCGCAGATGATGTCGATGTTCAGTTCATAAAGCGCACGACCGAATTGTGTCAGACCGGTCGTCCTGTCGGTCTTCGAAGCATTCGTCGACCGGAAAACACCATGCTTGTCGCTATAGAAAGCAAGCGGCTTACCCCATTGCTGCAAATAGGCCTTCGTTGCATGGAGATAGTCGAACGTGTTCTCCGACCCAGCAAAGCGCAGATGTAGAAGCTTCCCTGTAGCGTCATCGATATAGACGAGCAGGGCGCATTTGGGACCACGGTTCTCAAACCACCAGTGATGCGATCCGTCGATCTGCACCAGTTCACCAAAGCAATCCCGCCGGCCGCGAGGCTGAAAAACACGCTTCTTGCGTTCCCGGCGAGAGACCCAGATGCCGGCCTCGGTCATCCATTGCCGCAGCGTCTCCTTGGATACCGAGATCCGATGCAGCTCGATCAGTTTCTCGCGTGCCAGCGTCGGACCAAAATCCAGATAGCGTTCGCGGATCAGGTCCAGCGCCGCATTGCGAAACTCTTCGCTGTGGCGCCGATTACTTGGTCGAGATCGCTTCTTCGACACAAGGCCGGCTGGACCATCAAGGTCGTAGGCCTGCAGCAGCCTATGCACCTGACTTCGACTGAGGTCGAGCAACTCGGCTGCCTGGACAACGCCAAGCCGATTGTCACGGATCTTTTGAATGACTTCGAGGCGATGCAACTCTCTCTGCGACATGGTGATCAACAAGGACATGACGACTCCGACCGCTCATGGTCTCGACCAAGCTCGAAGTCGTCATCCTTGCTCCCGACGTTGGCGTTGACCAGTGCATCAAGAGGCGAGACTGTCGCATCTCTAACTGGCTCAACTGTCGCATTACTAAATAGCCGCTACATTAGCAATGTCGCATAACTCACATTATGGAACTAAGCCATTGATTGTAAACATCAAACTCAAAATGCTATGATTATTCAATTTTGGCAACCGGCAGCTCGTCGAGCTTGTGTCGCGGCGAGCGGGGAACGATTTGATGCCCATTCTCGCTTATTGATGCCGCACGCCGCCGGCACCCATGCACCCAGCCAAATTTGCCGTTGAACGCATTGCGTCAGCTTGGCGAAGCAGCAGGAATGCGGGTCGAAGTCTGCCCAACGTTTTTGATGATTAAGCGGCTGCGCGGCAAAGCAGGCAACCTCGAGTAGTCGATCCGCAGATCCTGCTGCGGCACATCATACCGTATGCTTCTGGATAGAACCTCCGAAGCCTGCTTCATCAGCTCGATCGTGATCCACTCACCTGGGCATCGGTGATGCATATGGTGATCGCCGCCACCTTGAGGGACGAAGTTGAAGGGGCTCTTGTCCCAATCAGCAAACCGTTCTGGCCGAAACGTTTCGGGTGTTTCCCATGAGCGCGCATCATGGTTTGTGCCGTAAAGGTCGAGGAGAACGCGGCGTCCCTGGGGGAAGCGATACCCCTGCCATTCAAAGTCACGTCGCACCCGTGCCGCGACAGCAGGAAAGAAGGGATAGAACCGGCGAACCTCCTGGGCAAAGAGTTCGGTGTAACTCTCATCATCGCCGGCCTGGAGCTTGCGCCGACACTCAGGATATTGATGCAGGGCGTGCGCTACAAACGTGATGTAGACGCTGACGGCCACAATCGGTCTGATCACGTTTAGCACTTCCACAGCAGCGACGTGAGGCGGCAGCAACTTGCCGTTCAGATCCCGGTGCCATGCAATAACATGGGCAGCGGATTGTTCGGCGGGGCGTGACCGGCCGCTTCGAATCTGACCGATGATGGTCTCGATCCAGCGGTTGCTCCTCTTGCGGGCCAAGCGAGCCCACCAGTGTTTCGGCCCAATAGATCCGGCATAATCGAATAGCGCGGTGATCTCGCGCGTTCGCTGCGCGACTTCTGAGTCCGCGAGCGACACACCGGCCCAGGCGCAGGCAGCGCGCGTGAGAAGGCCGTGCAACTCGTCATATAGAACCACTTCGTCCTTTAGCGTCCAGGCGCGAGTGTAGGTCTGCCACTCTTCGGCGGTTCCCGCCACCAGCCGAGCGAGCTGCTCAGCGCTCATCAGCGACATGAACATCCGCTTGCGGTGTTTGTGAGCCTCGTCGTCCAGGCCCTGCACGCCTCCCCGTCCGAGCAGCGTCTTTTGAATCCGCCCGACCATGGCGCCACGCCGCATGAACCGGTCGTTGTCGTAGAAGAGCCGAGCCGCTTCCGGCCCGGTCATGCAGGTCGCCTTTTGCAGCATCAGCCGTGTTTCGAATAGGTCTGCCCCATATTTCCGACATCGCTTCGATATGAACCGATACGGATCATTGATAAGGGCCAGAGTGGCGTCCGGCGTTGCGGTGCGGGGGATCTGAGGCATTGAAGCGTCCTTCGTCGGGCAGGCACTGGTTCAGGCGCTACGGGCTTTCGTGCTGTCTCTGGCTAGGACGCTCTCGATGAGCAAGAGCCCCGCCCCGCATACGATCGCCACGTCGGCAAGATTGAAGGCTGGCCAATGATAGCTGCCAATGTAGAAATCCAGAAAATCCGTCACGGCGCCCTGCCGCAGCCGGTCGAGCAGATTGCCCAGCGCGCCCCCGACGATAAGCCCGAGGGCGGCGGCCGTGAGACGGTTGTCGGTTCGCTTGATCCAGCCCAGGAGCCCCGCGACTATGGCAAGTGTGAACACCATCAGGATCCAAGCCGGAGCCTCGCCGAACATTCCGAAGCTCACGCCGGTGTTAAAGCCGAGCACGAGATTGAAGAAGTCGGTGACAGGGATGACCTGAGGTGGGTTCATGACATGGTTTAGGACCAACCATTTCGTCGCCTGATCAAGGAGAAATCCGCCAAGGGCGATTGGAAGGCCGAGCCTGAGCATATCGCATAATCCCTTAAAAACCGCGGCTCAGCCGATTCGGCCGAGGGCCGGGAACGTCTGGAGGAGCCAAATTGCAAAGCTGGAGAGATGGCCGGTAATCATGGCGATACCCATGACCACCATCACCCCGCCAGCGACGATTTTGAGCACCCGGCCAGTTCGGCGCATTGACAACAGCCGTGTCATGAATCCGCGCATGAACAGAGCGGCCAGGATAAAGGGCAGGCCAAGGCCCAGCGAGTATACGGCCAACAGTGCCGTTCCGCTTGCAACCGTGGCGTTGGCGGCGGATAGGGCCAGGATCGAGCCCAGCACAGGTCCGATGCATGGGGTCCAGCCGAACGCGAAAGCGAGACCGAGCAAGTAGGCAGACCAAGCGCCGCCGCTGTTCGGACTGGAATGGAACCGCACGTCACGGTCGAGCCAGGGCATCGGTACAAGGCCGGTTGTGAACAAGCCGAAGATGACGACGATCACACCGCCGATCAGGTTTGCTTCGTAAAGATGCGTGCGCAGGAGTCCGCCCAACGCGGTCGCACTGGCCCCGAGCAAGACGAACACGGTCGAGAAGCCGAGAACGAAGCAGAGGCTGAGACCGAGGGTTCGGCTCGCCGCCTTTATTCCGGAATGGGCCGGAACCCCGTCGGCGCTGATCGTGCGCCCCGCGACATAGGATATATAGCCCGGTACTAGCGGCAGAACGCAGGGCGACAAAAAGGATATCACGCCTGCGGCGAAGGCTGTTGCTACTCCGATGCTGGAAATCTCCATCAGACCAGCTCCAGCACCCAGACGACAACGACGGCTACATAGGTAGCGTAGGCGCCAACCAGGGTAAGAACCTGCCAGCGGCGGAAGCCGGATTCGGACCCGCCCCAGCGGACGAACGCCGCGTAGAGCGCAGGCATAAGCGCGACAAAGACGAAACTTACCCAGACCAGCCGGAAGTTGTCGATCTGCGTCCCGACAAGCGCCAGGGGCAGAAATCCGACCGTCATGGTCATGGCGTGATCGCCGATGATGTTGGTCAGTGCCGGCGTGATCTGGCCGCTCCGCGACACCTTCCAGGACGCGAAAATCTCTGGCAGGGCGGCAACCGGCGCAGTAATGAACAGGCCGCCGATGATCGGCGAGATGCCAAACGCCTGCACTAGATTTTGGGTAGAAATGACGGTGAAATAGGCGCCGAGTGCGAGAACCCCAACGCCGGCGACCGCCATCCATATCCCCTTGCGCGACCACTCGACCTGCTCGGGCTTCTCGCGGCCACGAAAAAATGCCTGGGCGGCATAAGCGACATAGGCGGCCAACAGGACCCCGCCATCAATTGGCTGCAGCCCCTGCCAGGGCGCAGGAAGGATCAGGAGAGCCGCGAGCGCCAATATGCCGAGATATGGAAGAGCCTGCACGGTTGCTGCTTTCGGATCAACACGCAATAGGTGCTCGCGCAGGTGCTGTTGATGCCCCGGATCATTGGGAATGTCGCGCTTGCGCGTTGCGAGATAGCCGACGGAGACGAGCGCGGGTATGCCGATGGCGGTCGAGCCGAGCATTGCCCCCAAGCCGATATCGGTCACGCCCCGCACAGCACTGGTAACGTTGACGCCGACTTCCGGGGTTGCAGTGGCGATGCCGATCAGAGAGCCGCCAGCCGCCGCCGAAAGCCCCCACTGCTTGCGCAACTTACGAAGAGGCTCCGCCAGATGATCGGAACCCCACTCCGCCGCAAAGACGGCGGCCAACAGGACAGCAGCCCATATCCAAGTGCTCATGCTCCTCCGTGATAGGTTGTCCGGATCGAGCTGATCGACAAGGCGCGGTTCGTGAAGGAGCGGTCGGGTTCGCGGCTCGATATCATGCCGGAGCGCTCCGCCGTGTCGACGAAGCTTCCCGCAAATCGCTGCGGGCGTCGCGGATGATCGACCAGGACGACTGCAGGAACAGGCCGGCGATCACGGCGGCGACGACGAGGTCCGGCCAAGCCGTTCCGGTCCAAGCCACCAGGCCTGCCGCCACGACGACGGCTGCGTTTCCGATCGCGTCGTTGCGCGAAAAAAGCCAGACCGCCCGCACATTCGCGTCGCCCGTTCGGTGGGGCAGCAATGGAAGAACCGCAACCACATTGACGACGAGTGCAACCAGTGCGAACAGGCCCATCAACTCGGCCTCGGGTTGCTGCTGCACCAGCACGCGATAGGCCGTATTCACAAGGACCCCAAGGCCGAGCGCCCCAAGAAAAAGGCCTTGGATTAAGGCGGAACGGGCGCGCCAGACGATGCTCCACCCGATGGCGAGGATGCCAAGAAAAGTAATGAGGCCGTCGCCCAGGAAATCGAGTGCGTCGGCCTTTAGCGCCTGCGAACCAGAAATAAAGCCACCGAACATCTCGATGATTCCGTAGCCGACATTGAGTACGACCACGATCCACAACGCGCGTTTATAGGCCGGTGTAATGTGCGATAGGTCCTTGGGCAGATCGTCAATGTCGCCCTCGGTGTCGGTTTCGGGTGCATCCAGACGGTCAAGCCGGTATCCGATGCCGCTGACAGCGCGTTCGACCTCCGGGAGGCAGGACGCGGGGTCGCTGACGTGCAACGTCATGATCTGCGTGGCAGTCGAAACCTTTACCTCGTCCACCCCAACCGAGCGCACTGCCTTCTCGATCTTAGCCGCGCAGGAGGGGCAATCCATGCCGGTGACGCGGTAGCGTGCGGTCTCGGCATCGTGCGCTGATGCTGCTATTGTCATGGCTATCTTTCCTGTTCGAGAGAGGCTATATATCATCCGTGACTGATATGTCTAGTAATGTCGAAGTGCTGGAGCGGATCAAGGATACAACCTTTGCTCTGCGTACGAAGCTATTCCGGGGATTGGCCGATGCCTCGCGCTTGTCAATTCTTGATGCTTTGCGCACGCGGCCGTTGTCTGTCGGCCAGATCGTCGCGATCACGGGTCTGTCGCAGCCGAACGCCTCGAACCATCTGCGGTGTCTCAGCGAATGCGGCCTCGTCTCCGGCGAGCAGCGCGGCCGTTTTGTCCACTATCGCCTGAGCGATCAACGTCTGAATGATCTGTTTTTGCTTAGCGACGAGCTGCTGACGGAGACCGCGTGCGCCGTAGATACCTGCGGGAACTATGGCACAAGCTGATCCAAGCGGGTTATTGCTGGCGCAGCGCTCCATTTTGCGGTCCCGCCGATTTCAGGTCGCGCATGAGGCATACCTTCCTCGGCAGCACACCGGCGCGTATCGTCGTTCCCGGCCATGCAAGTCCAGGATCGGGCCGCGGACCTGATCCGTTTCGAAGGGCCTGACGGACAGGTCGTCACGTTGCCGCCGCTGGCCTTCTACACCTTGATGGACCCTATTCCCGGGCGCCGCGCAAAGGCGAGGCTAAACGTTACGCCTGCGGCGATGTGCAGGAGGCGGCGCTGGCCCATCTGAAGCATATTCGGCTCAAGATTGCCGATCTTCGGCGCATGGAGCGTACGCTTGCCGATACGGCCGCAAGCTGTGAGGGCGGAACGGCTGCCGACTGCCCGATTATCGACGTGCTCAGCCGGGCGCCGGGCTGATGATTGCCATGTCGCGACAAGCCGCGGATTCTCACGGCTCACACGACATAGCGGTCCCAGCTCCCATAATGCTCCTTACTACGGGGACCGCGCGGCAGGCTAAGGGCGATCAGGAGAATGCCGGTGATAACGCTTGCCCCCGAAGCGAGCGGCGCCGCGCCGATAAGCAGCCAGGGCGACGCAATCAGCCACAGCCCAAAGGCTACGTTGATGAAGCGCAAGGGCCGCGCGACTTCCGCCATAGCCATCACGGCAACGGTGACAATGAGCGCGCCGACCAGATGATCGCTGTCCGCCATCGGTGGCTCGGTACCGAACGCTAGACGGCTGAACATCAGCCAAAGGCCAACGGCAGCGCTTCCAACGAGCGTCCACGGTACAGTCACCCCACGGGTCGCCGACTTGATGGTGCCCCCGAGATCGGAATCGAAGCCGGACTGCTTGTCCTCGCCGCTGCCGGGCAGCGCGTCGCCCTTGAAGAAAGATCGCCAGAACGGTCGTCCGCGCCGCTTGTTTAGGACCAGGAACTGCCCCATCGCCACGAGCTCATCGAGCGAATATGGAATCATGATCAGCATCGCGAGCGCAGCCAGCAGGCACAGCGTGCAATAAGTGCCGATAACGATCGGCTGAATGATGATGAAGTAGATCGATATGACACCGAGCGGCACGACGACAATGCCGAACAGGAGGACCATCCATGGCATCGTACGCCAGCGGGCGCGGCCTCCCATGACGCCCATTAACACCTCAAACATGTAAGTGGTGGCGCCCAGACCACCATCCGCAATTGGCCAGGCTTTGGAAACGTCCGAGGTGATAATATACTCGGTGCCATTCCGGACCGCATCGCCGGAAAAGAACGGTTCCCAGACGCCATCGATATGGCCCAGCTGATAGGCGGCAAGCACGCGGGAAATAACGAACCCAATGGCGCCAAGCGCGATGATCGGCAGGCGCTGCAAATAGGTTGAGGGCGAATAGGTCCAGCCAGGGGGCATGTCGGAGGAGTCCATCATGCCTTCGTGGCTCATGCCTGGCATCATCGGCACGAGGATGGCAAAAGTAATCACGAGTGCGCCCACCAATGTGTCATTGGCATAAACGGCGGCGTTTGGGGTCCAGAAGATGAGTGGTGTCGCTTTGCAGTTAATCGGGGTCTGCCTCACTTTGTGTGGAGATCGGACAATTGGATGGGCATCATCCGCGCTCTGAGAAGCTCTGCACCCGCTCGGCCATACATAGCGCGCTTGATCGTCTTCAGTCGGTTGATCTGACCTTCCGCTTGACCATTGCTCCAAGGCAGGTCGATGGCGTTACAGACGGCGTCGATATCGCGGCGAAGGACGCGGGCAAAACGGGCCAGGAAAACCAGGCCAGAATGAATGGCATCATCAATCCAATCTTCGAGCCTTGCCGAATTTCGGCTATGAAATATTCCGCGAAACCGCATGGATAAGCTGCGCAAAGTCGCAAAGGTATCTGATCCCTGCTTGAGGGCGTCCACTTTCCGCTCTTGATTGACGGTCAGCGCGCCGCGCGGCTTGATGCAGAGAGCAGCGGCGACAACCGGCGAGATCCAGTGGCCAGTGTGCGGATCACGCACAGGCGCATTATCGTATGTACTGTCGACGACGCCAACCCGAGCCGGCGCCGCATCATCCTTATCCTTATCCTTATCCTTATCCGATTCCGGTCTCTCGGCGCGGCGCCAGGTTGCCAGGAGGCGTTCAAGATTTGAAAAGCTGCCGGTGTACCCGCGATGCTTGATGTCATGAAACAGATGCCGCCCACGGCGGTTGCCGTCCTTCCAACATTGGGTGAGAAAGGCTTCGAAATACAGGGGAGATGTCGGCTGCAACGCTCCCCTGCGTCGGTCGGGTGGCGTTTCAAACGTCAGCCATTTCGCGATGCTGCGGCGGCCATATCCAGTGCGACGCGCAATCTCCGAGCAGGTCAGGCCTTCTTTGCTCAAGGCGTGCACCGTCTCGAACACCTCCTTCCGGGACTGCCTATGTGTCCGTCGAAGCTGATTGCGCAACCGCATTCCAGGCGCCTCCTCATGCAAAGCTCGATCGTCATGATTAGTCTCGATGTCCTCGTCTGGCAGCAGTGCCCTGCCTGTAGCTCGGCCGGAGAGGCTCATCTGTTCCTCGATCGCAAGACGCAGGTTCTGGAAGAGATGAAAGCGGTCAGCCACCTGAGACGCTTGCGGGGCACCTTCACGAGCAGCCTGCGCGTATAGCCCGCATCGATCTCGACTGACCACCTCAATGGAGGGATGCCGCTTCAACCATTGTGCAACGCTCGCCACGCTCCGGTCCTCGAGAATGTCCATGACCTTTCGGCGCTCGAGATCAACGATGATCGTGCCGTAGCGCCACGATTTCCTCCAACTCCAGTCATCGATACCGATGATCCGAGCGGGGGGCTCGTCGTCGATCTGTAAAGCCATGCGCTTCAAGTGCCGAAGGATGGTGTCGTCGCTGACCGGCATCCCGAGCTGGTTCATCAAGCGCTCTCCCGGGCGTCCGCCTGTGCCGTGCCCCAGAAGGCCGACTATGTTGGCGACCCTCTTTGTCCTGCGGGCGTAGGGCGAGGCAATATCCGGGATCGGGTCCGAGAATGTTTGCCGCCCGCACTGCCGATAACTGCAACGCCAGCGGCTCAACCGAAGCCTTACCGTCACTTCATTGCCTTGGATCGGCAGGTCCTGAAGACTGCGGTACGACCAGCCGTGCCGACGTGCGCTCTGTTTCCTGCAATCTGGACAAATGCCCGAGGATGGTCCGCAAGCCGACACAACCCAGTCACCGTCGCCGTTGGTTGCGATGCTTTGGACCTTGATGCTCGGACCGGGCGACCATTTTGATTTTGTTCTCATGCACGCCAATAGCGAAGTGCCTGCTAACGATCTATTAACCACACAAAGTGAGGCAGACCCTTTAACTCCGAGAATCGGTCAGCAGCAATTTCAGCGGGATAGCGGGGCACCTAATTTGAGAACTAGCACTTAATTTGAGAATTTCTCTCGGAGAAACCGGTAATTTCTCTGGGGTCGGACACTGGTTGTTAGGTAAGTGCAGTCCATCAGCATCGCTTTGTTCGGAGAGGCAGCGATGGCGGTGGAATGGACGATCACGATCGAGGGGAAGAACGAGTTCGGCGACGTTTGCAGGAAGGCCGTTCGTATCGACAAGAGTTGGGAACGTCTGTTTGACGGCGGCATTGGCTTGTCGATTGAGGACGGCAAGACGATCATGACGGCGCTGCAAAGCGCAGTCGTACCCCATGAGGCAGAGACCTACTCCCTCTTTCGTCGTGTCTGCCCGGATTGCCACACATTTCGGCCGGTTAAGGACTACACATCACGCCGGATCCGAACCGTCTTCGGCACAGTGGCGGTCCGCAATCCTCGCTGGTTGCTGTGCCGGGATTGCTATCCGGGCATGGACGGCGCCTTTGCGCCGCTGAAAGAAATCTGCCCCGATCGAGCGACGCCCGAACTGTTGGAGCTGAGCGCCCGTCTGGGAAGCATGATGCCCTACCGGCAGGCAGCCAAGGTGCTGGCCGAGTTCCTGCCGATTGAACCCACCGAGGCGTACGCGACCGTGCGCAAGCGGACCATCAGGATCGGCGAACGGCTCGACGACCAGATTGCCCGGAAAACATGGAAGGCGAGAGCTCAAGCGGATGATCGCAGCCAGCTTGAGCTGCAGCTCCCGGGCGATCGCCGCAAGGAATTCGTCATCAGCATCGATACCGCTTATGTTCGCAGCGCGGACCCAAATGCAGCGCGAAGCTTCGAGCTCGTCGTTGCCCGATGCGGCCGCGGAGGACGAGGCGAACCAGGTGGCCGCTACTTCGTCACCGGTAGCACCGCTCAACAAGCAATTCGCGACCGCGCCCTCCACACGCTTGAAGGAGTCGGATATCGCGGCTATGGCGATGTGACGGTGATTTCGGACGGCGCAGAAGTTCTCAAGCGAGTGCCCCGCGCCATGCCGAAGCCGACAACCCACATCATCGACTGGTTCCACATCGCCATGAAGATCCAGCCCATGCAGCAGATTGCCAATCACATCGCGCGATCGCAGCCCAGTCCCCTTGAAGCGCTTCCAACCATAGACAGAGACATCAGAGCAGTGAAATGGCGCTTGTGGCACGGGCGCGTGGATCGTGCGATAGGGAACCTGGAGCGGCTCTTGACGAACCTGCAGGGATCAACGCAGGTAAACGAGTTCTCGATCGCACGGCTGCACAGCCTCGGCTTGCAACTCCTGACCTATATCCGCTCGAACCGTGGTGCGATTGTCGACTATGGAAAGCGCCACAGAGCTGGGCTCCGTGTTGCTACGACCCTCGCTGAGTCGGCCGTGAATTCTCTCGTCGGGAAGCGGATGGTGAAAAAGCAGCAGATGCGGTGGTCGCTCCACGGTGCGAATATGCTCATGCAGGTTCGAACTGCGGAGGCAAATGGCGAACTCCGTAATCGATTGCGGGCACCTTTCCGACAGCCTGAAGTAAACGTACCACCGCTATTCAAACCACAACCGCCCCTACTGCACGCCGCCTAACCCCGGAAAAATTACCGGTCTCAAATTAACGGCCGCATTCTCACGTTTACCTGCCAAACGACACCCCGGAAGCCAGGGTCTCCAACGCTTGCGCGGTTAGCGGCGACCAACCGCCTCCGGTGCTGACATAGAGCGTGTCGGATCGTGTCTGCTCGATCGCGGCCAGGCTGAGTGCATCGATTGCCGCCTCCGTCACACAGATCCGACGGGCATCCACCTTTCCAAACCGGAAGAGCGCCTTGGCGCCGCCGGTGGAAAACCCGCGCCACTCGGGGCCGCGCTCTTCCCAGCCGATGACAGCGCCAGCCTCATCGACATGTTTTGCCCACATCGAGCGATATGGGCCTTCTCGAAGAACGTCGGCCTCAATTGCCGCAGAGATGACCTGCCATGGCAGCGCCCGGTTGTGTCGAAGATAGCTCCATGTCGCCGATGCTCGCCACGGCCGTTTTCTGTGGTTCCAGCGGTCAGCGACGGAAGCCCCTGTTTGCGTTTGACGGAGAGGCTTCTCCCAGGTCGGTGCGGTTGGCTGAAACGCGACGAGATCGCCGACTACCGCCAGACTCTCGGCAAAGCCGATCCCATGGAGATAGCTTGCGAGCGCGAAGACATCGCCCTTGGCATCCGAACGAGCGTCGAACCATCCCCTGTCATCGTGGATCACAATGACGATGTCGTCGTCGCGCCGGAATTTGACCGCCCGGCGTGTGCTCTCTTTTCGGTCTATCGCGAAGCCTTCGTGCTCAAGGACGGCTGCGCAGCCCACCCGGGTACGCAGCTCTTCGATGTCATTCTTTTCCATATCACTTTCTCTAGCTTTCCTGACTTTTCGGACTGGCAGCGCCCAGGCCGCGAAGATGGAAGCGCGCAAGGGCGTGGTTCGCAATGTGCAGATCTGCCGGGAAAGATCGCGGCGAAGCCTCCCTTGCGCGCGCCTCAGCGCGAGCGGCACGCGCTCCCCCGAAGGGATGATCGGCTCAATGAGCCGATCCATAGGCAAAGGGATCGTATTCGTTGATGATGGCGTCCTCATCGCCGTCATACTCGGCGGAAGGCATGACGCCGATCTCTCCATCTATTTCGAAGAGGGTTACCGGGACCATGAGGGTCCGGGCAAGATCGAGTGCGTGGTTTTGTGCGAGGCTGAGATCCGACATGTGAGGCTCCATCCGTTGGCGGGGCCGATCCCCGCTCGATGGCGCCCGTTCGATCCGGACCCGGCTGCGGTCACCTCGGCGGCGCAGCCAGAGAGGTCGCAGTAGCTGCGAACCCCTTGATGAGGTGGAACGGCCCGCTCCGACAGCATCAAAGTGCTAACGTGGTCGTTGTTGTAAACGCCACAAGGAGGGACCGTTCCATGAAAG
>NZ_SNZF01000046.1 GCF_004363725.1 Aquamicrobium defluvii | reverse complement strand
CCCTGCAATCAACCAGCAGGGGTGGGTTCAAACATGGGTCACTTCTCAATGGAAAAATCCCTCAATCCCGGGTCAGCTCTCAGCGGAAATCAACAACTGTGGGTTGCGCTGATCGGCCCGCCTTCGGCTAAGAAATCTCCAATCCTGAATGCGGCAGCTAAACCCTTGCGTGAAATAGACAGGCACAAGGTGCAGCTTTGGAGAAGTCGGTGGGCGGAGTGGAACGCACTCGATAAGACACAGAAGGCCGCAACGCCTGAACCCCTGCAAAGCCGCAAGCTGGTCGAGGACACAACCGTAGAAGCGTTGCAGGAGGCGTTGCGCGGTTCCCCTGATGGCGTCCTGTGCTTCCGTGATGAATTGTCGGGCTGGCTTGGCTCCATGGAGAAATACAGCGGGAAGGGCGGTGCAGCCGACAGGAGTGTTTGGCTAAGCAGCTTCAATGGCGGAGGCTACACCATTGACCGTATTGGCCGTGGTGGCGCGATTACTGTTCCCAATCTGAGCGTGTCTCTTGTCGGCGGCATCCAGCCCGACAGCATCCGCAAGGTTGCTGCGGATGCCGTGGACGATGGCCTGTTGCAGCGCATGTTTCCCATAGTCTTGCGATCCACGACCGTTGGCGAGGACGTTCCCATGCCGCCAGCACAGGCGAATTATGAAGTTACTGTGCATTTTCTGGTGCATGTCCGACCACCGCGTAGCGGGACATTGCAATTCGATGACGAAGCGCAAGCGATCCGGCGCAAGCTTGAAACACGTCATTCTTATTTGCAGGCACTCGAACTCTTAAATCCGAAACTTGCCAGCCACATTGGCAAACTGGACGGATTGTTCGGTCGCTTATGCGTCATTTGGCACGCTATCGAAAATTATAGCTGCCCCGATGGGTTGCCGGAGATTATCAACGGGGACATTGCCAGCCGTGTTGCCGACTTCATGACCATGTTTCTCTTGCCGCATTCGGTCGCGTTCTATGCGGGCACACTCGGCTTTAGCAATGACCATGATCGGCTGAAAGCGGTCGCGGCATACATAGTGGCGCATCGGCTCACCAAGATCACGGTGCGCGACATTGCGCGCGGCGACCGATCCATGCGGCGGCTGACAAAGCAGGACGTGCTACCGATCCTTGAACAACTGACCGCGCTCGGATGGCTTGCGGAAGAACCGGGACCGCGCGCAACGTCCGATCCGGTCTATATCGTCAACCCGATCGTGCATTCACTATTTGCGGAACGCGCGGCGCACGAGCAAGCAAGACGGGACGCTGCGAAAGCTGCGTTGGCGGAAATGTTTGGACGGAAGTGAGTTTTGTCACCATCGTCCCTTGTGCGCACACGGCGAATGAAAGAACAGGACGGCAATTAATTAAATAACAGCGTCCGCTAATTAATTAAAAGGATCGATTTTTATCTGTGTCCCATGCGCAGAAGGGACAATGGTGACAAAACTCACTTCCGTCCAAACATACGCTGCACCAAGGCGCAAACACGTCCGGAAAACATCTGGTTTTTCCTACCTGTCAAATATCCATCAAATATGCTGCCAGTGATTTTGTTTACACGTGGGTTTCGTTTGCGGTTTCCAATTCGATTTCTTTTAGGTTTCCGATGTTGATTAATAGAATTAATTCATAAAAACCGCAAGATATTGAAATACAACAATAATAATATTGTTGCCATGCAAGCAGATCGTAAGTCACTATTGACGAAGAATTCAACGAAACGTCAAAAGGACTTCAAAGATGCCTGATAACGATAGCTGGTTCAGTCTACACAGCGACCGACTTACGATGCGCATGCCGGGGGGCGGCTCCATCGCGGTTCCGTTTGATAGCCTCGCTAACACGCGGTTGGCCAATCCGGAATCTGCCGCCTCGCGGGCCCTACAGCGGGCCGGCACGCGCATTCTAGGGCTAATGCGGGACTACGAACCTCAGCCGAAAATACAGCGCCAGTTCCTTCATCATGACCGACCGGACGTGATCTCAAATCTGCGCAACCTCTATACGGCTACCGCGCGGCTGCATAAGGAAGCAGAGGACACCGTAGCCTCATGGCTCAAAGTCGAGAACCTATCCGACCTGCGGGCTGCGACGATCCTCTCCACATTACAAGGCCAGAAGCAGGCCGAACTCGTTAAACGGGCGCATGCAGACGCGACAGTTGCTGCCGTTGTGCTGGACCCCGTTTTCTATGCTGCACTTGGGTTGGATGAAGCGAGCCGCCCGCAACTGGAACGCTCAATTGCGCACGCAAACTTGACGCGGCTGCATCTCGCCTCGCCGTCAGCGCGCCGCCCTTCGCTGTCTGATCCAATGGCCGAAAAGCCGGATGCACAATATGCGGCCCGCATGGCCGATATCCAGATGGCCGGTGTCGATACAATGCGGGCAGAAGTGTCAGCGGGCTTGCAATGGATCGGTGCTGCAACCGCGTTCGTCGCCGGCATGAGCGAAGATACGCCGGCTGCCGTCTTCGATGCGGTCGCGGCGGCAGCCTGATATGCGTCGGGGCCCGCATTTACCGTCCACCGTGACGCTGCCGCTGGCATCCACCGCTTCCGCCGAGACAATGCGCATCTGTCTCGGCGGGCAGTCTCGCCAGACGCTGCACAACTGGCATAGGCTCTATGACTTCCCCAAATCGGTCGGCGCGAATTCGGACAGGTTTTATCTCGTTGCCGAAGTCGAGCGGTTTTGTTTCGCACACGGCAGCAGTGTCGAGTGGGTATAACCAATGAGTGTTCGTCATCATCTTCCGTCCACGGTAATTTTGCCAGCAGCAGAGCGTGCGCCACTCGCAGAATTGCAGCGAGCGTTAGGCGGCGTCACGCTCGCTCAATATCAGCGCTGGCTTGGCCGCAAAGGCCTACCGGGGCCCGACCAGAAGGGGGTCGTGAATGTGGAGCGGGTGCACGCGTGGCTGCTCGCCCGTAACGTGAATGTGGAGCGTGCGGACCGATGACCGAAAAACCCGCTACAAATAGCGCTACTGTCCACCAATTGCAGCGTTTGCCAGATGGGCGTTTCGCACCGGGTTCCGGTGGCCGTATTCCCGGTTCAAGGAACCGCATATCGTCCGATGCACTCGCCGCCGTACGCAGTATGAAGGATGAGGCAATTGCTCAGTTGCGGACGCGGCTACAGGCTGGGGACTGGTCAGCATTACAGTTCATCCTAGAGCGAGTGCTGCCGAAAGGCCGTCCAATTGAATTGGACAGCGCAACACCATCGGCAATCACCGACGCACTGATTAACGGCACGATCACCAGTGAGGAAGCAAAGAACCTCGCAACCGTTCTCGAAAAAATAGCAGCAATCGCGCAAGTCACAGAGTTGCACGACCGTATCGAAAAGCTTGAAGCGATAGCCAATGAGAAGAAATGATCTGTGGCGAAGATTGGACGCGCTAGAACATCAGCTAATCTCGCCGCTTGAGCGCCGAATAGAGCAATTGAGCCCGGCTGATCTCGTTGCCTACCAGCGCTGGAAACAACAATGCCGGGATCACTATCGAGAATATACCGGCGACAGTTATTTCAACGATTGGCTGGATGGTAAAATCCGTCGCCCAAAATTACCGAAACGCATCGATAGACAGCTTCATCCCGGCTGGCCGATAATAACAGGCGGAATGTTGCTTTCTGACGTAGCAGAGAAATACAGGAACATACTTGAGGAATCGTAATGAAAGCCGTGAATTACATAATAACGAAGCGCCGTATCGCCCTGTGCGTTAAGGACAACCGCATAGAAGCCGTCGCGACCGCCAAGCGGGCGTCCATGCTTCGCGAAGTTTTGGGTCATCCGATTGACGTGCGGGAACTGCGCCCGGCTGAACGCGATCAACAAACGTGGTTCGACCCGCGCGAACAAGTCTTGCATCTCTCGCCGGTTTGCGTGTTCGACCTTGCAGCGTGACTGGCAGCGGAGGGTCGGTTTAACCCACCCAAATCGCGGATTGGCTGGCGCGGCAAACTCGGCGAGTTCGACCGTTGGTTTGATAATCGCCCAAACGGAAACGGCGACACAATCCCGTCCATGCTTCGCGAAGCGGCGGCAATCCTCGCCGGCAAGCGTCTGGAAGGCGAGGACGAACTACTCCGCCGCCAGACATTCGACTGCGATCCAGGTATATGGGCCGCTTTGCACGGCATTGCGGCATCAGGCGGTGGGTTTCATCCACCTGCAACAATCGCAGTGGAATGATTGGGACAGTGCCAGCCATCCGATCTATCCCGTCGCCTCCTGTAGCAATCTAGATGATGGGAGTTTTGGCGGGCGATGACATGAACAATCCATCTTAGAACGGGCTCATCGCTCCATCAAAGCAAGTATATCTGCAACAGGATAGAGCATTTTCGGCTGCTCATCATCGCTATATTTAGCAAAACCAAGGCTTTCGTAAAAAGCTGTCGATTCCCTATCAAGAGATTGTAGGGTTAAAGCGTATAAACCGGCACACTGTGCTATTTTAGCCACTTTCTCAAAGACATCCATCAGCAAGTGTGACCCAAGGCCTTGCCGTTGGTGGTCTTCATGAACGCCGATAAAACTCATATGAACTGCTGGAAATGCGACTCGATTTTTCGTGTAATCATCTCGCTGCTTTATAAAATCCGAGACAGTGTCCGAGCCAAGTGAAAGAGCATAGTATCCGATCACTGGCCGTGTATCACCGACATGAGCGCAAAATACACGTTGCTCATGCCGGGATACGGTTTTCTTTGCTTTATTTTTGAGGAAGCGATCTATCGGCGTTTTGCCGCAACTGAAAGAGTTATATGAAGCTTCGCTAGAGAACGGTCGGATTTGGACTTCCGATAAATTAAGCCGCTTCCCCGACGTTGCTGCCACTATTTGCTTCCAGATAACGTTCGCGCATAGCTAGCAGCTTTGCATTTGGTCCGCCATTGCGATTATGCACTTGACGCACGAATTCTGCTGCTTCTCTCTGATTGCGAAACATTAGCTTGCCATTGCGGCGCGCCAACGAATTCCACCAATTCATAAAGCATTCGATGACTGACATTTCATGCTCCTTTTTGGTTTCTACGTTGACATTCTATGTGTGCGCACTCAACTAGCACATTGACGAAATTATCGCAACGTGATACGAGCCTCGCATCTCGGCTCGTATCACGCAACCTCTGCCTTGCCCTTGTTTATTTAACGGGGCACTTCCGAGTTCGTTCCTTGAGCGTCCATCATCGCTAAGTGGGAATTTCTCACACAGATGTTAATACCACATTATGACGCAAGAGAATGTCTGCGCTTTCGGTGATTGAAAGCACTGTCATCGAACTGGACCCGAGCAACGCTCATAAGGACGCACATGTTCGGCAATGTCCAAGCATGTATATTTGACGGTTATTGGATAACCGTCTCGCACATCTAGCTAACTCGTTGATTTAATTGGTACGCCCAAGGGGAATCGAACCCCTGTTTGCGCCGTGAGAGGGCGCCGTCCTGACCGCTAGACGATGGGCGCAGCCAAGGTCCGCGATATAGGCTGACGAATCGGAAAAAGCAACAGGGGCAAGCCCTGTTTTCCGAAGATGCACGAGAAAAGCTTCAACGCCGCTCCCCGCTGGCATGGCCGTTGCGGATCGCGGTCGATGAGAGCGTCGAGCGCGGCCCGTGGATGAAGGTCCATGCCGGCGCCTTCATGCGGGCAAGGCGCGGTGCGTCCGCTTCATCCACGCGCGCATAGTCGAAGGTCCTGGCGACGATCGACGACAGGAAGGAGAGCGTCGCACCAGGACGGTCGATGACGGCGATGGGAAACGTCAGCATGATCTCGCGCCAGCGTTCCCAGCGGTGGAAATCGCGCAGGCTGTCGGCTCCCATGATCCACACGAAATCCACACCGGGATTGCGGGCGCGCACCAGCGCCAGCGTATCGGCCGTGTAGCGTATATGGTAAGCCGCCTCGAACGCCGTGACCTTGATGCGCGGGTTCGGTGTGATGGCCTCCGAGCGTTCGACGCGTTGGCCCAGCGGCGCCAGCTCACGCGTGCTTTTCAGCGGATTGCCGGGCGTCACCATCCACCATAGCTGGTCGAGCGCCAGACGGCGCAGCGCGATGTCCGCCACCAGTACATGGCCGGCATGCGGCGGGTTGAACGAGCCGCCGAAGAGACCGATCTGCATGCCCTTCTCGACATGCGGCATGCGCAGATAGGCGGCCGGCACCGGCTGTTCGGGCATGATTTCCCCGCCTCCTCCCGATCGCCGGTCTACGGCCGTGCCGGAACGGTCAAGGCCGCACCTGGCCCGACCCGCGCACCCGGTATTTGAAGGAGGTGAGCTGCTCGACGCCTACAGGTCCGCGGGCATGCATCTTGCCGGTGGCAATGCCGATCTCGGCCCCCATGCCGAACTCG
Organism: Aquamicrobium defluvii; assembly: GCF_004363725.1. GTDB lineage: Bacteria > Pseudomonadota > Alphaproteobacteria > Rhizobiales > Rhizobiaceae > Mesorhizobium > Mesorhizobium defluvii. Next base: position 12,595 of record NZ_SNZF01000046.1, on the reverse strand, counting down.
CCGCCGTCCGCGAACTGGGTCGAGGCATTGTGCAGGAGGATCGCCGAATCGATCTCGTTGAAGAATTTTTCGACCGTCGCCGCGTCCTCGGCCACGATGGCCTCGGTGTGGTGCGAGGAGTATTTTTCGATGTGCCCGATGGCACCGGCAACGCCGTCCACCAGCTTCGCCGAAATGATGGCGTCGAGATATTCCGTGCGCCAGTCCTGCTCCGTCGCCGGTTCGGCATCGGCAAACGCGGCCCGCACCTCGTCGTCGGCGCGGATCGCGCAACCCGCGTCACGCAGGGCTTCCAGCACAGGCACCAGATGAGTGGAGGCGACCGCCCGGTCGACCAGCAGCGTCTCGGCCGCGCCGCAAATGCCGGTGCGGCGCATCTTGGCGTTCACCGCCAGCTTCACCGCCATGTCGAGGCTGGCGGACTTGTCGATATAGATATGGCAGATGCCTTCCAGATGCGCGAACACCGGCACGCGCGCTTCCGTCTGCACCCGCTCCACCAGACTGCGGCCGCCGCGCGGAATGATGACATCGAGATTGCCGCCGAGCCCCTTCAGCATTTCGCCGACGGCGGCGCGGTCGCTTACCGGCACGAGCTGAATGGCGTCCTGCGGCAGGCCGGCGGCCTCCAGACCTTCGACAAGGCAGGCGTGAATGGCGCCCGACGAATTCAGCGAATCCGAGCCGCCGCGCAGGATCACCGCATTGCCGGCCTTGAGGCAGAGCGCACCGGCATCGGCGGTCACGTTCGGACGGCTTTCATAGATGACGCCGACGACGCCGAGCGGCGTGCGCACGCGCTCGATATGCAGCCCGTTCGGGCGGTCCCACTCAGCGATGACGTCGCCTACCGGATCGCGCAGCTCGGCAATCGCCCTGATGCCGTCGGCAATGGCGCGGATGCGCTGTTTGTCGAGCTTCAGCCGGTCGAGCATGGCGGCAGACAGGCCCGCTTCCGCGCCATTGGCCATGTCGAGGGCGTTGGCGTTCAGGATTTCCTGCTCCCGCCGGACGATGGCCCCGGCCATGGCGACAAGCGCGGCATGCTTGCGCTCGGCGGTGGCGATGGCCAGTGGCCGGGCGGCGGCACGCGCCCTGCGGCCGATCCCGGCCATCAGCGCCACGGTGTCCTGATGGGCTTCTTCGTTCACGTTCAGCATGTTCCGAACTCCGCCACAGCTAGATTTCAAATCCGTTGCCATTCACCACGAGGTCATCGCGGTGGATCATGGCCGAGCGCGCCTCGTAACCCAGAACGGCCTCGATCTCCGTCGTTTTCAGCCCCGCGATTCTTACGGCATCGGCGGCATCGTAGGCAACCAGACCGCGCGCGATCTCGCGGCTGTCGGGCGCGAGGATCGCCACCGTGTCGCCACGCGAGAAATTGCCGGACACCTGCCGCACGCCGGCCGGCAGCAACGATTTGCCGGACAACAGCGCCTTGACCGCGCCGTCATCCACCGTCAGCCGCCCGGCCGGTTCGAGCTGGCCGGCGATCCAGGTCTTGTAGCCCTTGACCGGATGCACGCTCGGCCTGAACAGCGTGGCGCGCTCGCCGCGCTCGATCGCCATCAGCGGCGACTGGCGCGTGCCGGCGGTGATGATCATGGCCGTGCCCGCCCCGGTCGCGATCTTGCCGGCATCGAGCTTGGTGCGCATGCCGCCGCGCGACAGTTCGGAGGCGGCGGCACCCGCCATCGCCTCGATGTCGGGCGTGATGCGCTCGACCACCGGAATGAACGCGGCGTTCGGATCCAGCGCCGGCGGCGCGGTGTAGAGCCCGTCGATGTCGGACAGCAGCACCAGCAGGTCGGCGCCCATCATGGTGGCGACACGGGCCGCCAGCCGGTCGTTGTCGCCATAGCGGATTTCCGAGGTGGCGACGGTGTCGTTCTCGTTGATGACCGGCACCGCCTTCATCTTGAGCAATGTCGAGATGGTGGCGCGGGCATTGAGATAGCGTCGCCGCTCCTCGGTATCGCCCAGCGTCAGCAGGATCTGGCCGGATGTCAGCTCATGCCTGGCCAGCGCCTCGGCCCATGCGCCGGCCAGTGCGATCTGGCCAACGGCGGCAGCAGCCTGGCTTTCCTCCAGCTTCAGCGCCCTGCGCCCAAGGCCGAGCATGGTGCGGCCGAGCGCGATGGCCCCCGACGAGACGACGAGGATTTCCGCACCGTTTGCCGTCAGCGCGCCGATGTCATCGGCCAGCGAGTCCAGCCAGTCGCGCTTCAGCCCCCTGCTGCGGTCGACCAGAAGGGCCGAGCCGATCTTCACCGTGATCCGCCGATAATTCTTCAGTGAAAGAGCGGTCATGCGGTCAGGCTTTCCAGCGGTTGTCGACATCGTTCGCGCCGGGCGCGGCTTCTGCCCGCGCCTCTTCCACCACACCCATCAGGGCGCGCAGAACAGCCTCCACGCCCTCGCCGGTCGCGGCCGAAAGCAGATGAGGAGTCGTCCCGCAGGCACGCTTCAGGGCCGCCAGCTTCTTCTTGCGTTCATCCGCATCGATCGTGTCGACCTGGCTGAGCGCGACGATCTCCGGCTTGTCGGCCAACCCATGCCCATAGGCTTCCAGCTCGCCCCGGACCGTCTTGTAGACCTTGCCCGGATGTTCCTCCTGCGCCGAAACCAGATGCAGCAGCACCCGCGTGCGCTCGACATGACCGAGGAAACGGTCGCCGATGCCGACGCCCTCATGCGCGCCCTCGATCAGTCCCGGAATGTCGGCGATCACGAATTCGCGCGCATCGACGCGCGCCACCCCGAGCCCCGGATGGAGCGTCGTGAACGGATAGTCCGCGATCTTCGGCTTGGCCGCCGTGACCGTGGCGAGGAAGGTGGACTTGCCGGCATTGGGCAGGCCCACCAGACCGGCATCGGCGATCAGTTTCAGCCGCAGCCAGATGCTTTTCTCCACGCCGGGCAGACCGGGATTGGCACGGCGCGGCGCCTGATTGGTGGAGGTCTTGAAATGCTGGTTGCCGAAGCCGCCATTGCCGCCTTTGGCCAGCAGGAAGCGCTGCCCCGGTTCGGTCAGGTCGCAGATCAGCGTCTCGTTATCATCCTCGAAGATCTGCGTGCCAGCAGGCACCTTCAGCACAACATCCGCGCCTTTTGCCCCGGTGCGGTTGCGGCCCATGCCGTGCACGCCGGTCTGCGCCTTGAAGTGCTGCTGGTAGCGGTAGTCGATCAGCGTGTTGAGCCCGTCGACGGCCTCGGCCCAGACATCGCCGCCGCGGCCGCCGTCGCCGCCGTCCGGCCCGCCGAACTCGATGAATTTTTCGCGGCGGAACGATACCGCGCCGGCACCGCCTTCGCCGGAGCGAATGTGAACCTTGGCCTGATCGAGGAATTTCATCGGACTGTGCCGCTTTCGCTGCTATTGCGTTTCATGAAAGTGCCCTTCACTAGCCTAAGGTGCGGCGAAGCGCGAGGCCGGGCATGGCGATTCTGGCATGCGACAGGGAGAATTGAATGAAGCTGGTGACCTACAACGTGCAGTTCGGCGTCGGGCGCGACGGCAAGGTGGGACTGGAGCGCATTGCCGCCAGCGTCGCCGGGGCAGACATCATCGCCCTGCAGGAAGTCACCCGCAACTATCCGACCAATGGCGGCATCGACATGGTGGCGGGCCTCACAGCGCTGTTGCCCGACCATCACCATGTCTATGGCGCGGCCATGGACATCGACTTCGGGGCGATGGTTCCCGACCCGCCGAAGCCGGCCCCATCCCGGCAGGCATTGCGCTTCCAGTTCGGCAACATGCTTCTGTCGCGCTGGCCGATCGTCTCCTGCCGCAACCTGTTCCTGCCGCGCAGCCGCACCTACGACAAGGCCAATCTCCAGCGGTCCGCGCTTGAGGGGCTGATCGTCACGCCCCTCGGACCTCTGCGCATCTACAGCACCCACCTCGACCACGTCAGCGCCGAGGAGCGGATCATGCAGATCCGCCACCTGAAGGAACGCGTCTTCGCCTATCCGATGGAGGGTGGCGCCATCACCGGCGCCGGCGAATACGGTTTTCCCGAACCGCCCTGCCCTGACGACTTCGTGCTCATGGGCGATTTCAACATGCGCCCCGGCGAGCCCGAATATACCGAAATGACCGGTGCGCCCGACACGCTGTTCGGCCGCCGCATCGTCGCCCATCACCCGGTCGATGCCTCGCGCCTTGCAGGTCCCGCCCCGGAGGGAAGTGTGAGCTGGACCGATCTTTCCGGCGCCGGCAAGCATTCGCGGCTCGACTACTGCTTCGTCTCCGCAGGTCTTGCCGGCCGGGTCAGGGATTGCTGGATCGACAACGACGCCGACGGCTCCGACCACCAGCCGGTGTGGACGGTGGTTGAGTAAACCATCGGCGTCGCGTTTGTCGCTCACGAGCGCGCCCAGGAACGCAGGCTGGACCAGGTGCGGCGGTCGAGCCGGTAGCGCTCGACCGGCACCTTGCCGACGACCAGCGAATTCAGCATGCCCTGCCCCGCATACTGGAAACCGCACTTGTGAATGACGCGCCGGGAAGCCGGATTGATGACCCGGCACGATGCATGCAGCGCGTTGATGTCGGTTGCCCGGAAAGCGAGATCGACCAGCGCATGCGCCGCCTCGGTGGCGTAGCCCTTGCCCCAGAAGGGTTCGCCGACCCAGTAACCGAGTTCCAGCCCGCGCTCGTTGCGGGTCAGGCCCGCGCAACCGACCAGCGCGCCATTGTCCGCAAGGGTCAGCGCATAGACCGCGCCGCCAAGACCGGCCAGCTTGCTGGTGGCGATGAAGCTGCGCGCTTCGGCCTCGCCATAGGGGTGCGGCATGCGTCCGAGCATTTCGGCGACCCGGCGGTTGTTCGCGAGTTCGCTCAGATCCTCGACATCCTCCTCATGCGGGGCGCGCAGGACGAGACGCTCGGTGACGAGCACCGGGCAATCTATTCTCAGATCGTAGTAATCTTCGGCGTCTTCCTTCTCGACGACCATGGCCTGATCCCTCCAGGGCAAAGAAAAAGGGGAGATGGCGACCCATCTCCCCTGATCCTTTTCTGGTCTCTGGCCAGACACCGGTTCCCGAGATGGGGCGCCGGTGTTGTGGTGCGGAAACCGGCTACTCCGCGGCTTTCGGCATCGGGTTTACCGATACATAGGTTCGGCCGTTGGCTTTTTTCGCAAACGACACGGCACCTGCTTCAAGAGCGAAAAGGGTGTGATCCTTGCCCATGCCGACGTTGACGCCGGGATGCCACTGGGTGCCGCGTTGACGAATGATGATGTTGCCGGGAATCACGGACTCCCCGCCGAACTTCTTCACGCCAAGGCGCTTCGACTCTGAATCGCGACCGTTGCGCGACGAACCGCCAGCTTTCTTGTGTGCCATCTTGGTGCTCCTTTGCGCCGTTTCAGGCGCCTGCAATCTCTATGAACGCGTTGGCGTTCCGTTTCAAGCCTGCCGCGGCGGCAAGAACCGCCTCCGGCGTCTCAATTACTCGGCCGCGTCCTCGGCCTTCGCCTTCTTGGGCGCTGCCTTTTCCTTCTTCGGCGCGTCTTCCTTGACCTCAGCCTTGGCAGCCGCCTTCTTCGAAGGCTTGGCGCCGCCGGTCAGGATCTCCGAGATCCGCACGGCGGTGAACTGCTGGCGATGGCCGATCTTGCGGCGCGAATTCTGGCGGCGGCGCTTCTTGAACGCGATGACGGTGCGGGCCTTGCCCTGTTCCACGATTTCGGCGGCGACGGTGGCGCCTTCCACGAACGGCGCACCGATGACGACATCGTCACCCTCGCCATGCGCCAGAACCTGGCCGATCTCGACGATGTCGCCGACCTCGCCCGAAACCTTCTCGATCTTCAGCACGTCGTTGGCGGCCACGCGATACTGCTTGCCGCCCGTTTTGATGACTGCGAACATTTTTTGCCTTTCGCTGTTCGGTCGGCCTTGTGACCCCTGGTCCTTCCGGATCGCCCTTTCGGACGCTGCACTCCGGAACCGGCGGATCGGCCGTCTTTTTGTCAGTCTGCGGGTTCAATAAACAAGAGGCGCAGGCCGCAGCCCACGCCATTTGCGCGCCGTCCCTAACCGAACGATGTGCCGAAGTCAAGGAAAACCGCGTTTCCCGCAACAGGCGCAGGCGATGCCACCTGAAGCGCACGCCATATTTGCGCCCCTTCCCTTCGCCGCCCGCTCACCCGTGTTTCGCCCATCTCCCTCCGGCAATCCGGATCGCGGAAGCCTGTCGACGAAACGTTTGAACTACGCCTTATTTGGCCTTGTATCCGGAAGCGACTGCCGCTATCTAGTGCGCCGCCGGTAACGGTCGACCACCATTGCGGAGAAGTGGCAGAGTGGTTGAATGCACCGCACTCGAAATGCGGCATGGGTGCAAGCCCATCGGGGGTTCGAATCCCTCCTTCTCCGCCATTGTCAACTGAAAAAGCCATTATTTTCAAAGTGTTTATGGTGAAGCGGTTGGCGGCCAACTAATCAAGCTGGTAATCACTTTCCGGTGCGGCCATCTTCCTGATTTCCGCCCAGTCCGAAGATCGTAGCCGCAATTCCCCATCCACAATGCGTTGGGTTTCGGCATCGGCAGGTGGGAGACGGTTCGGCCATACAAGCCGGGGGTACACCTCATCAACCCAGTGCGTCACGCGCTTGCGGTCATCGCCAGTGAAAAGCCGTCCGACCGATTCGGAAGTGGTATCAAGCCCTTCACGCTGCATGGCGCCGGCGAAGATCAGCCGCCAAAGAGTGTGGCCGCTGATCAGCAACCGACCGTCACCCGCATCTTCGAACATTCCCAGAATCAAGCCGTCATCGAATCCGAGCCGTTGATATCTGGGGCAACGCTGCGAGATTTGCGCCCATGTGTCGCCGCGTCCTGTACGCAGATAGCGGTCGCGGGTGCCGTAGTCGTGCAGCATCCCTTGTGCGAAGAAGAAAGCGATGGGCTCAGGATTTTCGATTGTGAGTGTTTGCACTTTCATCGTTCTACGCCTTCCAACGCGCGCCGATACTTTTCGGCGGCGTCTGCAATATTGTCGTTTGAGGTAATTATCTGTGCGCCGGGGAATAATTGCCGCTCCACATGTCTTGCGAGTTGCGGCCCGCCGCGTCCTGTACGCAGATAGGCGGCGAACTGCTCACCCGGCGCGAACTGGCGGCTCCACGCAATGCGTTCGCGCTTCCACGTTTCGTAGGCGGCACGATCAGCAGGTGTCAGGGTTTCCAGCCGGCGTTGCAGTGGGCTTATCAGCTTGCTTTCCAGCGCGTCCAAGCGCGACAAGAGTTTACCGTGCCGCATTTGCGGCTTGCTCCAACTTATCTAGGCGTTCACGGATTACGTCCCATTCTTCAATGTTCGCCATTTTCTCCAATGACGTAACAATTTCTTTCAATTCAGACGTAGAAATATCACCATTTTTGAACGCTTCTCGTACGTCATCTGTTGTTAAATCTTCAAATTCAATTGCGCGAGAATTGGACGGAATTATCTTATTTAGACAAAATTCTATCGCCCATCGCTCTTTAGCGATAATTGCTTGATGGAGTGCTTCAAGCGCTTCCGGTCCAAAACTTCGGATTTTTTCCAAGGTTCCACGCGCTTTGCCCTTCGCACCTTTCGGGCGTCCGGGGTTATTTGCAGACGTAAAACGGCCTCCCGCATCGCGGCCATGAACAACGGTAAAAGAACGGACAGGATCGGTCGTCATAACCACTCAACTTTCGTACCATGTCGAACCAGCCAAGCCGCTACGTCGCGCGTCCGCAATTGCTGCTTGCCGTCGATCAGCGATGTTTGCGGGAAACCATGTCGCTGGCGATATGCGTACAGCACTTGCCGGCTCCAACCTGTTAGCCGCAGTAGATCGCCGCTTGTCATCGTGACCGCTGCCGGGAGCCAAATCACCCCCGGCAATTTCTGCGGTCCATGGCTGACCGGCAGGTTCATGCCGTCCATTCCGCCCAAACCGTATCGATACTCTTGCCAGTGGCAGCCGCAGCCAGCCGAACGACGCCTTGCAGCAATTCCCCTGCGAGTTTCACCCGCTCCGCTCGGGCAAGGAATGCGGCAAGTTGTGGTCGAACAGCGGCCATTGCGGCGTCCTGATCGGCACCGACAGCAAGCGGGTTATCGAAGGTCGGCTTGACGCTGTAATCAGCTTGCGAGCCGGTCCGAGCCAAATAACCGAGAAGTATGTGCCGCTCCATCACATCAGCGACAACTCGTTCGGGCAGTTCCAGCCGGTCCAGATCGCCATGGCGGACGAGTGCAGACGATTGCTCAAATGAAAGGTTGGCGACTGCGCTGATACGCTGTGGTGCGTCCATGGTAGCTAGCGATTGGACGAACCGGCTTTCATACGCCGCGTCCGTCAATGGGCCGGGCTGGCGCGCCTTTGCGTCGGCTTCCGCAACTGCACGTGCTTCGACCAGCAGCGGCCTATGGGCGCTCCGAAAGGCGGATTTGAGGTGATTGGCGACAACAGTGCCGTTCGCCTCGGCAACGGCCTCAGGCTGGTAGACGGCACTGTTGCTGGCGATCCCCGCGATGGTGGCGCTCAGAGCCGTCTCAAGCACCTCTACGGGTTTTGCAATTTCGCCTGCTCGCAGATCGGACGGTACAAACGCAATGGCGTCCTCTACGCCATAGATCGTGCCGCGTGGCGTAGGTTCTTTCCGGGTTCGCATAGGTGATGTCGTCCTTCTGTTTGCTCACCAGAAGGATCGCCATCGAAACCGTCTAAGTCAACAAGTATTGACAGTATTAGCGTCTTGTTTAACGAGACATGTATATGTGATTATTATCAGATATTTAGTTTATTTTTGAAACTTGGCTTTCGATCTGAAATATAAATTATCGGAAATTTTCTGGAAATCGAATTAGAAACAGGAAATCAACTCGAATAAACGCACTGATCGGTTATTGGAAACGGTGGGTAGATTCGATTAGCAACTAATCGGAAACCGAAAACGCAATTGAAATTGCTTAATAATCGGCTCCGGCGTAGAGGACTGGCGCTCTGTAGCAGTCAGTCAGTCGGCTGCTTAACACGGCGTCCTAATCGGCCTGATCGCGCTCTAATTGGCCGTCAATCAGGACGTACAATTTCCCTTATATTTCAATGATTTAACCTATATACGTCCCAATCGGCCTAAACTTTCTATATAGAGGGGAAAAAAATATAGATATGTAGGTATAGGGGTATATAAGTAGGGGAAATCGGGCCGATCAGGACGGCGCGAAATACCCGTTTAAAATCAGCATGTTATGCGGCGTCCTAATCCGCGTCCTGATCCCGTCCCAAAGTCGCTTTGAGAATTAACGGCCAATTGCTGCAATTAACGGGCCTCTCTGTAAATTACAGCAATTGCTATAATTGCTATTCGTAGCCTTGTGACCTTCCATAATCCGCCAGACTGGCATTTGGCGACGTGTTCCACAGCCACGGCCTCTTTGTGGGATTAGCTGGATCGTCCTGCATGTACCCACGCCCGGCCTTGCCGATCCGGTGATAGCCCAGTTCCTCAATCGCCTGTCCAAGTGACCGGCTGGCTACTGTCTTGCGCTGCCCGGCTAGGAGGCGCTGCACGGCGGCGGTGCTGATCCAGCCACCCCGGAAGCCATTGGCCTCACCTTCCACGGCTTCCATAATTAGCTGTGCGAGCCAACCACGGCTCTCGATCAACGCAGCATCAAACGATGATGTGATCGGCGCGCGCTGGCTGATTGCACCGCGCTCTATGGGATAGGCCATCAGCCATCCCGCCACGGCCTTTAAGCCGTACAGATGCCCGCCGTTCGGATGGTCGCCGAGCCAGCCATAGAGCCGTCCGAAGTAGGCATCGTCCATGCCGCGTGCGGCAAGATCAGATGTCGATTGAATTGCCGAATAGAAGATAGCAAACCGCCGTCCATTCCGATGAATTGGAATTGCATCTTTGTGGTTCGAAAGGAACAGCCAGTTTCCGGGCGTGTCGCCCATACGCTGATTTGAGCCTTTGCCTTCGATTTCAAGTTGAGTTTCTGTGACGAAAGGTTTCAGCGTTTCAACCATGTCACGTTTTTCATCAGTCTTGATTTCATCGACAAGGAAAAATAGGCGTCCCTCCATCCACGCATTGAATTTGCTGCCACTGTCATTGAGTTGCTTGGCTTTCGGCTCGTAGAAATAATGCGAGCCGATAGCATAGCGCATTACTTGCTTGATAACGTTCTTGCCGACGCCTTCGGTCGATTGAATGAGCGGAGCCCATGGAATTTTATAGCCGGGGTATTTCACACAATGCGCCAGATATTCGACCAGCGCGCGCCGGTCGTTTGGGTCGGGCAGGAGCAGTTCCAGATGACGTAGGAACGGCGTCACGTCGCCGGGAATGGTTTCGATGTTCGCTGGCACGTATGTGTTGACGTACGTGCGGCCCAATGCGTCGGTGCTTATTTCTCCGGTCGGGCGTACGGGTAAGAACCGCGTGCCATCCACCTTCGGCACAGTCCACAATGGCGAATTGGTCGCCGCCTCCCATGCTCGATTTGTGGTCTTGCCGTTCGGATCGATGACGAACAGCTTGCCGCCGTATGCAGCGTTGAAGGCGTCTGGCCCGTATCGAATGCCACGCGGTCCTATGATCCGGTTTTCCGGCCCGACCAGTGTGCAGCCTGCAAACCATTGCCGGCACTCCATTTCGCCAAGGATTGGCACGTTATCGAGTGCGTTGGCGAATGCTGTAGCGCGTAGGATGCTCAGAAAAGCAGGTAGATTGCCGATTGTAGACGGAATGGGTATCATGCTGGTCATCCAACTGCATTTCGCCCGGTGCCGTCCGTATCGACGCGCCGGGCTTTTCTTTAGCGGAGGAACCGTCCTCCACAGTTTCACGGATAAGGAATTGAAATTATTGGGAGCAACAATTGCGGCGGCTGGAAACCAACCGATGCAACCAACAATCAAGCGGCAAATCGCTGCTTTGAGGCCGCTTCTCGCTGGCGCATCAGCCACGCATGGGCGTCGGCGCGCAGATAGGCGACACGGCGCATGGAGATGTGAAGCTTCGGCGGAAACGTGGGATCGGCCTTCTCAAGCCGCTGGCGGGTCGTGTCGCTGATGCCGAGAAGGGCGCAAAGCTGGTCGCGTGTGATGAGGGTCGTATGGTCGGACATGATGATGCCTCGCGGAAATCGCTGGTTTTCAGGGATTGCGGGCATCCGCTCGCGAGCGCCGGTCCAAGCGGCTTAGGTCATCCGACCATTGCGCCATCGAATAATCGACGGCTCCTTACCGTAACCATGGGATAGCCCCAGTAGTCAAGCCTAATCATAAAGAAAAAAAGCCCGCCGAAGCGGGCTTTATTCAAGCTGCAATATCTATTTCATTTACAGCTATATATCGTTTCCACTTAATTTCGTATTCAGTTCCTTTCATTGTCAGATAATCGCACCAATGTTGCATGAGAATAGCGCGTCGTTCAAAAGCTTCACCGCGTCGATATGCGGCTTCCGTTTTGTTTCCGATGGTGTGAGCAAGCGATGCTTCTGCGATTTCCGATGAATGCAAAGTCACGTCCGTAATCCAGTCACGGAATGACGAACGGAAACCGTGAACCGTCCAACCGTGGCCCTTCATGCCGCGCAGCACTTCAAGCATAGCCATGTTCGATAGCGGCCTGCCGCGCTTGGCACCGGGAAATACATACTTGTCGCCCTGAAACCGTGGCTGCGTCCGCAGCAATTCGACTGCCGCGCTGGACAACGGCACGCGGTGTTGCCGTCCTGCCTTCATCCGCTCCGCTGGAATGATCCACACTGCGGCGTCCAGATCGATCTCGGACCATTCGGCCTGCAAGCACTCATTGGTTCGGACGGCGGTCAGGATGGTAAGTGCGAGCGCCCGCGAACTGAAATCCCGCTTGCCTAGCAGCGCCTGCACGATTGCTGGCACGTCCCGGTACGGAAGGGCTGCGAAGTGATCCCCCGCCGACTTGTCCTTTGCCAGCCAGTGTTCCAGCCCGTCTTTCCAGATTGCCGGATTTACATGCCCCGTCCACAGCGCGCGAATATCACGGTCGCCGCTACCGACACCTTTCGACTTTGCCGCACTGATGATTTTCTCAATGCGCATCCGTACGCGGCTTGCCGTCTCCGGTACGCTGTCCCAAAGCGGCGCTGCTCTCTTGCTGTTCCGTTTCCGATGCGGCTGTTGCAGAACGCGCAGCACGTCCTCAATACCTATCTCATGCGGGCGCATGTTGCCGATGTGCGGGTAGACGAACTGCGTGAGCGTGCTTTCCCACTGGTCCGCGTGCTTTTCGTTCTTCCAGCCGCCGCGTTGTGAGGCAATGTAGCCTTCGGCCACTTCCCGGAATGTCTCGCCGGTGTTCGCTGGTGCGGCACCGTTGGCCTTACGCTGCGCAAGCGGATCGACGCCACCTTTGACCAGATCGCGCAATTCAAGCACGCGCAGTTCGAGCTTCTTATAATCCGCATCGCTGATCGGGTCCGAATGCGGTTGCAACGTCATCACTGTGATTTTTCATGGAATGAGGACCCCAGTTGAGGGGTAATTTTCGTCCAAACGGGACCCCTTAACGTGGGGTCATCAAAGTGCGTCCGGTTTGA
>NZ_SNZF01000045.1 GCF_004363725.1 Aquamicrobium defluvii | reverse complement strand
TCTTGCGGAAACGGGGAATGCCGTGCCTGCCGTCCACAGTCGTCATGTCCTCCGAATGGAAGGACGGAAGGCATATGTTGAGGACGCATTACGCGGCCGCGATCGGCTGCGCGCGTGGGAACGCGCTTGATGAAATCATGCGGGAAGTCTGGACGCGCTACGGTGCCGGCCAGCTCTCCGACGACGAGGCCGGCGAGCTTATGACGCTTGCCGAGGGCCGCCGGGCGGCGTGGCGGGGATCGGGACAGGTCGGGCTTGGCCTGGTCATGCCCCCACCGGCCGAGCGATGCCCGACGCCGGTTCGCCGGCATAGTCATATCCGGGGGCGATCGGAGGGCCGCATATGGCGGCCGACGACGCGCAAGGACGTTCAGGCGATCTTGAAGGCGGCCGAAATCTACAACGAGGCCGGCTTGCGCCAGAAGGGCGAGCGCAGCGGCCCGTTAGGGTCGGTCGCGCTCGACGTGTTGCGGCTGTTCGTCAATCTCATCGACTTCCGCACCGGCCGGCTAGAGCCGTCAATCACCACGATCATGGATCGGCTCGGCCGGTCGCGCGATACGATCGTGCGGGCGCTGAAGAACCTGCGGGCGCATGGTTTCATCGACTGGCTGCGGCGCTACGAGCCGACCGGCAACGAGGGGCGCGGCCCACAGGTCCAGCAGACGAGCAACGCCTACCGCCTGTCCCTGCCGGAGAAGGCCCGGCAGTTCCTTGGGCGGTTTGCCAAGGCCCCGCCCCCGCCCGACGACCATAGCGCCGCACAGGAAGCCCGCGCGGCCGAGGTGGACGCCTACAAGAAGGCCCTGCCCCTCGATGAGCTGGCGCTGTCCGAGGCCGGCGATACCGCGCTAGGTCGGGCGTTGGTGGCCCTTGGGAAAGCTATCCAGAAACGTGAGTCCGATAACCAGACTGAATCCCAATCTAATCTATATCTAAAAGCGCAAACATAAGCGGTCGCCGCTGTTCGGGCTGCTTTCGCAGCCCTGCGGCGGTTCCGATCCGCGCATAGGCGGATCGGGAAGCGGATACCTCACAGCAAAACCGCCAGCCTCGCGCCTGCGGCCAGCCTCCTATGGGCTTTCGAGAGAAAGCAGGCGGAAAGGTTAGTGACTACTCGTGCAAATGTGCACAATTGCACTTTTGGCTAGGTGCACAGTTTTCCATTGACCCCGGAGCCGGTCGCGTGGCATATTTCAATCCTGCAATTGTGCACAAAGGAGCTTTTGCAAAAATGCGGTGTTGCACATGAAAACTCTAGCTATCGCCATGCAAAAGGGCGGCGTCGGAAAATCGACGCTCACGAAGGCCCTTGGCGTTGCCGGCGCAAAATCCGGCCTCAATGTCCTCGTGCTGGACATGGACGCGCAGCAATCGACCACCCAATGGGCCGAGCGGCGCAAGGACGCCCTGCCCGTTGTGCGGTTTGCGACCGAGATCGACTTGCCGAAGCTCTTGAGCCAGGCCGAGGAAGCCGGTTGCGACCTCGTTGTTATCGACACGCCCCCCGCCCGAAGCACTGAGGCCCCGGCCGCCGTCGAATATTCCGACCTCGTGCTTGTGCCGTGCACGCCTGACATAGAGGCGTATGAGCAGCTTCCCAGGACCGCGCGCCTTGCGCGTTCGAGCGAAAAGCCGGCTGCTGCCGTCCTGACGATGGCGCAGCCGAATAGCCGCGCCGAGGAAGATATTGCCCGCCAGGTCTTCGAGACGGTCAAGCTCCCGATGGTTCCGGCCGTCATCCATCGATTCAAAGTGCATCGGGACGCGAGCCGGGAGGGGCTGACGGCCTTTGAGATCGACCCCGAAGGCAAAGCCGCCGCCGAGCTGCAAGCTTTATGGGATTGGGTGAGTGCAGAATTGCAATTGAGCACAAACGCAGTTGTGCACAAGAGAGCATGAGGAACGATATGGCGAAGACAAAGGCAACCGCGCAGGATTTCCTGTCGAAAATGAAGCTTCCCGAGCAGGAGAGCGAGGAATCCGCCCCGATCGCGGCCGAGGGGGCGCAGATCGAGCCGCGCCGCACGGCGGGCAGGGCCGGCCGCAAGCATATCGGCGGCTATTGCGATCAGGACACGGTTGAGAAGGTGGCGCTATTGCGGGCGCGTCTCGGCCTCGACAATTCGCAGCTCATCAAGCGTGCCATTGATGAGCTTTACAGCAGGGAAGGGGCCGCCCGGAAGTTTGGTGACCGATAGTGCACTTGTGCAGAACTGCATTTGTGCACTCAGTACAAGCGGGATTGCAATCTATAATAAATCGCATACTCTACCGATAGAAGATTGCAAGGAACCAGGTCATGGCAGCAGAAACGATAGACCACAGCACGCTTACGGAGCTTGTAGAGGCCGGCGCGTTGCGCGGCGCGCATGTCGTCGGCCAGCCGGGCGGTTGGTCGCTTCGGGTAAAATATGGGGCTGCGGAGCGTGCGCTTGCAGCGCAACGCAGCCGACAGGTGCGTGTTTTCCGGCGCATTGAAACCTTGGTTTCCTATCTCAAGGACGTGGGAATCGAGCATTTCGACGTGGACGCGGCCGACTATCAGGCCGAGGGTGGAAAGACTCGACCAGATCGGGCCGAGGCGATGCGCCGCGCGCATGAGGCGGCCGCGCATGACAAATGGTTCCGCGATCAGATCGAGGAAGCCATAAAGGAAGCCGACGACCCGAACACCGAATGGGTGCCGCACGAAGTCGTCAAGCAGGACATGGCCCGGCAAAGGGCCGAGTTGCTGGCCCGTATCAAGGGCGGCCGTGAGTGAATATCGTTTGGCTACCGAGGGCGCAGGCCAATCGCACCCACGCCATAGACTATATCGCGAAGGAGAATCCCCGCGCGGCGCTCGATCAGCTCGGGGAGATCGAGCAGCAGAGTGACATGTTGGCGGATCATCCCGAAATCGGCCGTGTCGGACGCCGGCGCGGCACGCGGGAGTTGGTTATCAATCGGACCCCGTTCATTCTCGTTTACCGCGTGCGATCGAGAGCGAAGCGTGTTGAGATTTTGCGGCTTCTACATGGCGCGCAGAAATGGCCCTAGCAAAATCAGGCGGCGAAGGATGATGCAGAAGACGGCCGAAACCATCATCCGCGAGCTTGCGGCACGGCATGGGGCCGAAGCGCAGCGCACGGCGCTGGACGGTTGGGCTGATGATGTGACGCGGCTTTCCGGTGATGCCGTCACCCTCGATTCCGTCGAGGAACTGATAGTTGGCTTGCGCCGGGGAAACCTCGTTGATGGGATCGAGCTGACCCGGCTGCATTCGCGTTACCTTGATGAGCGGGCAGGGCAATAGTGCACACCTGCACAGGTGCATGTCTGCAACCCGCCCCCGGCCGTCCCTACGGCCCTGGATGATGAGAGCGGGCCGGCCGGGGGCTAGCGTCTCGGCCGGTTAATTAAGATTTTACCAATTTTCGCGGTCGACCGTTAAACGCTACGGGGTAAACTGCCGTTTGCTTGTGGAGACGCAGGCCGAGGCTTGGAAACCTCGCAAGGTTAGCGGTAAATGGAGCTGGTGGCGACCGGGTGACGGACGTGTATGTCCAGGCTCCGGCTAAAGGCGTTCGTGCCTGTCTAATCTCAGGTTTTCCAACATCCCGGTCCCCGCTGTCTCCCGCGAATAGTGTTCGCACAGGGCAGGGAGGCGCGATCGGATGCCGGATGAACGACGCAGCGCATGGGGCGGGCCCTTCGGGGTGGCGTTCGACCCTTTGAAAAACTGGCTGGAAGCCCTGCCTAGCCCTGCCGTCTGGCGGGTGGTAATCCTGGGCATGGCCCTGGTCTTCCTTCTGGATTGTCTATTGGCCGGAAGGGGGCTGCGCCTGGGGCCGTTCTACCTGCTGCCGATCTGCCTTGCCTGCTGGCGGCTCAGTTTCCGGGCCGGGTTGTCCCTTGGCGTCGTGGCTGCGATCCTTGCGGCGATTATGGAGATCGCGATTACCGGCCGATCCACCGGCACCGCCCTTGGCAATCTGACGATGAACGTTTCGGCAATCGGTGTCCTGGGCGGGATCGTGGCGAGTTTCCGCCGAAGCGTAGAGCAAGAGCGCGTTTTTGCGCGCCGGGACGGGATCACCGGCGCGTTGACACGGCAGGCATTCGAGCAACAGGCGGAAACAATGATAGAGGCGGCCGCCGAACAAGGCCGGCCGCTGCTGCTGGCCTATCTCGACCTCGACGGCTTCAAGATCGTGAACGATCGTTACGGCCACGAGGCCGGCGACCAGGTGCTCAAGCGTTTCGGGATCGCGGCGCGGGCGGCGCTGCGGCGCGAGGATTGTTTCGGCCGCATGGGTGGTGACGAGTTCGCCTTGCTGGTGTCGCTGCCGTCGATCGAGGACGCCCAGGAGACGGCCGAGCGGCTGCACAGGCGGTTTTCGGAGGCGCTGGCGGATACGGCGCATAAGGTGACATGCAGCATGGGAGCGCACACGATCGCGCCCGATGACGGGGCTTACCTGGACGAGCTGCTGCGCAAGGCCGACCGGCTGATGTATGCGGCCAAAAATGGTGGCAAGAACGGCTTGCGCTTCGCCACGGCCGCGCCGTCGCTCGACGTGGAATTGCCGTTGTTCGCCAACCTGGGCAAGCCCTCGCCCCGGCCGATCCTCGCCACCCGGTTCAGCGATGCACCGGAGGCCGCCGGCAACGCATGAAGGGGCCGCACGATGAAACGGCCGATCTGCTGGACACGCTGCTTTACACGGTCAAGGTGATCGCCACGAGCGGCCCCGACGACAAGCAGCGGATCGCAAACGCCTATCAGGATGCGCGCCGGCTGGCGGCGACGATCGGCCTTGACGACGAAGGCTCGGCGCGGCCGCGCATCGTCGCCTGTTTAGAGCGGTTCAGTGCCTACAAGGACGCCGGCGACGTCGCGGCGGCCGGCTGGATGCTGACCGCGATTCAGGAGCGCGTGGCCGAGCGCGATCTCCCCTATTGGCGAAAGCTGAGGAAGATCGTTGACGTTGCGGTGCGCGAGCTGCCCCGGCCGAAAAAAACAGCATTCCATTGAAACAAAAGCCGCGTCAGGGCGTTACTTGCATGTTGGCGTGAATTGCCGCCGAGGCGTGGAAACCTCGTTAGATTAGATTGCGTTGCCTGCTCCCGTAGCGGCCCGGCCGATCTGGGTTTCTCAAAAGCAGCGCGCCGGATGCTACCTTTGGGCGGCATTGGCGAGTTGATCCAGGGCAAGCGCTACAGTGGAGGAAGGTCACAGGGGGGATGACGGCAACGATTCTCACCGGATTCCGGGTTCTGGTCGTCGAGGACGAATGGTTCATCGCTGACGATCTCGCGTGGCATCTGGAAACGGCTGGGGCGATCGTCCTGGGGCCAGTGCCGAGCGTGCGAGAAGCCTTGAACATACTCAACACGCCCGACCAGCTTCCCGATGTTGCGTCCCTCGACTTCAACCTTCTTGCCGGTGATACGTCCATCCGGATCGCGGAGGAGCTGGACAGGCTGTATATTCCGTTCGTCTTCGCGACGGGCACGCCGGAGCTGATCCCGGTGCTTTACCAAATGCGTCCTGTTTGCCCTAAGCCTGTCGTGTCGGCGGCATGGTTGCAAGCCTTGGCCGAGGCGATGACGATCCGGCCCGTAGGCGAACGCGCTCCCCATTTAGCGCCGAAGTGAGCCGGAGGGCCGTCAGTGACAAAGCCCCGGTGCGATAGCGCCGGGACCGTTTCTCATGCCCCTGCGGGACCGGCGAGCCGTTCGGCGCAGATCGCGGCGACGGCCTCTTGCAGCGCCGTCACACGATCGACCAGCCACGCCAGTTCCTCGCCGGTGATTTCGTAGGCCGGGGAATAGCGCGCGCCGACATAGGCGCGATCGAGGCGGGTAAAGCATCGCTTGGCGAAACGGGTATCGCGCGGCCACACGGCGATGAGCTGCGGGGCGATCCGCTCGGCATGGGAACGCAGGACGGACAGGCGGTGCGATTTGGGGCTGTAGAGCGTCAGGACGGTCAGGACGCAATGATAGAGGCGTTCGACGGTCTGATGCAGATCGAAAGCGGCTTCCTTCTCGTAGCCCCGTCTCATGGCTTCCTGCGCCAGCTCGAAGCGGCGGGCGGCGTTCGGAAACCAATGGCCGAAATGCCGTTGCGCTTCGGCGCGAGCTTCCTCCGGCGCGAGGGTTTTGGGGGAGGCGAGGGGATAGCCCGGAAGCTCATAGAGCACGATTCCGTCGCGGGCTATGTCCACGAAGAAGGGGCGGCCGTGGGTGAGCTGGTCGTTGAAATCCGTGAGGGTGTGAACGATGAAGTTGACCGGCGTGGAGAGCTGGCGCGTGATGGTCAGTTCTTGCAGGAACCGTTCGGCCGCCTTTTCCCATGCCTCATATTGTTCGGCAAAGCCGCCGTAGTTGACGACGACGAGCAAATCATAGTCGGAGCGATAGCCGCTCTTGCGATCCTCGACCCAATCGCCGCGCGCATAGGAACCGAACAGGATCAGCTTGAGGATGCGGCCGCGCCTGCCCTTTTCGGAGAGCTTGGTTTTCAGGGATTCGTCAAATTCACCGAACAGGATTTGCGCCGCGCGCTCCAGCTCGCGGCGCTTCCTGTCGGGCAGATGGGTGAGGCGTTCAGGGAGCGTCATACAGCCCCCGGAACTCTGCATCGGCGTAATAGGCGAGCTTGCCGGCGACGATCGGCCGTTGCCCGGCCAGGAACAGCAATTCGACATTCTGTGGCAGGTTGCGGACCTCATCGGGGGTCAGCAGCGGACGGGCGGTGTGTTGCTCGCCGTAGGAGATCCCCGACTTTTCGGAATCGAGGGCGCGGCTCATGGTCTGGAACACCACGGTTTCTTGGCCCAACAGATCGGAGACGAGCCGGGCGCTGTCGTGATCGTTGACCCCGAACACCTGCAGGACGCCGGCATTCGACAGGAATGTGCCGGCGCGCTGCCCGTAGGTGGCGCGGAGCTGGTGAACGTCCTGCAGGATGGGCCAGAGCTGGACGCCATAGCCGGCCATGAGGCCCATGGCGCGCTCGACGGGGGCCAGATGGCCGAGGGCGGCGAACTCATCGAGCAGGTAGAGGACCGGCACGGCGGGCTTGGCGGGATCGCGGGCCATGTCGGTGAGGCTTTGCGCGACGAGCAGGCGCAGCCAGCGCGAATAGGTCGAAAGGCGATCGGGCGGCAGGACGAGGAACACCGAGGCGTTGCGGCGCTTGAGATCGGCAAAGCCGAAATCAGATCGGCCGAGCACGGCAGTCATGCGGGGGCTATCGAGGAAATGGGTATGGCGTTGCGCGGCCGACAGCACGCCGGCCGCCTCCCGGTCGGATTTGCCGAGGTGGCGGTTCGCGGCGCGAGCGACCAGGCCGGCCGCTTCAGGGGATGCCTGCATGTCCTTCAGGAGCGCGGCGAAGGCTTCCGGGGCAAGGGTGAGATATTCGCGCAGGGTGGCAAGGCTTCGGCGCTCACGCGGCTCCTGGGCGGCGATATGGAGGATCAGGCCGGCAATGAGCGCCTTGGCTTCCTCGTTCCAATGCGCCTCGCCGGCCATGCCCGGTTCATCGAACACGAGGGCGTCGGCCAAGGTGCTGGCATCTTCCGCGACATCGAGGCCGGCCGGGTCGAGCTGGTCGAGGGGATTGAAGGCCGCCGAGGGTTTTGCGGTGACGCCGAAGGGGTCGAGGACGTGGACCGGCCCGAATTTTTCACGGGCGCGGCCGGCGATCCTGGCATTTTCGCCCTTGGGGTCGATGCAGATCACGGAGCGGTCGGCGGTGAGCAGGTTCGGGATGATGGTTCCCACCCCCTTGCCGGTGCGCGTCGGTGCCATCGTCAGCAGATGGGCGGGGCCGTCATAGCGCAGCAGCTTCGCGGATTTCGGATCGCGGCCGATCAGCAGGCCGGAATGGGCGCGGGCGAGGGCGGCGGTTTCCTTGGTCGTGGCGAAGCGGGCCGAGCCGTGGGTTTCGCCGTCCATATCCCCGAAATGGATAATCAGCGGATTGGTGACGAGCCGGAAGGTGAGCGCGGCCAGCACCAGCAGCGTGACGAGATCGAGCGCGATGAACGGGATCGTGCCGGGGCCGTAGCCGGCTTGCTGGAGGGCGAACCGGCCGCCGAAGCCGACGACGAAAAGCGCGACGATGAGGATGAACAGGACGCGGAGCAGCGTTTGCCAGATGCGAAAGGGTGCGGCGAGCAGAGAGAGGAACGCCCATAGCGGATCGTGGGCGGCCGCGCGCAGCATGTTCTTGAAAGCGGTCCATGCAAGCGTTGCCTGGTTCATTGGAGCTTGCCCTTGCCCTGCGGCCGGTCGGACGTGAGCTGTTCGAGCATCTGGCGGGTTATTTCGTCGGTGGCTTCCTCGCGTGCGACACGATCGGCAACCCAGGCAGCAAAGCGTTCCGCCTCATCCTCGATATCGGCCAGGTCCGCGCCGGCCGCGATCCTTGAGAGGACAACGAGGCGGCCGCGCGCCTCGCCGTCCTCGATGGTGGCTCCGAGCGGGATCATCTTTTCGACAATCCGGGCCAGGGGGATTGGGGAGGGCAGGGCGAGCCTTTCGATCCGGATACGCCGACCGAGCGGCAGGGTGTCGATGGCGTCGGCCGGAACGCGCTTTTCGGCATCGACGGGTAGGGCGAGAACGCGGCTCATGCGGGCGGCCCCAAGCAGGAAAGCCGCCTTGACGCCTTCATGGGTTTCGCCAAGCGGGCCGCCCATGTCGCTGTAGGTGAAGGCGATGCGATGCCGGGCGAGCAGCACGTCAATATAGTCGTCACTGACAAAGCCGATCCCTTCGGGGCCGACCTCGCCAGGCTTTCTATCGAGCCAGACGAAATGATGCCCGTCATGGCGGGAGCCGTATGTCGCCTCAATCTCATCCTCTGTGACGAAGGCGTGGCAACCCTCCACGCCAGTAAAGATGCAGGTTCCCGGCTTGCCGGCGAGGAATTCGCGATAGAGCTGCATGGCGTCAGGCATCGGACACCCCCTTGTCGGTCCCGCCCGGCTCGGCGGCAGGCTTGAGCAGATCGGCAAACAGTTCCTTGTCACCGGGGCGCGTCAGGAAGTCGGGCAGCTCACGCTTGAGCCATTCGCCCAAGCGCCGGGAAAATTCCTCATCCTTGCCGTTTTCGAGCCGATGCAGGACGAGCGCACCGAGCAGCACCTTGCGGCGCGTATCGTTAGCGCGTTCCTGTTTCGAGAGCCGGGCCTTGAGCGTGGCGCGCTGCGCATCCAGTTCGGCCAAGCGTTGTTCGATCGTTTTGCGCGCCATTCCTCAAATCTCCTTTTCCGGTTGTTCGCCTAGACTATCATTCCCGGCCATCTTTTCCAGCATTTGCCCGTTGCGCTTGAGTTTTCGGCGGCTTTGCAGCACAATCCGGGCCTCAGTTCATCGCATCGACCTTGCCGCAAGCGCCACACCGAGCGACGAAAAAGCGTAGCGAATGAGTTGAGAAGGGCGCACTTACGAGTTACTACGTAACTCAGTGCTCCGCCAGCTTGGAGGGTGGCGGGAAAGGCGGAAACGGGATCGAGGCAACGGGTTGGCGATCTACCATTTCAGCATGAAGCCAGTTTCGCGGGCGAAGGGCCGTAGCGCCGTCGCCTCAATGGCTTATCGTGCCGGGGAGAAGCTGACCAACGAGCGCGACGGGATCACGCACGACTACACGGCCAAGCAGGGCGTTGAACATGCCGAGATCGTCTTGCCGGAAGGCGTCAACGCCGATTGGGCGCGGGATCGGTCGGACTTGTGGAACGCCGCCGAGTTTGCCGAGAAGCGGAAGGACGCCCGCGTTGCCCGCGAGTTCGAGGTTGCCTTGCCGCATGAGCTTTCGGCCGAGCAGCGGCTAGAGGCGGCGCGGGAGATGGCGCAGGAGCTGGCCGACCGTTACGGCGCGGCCGTGGACTTCGCCATTCATGCGCCGCACGAGGCGAGCGACGTTCGCAATCACCATGCCCATATCCTTATGACCACGCGGCAGGTGATGGAGAACGGCTTAGGCGAAAAGACCTATCTTGAGCGCGAGAATAAATGGCTGCTGGCGAACGATCTACCGACAACCGATATGCAGCTTCGCGATATCCGCCAGCGGTGGGAGGGGATCGCCAACGAGCGGTTGGCGATGGCCGGTCATGATATTCGCATCGACCATCGTTCGCATATGGAGCGCGGGCTTGAGATCGCGCCGACCGAGCATATGGGCGTCCATGCCACGCAGATGCAGCGTAAGGGCCTGGACGTGTCGCGGTCGCGGCTGGACGAGGAAGCGGCGCAGCGCAACGCCGAGCTGATCCGGGAGAAGCCGGAACAGGTTCTAACGATCATCACCGGCGAGAAGAGTGTGTTCGACCGGCGCGACGTGGCGCGGGCGCTGCATCGCTACATCAACGACGATCCTCAGGAGTTCCAGAACGCCTTTGCGACGGTGATGGCATCGCCGGCGCTGGTCGAGCTTCAGTCGGAGACGATCGACCCGGCGACGGGCGAGATCGGGCTTGCGCGCTATTCGACCCGCGAAATGGTCGAGATCGAATCCGGCATGGTCGCGGCGGCCGAGCGGATGCACGAAGTGCAATCGCATGGCGTCGATCGCCGGCATGTCGAACGGGCGATCGGGGCACAGGATGCCGCCATTCAGCTCAGGGCCGGCGATGCGTCTGCCGGCTTGTCGGATGAGCAGCGCGGGGCGATCGAGCATATCACCGGGCCGGAGCGAATCGCGGCGGTTGTCGGTTATGCCGGCGCTGGCAAGTCCACCATGCTCGCCGCCGCGCGTGAGGCGTGGGAGGCCGAGGGCTATCAGGTCCACGGCGCGGCCCTGTCGGGCAAGGCGGCCGAGGGGTTGGAGGAATCGTCCGGCATCCAGAGCCGCACGCTGGCGTCATGGTCCCGCGGTTGGGACAACGACCGCGGCCAGCTCGGCCGCGGCGACGTGTTTGTCATCGACGAGGCCGGGATGGTCGGGAGCCGCCAGCTCGCCCGGTTCGTCAACGAGGCCGAGGCGCGCGGGGCGAAGATCGTCCTTGTCGGGGATCACGAGCAGCTACAGGCGATCGGGGCCGGCGCACCGTTCCGGGCGATCACGGAGGAAATCGGCCATGCCGAGCTTTCCGAGATACGCCGGCAGCGCGTGGACTGGCAGCGGGAGGCTTCCGTTGACTTCGCCACGCACCGGACGGCCGAGGGGCTGGCGGCCTATCGGGATCGCGGCAATATCAGCTTTGCCGAGACAGGCGCGGACGCGCGGGGGGAGATCGTGCGCGATTACCTTGCCGATCGCGATCAGCGTCCGGACGGTACCCGAGTTGCGATGGCGCATCGGCGGGCCGATGTTCGCGCCATCAATGACGCGATCCGGGCCGAGCTACAGGACCGGGGCGAGCTGGCGCGGGTGGACGAGGACCGGGAGGGGCCGGGCCGGGCGCTGACGTTCCAGACCAATGCCGGCAAGCGCGACTTTGCGACGGGCGACCGCATCGTGTTCCTTGAGAACAACCGCGACCTTGGCGTGAAAAACGGGATGCTTGGCACCGTCGAGCATGTCGAACCGGGCCGCATCATCGCTACCTTGGACGGCCGAGGCGACAGCGTTTCCGTGCCGATGGGCGACTATCAGGCGATCGACCACGGTTATGCGACGACGATTCACAAAAATCAGGGGGCGACGGTCGATCGTTCCTATGTGCTGGCGTCGGGGACGATGGACCGGCATCTCACCTATGTCGCCATGACCCGGCATCGTGACAGCGTGCAGCTCTACGCCGCCCAGGACGAGTTCACCAATGCCGGCCGGCTGGTCGAGCATGGAGCCGCGCCGTTCGAGCATGATCCGCAGAAGTCCGACAGCTATTTCGTGACGCTGGAAACTGACCAAGGGCAGCAGCGCACCCTATGGGGCGTCGATCTTGAGCGGGTCATGAAGGAGGCCGCGCCGGAGATCGGGGACAAGATCGGCCTACAGCATGAGGGTGCCACCCCCGTCACCTTGCCGGATGGGACGCAGACGCACCGCAACACATGGAAGGTTCAGGACGCCGGCGAGTTGGCCTATGACCAGCTAGAACGCCGCCTGTCCCGGTCGGGCGTGAAGGAAACGACGCTCGACTATACCCGCGACTTTGCCGAGCGGCGCGGGATCGCGGAAACGTTGGGTGTCCGCAGCGAGATCGCGCTTGCTTCGCCGGCTATAGAGGGGCACGCTTTTCATCCTTCCGAACGGGAGGCTCAGGGCCGGCCGAGGCTTGAGCATCAATCGGAGGATAATGTTCGCCAGCAGGCCGGCCCTGATGCAGCGCCGCCGCATGGCGTCAGCGCCGATCGGTCGGAACGGCAGACACCCGAAAAGCTATCGCTCGATGAAAAATCGGTCCCGGCCTCTTTGGGCATTGAGGGGGGTGAGGGCCGGGACCGGGCTCGCAGCGGCTACGCGAGCAGAACAGAGTTGCATAGCAGCGGCGAGAAAGACAAGCGTAAGGATCTCGCGCAAAAAGCTGGCGCAGATCTCACGCAGGATCTTCGTGCAGATCCTCGCGAGGATCTCGCCGGCGCTCGCAGCCGCGATCATGGTGAACGAGCGGTTAAAGATCGTGGTGACCAATCCGTTAACGAGCGTGGTCAACAAAAAGTTAACGAGCAGCCGCGCCGCAATCCGTTCGAGGGCCTGAAACTCGGGCGCGGCGCGGCGGCCGAGCGTCCGCAGCAGGACCGCGCCGGCGAGAGCGGCCCGCAGATCGACCAGAAGCGGCCGCAACAGGCCGAGAAGCAGCGGCGCGGTATGTTCGCCGGCCTCAAACTCAATGCGCGTCCTGGGCCTTCCCAGGATCGCGGCGAGGCATTGCGGATGCAGCGACAGCCGGAAAGGGAAGCGAGCTTGCGGGCATCGTTGGCGCCAGAGGGGCCGGCGCAAGACCGGCTGGCCGATCGGGTGCGGCGGCAGTCGCCGCTTGAGGCGGCCGTTGACCGCTACGCGCGGGCCTATCAGTCGATCGACCAGCACAGGCGCGAGGGCCTGCCGGTGCTCGACATGCAGCGGCAGGAAATGCGCGCGGCCGGCCAGCAGCTCGACCAGGTGCAGGACGGTATGAAAGATTTGATGCGCTCGACGCTGCAAAACGATCCGGACACGATGCGCGCCATGACCGAGCTTTCCGGCCGGGAACGTGTCGCCCAGGTCATCGAGGGGATGAAGCGTGAGAACGCGGCCCTGCAAGACCCGAATGTCAGGGCCGAGCGGTTCGTTGAACGCTGGCAGGATTTGAGGGCGCAGCACAAGCAGCTACGCGGCTGGCAGCACGACGAGGCGCGCGGCAAGGTCGAAAACCAGATGACCGGCCTGACAAAGAGCCTCGAACGTGACCCGCAGGTTGATTCCATCTTGCGTAACCGCCGCCGGGAACTCGGAATCGGTGAGCATCTGCGCAAGGGCCAGAGCATCGCCCACGAGCTGCAAGAGGAAATGGCACGCGGACAGCGCCTTAGCCGGGGCATCGGCATAGGAAGGTAGGCAGGCAGATCATGACGGAACTGGACGACCACGACGACAGGGAAGGTATCGCACGGCAAGCACTGGCCGACGACGCTGGCGACCCGGCCGCAGCCTTCGACGCGCTACGGCTGACGGTGGAAGACCTTGCCGGCGATCTCAGGCGGGAAATGACGACGATCCGCAAGGGCGTGGAGATGGCCCTTGACGAATTCGACCGGCAGGGGCCACCAGCGGACTACAAGCCCGAGCTGGCGCAGATCGTGCAGCAGCTCGCCCATGTCGGTGAGCGCGTGCAGGGCGTCGAGCAGTCGCCCATTCTCAAGCGAGGCGCGGAGCACTATGCGGCTGCGCTCGAGCGCAGCGGCGAGGGCCTGGTTCGCACCGCCGCGCAGCAGCTCGAGCGCCAGGCATCCGACCTCGAGCGCGCCGGCCGGGTTCTTTCCCTGCATGTCGCCAGCGCGCGCGAGCGTCATGTTCAGAATCGTTATTTGTGCATCGTCGGCGGGGCTGGCCTGGTCCTTGGCATCCTGTTGACGCTGTTCGCCCCGCGCGTGCTGCCCGGTCCCGTTGACATGGCCGTTGCCTCGACCGCCATGAACGCCGATCGCTGGAACGCGGGAATCTCGCTGATGAGATCGGGAAGCCCGAGGGACTGGAATAATCTGGTTTCGGCCAGCGATCTTGTGCGGGCCAATCGGGCGGCGCTGACAGCATGTGCCGAGGCGGCGGCCACGGCGAACGAGGATCAGCGCTGCACCGTCACCGTGGCAGCACCGGCGCAGCCGGCGCAATGATCGTTGTTCGATCCGGCCGATTATCCGGCAATGGATTTGACAAGGGCAACGATCTTTCTGCGCACGGTCAGGGAGCCGATCCGGGCAAAGGCCATGTTCAGCTCCTGGCCTTCATTGCTGGCGATGAAGCGGGATAGTTCGTCGTCGGCCAGCGTTGAACCGGGTGCAGCATCGTTCCCCCCTTCGGGGAAAAAATAGGCTGGCTGCACGCCGAGGACCGCCGCCATCCGCAGAAGTCCGCTTGCACTGACCCGGTTCGTTCCCTTCTCGTATTTCTGGATTTGCTGGAAGGATACGCCGAGGGCCTTCCCGAGCTCAATCTGGCTTACGCCGAGCAGGCGGCGGCGGATTTTGATCCCCTCCCCTACCGCAACGTCGATTGGGTCCGGGCCTCTTGCCTTGGGCTTTGGTGCGGTTCGAGCCATGGCCGTCAGTCAACCATTTCCACGATCTCATATGCCCGCACGAGTGGCCCGACGCCTTCATTGAGCAGCGTCAGGACGGCCGGCCCTTCAATCGGGGCGATCTCGATCCGCTCGATGCGAACCGGCATCCACGGCGTTGCCGGGTCCGAGCGCATGACTTCATCGCGCAGTTCGAGAACGGCTTGCTTCACCTCATCCAGATCGGGGAAAAATTCATTGCGAAGGTCCGTATCCCGCCAGCGGGCCGCAACATCACTGTCAGCACAGCTATAGGTGTATAGGATCAAGGTCACTCCCCCAGTTTTCCAATCGTTGTTGGTGGGGAGGATCGAGCCTGAAACGAGATCGGTCCCGTAGGGGCGGGGCAAGATGACGCCGCCGCGTCGGCAGGCGTGCCATTCGGGCAAGCCGCCTGCTATTCTCCTGATCTAATCCCAGAGGTTTCCACGCCCCAGACTCGAAAGCCCGAGAGCATCATAAACCACTGTTTTTGCACTTCAAGCGTGCAGGTAGAACTTGCTAGTTCGCAGAAGCTAGGCGCAAAAGCTGTCGCACGTTTCGGGAATTTTGCGACACAGATGCTTGCGTCCTCTGAGAACATTGCGCGCGCTTGTTTTCAGTCTTACACTATTCTCGCGAATACCAAGGGGAGCCCCGCGAAGGGGCTGAGATATCGCTAGCACCAGCAGCGCGGTGACCCTTCGAACCTGATCCGGATCATGCCGGCGAAGGGATGGGAATGTTGACGCCTGCCTTTTGCCGGCCTCCCTGCGAGGCCGCACCATGCCAGAGAACCCACGGTCTCGCTGCCAGCCACGAAAGGGCAGCACCATGACCGAACATTTCACCGAAACCCTGAAACAGGCCAGCGAGCCGATTTGGGCGAAGGCGGTCGAACACCGCTTCGTCGCCGAACTGTTCGCCGGAACCATCTCCGACGAGGTGATGGCCTCCTACCTCGTTCAGGACCATCGCTTCCTCGACAGTTTCCTGACACTGCTCGGCGCGGCCATCGCCACGGCTGACACATTCGAGGCGCGGCTGCGCTTCGGCCGTTTCACCGGCCTGATCTCGGGCGAGGAGAACACCTATTTCCTGCGCGCCTTCGAGGCGCTCGGCGTGACACAAGAGCAGCGCGAGATCATTCCCGACACGGAACCGACAAAGGGCTTTCAGGCGATCATGCGCGAGGCCGCCGCCACGCGCTCCTATGCCGCCGCGCTTTCCGTGCTCAACGTCGCCGAATGGCTCTATCTCGACTGGGCCTCGCGCGCGACAAAGCCCCTGCCGGAGAACTTTGTCCATGCCGAATGGATCACGCTGCACGACAATCCCGACTTCCGCGACTTCGTCGCCTTCCTGCGCTCCGAACTGGACCGGGTCGGGCCGGCCGAGGCCGAAGTGAGCCGGGACTTCTTCCTGCGGGCCGTTGCGCTGGAACTGGCCTTCTTCGACGCGGCCTTTGACGCGGGAGAATAAGCCGTGGATATCTTCGATCGCCTCAAGCAAGCGGCCGCTCGCGAATGGGAAAGCTATGTCGGCCATGCCTTCGTGCGGCAACTCGGCGAAGGCACGCTGCCGGAAGCAGCTTTCCGCACCTACCTCGTTCAGGATTACCTGTTCCTCATCCAGTTCGCCCGCGCCTGGGCGCTGGCGGCCTACAAGAGCCGGACGATCGCTGACATCCGCGCCGCGCAGGCAGGGCTTGCCGGCATACTGGACGAAGCTGAGCTTCATGTGCGGCTCTGCGAGCGCTGGGACATCTCGCGCGACGATATCGAGGCTGCGCCTGAGCATCAGGCGACGGTCGCCTATACCCGCTTCGTGCTCGATTGCGGCGCGGCCGGTGATCTACTCGACCTGCAAGTCGCCCTTGCACCCTGCGTCATCGGCTATGCCGAGATCGCGAACAAGCTCGCTCCCAAGGGGCTCGAAGCCTTGGGAGAGCACCCCTATCGCGAGTGGATCGGCGAATATGCGGGCGAGGCGTATCAGGCCGTGGCCGCCGGCGCACGGCGGCAGCTCGACGATCTCGCCGAACGCAGCATGACGGACAGACGCTTTACGGAACTGGCCGTGCTGTTCGGCAAGGCGTCACGGCTGGAAGCGGACTTCTGGCAGATGGGGCTCGATGCGTCATCAAGCAGCCTCGCAGTCGGCGAACGTGATCCGGATCGTGCCAGCAAAGGGACGGGGGCAAACCGCCTCCTTGCTTTGTCGCCAGTCCGGCCGGTGGCGGCGACCATCGCCGCCGTCTTCCACGAAAGCCGAATCCTTCTGGTGCGTCGTGCCAATCCGCCCGATGCCGGACGCTGGGGCTTCCCGGGCGGAAAAATCGAGGATGGAGAAGCGATCGAGACGGCGGCGGTTCGCGAACTTCTGGAAGAAACCGGAGTCCATGCTGAAGCACTTCGCGTTTTCACGGCGGTCGATGCCTTCGATTATGACGAGAGCGACCGGCTTCGCCAGCATTTCATCCTGATCGCAGTGCTGTGCAAATGGAAATCGGGCGAGGCGGTCGCCGACGACGACGCCCTTGAGGCGAGATGGTTCCACCTCGATGAACTGGACGATGCCAGCCTCGCGCTGAGCCTCGACGTCGCCCAGGTCGCACGACAGGCGGCCGCTCTGTTCGCGAAGGAGGTCGCCACGTCATGATCGCCAATGTGCTCAGCATCGCCGGCACCGATCCCACAGGGGGCGCAGGCATTCAGGCCGACATAAAGACGTTTTCGGCCTTGGGGACCTATGCAATGGCTGCGATCACCGCTGTCGTCGCGCAGAACACGCAGGGCGTACGATCGTTCGTTGCGCTCGATCCCGATTTCGTTGGAGACCAGATCGACGCGGTGTTCGAGGACGTTCGCGTCGATGCGGTCAAGATCGGCATGGTGGCCACCGACCGGATCGCAGAGGTGATTGCGGAGCGCCTGCGCCGCCACGAGGCAAGGAACGTCGTGCTCGATCCGGTGATGGTCGCCAAAAGCGGTGATCACCTTCTGGAGCCCGACGCAGTTACCGCCATTCGCGACCTGCTGGTGCCACTGGCGAACGTCATCACACCGAATCTCCCCGAGGCCGGCGTGCTGCTCGGCACCGAGCCGTCTTGGACGCTACCCGAGATGCGGGCGCGGGTCGAAGAGCTGCGCAAGCTCGGCCCAGAGTGGGTTCTGCTCAAGGGCGGGCATCTGAACGGATCGGCTGACAGCGTCGATCTCCTGCACGGCGCGTCGGGAACTATTGAGCTGTCGGCTCCCCGCCTCAAAACACGCAACGATCACGGCACCGGCTGCACGCTTTCAGCCGCTATCGCCGCGCTGTTGCCCACTCTCCCGGTGGAGGATAGCGTGCGAGCGGCCAAGATCTACATGCACGGCGCGCTCGCGACGAGCGGGGAACTGGAGGTCGGGCTCGGACATGGCCCCTTGCATCATTTCCATCAGTTCTGGAAACAGGCGACCTGACGACTACCGCCGGGCAAGGCGGTACTTGTTGCGGAAATCCTAAGTTAAGCAGCACCTTGGCGGGAAAATCCGAATTCCTTGTGGTTCAGTGACTTAGGCGAAACCGTCACTGTCGCATGTCTTTGTCGCAAGTGCTAAAACACCTGCGACATGATTTGCGACAGGAGAAGGCCGTGAACCGCCAACCAGATTCCGACACCGGCCGGGTGTTCATCGGCTATGCCCGCGTCTCGACGCGCGGCCAGGACCTCGACCAGCAGCGGGCCGCCCTTGGCGCGGCCGGCTGCATCCGCATCTTTGAGGAAAAGGCATCCGGAGCGAAGCGGGACCGGCCCGAGCTGGCGCGGATGCTCGACCATTTGCGCGCCGGCGACGTGGTGACGATCACCCGGCTAGACCGCCTCGCCCGATCGACAGCCGACCTTCTGGCGATCGCGGAGCGGATCAAGGAGGCCGGCGCTGGCCTGCGCTCGCTGGCAGAGCCTTGGGCTGATACGACGACGCCGGCCGGGCGCATGGTGCTGACCGTGTTCGCAGGTATGGCCGAGTTCGAGCGAGCCTTGATCGCGGAGCGCACGAGCGCCGGCCGGATCGCAGCGAAGGCCCGAGGCGTGCGGTTCGGCCCCTCCCCTGCCCTCACGGCCGAGCAGATCGCCCACGCGCGCCAGCTCATCAACGAGAAAAACAAGCCGGTTACGGAAGTCGCCCGCCTCCTGGGTGTGCATCGCGCGACCCTCTATCGGGCGCTAGACGGCGCGGCGTTTGTATCGTACGAAACAAAATAATGTGCATTTGTGCACAAGTGCAATGCTGCACTCCTATGCCTTGGCAGCCGATTCGACCTTCTAACGAGGCGAGATAACTTGAATCGCCGCGAATTGTGACAGCGAAAACCCCGGGATTTCAGGGGTTTCGATTCAAGGCATTGCAGAATCAACAATTTTCTGGATTACATGTAAATATGAGTCGTGTAGCCAAGCCACCAAGTAAGGAACTCGTTCGCGCCCATCGGGAGCGGCGACGAGCTGCTGGCCGGGTTTTGGTGAACACTGACCTTCCTGCCGAGATGGTCAAAGCTATCGACCAACTCAAGGAAGCCAGGGGCGTGCGGGGACGTACGCCGATCATCGAAGAAGCATTGAGGGTCTATATCGAGACGCAGCAAGGGACATAACGGCAAAGCCCCTCGCCGTTAGCAGCGGCGAGGGGCTTTAGGGCCGTCAGACACACCGTAGAGACGGGGCCAAACCAATCTCCCCTTATCTACGCTAGAGCACGCCAATCCGCAAGATTGATTCTTGCGGAAACGGGGAATGCCGTGCCTGCCGTCCACAGTCGTCATGTCCTCCGAATGGAAGGACGGAAGGCATATGTTGAGGACGCATTACGCG
>NZ_SNZF01000044.1 GCF_004363725.1 Aquamicrobium defluvii | reverse complement strand
CTTTCATGGAACGGTCCCTCCTTGTGGCGTTTACAACAACGACCACGTTAGCACTTTGATGCTGTCGGAGCGGGCCGTTCCACCTCATCAAGGGGGGTCGGCTTACGCGAGCGTGCCGCCCTCGCGGATTCGGACGAGCCGAACGCGCGAGGGTGATTGCAGACCCGTTCAGACACTTCGGGCGCCTGTCGCGCGGGGGATGGTCCCCCGCCCCCCAAAGACAGGAGCCGGAACCCATGTCCTATGCAGATGCCACCGCCTTCGCCGCCAGCCTCGCCACCACGCTGATGGTCCCGATTGTCGTGTTCCAGGCCGGAGATGGAACCCACGGCGCCATGCCCGCCAACGAATTCGACGGCGACGACGAGATGGTGGAACTGGAACTCGACCCATGGAGCTGAGGCGCGAAAGCGCCTCATTCCCGCCGGCCCGGAACGCGCAAGATGCATCCGGGTCTTCCGCCATGCGACGGTCGGCCCATCGCCAGAAACAGCGCCGGAAGCGGACGCCTTCGGCAGATGAGAGGAAGAGGTCGGGCCTTTGGCCGTGACGGGTTGGATGCTGAGAGAAAGGCTCTCGGCGCCCGTCGCGGAGCGATCCAGATGACCCATACCAGCCAATCCACCTTCGCCCCGATCGGGCGGATTCTTGCAGATCGGGTGCTGCCCGAATGTCAGCGGGCGCAGAAGTTGCCATTGCGCATTTCCTGCCTTGGCGCCGTCAGCTATGCCGGAGCCACGGATGCCGATTATCGCGACCGCAGCGTCTTGCTCGGCGAGGCTGCATCGCCGGAAGGCGCCATCGCTCTTGCCGGGCTCTGCGTTTCGCGCGGTGATATCGGCCGTGGCGACGACACCGGGTTGTGCTTCGAGCCGCGCCTTATTGTCATTCAGGACCGCGCGCTCGGCCTGGTCCTCGCCGGTGAAATCCGTGCCGGGATCATTCTCTGGGAGCAGCCGGTTGCCAGCGACAGCGAGGCCTGCCGCATCGTCATCGACGCCAGCCGGCAGCGCGGCCTGGCATTCGCTGCCTCCGGGCGGGGCGATCATGCGTCGGCCAGCGCCCTGCGGTTCCGGGCGGCACTGCTGGAAGCCCGGCTGGTCGATCCGCTTTGGCGCGAGACCGCCGCCGAGCTGCTCCATCTGCCGCAAGCAGCCTGATCCCTTTTTCTTTCTTCAATCAGCCCGGCCTTGCGCCGGGCTTTGCCGTTTCAGGAGCCTGTCATGGCCGACTACTTCACCCATTTCTCCTGTCTGCTCGATGTCGGCACGCCGGATAATGCCGCTCATGCCCTCGATCTCTACAACACCCTGTCCGACGCGAACGCCGACGAAGAACCGCCTTCGGACAGCTTCCTCCTCTCGATCCAGCCCGAACATGGCGGTACACAGCTCTGGATGCGCGATGACGTCACCGGAGATCCCGAGCACGTCGTCCAATTCGTCAAACGCTGCGCCGCAGTATTCGGCCTGACCGGCCGCTGGGGGTTTCAATACGCCAACACCTGCTCGAAGCCGCGCGTCGACGGCTTCGGCGGTGGTGCACATGTTCTTGATCTGGCCACCGGGGAAACCGTCGCCTGGACCTATACCGACGGCTGGCTCGCCGAGGTGCTGTATGGAGGTGATCCCGATGCCTGAGATCATCGAAACCACGGTCTATCGGCTCGATGAACTTTCCGATGCCGCAAAGGACAAAGCCCGTGCCTGGTATCGTGAGGGCGGCTTCGACTACGACTGGTATGATGCGGTCTATGAAGATTTCCAGCGCATCGCGGACATTCTCGGCATCTGCTTTAAGACCAGTGCCGTGCGGCTTATGGGCGGCGGATCGCGGCAGGAGCCGCGCATCTGGTTTCGGGGCTTCTGGTCGCAAGGTGATGGAGCCTGCTGGGAGGGGTTCTACTCCTACCGGAAAAACGCCTCCGCCGAGATCCGATCCTATGCGCCGCAGGACGTAAAGCTGCATGAGATCGCCGATGCGTTGCTGGCGATCCAGCGCTGCAATTTCTACCAGCTTCGCGCCGAGGCCAGCCATCGTGGGCATTATTATCACGAATACTGCATGTCGATCTCGGTCGAGCGCGATAGTCCGACATATCAGGACATGACCGTCGATGCCGAGGAGGTCGTCATCGAGGCGCTGCGCGATCTGGCGCGCTGGCTTTATCGTCAGCTGGAGCGTGAATACGAATACCTGACTTCGGACGAGGCGGTGGACGAGTCGATCGTTGCCAACGAATACACCTTCACGGCGGCGGGCCGCCGTTTCGGTTGATCGCGGTCAGGGTTCGCGAATGCCCGCATATCCGGCGGCCTTCGCCGCCTTGACCAGCTTGCGGTCGAAGCTCGCGAAACCCTCGCAATGCGCCGCGCGGCCGAGATGCAGCGCATCCGCGAAATCCATTCCCGTCTCGGCAAGGCCGAGGGCGGCGGCGACGATTGCACCGTCCTCGACCGTCACGGTCGGCAGGCCGGCGAAAACCCGTAGCGCGTGGGCGATTTCTGCCGGGCGATATTCATAGGTGCTGCGCAGCACCCATTCGGTTTCGAGGATCACCGTGACGCCGGCAAAGACCGGCTGCCTGTCGATCAGGTCGCGGGCGCGCGGCGATTGTTTCGGATGGTCACCGGTCAGGTAGCGGACGACCAGATTGGTATCAATCGCGAGCATGGCGGCGCTTTGCCTCGGCCAGCACGCCGGCATCCATCTCCTCAAGCGTCTTTGGCTTGCCCTTCCAGGCCAGCACGCCGAACACGTCTTCCGGTCGCGTCTCGGCGAAGGCTGGGACTGGCTTCAGCAGCACGCCCTCCGGCGTCTCCTCGACCACGAGCCGCGTTCCTGCCCCCCATTCCCGCCGCTGGCGGATGGCGCTGGGAAGGATGACCTGTCCCTTGGTGGAGACGGTGGTGGTGAGCTTATCCGCGTTGGCCATCGGCCCTAACCTTTTATGGCGTAAGACAAACGTAAGATAACCGCTTGCGCGCCATCATTCAAGCAGTGACCGACGGCGGCCGTGCTTCCGGGTAGAGGGAGAGGAAGGCCGGGACGGGTTCGAGCCTGTGCGATCGAGAGAGCGCTGCGCGGGCTCGATCCTGTCCTGCTCTCCCGAGGTTTTTCCCATGAACATGATTTCCGTATCCGCAGCGGCATCCGCGACAGTGCCGGTTCCGCTTGCCTCCGACGCTGACATCCCTGCCTCCGTCTTCGCCGCAGCACAGATCCTTCTTCCTCATCTCGAACGTGGTCAGCGCATCGACGCAGCCACATTGCGCGGCGCAATGGAGATTGCCTTTGGCGCATCCGATGCCACTGGCGCCTGGAACTGGAAGACAGCCTATGACGCCTGTGAGGCGGCAACCGTTCTTTTCCTGCGCAAATACGGCAAGGCGCTTTTCCGTAAATCCGCCTCTCCGGCAACGGTGCTGCCACAGTTCGCCAAGATTGCCGGTCTCCTGCCGACGCATACGCGCCGCTCTGAAGAGGCGCAGTCCTTCCAGCAATTCTCGACCCCGATTCCGCTCGGCCTGGCGGCCGTGACGGCGGCGGCGATCACGCCGGCAGACTGTGTGCTGGAACCGTCGGCAGGGACCGGGCTCCTCGCCATCCTGGCCGAGATCACAGGCGGCTCACTCGTTCTCAATGAACTCGCCCAGACTCGCACCGGTCTCCTGTCTCTCCTCTTCCCGGCCCTGTCCATCTCCCGCTTCGATGCCGCCCAGATCGACGATCATCTCGAAGCCAGCCTTCTGCCGTCCGTCGTGCTGATGAACCCGCCGTTCTCGGTCATGGCCAATGTCGAGAGCCGTGTGGCCGACGCCGCCTTCCGCCATATCGCCTCGGCGCTGGCGCGTCTTGCGCCCGGCGGCCGCCTCGTCGCGATTACAGGAGCGAACTTCGCACCCGACGCGCCGGCCTGGACCTCGGCCTATACGCGTCTGCAGGAGCGCGGCCGCGTCGTCTTCTCCACCGCGATTGACGGCTCGGTCTATGCCAAGCACGGCACGACCTATCCGACACGACTCACCGTCATCGATAAGCTCCCAGCTGACGATCCTGCCGCATTCCCTGCCGCGCCCGGCGTCGCGCCCGATGTCGCCACGCTGCTCGGATGGCTCGCCGAGCATCTGCCCACCCGGCTCCCCGTCGATCCGGCCGTCGCCGTGCCCCCGGCTGCGCCAGCCGCCGCCCGCAGCGTGCGGGGCTATCTCACCCGCGCCGCCAAGGCCGCTCCCGCCCCAGCGATGGCCGAACCGGAAGGCGCGCCCCTCGACTACGAGACCGTCGATTGGTCGCCCGCGGAGGGCGGCCGCATCTCCGACGCTATCTATGAAGAATACGGATTGCAGGCGATCCGTATTCGCGGCTCTCAGGCGCATCCCACCATGCTGGTGCAGTCGGCGGCGATGGCCTCCGTAGCGCCGCCGAAGCCGGACTATCGCCCGCATCTTCCGGGCGCGATCCATGCCCTCCTGTCGGATGCGCAGTTGGAGACCGTAATCTACGCCGGCGAGGCCCATGCCGATTATCTCGCCGGTTCGTGGACGGTGGACGAGACCTTCGATCTCGTCTCCGCCGCACGTGAAGATGCGAAGAATGCCGTGCGTTTCCGGCGTGGCTTCTTCATCGGCGATGGCACCGGCGTCGGCAAGGGCAGGCAATCGGCCGCGATCATTCTCGACAACTGGCTCCAGGGCCGCCGCAAGGCGATCT
The DNA here is from genome assembly GCF_004363725.1 of Aquamicrobium defluvii. Taxonomy (GTDB): domain Bacteria; phylum Pseudomonadota; class Alphaproteobacteria; order Rhizobiales; family Rhizobiaceae; genus Mesorhizobium; species Mesorhizobium defluvii. Next base: position 19,352 of record NZ_SNZF01000044.1, on the reverse strand, counting down.
GGATCTCCAAGTCCGACAAGCTCCTGGAGGACGCCCAACGCGACTGGTCGGCGCTCGGGATGGAGCGTCTGCTGGTCACGCCGCTGTCGCGATTCCCGCAGGGCAAGCCGGTCACGCTGCCGGAAGGCGTCCTATTTACAACCTATGCCACGCTACGTTCCGACGACCGTGGAGAAAGGGTTTCCAGGGTCAAGCAGATCGTCCAATGGTTGGGCTCCGACTTCGATGGAGTGATCATTTTCGACGAGGCGCACGCGATGCAGAACGCCGCCGGCGGCAAAGGTGAACGAGGGGACGTCGCTGCGTCCCAACAGGGCCGCGCCGGCCTGCGCCTTCAGCACGCCTTGCCGAATGCCCGAGTCGTCTATGTCTCGGCAACCGGCGCCACGACCGTCCATAACCTCGCCTATGCGCAGCGGCTCGGCCTGTGGGGCGGCGAGGATTTTCCGTTTTCCACGCGGGCCGAGTTCGTGGAGGCGATCGAGGCCGGCGGTGTTGCGGCGATGGAGGTTCTGGCCCGCGACCTTCGCGCGCTCGGTCTTTATACCGCCCGCTCGCTCTCCTTCGACGGCGTGGAATACGAGCTGGTCGAGCACTCGCTGACGCCCGAGCAGACCCGCATCTACGACGCCTATGCCGGCGCATTCGCCGTCATCCATAATAATCTCGATGCAGCGATGGAGGCGGCCAACATCACCGGCAGTGCCGGCACTCTGAACAAGCAGGCGAAATCCGCCGCCCGTTCCGCGTTCGAATCGGCCAAGCAGCGGTTCTTCGGCCATCTGCTCACCAGCATGAAGACCCCGACGCTGATCCGGTCCATCGACGCCGATCTGGAGGCAGGCCATGCCGCCGTGATCCAGATCGTCTCGACCGGCGAGGCGCTGATGGAGCGCCGCCTGGCCGACCTGCCGACCGAGGAATGGAACGACGTACGCATGGACATTACTCCGCGTGAGTACGTCCTGTCGTATCTGGAAACCAGCTTCCCGGTGCAGCTCTACGAGCCCTTCACCGACTCAGAGGGTAATCTGTCCTCGCGTCCGGTGTTCCGCGACGGCCAACCCGTCGAAAGTCGTGAGGCGGTTGCACGCCGCACCGCACTGATCGAAAAGCTGGCCAGCCTGCCGCCGGTTCCGGGCGCGCTCGACCAGATCGTCCAGTATTTCGGGTGCGATCTCGTCGCGGAGGTGACTGGCCGCTCGCGCCGCATCATCCGCAAGCCGGGCACCGGTGACATCGGCGACCGGCTCGTGGTCGAGAACCGCGCAGCAGCAGCCAATCTCGCCGAGACGCAGGCGTTCATGGACGACCAGAAACGCATCCTGATCTTCTCGGATGCAGGCGGAACCGGCCGCAGTTACCACGCGGAGCTATCGGCGCGGAATACGCGGCTGCGCGTGCATTACCTGCTCGAGCCGGGCTGGAAGGCCGACGCCGCCATCCAGGGCCTCGGTCGCACGCATCGCACGAACCAGGCGCAGCCGCCGCTCTTCCGGCCCATCGCGACCGACGTCAAGGCCGAGAAGCGTTTTCTCTCCACCATCGCCCGACGTCTCGATACACTCGGCGCGATCACGCGCGGTCAGCGCCAGACTGGCGGACAGGGCCTCTTCCGACCCGAGGACAATCTGGAGAGCCATTATGCCCGCGACGCGCTGCGCCAGCTCTATCTCCTTCTGGTCCGCGGCAAGGTCGAAGGCTGCTCGCTCGACCGCTTCGAATCCGCCACCGGCCTGAAGCTGATGGATTCGACCGGCATCAAGGACGATCTGCCGCCGATCACCACCTTTCTCAACCGGCTGCTGGCGCTGACCATCGAGCTTCAAGGCATCCTGTTTGCCGCCTTCGAACAGTTGCTGAACGCCAGGATCGAGGGCGCGATCGCCAGCGGCAGCTACGATGTCGGGCTGGAGACGCTGACGGCGGAACGCTTCATCGTCACCGATCGCCAGACCATCTATACCCATCCGGGCACCGGCGCGGAAACCCGGTTGCTGACGATCACGCAGCGCGAACGCAATCGTCCGGTTACGCTGGACGATGCGCTTAGCTATCTCGACGACCGCCAAGCGAAGCTCCTCATCAACGAGCGTTCGGGCCGCGCCGCCGTCCAGATCCCGACCACCAGTATCATGCTGGACGATGGCGAGATCGAGCGGCGCGTACGGCTGATCCGGCCGATGGACAGCCACAACATCCCAGTCAGGATGATGGGTGAGACCCATTGGGTTGAAGCCGACGAGCACTCCTTCTCAGCAGCCTGGAATGCAGAAATCGCGGAGGTGCCGGAATTCTCCGACAGCACGATCCATATCGTCACCGGCTTGCTGCTGCCGATCTGGAAACGGCTTCCGCACGAATCCTCGCGCGTCTATCGCCTCCAGACCGACGAAGGCGAGCGCATCATCGGTCGCAAGGTCTCGCCGGCCTGGGCGGCCAACGCGGTAACGACCGGCGCCAGTTCGCTGACGCCGGATGCCGCCTTCACCGCACTGATGGATGGCCGCACCGTCCTCGATCTTGCCGAGGGGTTGCAGCTTCGCCGCTCCCGCGTCATGGGCGTCAGCCGCATCGAACTGTCTGGTTTCACCGACACAATGCGCGAACGCCTCACGGCCTACGGGCTGTTTCATGAGATCATCTCGTGGAAGCTGCGCATGTTCGTGCCGGTCGATGCCAATGGCCCTGTGGTTCTCGGCAAACTGCTCGACCGCTGGCCAGTGCAGCGCATCGGTGAACGGGAGGCAGCGTAATGGCCCGTCATGATGCTTCCGAACTGGCAAGCCGTCTCGGTCGCAATGCCGAGGCGGTCTGCCGCCACTACCTGTCGTCCGGCCGCCGCGCCGGACGATACTGGGTCGTCGGCGACGTTCAGAACAGCCCCGGCCGTTCGATGTTCGTGCGCCTGACCGGGCCGGAATCCGGCAAGGGCGCTGCGGGCAAATGGACCGATTCCGCGACCGGAGAGCATGGCGATCTTCTCGACGTCATCCGCGAGACGCTCGGCCTGACCGACTTCAAGGACGTCGCCGAGGAAGCGCGCCGCTTCCTTTCGCTCCCACATCCCGAACCTGAAAAGGCGAGAACGCCGACGGGCAGGACGTCAAGCAGAGCGTCGTCGGGATCACCTGAAGCGGCGCGGCGGCTCTTTGCCATGTCACAGCCGATCGGCGGCACACTCGCAGAAGCGTATTTCCGCAATCGCGGCATTACGGCTTTGCACGGAACCGCCAGCCTGCGCTTTCATCCCCGGTGCTATTACAGACCTGATGATCATGCGCCCCGGCAGATGCTGCCCGCGATTGTTGCCGCCGTGACCGATCTGGCGGGGCGGCAGACCGGAGCGCACCGCACCTGGCTCGCCCCCGACGGCGCAGCGAAAGCGGATGTCGAAACCCCGCGGCGGGCGATGGGCGACCTTCTCTGGCACGGCGTCCGCTTCGGGGTGACCGGTGAGGTGCTCGTCGCCGGCGAAGGGATCGAGACCGTGCTGTCGCCCCGTCAGGTTCTGCCCCATATGCCGATGATGGCGGCACTCTCGGCCGCACATCTCGCCGCCATCCTGTTCCCGCCAGCGCTGCGCAGGCTCTATGTCCTCAGAGATCGCGATCCGGCCGGGGACAACGCGCGAGACAGCCTGATTGCCAGAGCCGCGAGTGCCGGGATCGAGGTCGTGGCATTGTCGCCGGTGCGCGGGGACTTCAACGAGGATCTCCGCGAATCCGGCGCCGATGCCTTGCGGGTGGCGCTCGCCGGTCAGCTTCATCCTGATGACAGAGCGCGTTTTCTGGAGGCGTGAGGGGATCGGCGAAAAAGGAGGCGTGTTGCGCTCCGCCTCCACCTTTCGTCCCCAGGGATTACCTTGCGCTGCCTGTCGGAGAGGCCACGCCCACGGCCTTCTCAAAGGGCGATCGGCCCACAAACGATCCGGGCAGGCAATGGCCGGGTTCGGGCTATTTTCCGCCGGCGGCTGCGCCACCTTTGCATCGCGACAGACAAAATAGCCCGCACCCGGTCATCGAGCCCTCGCGGGAGCGCGAGGATGCCAGCCCGGCCCGCCCGTGGGCTTTCGACGCCTGCGAAGGCCGCGATGGGCGCGGCTCCAGACGAAGGAAGCTCCCGATGATGCACGAAGACGACGATACGGGTTTCGGGCTGGTTCACACCTCTTCCCCCACCGATCATGTCCTCACCGAACTCCAGCTTTACGGCTGGCGTCCGTTTCAGGATGAAGCGGACCCGAGGCCGCTTCCCGAAGGCAACGCCGTCGCCGGCGCCGTCGCGGATATCTTCGACGCCCTGATCGCCACGCTCGGCGATACCCGCCTCGAACCCGACCTTGACGAATTGCTCTGGTCGACCGTCAATGTCTTCCATCGCGCCACCGGCCGGGTAGAGCGCAACCTGGATGATAACGAGCTGGCGCAGCGCCGTCTTCAGCGGGAACAGGACGGCAGCGAGGTGAAGTCCGTCGAGCTGGAACGCCTGACGGCAGAAGGGCAGACATTCATCGAACGGCGCAACAGCATGGAACTCTTCCGCGACATCGCCGCCGAACAGTTCGAGCGCCACACCGGCACCGCCTGGCGCCCTCGCACCGGCTCAATGGTCAACTATCGCAATCTCACCGCCGCGATGATCGACAGCCGCGACTTCCTGGCCGCGAAGCGCCGGGCCGAGACCGAGGTGATGCTGCCCCCCGGTCCCAAGGTCGCCCTGACCGGCGGTCTCGACTACAATGACCACAACCTCATCTGGGCGAAGCTCGATCAGGTTCGCGCAAAGCACGCCGACATGGTGCTGCTGCATGGCGGTTCGCCCAAGGGCGCCGAATTGATCGCCGCGAAATGGGCGGACAATCGCAAGGTGCCGCAGGTCGCCTTCAAGCCTGACTGGACGAAGCATGGCAAGTCCGCGCCCTTCAAGCGCAACGACGCGCTGCTCGACGTCCTGCCCGTCGGCGTTCTCGTTTTTCCGGGGTCGGGTATTCAGGAAAACCTTGGCGACAAGGCCCGCAAGCTCGGCATCCCCGTCATGAAGTTCGACGGCGGCGCGTAAGCGCCGCCACCTGGCGGCTGTTCCAGTCGCCGATACTTGACTACTGGAGAGGTCAATGGCTCTTATGGACCATCCTTGCAGAACCGGAACAGTAGCATAGTCGCAGGCGGAGCGTATCCACAGGCAGCCTGCCGTGACCCTCAACCGTTTCTGGAGGTTTCCATGACGCTGATCCTGCTTGCTATCTCGCTGACGATCATGCTTTGCATCATTGCCTACAATCTCGCGATCTACGCGCTGCCCGTCATGGTTGCGATCTCGGCCGCGCAGTATGCGTGGGCCGGCGGCGCCGGAATATTCATGAGCGGCTTTGCGGGCGCAGGAGCCGCTTTGCTGTCGATTGCGCTGGTGATCGGCATTCTCGGCTTCGCGAAGAGCCCGACCTTGCGCGTGATTGCGCTCGCGATGTTCGCGATCCCTGCCGCCATCGCCGGATATGCCCTCATGCATGGCGTCACGAAGAACGCAATCGACTCGACGGTAGTACTCAATCTGCTCGGCGGAGCAGGCGGCCTGTTCATCGGTATCGCCGCTATGGTCAATCTGAACGCGCTTGGTGTCTCTGTCTTCTCTCGTTGATTCGGCAACTGCGGGCCATCATTCCCACGATGAAAGCCGGTGGCCTGTGCCGCCGGGTTCTGTCTTTCCTGCCAAAAATTGGCATGTGACGTCAGTTCTGCCGTTATGCCGTCGCTTCCGGCCTGCTTCATCCCGACCGTGGAGGCTCGGACACGGAATGCCTCTCGCGCCCGTAACGGTCATTGTCTGGTTGCCGGTCCAAATAGCGATGAATGCGGCCCACGATTACCTTCATCACCTTTCCCAGCTCCGCCTGACCGGTCGTCCGCAAATTAAGCGAATACGGTGAGGTTCCATATCTGGTAGCCCGATAAGCTTGTCCGGTTTCTTCCCCGCCAACCTCCAGTAGGACAGATGCATGTGGCTTAAAGAGGAGAACGGCAGGCGCCGCCTATCCGTGCGTTATGAGCGGACCCGACGGTTTGTTGTTGACGGCAAGGATGGTTCTGCTGTGCGCCTCGGTTCGTACCCGTCTCAGCGGCGCCATCCCTCCGACTGACTGATCCCCTAAGTCCGTGCGGTTTCCGGCCGCAACCCACGCGGCTCCGGACCGTGTTGCCGCGCAAGCGCGACTGCCCGCTCCACTCCGGGCCTTATGGGCGAGCTGCCAGCGAGCAGGCAGTTGCAGGCGTCTCCCGCCGGCCTTGGCCGGGTCTCGTCGGAGGGATGGTCCCTCCGAGAAGCAACGGAGACTTACAATGCAGAACATCGTCATTCTCGCCGGCAACATCGGTCAGGACCCTGAAACCCGTACCACTCAGGGAGGCACCAGCATCACCCACTTCACCCTGGCCACTTCACGTCCCCGCTACTCGGACGGCAAGGTTGTCCGCGACGAGAACGGCTACCGGGTTCAGGATACTGAATGGCACCGGATCACCTGCTTCAACGGTCTCGGCAAGACGGTCCAGCAATACTGCGAGAAAGGCATGAAGGTTCTGGTTCGCGGGCGCATCCACTACACGAAGTGGACGGACCAGCAGGGCAACGACCGCTACGGGTGTGAGATCATCGCCGAGACGGTTGATTTCCTGAGCCGGGCGAAGCAGACTGAAAACAACGACGGTAGACAGTCCGACTACGACGACGAAATACCGTTCTAGCCGGAAGAGATGGAAACCCGGCGGCGTAAGCCGCCGGGCCTCCCTCATGTTTTTCCGCATATTTACTCAGGTCTACTCGCAGGAGATCGATATGATCTCGCGTGAATCATCGTCGTAGAAAACGTTCATCCGTTCACGACCGAGATTCGACGTTACCGCGCATATCGAGCACGTCATCCGCCATGTTGCGTCAGCCGGCCTTTCAGGGAGCGCATCAAGCTGTTTGCCGATAAAGCCCTGAAACTCCGAAGCTCGGCACCTGTCTCCAAAATAATATATCCGCGGACCATCCGCCGTCTCGGTGATCCAGACGCCGGGAAGGCGCGGATGATTGCGGATCGTCGAATTCTCCGGCGCCCAATAGGTGAAAGGCGGCAACGGATCGGCTTCCACAATCACCTTCGGTTCAGATTGCTGAGCCGGCGTCGTGGTTGTCCCCTGGGACAAGGCGACTCCCGACGCCGCAACCATGGTCATAAAGAAGATAGCGGACAGAGCGGCGACAAACTGCAATTGAGATACTCTCGCACTATTGTTGGGGATTCCCAGCGTCCAGTTTTGATCGTCAAACGACAAGCTATCCCGTGAAGGCGGCAACAAGACGGCTGGATAGGCGAGTTGTGGTGGACGGCAATCATCACGGGACCAACGTCGATGAACTGGCCCCCTTCGCCTCGTAAGGAGTGATGCCGGGCCACCATCGGCGCGGCGCTCGGCAAGCCGAATCACTCGGGGGTCTCTTACGCTTGCATGATTGCCTCAGCGAGCGATTATGGCTCGATTCTTTTGTAAACTACGGCTATTATAGCCGTAGTTCTGGCGCGAGACTCAGTGCCGGTGGGAGGTGATCTTGTATGATCACCGCCCATCAAACTCGGGCCGCGCGCGCATTGCTGGGTTGGACACAGGAGACGCTCGCAGACAGGGCCACCGTATCGCTGACCGCGCTCAAGCGCATGGAGTCGGTCAATGGGGAGCGCGTCTTCGAGAGTACTGCCGACAGGGTTCGCAGGGCGTTGGAAGCGGCAGGCATTGTCTTCATCAATTCCGACCGGCATATCGGAGTGATGCTGGATGTCCCGAACACTGTGCGTCGCTGACGCCATGTCCCCAAACCGGACGCGATGCCGCATGCGTGCGCGCTATGGTGAATCGTCGTTTACCAATCACGTCATTGTGATATTGTGCGCGCCATCGCACCAGACGTCGCAATTGGGGAAAGGACGCAATGGCGACGCTATCCTTTCGTGATGAAGCACCCAACGGCGATTTTCTCACCGATTACGACCGCATGCATGTGAAACTCTATTGTCGTCTGCTCGATGCCGAGGCGGACGGTGCTGACTGGCAGGAAGCCGTCGAAATCCTGTTCGGCATCGACCCCGACACCGAGCCCGAGCGCGCGCGCCGGATACACGATACGCACCTCGCCCGCGCCCACTGGATGACTGAACACGGCTACAAGATTCTGCGCCTCGGCCGCCTGAACTGAAGTTTCGTAGCCCATCGCATTGCTGACAAGGCAAGACGGTTTGCGGCCTGAGGCACTTCCGCGGCGCGCAACCCGGCCGGATCATCTTCCCGTTTGACCTGCGTTCGTAGCCTGGGAGGAATATCATGAGACCCGACACGTCGCGCTGGCGGATAGAGTCCGCTTATCGGTTCATGGACGAGGCAGGCGTCGATCATCTCGCCTGGGAGTGTCTACGGCGGAACGGCGACTATCAGCAAGACTATCGTGACCTGCGGCGTGCAGACCGCCTTGGCAAGCCGCTCCCCGAAACGATGGAGAGCCGCTGGGGGTTGCGATTTCGCGGCCCGGCCACGTCTGACGGCAGGCGACCAACCGATCTTCTGGAGTGAGACTGCCGACACCGCTATTCTGCGGCTGGCGGGCAACTTGGCGCCTGCCCGGGAGGGAGCCGTCACCCTGCGCGCCTTCCTTGCCGGTGAGAAGAGGATCACGCCAGACGAACTCCATCTCCTCCTGCGCGAGATCGGTACTGGTCTGCACCTGGTCGCCGATCCCGCGATTCGGCCCGACGATCCGATATCGGTTGCTATCGCGCTTGACCGCGACGGTCTCGATCGCATCGCCGCGCTCGACCGCCTGCTGCGCCACCTGGCCGGCTACCGCGTTCCGCCCGATCAGCGCATGACCGCCCAACAGCGAAGGCGGCTCAAGGCGATGCTGCGCGCTGTCGACGCCCGCCAGCATCGCGCCAGCCAGCGCGAGATCGCACAGGTCCTGTTCGGCGTCGAGCGCATCGCCAAGGAGCACTGGCAATCCTCGCCACTCCGCGACACCGTACGCGATCTCATCCGTGACGGCACCGCCATGATCGCCGGCGGTTATCTCAAGCTTCTGCGTTTCCGCCGCCGCCTCTGACCCCGCCCCGGTCAGGGTGGGGTTATTCGATACCCCCTGAAATCCCCCACTCCCTGCGCCCCGCTTCTTCGCCACCGTGACCCCTGACCGCCGCTCCCCCCGAGCGGCATCCCCCAGAGCCACGGAGGCATCCATGTACCCCAATCCCGCTCTCCTGCCGCCGCGCTTTCTGCGCACGAGGGAAGCCGCAGACTTTCTCGGCCTCTCGCCCCGCACGCTGGAAAAGCACCGGACCTATGGCACCGGACCACTTTTCCGCAAGCTTGGCGGCCGCGTCGTCTATGCGATCGACGAACTCGAAGCCTGGGCCGAGCGTGGCACCGTCGCCTCGACCTCCGATCCGCGCGGCAGCGTGCTGCCCGCCCTGCCGGGCAACAGGCAGCACTATCCCGCGCCTAGTCGCTCGGCGCGTTGAGGGCTGTCAGGCATGTCCCGACGCCTTCCTATCTCGGAGCGCGCGCGCCTCGACCCTTTCGTCATCGCGACGGGCGACGCCAGCCCGCGCGACCAGCGCGACCTCATGGAGCGCCCATTCTTCTCGCTGTCTAAGTCGCGCCGCACCGTGCCGATCCTCTACGAAGCCGGCGCCGTGCGCGTCGAGGTCTTTGCCGTCCCCGAGCATGGCATGGCTACGATCTGGGACGCGGATATCCTCATCTGGGCGGCGGGTCAGATCGTCGAGGCCGAGAACCTCCGCCTTGCGACCTCCCGCTTCCTGCGCTTCACGCCCTACCACCTCCTGACGGCTATCGGCCGCGAAACCGGCGCCAGCGACTACAAGCTGCTCAAGGCCGCGCTGACGCGGCTGCAATCGACCTCGATCCGCACGACGATTCGCAATGGCGAGCATTGGCGGCGGCATCAATTCTCCTGGGTCAACGAATGGGAGGAACTCACCCGCCTCGACGGCCGGGTCGAGGGCATGGAGTTGGTCCTGCCCGATTGGTTCTATCGGGGCGTCGTCGACCGCTCGCTCGTCCTTGCAATCGACCCGGCCTATTTCCGGCTGAAGGGCGGGATCGAACGCTGGCTCTATCGCGTCGCCCGCAAGCATGCCGGCCGCCAGCGGCATGGCTGGGTTTTCGACCTCCACCACCTTCATGAGAAATCCGGTAGCCTCGCGCGCGTCTCCGATTTTGCGCTCCAGATCCGCCGCATCGCCATGCGCCAGCCGCTGCCCGGCTATCACCTGGGCATCGAGCGCGACGGTCGCCGTGAAATATTGCGCATCCTGCCCGCGCCGTCATCGGCCGGGCCTGTGGATAGTGCTGTGGATGCAATCGGGAGATCACACGCACGACCCTTCGGGAGATCACACGCAAGTCCTTCGGGAGATCACACGCAAAGGCGCCAGCTAACGCTTTGGCCCGACACGACGATTCCCGGCCTTAACTTAGAGTCTAACAATAATACTAACTTTTATGAGCGCGCGCGCGATGTGGAAAACCTCATTCGCGACACGGCCCGAAGTCTCGGCATCGCCGGAAAGAAGGGCACGCCGGCCGGGCCATCCGCTGCGAATCCGTCAACGGCGCCCGACGGCACCGGCTTCGCTGAAACCGTCGCCCCACGGCTCCCCCTCGATCGGCTGGGAGAACGCCGATGATCGTCGCCTTCCTCAATCAGAAGGGTGGTGTCGGCAAGACGACGCTTGCACTCCATCTCGCCGGCGAGATGGCGTCACGCGGAAGCCGCGTCACCCTGATCGACGCCGACCCGCAAGGATCGGCTCTCGACTGGTCGCAGCAACGCGCGCGCGAGGGCCTGCCTCGCCTGTTCGGCGTCGTCGGCCTGGCGCGCGACACGCTGCATCGCGAAGCGCCGGAAATCGCCGGCGGCGTCGATCATGTCGTCATAGACGGCCCGCCGCGTGTTGCCGGCCTGATGCGCTCGGCGCTGCTCGCCGCCGACCTCGTGCTGATCCCGGTGCAGCCGTCTCCGCTCGACGGATGGGCTTCGGCCGAGATGCTGGCGCTTCTGGCGGAAGCGCGCATCTACCAGCCGCAGCTCGCCGCCCGCTTCGTCCTCAATCGCTGCGGCGCGCGCACCGTCATCGCACGCGAGACGGCCGAGACGCTGGCTGACCACGATCCTCCGGTGCTCGCCACCACCATCGGCCAGCGCGTCGTCTTCGCCAACGCCGCGCAGACCGGACGGCTCACATCCGACATCGACCGCCATTCGCCGGCAACGCGCGAGATCGCGGCGCTGGCCACCGAGATCGCGCGCCTCGGCGTCGGGAGGACCGCGCCATGATTGTGCTCCCCGAAATCATACTGTCCGGCGACTGCCGGGACCGCATGCCATCGCACGGTCCGTTCGACATGATCCTCGCCGATCCCCCTTACGGCGACACGTCGCTCGCATGGGACCGGCGGGTCGAGGGCTGGCTAGTGCTCGCACGCGCGGCGCTTGCGCCAACCGGCTCGATGTGGGTCTTCGGCTCGCTGCGCAGCTTCATGGCGAGCGCCGGCCGTTTCGCAGACGCTGGCTTGCGGCTCGCCCAGGAGATCGTCTGGGAGAAGCAGGACGGGAGCAGCTTTCATGCCGACCGCTTCAAGCGCGTGCATGAGCTGGCCGTCCAGTTCTATCCGGCCGAGACGCCCTGGGGCGAGATATACAACGATCCGCAGACCACGCCCGACGCGACCGCCCGCACGGTGCGGCGCAAGCAGCGTCCACCCCATACCGGCAAGATCGATCCCGGCTACTATGTCAGCCATGACGGTGGCCCACGCCTGATGCGCTCGGTCATCTACGTGCGCAACTGCCACGGTCGCGCCATCCATCCGACCGAGAAGCCTTCCGCCCTCCTCGAAATCCTCATCCGCACGAGCTGCCCGCCCGGTGGTCTTGTCGGCGATTGGTTCGCGGGATCCGGTGCGGCCGGCGAAGCCTGCCGGCTCTCCGGCCGTCGCTACATCGGCTGCGAGATCGACCCGACGATGGCCGACCGCGCCCGTGACCGCATCGCTGCCGTCTTGCCATTCCATGACGGAGGCCCGTCATGACGTCCGGCACGGACAAGCGCGGCTTCGCCACGCGCCCGGCCGATCCCGATAGCTGGATCAAGATCGGCGACGCAGCGTCGCCACGCAGGGATGCCGCCGACGTCTATTCGGCGCGGCTGACCGTGGACATCACGCCGGCGTTGCGCGGCCGCATCAAGATCGCGGCCTTCCAGCGCGGCGTCACCGTCGCCGACATGCTCCGCGACCTGTTCGCGCGGGAGTTCCCGCCTGCTGATGGAGGAACGCCATGACCGGCTTCCAGCCCGGCCGCATGGGCGGCCACGCGCTGCCTGACGACGCGCCTGCCTTCACCACGCTGGTTCACCTCACCTGGGAAGAAGGCCGGATTGAGCACCGCATCCGCTTCGGCCGGACGATCTACCAGCGGAAGATCGACCGGCGCAGCCGCGTCGTCGGCTTCGCGCCGAACAGCGTCTTCGCCTTCGTCCGATGGGCGTCGAACGATTATGGCACCGTCGTTTCCCGCATAGACATCCTGCGGGCGATCGGTCGCGGCGAGCCGTTCCAGACGCTGCCTTTCGTCCGTCCGGGCGGCGACCTTCTCCTGAAGCTCCACGGCTGGCCGAAGGTCGAGCGCGTGCTTCAGCTCATCGACGCGATTGATGCGCTCGGTATCGAGCCAGCCGACGCCGCGCCAGCCTATTGGCGGCACGTCCACAACCGCCTCACCGCCAACGCGGAACCGCGCCTCTATACACGCGACCAGCACGATGCCTGGCGCGCGCGCCGGAGCATCCTGCCATGAGTGCGCGCCGCGTCACGCTCGCCGCCATGCTGGCCGGTGCGGTTCTCGTTGCCGCGCCGATCGTCAGCGGCCATGCCCCGCGCTTCATCTGGAACGCATCGGCCAGTGTTCCGATCGGACTCTATTCGCTCGCGCCCGTTCGGTCGATCGCGGTCGGCGATCTGGTCGTGGTGCTGCCGCCCGACGACCTCGCCGGCTTCCTCGACGCACGCGGCTACCTGCCGCGCGGCCTGCCGCTCATCAAGCGCGTACTGGCGCTGCCCGGCACCGAGGTCTGCCGCCGTGGTCCGTCCGTGATCGCTTACGATCACGCCTATGGCGATGCGCAGCCGCGCGATCGCTTTGGCCGCGATCTGCCGCAATGGCAGGGCTGCCGTGTGATCGCCGCCGGTGAGGTCTTCCTGCTCAACTGGGACTCGGGCGACAGCCTCGACGGCCGCTACTTCGGCGCGCTTCCCGCCTCGGCCGTCATCGGCCGTGCGCTTCCTCTCTACACCGACGAAGACGGCGACGGCCACTTCCGCTGGTGCTTCGCCGATCCGGCCCTTGAGCCGTGAACTTCCCCTCAACCGCACCACAGGAGACGACATCATGGCAGACCTCGGCAGTTTCACCCGCACGGAAACCGGTTTCAAAGGGCGCTTCGAAGGGCTCGGCATCGAAGGGTCGCTCACCTTCGTTCCGGCCAAACCTTCGGAGGCCGAGAACGCGCCGGCCTACCGCATCCTGCTCGGCGACGAGAACGGCCGCGATATAGGCGCGGGCTGGTCGCATGTCGGCGAAAAGGCCGGCGAATTCGTCTCCATCGAGGTTTACAGCCCGCTGTTCGGCTGGCTGCGCGCCAACCTATTCCGCGACAGCGACGACGACGACACCGTCTGGAGCCTCCACACCAACGACCAGCGGACCAAGCGCGCTGAAGGAACCGACAAGTGACGGATCAACGTCCTGCCGGCGTCGGACGGCGTTCTTCCGTCCGGCGTCCGGTGCTCCTCCTCTTCCTTTCCGGCCTGCTTCTCGGCCTCGCGCCCGCGCCCGCGATCCGTGCGCAAACCGTGCAGGCCGCGCGGCCGGAGGTCGGCGGTCCCTATGCCGTCGACATCGCCGAGGCCGCGCACCGTTTCGGCATTCCGGCCGCATGGATCGCGGCCGTCCTCGCCGCCGAAAGCAATGGCGATCCGACCGCCGTATCGTCGGCCGGTGCAATGGGCCTGATGCAGCTCATACCCGCAACATGGGATGAACAGCGCGCGCTTCACCGGCTCGGCAACGACCCCTTCCAGCCGCGCGACAACATTCTCGCGGGCTCAGCCTATCTGCGCGCCATGTGGGACCGCTACCGCAATGTCACCGACATGCTCGCCGCCTATAATTTCGGCCCCGGCCGGTATGACGAATACCTCGCAGGCGAACGCGACCTGCCGGCCGAAACGCGCGACTACATCGCCGCGCTCGTTCCCCTTTTCGGCAGCGATCCGCTCCCGCCGGGCGCTATCGTCGGCCCGCCGCGCATCACCGATTGGCGCGATGCACCGCTCTTCGTCACGGCTCCGGCCGACGTGGTATCTGCATCCCGTCTGCACGGCAAACGCAGCGTGGGCGCAACTTCGGATGCGTCTTCGCCGTCGCTCAATCCGCTCGCGCCATTCTCGTCCGGGGCGCTGTTCGTCGCCCGCCCGGCCTCGGGAGGTATGCCATGAGCGGAATCGCGCCCCTTCGCGTTGCAGCGAACTGCCGGAAAGGGAAGGAAGGGTCGCGGGCCGGGAGAGGCACGGCGACAGGAAGACGGCAAGGTAAAAGCGCCTGCGCAAACCACCCGCAAGCCATTGGAATGGCTTGGTGTTTTACGCATATGGCGATCGGTCGTGCATACGCATGGGCGATTTTGTCAGCAAAATCAAAGGCAATTTGTATGGGCGGCCCCGCCGTGCCTCCTGGGAGGCGCGCATGAGCGACGACAGCGATTTCCGCATCCGCCCTGGCAAGCCGCGCTCGACCCGCGTGCCGCGCACCAAGACCTTCATCAACCAGGTGCTACGCGCGGCCAGGCAAGCGAGCAACACGCCGGTTCGCGGATCAAGCTCGCCGTCACGGCGGGTCGGCACCGGCCGCTCGACCTTCGGCCGCGGCCGCAATGTGATCTCTCGCAACCGGCTGCTCGGTTCGCATCGCCGCGTCGTCGCCAAGGCGCGCATCGCCCGACATCGGGGTCGGGCTTTCCGCTCGGCACCGATCTCGGCGCATCTCTCTTATCTGAAGCGCGAAGGCGTCAGCCGCGACGGCGAGAAGGGCGTCATGTTCGATGCCGACAACGACCGCGCCGACGATCTCGGCTTCGCCGATCGCTGCCAGGACGACCGGCATCATTTTCGCTTCATCATCTCCCCGGAAGACGCCGGCCAGATGGAAGATCTGCGCGCCTTCACCCGCGATCTTGCAAAACAGATGGAGGCCGACCTTGGCACGCTCCTCGATTGGGTCGCCGTCGAGCATTGGAACACGGACAACCCGCACGTCCATCTTCTCGTGCGCGGTGTCGACGACACCGGCGCCGATCTCGTCATATCGCGCGACTATATCAGCCACGGCCTGCGCGGACGGGCCGAGGAGTTGGTCGACGCCGAACTCGGCCCCAAGCCCGAGCACGAAATCCGCGCCAGCCTCGCGCGCGAGGTCGAAGCCGACCGCTGGACACGCCTCGATCGGGAGATCACACGCCAGTCCAACGAGCTTGGCTATATCGACCTGCGGCCCGAGGCGAAGGGGCCGGACGATCCCCAAATCCGTCGGCTACTCGTCGCCCGCCTGCGCCATCTCGAAAAGATGGGGCTCGCCGCCGACGCCGGCGTCAACGAATGGTTCGTCGAGCCGGGCGCGGAACGGGTGCTCCGCGATCTCGGCCATCGCGGTGACATCATCAAGACCATGCACAATGCCTTCGCCGGGCTCGGCGAGGAGCGTGGTGTCGCCGACTTCGCAATCGACCCTGGCAAGGACGGGTCGCCGATCATCGGCCGGCTGGTCGACAAGGGCCTGCATGATGAGCTGACCGGCGAAGCCTATGCCGTGATCGATGGCACGGATGGTCGCGCCCATCACGTCCGGCTGCGCGGCATCGAGGCGCTCGAGCGCACGCCGCCGGTCGGCGGCATCGTCGAGGTTCGCCGCTTCGGCGGGCCGGACGATCCCCGGCCCACCATCGTCCTCGCCAACCGCTCCGACCTCGATCTCCAGACCCAGATCACCGCGCCGGGCGCGACCTGGCTCGATTACCGGCTGGTCGAGAAGGAGGCGATGCCGCTCGGCGCCGGCGGCTTCGGCCGCGAGTTGCGCGAGGCGATGGACGCGCGCGCCGAGCATCTCGCCGACGAAGGCTTCGCCCGGCGCGAGGGCCAGCGGATCATTCTCCAGCGCAATCTCCTGGCGACGCTCCGCCGACGCGAACTCGACGCCGTGGGCGAGCAGCTCTCGGCCGAGACCGGCTTGCAGCATGTGAAGGCGCAGGCCGGCGAATATGTCGCCGGCACCTATCGCCGCCAGCTCTCACTCTCCTCCGGCCGCTTCGCCGTGGTCGAGGGGATCGGTCCGGACGGCGGGCGCGGCTTCCATCTCGTCCCCTGGTCCCGCGAGATCGAACACAAGCTCGGCCAGCACATCTCCGGCGTCGCCCGCAGCGGAGGCGGCATCGACTGGTCACTCGGCCGCAAGCGCGACCTCGGCCTCTGACGAAAGGAACCTCCCATGTCCGGCACCAAAATCCTCTGGGGGCAGATCAGCATCGTCTTCCTGATCGTGCTCGCCTCGGTCTGGGGCGGCACGCAATGGGTGGCGTTCCGTCTCGGCTTCCAGCCCCAGCTCGGCCCGGCATGGTTCGAGATCGCCGGCTGGCCGGTCTACTATCCGCCGGCGCTGTTCTGGTGGTGGTATTTCTATGAAGCCTATGCCCCGCGCATCTTCGCCGAGGGCGGCATCATCGCGGCGTCGGGCGGCTTCATCTCCATCGCCGTCGCCATCACCATGTCGGTAATGCGCGCCCGCGAGGCCAACGACATCGACACCTATGGCTCGGCACGATGGGCCGACCGCACGGAGATCGAGCGCACCGGCCTGCTCGGGCCGGACGGCGTGGTCCTCGGCCGCTACGAGCGCGACTATCTGCGGCATGACGGGCCGGAGCATATTTTGTGCTTTGCTCCGACGCGCTCGGGCAAGGGCGTCGGGTTGGTCGTGCCGAGTCTGCTGACCTGGCCGGGCTCGGCGATCGTCCACGATATTAAAGGGGAGAACTGGCAACTTACCGCCGGATTCCGGGCGAAGCATGGCCGTGTCCTGCTGTTCGACCCAACCAATGCCGCGTCGGCCGCCTACAATCCCTTACTCGAGGTGCGGCGGGGCGAGTGGGAAGTGCGCGACGTGCAGAATGTCGCCGACGTGCTGGTCGATCCGGAAGGCAGCCTGGAGAAGCGAAACCATTGGGAGAAGACCAGCCACTCATTGCTGGTCGGCGCCATCCTGCATGTGCTTTACGCAGAAGCCGACAAGACGCTCGCCGGCGTCGCCGCCTTCCTCTCCGATCCTCGCCGCACGATCGAAGCGACTTTGGACGCGATGATGGCTACCCGCCATCTCGGCGAAAAGGGACCACATCCCGTCGTCGCATCGACGGCGCGGGAACTGCTCAACAAGAGCGACAATGAACGCTCGGGTGTCCTATCCACCGCCATGAGCTTTTTGGGCCTCTACCGCGATCCGGTGGTCGCTGCCGTGACCTCGCGCTGCGACTGGCGCATCGCCGATTTGATCGCCGACCCGAAACCGTCGACGCTGTTTCTGGTCGTTCCGCCCTCGGACATCTCGCGCACCAAACCCCTCATTCGCCTCGTGCTGAATCAGATTGGCCGGCGATTGACCGAGGACCTCCATGCCAAGGACCGGCGGCATCGCGTCCTGATGCTGCTCGACGAGTTTCCAGCGCTGGGCAGACTCGACTTCTTCGAATCGTCGTTGGCGTTTCTCGCCGGCTACGGCATCAAGAGCTTCCTTATCGCCCAATCGCTCAACCAGATCGAAAAAGCGTATGGGGCGAACAATGCGATCCTCGACAATTGCCACGTGCGCGTCAGCTTCGCGACCAATGACGAGCGCACCGCCAAGCGCGTTTCCGATGCCCTCGGCACGGCGACAGAGATGAAGGCGATGCAAAACTATGCCGGCAGCCGCCTGGCGCCGTGGCTCGGCCACATCATGGTGTCGCGTTCCGAGACCGCCCGCCAGCTCCTCACTCCCGGCGAGATCATGCAGCTCCCACCAGATGACGAGATCGTCATGGTGGCAGGAACGCCGCCGATCCGGGCGAAGAAGGCGCGCTACTACACCGATCCCCGCCTCATGGAACGCGTCCTGCCACCGCCGGATCCGGCGACGATCGCCGTCAGTGCGCGGCCGGACGGATGGTCGGCGCTCAAGCCCCTGAAACCTGATGCCGAGCTGGTCGCGGCCCCCGAGCCGACTGCCAAGGACGACGAGGACAAGGCCAATTCGAGCCTTCGCCGGGAACCGGAGCTGCCGGACCATGTGGAGATCGTCCACGAGAAGAAGGAGCCGGAGCCCGAGAACGAGTTTCGGCACCTGCTCGGTGACGATCAGGAAGACATCGCCCGGCAGCGCCAGGCCATGCGCCGCCAGATGCACGGCCTCGCGCGCCAGGTTTCCATGGACCCGAACGACACCATTGATATGTGAGGAATGACCTTGCGCCAACGCCTATGCCTGACCCTTCCTTCCGACCTGCTAGCCCGACTCAACGATCTCGCCGACCGTCGCAAGCTGTCGCGCTCGGCCGTCGCCGAAGCGGCTATCGCCTCATTCCTGTCGCCCGACGCCCTCGACACGCGCGAAGCCGCCTTTACCCGCCGGCTCGATCGCCTGTCGCGCCAGACGGCCCGGCTTGAACGCGACGTGCGGTTGACCGCCGACACGCTGGCGCTGTTCGTCCGCCACTGGCTGACCATCACCCCGCCTCTGCCGCCCGAGGCTCACGCGACCGCGCAGGTCAAAGGCAAGGAGCGGTTCGAGGGTTTCGTCCAGACGCTCGCCATACGGCTCCAGCAGGGCAGTAGCTTCCTGAGTGAGATCCCCGACGATATTGATCTAGGCCGAGAAGACGCCGATGACTGACCATGCTTGTGGAATGTCGACTTCGAACGTATATACATTACCGTATATACAGGAGGTCCCCATGCCCCATATCGCTAAAGTCTTTCAGTCCGGCAACTCGCAGGCTGTCCGCTTGCCGAAGGAGTTTCGCTTCGATGTTGAGGAGGTGGAGGTGTCGCGCGAAGGCGACGCTGTTGATTTCCGCTGAGAGCTGACCCGGGATTTTCGCCGAGAAGTGACCCGCCTTCATGTATGGTTTGGGTCTTAGGTTTTGGTCAAGGGGCGGC
>NZ_SNZF01000043.1 GCF_004363725.1 Aquamicrobium defluvii | reverse complement strand
GGCACCGTCGACTTCGCCTCGACCAGCCGCCGTGCGATGGTCCTGCGCATGTTGTCGTGCGGGATCAGCTCGTAGGAGCCCTCCTCGAACAGCTTCAGCACCGCCTCGTCCGACATCGGCTTCACCGCCGGCGCGACAGCGGCAGGTGCTGCCGCTTCACCGGCAGGTGCCACCGCAGGAGCCTTCACCCCGCCGCCGGCAATCGCCGCCTCGACATCGGCCTTCACCACCCGGCCCTGCGGGCCCGAACCCGAAATCCCGGAAAGGTCGAGGCCGGCCTCGCGGGCCAGACGCCGCGCCAATGGCGTGGCGCGGACCGCACCCGCCTGTACAGGCGTATCCTGTACGGCGGGCGCAGTCTGCGCGGACCTGTCCTGGGAGGACGATTCGGGGGAGGACGATTCGGGCTTTTCGGATTTCACTTCGGCGGCAGGCGCAGCGGCCGGAGCGGCACTTGCATCCTCGCCCTCGGCATAGATCCACGCCACCGCATGGCCGACGGGAATGTCCACGCCTTCCTTGCCGGTGATGTTGCGCAGGATGCCGCTGGCCGGGGCGTCGATCTCCATGGCCGCCTTGTCGGTCTCGATCTCGAACAGCACGTCACCCTGCTTGACGGTGTCGCCTTCCTTGAAGAACCAGCGCGAGATCTGTCCGGTCGCCATGTCCATGTCGACCTTGGGGAGGATGACTTCGACGGCCATGTCTCAGCGCACTCCCTTGGCCAGATCGCGGGCGGCGGCGATGATGCCGGGCACCTGCGGCACGGCGGCCTTTTCCAGCTCGGGATTGTAGGGGATCGGCGTCTCGGCGCCGCCAAGGCGCACGATCGGGGCGTCGAGATAGTCGAACGCCTCGCTCTCGGCGATCATGGCGCTGATCTCGGCGCCGATGCCAAGCGTCTTCACCGCCTCGTAGACGCACAGCAGGCGCGAGGTCTTCTTCACGCTCGCAATCACCGTCTCGCGGTCGATGGGGCGGATGGTCCTGAGGTCGATGACCTCAATGTCGATGCCCTCGCCGGCCAGCGTTTCCGCCGCTTCCAGCGCCTTGTGAACCATGATCGAGGTGGCGACGATGGTCAGGTCCCTGCCCTCGCGGCGCACCTCGGCCTTGCCGATCGGCACCGTGTAATGGCCCTCCGGCACCGGACCCTTCATCTTGTAGAGCAGCTTGTGCTCGAAGATCATCACCGGGTCGGGATCGGCGACGGCGGCCAGCAGCATGCCCTTCACGTCATGCGGGGTCGCGGGCTGGATCACCTTGAGGCCCGGCACATGCGCCAGCCATGCCTCGAGGCTCTGGCTGTGCTGGGCTGCTGCACCCGTACCCGAACCGGCCGGAAAGCGCATGACGACCGGAACCGAAACCTCACCGCCCAGCATGAAGCGCATCTTGGCGGCCTGGTTGACGATCTGCTCCATGCCGAGCGTGGCGAAATCGGAAAACTGGAACTCGAAGATCGGGCGCAGGCCGGTCACCGCCGCACCGACGGCGACGCCGGCGCCGCCGAGTTCGGAGATCGGCGTGTCCATCACCCGGTCGGGGCCGAAGCGCTCGACCAGATCGCCGGTCACCTGGAAGGCGCCGCCATAGACGCCGATGTCCTCGCCCATGAGGATGACGCGCTCGTCGGCCTCCATGGCAATCGCCATGGCTTCCTGAATGGCCTGCGAGTAGCTCAGTTCGCGCACAGCGACATCCATCACGCCACCTCTTCCGTATAGACAAATCTGGCAAGGTCGGAGATTTCGGGCATGGGGCCTTCCTTGGCGTACTCGATGCCTGCCGCGATCTCGCGCGCCACGTCCTCGCGGATCGCCTCGATGCCGTGATCGTCGATCACGCCGAATTCCTTCAGCTCGGTCTCGAACAGGGCGATCGGATCGCGGTTGGTCATCCAGTCCTCGATCTCTTCCTTGGTGCGATAGCGGTTGCGGTCGCTCTTGGAATGGCCGCGATAGCGGTAGGTCTTGGATTCGATCAGCGTCGGCCCCTCGCCGGCCCGCGCCCGCTCGATCGCCGCATGGGAGGCTTCCGCCACTTCGGAGAAATTGTTGCCGTCGACGATCACGCCCGGCATCGAATAGGCGGCGGCGCGGTCGGCGATGTTCGCCACGGCCGTCGAGCGCGCCGTCGAGGTGGACATGCCGTAGCCGTTGTTCTCGCACACGAAGATCACCGGCAGCTTCCAGATGGAAGCCATGTTGAGCGATTCGTGAAACGCACCCTCGTTGTTGGCGCCATCGCCGAAGAAGGAAACGACGACCTTGCCGTTGCCGAGACGCTTGGCCGACAGCGCCGCCCCCACGGCAATCGGAATGCCGCCGGCGACGATGCCGTTGGCACCCAGATTGCCCTTGCTCACATCCGCGATATGCATGGAGCCGCCACGGCCCTTGCAGTAGCCGGTCGTCTTGCCGAAGAACTCCGCGAACATCTTCTTCACGTCCGCGCCCTTGGCGATGGAATGGCCGTGGCCGCGGTGCGTGGAGGTGATCTGGTCCTCATCGGTCAGCGGCATGCAGATGCCCATGGCACTCGCCTCCTGCCCGATGGACAGGTGCATGGTGCCGTGGATCAGGCCGCGCATGTAGCTGTCTTCCGCTCCCTCTTCGAAGCGGCGGATCAGATACATCTTGCGCAGCACGTCCTTGAGCTGTTCGTGGCTGTACCGGGTGTAGGCGAAGGGCAGGTTCGACTGTTCCGCCGCCTTTTTCGCTGTGGCCATGTTCAGGCTCCTCAACCGTAAACGAGCTTGTCCTGCCGGGCGCGCAGTTCGGCGATCTTCGATCCCGGCGCGGGCGCGGCGTTGGCATAGGTGATCAGTTCACCCTTCCTGATCGGCGCGGTCACCGAGCCGCCCTGCAGCAGGCCGCAGGGAATGGCCTTGGCAGCGCGCGCTTCCGGCGCCGTCATGATCCAGGCGCGGTAGCAATATTCGCCGATGGCATCGAGCTTCTCGCCCGGCTGCATGTCCTTCTTGGCGACGGCGCAGACTTCCGCCACCGGCTTGTCCAGCGGCACCATGTCGGCTTTGCCGTAGAGCACGACGCGGGCGCAGGTCAGCGGCACTTCGAGCGAGGTCAGGTGATAGGGGCGATGGAAGGTGAAATACGGGCCCTTGCCCATCTTCAGGTCTTCCATGCGCTCCGAGATGCGCGGATGCGACATGTCGGCGACGACGAAAACGCCCGGCGCCACGCCCTTGCCGATGGAGTAGTCGACGACGCCGACCTTCGAGAGCACGCCGCCGTCCTTTTCCGGGATCAGCACGCTGGAAAGCTGGTCGAGCGTGGCGGCGGGGCCGTGCATGCCGGGCTTGTCGGGCACCAGGCCGGTGGCGTTGGCGATGGCCGCCATCTCGACCATGGTCTTGGAGCCGTCGACGAACTCGACCAGCATGCGCACGTTCATGTTGCGGCGCTTCGCCTCTTCCTCGTATTCGGGCGGCGTGGCGTCGATGTTGAGCGGGTTGTTCTTGCCCTTGCCGGCGGCGACGATCGGATGGCCCATGGCCGAGACGAACTCGATCAGTTCCATGCAGGAAGACGGCTCGTCGCCCGCGCCCAACGAATAGGTGACGCCGAGGCGGTCGGCCTCGCTCTTCAGGTAAGCGCCGATGGTCACGTCGGCCTCGACATTCATCATCACCAGATGCTTGCCATGCTCCATGGCGCGCAGGCCGATTTCGGCGCCCACCGCCGGAACGCCGGTGGCGTCGATGACCACGTCGATCAGGTCGTTGTTGATGATGAGATCGGCATCGTTGGTCACCGCGACCTTGCCGGCTTCCATCGCCGCCGTCATTTCGGACGACGTGCCCACCTCGCGCGAGTGGCCCTGCTCCTGATAGGCAATGTCCACCGCCTTGTGGGCGTTCGGCACGTTGAGCTCCGATATGGCGCCGATCTCGATGCCCGACATATGCGCCACCCGCGTGACGATGTCGGTGCCCATCTCGCCCGAGCCGATGAGGCCGATGCGGATCGGTTTGCCCGTTGCGGCGCGCTCCCGAAGATCCCGCGCCAGACCGGTCGGGGCGATGTTGATGCTCATATCGTCAAGTCCTCCAGTGGTTGATCCATCAATAGTGAACATGTGTCTCTCAATCAAGTCGAATGTTCACGAAAGCCATAATAGCATCCATTCGCCGCAGCTTTGCGGCGGCATCCTGTGGATGACGACAGGACGTGGTGAATTGCCGCCCGGCGGGCGAACGACGCCATGTCGTTGCGGAACAAAAACGCCGTGCATCCCACGGATGCACGGCGCTCTGACATTTCTACAACCGATTTTGCCAAGGAGGAACGAAGTGCTCCCCTGCTTTCAGACGGCCAGCCGGGCGCGATGGCCCGGCCCGCGTCCCGCGATCACTTCCTGGGAGTGATCTTGCTGATCCGGTCGTTGGCCGGATTGTCCCCGCCCTGCGCCTTGTTGATGGCGAAAACGTCGCCCTTGCCGTCAATCGCGACATGATTGGCGAACGGCGCATTTTCGAGATTGGCGACGATGTTGCCGTCCGGATCCACCACGGTCACCGTGCCTGCGCCGCGGTTGCTGACATAGGCGAGGTTCGCGACCGGATCGAAGGCGACGTTGAGAGCGCCAGCACCCACCGGCACATTGTGCAGCGTCTTGCCGCTCTCGGCATCGACGATCAGCAGGTTGTCGCTGCCCTGCGAGGCCACGAAGATGCGCCTGGTCCTGCCGTCATAGGCGACGCCGATGGCCCCGCGCGAGCCTTCGATGGGGAACACCTTCTCCACCTCGCCGCTGGCGGCGTCGATGATCGCCGCCTCGTCGGTAGACAGGCTGACGGTGAACAGCTTGCCGCTTTCCACGTCGAACTTCAGGCTGCCGACCGAGAAGTTTTCGCCGCGCTTGCCGCTCTTGATTTCGATGTCTCCGACTTGCTCAAGGCTCTTGGTGTCGAACACCGCCACCTTCGCCGTGCCGGTGGCGGTGGCATAGGCCTTGCCGTCCTTCTCGTCCACGACCACGTCGCGCGCATGCGGGACCACGCCCGGCTCGAACTGCCTGACCAGCGAAAGGTCGGACTGCTTGTAGACGGCGACCGTATCCTGCCGGGTGTTGGTCACCCACACAGTGTCGTTGGCGTCATCGACCGCAACGCCGTAGACGGCATAGAGACCAGCCTCCTTGCCATCCTCACGCGCAGGCGCTTCCGCCGGCGTCACCTGCGCCACAATCTCCAGCGTCTCGGGATTCACCTTGACCAGAGCCGACGCCTTGACCGGCGGGCGGCCGACGGCCGAGGTCACGAACACCCCGTCGTTCCTGGCGCTGTAGGCGCTCTGGTAGAGGCCGGGGACCAGCTTGTTGTCCTTGACCTCGAACTTGTCCTGGCCCGACAGCGGCACCTGCGGCGAAACCTTCAGTTCCACGATCTCGGCGTGGTAGGGCGCGGCCGTGGTCAGCACCAGCGGATGCGTGCCGACAGCAGCATCCTCGGGCAGCTTGAAGGTCGCCTCGAACTTGCCTTCCTGATCGGCGGTGATGGCCCCGTCGCCCAGTGCCTGCGTGCCGCGCAGGATGGTCACGGACTGGCCGGGCTTGAAGTCCTGGCCGGAAATCTTGATCTCCGAGCCGGAATAAACCGGCTGGCCCATCTCGGCCGCGCCAGCGCGCACGCGGCCCTGATAATTCGCATCGGGCGCATCGAAGGCGACCTGCGCCAGCGCCGTGCCGAGGCTGAGCGCCAATGCGCCCGCCGCAATGATGAAGCGCAATCCCGCAGCGGACCGGTTTCGGGAAACGAAGGATGAAGTGCCGTGCATGGAGATGCTTTCCTGTCAGTTGGGGACCGCCGCAAGCGGCGGTCTTTTGGGAGAACGCCTCCGTTCTACATAACATGATAATATGACTCAAGTTATATTTGCTCAGCCGCGCAAGGTCGCCCCGCCGTCCACATAAAGATCGCTCAAGGTGATGTGCCCGGCGCGGTCGGAGAGCAGGAAAACCACAGCCTCGGCGACGTCTTGCGGCGTCGCAAGCTTGCCCAGCGGAATGCCGCTTCGGAACGTTTCGAGGGAACCGGCGATCACCTTTTCCGCGCCGCTTTCATCGGCCCACATGCCGGTCTGCATCGGCGTCAGAGTCGAGCCGGGGGCGACGATGTTGCAGCGTATGCCGAACGGAGCCAGCTCCAGCCCCAGGCAGCGGGTGAACATGGTGGCCGCCGCCTTGGAAGCCGCATAGGCGGCCATGGCATGGCGCGGGATGCCGGCAGCATTCGAACTCACCGTCACCCATGCGCCGCGCCGCCTCTCCTTCATGCGCCGGGCCAGCGCGCGCGCCACATGGAACACGCCGTCGCTGTTGACGGCGAACACGTTGCGCCATGTTTCATCCGATGTTTCCGTGACGAGATCGGTGGACAGGATACCGGCCACGCTGACGCCGAGATCGATGGGACCAGTCTCGCGCTCATGCGCCTCCACCAGCGCTTCGACGGCGGCGGAATCGCGCACGTCGAGCGCGGAGCGCATCACCCGATCCGCCGGCAGGTCGGCCAGCACGTCAAGCGACGCCGCATCGAAGTCGGTGGCCAGAACCTTTGCGCCCTCCTCCACCAGCAGCCGCACCACTTCGACGCCGATGCCGCCGCCAGCACCCGTCACCAGCGCGGTCTTTCCCTCAAGTCCGGTCGGGCGCATGGAAAACCTCCTTCAATCGTATTCGGCGAGCCGGCGGTCGAGTTCCGGCGCGATCAGCGCCGACGTCGCCGGTGCGGTCAGTTGCGGATGCAGGAACGGCACCTCGATGCGGTCGAGCATCGCCGCGTGAGCCAGCCACAGTTCCGGCACCAGATCTGGCCGCTCCCTGTGGTCGAGCCCGGCGCGCACATGCATCACCGTGCCCTCGTAGCGCCCGTGATAATGGGTGCGCACCAGCCGGTTGGTGTCCAGCACCACCCGCACCACGCCATCCAGCGCGGTTCTCGGCAGGTTGCCGAGCGGGCTGTCGCCGGCGCGCAGGAAGGCGATGATGGCCCCGCGCGTCGTCAGTTGGGGATGTGCGTTCGGATCATATCCGGCAATCGCAAGCAGCGCACGCAGCGCCGCCGCCTCGTCCGGCTCCGGCTCGGCCCGCCAGCATTCGGCCGGATAGGAATCGAGCATCGCCACCACGCCGACCTTTTTCCCGCGCGCTTGCAGATGCACGGCCATGGCGTGCGCAATGATGCCGCCCACCGACCAGCCGGCCAGATGGTAGGGTCCTTGGGGATAAATCTCCGCGATCCGCTTTGCATAGTCGGCGGCCAGCGCATCGAGGCTGTCGGGCAGCGGATGGTCGGGATCGATGGCCGGCGATTGCAGCCCGTAGACCGCACGCCCTGCTCCCAGCGACCGCGCCAGCGTGCGGTAGCCCCATGAAAGTCCCCCCGCCGGGTGAACAATGAACAGAGGTGGCCTGCCTTCATCGCCGCCGCGCAGCCTTATGATCGGCTCCAGCCCGCTGTCATGCACCCGGTCGGCATCTATTGCTGCGGCGAGCGTCGCAATGGTCGGATGCTCGAACAGAACGCCCAGCCCCGGATCGAAGCCGAACCGCTCCTGCACCCGCAACAAGAGGTGCACGGCCAGCAGCGAGTCGCCGCCGAGATTGAAGAAATCCGCGTCCGGGTCCGGCAACGCATCCAGCCCCAGAACATCGCCCACAAGCTGGCAGAGCGCCGCCTCGGTCGGCGTGGCCGGCGCGCGCGCTGCCATCCCCTCGAAGCTGGGCGCGGGCAGCGCCTTGCGATCCAGCTTGCCGTTGGCGTTGACCGGCATCGCCTCCATCTCCACGATGGCCGAAGGCACCATATAATCCGCCAGCCTTGCCGCCATATGCCGCCGCAGCCGCTCCGCCTCATAGCCCTCGCCCGGCACCACATAGGCGACGATGCGTTTGTCGCCCGGCCGGTCCTCGCGCACGATCACCGCCGCATCGTTCACCAGACCGGAGCCGGCAATCGCCGCCTCGATCTCGCCGAGTTCGATGCGCAGGCCCCTGATCTTCACCTGATGGTCGCAGCGCCCGAGATAGACGACCGCGCCATCCTCGCGCAGCCGCGCCAGATCGCCGGTCATATACATGCGCTCGTCCGGCCGGAACGGATCGGCTACGAAGCGTTCCGCCGTGAGGTCCGGCCGGCCGAGATAGCAGCGCGCAAGCTGCACGCCGGCAAGGTAGAGATGGCCGGCGACGCCCGGCGGCAGCGGCCGCAGCCGCTCGTCCAGCACGTAAAGCCGCGTGTTCCACACCGGAAACCCGATCGGCACCGGCGAAGACGTATCGTCCGGCCCGGCCGGCCAGTAGCTGACATCGACAGCCGCTTCGGTCGGCCCGTAGAGATTGTGCAACTCGCCCGTGATGCGCTGGTGGAAGCGGTCACGATGGTCGGCGGTCAGTTCCTCGCCGCTGCAAAAGGTGCGCGCGACGCGCAGACCCTGCGAGGCCGGCGAAGCCAGAAACGCCGAGAGCATCGAAGGCACGAAATGCAGCGTGGTGATGTCATGCCGCCGCACAAGTGCCGCAATCGCCGCCGGGTCGCGATGCGCGCCGGGCGGTGCCACCACCAGCCGCGCCCCACACAGGAACGGCAGAAAAAACTCCCACACCGAAACGTCGAAGGTGGCAGGCGTCTTTTGCAGGAAGCGGTCGTCAGCCGAAAAGCCGTAGTGGATGCGCATCCATTCCAGGCGGTTGACGATGGCGCGATGCTCGATCACCACGCCCTTCGGCTCTCCGGTCGAGCCTGACGTATAGATGACATAGGCCATATCGCCCGGCTGCACCTGCGGCAGCGCTACGCCCGGCTCTGTCGGCCATTCGGTCGGCGCAAGCACATGCGCCCCGGAAAAAGCCTCATTGCCCGGCTCGGCCAGCACACAGACCGGCTCGGCGGAAGCCACGATACGTGCGAGCCGCTGCGGCGGATTGTCGAGGTCGAGCGGCAGCCAGGCCGCCCCGGCCCGCAAGGTCGCGATCAGCGCCACCACAAGTTCCAGCGAGCGCGGCAGCGCCACCGCCACGATCCGGTCGCGCCCTGCCCCAAGCTTCACCAGTTCGCCGGCAAGGGCTGCCGTGCGCCGGTCAAGCTCAGCATAGCTCAGCACCGTATCGCCGAACACCAGCGCCGGCGCATCCGGCGTCGCGCGCATCTTCGCCTCGATCAGCGCCGCCAGCGTCATATCCGGCACCTCATGCCCGGTGCGGTTCGCTTCCAGCAGATAGCGCTGTACATCGGCCTCGCAGGCGGTCGGAACGTCGGCCAGCGTCGCCGCCTCCATGGCCTTTTCGAGGAAGGCCGCCAGCCGCCGCGAATGCGCTCTTGTCGCTTCCGCCGAATAGAGCGCGGGATTGGAGTCCACCTCCATCAGAAGCGCGCTCACCGCATCGCCCCGGAAGGTGAAGGTGATGTCGTCCACCGCCCCCGCGCCCAGAATATTCAGCCTCACGTCCAGCCCCGGCATGGCCGGCGGCAGGTCGAAGGGCTGCATGTTGATCAGCGGTCCATAGAGCCGGCGCTGCCCGCCGACCAATCCGAGATCGCGGCGCAACTGCTCGGAACGGTAGCGCCCGTGTCTTCGCGCCCGCATCATCTGCTTCGACACGCCAACGAGAAAATCGCCCATCGCCTGCGCCTCGTCGGGCGCGATGCGCAGCGGCAGCACGTTCATCAGCATGCAGGGCACACGCGCTGCCGAATTGCCGAGCCGGCCCATATAGGGCACGCCGACGACGATCTCTTCCGTCCCAGCAAAGCGCCGGCAATAGGCCGCGACCAGCGCCGTCAGCGCATCCGGCCACGTCACTTTCGCTTCTGAAGCAAAGACTTGCAGCCGTTCCATGAATCCTTGCGGCAGGTAGAAGCTGGTCCGATGGAAGCTCGGGCCGGAGATGGCACGTCCCGGCGCCATGCCGCTCACCGGTTCCAGCCCCGCCATCGCCTCATGCCAGAAGGCACGGTCGGCCTCGCGCTTTTCAGAACCGGCATAGGCACGGTCGTCGTCCAGCGCCACCTGCAACGGCGGAAAGCGCGCCGCCGGCTCAGTGCCCTTCATCAGGCATGAATAACGCTCCGCCACCCGGTTGGTCACCAGCACCATGCCGAAACCGTCGATGGCCAGATGGTGGATGCGCTCGTAGAAGAAATGCCGCTCATCCGACAGCCGGTAGAGCCGGAACGAAGCGATCCGGTCGCGGGCAAGGTCCAGCGGCGTGTTCGTATCAGCCCCGATCAGCGCCAGCGCTTCCGCCGCCGGATCGTCCGCGCCCGAAACGTCGACCACTTCGAGGAACGGCCGCCGCGCCGGATCGACCACCTGCACCGGCCCGTCAGGACGGTCCTCGAAGCGCAGCGACAGCGCTTCCGCCTCCTCGACGGTCGCGTCCACCGCCGTGCGGAAGGCCCTCACATCGAGCGGCCCGGCAATATCCAGATACTGTCCGGTGTTGAGGATCGGATTGGCGGGGTCGATGCGCTGCGTGTACCACAGGCCCGTCTGCGCCTCGGTCAGCGGCGCGCCTGTCCCTGAAATGGCGGCAGGCGGCTTGGCATCCATGTCTAGGCTCCGCTTCCCGCCTGCTTCGCCTGAATCGCCTCCCACCAGCCGGCCAGCGTGAAGCGGTCGGCCAGCTCGGCGAATTCGAGGTCGAGCCCGTCTTCCTGCCATTTCAGGATGAGGTTGAGCAGGCGCATGGAATCGATGCCGAGGTCCATCAGGTTGTCCTCCAGTCCGATCTCCTTCGGGTCCTCGTGGATCATGCCTGCAATGTCGGCGCGCATGCGCTCCAGCGTGATGGCCATGTCAGCCTCCGTCAATGTCAGCCTCCGTCAGGCAAGGGCGGCGATGAGCTGGTCGGTGCCGGCGACGACGCCGCAGCGCCCCGCCACCCAGTCCAGCGCCAGATCGTGCTTTTCGCGTGAAAAATCGGCCAGCGCGTCGGCGGCGAAAAACGCCTCGATGTCGCGCTGGAAGGCTTCCGCCGCCGTCATCATGCAGCCGATATGGGCATAGATGCCGGTGACGATGATCTGGTCGCGCGCCCGCGCCCGCATCAGCACCTCCAGATTGGAGCGCTGGAAGGCGCTGTAGCGGTGCTTGACCAGCACGAAGTCGCTTTTCTGCGGTGCAAGCGGCGCGATGATCGCCTGATCCGTTTCCGCCGAACTCATGCCCGGTCCCCAGATATCGGCCTGCAAGCCGCGGTCGCGCCGGTCCTGATCGCCGTTCTGGGCGGTGTAGAACACCGGAACGCCCTTCTGCCGGCAATGCGCCGCCAGACGCGCGATATTGGCGATGGCGGGGCCAAGCGGCGCAGCATCCGCCGCGAAAGGCCGCACGAAATAATTCTGCATGTCGTGGACCAGCAGCGCCGCGCGGCCGGTCTCGACCTGCCACGGGCCCCGCGAAGCGGGAAGTTCCCCCGCCGACGGCAAATCATATGGCTGTGTAGTCGGAAGCCCCATAGCGCTCATCCCTTCTCCGCTTGGCCGTCGAGAAACGCCTGCCGCAGCCGCGCGCGCAGTTCCTTGCGGCTGATCTTGCCGACCGCCGTGGTCTCGAACGCCTCCACGAACCGGATCTGGTCCGGCACCTTGAACTCGGCCACGTTGCGGGTGCGCATCCACGCCTTGATCGCCGCGCCCTTCGGCTTCTCGCCCTGCGCGATGATGAAGGCGCAGCTGCGCTCGCCGAGGAACTCGTCGGGGATCGACACCACCGCCGCATCGAACACGTTCGGATGCGCCAGCAGATGGTCCTCGATCTCTTCCGCCGACACTTTCTCGCCGGCGCGGTTGATGTGATCGGTCGCCCTTCCCTGCACCACGAGATAGCCCTCGCGCGTACGCTTCACCACGTCGCCGGTGCGGTAGAAACCATCTTCGGTGAAGGAGCGCGCATTCGCGCCCGGCTCGTTGTGATAGGCGCGGATCGTATAGGGCCCGCGCGTCAAGAGATTGCCGGCCTCGCCTTCGGCCACAGGCTGGCCCGCGTCGTCGACGATCAGCACCTCGTCGTCGGGGCTGATCGGCCGCCCCTGCGTTTCCACCACGATCTCGTCCGGGTCGTCGAGCCGCGTATAGTTCACCAGTCCCTCGGCCATGCCGAACACCTGCTGGAGCTGGCAGCCCAGCGAGCCGCGCACCCGGCGCGCGGCCTCCGGCATGAACTTCGCCCCGCCCACCTGCAACACCTTCAGGCTGGAAAGGTCGTGCTTCGCATTGGCCGCCGCCTGCATCCACAGCAGCGCCAGCGGCGGCACCAGCCCGGTGATCGTCACCTTCTCCTGCGCGATCAGCGCGAAAGCCGTCTGCGCGTCGGGCGAAGGACACATGACGATGCGGCTGCCGGCATGAAGCGCGCCCATCACGCCGGGCGAGCTCATCGGGAAATTATGCGCCACCGGCAGTGCCGCCATGTAGACGCTGTTTGCGTCCAGCCCGCAGATCTCGGCGCTCGCCCGGAACGAATAGATATAGTCGTCATGGGTGCGCGGGGTGAGCTTGGAAAGCCCGGTGCTGCCGCCTGAAATCTGCAAGAAGGCGACAGCGCAAGGCGAAGGATCGCCGGGCAGCAGCGCGGGGTCGGGCTCGAAATCCTCGAAGCGCGCAAATTCCTCCGCCTCGCCCAGCACCACGACATGGCGAAGCGTCGGCGCCTGAGCCTTCACCTCGCGCGCAAGGGCTCGATAATCGAAGCCGTCGCCCTTGTCGGCCACCACATAGCCGGCGGCTTCGGCCTTCCCGGCGAAATGCGCGATCTCGGTGCGGCGGTGCGCCGGCAGCGCGTAGACCGGGATCAGCCCGGCATAAAACAGGCCGAACACCACCGACAGAAACTCCGGCCGGTTGCCGATCTGCACGATCACCCGCTCGCCGGGCTTCAGCCCCAGCTTCAGGAAACCCGCCGCCGCCGTCTCGGCGCGCGCGTGCAGCTCACCATAGCTCCAGCGCTGACCGCCGCCCACCACGGCGATACGATGCGGGAAAGCGGCGGCGCGCTCGCGCAGCATCCGGGGAAAGGTTTCGCCGCGCCAATAGCCCTTGTCGCGGTAGCGCCGGCAAAATTCCTCCGGCCATGTCTGGATGACTTCACTCATGCCGCGCGCTCTCGCAAGGGGCGGCCATGCTCGTCAATGCCGAGTGCGGAAAGCAGCGCCACGAACTTGGCCGAGGTCTCGTCGGTCTCGCCCACGGGATCGGAGCCCGCGACGATGCCCGCGCCGGCATAGAGCGTCGCCCGCCTGCCAGCCAGCCGCGCCGACCGGATCGAGACATACCATTCGCCGTCGCCCTTCTCGTCGGCCCAACCGACAGCGCCGGCATAGAAGCCGCGATCGTAGCCTTCCAGCTGCCCGATCACCCCGGCGGCGCGCTCGCGCGGCAGTCCGCACACGGCCGGCGTCGGGTGCAGCGCGCCAGCCAGTTCAGCCACCGGCGTTTCGGTGTCCTTCAGCTTGCCGACGATGCGCGTGCCCAGATGCCACATGGAGGCGGTGGAGCGCAGCGTCGTGCCCTCTGGCGCTTCCAGCTCGCTGCAATAGGGTGACAGCGCATCGAAAACGGCATCGACCACAGCCTGATGTTCGCGCCTGTCCTTTTCCGACGTTTCCAGCGTCGCGGCTGAATCGCGGTCTGCGGCGGGGTCGGCATAACGGCGCGCCGAGCCGGCCAGCGGATGCGAAACGACCTCGCCACCCTTCTTTGACACCAGCAGCTCCGGCGTGGCGCCGACCAGCAGCGGACGCGCCGCATCCGCACCTGCGGGCAGAAGCGTGGAGAACACGGTGACGCTTGGATCTCTGGCCAGAGCCCTCAGCAGACCGGTCGCATCGAAGTCGTGCGTCGAGGAAAGCTCTAGGCTGCGCGAGAGCACGACCTTCGTCAGCGGCCCGGCCTCGCCGGCCGAAACCGCGATCATCTCCAGGCAGGCGGCAACCGCATCGCGATAGGCGGAAGGTGCCGGAGCCGGCGTTATGGCACAACGCACGGCGTCCGGCAGGGAGATGGGCTGCCCCTCGCTTTCCCTGCCATCCCCGGTCCGGAAAGTTTCCGGCTGGAAAAGATAATCCGGCTCCGAGCGGTCGAAGGGCAGCGCGCCCATGACGATGCGTGGACCGCCCTGGTTAGCCGCGAAGAACGCGCCCACGCGCCCGGCGAAGCTCCCGATCGCCCCGCGCTCGACTTCCGCGCGCAACCCCTGCCCGACCACGCTCCGCTTTCCGTCGCGCAACCGGAACACCTCACCCGCCCGTCGCCCCGCAGGCGGCAGAGGATTCGAGTTTTCATTTCCTGACGACAAGACCGGCACCTGAATTTCTGTTGTCGCCGCCCCGGATGCGATGCATCCGCAGCGATGATCCGACGTCGCTTTGCGGGCACCAATAAAAATATGAGCTTTCATGTCAACTTACAAACTTGCAATGTAGACATGATTCCATGATGCCAGCCGTACAAAACACACTGCAAGCAGGGAGCCAGAACGACACATGACCGAAAAGCGCCGATACGACGCGGTGGCCATCTGGCTGCACTGGCTGGTCGCCCTGCTGGTTCTGGTCCAGTTCGCGACAGGTTGGGTCTGGGGCTTTTTCGAGCGCGGCTCGGAACCGCGATTCTACCTGTTCCGCACCCACATCACACTCGGATCGGCCATACTGGCGCTGGCAGTGGCCCGCATAGGCTGGCGCCTCAAGCACAGCGCCCCGCCCCTGCCGGAGGGCATGTCGCGCCCGCAACGCATCGCCGCGCATGCCGGACACGGCCTGCTTTACCTCGCGATACTCGTGCAGCCGGCGCTTGGCCTGCTGGCCATCTCCGCCTTTGGCAAGACGCTTGGCCGCTGGCCGCGCGATGCGCACAATCTCGGCGCAAAGCTCATCCTTGCACTCGTCATCCTGCACGTCGCGGCGGTGGTCTGGCACCAGTTCATCCGCAAGGACGGCCTTCTGGCACGCATGCTGCCGGCGCGTTTCACCGCCGGCAGCAGATGACGGGCGGCCCTACAACACGGGCGATGGCATGAAATGCCCGATTCTCCCATGTACATGACGAAAATCGTCAGGTTCGCTTCCCGACGGCCTTGACGGCATTTCATCCGACCTGTCACAGCTTGCGAATGCAGCCAGCAGCAGCCATTCCCGCCCCGCCAAGGCAGCCGCAGCCGGCGGAACTCGCCATTTTCAATGCCGGCATTTCCAGTCACAGGCTGGAGCGCCGCCTGGTGACGGCCGGCGGCAGGGTGTTTCGGATTTTCCTCGCCATTCCATACGCGGAACCTTCGGCGGGCGGCCATCCTCTTCTCTACATGCTGGACGGCAACGCCGCTTTCGACGCGCTCACGCCGGCGCATCTTGAAGCCGCGCCCCGGCTTGCGCTCGCCGGCGTCGGCTACGATACCGACTTGCGTTTCGACGTCGTCGCCCGCAGCTTCGACTATACCCCCGTCGAGACGCCAGCGTCATCCGGCGGGCGCAGGACTGGCGGCGCCGACGCGTTTCTGCACCTGCTGACCGGCGAACTGCGCGGGAACATCGAAGCCGCCCTCCCCGTCGATCCCTCCCGACGCGCCCTGTGGGGGCATTCGCTGGCCGGCATGTGCACGCTCCACGCGCTGCTCGCCAGACCCGGCGCTTTCAGCCGCCACATCTGCGTCAGCCCCTCGATCTGGTGGAACGATCGGTGGATGCTCGATCTGGAGGCCGCGACGCCGCCGACGGATCATGCGGCCCGGGTTCTGATCATGCTTGGCGATGCCGAGCGGCGTTCCAATCCGGCCGGGCCGCATTGGGAGGGGCCTGCGCCGCACACGCTGGAGATGGCCGAACGGTTGAGGAAGCGGCCTGAACTCGCCGTCGACCTTCATGTATTCGCGGGGCTGGGTCATGCCGCCACCTTGCCGGCGTCTCTCGAAGCCGCGCTGGCCCTCGCCAGCGCTCCCGGCAATCGCTGAGCGGGCTTGAAAGACAGACCTGGCTTGCACTCGCGGGGATCTGAAACAGTTGTGGTGAAAAATGCCTTATAATCTTGAATGAATTACTCAACAATGATAACCGCCACCCAGTTCGATCGAAAGGCCGTCCGCCGGATGCCTTCGGCGGGCTGCGGGAAGCGGCGGGACATCCGGCAGGATGGCGCTCGAACGCCACGGAACATTTTGAGACAGGGTTGCATGATGGTCGATCTGATGAGGCGTGAAACCCGTGCGAAGGGATCGGCGATGAAACGTCTGGCGCTGATCGCGCTCTCCACCTGCCTGTGCGTTGCCCTCGCCCGGACGGCCGGCGCCCAGGAACCGCCCGCCCCGGAGGCACCGGCCGTAGCCGTACCGGCAGAACCGGTGCCCGCCCGGCCGGCGCCTGCCGCACCGGAATCCGATGCGACTGCCCCGGCCACGGAAGGCGAGGCTCCCGCGGCAACTTCGCCGCAACAGGATGGCGCACAGCAGCCGGCGCAGGCATCCGCCACGGTCCAAGACATCGAAGCCTCCGCCCAGCCGGTAAACGGTGAGGAGCGCGACATCACCCTGCCGCACGATCTGTCACCCTGGGGCATGTTCATGGCCGCGGACTGGGTGGTCAAGGCCGTCATGATCGGTCTGGCTTTCGCCTCGCTGGTCACCTGGACCGTCTGGCTGGCCAAGTCGCTCGAACTCGCGGGGGCGAAGGCAAGGCTGCGCTCTGCCCTTCATGCCATTCTTGGCTCGACCTCGCTGGAGGAGGCGTCCCGGAAGCTCGGCAAGCGCCGCGACGCCGCCGCCCGGCTCGTCCATGCGGCTGTCGAGGAATCCAGGCTGTCGGCCGGCGCGCTCGATCATGCCGATCCCTCCGGCCTGAAGGAGCGCGTGTGGTCGCGCATGTCGCGCATCCAGATCCACACCGGCCGCCGCCTCAGCCGCGGCACCGGCGTTCTGGCGACCATCGGCTCCACCTCGCCTTTCGTCGGCCTGTTCGGCACCGTCTGGGGCATCATGAACTCGTTCATCGGCATTTCGGAATCGCAGACCACCAATCTTGCGGTTGTCGCCCCCGGCATCGCCGAGGCGCTGCTCGCCACCGCGCTCGGCCTTGTCGCCGCCATTCCCGCCGTGGTCATCTACAACGTCTTCTCGCGCTCGATCACCGGCTACCGTCAGGCTCTGGCCGACGCCGCCGCCGGCGTCGAGCGTCTCGTCAGCCGCGATCTCGACTTCCGCAAGGTGCCTGCCGCCGCGCGTGAACGTCTGGCCGCGGAATAGGAGCGGGCATCATGGCCGGAGGCATAAGGGAAACCACGGGCGAGGACGACGATCTCCAGGAAACCCACGAGATCAACGTCACGCCTTTCATCGACGTCATGCTGGTCCTGCTCATCATCTTCATGGTGGCGGCGCCGCTGGCCACCGTCGATGTCAATGTCGATCTGCCGGCGGCGGCGGCGACGCCCGCGCCGCGCCCCGACAAGCCGCTCTACCTCACCATCAAGCACGATCTGACCGTTCTGCTCGGCAATGACGAGGTGCCGCGGGAGGGGCTTTCCGGCGCGCTCGACACCTTTACCGGCGGCGACAAGGAACAGCGCGTCTTCCTGCGCGCCGACCAGTCGGTCGACTATGGCGAGCTGATGAACGTCATGAACCTGCTGCGCAAGGCGGGCTATCTCAAGATCGCGCTTGTCGGGCTCGAAATGGTTCCGACGGCCACCACCGACGGCGAAACCGGAGCTCCGTAAGATGAGCGAGGCGGCTTCCTTCCACGCAGACAGCCTGTCGCTCAATCTCAGCAGGGGCGAGATGGCGCTCTGGTCGGGCGCCGCCGCTTTCGTGCTTGCCGCGCATCTGACCGGCGCCTGGTATCTGCAACGCGTGCAGCCCGTGGAAGCCCCGTCCCTCGACGCCGCCCCCGCCATCATGATGGAGCTTGCCCCGATGGCCGTGGCGCCCGAGGCGGTGCTCAACGAGATGGCCGAGATGGTCGACAGCGCCCCGGCCGAGCAGGTCGGGGAAGTTGAAGAGATCGATCCGGTCGAAGAGCCCGTCCTCGAAGAGGAGGTCGTCGAGGAAGAGCAGGTCGAGACGGAGGAAATAGCCGAGATCGAACCTCTTGAAGAGGTCGATGAGGTGGTCGAGGAATTCGAGGAAGTTCCGCTGCCGGAGGTGGCCATGGCCGTGCCGCAGCGCCGCCCGGTTCCGGAAAAGCCGAAGCCGGTCGAAAAGCCGGTCGAGAAAAAGGTGGAAAAGAAGGTCGTCCAGAAGAAGCGATCCGCTCCGCAGATCGCCTCGACCAAATCCGCCGATGACGCGCCCAGGGCCGCGGCCCCCCGCGTGACCAAGGCTGCGGCCGGTTCCGGCATGTCGCCGGCGCGCTGGCAATCGCGCGTCAATGCGCACCTCAACCGCTACAAGCGTTATCCGAGCGGCGCGCGCGGCGTCGGCATCGCCACCGTCAGCTTCACCATCAATCCGGGCGGAGACGTCATCGCCGTGTCGCTGGCGCGCTCTTCGGGAGATGCCGCCTTCGACACCGCCGCCGTCGAGCTGGTGCGCCGGGCTTCTCCGGTCCCCGCCCCGCCGCCGGACATTGCAAAGTCGCGCATGAGCCTGGTTGTGCCGATCCGCTACTCGCGCTGATCGGCCTGCAACAGGCCCTTGCAAATTGTGGCGGCAATACGACAAGCCCTTTTCAGCGCCGGATAATAGTTGACAACAATTGTCATGTTTTATAGCAGGATAGAGACCTGTGTTTCCCGGTGACCCGCCTTCGTTCAGGCTCGGCAAGAATACGGAAACTTTTTTCCACCCCGGACAAATCCGGGGGGCCGTTAAGCTTGAGGACAAGGTATGGAAAAGAGGCTCGTTTCGATGCGTGGCAGGATCGGGGAGCGTTGCGGCATTCCGTCATATCTGCTGTTCCTGTGCACAGCTTCGACAGTCGCATTCTCCGCTGTAGCCTCGCATGCACAGGAAGACTCGCGGACCGACGTCATCAAGCTCAACCAGATTGTCGTCACCGCGGCGGGTTTCGAGCAGAATGTGAAGGACGCGCCGGCCAGCATCACCGTCGTTTCCCGCGAGGAACTGGAGAAAGGCTCGTTCCGCGACCTGACCGATGCGTTGCGCGAAGTCCAGGGCGTCGCAGTCACCGGTTCGGCAAACGAGAAGGACATCTTCATTCGCGGCCTGCCCGGCGCGTACACGCTCATCCTCGTCGACGGCAAGCGCCAAAGCACCCGCGATGCACGCACCAACGGAAACTCCGGTTTCGAGCAGAGCTTCATTCCGCCGATCAGCGCCATCGAACGCATCGAGGTCGTGCGCGGCCCCATGTCCTCCCTCTACGGCTCGGACGCCATGGGCGGCGTCATCAACATCATCACCAGGAAGGTATCGGACGTCTGGTCCGGCTCGGCCACCGCTGAAGGCAGCCTCCAGCAGCATTCCCGCTACGGCAATTCCGGCCAGGTCTCCTTCTATGGCAGCGGACCGCTGATCCAGGACAAGCTCGGCCTGCAAATCTGGGGCCGTGGGTTCCAGCGTGATGAGGATAGGCTGCTGAGCGGCGTCACCGGAGCCAAGGAAGGCGACATTGCCGGACGGCTGACCTTCACGCCCAACGAAGATCACGATATCGTTCTCGAAGGCGGCATCACCCGGGTCAAGCGCGAGGCCGATCCAGGCAAAACCCTCGCCGCAACGGCAAACGGCACCTACAATTACAACGACAGGGATCACTGGTCGCTGTCCCACACCGGGCGCTGGGGCTGGACCACGTCGGAAATCTCCTTCTCGCAGGAATGGGCCGAGCGGACCAGCTACAACTGGACTCCTGCCCAGAACGCGTTTGTGGAGAATGTGCGCTCTCCCGAAATCCGCAACTCGGTTCTGGACGCCAAGTTCACCACGCCGTTCGACCTTGCCGGCGCGCATACGCTCGTCGTCGGCGGGCAGTATTTCGATGCCCTGCTGACCGACCAGAACCCCGGTCGCCGCACCGGGGAGGACGAGAAGTTCCAGATCGCCCAGTGGGCGCTGTTCGCCGAAGACGAGTGGCGCATAACCGATACGTTCGCCCTGACGGGCGGCCTGCGCATGGACGACCACGAGGTCTACGGCTCTCATTTCAGCCCGCGCCTCTATGGCGTATGGCACCCGACGGAACAGCTCACCGTCAAGGGCGGCGTATCCACGGGCTTCCGTGCACCCGAAATCCGTACCATTTCGCCGGGCTATGCCTACACCACCGGCGGTGCCGGCTGTTCCTACGGGCCTAATGGCACCTGCGGCGTCATCATCGGCGATCCAAATCTCAAGGCCGAGGAAAGCACCAGCTACGAAATCGGCGCTATCTGGGACACCTACAGCGGCCTGACACTGGGAGCGACCTATTTCTACACCGACTTCAAGGACAAGATCGCCAACGCCCTCGTTCTCGACTCGAACGGCGATCCGGTTCGCTGGGACGAAGACCCCAACTACCGGCTCTGGTATAGCTACAATATCGACGATGCCGTCATCCAGGGTGTCGAACTGACGGCGACCTGGGAAGCGACGCCCTCGCTGACTTTCCGCGGAAGCTATACCTACACGGATTCCGAGCAGAAGACGGGCAACTACGCCGGGCTCCCTCTGGCACGCACGCCCAAGCATATGGCCAATCTGCGCGCCGACTGGATCACTCCGATCGACGGGCTGGCGACCTGGGCATCCCTCAACTATCACGGCTCCGAGATCAACGCCGGCCCTCGCACCGGCTCCAACGGCAAGCCGGTCTACAAGGACGGGGTGGTTGTGGGCCGCGAATACGGGGACTACGCCACGCTCGACTTCGGCGCCTCCTATGCGGTCAACGACAACCTGAGCATCAAGGGTGCGGTCTACAACGTTCTCGACAGGAAGGTGGAAGCGACGGATTTCAACACGTCGATGGAAGGCCGCCGCTTCTGGCTGGCTGTCACCAGCACTTTCTGAACTCCCGAAGCGCAACCGGCGAGCAGGCCGGTCGCGCTCGTCTCATTGCGGTGATCTCCAGATGAACTCCAAATGAACGGGCGGTTTTTCGCCCGTTCAGCAAGGGTTCCCTAAATTCCGTCTCATGGATGGGCGAAAAGCAGTGGCCCTCCCAACCGGATGCAGGAGAACACCATGCTGAAGATGATCAAGACCGCAGTTCTTTCCGCCGTCATCGGCCTTGGCGGCATCGCCGCCATCCCTGCCACCGCGCAGGCCGATGGCCTCTACATCAATTTCGGCGGCAATGGCCCCGGCTACGCCACGAGCGTCCAGTATCACGGTCACGACCGTCATCATGGCTGGCGCCGCGACCACCGTCGTCCTGCAGCCTGCACCGCCGGCCGTGCGATAAACAAGGCCGAGCGCATGGGCATCCGCCGCGCCCGCGTCGTCGACGCCAACCGGCGCGTGGTCAAGGTCGCCGGGCGCAAATACAACCAGCGCGTCATGGTCACCTTCGCCAACCAGCGCGGTTGCCCGATCCTTTATCGCTAGATCGCCGGGCGTCCATCCGGACGCACAGCGGACGATCTAAATTATTGATAGAGCATCGGAATCACCGAAAGCCGGATTCCACTTTCCGGTCCGATGCTCTAGAGCATTTTGCAGCCAAATGGAAACATTTGGCGTCGCATAAATGCAGTATAAACAAACATTTAGATCATTTCAGCTTTGCACGGAAACGGTCTCTTACCCTTCTCCTCTCCCCGCCTGCGGGGAGATGGTTCCGGCAGGGGATGGGGGCGATCCTGCCTGAACCGGAATTGCTCCGATCGCCGGCAGACGATAACGAAAAGCCCCGGGAGCAACTCGCTACCGGGGCTTTTCCGGGATGCCTGAGCCGATCCTATTTCAGCTCGAACGTCACGTTGACCTGAACCCGATAGGCGTTCTCTCCGGCCTGCACTGGTGCGGAAGCAGCTTCCGGCATGGCATCGAACGACTTGGCGGCCATACGGATGGGCCGTGGCGGCGCCGACTGCTCCGAAATCTCGATCACCTTGCCGACCGAGGTGCCGGCGGCCTCCGCCAGTGTCCTGGCCTTGGCCATGGCGTCCGCCACCGCCTTCTTGCGCGCTTCGGTGACGACCGCGGCCGGATCGGCATTGGTGAAGACAATTCCGCCGCCCTCGTTGACACCGAGCGTCACGGCCTTGTCGAGCAGTTCGCCGGTCTTGTCGATGTCGCGGATGCGCACCGAAAGCGTATTGGTCACCTGATAGGCGACCAGTTCCGCGTTCTGGCTGCCGTCGGGCTTGTTGTTGTAGTTGTAGCGCGGGCTGATCTGGATACCCGCCGTCTGCAGGTCGCGGTCCTCGATGCCGACCGCCTTCATGGCGGTGATCACGGCCGCCATGGCGTCGTTGTTGGCATCGAGCGCGGCGCGCGCGGTTTTGGCCTCACGCATGACAGAAAGGGTCAGGATTGCGATGTCGGGAGCAACGGTTGCCTCCCCCTCGCCGGTAACGAATATGCGCGGGCCTGCGTTGCTATCGGCAGCCTGCGCGACGGCAGGCAGCGCCATCGCCGCGGCCAGGGCCAGAGGAAGAAGGAATCCGTTCATCAGATGCTCCATGGAAATGCGTCCCAGCGCCGAATGTTCTAGGTGCGGAATATGGACTGATTTGGGCGGTTGGCGCCAGAGCTTCATCCAACGGTTGAAGAATGGCGCTTTTGCCTGACAAAGCAAACGGTTCGGCCCGCCGGCCTCTTGTGCATGGCTGCGAAACGAACTAATCAGCCTGCGTGGGGCCTGTAGCTCAATGGTTAGAGCCGGCGGCTCATAACCGCTTGGTTGGGGGTTCGAGTCCCTCCGGGCCCACCAAAACTTTTGATTTTATTGATGAAAAATTTCATCGGCCCAAAACGTTTTGGGCCGATTGTGGGCCTAAGAAAGAGTAGGCGGTCCCGTTTTGTTCTGAATCGATTTGCTTACTTCACGACGCGCAAGGCTGCTCGCCGCTTCATGGCATCGCGTTTGGCCTCGCGCTCGTTGATGGCGCGCGCGATATCGACCGCGATCCGCTTCTTGTTTGCCTCGCGGACATATTCGTCGGTCACCGTCATCGAGGAATGCCCCATCGCCTCCATGATGGCACGCGCCTGGATGTTGCATTCGGCGAGGTAAGTGCCGAAGGTGCGGCGCAAGCCATGCAGCGTATAGCCGGCGGGAATGTCCGCCTGTCGGGTCCAGTGCTGCATCATGCCGGTCAGACTCTTTTCCGAGAATGACCTGCCATAGGCGGTCTTCAAGACCGTGCCACCCTTCAAGCGGTCGAGCGGCTCCAACGCCGCCGCCAACTTGTCCACGACCGGAATGAACATCTCCCTTCCGCCGTGGCGATTGCGGTTCTTCCTTTGGCGAAAATCAAAGGCTTCGATCAACACCAGCGAGCCATCAAATAGTTCGACTTCCTCGGTTACGAGATCGTCCCACTCAAGAGCAGCGATATCGCCGCGCCGGTTGCCAAGCCAAAAGCCGAGGGCGTAGCAGGTACGCGCTGCTGTGCCGAGGGGGTGTCGCTCTTCGAACTTTTCGCGGATGGTGATCGGCCAAGCTGGGTTCTTGGTCGACTTGGGCACGCGCACGCGAATGGACAGCGATGGATCGTCCTGGGGCCTGATCCACTTCTCCACATCGGTTGCAACCCACAACAGTTTCCGGATTGCCACCATCATGTGTTTCGCCACAGTCCGGTTTGTAGCGAAGATGCCCTCGATCATCGCCCGCAACCGATCCGCGTCGAGGTGCTCGACTGGAGTATCTCGCCAAGTAAGCGGATAGTTGGGATCGACCTGCAGGTTGAGAAAGCGTTCGATCAGTCGCGCATTCTTTTGCTGCGTCGCTTCGTCAAAATCCAGCCACTCCATTGTTGTCTCAAGCCGGCGCGCGGCATGGCCGAAGGTCTTTGGCAGCGCCCGACCCGGCAGATCGACAATCGCGGCCTTTTTTCCATGGTTCTGCGTCGCCTTCTCGTAGGCCGCTTCGAATTCCGGGTCGCCGGGCTTACCGGGAAGTCGAATTTCGGGCATGCCCTTTGCCCGATAGCGATAGACTAACTTCCCGCTCTTTGTGCGTGAAGAGACGCCAGGGTAGCGTGCATTCTTGAATGGCCTAGCCATCAAACACTCCTTCCAGGCTTTTGCCTCCAATCTACTCGATGGGATTCCTCCGGCATCGCCTGAAGCGAAAGGGTCTTGCTCTCCATGGCAACGCGCAGGAGCGCCGGGTAAGGGAAGCCTCTGCCTTGCTCTATGCCTTCAAACGTACGCTTCGGTATTCCTAACACCTTGGCCGCAGCTTCGGCAGTGAACCCTCCCTTGGCCCGCCAAGCTTTGACTTCTTGGGCAAGCTTTTCATCCTTACTCACGTCACGCCTCCCAAGCAGACAGCGACCTTACTACGCTAACCGCGTATACGCAAGGAGCGTATTTGTGGG
Source organism: Aquamicrobium defluvii (assembly GCF_004363725.1). Taxonomy (GTDB): domain Bacteria; phylum Pseudomonadota; class Alphaproteobacteria; order Rhizobiales; family Rhizobiaceae; genus Mesorhizobium; species Mesorhizobium defluvii. Next base: position 2,781 of record NZ_SNZF01000043.1, on the reverse strand, counting down.
CTGCCTTTTCCATCTCGCCGGCTTCGCTCCAATAGCGTTTGGAGGCCGCTGTCATTTTCTGGCAAGGAGGTGAAGGCGATGTCGATAGCGGCACGATCCCATACAGTGCGACTGTTGATACGCTTCGGCGTTGGCATGCGCCCATCAGCAACCATTTCATCGAACAATGTGGATCCGACACCGACATACCGTGCAGCTTCATCGCGAGAGAGACCCCGCGGAGGATAGGAGATGGCGTCAATCTTCATAGACGACGCCTCAAAACTGTTCGCACCGGCAAAACAGAGAGACACATAGCCTGGCATGGCTCAAACTCACACAACCAGCCCCGACCGCCTTCCCTACGTTACGCCAAGTACACGCACCGACATAGGGATGACGGACTCCCGTTTTTTACGAAAGGCGATGCACATCCTTTTGCCGATCCAGTTGCGATCCTCGGGCGTGGTCGCGCGGGGGCTTTCTCTTCTCAATGCTTCTAATCGGCGATGAAACAGCTTCCAATCAGCGAACTTCTCATTCCTAATCAGCGGTCCGTTGACTCCTAATTGGCCGGGGCCGATATTCCGAGCCAGCCCGATTCGGAGATGGCATGTTCGAGCGGTTTGTTGAACGGAGGGCTAAAGAAGCCCTTTCGGACACCCCAGTGGTTCTGATTGTGGGACCGCGCCGGGCGGGCAAGACCACGCTCGTCCGCAAGATGAGCGAAGACTGCAGAACCTACATCACGCTCGATGATCAGACCGTACTTGAAGCTGCGCGATCTGATCCGGCCGGTTTTATTCGCGGTCTGGACAAGGTGGTCATCGACGAGATTCAGCGTGCGCCCGATCTGCTGCTGGCGATCAAGAAGGCGGTGGATGAAGACTACCGTCCTGGGCGCTTCCTGCTCACCGGCTCCGCCAATGTGCTGACGCTGCCGCGCGTTGCCGATAGCCTGGCCGGACGAATGGAAACCATCCGCATGCTGCCCTTGGCGAGGGCGGAGATCGAAGGACGACAGCCGACCTTTCTGGAGCGCGTCTTCAGCGGCAAGCTCGAGAGCGCGAAGGGCGCCGCCGTCGGCGACGACCTCGTTCATCTGGTGCTGCTCGGGGGCTTTCCGGAGGCAATCAGCCGTGACAGCGAGCGGCGGCGTCAGGATTGGGCGCGATCCTATCTCACATCGATCCTGACCCGCGACCTTAGGGACATCGCCGAGATCGAGAAGCTCACGGAACTTCCAAAGTTCGTGCGGCTGCTTGCCGAGCACTCAGGCCAGTTGATCAACTATTCGCAGCTCGGAGCCGGCATCAATGTCACTTACAAAACCGGGCAGCGCTATGTCGGGCTATTGGAGCAGGTCTTTCTGATCGCGACCGTGCAGCCTTGGTTCACTAACGCTTTGAGCCGGATGGTGAAGACACCCAAGCTCCACTTTCTCGATTCCGGCCTGCTCGCCACGGCGCGCGGCCTGACCTTTGACCGAGTAACCGGAAATCGAAGCACGTTCGGCGCATTGCTGGAGAGCTTCGTATTCGCGGAGGTTCTGAAGCTAATGACGGCTACGGACATGCGATTGTCAGCCTACCACTTTCGGGACCGTGATGCGCGCGAGGTGGACATTGTGCTGGAGCGTGACGACGGGATGATCGTAGGAATCGAGGTGAAGGCCAGCGCCACGGTCAAGGCGGCCGACTTCGGCGGTCTGCGAGCGCTGGCCGAAGCTTGCGGTAAACGCTTTGCCTCTGGCATCGTCCTCTATGACAGCACGGATTTCGTGCCGTTCGGAGACCGTCTCGCTGCCGCGCCTCTGTCCGCTCTCTGGGGATGAGACTGTGCTGAATATGAAACCCAGCCACAAGTCAAAAAGCGCTTGAGATTGGCCGGCACCCAAGGTTTCCAACGCGTCCTAATCGCCTGATCGTTCCCGTTCTCCGACGAGCCCCTCGATCATGGCGAGCAGGCTGGCTGCGGTCAAGGCAGGCATGTCCAGAATGCACAGGATCAGCTTCATCTTGTCGTCGGCCTCCTTCCGGTTGTCTCCGAAAAGGTGGGGCGCGGCAGCATGGACTACCTCAATGGGGGAGCAATCGAGGATCTCACAAAGGTGGATCAACCGCGTCACATGCAGCTTGGAGAAGGCGCGCTCATAGCGGGCGAAGATCGTCTCGTGCAGGCCGACCATTATGCCGACCTGCGCACGGTTCAGCCGCCTGGCATCGCGATGCTCGCGGATGAAGCGGCTGAGTATCTGTTCCATCTCGCCGAAGCTTCGAACGCCTTCGAATCCGGACTTGCGCCAGATCGATTTTTCGGACTCCTCGTCGGCCGTTTCGACGAGCCCATGCTCTTCGATGTATGCCCGGACATCTCTGATCGCCATGCGAGGGCTCTGGTGCACGATTATGTGTTTCTACTCACACACGAGTCCATTTTTGTAGGAATGTGGATTCATGTGGTTCAACACTCACATGAATATGGAAAAATGCAACTATATTGACATTGAGAATGTAGAAATATAGGGTTTTTCACGAAAATTGCAGTCATATTGATTGGCAGGATACGGAAATTCGTGGTACGAATTTCCAGCGATCGAGGGACAAGCCCTCGATCAGCCGCCCGAGGCGGCGAAGAAGGCCATGAGATGAAAGAGACCTGTGCGCGGGTAGCTGTGGACGGCATTTGCTGTTTGTGATTCGCTCTCCTTGAACGAGAGATTGAGGGCAGCGATGGCACGGCGGCGGATTGGTCAGGAAAGTTTCGGGTTTGGCGACTTTCGGGCGCGCCGCCAGTCATCGT
>NZ_SNZF01000042.1 GCF_004363725.1 Aquamicrobium defluvii | reverse complement strand
GCCGCCCCTTGACCAAAACCTAAGACCCAAACCATACATGAAGGCGGGTCACTTCTCGGCGAAAATCCCGGGTCAGCTCTCAGCGGAAATCAACAATCACCCGCTATGGCACGCTCAAGCGTTGGGCGCAGGTTCTGGGGATGAAGGATGCAGCCAAGCTGCTGGACCAGACCCTCGGCGAGGAGTCGGTGACGGACGAATCGCTGACCGGCCTGGCCGATGCCTCCGCCAATGAAATGGCCAAGGCTGCCTGATCAGTAAAAGCCGCTCTGGACTTCCAGGGCGGCTTTTTCAGCACTCATCCCTAGAGAGGACAAATCACGGGTCGCGGCATTCTGCTCTGGGTGCTCGGGATTTCCATTCCGATCATCATTGCGGGAGCCTTGGCGGCATCCACGTTCACCTTCATCCTGATGCTTCTGGGTTCCGGCTTGGGGCTCACCATGGTGTCGCCATGGTCCAATGAGAGCGAGAGCGTCACCGCGTTCGCCGTCTCTACCGCGATCTGGTGAGACATCGTCCAATGGTTATCGTCCGGTCTCGGCGGCTACCTGACCGGGCGTCTGCGCACCAGATGGGTCGGCGTTCACACGGACGAGACATTCTTTCGCGACACGGCGCATGGTTTCATGGCCTGGACGCTGGCGACGCTGATCGTTGTCTTCGTCCTGGGCTCGGCCCTGACCGCCGAAATCGGCACGGGCGTTCAGGCGGCTTCCACCGTTGCGTCCGGAGCAGCGATGGGTGCCCCGGCGAGCGCTACCGCAAATGCAGGTGATGGCAGCGCAACCGATGCGACATCCTATTTCGTCGATACGCTGTTCCATCCGGCCGATCCCCCGGCTCGCGGCAGCGGGCGCCGAGGGCGATGCAAGGCTGGCGCGACCTTCGCGCTGGTCGGCGCGTTGTCCCTTGTCATCGGCGCATTCATTGCAAGTGCTGCCGCCGCATGAGGCGGCAAGCAGCGTGACGACGAGGAACGCTATATCTGTCTACCCGAAGCCGAACGTGCCACCGTCCCGGTCGGCCTAAAAGGCCGGCCGGCTCACCGCACGACAACATCGGTGCTGGTCACGCTCTCATTCTCACCGTGCCATTCATGCCGCAGATCAGCGTTTTCCCCAGGGTTCATGACACCCAAACGCTGCGAGACACCGCCTTCGACAGTGTTCGGAAAGTCGCTCCTTCATACTCGCAGCCGCACCCGGTGTCGGCTGGCCCGCCAATGGGAGGCACGCACCGAGTTATGCGCCAGTCTTAGAATTTGGTGCAGCAACCGGCTTCGACTCTGGCGAGCCCTTGTGGCGAAGGAAGATCGACAAGACCACCAGCACCGCCGTCGACATGAACTCCGATTGCCAATTCTGGAACGATTCGAACCACAACTGCGCATCCAGTAGATAACTGCCCATGGATTGGATTTTGCCGCCATGTTGAAGCGCCTCGTCATTGGCGGCCACCAGGCTGGCCCACCAATGCAGGCCGAAAGAGACGATGAACAGCACGGCCAAGGCCATGCCCAGCGAGTATGAATAGAGCCATGTCAGGATCGGCCGGCGCTTCCGGATCGCTGCGGGAAGCTCATCGTCGGGTCGGTCGGGATCATCGGGGTTTCGAGACTCCGCCGAACCACGCTGGAACAGCATCGCCGTCAGCATGACGTAAGCCGACATCTGCAAGAACTCGCTTTCCCAGTTCTCGAACAGGGCCGAGAGGAATTCGCCGCTTCCCAGATAGGCCAGCAAGCCAATGCCTGCCGCACCGTGCTGGCGCATCTCTTCGTTGTGAACTGCGTGGCCAGACCAGATCATGCCCAGCACGCTGAACAGGAACATTGCCACCAGCGCGATCGTCAGTCCGTTGTCCCGGAAAAAACGCCTCATATTGATCTCTCCTTCGCCACCCACGCTCAACGCCAGCTCTCCAGGACCATTTCCATTGCCACGGCCTCCACCTGCTCGCTGAAGCGAGAGCGGTAGAGTTCCATCAGCGCGTCATGCGTTGCGTCGGCTGAGCTGCAGATTGCGTCGGTGACGAGAACGGTGCGGAAGCCACGATCGATAGCGCCGAGCACTGTGGCGAGCACGCACACATCGGTCTCGCCGCCGGTGATGATCAGCGTGTCTATCCCCGAGCCGTTCAGCAATGCGTCGAGGCGGCCTTCCGTCCAAGGTGAATAGACATGCTTGTCCAAAACCTTGGCTGGCGGCACAAACCGCGCCAGCGTCGGCATCAGTTCGACGAGATCCGGATCGATATTGGCCAAAGTAATTTCGGCCCAACGTTCGTAGTACCGTGCCCAAGTGCCGGGCGCCTCTCCGGGCCGCGCGGCTGGGATAAAGCGCGTGAACAACGTTCGTTGCGGATGGCTCGCCACCAGCTCCTCGATCGCCGGCAGTACCTTTTGAGCCCAGGGAACCGACCAGGGACTGCCTGGCGCAAATAGCCGCTGCATGTCGACGCAAATATGCAGGCCGGTGTGGCCGAGAGGTCCGTGAATGAGGCCCCGAGCCGCCATGATCAAGCCCGGGCGCCACCGGAACGAACCAGCAGCCTCTGCGCGGTCATTGGCTTTTCTGCCGGGCCGTTTCGGCTTCCTGCACGTCAATGATGCAAAGCAGTTCGCCGTTCTCGTCCCTGACGCGAACCAGCCAGCCGGACAATACGCCCGCCCCCGGTTGCAGGTCTTCCAGGAGATCGATCGCGCTGCGGATCGCTTCCTCCCGTGCTGCTTCCAGGCTCGGCATCCATGAAGGCGGCACTTGCCGGCTGCCTTCTCCGTCGCGATACTCGAAGATGTATACCCCGCCGTTCTCATCATTTGCGGCGATGACGTTGACCTCATCGAAGTTGCCGTTGCTGTTGGCGTCATACTCATTTACCGCCATACCGAAGGTGGCGGTCTGGACAAGGATGGCCCTCGCGCGCTTCACTGCCGCCGCCTCGTCATTTCCCATGTCGACACGTGCCATGTCGACAGTGACACAGTCGCCACCTTCCCCACAAAAAGTCACACGAAGGACAGGTTCTCCGGTCGGCGCAGTCGCGGGGGCAACATCGGTTCGGAGGAACTGCATCAGAAACTCCTTCTCCCGTTCGGGTGCGTCATAGCTTGACCGCCATCTCCCGGCTCCAGAGACGGAGCTTGCGGCATGATTCAATGTAGGTGGAAACCGCTTCCGGCTCGTCGATGACAATCATTCCCTCGTCAGCTTTGGGATCGACGCCGGCTTTCTGCAGGAGCGGAACCGCGCCGGCGGAAAACGCAATGAACTTGCAATGCGCGAAAGCGTCAGCCACGAAGTCGCGCGCCGTTGCCTCGCCGGCTAACCGTTCGGCTCCTTCCTCGGATACCAGCAGCGCCACTGCATCGAACAGGACCGAAGGACCGCCATCGATCATGTGCTTGCCTTCAATCCAGCTTCCATCGGAAGCTTCGACGCCACCCACCCGGGGAGCGATCACCTCCATGACAGCCCCCTCCTTGTCGATGGCGGCTTGCAACTCCCTCAGGAGGCCGGCATCCGCGCCGGGGCTGACAAGCACGCCAACCTTGCGGCCGGCAAAGCTTTCCGGCCCGTTCTCGATGATGCTGAGCGCGGGTGAGGCCGGAAGGTCGTCACGAGGAGGAACAGCAGCATCGGCGGGCTTGGGCAGCTTCCCGATGCCCAGCTTGTCGGCGACAGCCTCCCCGAGTGTTTGATCGACATTCAGCAGATGGGATACCATGCGCGCCCGGATGGCCGGATTCTCGCATTTACTGAGTTCGAATGTCAGCGCCATTACAATGTGGCGCTGCTCGGGAGCCGTCTGGCTGAGGAAGAACTGGCGCGCCTGGCTGTAGTGATCAGCGAAGCTTTCCGGGCGCAAGCGCACCTTCTGTCCTTCCTCGGCATCAGCAAATGAGCGGAAGCCCTGTTGCGGCGATTCCCGCGGACCTTCACCCCAAGAGTTCGGTTGATAGTTGGCGCGGCCCACCGGATTGCGCATCGCCATGTGCCCGTCCTGCTGGAAATGATGGAACGGGCATTTCGGGGCATTGATGGGAATGTGAGTGAAATTCGGGCTGCCGAGCCGCTTCAGCTGGGTGTCAAGGTAGGAAAAATTGCGCCCCTGAAGCAGCGGATCATTTGAAAAATCGACGCCTGGCGGCACGTTCTGCGTCATGAACGCGACCTGCTCGGTCTCGGCGAAGAAATTGTCCGGCATGCGATCGAGTACGAGCCGGCCGACCGGTATCGGCGCAAGAACTTCTTCCGGGATGATCTTCGTGGGATCTAGGATGTCGAAATCGAACCCGTCCGCGAAATCCTGATCGAATAGCTGAAGGTTGAGTTCCCATTCCGGGAAGTTGCCCGACTGGATCGCATCCCACAAATCGCGTCGGTGAAAGTCCGGATCGGCGCCGTTGATCTTCACCGCCTCATTCCAGGCCACCGATTGCATGCCCAGTTTGGGCTTCCAGATGAATTTCACGAAGGTCGACTCATCCTTTGCGTTCACAAGGCGAAACGTGTGGACGCCGAAACCCTGCATAAAGCGGAAAGAACGCGGAATAGCCCGGTCGGACATCAGCCACATGATCATGTGCATGGATTCCGGAGTGAGCGAAATAAAGTCCCAGAAATTATCGTGCGCCGACTGCGCCTGAGGGAAGGCGCGGTCGGGCTCTTCCTTAACCGCATGCACCATGTCCGGGAACTTGATCGCATCCTGGATGAAGAAGACCGGCATGTTGTTGCCGACGATGTCCCAGTTGCCTTCCTGGGTGTAGAGCTTGACGGCGAACCCGCGCACATCCCGGGCAAGATCGAAGGAGCCTTTCGACCCTGCCACGGTGGAAAACCGTACAAATGCCGGCGTCTTTTCGCCGGCTCGTTGAAAGATGTCGGCTCGGGTATAGGCAGCCAGGGACTCATAGGTCTCGAAGAAGCCATGCGCCCCGTAGCCGCGTGCGTGCACAACGCGCTCGGGGATGCGCTCATGGTCGAAATGAAAAATCTTCTCGCGGAAGAAAAAGTCCTCCATCAGGGCGGGACCGCGTGCGCCGATCTTTAACGTGTTCTGATCGTCTGAAACCGGCCCGCCCTGGGCAGTCGTGAGCACCGGGATATCACCTTGCGCCAGCTGGTGTAGTTCTCCTCCGCTTCCGCGCGTGAGCTTCTGCTCGTGGATCGTCGCCGTCTCGCCCGGCGATTGTCTTGCGCTCCTGGCCATGGTGTCTTCCTTCAGGCAGAGAAAGTTGCGACTTCATGCATCTTTTACAATGCGGTGAATGACAGACAGTTCCTGAAGACGGGCGAAGAATTATTCAGGCCGAAGAGACCAGCCCCAACTTAAGTTGCCCGCTTCACAGGCGTTGGGACGCGACGTAGATGGACCCACCTTGTTGGCCTCAGCGTTGATCTGCTACGGCGCAGCGTCCAGGGTGGCGTCCGCGAGGCCGCGACAAACAGCAGAAGGTCGGTATCGCTGGATCAGCCTGTCCAGAAGTATCGTGGCGTGCCAATATAATGTAATCATCCATGACCTGGCGTGAAGAGCCGAAGCTTTCGCCATAGCGGCCTTGAGGAGCATCGCGTGACTTTACCGTCTACACATTCAAGAATCGATCCGGACGTTCCGGCGGAAGCGGTGGCGGACGCACAAATCCCGGCAGAGCATTTCGCGCCGTCTCTTGCAGTCGAGGATGTCCTTCAAGCCCTGCCCGAGGCGGTCTATATGACCGATCCAGGGGGCCGGATAACGCTCTTCAACCAGGCGGCCGCAACGCTGTGGGGCCGGACCCCCGAAATAGGACAGGATGAATTCTGCGGGTCGTGGAAGCTCTTCTGGCCGGACGGTCGGCCTTTGCCCCACGCTGAATGCCCGATGGCGAGGGCCTTGAAGGAAAGGCAGCCCAATCGTGGGCAAGAGATCATTGCAGAACGGCCGGATGGTAGCCGTGTCACCGTTCTCGCTTTTCCAACGCCCCTGTTCGACGCGAATAGGGAGTTGTCCGGCGCTATCAACATGCTGGTCGACGTCACGCATCGTTCGATCGCCTATGAGGAGGCGCAGCGTTTCGCAGCGATCGTGAACTCTTCCGACGACGCCATTCTGGCCAAGGACCTGGAGGGAACGATTGTTAGCTGGAACAGGGGTGCGGAGCGATTGTTCGGCTATACCGCCGACGAGATCATCGGCAAATCGGTTGTCACGCTCATTCCGGCGGATCGGCCCGACGAGGAACCCAACATCCTGTCGCATATCCGTGCCGGTGAAACGATCGACCACTACGAGACCGTAAGGCGTCGCAAGGACGGCAGTCTGGTCGAAATTTCACTCTCAGTGTCTCCGATCCGCGATCGTCAGGGTCGGATCGCCGGCGCTGCGACGATCGCCCGGGACATTACGGAGCGTCGCCGCGCGGAGCAGCAGCAACACCTCCTCATCCAGGAGATGAATCATCGGATCAAGAACCTGTTCACGCTTGCCGGGAGCGTGGTGTCGCTCAGCAAACAGTCGGCGAAGACGGCCGACGACCTTGCATCAGCCGTCTCCGGCCGGCTCAACGCCCTGGCTCTGGCGCATATGTTGACCGTTCCCGCAACATCGGAAGCGTCGGAGCGAGTGGCACAGGAAACGACGTTGCATGCCCTGGTTCGAACGATCACGGCACCGTATGACCACGACGCTGAAACCGGCCGGTCGCGCATCCGGATAGCCGGGTCCGATGTTGGTCTGTCCGGCGCCGCGGTCACCAGCTTCGCGCTTCTGCTGCACGAATTCGCCACCAATGCCGCGAAATACGGGGCGCTGTCGGCCCCCGCCGGTGCGGTCGACGTCAAGTGTGACGAGACCGGTGAGATGCTTGTGCTCACCTGGACCGAAACGGGCGGTCCCCTTGTCGAGCGCAGCTTCGATGGTGACGGCTTTGGATCCGTGCTTGGCAGGGCAACGGTGCGCGGACAGCTTGGCGGGGAAATCTCACGAGAGTGGAAACCTGAGGGGCTGATCATTCGCCTCAGCGTTGCCCGTGATCGGATGACAGCGGACCTGCCAACGAACTAGGACAAAAATTACAGGGTTGTCGCTATAACGTGACCGGCGAGCCTCGATCGCCTTCCCCTGCCGTGAAGCCGAAAGCGGAAAACGTGGGACCGGTGGGCAGCAGCCAGAAATGGCGAGCACCGCCGCAAACGCAGGAAAGGCGAAGGCAAACAACAGCCGAAACAGCATATGGTATTCCGCGAACTCGAGAACTGCCCGCTTGGAAGCGTCGGCGCAAGGAATTGCATCACCGTGTCCACGACGTCATCGAGAGCGACAACCTTGAGCGGTACCAAGCCCGGCACGACGGGGAGGACAGGAAGCGCTGCGAGGCCGCGCATCAATGCACTTGCGCCAAAAGCGATACGACCCAGCACGACCGAGGGACGAAGAATGATCCAATCGAGATTCAGCGCTATCCGCGCCTCATCTCGCCAGTTGCTTTTGGAGAACTGCGGCACCACTGCGGTTCACGCTTATAGCCGAAAAGTAGATCACCCGTCTTACGTCCTGCTCTTGGCACGACTGGAACAGAGCCGCGACTCCCGTAAAATACACGGCCTCCGGCGATTCATTCTGCCCCCGCTGAAGGATGCCGGCGCAATTGACGACGGCGTCGACACCTTCAAGAAGCGATTTCCAGTGCGAGAGACCGGTCGCCCGCGCCACGTCGAGTTCGACAAGGGCCAGCGCCTGGTACGCCGTACCCGGGCGCACGGCGCCGATGACACTTTCGCCGTCGGCCGAAGCCGCACCACGTCAGAACCAATAAGTCCCGGAGCCCGGGCCACCAATATCGTCACGAAGCCGCCCTCGCGGACGAAATCACGGGGGCCTTTTCATTCAGGCGAGGCGTGGCGACGTTGCGCTCTTGCTGTCGTGCTTGAATGCCCATCATGAGCTACCTATCCGGGTCTAGCTTCGCCGCCAGTTGCGAGCGTCTCCCCTGGGGGAGGATCTTCATGACGAAAATGAATGCTGAAAGGCAGAAACAGACGAGGTTGGTCAGGATGATCGGCCACTCCATGCGCATCACGCCGAAGACCGACCATAGCGCAAATCCTATCACCGTGACGGCATACATGCGCTTGGAAATCGCAGCGGTGTCGGCTGTCTTGATGATCTTCCACACCTGTGGAACAAAGCTCGTCATCGAGCAGATGGAGGCAAGATAGCCGACGATCAGCGCGATATCCATGCGCCCCTCACCTTCAGGCCTGCGATCGCGCCGGTCATTCCAGCGCGATCCGAACGGGCATGGATTTGGCTGCCGGCCTCTTGCCCTCCTGCGCTAACTGCCACAGCGGGATCAGCGTATTGCATTCCGGATAATAGGCCACGATCGTTCCTCGCGGAATGTCGTAGTCGATCACAAAGCTCACATCGTTCGAATAGCGGCGCAGGAAACCCGCCTTAGAAATCGAGGACGGATTGTCACCGAGGACCGCCACTCGCTTGCCGCTTGCCTCGAAGGCATCGCAAACCGGACATAACCGGATCAGCCCCGCGGCGATCGCAGCGTCGAGGCCTTTTGCATCGGACAGGACGTCCGTGCCGCCGGTGGCCAGGATCACCGACGCGACCCTGTAAGTCCGATGGTCGCCTTCAGCACGAAAGGATGGGCCGTCCAGCCGCAGATCGCTGATCGTTTCGTCGCGAATGTCGGCACCGTAGCGCAGAGCGTGCGCGCGCATGCGCACCAGGAGCTCCTGCCCCGAGATACCGTCGGGAAATCCCCTCTGATTGTGGGAACGCGGAATAAGCCTGGCGCGACTTGCACCCGCATCAGCCACCACAACCCTGCGCCGATAGCTCGCCATGTAAAGTGCCGCGGTCAGACCAGCCGGCCCGCCGCCGATGTTCAGGTAGGCGCTTTGTTCATCGGACATCGAGTTGGATCTCCCGCGCGATGCCCCAACCGGATCGCTCAACGCGACGGCGTCTATACTCAAAGTGCCGACGTCCCTCTGCGCCGATCAGCGCTTGAGGTGGGTGAAGGAGTTTGTGGCCTCGTTTCAGCCAAATGAGCGCCCCCTGCCGGACGGCTTCGATCGTCATTTCCTTTTGCCCCGATCTTCAAGCTGTCCCGAGGCAACGATCGAGCGAGAGGCTGCATCCAGCTCCCGTGTTCCAATTGCCGTGCATACACCCCACACGAGATGAGCGGCGATCATGAGAAGATTACGCTCGACTGGATGGCGAGTGGCCGGCTTGAGAATCCCGGCAATTGGAACCCAGCCGAGGTAGCTCGCCACCCAGACGAAAGGACCGTAGAGCAGGCCGGGGACTTTGCGCGGCAGCAATCCATAAAGGCCTCCGGCGAAGGCGCCGAAGGCAAAATGAGCCAGGAGAGACAGTGCCGCCGCTTCTCGGTCCTCAGGATGGAGCACAATCTGCGTGATCTCGCGGGGTGGGAGGGGATATCTGTCGGTGGCAGGTAATTTCCGTTCGAGTACACGCATGGCGATCGTCATGGCCATGGTGGCGCAGAACCCGGCAATAGCCCCATTGAGGACGCGGCTCATTCGTCGCCCCCTGGCAAGGCGGAGGCATCGTCCTGGCGCGCCAGGAGGCCACCGGCTCCCAGCCCTGCACCCATGGCGGCGAGCGCAAACGCTACTGATCTCGCGCGTAGCGCAAGCTCCCAGCCCGGCCGCAGCCGCCTCGGCACGAGCCCGTAATCAAGGGCCCCCGCAAAGAGAGATGTGCCGAAAGCGCGCGTGATCATGCCCCCGGCCGTCTGTCGCGCAGGCGGGGGGCTGACAAAGGCGAAGACCGTTCCCCAGAAGAAGGCGGAGCCGATATTGATGAGGAGACCGGGCAGCGTATGTGCCACGTCGATCCTCTCGCGCGGCGCGTCCTCGTCACCCCACAGGACATGGCTCGTCGCATTGATCGGGCGGGCGGCCGATCGGCCTTCAAGCCGCGACAGCAAGGCAATTGCCGCCAGGGAGGCGAGCGCCGCGCCAGCTCCGGAATACAAAGCGGTCCTTGCTCGTGACATCGCGAATTCTCCTCAATCCGTCACAGCATCGGGCGGCCGCCGGTGACCTCGTAGAGGGCGCCGGTCGTATAGCTTGAGCCGTCGCAAGCCAGAAGCACATAGGTCGCCGCAAGCTCGGCCGGCTGGCCGGGACGCTTGAGCGGCGTGTTTTTTCCGAAGTTCCTTACTTTCTCGACCGGCATCGTCGAGGGGATGAGCGGCGTCCAGACAGGCCCCGGAGCAACCGCATTTACGCGGATACCGCGCTCCGCGACCAGCCCCGCCAGCCCGCTCGTAAAATTGGCGATGGCCCCCTTGGTCGTGGCGTAGGCCAACAGCGTTGGTGATGGGCTGGTCGCGTTGATTGAGGATGTATTGATGATCGTGGAGCCGGCCTGCATATGTTTTACCGCCTCCTGGCAGAGGTAGAACATGGCATGGACGTTGGTACGGAAGGTGAGATTCCATTCCTCGGTGGTAATATCCTCCAGCTTGTCGAAGGTCGCCTGATGGGCGGCATTGTTGACAAGGATATCCAGCCGGCCACACTCTTCGATCGCTCGGCTGATAAGCGTACGGGCGAAGCTCTCCTCGCCGATGTCGCCGCGCACGATCACCGCCTTACGGCCCGCTTGCTCGACCCAGCGAGCCGTCTCGCGCGCGTCCTCATCCTCTTCCAGATAGGAGATGACGACATCCGCGCCTTCGCGAGCGAAGGCAATCGCAACCGCCCTGCCGATGCCGGAATCTGCGCCGGTGATCAGGGCAACGCGGTCGATCAGCTTGCCACTGCCACGATAGCTTTCCTCGCCGTGGTCGGGTCGAGGGTCCATCTTGTCGGTATAACCGGGCATGTCCTGCTGCTGTTCTGGCATGGGAGGTTGCGGGTGCTTGTGCTTGGGATGATCCGACATGTCCGTTCCTCGCTCAGCTCTTTTGTCCCTGGTCGCGTTCCTGCCGATCCTCCGCGATCATCGTCTTCAGCGGCTCCTCGGCGACACTCGCCTCGATCGCCTCACGGCCCGGTGTCTCCGGCAGCGCCTGGCGGAAGTTCCTCGCGTAGTCCGGCGGCATCTTCGGCGGCATCATCGGCTCGTAGGCGTCGACCACCGCTTCGATGACGACCGGGCCTTCGGCGGCAAATGCCGCGTCGAGCAGGCTTTCCACCTCCTCCGCCCGCGAGACGCTGTATCCGATACCGCCCATCGCCTCGGCCGCCATGGCGAAATCGATCGGCTGCAACTCGCAACCGAATTGCGGGTTGCCGAGGAACATCATCTGTTCCCAGGCGATCTGGTTCAGCATGTTGTTCTTGAGCACCAGCACCTTCAGCGGGATGCGGTATCGGACCGCCGTCGAGAACTCTCCGAGCTGCATGGCGAAGCCGCCGTCGCCGACCACGGCAAAGACCGGCCGGCCGGGAAAGGCGATTCCCGCGGCGATCGCATAGGGCAGCCCGCAGGCCATTGAGGCCAACGTGCCGGAGACGCCGAACGCCTGTCCATCCTTCATATCGATATGGCGAGCGGCCATTTCCGTGTTCTGGCCGGAATCGACGGCGAGGATGGCGTTGTCTGGCAGCCGGCGGCCGAAGGCGCGAGACACGACCTGCGGCTTGAGCGGCATGTCGGGCTTCGACTCCGACTGCGCCATCATCTCGCGCCAGCGGCGCATGCCGGCTTGCGCCTTCTCGAGGAAGCCGCGGTCCTCCTTGCGCTTCAATCGCGGGTTGAGCATCCGCAGCGCGGCGGCGGCATCGCCGACCAGACCGGCCTCGACCGGGTAGCGCAGGCCGACGCGCTGCGGATCGCGATCGATCTGGACGCCGCGCGCCTGTCCCGGCTTCGGGTAATATTCGATGTAGGGAAAGGTGGATCCCACAATCAGCAGGGCGTCGCATTCCTCCATCGCCTCCTGCGAGGGCAAGGTGCCGAGGATGCCGATGCCGCCGGTGGTATGGGGATGATCGTCCGGCAGGGCAGCCTTGCCGAGCAGGGCCTTGGCGACCGGCGCGCCGAGCAGATCGGCCACTTCCGCGAGCTCGCGGCGGGCGTTCAGCGCCCCGCGGCCGGCAAGGATGGCGACCTTGCTTGCCCCGTTGAGAATCTCTGCCGCTTTCTCGACCTGCTCGTCAGCGGGCAGCCCGCTGCCTTCGAACCAAAGGTCGGGCGTGTGCGACGGCCTGTTCCGTTTGGACCGGCTGGCGTCGTCGAGCGTCTCTTCCTGGACGTCATTGGCGATCGACAGATGCGCGACGCCGCGCTTTGCCAGCGCGGATCGGCAGGCGAGGCTTGCCACGCTCTCCATGTGGGCGGCGTCCGAAACCTGCGCGTTGAAGATGGCCACATCGCTGAACGCCCGCGTCAGATCGACGTCCTGCTGAGTGAACGTCTCGATCAGATCATGGAACTGCATGCCGGTGATGGCGAGCACCGGCGCCTGATCGAGCCTGGCGTCATAGAGGCCGGTCAGCAGATGGGTGCCGCCGGGGCCGGAGGTTGCGAGGCACACGCCCAGCTTCCCGGTCCATTTGGCATAAGCGCAAGCCATGAAGGCGGCCGATTCTTCGTGACGCACCTGGATGAAGCGGATACGGTCCTGCCTTGTGCGCAACGCCTCCATGACGCCGTTGATGCCGTCGCCCGGAAGCCCGAAAATGGTGTCGACCTGCCAGTCGATCAGCGTTTCGATGAGGATGTCGGCGGTCGTGGGCATATCAGGCGGCCATCCGGCGACAGCTTTCGGCGCAGCGGCGGCAAGCGTTGACGCATTCCTCCATGTCACCGATCCGCTCGCAGTCTTGGGCGCACTCGGCGCAGATTTCGGCGCATTCCGCGCAGATATGCCGATGGTGCGGGGTGCCGATAAGCATGAAGTGTGCCGCAGTGCGACATATCTCGGCGCACGCCATCATCAAGGTGAAATGGTCCTTCTCAACATGCTCGTCTCCCATTTCCAGGCAATGGTTCATGGCGGTGGAGAGGCACGCAGAGTGGCAGCGCAGGCACTCGTCGACGCAGGATTGTATTTCAGGACTAAGGTGGGGCATCGCTCCGATCTCCTAAGGTCGACGGTTGGCCGAATGGTCTTGGCCCTGTTCGGTCTTGATCGCGTTACCGTCCTGCCCTCGGTCCTTCGAATGCTGCTGCTTGTCCCGGTTTGACAGGATTTCGTTCTCGCCGACAGAATCTGTGTCAGCTTCGGTCATCGCGCCGGCGCCGGAACCCTTTCCCTGGCTTGCCTTGCCGAAATGCTTCTTGTCGCCGCGAGCCATTGGACGCTCCTCGTGCCTGGATGGACGTTGACGGTTGGACCGGGTCAAATCTGGCAAGAAACGCGATCACCGATAATCTTCAAACCCACGCCTGAGAGAATGGTTCCGGAACCGAAGTCGTCATCGCGAGTTCGTAGCTGCACGGAGCGGGGGCCCCAGGAGCGCGCGACGGCGGAATTTCACCTGTCTGTGTGCGAGCCTTACATCGCGGGAGGCCAGTTTCATCAATGGCGTCGTTCAGGGACGTGGCAATGGAATAGGCTAATCAGCGGCGACCAGCAAAGGAGACAAGTGTGACCAAGCGTGACCTCATCCATACCGGTACGGACAAGCGCTATGTGCGCCGTGACGAGAAGGGCCAGCTCAGGGAATCCGTCGACGTCGGCAAATCTCTGACGCGGGATCGCCGGCAAAAAGCCCAAGCCGTGAGCAAACCCGGTGAAGGCGATCGCGGCGACCGGAAGTCCTGAACCGGTCACCGTGGCAGTACGGCAACGCTCACCCGGTCTGAAAGTCGCGACGTTCAACGTGAACGGGATCAATGGCCGGCTTTCTGTCCTCCTCCTTTGGCTCAAGCAGGCCCAGCCCGATATCGTCTGCCTTCAGGAATTGAAGGCGCCGCAATACAAGTTCCCAGTGGCCGCATTGCGCGCCGCCGGCTACGAAGCGGTGTGGCATGGGCAGAGTCGATGGAACGGGGTGGCCATCCTGTCTCGGGGCAGCGAGCCCATCGAGATTCGCCGGGGACTGCCAGGGAATGTCGAGGACGAACACAGCCGCTATATTGAGGCGGCGGTCAAAGGCGTCCTCATCGGGTGCCTTTATCTCCCGAACGGCAATCCGGCATCGGGACCAAAATTTGACTACAAGCTTCGGTGGTTCCGCCGTTTGATCGGGCATGCCAGCACGCTGCTGGCGACGGGCGCGCCGGTGATGTTGGTCGGCGATTTCAACGTCATGCCCACCGAGCTCGACGTCTATAAACCCGAACGCTGGATCGACGACGCTCTGTTCCGGCCAGAAGTGCGCAGCGCCTATCAGCAACTGCTCGACCAGGGCTGGACCGACGCGATCCGCACCTGCCATCCCGGCGAGCGGATCTATACGTTTTGGGACTATCTGCGGAACGCCTGGGGGCGCGATGCCGGTCTCCGGCTCGATCACCTGCTCCTCTCGCCCACATTGAAGGATCACATTGTCGCCGCCGGTGTCGACCGTGAAGTGCGGGGCTGGGACAGAGCCAGCGATCATGCGCCAGCCTGGGTGATTCTGTCGCATTTGCCGAGCTTGTGACAGCGCGGGGTAAGAGGAACAAAAGCCGCGTTGAATCCGTTGTTGCGCAGTCCCCCCGGGAAGTTGTCACATGGCGCCGCGTTCATTCTGGAAAGGCTATCTCAAGCTCTCGCTGGTCACCTGCCCGGTGGCAATGACGCCGGCGACATCCGAAAATGAAAAAGTCCGCTTTCACACTCTCAACGCCAAGACTGGGAACCGCGTGGTCAGCCAGTATGTCGATGCTGTTTCCGAAAAGCCCGTCGACGAAGATGACGAGGTCAAAGGCTACCAGCGAGGGGAAGACGATTACGTCATGCTGGAGGACGATGAAATCGACGCGGTTGCGCTGGAAAGCACGCGCACCATCGATATCGACAGCTTCGTTCCTCGCGATACCATCGAATGGATCTGGTACGACAAGCCGCATTACCTGACGCCGAACGATCCGGTCGGCGAGGAAGCCTTTTCGGTCATCCGCGATGCGATGGCGTCCACCGATATGGTCGGGATTTCGCGGCTGGTCATGTACCGCCGGGAGCGAGCCGTGATGCTCGTACCGCGTGACAAGGGCATCGTTCTCTGGACACTGCGCTATGGTGACGAAGTCCGCGACGAGACGGATTATTTCGGCCATATCAAGGAAGGCAAACCTGATCCCAAGCTCATGACGTTGGTCACCAAGCTGATCGACGAGCGTACCGCGCCCTGGAACCCCAAAATGGTCGACGACCCGGTCCAGGACAAGCTGATCGACATAATCGCAGCCAAAAAGAAAGGCGGGAAGCGCGTCGCCAGACCCAATTCCACAGCCGAAGAACCCGCGAGCAACGTTATCAACATCATGGATGCGCTCCGCAAAAGCATCGGCTCGGAAGCCAAGCAGAAGCGGAAATAGCGCCTTCAATCCTCGGCCTCGTCTACATGTCGATATGGAAAGCGATTGCGGATATAGGCATTGAAGAAACTGCCCTTTGAGAACGCGCGGCGGAAATTCGCATTGACGTCCGGCGGGACCCCCTCGTAGTCGTACCGGTGTCCGCTGGGCACAAACCAGACAGAGAGAACACGGCGCTCTTCATCATAGCTGGTTTTTTGGATCAGCTTGGAGGGCATGGTTGTGCCTTAGATCAGTCCGATGTCCATATGGCGGATCACAACCCGCGCCTGCCGGAACCGGATTTCGAGGTCGCCGCGCCGCTGCTGCCATTGGCCCAAATCCAGGTCCGCAACCATCACTTCGAAAATGACGATGTCTTCCTCGGCCGTGCGGGCGCCCTCCTGGGACCAACGGCCTTGGGCCGGAGCCTGCACGAAAGCCGTCACGCCCTGATACGCTTTGGTCAGATCTGCTTTGAGAGTTTCGAACATCTCGGACGGAAAGGGCTTCCCGTCATTGTCGGTCAGCGGTAGCAGGATCTGAACGAGTTGCGCGGCCCACCTCGCTAGCCCGCTTTGCGTTTGCGGCCGGCCGAAGCGGCCAGCGGCTTGGCTTCGGCGCGAAACTGTTCCCAAGGGTCCGATGTCAGTGCGGCGATCCGCGTGGGTGTGTTGTCCACGGTGAAATAATCCGGACCGACCCCCGGGCTCAGCTCCTCCCAAGCGAGCGGCATCGATACGGCAGCGCCTGGCCGGGCGCGTGTCGAATAAGGGGCCACGGCCGTCATGCCGCGCTGATTGCGCAGATAGTCGATCAAAATCTTGCCCTGCCGCCTCGACTTGGTGATCGTCGATACGTATTGGTCGGGGCTATCGGCAGCCATGCTGTCCGCAATCGCCTTGGTGAACGCTTTCACCGCGGGCCAGTCCGCCTTGGGCTTGAGCGGCGCCACCACATGCAGCCCTTTGCCGCCAGACGTCTTGACGAAAGCCGTCAAACCCGCATCCTTGAGCCGCTGCCGAACTTCTTCGGCTGCGGTGATGATCGTCTCCCAAGCGACACCCCCGCCGGGATCGAGATCCATGATGATCGTGTCGGGCCGATCCCAATCCGCAACCGTCGAGCCCCAGGGATGGATTTCCAGGACGGCGGATTGCACGAGACCCATCAATCCGTTGAGGTCGTTGATCGAAATCAGCGGCTCGTCGTCCTTGTCCTTGGGGTCGTTCACCAGAACGATATGCTTGTTGAGCCCCTTCCAGGCGTGCTTCTGGAAGAACATCTGACCGGTGATCCCGCTCGGGCAGCGAAGCAATGCCAAGGGGCGACCGACGATGTAGGGTGCGATGTAGCGCCAGACTTCGGTGTAATAGTCGGCAAGCCCTTCCTTGGTGACACCTTCGTCCGGCCAATAAATCCGATCGGGATGGGTCAGCGTGACGATTCGCTTCTGTGGCTTTGGGGTTGCCGTCTTGCTCTTGGGGATCTCCCGCACGATTTCACTCGCCGGCTTGTCTTCGCGCAGCCCCCGGAACGAGGCATGGCGCAAATGACCGTCCGCTGTCCACGCCCGGAACTCCACCTCGGCCACCAGTTCGGGACGGACATAGCGGGCAAGCCGCGCTTCCTCGGCGGTGAGCTTGTCGGCAAAGGGACTGGCAGCGATGCGCATCCGATCGAGCCGCTTGAACAGGGCCTCCGCTACGGCGCCGGTGAATCCGGTGCCGACGCGCCCCACATGTTCCAGTTTGCCGTCGTCATAGACGCCCAACACCAGGGAGCCGATGGCCTTGCGGGAGGTGGAGGACGGCACGTAGCCGGCAATGACGAACTCCTGGCGGGCCGAGCATTTCGATTTGACCCACGCCTTGCTGCGGCCCGACCGGTATGGCCCATCCCGCAGTTTCGAGATGACGCCTTCCAGGCTCAGCCGACACGCATGGCGAAGGACGAGGCCGCCATTTTCATCGAAATGGCCGCTGTAGCGGACAAGGCCCGGCTCAGTGCCGACGATTTGCTCGAGCATCGTCTTACGCTCGACCAGCGGCAAGGCGCGCAGATCATAGCCATCGAGATAAAGCAGATCGAAGACATAGAAGGCGAACCGGTCCGATCGGCCAGCGCTGAGATCGGCCTGGAGGGCGGAAAAATCCGACGCACCCGAGCCGGTCTCAACGACAAGTTCGCCATCGATCAGCGCCGTGCCAATTGGCAGAGCCTGGAGTGCTGACATGACTTCTTTGCCGAATTTCCTGGTCCAGTCGAGACCGCTACGGGTCAGAAGCTTGACCCGCCCGGCCTCGATGCGTGCCTGCAGCCGATAGCCGTCGAACTTGATCTCGTGAATCCAGCGATCGCCGGTCGGCGGCGCCGTCATGAGGCTGGCGAAGGTGGGTTCAACGAAATCCGGCAGCGGGGCCTTTTTCGCGCCTTTGACAGAGGACGGGTCGGGAAGCTCTACCAGAACCTCCGACTCGTCCCTCTTAACGGATTGAGTCGGTATTCGCGCTGCCGACTTGGCGATCTTTCCGGTTTTCGACGACCAGCCCGGAGCCTCGCCGGCAACCTCCTCGATCTCGCGGCCGGTCTTCACCGATTCCGGCCTCTCCTCGAGAATATCGGGACCGCCGGCCATCCGGGCGGCATCGTCCTCGCCCTTGATCAGCAGCCAGTTCTCACGCTTCTCGGAAGGCTTGCCGTGCATCTTGACTAGGTGCCAGCGGCCCGAGAGCTTCTCCCCGATCAGTTCAAACTCAAGACGGCCCTTGGCATAGCCTTTTCGGCCATCATGGATGGGATTCCAGGTGCCCCGATCCCAGATGATGACCGTTCCGCCACCATATTCGCCCTTGGGGATCGTGCCTTCGAACTCGTTATATTCAAGCGGATGATCCTCGACATGAACGGCCAGCCGCTTTTCGCCCGGAACCAGACTGGGACCCTTCGTTACTGCCCAGCTCTTCATAACGCCATCCATTTCCAGCCGCAGATCGTAGTGCAGTCTTGTTGCGGCATGCTTCTGGATGACGAAGGCGTTGCCGGCTTTCCGGGCCTTCCTGCCTTTGGGTTCGGAGGTGGCACCGAAGTTGCGCTTTTGGCGATAGGTCTCGAGCGTCGCCATGCTCAGCTTGCCTTTCGGCGAGCAGGCGCGGCTTTCGCCTTGCCGGATGATGCCTTCGATTTCGTCTTGGTGCTGGCCGTCTTCTTGCCGGAAATGCCAGCGCTTTCACGCAGCGCAGCCATCAGGTCGACAACCTTGTCTGGCCTAGGCGGCTTGCGAACCTCGATCTTGCGGCCTTCGATTTTCGCCTTGACCACATCGGCCAGGGCCGCCTCGTACCGGTCGTCGAATTCCCTCGGATTGAATTTTCCGCTTTTGGTCTTGATGATGTGTTCGGCCAACTCCAGCATCTCGCCCTTGATCTTCATATCGGGAACACTGTCGAAAGCGTCCTTTGCTGAGCGGACCTCGTAGTCGAAATTGAGGGTTGTTGCGATCAACCCGACCCTGTGTGCGCGGATCAATACGGTGCGAACGCGGCGGAACAACACGGTTTGAGCGAGCGCCGCAACCTTCTTTTTCCGCATGCCCTCGCGGATCAGGGCGTACGCCTCTTCGGCATGGCGGCCGGTTGGCGCGAGATAGTACGGCTTGTCGAAATAGACGTCATCAATGTCGCCACAGCTGATGAAAGTCGAAACCGTCAGAGTTTTGTCACTGTCTGGAACCGCGGCGGAGACTTCGTCGGGATCAAGCACGATATATTCGCCCGAACCGACCTCGTAGCCCTTCACCTGCTCCTCGCGGTCAACTGGCTTGCCGGTATCGCTATCGACAAACCGGCGCAGAACCCGATGGCCGGTGGCCCGATTGAGGGTATGAAAGGCGATGCGTTCCGAGGTTGACGCGGCGGTGTAAAGAGCCACCGGGCAGCTGACCTGGGCGACCTTTAAAAATCCCTTCCAGTTTGCTCTTGGGGCCAAGGCCGCCCTCCTACGCGATACTCGCGTCAGAAACGGCTTCAGAGGAAGTTTGTTCCCAGACGACCATGGCCCTGGGCGGGTTCCAAGCCTTCTTCGGGGCAGCCATCGTTCATGCCTTTCATCGGCCGCTCGTGTTTCCTGCCGCATCTGGCGAGCGGCTAATCGGCATGGGCTTTCGGCTGGAGACGATAAAACTGTGAGGTGATCGTGACCGAAGCACCGAACAGGCCCAGCACAGGTGCGTTACGCGGCGTAAACACCTACTGTCGCGGCCAACGCCACGCCCCGATCACCGATTACGGCCTCTGTCGATTTATGTTTGAAACTGGGACTCACACATTGAGCGTTTTCAACGGTTTGCGAGAGACTGAAGTGTAACGCCTTACGCTTCAAACGAGACTCCGGCGAGCATTTGTTACACTCAAATTGAGATTGATCGACCGGTCGATTGACCGTACTGTCGCGTATGACCTCATCTTCGGATTTCCCCGATCAAGATGACAGCCCGGAAGAGTTCCTTCGATATCTGCTTCGCCGTACAGGCGGGCAAGTAACCGCTGAGGTTGTTGCGGCTGCGCGCGAAAGGTTTGGCATCCCGCGATCGACTCTGTTCCGGCTGGCTGCGCGGTTCAGAAAGACGCAACGCGCATCAAGTTTGCGACCCATGAAACGTGGTACGCACGAAGGCGCGGTCAGGCTCGACCCGAGAACTGAGCGCGTCATTGCCGAGCAAGTGGTTAGCTTCTGGCTCAAGAAGGAGAAGCCAAGCCTTGCTGCGCTGTTGCGGCGTATCCGGGAAGTCTGCCTCACCGAAGGTTTGTCCCCGCCTCACCGCAGCACCGTCCAGCGGAGGGTATCGGAACTTATCCCACTGTCAGCGGCCCGCAAACGCGGGGAGCGCGAGATCGAGGCCGCATCCACGCCAAGCCCCGGTCGGTTCTCTGTCGCCAAGCCGAACGCCGTTTGGCAGATCGATCACACCATCGTTGACGTCATTGTTGTCGACGAACAGTTTCGCCGGCCCATCGGTCGACCAGTTCTGACGATTGCAATCGACGTTTGCACAAGAATGGTCGCGGGGTTCCATCTATCATTGGAGGCGCCATCAAGTACGTCTGTTGGCCTCTGCCTCCTGCACGCGGTGTACGACAAGACTGCCTGGCTGGATGAGCGCGAAATTGACATCCCCTGGCCTGTCGCTGGATTGCCCGAGGTTCTTCATTGCGACAATGGCGCGGATTTCCGGTCACGGGCATTGTCCGATGCCTGCAAAGAGTACGGCATAAAGCTCCAGTTCAGGCCGCCGGCAACACCGCGCTTTGGGGGGCATATCGAGCGGCTGATCGGCACAATGATGGGGGCGGTACATCTGCTGCCCGGCACAACGTTCAGCAATGTGAAGATCCGAGGCGGCTACGATTCCGAGGGCCGTGCCAACCTTACACTGCGAGAGTTGGAGAAATGGATCGCCCTGGAAATCACAGGCAAATACCATCAGCGCATCCACTCATCACTGTTGCGCCCTCCCCTGGCCGTCTGGCGTGAGCAGCAAGGTGAAGTCGACTTCAACCTGCCATCTGATCGAATGGCATTCTGGACCAGCTTCCTTCCTGGCGATCGGCGCCGTTTGCTGAAGGACGGCATTCATCTGGAGAAGATCCGGTACTGGTCCGACGCCCTGTCGCGCGACGTCGGACGCGGTGCCGAACTCGAGATCAAATATGACCCGCGCGACCTATCCCGAATATTCGTTCGTCAATCAGATGGCCGGTTTATCGAAGCACGGTACCGCAACCTCGCATTCCCGCCTGTGTCCTGGTGGGAGTGGAAGCATGCCAAAAAGACACTTAGAGACCAGGGACGGATTGAGTTGCAGGAAGACGTTATCTTTGCAGCCATCGCGCAGCAAAGGGAGATCGAGGATATCGCCGCATCCTCAAGCGCAAGAGCGCGCCGTAATATTAAGCGCAGACCTATTGAATCGGGACACGAGGAACACAGTCCCGTTACGGCAATCGATATGACAAAACCAATCCATTCAGACGACGACACGGAATTCTGGGATCAATGATTGAACTCCCGCATCTGGCACCCGGCGCTGCCGCACTGGTAAATGGGCAGAACCATGCAAGGATACGCGCCATTCGATCCGATCGTTGGGTTGGCTTTGATCGCGCTCGCCGGGTGTTACGCCATCTTGATGCGTTGTGCGACCATCCGCCAACAACACGTCCACCCGGTCTCGCAATCTATGGTCATAGCGGGATGGGCAAGACAATGCTCGTGGAAAAGTTCAAGCGCGATCATCCACCGACGATCAACCCCAGCACCGGCGTGGAGAGCATGCCGGTGCTAGCGATTACGTTGACATCACGTCCGACAGAGCGCCGGATCTACGGGCAGTTGCTCATGGCCATGGGAGCCAGCATCAACGAACGTCTGACCCTCATGGAACTCGAGATCCGAACCGTCCTCTTGCTGAAAAGCAACAATGTGCGTGTTCTGGTGTTTGACGAGGTGCATAACCTCCTCGCCGGCACGCCGAGGGAACAGCGGGTGATCCTCCAGCTTCTGCGATATCTGAGCAACGAGATCAAAGCGTCGCTTGTCTGCCTTGGCGTATCGGAAGCGCGTGATGCGATTGCCGGCGACACACAACTGGCCCGACGTCTGGATCAGTTTGTGCTGCCCAGATGGAAGGCAGATGAGGAGTTCCAGGAACTTGTAACGGCGATCCTACGCAGCCTGCCGCTCAGGCTGCCATCCTCTTTGTCAAGCCAAAGCCTACGGCACCTTTCTCGCCTCGGTGACGGCATCACAGCTCGCGTATTCGGGATACTCAACGAGCTCGCAATCGAGGCGATCCAGAATGGTATCGAGCGCATCACCGACGACAGCATTGAATCCTGGAGGCCAGCCTTGGAGAAGGAAGCAGCCTTCGCATAGCCGCCCAGACCCTTACACTTCAATTGAGACTCACTCGTCCTGAGTCTCAATTGGAGTGTAACATTATTGCCAAAAACGCCCGAGTCCAAGATTGAAGTGTAAATCGACAAGAGACCGTCTCCTCGAACTGCTTCGGCCACGGTTCGAAAGATATGGAATTGCAGCGGGCCTCCCCGAGGCCCGTCGCGGCGAAAATACGAGAGCGGACATTCTTCTGCTCAGTCACGCCGGAAATAACCTCCCGATCGAGGCCAAGCGACACTATAACGCTGAACTCTGGACGGCAGCTATCAGCCAGCTTGCAGGCTATGCTTCAGATGCCCAAGCGTGCGGCTTTGGAATCTACCTGGTCTTCTGGTTCGGCACAGAGTTCAGAACTCCGTCCAGAGGCGACTGCGCCGACGTCCCGGAGAGTCCCGAGGCGCTGGAGGAGATGCTCACCGATGACCTGCCTTTTGAAATGAAGGACAAGTTGACCGTAGTCGTTTTGGACGTGTCTCGACCGGATTCGATGATTGCGGCAACAGAAAAACGTCGAAAGAAGCGCCGAAGACTAGGTTGATGCGGACGCCGCAGCCCCGAGAGTCGGCGGGCAAGCGGGACATGCAACCGATGGTGCGGAGCGCTCTTGACGGGCCACGGTGCGCAGGACTGGCCGACCTTTCATAATTGCATTGATTTGATTTTGAAACTCCCACGTCTCGACTGAATACATGCCGCCTCGCGCACCCTCGAAGCCGCAGTTCCATGCGGCGAGAACCTGCCCGAAGCGAAGTGCCTCGGACAATCCTTGAGCATCCATCTCTCTTAATCCTGAAAGTCCTCGCGAAGCCGCACGAGCCAGGATGCCGGCCGTGCACCAGTCTCCCGCACCACAGGTGTCGATGACGCGCGGCGCAGGGACAGAGGGGCAGAGACTCCAATCGGAAATCTGACCAGCGAGACGGTGCCTGTATCGCAGCCCTTCCGAACCAAGCGTCTGAATTTCGAGGAGGGTGGCACTTGCGTCGGTCATAGCGCCACCCGCCTCGGAAAGGCGCTGATCGGAGTACTTCACGACATGCGCGATCTTCATCGCCTCAGCAAACTGCTTTTCGTCGGATTTCCCCGACGGTTCAAACACAACCACAGCCCCGGCATGTGCGGCCTCCGCCGCGAGCGAAAGCGCTGCCCTTGACAGCCGGTCCATAAAAAACACAGAAGAGCCAGGTAGGTCCCGAGCGACTTCTTCAACTGCATGCTGCGTCACGGGCCTATAGCTGGGCAGACGTTTTCCGCAATGTGGGCACGTCCAGAGGAACCGATGTGTCGGCGAACCATCGCGAGCTCGCTTAATTTGCTGAATGATAATCGGAGTGTGGCCCGTCGGAGCGCAATTGGTATGATCCAGGCTCACTCCCCACCTGACTAGGTCAGCCCGAACACGTTCGGACGCAGGATCACCATTCATTCGGGCGATCGGGTAGGCATCCCAGCCCAAATAACGCATGATAGTAAGGACGTTGCCACACGTCCCGCCAGCCCACGAATGCACTGGCGCCTCACTATCGAGTCCGATGACGAGATCGAGCGCGATCAACCCCGTGCCAAAGATCTTCGGCCTTTCGCTTGAATGGTTCATGGGGTGTGTCCTTTCTTCAGCCTGGGGCGCGGCTGCGGGTAGACCTCTCCCTCCAACCAGACATGAATGATATGTGGCGCCGGCGAAGCAAGATCCGCAGACGCATCGAAATCATACCCTATCGATTCGAGGTAAGCGACTGGTAAATCCCTTTCGAGGGCTGCCATCAAAGCGCCGAGGGACATGACCTTGCTTCCTAATGGAGAGAGAACCAAGATCGATCCTCCCGCATCGCGGAACACCGGCTTGCGCAAATCATCCAAGCGCAGAATTGTGCGATAAAGGTGCAGCGGGTCCTGTTCATCAGCATATACGACGTCACGGGCATCGACCGACCACCCGCTTTCGAACTCTCCCAAATATTCCTCTGCCAGCAAGTCACCGAGGCGTGGGTCTCGCGCCGGAAACGGCAGGATCGGGCATGTGTCGTGCGGGGAAACGAAATCGTGGACTCGAGAAAGAGCCTGCTGACGCCCCATTGCGAGCTGTGGCAGCCACAACTTCGCTGCCCGGGAGGCAGCGTCTAGCGTCAGCCCTCCTTTGAACCCATGAACATAGCCTGGAACGTCACTCGCCACAGAGGATATTTGCGCGTCGAGATTGGGATCATGCGACACAAACAGATGAAGGTTCTGCGGATCCTTGCCTCGATTGATCCGCTCAACGAACAATCTGATCAAAGGGAACGCCGTGCCAACCGAAAGAGCGCTGATGTCGACGATCACGTCTGTTACTGAGCTCAGATCGTGACGCGACACCCCCAGTGTAACATTTCGCCCACCGACGACCGCGCCATCGGCGCCGAAGACCTCGACAGCTAGGATGTCATTCGAAGGAAGCAGCGTCTGAAGCTTTTCAATATTCCTTTCGGCGCGGCGGGTGAGTTCGGAGTCTGGATTGGGCCTGTTCTCTCTGATGAACAACGCTTGAACATCGGCACCGGCGGCAGCCAGACGCTCAGCGATCTGGGTCGCCCGTGGATCAAATCCACCACCTGCGATTAACAGCGCTTTCCTGCCGGTCTGCGAGAAGTACTCGGAAGCGAAGCCTTCCGCTTCTGAGCCATCGTGCGATACGCACGGATCCCATCGCCACCCGTGTGCCATTATTTGACCTCGCCCAGCAAACGGGTGAGGTCTTCCACGCGACGTTCGAGGAACCCCCCTCTTTTCAGGGTCAACCCGCTCTTGATGAGAACAATCCCGGATAGTTCAACGAGACACCAGAGCTTGTTCTTCGCGCCATGGTTTGGAATCAGGACGAAGGCGTTGTAGGCCACCCCAAACTGAAGGACCTTTGCGAGGTCCGGCTGCAATTTTGGGATCTGATCGAATTCTTCCTGAGGAATCCCGAACGCGTTGGCGCCGCCATTCAGCGACGCGTTGCCTTCCAAGCTCTTTTCAATGCACTGGTCGGCGATCCCCTGTGACAGCCGTTTCACAAGATGATGGAGAGGGAAATCCCATTCGCGGATCATCTCCCCCGCGCGATCGCGCAGCAGGTTGTGTTGGACCTGACTGGTAAGTGTCGGCGCCTTCGACCGTATCAACTGAGTTTCGGACTGCGCCACGAGCCTTGCTGCGAGGTGAAGGAACTGCTCTGCGTTCTCCGAACTCGCGTCACAGAGCGCGTCGATGCCATAGTAGTATGGTCGGTCGAATTGATGCAGGAGATGGATCTTGGCACCGTCGGCGATCGCCGCACTGGCTGTCACAGGTCGAGAGGGCTCGACATCGGTCGCTTCCTCGAAGAGGCCGCGTTGGGGTACTCGGTTTGCATATCGTTCGAGAAGTATGGCGAGCATCGCCAGCCTTAGGTCGTTGGAAGGCTCGCCACTTTTCGCCAGATAGTCTGAAACCTCCCGTTCGAGTGCCTCCCTACGCTCAGCAGTGATCGAATTTCGTCGCTGAATCGCGTCGACTTTCTTCGCAAGTCTGTCGGCCTTCGAAGGTGGAAGATCGTCGACATGCGTGGAGAGAAGATCGCCAAGCGTGTTCAGGCCCCGTCGGTTGAAGACGTCCATCTGGCTGAGATATCGGCCGGCCATGTCCTTCGCCATCTTGCGGAAGGCTCGACGCTGGCTGGATCTCCCCTCGCTGCTCTGCATCCAGATCGTGGTGATCTCACGCGCACGCTTCAGGCCGGGCTCACTCTCGTCAAAGACATTCTCTCCCTCAATAAGGACATCTGCTGGCGCCAACGCATCTAAGCGTGTCAGTATCCACCGGGCGACCCGCAATTCTCTGCGCGCAAGCCACCGTTGGAGCGCAAGCAACTGGTTCGGGTGTAAAAAATGTGCATCGTCGAAGACAACCAACGGTATGAGTTGCAGGTCTCCAGACCCATCCTTGACCCGGAACGCGTCTATGACATCCAGCGGTCGATACGCTGCTGCCGCCGCATTCTGTTCGACCTCATCTATGTCCGGAGGAACAAGGGCAGCGGAGATTTCGTAGATCGCAGTTTCCATTTCTCGGGCGCGGCGCTGCAGGCCAATGCCGTTTGCACCGCCAATAGCTTCAAGGGCAGCATCCGCATCGGGGCGGGCGACGATCTCGATGTTCTCAAGACCAATTCCGGCGGCCTGCGCATCACGGAGCCACGCCAAAACCGCCCGCGCCTGGAGCAGCGCGACTGTCAACGAAGACTTCAAGCTGTCCGGATACGGGAACTCCCAAAACTCGCGATATTCACTTTCAAGCGATATCCGGCAGCCGATAACAGCGGGCCTGCCGTCACGGATCGCAGCGCAAGAAGTGAGCGCGTCGATCAGAGTCTTGTAGGTTTCGAATCCGCGATTCCGAAGTAAGACCTGAAGCGTTGAGAATTTGAACAATCGCGCGAGGGTCGTCTTCCCGCTTCCGGGCGTCCCGATGACCATCGCCAGCCGGTCGTAGAGCTTTCCCTCCTTCGCCGGCTTCTTGAAAAACGTAGACAACGGCTCTGGTGTAACGACAGCCAGAAAGGCCTCGTCTTGCAGCAGATACTCGGTCGCGCGTTTTTCAAATGGATTTACCAAGTCGCACCTATACGTGTCTCTGTCGGCGGCGGAAAAGTGGACTCATCGGCGGCGCAATTACGCCGCCTTCCCGCTCTCCGCCCTCGGTTTCCGCCCACAGCAGCGCCACTGAGTTGTTTGGCGTGTTGTGATCCAAAACCAAAGGCAACGCGCAACCGGCATAGCCGAGCCCCAAATGCGTCACTCCCCCGACATCTGTGTGTTTCGTTCGGATGGCAGGGTCATAGTAGATGTTCGTCAACTCGATGAAGTCATCGAAATTGTTTCCCGGCGCATTTATCGGCAGATTTTCGGGCAGGATCGTTCCGAACGAGAAATGAACTTCTGATGCCCAGCCTTCACTTTGGAAGGCTGATCGCGCCTCTCTTTCCCTTTCCACCGCTGATTGGGATGCTGCAAACGTGCCTATGTAGTGATGAATGCAGAGCTGCCAATGGTCGGAAAAGATCTTCCTCTCTGCAAGCTGAGCCTGGGCATGAACGATCGATTCTTTGAATTTCTTCAGTTTCCCTGACCACTTCTTCTTCTCTTCATTGTAGCGAAGGAACGA
>NZ_SNZF01000041.1 GCF_004363725.1 Aquamicrobium defluvii | reverse complement strand
CCTGATCGGGCGCTCACCGTCGTGCCCTCCATCAACCCAAAACCGGGGTTCCTTTTGCGCGAAAATACGGGGTCCCGATTCCACGGTCATTGACACCTAGGCCTTCGTCGTCCGCCGGTCCCGCCTTCCGGCCCTGCACGCGACTGCCATCGTCGCGGTCGGGTCGGCCATATTCTATATGTCGATCTACGCGCCGGTTCTTCCCAAGCGCATCGCCGACGCCCACTGCCAGATATGCTGGCGCAGGCCGGATTTCAGGGCGTGCTCGTCAGCGTCCTGACCGTCTTCGCCTTCAACCGCTCGGCCGAACTTCTCGGCCCGCTTCCGGCAGCAACGCTTACGGCTCTCATCCCCTTGGCAACGCTCTTGATCGGCGCAATTGCGTTGCACGAGCAAGCAGGGGAGCCGCGTATTTCTCGGCTATAGCGGCGGGCCTCGGTGTGGCTGCGATCCTCGCATCCCGAGCAATGGCGCGGAGCAGGAAGAAGGCAGCAGCCAGCGGGGCCGATCAAGGCTCGCCAGCCCGGAAATCGGGAACGCTGCAGAGGGTGAAACGTCCCGTGTTCAAGAACATGCCCGACATCGGCAGCGGCGCGGATAGTGCCACGTCGAATGCAGGTTTCGCACCGGATGGAACGCTTGGAGGAGTTACGCCATGCTGGATACTGAGTGGTGGCACCATGCGGCCTACGGGTACATATGGCAGCTTGCCGCCTCCGGCTTCGCTTGGGAGTATCTGCGCCGCAACGACGAATATCGCAACGACTGCCAGGCGCTGGCGCTGACCCGCAGACAGGACGCGAAACAACTCGAATCGTTTGCACATCGCTGGGGTTTGCTGTTTCCCAAGCGACCCCGACACGGCGGCTGATCTGCAAGCTCCGCTCTGGTCGCCGCGCGTGCATCCGAACGCCTTCATGCTGTTGCCCGTCGCACATATAATCGACGCCAGTGGACCGAGAATCAAGCTTGCCCATCTCAACGGCCTCGATCTGCGCTGCGCGGCGGATGGCTGTCACGGCATCTGGCTGGCCGATGGCATCGCGCATCAATTGTGGCTGCCCCGCGCCTCTCCCGATGCAGCGGCCTTCTACGGCACGTTCTTGCCGTTGGATGCCTTCTACGAACTGCGATCCCATGCTGCCCGGCTGTTCTGGCGCGCCGTCGAAGGCCGCCGGCCGGGGCCGGAGTTTCGGATCATGCCCGCCCAACTCCGCCAGTGGCAAATCCTCTCGCTGCGCGCGCTCGACGCGCGGCTGCGCGGCTGCGCGGCGAGAGCTATCGCACCATCGCCGACATACTACTCGGATTCAGCGGCACGAAAGAGGATTGGGAAATCGACCCGCGCAAGAACCAATCCCGCCGTCTTGTCGCGAGCGGCATCAAGATGATGCGCGGCGGCTATCGCTTCTTGCTGCACTATCCCATCAAGGGGAACAACCATTGATCGCACAAGGTTTCGGTCCGTACGGCAATGTTCCACTTACTCCAAAATAGAAAAGGCCGCCTTTCGGCAGCCTAAGCGATTGATCAGGCTTCGATTTCCAGCGAGTTATGACAGAAGTGGTTGCGGGGGCTCGCAAGACGGCCTAACAAAAGGTTCAGGACAACCCTTCGCAGGTGCGAAAACGGCATGGACCAACTCAGGCTCATCGCGCTCGACGAGCAGGATCTCAACGTCATTTCCGCGCATGTGCAGGACGCGGTGATGAAGGTGCGCGATCTGCAATATCTGCCGGGCGCACGGCGTTTCGTGCTGGCCATGAACCGTTTTGCCTGGGAGAGAAAGCCCGGCTTCCTGCGCAAGAACAACGAACGCCGGCAAAGCGTGCTGCATTTCGACCGGGTGCTCGGCGCCAAGGCTGCCGGAATCGCGCGCGACAAGCCCGACGAGGTGCTCTCCCTGCTCGCCGTAAGCTATGTGCCCACGGAAAAGCCCGCCGGGATCATCGAACTCATCTTCTCCGGCGGCGGCGCCATCATGCTCGATGTCGAATGCGTGGAAGCGCGCCTGACCGACACCGGGGGCGCCTGGCAGGCCTCTTCCCGTCCCGCACACAGGACCTGATTTTGCATGGCCATCACACTCAGACAGTCCGACGCGGATTTCGAGCAGCGCTTTGCCGCATTCCTGTCGACCAAGCGTGAAGTATCGGCGGATGTCGAGGCCGTGGTGCGCGACATCATCGCCCACGTGCGTGCCGAAGGCGACACCGCACTTATCGACTACACAAGGCGCTTCGACCGCGCCGACCTCGAAACGCTCGGCATCGCCGTTTCGCGTGGCGATATCGACGCGGCCTACACGCAGGCCGACCCCGCCACCGTCGAGGCCCTGAAGCTGGCGCGGGACCGCATCCGCTCACATCACCAGCGCCAGATGCCGCAGGACGACCGCTACACCGACGCCATCGGCGTCGAGCTCGGCTCGCGCTGGACGGCGGTGGAATCGGTCGGCCTCTATGTGCCGGGCGGCACCGCCAGCTATCCGAGCTCCGTGCTGATGAACGCCATGCCCGCCGCCGTGGCGGGCGTCGGGCGCATCGTCATGGTGGTGCCGGCGTCCGGTGGAACCATCAATCCGCTGGTTCTGGTGGCCGCCGATCTTGCCGGCATCTCGGAAATCTACCGCATCGGTGGGGCGCAGGCGATTGCAGCCCTTGCCTATGGCACGCAAACGATCCAGCCCGTCGCCAAGATCGTCGGACCCGGCAACGCCTATGTCGCCGCAGCCAAGCGTCAAGTGTTCGGCACGGTCGGCATCGACATGATCGCCGGCCCCTCCGAGGTGCTGGTGGTTGCCGACGGTTCCAACGATCCGGACTGGGTGGCCGCCGACCTTCTGGCGCAGGCGGAACACGACGCCTCCGCCCAGTCGATCCTGATGACCGACGACGCCGCCTTCGGCAAGGCCGTGGAAGAGGCCGTGGAACGTCAGTTGCGCAGCCTTTCGCGCTCCGAAACCGCCGCGCAGAGCTGGCGCGACTTCGGTGCGGTCATCCTCGTGGGGAGTTTCGGGGAGGCGATACCGCTCATCGACCGCATCGCGGCCGAGCATCTCGAGCTGGCGGTGGACGATGCCGAGGCCCTGCTCGGGCGCATCCGCAACGCCGGATCGGTCTTCATTGGACGCCACACGCCGGAGGTGATCGGCGACTATGTCGGCGGCTGCAACCATGTGCTGCCCACCGCGCGTTCGGCCCGTTTCTCGTCCGGTCTCTCCGTGCTCGATTTCGTCAAGCGCACCTCCATCCTCAGGCTCGGTGCGGAACAGCTGCGCGCACTGGGGCCTGCCGCCATCGCGCTGGCCAGGGCGGAAGGTCTCGACGCACATGCCCGTTCCGTCGCCATCAGGCTGAATATGTAGCGCTATGACGGAGTTCGATCCCCAGCGCGACAGACTGGTCGACGTCGAGCTTGACGAGACGATCGGCCGTTCGACGCCGGACGTCGAGCATGAGCGCGCCGTTGCGATCTTCGATCTGATCGAGGAAAACAGCTTTCGTCCGGTCAATGACGGTGCCGGGGGGCCATATCGGCTGAAGCTGTCGCTGGTGGATTCGCGGCTGGTCTTTGCCATCGCCCGCGAGGACGGGTCCGACGTGGTCACGCACATCCTGTCGCTGACGCCGTTCCGGCGCATCGTCAAGGACTACTACATGATCTGCGAGAGCTATTACGATGCCATCCGCTCCGCCTCCCCCAGCCACATCGAGGCGATCGACATGGGCCGGCGCGGCTTGCACAACGAAGGCTCGCAGACGCTGAAAGACCGTCTCGGCGGCAAGATCGACATCGATTTCGACACCGCGCGCCGCCTCTTCACCCTCGTTTGCGTGCTGCACTGGCGAGGCTAACCTGAACGGGGAACCCTACAAACCGCGCTCTGTCATGTTCATGTGCGGCATGAATGCGGTGCGCTCGCCAATGGCGGAAATGCTGGCGCGCAGGATTCTGCCTTCCGACATCTTCATTTCCTCTGCCGGCGTCCATGCCGGAGAGCGCGATCCCTTCGTCGATGTCGTGCTGGAGGAAGAGGGCCTGTCGCTCGGCGACCGCGAGCCGCGAGCGGTGGACGACATCGACGACGCCTATTTCGACCTCATCATCACACTCTCGCCGCAGGCTCATCACACGGCCATGGAGTTCACGCGCACCATGGCCGTGGAGGTGGAATACTGGCCGACCTTCGACCCCACTTCCATCACAGGCACCCGCGAGCAGCGTCTGGCCGCCTATCGGGAGGTGCGCGACCACCTGAAGGAACGCATCGCGAAACGGTTCACTGGCCCGGACAACCCATGAAGCAAAAAAGAGGCCCGGAAAACTCCGGGCCTCTTTTTCTTCAGGCCGGTCAGATCGCCGTACGTCCATCCGGACGAACAAAGAACGATCTGAATCATTGATGGAGCATCGCAAACACCGAAAACCGCATTCCGCTTTCCGGTCCGATGCTCCAGCGTCCCCTATTCGCCGCCCACCATCACGAAGCGGATGACGAACAGGATCGCAACCAGCCAGGTGGCCGGGTGGACCTCCCTGAAACGGCCGGTCAGCGTCTTCAGCACTGCGTAGGAGATGAAGCCGAAGGCAAGACCGTTGGCGATCGAATAGGTGAACGGCATCATCAGCGCGGTCAGCGCGGCGGGCGCCGCCTCGGTGATCTCGTCCCACTCCACGTCCAGCAGTTCGCGCATCATCAGGCACGCGACGTAGAGCAGCGCCGGAGCCGTCGCATAGACAGGCACGGAGCCCGCGAGCGGCGCGAAGAACAGGGCTGCGAGGAAGAGCACCGCGACCACCAGCGCCGTGAGGCCCGTGCGGCCGCCGGCCTGCACGCCGGAAGCGCTTTCGACATAGGCGGTGGTGCTGGACGTGCCGAGGACCGAACCGGCGACGATGGCCGTACTGTCGGCCAGCAGCGCCTTGCCGAGGCGGTTCGGCTTGCCCTCCGGCATCAGCCCGGCGCGCTTGGCCACGCCGATCAGCGTGCCGGTGGCATCGAACACTTCCACCAGAACCAGCACGAGGATGACGTGGAACAGGCCCGCATGAAGCGCACCCACGATGTCGAGTTGCAGGAATGTCGGCGCCACGGAAGGCGGCATCGACACGATCCCGCCGAACTGGCTGACGCCGAGGATCATCGACAATACGGTGATGATCAGGATGCCGATCAGGATCGCACCGCGAATTTTCAGCGCGTCGAGCGCCGCGATGATGAAAAACCCTGCGATCGCCAGCAGCGGACCGGTCTGCGTCAGATCGCCGAGACCGACCAGCGTGGCGGGATTGGCGACCACGATCTTGGAACTGGTAAGCGCGATGATGGCGAGGAACAGGCCGATACCGGCGGCGATGGCGCTGCGCATCGACCTCGGGATGCCCGAGATGAGCCAGGCCCGCACCCCGGTCAGCGTCAGGATCAGGAAGATGACGCCGGAAATGAAGACCGCGCCCAGCGCCTGCTGCCAGGTGAACCCCATGGCGCCGACGACGGTAAAGGCGAAGAAGGCGTTGAGGCCCATGCCGGGCGCCATGCCGATCGGCCAGCGCGGCAGCAGGGCCATGATGGCGGAACCCAGCGCAGCCGCCAGACAGGTGGCGACGAAGACGGCATTGCGGTCCATGCCGGTGGTCGACAGAATCTCCGGATTGACGAAGATGATGTAGGACATCGTCAGGAAGGTGGTGACGCCGGCGATCACTTCCGTACGGACCGACGACCCCTCTTCCTTGATCTTGAAAAATGATTCGAGCACTTATGCTCCTCCCTCTCCTGATGGGAATGAAGGCGACGTTTGAGTTTGCTGTCGAACCGAAACCTTTGCGGGCCGGACCCCTCCTGCCCATGTGTCGGTTGTGGTGGCGACAACTCTGGCAACCCTCACCAGATCGGCGCACAATCGGTCCGTTGGCTTACCCGTTCAAGTGGTGACAGCAAGAATTCCGCTGGAAGTTGTTGATCGTTTTCGCAGTCCCCGCCAATGTGCGGTGAAATGCCCGCGTGCGCATGTTCGAGGACCCGGCGGGCGAATGGGTGACGGTTTCAGGGCAGCGATCGCGGTATGGTCCCGCATTTGCGGCCTGTGCGGATTAGCGTGTTCACAAAGCCGGCTTTATCATATAGGTTCCGCGCAAATTCCGGGGGCTGCCCCGGATCATCACCCGAGAAAAGGTATCGTATGCCGAAGGAAGAAGTCCTCGAGTTTCCGGGCGTGGTGACGGAATTGCTGCCGAACGCCATGTTCCGGGTGAAGCTCGAAAACGATCACGAAATCATTGCCCATACTGCCGGCCGCATGCGCAAGAACCGCATCCGCGTGCTGACCGGCGACAAGGTCCTGGTCGAGATGACCCCCTACGACCTGACCAAGGGCCGCATCACCTACCGTTTCAAGTAAGCGTCGTTCGGGCAGGCAGGCATGGCTGGAAGCAAACCGCAGACGCTGGTGCTTGCCTCGGCTTCGCCGCGCAGGATTCAGCTCCTGCAACAGGCGGGCATCGAGCCCGGCCGGATCCTGCCGACCGACATCGACGAGACGCCGCAGCGCGCCGAGCACCCCCGCTCCCTCGCCAGGCGTCTGTCGAAAGAAAAGGCTGAAAAGGCGTTGTTCGCCCTGAAATCGGAACCGGATGCGCAGCCTGCCTTCGTGCTGGCCGCCGACACGGTGGTGGCCGTCGGCCGGCGCATCCTGCCCAAGGCCGAAACCATCGACGACGCCGTCTATTGCCTGCAATTGCTCTCGGGCCGCTCGCACCGGGTCTATTCCGGTGTCTGCCTCGCCACGCCGTCCGGCAAGCTGCGCCAGCGTCTGGTCGAGACGCGCCTGCGCTTCCGCCGCCTGTCGCGCGAGGACATCGACCGCTACGTAGCCTCCGGCGAATGGCGCGGCAAGGCCGGCGCATACGCCGTGCAGGGTCTGGCCGGGTCCTTCGTGGTCAAGCTGGTCGGCTCCTACACCAGCGTCGTCGGGCTGCCGCTTTACGAAACGGTGGCGCTGCTTTCCGGCGAAGGCTTCGACACCCGCGCCGGATGGCCGGCAACGGGCCTGTCATGACCGGCGAAGGCAAGGCACAGGTAACGCCCCTGCGGCCCAGGCGTCCCTGCCCCGAATGCGGCAGGCCCTCGGCACGCGACACCTATCCCTTCTGCTCCAAGCGCTGCAAGGACATCGACCTCAATCGCTGGCTGAAGGGTGCCTATGTCATCCCGGTACGCGATGACGAGGAGGATGCCCCGGACCTGACGGACACCCCGACGCCGGACTGATTGTCAGCTTGCCACCCGCGGACGCCCGGCGGCGGTAGCCACGATGAAGGCTTCGACCAGGCTGCGCTCGCCCTCGATCACCGCATCCCTGATGTCGCGGCTCACCTCGATGCGGGCATGGTCCGTGCCGGCCCGTCCGGCCAGTTCGCTCGCCATGGCGCGGGCCGCCTGCTCGGCCGCCGCCATCGCCTCTTCCTCCGTCCCGAAATCTTCCAGCCATTCGCCGGCGTTGATGCGATAGACGCCGGGCTCCGGCTGGCTGACGCGCGCCTCGGCCGACACGCGCACCTGTCCCACCACCGCTCCCAGCGCATTGGCGACATCGGCATCGGGTGCGATTTCGCACGCGTTGCCGATCAGCGGCGGCAGGCTGGCGTAGTGGAGATGGGCCGAGGCGCCAAGGCCGATCACCGGACGATCCAGCGAGATCGAGAAGCGCGCCATCCCGCCATTGCGGTCCAGCGCCCGCTGAACCAGAGCGTGCGAGGCCGGTGCGTCCTCTTCCAGCCCGTCGGCCGCGAAAACCGTCTCGAACATCATCTCCGCGGACCTGCGGGTAACGGCGGCCAGAACCAGTTCGCTGAAGGCTTCAGCCGTTTCCGCCGCCGGCTGGCCCATGGCGTTGCGCCGGCGCGCCATAAGTTGCGCGCCAAGCCGTGCCACAGCAGGGTTCCAGTTGTCCTGCCGGCCAAGCACATGGGCCGCGTCCGACGGCGTGAAGCCTGCGATGTGGACCAGTCCCCGCGCCACCAGCCGGTTGAGCGTGGCGATCTGCGACGTCGAGACGAGCAGACGGTCGAGCGCTTCCGGCACATCCCCGATTTGCATGTAGAGCCGCGATTCGGTCACCGACAGCCCCGAGGCCGCGCCTTCGGGCATACCGGTGCGCATGGCGAAGCGTCCATCCAGACGGCTCGCGGTGGGGCTGAGCAATTGTCGCGAAAGCGCCTTGTCGATTGTTCCGGCGTGATGCATGGCCGCAAGCGACAACGGCACCAGCCGGCGCGGGCCGAGTTCGACCCGCGTCGAAAGGGAACGGTCGCGCAGCGTCACCTCCGAATCGCCGCCAAGGCCGAAGGTGCGCATGGCGACAGCCTCGACCATGGTGCGCATGCCTCCAACCGTTGCGCCTTCCGGGTCGAGCCTGAGCTGGCCGCGGTCGAGAACCGCGATGTCCGTGGTGGTGCCTCCGATGTCGGACACGACGGCATCGTCCAGCCCGGTCAGGTGGCGGGCTCCCACGAGGCTGGCGGCAGGGCCCGACAGAATGGTTTCGATGGGACGCGTGCGGGCGAAAGCGGCCGTCACCAGCGCGCCGTCGCCGCGCACCACCATCAGCGGAGCCTCGATGCCACGACGGCGAAGGAAATCTTCCGTAGCGTCGATCAGCCGGTCGATCATGGATATGAGGCGCGCATTGAGCAGCGTGGTCAGCGCGCGGCGCGGTCCGCCGAGCTTCGATGTCAGTTCATGCGAGCAGGTGACCGGCAGCCGGGTGCGTGCGCGCACGAGATCGCGCACGGCAATCTCATGGGCGGGATTGCGCACCGCGAAATAGGCCGCCACCGCCACACCCGTCACCGATTTCTCCAGTTCAGGCAGTGCCGCCTCCAGCGCCTCCAGCGACAGCTCGGCGGCATTGCCATGAACATCGTGGCCGCCGGGACAGAAGATCACCGGGTCGGTGCCGAGCGCTCCGGAAAGTCCGTCACGGCCGAGATCCTCCGGACCGAAGCCGACCATCACCAGCCCCACGCGCCCGCCCTGCCCCTCCACCAATGCGTTGGTGGCAAGCGTGGTCGACATCGACACCAGCCTGATCGCGCCATGCGGAACCCCAGCCCGGGTCAGCACCGCATCGGCCGCGCCGGCAATGCCTTCGGCAAGATCGTGCCGCGTGGTAAGCGACTTGGCCTTGGCCACGATACCCGCCGCCTCCGACCACAGCACGGCATCGGTATAGGTGCCGCCGGTATCGATGCCCAAGCACAGCGCATCTGCGGGCGAGGCGCTCATGCCGGCCTCGACGGAACGTTTCTAAACGGCGGGCCAAAGAGAAAGTCGGAAGGCACTGAAAACCTGCATCTGTCGACATGCGGAACGGCCGCAACGGGAAATTGCCCCGACAATCGGGCAGGCAACCACCCGCTGCAAGCGAATTTAGGCCGGAGACCCGCCAGACGGCTCCCGGTTCGCGACATCGGTGTCGCAAAGCGGCGCAAATATGCGCACCATGGCGCGCGACAGGACC
Organism: Aquamicrobium defluvii; assembly: GCF_004363725.1. GTDB lineage: Bacteria > Pseudomonadota > Alphaproteobacteria > Rhizobiales > Rhizobiaceae > Mesorhizobium > Mesorhizobium defluvii. Next base: position 18,704 of record NZ_SNZF01000041.1, on the reverse strand, counting down.
GCCCCCCTTTCCTTCCGCGCCGCGAAACGGCATACTTGCGCGATATTGTTCAATTTGGTGATTAATGCCTCCCGTCAAGAAGGAAGTTCGCTCGAAACGCGCCCGCCCCCCTGCTTTCGTAAAAAATCTGCGCGGGGTGAAAAACTGGAAGGAAGCCAGCGCCTGGCTCGAGTGGCGCGGCATCGAAGACATAGAATGCATTACGCCGGATCAGGCCGGCGTCGCGCGCGGCAAGATGATGCCGTCCAGCAAGTTCACCTCAAACACGTCGCTGGCACTGCCTTCGGCCGTTTTCATGGCCACCATATCCGGCGGCTATCCTGAAGACGGCAACGGCTTCGTCTATCCCGAAGACGACGGCGACCTGAAGCTGGTGCCCGATCTCTCGACCCTGACCGTGGTGCCGTGGGAGGACGATCCGACGGCTGCGGTGATCTGCGACCTCGTTCACCAGGACGGGCGCACGGTCGAGTTCACCCCCCGCAACGTGCTGAAGAACGTCGTCGCCGCCTACGACAGGATTGGCCTGAGACCCGTGGTCGCGCCGGAGATCGAGTTCTATCTCGTTCACAAGAATCCCGACCCCGATTATCCGCTCACTCCGCCGGTCGGCCGCTCCGGCCGCGCCATTGGCGGCGGAGCCGGATATTCGATTGCGGGCGTCAACGAGTTCGACGAACTGATCGACGACATCTATCATTTTTCGGAGAGCCAGGGCCTCGAGATCGATACGCTGATTCACGAGGAAGGCGCCGGACAGCTTGAAATCAACCTGCGCCACGGCGACCCGGTCGAACTGGCGGATCAGGTGTTCATGTTCAAGCGCACCATTCGCGAAGCCGCGCTGAAACACGACATCTACGCGACCTTCATGGCCAAGCCCATTCAGGGGCAACCGGGCTCGGCCATGCATATCCATCAGTCGATCATCGAGAAAAAGGCCGGCCGCAATATCTTTACCGCAGAGGACGGCTCCGAGACGGAAGCCTTCTTCCATTTCATCGGCGGCATGCAGCAGCATGTACCGAACGCACTGGTGATGCTCGCGCCTTACGTGAACTCCTATCGCCGCCTCACGCAGGCGGCTTCCGCTCCGGTCAACAACAAGTGGGGCTACGACAATCGCACCACCGCTTTCCGTGTGCCGCGCTCCGATCCTGCGGCGCGGCGTGTCGAGAACCGGATTCCCTCCTCCGACGCCAATCCCTATCTGGCGCTTGCCGCGTCGCTTGCCTGTGGCCTGATCGGGCTGAGCAACCGGCTGCAGGCAGAGCCGCCGGTGGTCAATACCGCCAACGAGGACGAGATCGACCTGCCGCGCGGGCTGCTGGAAGCCGTCGATCTGTTCGAGCAGGATGAGGAACTCGCCGCCATTCTGGGCAAGACCTTCGCCACCACCTATGCCGCGATCAAGCGGGCCGAGTTCGAGACCTTCATGGAGGTCATCAGCCCCTGGGAGCGGGAGTATCTGCTGTTGAATGTTTGAGGCGCACAGCAAAAGGGAGCCGGACGATGCCGGCCCCCTCTCGCGGCGCCCTCCATACCCATCCGAAGCAAGCCATGCCCTACCAATCTCCCATTTCCCCCGGCCGCTCCTGGTATGAAGACACCGCAGGCGAACGTCCGGACTATCCGCGGCTCGACGGAGACCGTTCCTGCGATGTCGTGATTGTCGGCGGCGGCTTCACTGGCCTTTCCGCCGCCGTGCATCTGGCCAGAACGGGCGCAGATGTCGTGCTCATGGAATCGCACCGCTTCGGAGACGGCGCTTCCGGGCGCAATGGCGGCCAGCTCAACACCGGCCAGCGCGCATGGCCGGAGGAAATGGAAGCCGAATACGGCTTCACCCGCGCCAAGGCGCTGTTCGACGTCGCCGAGGAAGCCAAGGCGCATCTTCTGGAGTTCTCCAGAATCAATGGCATCGACATCGAATACATGCCCGGCCAGCTCTCCGTCGCGCATAAACGACGCTATGTCGACAGCTACAAGGCACATGCCGGGATCATGGCCGAACGCTTCGGGTATCCGCACATCTCCTTCATGGACGCAAAGGAGACAGCCGAACGCGTCGGCTCGCAGCGCTTCTTCGGCGGCGTGCGCGACACCGGCACAGGCCACATCCATCCGCTCAGGCTGGTTATTGGCACTGCGCGCGTGGCAGCGGCGTCCGGCGCGCATCTTTACGAGAACACCCCGGCCACCGGAATTGCCTCCAATGGCGGCAAGGTGCGGGTAACAACTTCCAGCGGAACCGTTACCGCCGGCAAGTGCCTGATCGCCACCAATGCCTATGGCGGCTGGCTGGAGCCGGTGAGCGCAGCGCACATCATGCCGATCGGCTCCTTCATCGGCGCGACCGTTCCGCTGGGGGCCGGCAGCCCGGTCATTCCCGGTGGAGAATCGGTCGACGATTCGCGCTTCGTGGTGCGCTACTTCCGCAAATCGAAGGACGGGCGGCTGTTGTTCGGCGGACGCGAGATCTATGGTGTCACCGACCCCGGCGACATCCACATTCACATTCGCAGGCAGATCGCCGAGATTTATCCCGACCTGAAAGACGTCGAGATCACCCATGGCTGGGGCGGTTATGTCGGGATAACGATGCCGAGGCAGCCTTTCGTGCGCGAGGTGATGCCGAACGTCATCTCGGCCGGCGGCTATTCCGGCCATGGCGTCATGCTGTCCAACTTCGTCGGCAAGCTCTATGCCGACACGATGGCCGGCAACCGCGAAAAGCTGAAGCTTTTCGAGGAGCTGAGGGTTCCCGCCTTTCCCGGCGGCCGGAAACTGCGTGCCCCGCTCCTGTTTCTCGCGCTCAACTGGTACGCACTGCGCGACCGGATCTGAGCGGGCCGGGCACTTAAAGCGTGTCGCGATCTTCCAGATTCGCTCCTTACGCTTCAAGTGCTTGTTTTTACGCATGTCGTTGTCCCGAAACCGGCTCCCACTTTCGGGTGACATACTTTAAGCCCCGGATTTTCCATTGCCTGACCGGCAAAACACAGGCTGGCAGTTAAGCCTATGTTCACAACTGCCCACCATTCTCGCACCCCTGCGGCACGCGTATCCAGTGCCGCGGTGCGCAAGCACCCAGGCAACAGCCCGCGTCTCGCCCGAGGCGCGGGTTCTTTCTGTTCCCTCCAGACCGGTTTCAGGTCAACAAAAAAGCCGGGCAAGCCCGGCTTCTCCGATTATCTTTCGAGGCGGATCAGGCCGCCTGAAGAGCGCTTTGCAGCGTGGTGAGCTGTGCCAGATATTGCTCCGCCCGCGTGCGCGCGGCATCGTCCCGTGCATCCGTGACATCTTCCCTGGCGTCCTGAACGCGGCGGGCGATGTCGTCCCGGTCGAGATCCTTCACGGCCACGGCCGACTCGGCAAGCAGCGTGCAGCCGGCCGGCAGAATGTCGGCGAAGCCGCCGAACACCACATAGCGCTCCTGCTGCCCGGAGGCCGTCTTCACGGTGACGACGCCCGGCTTGATCGTGGTCATGACCGGCGCATGGTTCGCCATCACCGTCATCTCGCCTTCCGTTGCCGGAATGACGACCGATTCGATCTTCTCGGAGACGAGCAGCCGCTCCGGCGAGACCAGTTCGAATTGAAAAGCTTCAGCCATGATGCCTATGCCTCTGGTGCCTCGGGCAGCGAGGCCTCGAATTGCGAGACCGCCGCTGCGAACTTGTCCCGGCAGCCGGGATTACAGAAACCAACCGTGCGACCTTTGTAGACGGTCAGCGAATCCGCCGAAATCGGCTTGCCCGACCATGGGCAGGTTTCGTTGATCGCGTCCTCCAGCCGCAGGTCCCGATCCGACATGGATCAGGCGGCTTCGGCGGCCAGCTTCTGTGCCTTCTCGACCGCTTCCTCGATGCCGCCAACCATATAGAAGGCCGCTTCCGGCAGATGATCGTAGTCGCCGTTGCAGAGGCCCTTGAAGCCCTTGATGGTGTCTTCCAGGGCGACCAGCTTGCCCGGCGAGCCGGTGAACACCTCGGCCACGAAGAACGGCTGCGACAGGAAGCGCTCGATCTTGCGGGCGCGCGCCACGGTCAGCTTGTCCTCTTCCGACAGCTCGTCCATGCCAAGGATGGCGATGATGTCCTGCAGCGCCTTGTAGCGCTGGAGGGTCTGCTGCACGTCGCGGGCGACCCGATAGTGCTCCTCGCCGACGATCAGCGGGTCGAGCATGCGCGAGGTCGAGTCGAGCGGGTCCACGGCCGGGTAAATGCCCTTCTCGGCGATGGCACGGTTGAGAACCGTGGTCGCGTCAAGGTGAGCGAACGAGGTCGCCGGGGCCGGGTCGGTCAGGTCGTCGGCGGGCACGTAGATGGCCTGCACCGAGGTGATCGATCCCTTGGTCGTGGTGGTGATGCGCTCCTGCAGGGCGCCCATGTCGGTGGCCAGCGTCGGCTGGTAGCCCACCGCCGAGGGGATGCGGCCGAGAAGGGCCGACACTTCCGAACCGGCCTGCGTGAAGCGGAAGATGTTGTCCACGAAGAACAGAACGTCCTGTCCCTGGTCGCGGAAATATTCGGCGACGGTCAGACCGGTCAGCGCGACACGGGCGCGGGCGCCCGGCGGCTCGTTCATCTGGCCATACACCAGAGCGGCCTTGGAACCTTCGCCGCCGCCCTTCTGGTTGACGCCCGACTCGATGAACTCGTGGTAGAGGTCGTTGCCTTCACGGGTGCGCTCACCGACGCCGGCGAACACCGAAAAGCCGCCATGCGCCTTGGCGACGTTGTTGATCAGTTCCTGAATGAGAACCGTCTTGCCGACGCCGGCGCCGCCGAACAGGCCGATCTTGCCGCCCTTGGCGTAGGGCGCGAGCAGGTCGAGCACCTTGATGCCGGTGACGAGGATTTCCGCCTCGGTCGACTGCTCGACATATTCCGGGGCCGGCTGGTGGATGCCGCGATATTCGGTGGCGTTGATGGGGCCGGCTTCGTCGACCGGCTCGCCGATGACATTGATGATGCGGCCGAGCATGCCCGGACCGACAGGAACCGAAATCGGCGAACCGGTGTCGGTCACGGCCTGGCCGCGCACCAGACCTTCAGTGGAGTCCATGGCGATGCAGCGCACGGTGTTCTCGCCGAGGTGCTGGGCAACCTCGAGCACCAGACGGTTGCCGACATTGTCGGTTTCGAGAGCGTTCAGAATGGCGGGCAGGTGATCCTCGAACTGCACGTCGACGACGGCGCCGATGACCTGACGGACCTTGCCGGACGCGCCTGAAGCCCTGGCCGCGGAAGCGCTCGTGGTCTTTGCAGCGGCAGGAGCCGCGGCCTTCTTCGCCGGCGCTGCGGCCTTCGCAGGCGCTGCCGCCTTTTTGGCCGGAGCGGCCGCCTTGGCAGGAGCAGCCGTTTTCACGGGAGCTTCTGCAGTCTTAGCGGTCGCCTTTTTCGGGGTCGCTGCTTTCGCCATCGTCTCTAGCCCTTTTTCGTCCGTTTGTTGTCACATGCTCGGGTGAAGGCATGGGCCTTCACGCCGCATGCTAGAGCGCCTCGGCGCCCGAAATGATTTCGATGAGTTCCTTGGTGATCTGCGCCTGCCGCTGGCGGTTGTACGTGATCGACAGCTTGTTGATCATGTCGCCGGCATTGCGCGTCGCGTTGTCCATGGCGCTCATCTTGGCGCCCATCTCGCCGGCTGCGTTTTCCAGCAGCGCGCGGAATATCTGGACCGAGATATTGCGCGGGATCAGGTCGGAGAGAATCTCGCCCGGCTCCGGCTCGTATTCGTAGACCGCGCTGCCATTGGCAGGTTCGGCCTCGGCGGGCGCCGCGGCCGGAACGAGCTGCTGCGCGGTCGGAATCTGGCTGATCACCGACTTGAAGTTCGAATAGAACAAGGTGCAGACGTCGAACTCGCCCTGCTCGAAAAGCTGGATCACCTTCTTCGCGATCGCATCGGCATTGGCGAAACCGATCGTCTTGACCTCGCGCAGGTCGACACGCTCGATGATGAGCTGCGCATAGTCGCGGCGCAGGATGTCGAAACCCTTCTTGCCGACGCAGATGATCTTGACCGTCTTGCCCTCGGACAGAAGCTTGCGGATGTGATCCCGGGCAAAGCGTGCGATCTGCGAGTTGAAACCGCCGCACAGGCCGCGCTCGGCTGTGCAGACGACGAGCAGATGCACGTCGTCCTTGCCGGTGCCCGTCATCAGCGCCGGGGCTTCGCCGCCCGCGCCGATGGCCTGGGTGATGTTGGCCAGAACGGCGCCCATGCGCTCCGAATAGGGACGCGCGGCCTCCGCAGCCTCCTGGGCACGGCGCAGCTTCGCCGCGGCGACCATCTGCATCGCCTTGGTGATCTTCTGCGTCGCCTTGACCGAGGCGATGCGGTTACGAAGGTCTTTCAGTGACGCCATGCTTCAAACTCTGTTTCCGCGTGCGTTCAGGGTCAGGCGAAGGTCTTGGCGAACGCGTCGACCTCGGCCTTCAGCTTGCTGCGCAGGTCGTCCGACAGCGCCTTTTCCTTGCGGATGCCGTCCAGCACTTCCTTGCCGACCGTGCGCAGGTGCGAAAGCAGGCCCTGCTCGAAACGGCTGACATCGGCGACAGGGAGCTTGTCGAGGTAACCGTTGACACCCGCGAAGATCACCGCGACCTGCTCTTCGGTCTTGAGCGGCGAGAACTGCGGCTGCTTGAGCAGCTCGGTCAGGCGCGCACCGCGATTGAGCAGACGCTGGGTAGCCGCGTCGAGGTCCGAACCGAACTGGGCGAAGGCGGCCATTTCGCGATACTGGGCAAGCTCGCCCTTGATCGAGCCGGCAACCTGCTTCATCGCCTTGATCTGGGCGGCGGAGCCCACGCGCGACACCGAAAGACCGACGTTCACGGCAGGGCGGATACCCTGAAAGAACAGGTTGGTCTCAAGGAAGATCTGGCCGTCGGTGATGGAGATCACGTTGGTCGGGATATAGGCCGACACGTCGTTGGCCTGCGTCTCGATGACCGGCAGCGCTGTCAGCGAACCGTTGCCATTGTCGTCGTTCAGCTTCGCGGCGCGCTCCAGCAGGCGGGAGTGCAGGTAGAACACGTCGCCCGGATAGGCTTCGCGGCCCGGCGGGCGGCGCAGCAGCAGCGACATCTGGCGGTAGGCCACGGCCTGCTTGGAGAGATCGTCATAGCCGATCAGCGCGTGCTGGCCGTTGTCGCGGAAATACTCGCCCATGGTGCAGCCGGTGAACGGCGCCAGATACTGGAGCGGGGCCGGATCGGAAGCGGTGGCGGCGACGATGATGGAGTATTCGAGCGCGCCGCGCTCTTCCAGAACCTTCACGAACTGGGCAACGGTCGAACGCTTCTGGCCGACGGCGACATAGACGCAGTAGAGCTTTTCCGACTCGGGGCCGCTGTCGTGGATGGCCTTCTGGTTCAGGATGGTGTCCAGAATGATGGCGGTCTTGCCGGTCTGGCGGTCGCCGATGACCAGCTCGCGCTGGCCGCGACCGACCGGGATCAGGGCGTCGATGGCCTTGAGGCCGGTCGACATCGGCTCGTGCACCGACTTGCGCGGAATGATGCCGGGCGCCTTGACGTCGACGCGGCGGCGCTCCTTCGACTTGATCGGGCCCTTGCCGTCGATCGGGTTGCCCAGCGCGTCGACCACGCGGCCGAGCAGTTCGGGACCGACCGGCACGTCGACGATGGCGCCGGTGCGCTTGACGGTGTCGCCTTCCTTGATGTCGCGGTCGTTACCGAAGATAACGACGCCGACATTGTCGGCTTCGAGGTTGAGCGCCATGCCGCGGATGCCGCCGGGGAACTCGACCATCTCGCCGGCCTGGACGTTGTCGAGGCCGTAAACGCGGGCGATGCCATCACCGACGGACAGAACCTGGCCGACTTCGGAAACTTCGGCTTCCTTGCCGAAATTCTTGATCTGGTCTTTCAGAATTGCGGAGATTTCCGCGGCGCGGATGTCCATCAGCCGACCTCTTTAAGTGCAAGCTTGAGCGAATTGAGTTTGGTTTTGAGCGATGTATCGATCTGGCGCGAACCCATCCTGACAACCAGACCACCGAGCAGGCTCGGGTCGACGGTGACATTGATGACCACGTCCTTGCCGGCAACGCTCCTGAGCGCAGCCTTGAGTTCATTCTGCTGGGCAGCCGTCAGCGCATGCGCCGCAGTCACGTCGGCAGACGCTTCACCGCGATGCTCGGCGGCGATGCGGCGGAACGCCTGGATCATGCCGGGAACGGCGAACAGGCGGCGGTTGCGGGCGACGACGCGCAGGAAATTGCCGGCGAGACCGCCGACCTTCGCCTTTTCGAGAATCGCCGAGATGGCGCGCTCCTGCTCGTCCGCCGCGAAGACCGGGCTTTCGATCAGGCGACGCAGGTCGGCACTGCCGGCCAGCATTGCCTCGAAGCTGCCAAGATCAGCCTCGACCCTGGCAACGGACTTGTCTTCGAGAGCAAGCTCGAAAAGCGAACTGGCATAGCGTTCGGCAACGGCGGAGATTGGCGAGGACGTTTGGGCCACGGTCCGTCTTTTCTCATGTCTGACAGGCCGCAGATTGTTGGCGCGAGTGAAAACTCTGGCTAAATCTTTGACCTTGCTTACGTTTTCTCAAAGCTAAAGGGTCGGCTTCCGCTTCCCCTAGCTGAAAGTCGGTTGCCCTCTAGCATACGCCTCCCAAGACCGCAATCCATGGAGGGGCGTCGATTCCGGCACTTTTGTCGCATCCGCTTGACGAATGGGTTTACGGCTCCGCGATTCAGGGCCAGAAACCGAAGGAAAAAGCCAGCGGAAGCGCCGCCAGCAGCAGATCGACCGTCAGGGCGGCCCAATTGTAGGGCGTGTTGGCGCCGTCACTCATCATGCCGAGCATCCGCCCAAAAGCTGTGAATAGCCACGAAAAACCGAGCGCCATGTAAAGAAGAGGCTGCGCCAGCAGCACGGCGGTGAGGCCAAGGCCCAGATAGAAGCCGGCGAAGCGGCTGCGCCCCTCGACGACGGCCTCCGGCTTATCAGGATGCGGCTGGAGCCGAAGCAGCCGGAAGCCGAGCCCCGGCGCAAGAAACAGGATGAGCCCCAGCGCCAGCGTTACCACAGCGCTTGTCCATGCCAGCCACTCGCCCTGGCTCATCGGCCACGGAAACGAAAATTCCATTGCGGTTCCTCGCTCTTGCCGGAAAGTCCGGCGTTGTCATGGTCTGCCAGACTGCCAGATTCGCCGCCTATCCGTCATCCAGCGCGAAAGCGATTGCCGCCTCGGCGTGGATGGCCGTGGTGTCGAAAACCGGAATATCGAAATCGGGCTGGCCGACCAGCATGGTGATTTCCGTGCAGCCGAGGATCACGCCATCGGCTCCCCGGGAGCGCAGGCGCGCGATCTCGTCCAGATAGACGGCTTTCGATTCGGGCTTCACGAGGCCCCGGCACAACTCGTCATAGATGATGCCGTGCACCTTCGCGCGGCCCGCTTCATCCGGCACCAGCGCCTCTATGCCGTAACGGTCCGCCAACCGCTGCCTGTAGAAATCCTGCTCCATGGTGAAGCGGGTGGCGAGAAGCGCCGGCCGTTTTGCCCCGCTTCGCCGGATGGCCCCGGCGGTCGCGTCGGCAATGTGCAGGAGCGGGATGGAGACGGCCGCCTCGATCTCATCGGCCAGCTTGTGCATGGTGTTGGTGCATATCACCAGACACTCCGCGCCCGCCGCTTCAAGCTGGCGCGCTGCCCCGACCAGAAGCCGCCCCGCGCCCTGCCAGTCGCCGGCATGCTGAAGCTCCGCGATTTCCGCGAAATCCACCGAGACCAGCACCAGCTTTGCGGAGTGCAGACCACCCAGCCGCTCCCGCACGAGTTCATTGAGAAGACGATAGTAGATCGCCGTGCTTTCCCAGCTCATGCCGCCCAGAAGGCCGATGGTCCTCATTGCCTGTCTCCTCCTGCCGGATCCGTCACAGGAAACTTTGCGGATCGATGTCGACCTGCACCCTGATCTGGCCGCGCACCTTCGGTCCTGCCGCCAGCATGGCCTTGATGAAGCCCTGCATGTCGGCGCGTCGTTCGCCATGCACCAGCAGCCGGAAGCGGTGCCGCCCGTTGAGCAGCGACAGCGGCGCCTCGGCCGGTCCCAGCACGAATATGTCGGAAGCGTTCGGCGCGGCAAGCCGCAGACCTCGCGCGTGCCCTTCGGCCTCGGCCCGCGTCGGCGCGCTGACGATGATGCCGGCGAGCCGTCCGAACGGCGGCAGGCCGGTGCGCTCGCGCTCGGCGATCTCGCGCTCGTAGAACAGCTCCGAATCGCCTGAGACGATTGCCTGCATCACCGGATGGTCGGGCTGGTAGGTCTGCAACAGGCCAAGGCTCTTCTTGCCCGTTCGGCCGGCCCGGCCCGTCACCTGGCTGAGGAGCTGGAAGGTGCGCTCGGAGGCCCGCGGATCGCCATTGGCGAGGCCGAGATCGGCGTCCACCACGCCGACCAGCGTCATATTCGGGAAATTATGGCCTTTGGCGACCAGTTGCGTGCCGATCACGATGTCGGCATCGCCATTGGCGATGGCTTCCAGCTCCAGCCGCAGCCGGCGAACGCCGCCCAGAATGTCCGATGACAGGACGATGGTGCGCGCGTCCGGGAAATGCGCCACCACCTCCTCCGCGATGCGCTCCACCCCCAGTCCGCAGGCGACGAGATGGTCGAGCGTGCCGCATTCGGGGCAGGCGTCGGGCCGCCTTTCCGTATGGCCGCAATGGTGGCAGACGAGCTGGCCGCGAAAGCGGTGCTCGACCAGCCAGGACGAGCAGACCGGGCAGCCGAAGCGGTGGCCGCAGGCGCGGCAAAGCGTCAAGGGCGCATAGCCGCGCCGGTTGAGGAACAGCAGCGACTGCTCGCCCTTTTCCAGCGTCGCCGCCATCCTTTGCAGCAGAAGCGGCGACAGGAAGCCGCCCCGCGCCGGGGGCGAGCGGCGCATGTCGATGGTGCGCAGATCCGGCAGCGCCGCATCGGCGAAGCGCGACGACAGCACCACGCGACCATAGCGCCCCTGAACGGCGTTGACGCGGCTTTCCACCGATGGCGTGGCCGAGGCCAGCACCACAGGAAAGCCGCCGATATGGGCGCGCACCACGGCCATGTCGCGGGCATTGTAGAACACACGGTCTTCCTGCTTGTAGGCGGGGTCGTGCTCCTCGTCGACGACGATCAGGCCAAGTTCCTTGAATGGCAGGAACAGCGCCGAGCGCGCGCCCGCCACCACCTTCACCGTGCCTTCGGCCACCTGCCGCCAGACCCGCTCGCGCATGCGCGGCGGCAGGTCCGAGTGCCATTCGGCCGGTTTTGTGCCGAAACGATTCTGGAAGCGCTCGAGGAAGGCGTGGGTCAGCGCGATTTCCGGCAGCAGGATCAGCACCTGCCTGCCCTTCTCCAGTGCCGCCGCCACCGCTTCGAAATAGACCTCCGTCTTGCCGGAGCCGGTCACGCCGTCGAGCAGGGTGACGCGGAAATCGCCCGCTTCGACGCCGGCTCGCAGATCGTCAGCGGCCGCGCGCTGGTCCGGCATCAGTTCCGCCGCCGCATAGGACGTGTCGGGCGCGGGGACCACCGGGCGCGGCGGGATCATCACCGTCTCGAACACGCCCTGCTCCCTCAGCCCGTCTATGACGGAGGAGGAAACGCCGGCGGCATGGGCAAGCCCGGAGCGCGTCCAGGCAAAACCGTCGGCGGCAGCGGCCAGCACCCGCTCGCGCGCCCCGGTCATCCGGTCGGGCCGCCGGTCGGTAAGCTGGATGCCTTCGGTCCACGGCTCGGGGTCGAAGGCTTCCGGCGCGCGCAAAAGCATGCGCGCCACCATGCCGGGCGGCGAAAGCGTGTATTGCGCCACCCAGTCGACGAAGCGGCGCATGTCGCGGCTGATCGGCGGGCAGTCGAACACCTGCTCGATGGGCCGTAATTTGCGGGCATCGACCGGATCGGCCCCGCCGTCCCAGACCACGCCCGCCACCTGCCGCGGCCCCAGCGGCACGCGCACGATCGACCCCGGCACCACACGCATTCCCTCCGGAACCGCATAGGTATAGGGACGTTCTGCAGGCATGGGCACCAGCACGGGGGCTGCGGCCGAAAAGGGCGAATCCTGGTTCATCGCGCGTGACCTTGCATCGTCTTTGGTCTAAAGCAAACGCCGATAGCGCGTGCGCCCTCTCCGCACGCCGGAGTCTTCAAGGAGACCGTAATGAAGTTCTTCGTCGATACCGCCGATATCAAGGAAATCCGTGAGCTGAACGACATGGGGCTGGTCGACGGCGTCACCACCAATCCCTCGCTGATCCTGAAATCGGGCGGCAAGATCGATGAAGTGACGCGCCATATCTGCGACATCGTTTCCGGCCCCGTCTCGGCAGAAGTCACCGCCACCGACTATGACGGCATGATGGCCGAGGCAAAGGTGCTGGCGAAGATCGCCGACAATGTCACCATCAAGGTGCCGCTCACCCTCGACGGGCTCAAGGCCTGCAAGGCGATCCGCTCCGAGGGCCGCATGGTCAACGTCACGCTCTGCTTCTCGGCCAACCAGGCCCTGCTCGCCGCCAAGGCCGGCGCGTCGTTCATCTCGCCCTTCGTCGGCCGTCTCGACGACATCGGCATCGAGGGCATGGACCTGATCTCCGAGATCCGCCAGATCTACGACAACTACGACTTCAAGACGGAAATCCTGGTGGCCTCGGCGCGCACCGTGAACCACGTCAAGGACGCCGCCCTGATCGGCGCCGACGTCATCACCGCCCCGCCGGCCGTGCTGCGCTCGCTGGTCAGGCATCCGCTGACCGACAAGGGCCTGGAAGCCTTCCTCGCCGACTGGGCCAAGACCGGCCAGAAGATCGGCTGACATCGCCAGATCCGCATCGCCGGGTCGATCCCGGCGGGCGGCATGACTCGCCGGCTTTGAAGCGAACCCGCTGCGGCCCGCCGGTCCGGTGAGAGAAAGACTTACTTCCGCTTCGCCAGATCCTGCGCCAGCGCCAGCCGCAGCACTTCGGCCAGTTCGCGCGCGGCGCGGTTTTCCGCATCGAGCTGCGCGCGATAGGTGGCGAATTCCTGCTTCGGGCGGTCGAAGGACGACGAGATCGAACGCTTGCCGGCCCCGACCAGCTTTCCGGTTGAGACTTCCGTCAGCCGGTAGTCCGCCGTCAGGGTCACGGTGCCCGCGCTCGGCTCGTCCTGATCCCTGGTGACCTGGATCGAAGCCGCGGACTGAACCAGTTCGGTCACGCCGAGATCGAGCGAATAGACCGGCGTCGAGGGTTCGCCCCTGCCGTGGGTGAGGCCGAAGATGAGGTTGTTGCGCACCTGCTGGGCGTAACGCGTCTTCACCGGCTTGACCGAGATCGACGCCAGTTCTTCCGTAGCGACCGTCTGGCCGCCGACGGAAAGCGGCTGGCTGGAATAAAGCGGCTGCACCGTGCAGGCCGAAAGGAACGCCGCCGAAAGCAGCGCCGCCCCTGCCGCCAGATTGCCGGCGCGCACGCCGATCCTGCCCATCGTCCGCTTGGCTGTGTCAGGCAACGACATTCACGATCCTCTGCGGCACGACGATGATCTTGCGCGGCGTCTTGCCCTCCAGCGCCTTCTGCACGAAGTCGAGGCCCATGACCGCCTGTTCGACCGCAGCTTGATCCGCGTCGCGGGCAATTGTCAAATCCCCGCGCTTCTTTCCGTTCACCTGAACGGGCAGAACGACCTCGTTGTCCACCAGAAGCGCAGGGTCGAAGTCCGGCCACGGACGCGCCGCCACCAGACCCTCGCCGCCGATGGCGTGCCAGCATTCCTCGGCCAGGTGCGGCATCATCGGCGCCAGCATGGCGATCAGGAATTCCAGCCCTTCGCGCACGGCGGGCGCGCGTTCGCTCTTGCCTTCGCCAACCGCCGCCACTTGCGGCGACAACAGGTTGGTGAGCTCGTAGAGGCGCGCCACCGCGCGGTTGAAATGCAGCCGCTCGATGTCCTCGCCGACAGCCTTGAGAATCTTGTGCGCGCCGCGCGAGACCGCCAGCGCGTCACCCTCGGTGCCGGTTTCCGGCGCAACGCCGCTGAGCACCGGCACTGCGTCGGACACCAGACGCCACACGCGCTGCACGAAGCGATGGGCGCCTTCGACGCCGGCCTCGGTCCAGATCACGTCGCGCTCAGGCGGTGAGTCCGACAGCATGAACCAGCGCGCCGTGTCGGCACCGTAGCTGGCGATGATGTCGTCGGGGTCGACCACGTTCTTCTTCGACTTCGACATCTTCTCGATCGAGCCGATGCTGACCGGGGTTCCGTCGGAAAGCAGGCTTGCCCTGCGCTGCCCGTCGACCTCCTCGATGCGCAGTTCGGCCGGCGAGACCCAGCCCTGCGGCCCCTTGTAGGTCTCGTGCACCACCATGCCCTGCGTGAACAGCCCCTCGAACGGCTCCTCGACCACATTGACGTGGCCGGTCGCCTTCATGGCGCGGGTGAAGAAGCGCGAATAGAGCAGATGCAGGATGGCGTGCTCGATGCCGCCGATGTACTGGTGAACCGGCAGCCAGCCATTCTTGCCGTCGACATAGGCGAGATCGGTCGGCGCCTTCTCATTCTTCGGATCGGTGAAGCGGGCGAAATACCAGGACGAATCGACGAAGGTGTCCATCGTGTCGGTGTCGCGCCGGGCGGCCCCGCCGCAGTTCGGGCAGGTCGTGTGCTTCCACGTCGGGTGGTGATCGAGCGGATTGCCGGGCTTGTCGAAGGTGACATCCGTCGGCAGTTCCACCGGAAGCTGATCCTGCGGCACCGGAACGGCGCCGCAGGCATCGCAGTGGATGACCGGGATCGGGCAGCCCCAGTAGCGCTGGCGCGAGATCAGCCAGTCGCGCAGGCGGAACTGCACCTTGCGCTTCGCCTGCGGGCGGCCGCCAAGGTCGGTGCCCTCCAGCCGCTTCGCCACCTCGTTGAAGGCGTCCGCCGGGCTCATTCCGTCGAGGAAGCCCGAGTTGATCATCGTGCCGTCGTCGGAATAGGCTTCGTCGGCGATCCGGAAGCTCGCCGCATCGACGCCCTCGGGCTTCACGACCGGGCGTACCGGCAAGCCGTATTTGTTGGCGAAATCGAGGTCGCGCTGATCGTGCGCGGGGCAGCCGAACACCGCCCCGGTGCCGTAGTCCATCAGCACGAAATTGGCCACGTAGACCGGCAGCGTCCATTCCGGATCGAAGGGATGGACGACGCGGATGCCTGTATCGACGCCCTTCTTTTCCGCCGTCTCCAGGGTGGCGACAGAAGTGCCCATGTGGTGCACCTCGTCGATAAAGGCGGCGATCCGGGGATTGCCCTCGGCCGCCTTCTTCGCCAGCGGATGATCGGCCGACACCGCCATGAAGGAAGCGCCGAAGATCGTGTCGGGCCGGGTGGTGTAGACCTCCAGCTCGGTCTCGCCCGCCGGCGCGGTCGCCGCATCCAGCTTCCAGCGCAGCAGCAGGCCCTCGGACCGGCCAATCCAGTTCTGCTGCATGATGCGGACCTTTTCCGGCCAGCGGTCGAGCGTATCGAGCCCGTCCAGCAGATCCTGGCTCATGGACGTGATCTTGAAGAACCACTGCGTCAGGTCGCGCTGCTCGACCGGAGCGCCGGAGCGCCAGCCCTTGCCGTCGATGACCTGCTCGTTGGCGAGCACGGTCATGTCCACCGGGTCCCAGTTGACCTTGGCCGCCCTGCGCTCGACCAGACCCGATTTCCAGAAATCGAGGAACATCTTCTGCTGATGGCGGTAATAGGACGGGTCGCAGGTCGCCAGCTCGCGCGACCAGTCGAGCGAGAGGCCCATGGTCCTGAGCTGGCCCTTCATCGTCTCGATGTTGGCGTAGGTCCAGTCGCGCGGATTGACCTTGTTGTCACGGGCGGCGTTCTCAGCCGGAAGTCCGAAGGCATCCCAGCCCATCGGATGCAGCACGTTGAAGCCCCTGGCCCGCTTGTAGCGCGCCACGACGTCGCCCATCGTGTAGTTGCGCACATGGCCCATATGGATGCGCCCGGACGGATAGGGAAACATCTCGAGCACATAGTATTTGGGCTGCGGGTCGTCGTTCTTCGTCTCGAACAGCTTCTCGGCATCCCATGCCTTCTGCCATTTGGGTTCGGACGCGCGCGGATTGTATCGTTCGGTTGCCATGACCGGTTTTTCTTCTAAAAGCATGCTGGAAGCTGCCGCATGCATGCGGGCAGCGGGGACATGCCCCGGTCTTCACCATGGTTTGCGGGACCCGTCAACCGTAAGGCGTGCCCGAGGGGCAAAATCGGGATTTCAGGACAGCAGGATTTCGACATGAGCGATGCGGTTGAACGGCTTGCACAGGTGAAGGACAATATCGGCAAGGCCGGGCGCGCGGCTGGCCGCGAGGCCGGATCGGTCGCGCTCGTCGCCGTCTCCAAGACCTTCACGGCGGACGACATCCGCCCGGTCATCGAGGCCGGCCAGCGGGTGTTCGGCGAAAACCGCGTGCAGGAAGCGCAGGGCAAGTGGTCGGCGCTCAGGCAGGAATTTCCCGACCTGGAGCTGCATCTCATCGGCCCGCTGCAATCCAACAAGGCAAAGGAGGCGGTCGCGCTCTTCGATGTCATCGAGACCGTGGACCGCGAGAAGATCGCCGCCGAACTGGCGAAGGAGATCGCCAGGCAGGGCCGGGCCCCGCGCCTTTATGTGCAGGTCAATACCGGTTCCGAACCCCAGAAGGCAGGCATCGGGCCGAAAGAGGCGGTCGCCTTCGTCAATCGCTGCCGCGAGGTTCACGGGCTGGCAATCGAGGGGCTGATGTGCATCCCGCCCGCAGACGAGAACCCCGGCCCGCATTTCGCCCTGCTGGAAAAGCTGGCCCGCGAGGCTGGCGTCGGCAAACTCTCCATGGGCATGTCCGGCGACTATGAGCTTGCCGTCGCTTTCGGCGCCACCAGCGTGCGCGTCGGATCGGCCATCTTCGGCGGCCGGTAGCTCCGAAAAAGCACATATAACCTCAAGAAGAAGGGCCGGAGCGCAAAGCCCCGGCCCTTCCCAGTTCGATCCGTCCGGATTTACTCGGCGGCGACGATCTTGCCGGCTTCCCACTTGAACAGCGAGAAGCTCGGCGAGCTCAGATCGCCGTTTTCGCCATAGGTCAGCTTGCCGATCGCGGTCGGAATTTCGCTGCCATCCTTGAGCGCGGCTGCAACGGCAGCGGTATCGTCGGCCTTGCCGGCCTTCTCGATACCCGCCTTGAGCACTTCGACCGCGGCATAGGCGTTGAGCGTGAAAGCTTCCGGCGGGATGCCCTTCTCTTTCAGCACTTCGACGGCAGCAGCCGAATCCGGGTTCTTCAGCGCGTCGGACGCGTTGGTGAACAAAGTGCCGGCAGCGGCTTCGTTGCCGATCGCCCAGTATTCGGTGTTCGACAGGCCCTCGCCGCCGATGATCGTCGCCTTGACGCCGGCATCGGCGAGCTGGCGGGCGAGCAGACCGCCCTCGGGGTGATAACCGCCGAAATAGATCACCTCGGCACCGTCGGACTTCAGGCGCGTGACCAGCGCCGAAAGATCCTTCTCGCCCGGATTCAGCGAGTTGTGGCTCACTTCCGTCACGCCGCCGGCATTGATGCCCGCCTTGAAGGCATCGGCCAGACCCTTGCCGTAGGTGCCCTTGTCGTCGACGATGGCGACCTTCTTGTCCTTCAGGTTCTTCACGACATAGGCAGCGGCGACCTCGGCCTGCTGGTCGTCGCGTCCACAGGTGCGCAGCACGTTGGTCAGGCCGCGCGCGGTGAGATCCGGCGCCGTGGCAGTCGGCGTCACCATCAGCACGCCGTTTTCGGCGAACACGTCGGAAGCGGCCATGGCGACACCAGACGTCACCGGGCCGACCACATAGTGCACACCCTCGCCCACCAGAAGGTTGGCGGCCGAAACGCCCTGCTTGGGATCGCCCGCATCGTCGGCCAGCTTGATCACCACCTGCTCGCCAAGGATGCCGCCATCCTTGTTGATCTTCTCGACCGCGGCCTCGGCTCCGTTCTTGACCTGCTCGCCATAGGCGGCGACCGGGCCTGTCAGCGGGGCCACGACACCAATGACGATGTCGGCCTGCGCGCCGGATGCGAAAGCCAGCGAGGCGAACAGTGCGACGCCGGCCAAAAGCTTCTTTTTCATGATAGTGCTCCCTGTTACCCGAACCCCGATTGGAAGAACCTCGATCCGTACGATCCGGTTCAACGAAGTCCTGAATTTCAGGCATAACGGCTGTGCCGCGACTTGGCAATCGCCCACCGGATGGCGGGCTCCGCAATGCCTGCCTATCGCTTGGGCCAGCAAGGCGACACTGCGCAGGCGGCCACGCCATGTCGCAATGCCGCAACGATAAATCCCGACAATCGAATGTCTAATATTGCCGTTGAGGCAGCAATGTTAATAATGCGCGCAGATTTCGCGGCAGGAGGCCGCGCCCAGTACCCGATCGACGGGTCATGTTCGCCGGGAGGAAAGCCTGTAATGTCCGATACCAATATCTACCGTGTGCAGCCATCGTGGAAGCGTGCGGGTACGCTGGACAACGAGACGTATCTTAGGTGGTACGCCGAGAGCGTGAGCGATCCTGATGCGTTCTGGGGCGAGCATGGCAGGCGCATCGACTGGTTCAGGCCCTATACGGTGGTGAAGAACGCCAGTTTCGAGGGTGATGTTTCGATACGGTGGTTCGAGGATGGCG
>NZ_SNZF01000040.1 GCF_004363725.1 Aquamicrobium defluvii | reverse complement strand
ATCGCAGAGGACGACTTCGCCGCCCTCGGAGACACCTCAACCCTCGCCGACCCCGCCGTCGTCAACGACCTCATCCAGAACAGACAGAATAAAAAGGCAGGGTAGAAGGCGGCGATGGCCGACATCGGGCAGGTAGCGGAGTTGTGGCGTTACCCCGCCAGCTCGTTGGGCGGGGAGATGCTGCCAGCACTCGATTTCGGCCATGGCGGCGCCGATGGCGACCGTCTCTACGGCCTGATCGACACGGCGGATGGCGAGATCGCGCGGCCCGACCGGCTTCCCAAATGGCACAAGGCGCCGCGCATCAGGGCAAGGCTCGACGAGGCGCGCCGCCTTCAGGTGATGACGCCGCAGGGCGAATGGCTTGCCGCGCCGGGCGACGACAGCCAGCGGGCCGTTTCGGACTATCTCGGCTTCACCGCGGCAATCCTGCCCTTCGAGGGGCAAAGCCCCGACGGTTACGACGGACCCCAAACCCGCGCCCGCTACGAGAAAGCGCCGGTGCACCTTCTCACCACCGCCTCTCTGGCGCGGCTGAAGGCGCTTCACCCCGACGGCATTCCCGACCGCCGCCGCTTTCGGCCGAGCATCCTTGTGGACATGCCGGAAGTCGAAGGCAGCTTCCCCGAAACGGAATGGATCGGACGTACGCTTTCCATCGGCGATCTGGAACTGACCATCGTCGAACCCTGCCGGCGTTGTGGCTTCACCATCATTTCACAGGAAGGCATACCCGAGGACCCGGGCATATTGCGCACGCTGGTGCGCCACAACGCCCACAATATCGGCGTCTATTGCCGTGTGGAGAAGCCCGCACGGCTGCGCGCAGGGGACGCCATGCGCCTGCATTGAAGGCCGGACGCCGTCAGCAATCAGAAATCGCTGGTCAGGCCCTTCACTTCCCAGTCGCCATATCGGCCGGGCTCCTTGCCGCCGCGGCCGCCGAGCTCGACGGGGCGCGCCGCTTCCGCGGCCTCGTAGGCCCTGCGGCGCTCGGCCGCCTCCTTCAGCGCCCGTTCGGCCGCGGGGCTGAGGGCCCTGCGCTCCGCTTCCGTGTTTGCGGGCGCCTCGTTGCCATCTTGATCCGTCATGTCCGTCCTGCCAAATGGATTGAAAGCCGGCCTTTCGCTTCCCATCATATAGCGAAGCCGGCGCGAGGGATCGACCCTTTTGCGCGAAGGCCCCGAGGAGTACCGGATGAACACATTGCGCACCGCGATGCTGCTGGCCGCCATGACGGCGCTTTTCATGGGCGTGGGCTACCTTGTCGGCGGCTCGGGCGGCATGATGATCGCGTTCCTCATCGCGGCGGCGACCAATCTGTTCAGCTACTGGAACGCCGACAAGATGGTGCTGGCCATGCACCGCGCCGTCGAGGTCGACGAGCGCAACGCGCCGGAATATCACGCCATCGTGCGCGAACTTGCCTCGCGCGCCGGCCTGCCGATGCCGCGCGTCTACCTGATCGACAATGCGCAGCCCAATGCCTTCGCCACCGGCCGCAATCCCGAGAACGCCGCCGTCGCCGCAACGACCGGCCTGCTTCAGCGCCTCTCGCGCGAAGAGGTCGCCGGCGTGATGGCGCATGAGCTTGCGCATGTGCAGAACCGCGACACGCTGACCATGACCATCGTCGCCACGCTGGCCGGCGCGATTTCCATGCTCGGCAACTTCGCCCTGTTTTTCGGCGGCAACCGCGACAACAACAACAATCCTCTGGGCTTCGTCGGCGTGCTGGTGGCGATGATCGTTGCGCCTTTCGCCGCCATGATCGTGCAGATGGCGGTGAGCCGCACGCGCGAATATGCCGCCGACCGGCGCGGCGCGGAAATCTGCGGCAGGCCGCTGTGGCTGGCTTCCGCCCTTGACAAGATCGCCCGCAGCGCCGAACGCATCCACAATCCGGATGCCGAGCGCAATCCGGCGACCGCGCACCTCTTCATCATCAACCCGCTTTCCGGCGAGCGCATGGACAATCTGTTCTCCACCCACCCCGATACCGGCAACCGCATTGCCGCCCTGCAGGCCATGGATGCCGAATGGGGCTCCTCGTCCGGCGGCGGCGGTGGCAGCGCGCGCCAACCGGCGCCCCGCAATACCGATCCCCGGTCCGAGCCGCAGGATGCCGGACCATGGGGCGGACGCTCGCAAGCCGGACCCCGGGCCGGACCCCGGGCCGAGCCTCCCGCCGAACCGCAGCCGAAACCCAACCCATGGGGCCGCAATCCCACCGGGCCGAAAGGTCCCTGGTCGTGAAGCAGGCGTCTCCGGCCCGAAAGCGGCATGCTTCCCATCATCGCAGGCCGGACACGGCAGCCCCATCGGTGCCGGGGCTTGCCGCCCGCAAGGCCGCGGTGCGTCTGCTCGGCGCGGTCATCGACGCCCGCACGCCGCTCGACGGGCTGACCGACAACGAGCACGGCCATCCGCAATACATGGCGCTCGACATGCGCGACCGCGCGCTGGTGCGCGCCATGGTGGGCGCGGCCCTTCGCCATCGCATGACCATCGCGGCGCTGCTGGCCAAACGGCTGGAAAAGCCGCTGCCGGCCAATGCGACCGCGCTTGCCCACATCCTGCATATCGCAGCCGCGCAGATCCTGTTCCTCGACGTGCCGGACAGCGCCGCCGTCGACCTCGCCGTCACCCACGCCAAATCGGACCCGCGCACGCAACGCTTCGCCGGACTGGTCAATGCGGTGCTGC
Organism: Aquamicrobium defluvii; assembly: GCF_004363725.1. Classification (GTDB taxonomy): domain Bacteria; phylum Pseudomonadota; class Alphaproteobacteria; order Rhizobiales; family Rhizobiaceae; genus Mesorhizobium; species Mesorhizobium defluvii. The sequence continues at coordinate 27,139 of NZ_SNZF01000040.1, read as the reverse complement.
GTGCCCTTGCCCGCGTCAAGCAAACGGAACTCGGCCCGGCGCTTGCCGCCACAAACGACGCCCCCGAATGGTTCGCGGCACGGCTGACGCAAGCCTATGGCGCGGAACAGGCGCGGGCCATCCTTGACGTGCATCGCCTCGAAACGCCCATCGACCTCACCGTGAAAGCCGACCCGCAGGCATGGGCCGAACGCCTCGGCGGCATCGTGCTGCCAACAGGTTCGGTTCGGCTGGAAAAGCTGGAAGGCCCGATCACGGAATTGCCGGGTTTTGCCGAGGGTGAGTGGTGGGTGCAGGATGCCGCCGCCGCCCTGCCCGCGAGGCTGATGGGCGACATCGCCCGCCGCAGGGTTGCGGACCTGTGCGCCGCCCCCGGCGGCAAGACCGCCCAGTTCATCCTCGCAGGCGCCGACGTTACCGCCGTCGATGCCTCGCAAAACCGCCTGAAGCGCCTCTCCGGAAATCTCGACCGCCTTGGGCTGGAGGCGGAAATCGTCCGCAGCGACCTGCTGGAATTTACCCCGCAGGAGCCGTTCGATGCCGTTCTGCTCGATGCGCCCTGCTCCTCGACCGGCACGGTGCGCCGCCATCCCGACGTGCCGTGGACGAAGACGCCCGAAGACATCGCCAAGCTTGCCGCTCTCCAGCGGCGGTTGCTCGACAGGGCCTTCACACTGATCCGCCCCGGCGGGATCGTCCTGTTTTCAAACTGCTCGCTCGATCCGCTGGAAGGCGAAGACCTTGTCGCCGCCTTCCTTGCCGACACGCCAGATGCCGAACCGGATACGATCTCGCCACAGGAAGCCGCCGGCATCGCACCTTTCATCACGGCCAAAGGCACCCTGCGCACCACGCCCGCAGGGCTCGACATGGGCTCGCCGAGCCTGTCGGGCCTCGACGGTTTCTTCGCCGCAAGGATCAGGAAGCGCGCAGGAAACTGAAGTTTGGGGCCTTCGCAAGCAGCCGCTTACGAAAGCATGTGGACAGATTGCGCCACGACATGTCGCACGGGTTTGAATTCAGCTTCGCATAACCTATTGAATCGCATAGTTTGTAAGCGAAACTGAGGTCTCGGGAAGGCGTTGGCAACCGCTGCCGCAGATATGACACGCCTTTGGGCACTGGTCGCAAGAGAGTTCTGGCGCAACGCACGCCGGCGTCTGCGTGCCGGGCCGGCCTATCGCTGGCGTTATTCCGGGCGCACGCCCGAGCGCGTTCTCATCGCCCCGCCCGACCTGCGCCTGGCCGATCCGCAGATCGCCATGGAAATCTATTACGGGCGCTTTCCGCTCTCCGGACGCATGGTCGAGACGGGTGGCGAATCGCCGTTCAGGATCGAGGTTCCGCATCAGGGCTGGCGGCGTTCCCTGCATGGCTTCCGCTGGCTGCGCCATATGCGCGCCGCCAACACGGAACTCGCCTTCGCCAATGCGCGCGTGCTGGTGAAGGACTGGATCGCCAATCACGGCACCCATATTTCCGGGGTGGCCTGGGAGCCCGGCGTCACCTCCAAGCGCATCATAGCCTGGCTTCAGCATTCCTCCGTGGTGCTTCAGGGTGCGGACTTCGTATTCTATCGCGCATTCCTCAGGTCGCTCGCCATGCAGATCCGCTATCTGCGTTCGATGGCGCGCGAGATGCCCTGCGGCAAGGATCTGCTGCGCGCGCGCATCGCCCTCGCATTCGCGGCGCTCTCCCTGCCTGTCCCGCCTGCCGCCCTGCGCAGTGCCAGCCGCAGCCTCGCCGAGGAGCTGGACCGCCAGATTCTGCCCGATGGCGGCCATATCTCGCGCAATCCGCTGATGGTTCTGGAATTCCTCGCCGACCTTCTGCCGCTGCGCCAGACCTATGCCAATCAGGCCGAACAGCCGCCGGCCGCCCTGATGGGCGCGGTTGACCGGATGCTGCCGGCGCTGCGTTTCTTCCGCCATCAGGAAGGCAGCCTCGCCTGCTTCAACGGCATGGGCGCTACCGTGCAGGACCGCATCGCCGCCATCCTGCGCCATGATGACACCGCCGGCGCACCGCTGCTGCATGCCCCGCATTCCGGCTACGAGCGCCTGTCGATCGGCGACGTCACCGTCATCGCCGATACGGGTCCGCCGCCGCCGCTGGCTGTCTCCGGCGCAGCCCATGCCGGATGCCTGTCCTTCGAGCTGTCGTCCGGCCGCCATCATTTCATCGTCAACGCCGGCGTCGATACCTATGGCGATCCGGAATTCCGGCCGCTGGCCCGCGCCACCGCCGCCCATTCCACCGCGACGCTCAACGACACCTCCTCGGCCCGCTTCAGCCATTCCTCGCGCCTTTCCGGCCTTGTCGGCGCGCCCCTCATCGGCGGCCCGCGTCATGTCCATTGCGAGCGCCGCGACGGTTCCGACCGGCACGGCTTCCTAGCCCGTCATGACGGCTATCTGCAACGCTTCGGCCTGCTGCACGAGCGCGAGTTGATCCTGCTCGACCGGGGCGGCACGCTGGTCGGTCGCGACAGCTTCCTGTGCGCCGACGGCAGCCCTGCCCGCGACACCGGAAACGACGTCGTGACCGTCCGCTTCCACCTCCATCCCGACATCAATCTGTACACCGATTCCGGCGGCCATCTCGTGCTCACCTCCGACAACGGAGATGCCTGGATGTTCTCCTGCCCGGACGCCGCGCCGCAGGTCGAGGAATCGATCTACTTCGCCGGCATCGCTGGGCCGCGCATCAGCCGCCAGTTCCTGCTGTCGTTCAACGCATCCGTGGTGCCGGAAGTCCGCTGGCGGCTGAAGCGGGTGCGGCTGGCCGGCGCGACGGTGCACGGCTGATGCGACTGTTGTCCGGACCGGCCCGAAACGACAATTCGCGCGTTTGAATCGCTGCCCTCATGTGCTAGTGCGCCCCCATCTTTCCGCAGCATGAAGGGCCGCTCGCATGGCTGTCGCCTCAAAGAAAATCCCCGCTCCCGATCTGGTGCCGGTGCGCCGCGCGCTGCTGTCCGTTTCGGACAAGACCGGCCTCGTCGATTTCGCCCGTGCGCTTGTCGCCGCCGGCGTCGAGCTGGTCTCGACGGGCGGCACCTCGAAGGCAATCGCACAAGCGGGCATCCCGGTGCGCGACGTGTCGGAACTCACCGGTTTTCCCGAGATCATGGACGGGCGCGTGAAGACGCTGCATCCATCCGTCCACGGCGCGCTGCTCGGCATCCGCGACGACGCGGAACATGTCGATGCCATGCGCGCCCATGGCATCGAGCCGATCGATCTTGTGGTGGTCAACCTCTACCCGTTCGAGGACGTGCGGGCCTCCGGCGCGGATTATGCGTCGATCGTCGAGAACATCGACATCGGCGGCCCCGCCATGGTGCGGGCTTCGGCCAAGAACCATGCCTATGTCGCCATCGTCACCGACCCTACGGACTATGCCGGCGTGCTCGAAGCCATGCAGGCAAATTCCGGCGCGCTTCCGCTGGACTTCCGCAAGCGGCTTGCGGCCAAAGCCTTCGCCCGGACCGCTGCCTATGATGCGGGTATCTCCGGCTGGTTCACTGAGACGCTGGAAATCGAAAACCCGGCATGGCGCGCCTTCGGCGGCAGGCTCGACAGCGTCATGCGCTATGGCGAAAATCCGCACCAGCGGGCCGGCTTCTACGTCACCGGCGAAAAACGGCCGGGGGTCGCCAGCGCGAGGCAGTTGCAGGGCAAGCAGCTCTCCTACAACAACATCAACGACACCGACGCCGCCTTCGAACTGGTCGGCGAGTTTGATCCCGCCCGCACCGCCGCCGTCGCCATCATCAAGCACGCCAATCCTTGCGGCGTTGCCGAAGGCGCGACTCTGAAGGACGCCTATCTCAAGGCGCTCGCCTGCGACCCGGTTTCGGCGTTCGGCGGCATCGTGGCGCTGAACGGCCTGCTCGACGCGGAAGCCGCGGAAGAAATCGTGAAAACCTTCACCGAGGTCATTATCGCGCCGGAAGCCAGCGAGGCGGCGCAGGCCATCGTCGCCGCGAAGAAAAACCTCCGCCTGCTCGTCACCGGCGGCCTGCCCGACCCGCGTGCGGCCGGCATGACAGTGAAGTCGGTGGCCGGCGGGCTGCTTGTGCAGGGCCGTGACAACGCCGTGGTCGACGATCTGGACCTGAAGGTGGTGACGAAGCGCGCGCCCGGCGAAGCCGAAATGGCCGATCTCCGCTTCGCCTTCCGCGTCGCCAAGCATGTGAAGTCGAACGCCATCGTCTATGCAAAGGACCGCGCCACGGTCGGCATCGGCGCCGGCCAGATGAGCCGCGTCGACTCCTCGCGCATCGCCGCCCGCAAGGCGCTGGACGCAGCCGAGGCAGCAGGCCATGCCCAGCCGCTGACCAGAGGCTCGGTCGTGGCCTCCGACGCGTTCTTCCCCTTCGCCGATGGCTTGCTGGCAGCGGTGGAGGCCGGCGCAACCGCCGTCATCCAGCCGGGCGGTTCGATGCGCGACGACGAGGTGATCGCCGCTGCCGACGAACATGGCATCGCCATGGTGTTCACCGGCACCCGCCACTTCCGGCATTGATCACGGCACTCCGGCTGCGAAGGCCGGGGCGGACCTTCAGCGCCCTTTCCGGTCTGCCGGATAGGGCGTTCCCGCCAACAGCGCCATCCCCGCCACCAGAAACAGAATGATCATCGCCATGCCGAGGCGCGGCGAGCCGGTCAGCGCCGTAACCGTAGCCACCGTGAAGGGCGCGGCGAAACTTGTTACGCGCCCGGCCAGCGCGTAGATGCCGAAATAGCGGCCGGCCTCCTCGGCCGACACGCTGCGCGCCATGTAGGAGCGCGAGGACGCCTGCGCCGGCCCGAACGCGACGCCGATCAGCAGCCCATAGAGAATGTAGGCTTTCTCGGCCGCGGTGCCAAACAGTCCGCCCGGATCGTCGGCCGGCAGATGCAGCGCGCCGAACAGCGTGTAGCCCGGCCCGGTGGAAACGATGCCGACCGTCGCGATGCACAGCAGCACCAGCGAGGTCATCACCACGACCTTGGAGCCCAGCGCCGTGTCGAGCCGCGCCGCCACCCAGCAGCCGAAAATAGCGACCACGTTGAGAATGATGCCGAAAATGCCGATCTCGGTGATCGACCAGCCGAACATCGCCGCCGCGAACGCGCCACCCAGAACGATGAGGGCGTTGACGCCGTCCTGATAGATCATCCGCGCAATCAGGAAGCGGAAGATGCCGGGACGCTTGCGCACCTCGCCAAGCGTCGACCTCAGCTCCGCCAGCCCCTGCCGCACGGCGGGCCGGATCGGTATTCCCTTCACCGCATCGGGCGTGAGAAGGAACATGAGCAGGATGAAGACCAGATACCACAGCGCCGAAAGCGGGCCGGTGGCGCGCGCATCTTCACCGAGCGCCGGATCGAGCCCGAACAGCGGCTTGAGGCCGGCAATGGTCAGCCCCGTATCCGGCAGGGCTGCGAGGCACGCCACCACGAAGATCAGCACGACCATGCCGCCGAGATAGCCCAGTCCCCAGGCGACATTGGAGATGTGTCCGATCTGCTCTTTGGGAACCAGCCGCGGCATCATGGAATCGTTGAATACGGTGGAGAACTCGGCCGCGACCGAGGCCAGCGAGAATATCGCCACCACCCAGAACAGGCTGGAGCCCGGAACCGCCAGCCACAGCAGGAACAGGCAGGCGATCTTGATCGCCGCGAAGAAGGCGATCCATGGCTTGCGCGGGCCGGTCTGGTCGGCGATCGCGCCCAGAACCGGCGACAATATGGCGATGGCGAAGCCGGCCGCAGCCACGCCATAGCCCCATGCCGCCTGCCCCGAAGCCGGATCGCTCGCCATGCGCGAAACGACATAGGGGCCGAAGATGAAGGTGGTGACCACTGTAAAGAAAGGTTGCGCCGCCCAGTCGAACAGCATCCATCCCCAGATGCCGGCGCGCGATGCCTTGCGCGCCTCGATGCCGGTTTCACTCATGCCGTCTCCATTCGCCTGCACGTTCCGCGCGCCATGTCTGCATGTTTTTCCGCGCGGTGCAAAATGTGCGTGACAGGAGCGGCCGCTTTATTTCGGGCGGACAGGAACATGCCGGACGCAAACGGGGCCTTCGCCCGGCTGCCGAACGTTCCGCGGCCTGCGAGGGCGAGACGATGAGAGAGGGAATGCCCCGCCTGATAACTCAAACTACCCCCCTCAGGCGGGGCTATGCCAGAATGGCCCGTCCTCACGCTGGCGGAACAATAAATACAGGACCGGCGCCACATGCGATGTGAGCCGTTTCACGTTCAGAGAAGAAAATGGATGTACCTGTCCGGTGGGCCGGGGCATTTCCGACCGGCCCACCGGCGCCGTTATCAGGCGCCCTGCAGATAGGGCAGAACCTCCATCGCCCCGCGATAGATCATCTCACAGGATACGTAGAGGATGACCAGAAGGCCGACATAGGCGATCCAGCGGTATTTTTGCAGCACGCGGGCGATGAAGGAGGCCGCAATGCCCATCAGCGCGATGGAAAGAGCCAGGCCGAAGACCAGCACCCCGGGATGCTCGCGCGCCGCGCCTGCCACCGCCAGCACATTGTCGAGGGACATGGACACGTCGGCGATGACGATCTGCCATGCAGCCTGCGCGAAGGTCTTGCGCGGAGCCTTGCCGGCGACCGTGCCATCCCGATCCATGTCGACCTCGGTGAGCGCTTCCATGCCCTGCGTTTCCTCGGCAGCGCTGTGGCGCAGCTCGCGCCACATCTTCCAGCACACCCACAAAAGCAGGATGCCGCCGGCAAGCAGAAGGCCGACGATCTGGAGAAGCTGGGTCGTCGCGGCGGCGAAGCCGATGCGCAGCACTGTCGCGGCGATGATGCCGATGAGGATGGCCCTGGCGCGCTGCTCCTTCGGCAAGCCGGCCGCCGCCAGACCGATGACGATAGCGTTGTCGCCCGCGAGCACGAGGTCGATCATGATGACCTGCAAAAGTGCGGTCATCGCCTCGGCACTGAAGAATTCTGTCATTCTGCACCCTTGCTTTCAGCTTGGGCGGTCTGGCCCGCAAGCGGCTTCTTCCGGACACGGGGTCCGGGACAGCATCGAATGCGGTTTCAGGTGAGGATCATTAAGCCAGGCCGCCGGATTTGAACTCCAGTCCGACATCACAGCCATGAAGACTGCCAGAGGGGCCCGGCCTGGTGGCGCAATGCCTACGCCAGCGGCTGGGAAAACGCAAGAGGGGCTTGCGAAACCCCGCCGGCGGGCATTGGCCGGCGGGGTTTGCGTGCATCGGGGGCGACCATACGAGCGCCGTCAGGCGCGCGGTCCAGAAAGATCGCTCATCAGTCCCGCCGCCACCGACAGGCGCGACACCGAAATGTCACCGGCCTCGGTCAGGGCCTGCAGACGCTCCCTGATTGCGGCGATGCGCTCTGCGCCGGCATCCAGCCAGGCCGCCACCGGGTCATCCGCCCCGCCATGTCCGCTCAGCGCCGCCACCGCGATGCCCCGCCGCGCCGCATCTATGGTGTCTGTCGCACGCGACAGGGCGAGCTGGTCGTAGTAGTCGGACGGCGAGATCGCATAGGCGGCTTCCTCGATGCGCGCTATGCGGAAGGCGTCGCTGACGGCGAAGAACGCCTTGGCAGCCGCCACCATGTCTGCACCGGCCACGCGGGCGGTCAGCGCGATATCCGGTACCAGATCGGCGAACTCCGCCAGCGACAGCCGGGCCGCGAGCCTTTCGGGCACGCCCTGGGCAACGAGCTGGTTGCGCTTTGCATCGATACGTTCACGCGACACCGCCGGCAGCAGTTCCGGCAGTTTCGGCTCAAGCTCCGCCCGGGCTGCCTGCAGGGCCGCGATGCGTTCGTCGAGCTCGCCGCTGGCGGCCTCGTTCTTCAGATACCAGCCACAGTTCACGTAGATCAGCCGGCTGACGGTCTGGTAGAGGCCGAGCTGCACCTCGCCGTCGATGCGGTTGTCGAGCGCATCGATCTCTTCGTAGAGCGCCGGCAACTCGAAGCCTTCCCGGATGAGCGCGAAAGTCAGCATTACATCCGCCGCGCCGCGGCCGGTGGTTTCCACCAGCCGGTTGACGAAGGTCGGGCCGCCGCGGTTGACCAGATCGTTGGCAAGGACGCGGGTGATGATCTCGCGCCGCAGGCGGTGGCCGCGAATCTCGTCGCCAAACCTTTCAGCCATGGCGTGCGGGAAGTAGCCCATCAGATCCCGCTCGAAGTGCGGATTGTCCGGCAGGTCGGAAGACACGACATCGGAGAACAGCACGATCTTGGCATAGGCAAGCAGCACACCGAGTTCGGGCCGGGTCAGAGTTTCGCCGCGGGCCTCGCGCTCGGCCAGAACCGCTGCCGGGGGCAGGTTCTCGACCGCGCGGTCGAGCAGGCCACGGCTTTCCAGCGCCGCCATGAAGCGCGCCTGATGCGCCATGTCGGCCAGCCCGCGCCGGTGGGCGAGCGACAGCGCCAGCGTCTGCTGATAATTGTTGGCGAGCACCAGCTCCGCGACCTCGTCGGTCATTTCCGCCAGCAGCCGGTCGCGCGCGGGGCGCTCCAGAGCCCCCTTGCGCATGGCGGCGGCCAGCGCGATCTTGATGTTGACCTCGACGTCGGAGCAGTTGACGCCGCCGGAGTTGTCGATGGCGTCGGAGTTGCTGCGACCGCCGCTGAGGCCATATTCGATGCGGGCGCGCTGGGTCATGCCGAGATTGGCGCCTTCGCCGATCACCTTGGCGCAAACCTCTGCGCCATCGATACGGATGGCGTCGTTGGCGCGGTCGCCAACCTCCTGGTTGCTTTCGCCGGCGGCCTTCAGATAGGTGCCGATGCCGCCGAACCACAACAGGTCCACGGGCGCGGCGAGTATGGCGCGGATCACCTCGACCGGCGTTGCCACCGTCTTGGCGATGCCGATGGCAGCGGCAGCCTCGGGCGTCAGCGTGATCGACTTCTGCGAGCGCGAAACGATCATCCCGCCAGCGGAAAGCTTCGTCTTGTCGTAGTCCTGCCAGCTCGAACGCGGCACGCCGAACAGGCGCTGCCGCTCCGCGAAGGAGGCCGCGGCATCCGGATCGGGATCGATGAAGATGTCGCGATGGTCGAAGGCGGCGATCAGCCTTGTCTGCTCCGAGCGCAGCATGCCGTTGCCGAACACGTCGCCCGACATGTCGCCGACGCCGACGCAGGTGAACGGCGTGGTCTGGATGTCGCGGTTCATTTCGCGGAAATGCCGCTTCACCGCCTCCCAGGCGCCGCGTGCCGTGATTGCCATGCCCTTGTGGTCGTAGCCGGCGGAGCCGCCGCTGGCGAAGGCGTCGTCCAGCCAGAAGTCGTGGGCCTTCGAAATGGCATTGGCGGTGTCGGAGAAGGTCGCGGTGCCCTTGTCAGCGGCCACGACGAAATAGGGATCGTCGCCATCGTGACGCACCACGCCTTGCGGCGGGATGACGGCATCGGCGCCGATGTTGTCGGTGATCGACAGCATGCTCGACACGAAGTTGACATAGGCGGCACGGCCCGCCTCGAACACCTCGTCGCGGCTGCCGCCGGCAGGCAGGCGCTTGGGATAGAACCCGCCCTTGGCGCCGACCGGCACGATGACCGCATTCTTCACCTGCTGGGCCTTGACCAGCCCCAGCACCTCGGTGCGGTAGTCCTGCGCGCGATCCGAAAGACGCAGACCGCCGCGCGCAACGGGGCCGAAGCGCAGATGCACGCCCTCGACCTCCGAACCATAGACGAAGATCTCGCGCCATGGCCGCGGCTCGGGCAGCCCCTCTATGGCGCGCGGGTCGAGCTTGAAGGCCAGCGAGTGGCCGCGCGCGCGCTTGCCCTCGACGAAATGATTGGTGCGCAGCGTCGCCTCGATCAGGTTGAGATAGCGGCGGATGATCGTATCGTCGTCGATATTGGGAACGTCTTCCAGCGCATCCCTGATCTTGGCCTTGAGATGGCGCGCCGCCACTTCGTCGCCATGCGGCGAGGCCGGATCGAAACGCGCGACGAACAGCCCGTAGAGACCCCGCGCGATTTCGGGATAGCGGTTCAGCGCCGCCGCGATGAAGTCCTGGCTCTGCGGAATGCCGGCCTGCTGAAGGTAGCGGCCATAGGCGCGCAGCACCAGAATCTCGCTGGCCGCGAGGCCGGTCGTCTGGGCGAGCGCATTGTAACCGTCATTGTCCATCTCGCCGTGCCAGACGGCCAGGAAGGCTTCGTCGAACAGCGCGCCGCCGTCCGACAGGTCCACCGGCCCGCCATAGGCGTTCTCCAGCTCCATGTCGTGAACGAAGATGTTGTCGCTGTTTTCGTCCTCCACCTCGAAGGTGCGCTCGCTGATGACGCGGAAGCCGAGATTCTCGAGGATCGGCACGCGCTGCGACAAGGCGACGGGGCTTCCATAGTGGTAGATTTTCAGCGACGCCTGTTCTTCGGTCTGGAACGTATCGCGGTAATAGTCGATCACGATTGGCTGGTCGGGCGAAAGCCGGGCGATGCGACCGGCATCGGCAAGCGCCGTGGCCGCGCTGAAGCTGTTGCGATAGCTTTGCGGAAAGCGCGCGGCGATCGCCGTTATCTGCGGATCGACGCCCGCCGGCCCGGCCGCCTCCCGCAGCGCATCCTCCCATGTTCGCACGATGTCGCGGATCGCGGCCTCGATGACGGCCTGCTCAATCTTCGGTGTCTTGCCACCCGAGCGGCCGATGATGAAATGGATACGCGCCAGCCCGCCCTCCGGGAATGCGGGATAATAGGCCGACACGCGCCCCTCGAAGACGGTCTTGAGGTAGACGCCGATCCTCTCGCGCACTTCCGAATCGTAGTGGTCGCGCGGCACGAAGACGAGCACCGAGACGAAGCGGTCGAACTGGTCCGCGCGCACGAGGGCGCGGACACGCGGCCGGTCCACGAGCCCCAGAATGGCTTCGGAATGCTTTTGCAGCAGCACCACCGGAATCTGGAAAAGCTCGTCGCGCGGATAGCTTTCAAGAACGTTGATGAGCGCCTTGCCGGCATGGTCATGCGGGTCGAGGCCCGACCGTCCGATCACCGTTTCCACCTTGGAGCGCAGATAGGGGATCTTCATCACCGAGCGCGTATAGGCGGTGGAGGTGAACAGGCCGACGATGCGAAGCTCGCCCGCCAGTTCGCCCTGCTGCGTGTAGGTCTTGACCCCGATATAGTCGAGATAGGCGCGCCGATGCACCGACGACTTGGCGTTCGCCTTGGTCACGATCAGTGGCTCCGGCCCGTGCAGGAAGGCGCGGATTTCCGGCGTGGTGGTCACCGACTCCGTGCCACGGCGCAGCACCAGCACGTCGGGATCGGCCAGAATGCCGAGGCCGGCCTTGTCGGCCAGCTCCAGCGTGCCGCTCTCCTCGCCGCCGCTGTATTTGTATTCGCGCATGCCGAGGAAGGTGAAATTTTCGTCACGCAGCCATTCGAGGAAGGCGATGGCCTCGGTCACCGCATCATGCTCCAGCGGGATCGGCGCATAGCGGAAATCGCTGATCGCCTGATCGAGACGGGCGAGCATGGGCTTCCAGTCATGCACGGCGGAGCGCACCTGCTGAAGGGTCCTCTCCAGCTTCCGTTCCAGCGCGGCCGCTTCCTCGCCGCTCATGCGTCCGACATGCACCTGGATGACGCTCAGGCGCTCCCGGCCCTTGTCGCCCTTCGGCGAGCAGGTATCGCCAAGAATCTCGACCTCGCCGGTTTCCGTGTACCGGACATTCAGAACCGGGTGGGCCACGAACAGGGCCTCGCCCACGGCCTCGTTGATCTCGCCAATGACGGAATCGAACAGGAATGGCATGTTGTCGTTGACGACGGTGATGACCGTGACCGGACGATCTCCCCGGGAGACACCCGGCCCGACATCGATGGAAACGACGCTCTCCCCCTTGCGATGGCCGGCAACCGCCGTCTCGGCAAGGACCGCAGCACGCTCCAGATCGGCACGCTCATAGGCGGCGATGTCCTCGTCGGGCGCCCGCGCAAGCAGATAGTCCAGAAGCCGGCCACTGATTGACTGCCTGCCGGATTCGGCTTTCTGAATAGCCATGATACGCTTTTTCCTCCTGGCGAAATATTCGCCCTATGATTGCAATAGATGGCTGCTTTTTGACGACGGGCTCAGCCGGCCGCGCAAGTTGCCGTCAGGATCATGTGATGCCGCCCGTCACGAGCGCCCGGCAATCGCGGCGGCGGCGCCGGCCATGGTCGTGGCGCTTATGCGGTTGGCGATCCGCATGGCGCGCCGGCTCTTCAGAAGGCGGCGCGCCTGTGCGGCGGCCAGCGCCCAGGAGACATCGATCAGCACCAGAACGACGGCCATGGTCAGCGTCAGCTCGAACCAGCCGAGCAGGGTGACGGATTGCAGGTCGACGATGGTTGGCAGCAGCGCCAGATAGAACATCATCACCTTCGGATTGCCGAGCGACACGGCCAGACCGGCGAAGAACATCTTCAGGGGCGAGCCTGCCTGCGGCAATGATTCGCCATGCGCCTCGACGGGTGCCGTCCACATCTTCCAGGCGAGATAGAGCAGATAGCCGACGCCCGCCCATTTCAGGACGAGGAAGGCGAGGTGGAAAGTCTGGGCGACCATGGCAAGTCCGAAAACCGCCAGCGAAAGCCAGATCGCTTCCCCGATCCAGAGCGCCAGAAGGAACGGAAAGACACCCCGGAATCCGGTCGAAATGACCCGCGCCACCAGCGCGGCAACCGACGGACCCGGAGACCCCGCGGCGACGAAAAGCGCCGCAGCGAAGATGAGCAAAGAGGTCAGATCCATTGCGCAGGCTCCCGGCTGATGCGGCGATCATAATCTTTTGAAACGCCCTGACCAGACGTCATCTTGCTCTTAAATCGATATGAAAAACCCGGCGCAAATGGCGCCGGGTCGTTTTTTCTTCCGTACGTTGCGGTGCGACACGATCAGGCCGCGCCGGCAACCTTCTGCTTCTCGAAGCGCTTGCGCTCATTGGGATCGAGATAGAGCTTGCGCAGGCGGATCGACTTCGGCGTCACCTCCACCAGCTCGTCGTCCTGAATCCACGACAGAGCCCGCTCCAGCGTCATGCGGATCGGCGGGGTCAGCTTCACCGCCTCGTCCTTGCCGGCGGCGCGGATGTTGGTGAGCTTCTTGCCCTTCAGCACGTTCACTTCCAGATCGTTGTCGCGGGAGTGGATGCCGATGATCATGCCCTGATAGACCTTGACGCCGGGATCGATCACCATCGGCCCGCGATCTTCCAGATTCCACAGCGCATAGGCGACAGCCTCGCCCTGCTCGTTGGAGATCAGGACGCCGTTGGTGCGGCCGGCCAGCTCGCCCTTGTAGGGCTGGTAGGAATTGAACAGGCGGTTCATCACCGCCGTGCCGCGCGTGTCGGTCAGCAGTTCGGACTGGTAGCCGATGAGGCCGCGGGTCGGGGCGAGGAAGACGAGGCGCTGGCGGTCGCCGCCGGAGGGGCGCAGCTCGATCATCTCGGCCTTGCGCTCGCTCATCTTCTGCACGACGATGCCGGCGTGTTCCTCGTCGACGTCGATGACGACTTCTTCAACCGGTTCCAGAACCTGACCGTTCTCGTCCTTCTGCATGACGACGCGCGGACGCGACACGGCAAGCTCGAAGCCCTCGCGGCGCATGGTCTCGATCAGAACCGAAAGCTGCAACTCGCCACGGCCCGACACGTAGAAGGAATCCTTGTCGGCCGATTCCTCGATGCTGAGCGCCACGCTCCCCTCGGCCTCCTTGAGCAGGCGGTCGCGGATGACGCGGCTCGTCACCTTGTCGCCTTCGGTGCCCGCCAGCGGCGAATCGTTGACGATGAAGCTCATGGTCACGGTCGGCGGATCGATCGGCTGGGCCGGCAGCGCCTCGTTCAGCGAAGGATCGCAGAACGTGTCGGCGACAGTGCCCTTGGAAAGACCGGCGATAGCGACGATGTCACCTGCCTGCGCCTCCTCGATCGGCTGGCGCTCGATGCCGCGGAAAGCGAGGATCTTGGACACGCGGCCGGTTTCCAGAACCGTGCCGTCATGATGCAACACCTTGACCTGCTGGTTGGGCTTCAGCGTGCCGCTTTCGATGCGGCCGGTGACGATGCGGCCAAGGAAAGGGTTGGCTTCCAGAATGGTGCCGATCATGCGGAAGGGGCCATCGCCAACCTTGGGGGCCGGAACGTGGTCGAGCACCAGATCGAACAGCGGTGCAAGGCCCTGATCCTTGGGGCCCTCGGGGCTGGCGGCCATCCAGCCGTCGCGGCCAGAACCGTAGAGGATCGGGAAGTCGAGCTGCTCGTCGGTAGCGTCGAGGGCCGCGAACAGGTCGAACACTTCGTTGATGACCTCGTCGGCGCGGGCGTCGGGACGGTCGATCTTGTTGATGGCGACGATGGGGCGAAGGCCCACCTTCAGCGCCTTGCCGACCACGAACTTGGTCTGCGGCATCGGGCCTTCGGCGGAATCGACCAGCACGATCACGCCGTCGACCATGTTGAGGATGCGCTCCACCTCGCCGCCGAAGTCGGCGTGGCCGGGCGTGTCGACGATGTTGATGCGGGCATCCTTCCATTCCACCGAGGTGGCCTTGGCGAGAATGGTGATGCCGCGTTCCTTCTCGATATCGCCGGAATCCATGACGCGTTCGGCGACGCGCTGGTTGTCGCGGACGGAGCCGGATTGCTTGAGGAGCGCATCGACCAGCGTCGTCTTGCCGTGGTCAACATGCGCGATGATCGCGATGTTACGGAGCTTCATAAGGTGTCTTCTCTGGGGTGCTGACGGCGGCGGCCGAAACGGGGTCGACCGCCCGCGCCATCATTTTCGGTTGGCGCGCTCATACAGGTTTTTTCGCAATTGCGAAAGTGTGCAGGCCAAAGAAATCGGCGCTTACGCTTTGTTAAGGGTCGGGATGCGATAAATTTTCGTTAACCAAGGGTGCCAGCCACCCTTTCCGAAAGGCGATTGGACATGGCCATGCCGACTGCAGCGCGAACCGGATTCTGCCTCACCATGCTGTGCATGGCCGCCGTTCTCGCAGGTGGTGCAGCACATTCCATGACTTCGTCCAGAGGCGACAATGAAGACAGGGTCCTGTCCGTCACCGCCGCCCAGCAGCTGTTTTCGGATGCGCCCGACGGCGTCGACCATATGGTCACCGGCCCGGTCAGTTCCGCCTTCCGCGAACGCCAGCGCGAGGCCGGCTGCGCCGATGCAGTGTGGCCGAACGTGCCGCTCGCCTGCTTCCCCGGCTGATCTCTCCACTCAGGCCGGTTGCGGTTCCGGATCTGATTCCGGCTTGCTGGTATCGATCAGCAGCGAGATGCAGGCCGCCGCAAGGCCGGTCAGACCCGCTATCAGGAACGCCATTTCGTAGTCGCCCTGCAACTCGTGCATGATGCCGCCGAAATAGGCCGCCGCCGCCGCTCCCACCTGATGGCCGGCCACCACCCAGCCGAACACCAGCGGACCGGCGGCATCGCCGAAACCTTCGTTGGCCAGCCGCAGCGTCGGCGGCACCGTGGCGATCCAGTCGAGCCCGTAGAAGATGGCGAAGACGATGAGCGCCGTGGCCGAGAAGCCCGAATAGGGCAGATACATCAGCGACAGGCCGCGAATGCCGTAATAGATGAACAGCAGCTTGCGCGGATCGAAGCGGTCGGTTAGCCAGCCCGACAGCGTGGTGCCGATGAGGTCGAATACCCCCATCAGCGACAAAAGCCCCGCCGCCTGGATTTCGTTGATGCCCATATCGCCGCAGAAGGCGATCAGATGGGTGCCGACAAGCCCGTTCGTGGTGAAGCCGCAGATGAAGAAGGTGGCGAACAGATACCAGAAGATGCGCGTGCCGGCTGCCCGCTTGAGCGTCGACAGCGTGTGAAGGAAAAAATTGCCCCGCGCCGAGGGCGGCACCGGCGGCGCATCGTCCGCATCCGCGCCATAGCGCACCAGCCCCACCGAGGATGGCCGCTCCGGCACCAGAAACCAGACCAGCGGCAGCAGTGCTGCGGTCGCGATGGAAACGGTAAGCGCCACCGGCCGCCATCCGCCCGACTGGGCAAGGGCAGCAAGCAGCGGCAGGAACACCAGCATGCCGGATGCGCTGGACGCCGACATCAGCCCCATGACGAGGCCGCGATTGGTCTTGAACCAGCGATTGACGATGGTCGCGCCGAGCACGGTCGCGACCGCGCCGGAGCCAATGCCGGAAAGGATGCCCCAGGTGAGCACCATGTGCCAGGGCTGCGTCATCCACAGGCTGAGCGCCGTCGCTGCCGACATCAGCACCAGCGAGGCCATCAGCACGCGCCTGAGGCCGATGCGCTCCATCAGCGCGGCGGCGAACGGACCGGCAAGGCCGTAGAGGAAAATGCCGACCGCGGCCGCAAAGGATATGCTGTCGCGCCCCCAGCCGAGGCTTTCCTGCAAAGGCAGCATCATGACGGCCGGGGCGGACCGCAGACCGGCCGCAATGAGCAGGCACAGGAAAATGACGGCGACGACCACGAAAGCGTAGCGCTGGCCAAAAGGTGCGGATGTGCTTATCATGTAACTGATCGGTACGTTTCAATTCTGCAAGCTGTACGTACCGATCGGTAACATTGTCAAGTGAACTTCGCTGATGGCACACGACAACAAAATCGAAGGCCACAAGGCCGAAAGGGATCGCCATCCGGCGGCGGCGGCGGAGAAGATACTCGATGTCGCGCGCGACCTGTTCTACCGCCAGGGCATCAGGGCGATCGGCGTCGACGAGATCGTCAGGACGGCGGGCGTCGCCAAGCCCAGCCTCTACCGCGCCTTCTCTTCCAAGGACGAGCTGGCCGCCTCCTATCTCAGGCGATACGACCGTGAATTCTGGGAGCGGTTCGACGAGGTTGTGGCGGCGCATCCGGGCGATCCGCGCGCCCAGATTCTTGCGTTCCTTACCCGTGCCGGGAAACGCACGCAGACCCCGTCCTATCGCGGCTGCGGCATGACCAATGCGGCGGTGGAATATCCCGAACCCGACCATCCGGCCCGCAAGGTCAGCGAGGACAACAAGCGCGAACTCCGCCGGCGCCTCCGTGCAATGGCGGTCGAGATGGGAGCGGCCGACGCCGACACGCTGGGCGATGGCCTGCTGCTTCTGATCGAAGGCGCCTATATTTCAGGCCAGCTCTTCGGGCCCGGCGGCCCGGCACAGTCGGTTGCGCGCAACGCCGAATTGCTGATCGGGGCGAGCCTCGCGAAGTGAGAGCCTACACCAGCCCGCGCTTGACCATCATCGCTTCCGGCGACGGCATCTTGCCGCGGAAGGCCGTGTACAGAGCCTCCGGATCCTTCGAGCCGCCGGCCGCATAGATGTTCTCGCGCAGGCGCGCGGCCAGTTCGGGATTGAAGGGATCGCCGCTTTCCTCGAAGGCGGAGAAGGCGTCGGCGTCGAGCACTTCCGACCACATGTAGGAATAGTAGCCGGCCGAATAGCCGTCGCCTGAGAATACATGGGCGAAGTGCGGCGTGCGGTGGCGCATGGCGATGGTGTCGGGCATGTCGAGCCCGGCCAGCGTCTCGGCCTCGAAGGCCAGCGGCTCCTGCGGCGCGTCGGGGCGCGCATGATAGGCCATGTCGACCAGCGCCGAAGCGGTGAACTCGACAGTAGCGAAGCCCGCGCCGAACGTCTGCGCCGCCAGCATCTTGTCGAGCAGCGCCTTCGGCATCGGCTTGCCGTCGCGGTAATGCAGGGCGTGCTTTGCCAGCACCTCCGGCACGGTCAGCCAGTGCTCGTAGAGCTGCGAGGGCAGTTCCACGAAATCGCGGCTGACGGATGTGCCCGACACGCTCGGCCACGTCACCTCGGTCAGCATGCCGTGCAGCGCATGGCCGAACTCGTGGAACAGGGTCTTGGCCTCGTCCATGGAAAGCAGCGCCGGCTCGCCCTTCGGCGGCCTGGCGAAATTCATTATGTTGTATATGATCGGCGTCGAGCCCTGACCCAGCTTGTAGCCGGATTGCAGTGAACTCATCCATGCGCCCGAGCGCTTGGACGGGCGCGCGAAATAGTCGGCGAGGAACAGGCCGCGTTCCGAACCGTCGGCGTTCCTCACGATGAAGACGCGCACATCCTCATGCCAGGCCGCGATGCCTGTCTTTTCCTCGAAGCTGATGCCGAACAGGCGCCCGGCCACATCGAAACACGCGGCAATGATGCGCTCGAGCTGGAGATAGGGCTTCAGCTCCGCCTCGTCGAAGGCGAATTTCTCGGCGCGCAGCTTTTCCTGATAGAAGCGCCAGTCCCATGCCGCGAAGGGCTCGTTGCTGCCGGCTTCCGCAGCCAGCCGCTCCAGTTCCTTCTGGTCCTCGCCGGCCTTTTCCAGCGCCTTTTTCCACACCGGGTCGAGCAGGTCGTGCACCGCCTTCGGCGTCTTGGCCATGGTGTCGTCGAGCTTCAGCGCGGCAAAGCTGTCATAGCCGAGCAGCTTCGCCTTCTCGGCGCGCAGCTTCAGCATATCGCGCACCAATTTCGTATTGTCGCTCGCGCCGCCGTTCTGGCCGCGCATGGTGAAGGCGCGCCATGCCGCCTCGCGCAGGTCGCGCCGCTCGGAAAAGGTCGTGAAGGGCTCGTAGATCGAACGCGACAGCGTCACCGCATAGCGCCCCTCCTGCCCGCGCGCGGCAGCCGCTTCGGCCATCGCGCTTTTCAGGAAATCCGGCAGGCCGGCAAGATCGCCCGCGTCGAGGAAGAGCGCCCAGTCGCGCTCGTCGGCCAGCACGTTCTGGCCGAAGCCGGTGCCGAGCGACGACAGTTCCTCGTTGATGGCTGCAAGGCGCTTCTTGCCCTCCGCGTCGAGCTTCGCGCCGGAGCGCACGAACCCCTTCCAGCTCTTTTCCAGAACCCGCAGCGTCTCCGCATCCAGTCCTAGGTCCGCGCGTTTCGCATACAGCGCATCGATGCGGGCAAACAGCTTTTCGTTCATGGAGATGGCCGAGAAATGCCGCGACATCTTTGGCGAAATCTCGCGCTCCAGCTTCTGGATGGCCTCATTGGTGTTGGCGCCGGCCTTGCACCAGAAAATCGACGAGACCCGCTCCAGCGCCTGACCGGAAAGCTCCAGCGCGGCCAGCGTGTTTTCTAACGTCGGCTCTGCCGGATTGCCGGCGATGGCCTCGATCTCGGCTTCGTGAGCGGCGAAGGCCGCATCGAACACAGACCCGAAATCGGCATCGGAAATGCGGGTGAAATCAGGCAGACCGAGCGGCCCCTCCCACGCGGCAAGCGGATGGGTGGAAAGGTCGACGGTTTTCGCAGCGGACATGAGGCACCATTGGGCGGTTGGAAATCTGTAGCCCCGATGTAGGCTTGCCGGCCGCCGGGTGCAACCGCCCTCACCAGGCGTCGCAGGTGTCGGCGACTTCCGCCTGCGAACTTGCCGTGATGCGACCTTCGCTGATGGCGAAGGTTTCCTGCATCAGCATCCGGTTGCCGGGGAAGTCGTAGCAGACCATGACTGTCGCGACGCCGTCTTCTTCCTTCTCCAGCCGGTGACGGATGGTGCCGCCGGCAACGGCGCTCTCCCACTCGTCCATGGATTCGAGAAATTCTTCCTTGTTCTGAACGACATCGAGGTCATCGAGACTGATGCGCGCATCTTCGGAAAGCAGTTCGGCCAGGGCGGACCTGTCCGCCCTGAGCAGCGCGTCGTACCAGCGCCCGATCACCTGATCGTCGGCGCGCACGGCACCCGACACAAACAAGAGCGCAATGGCAACCGCCGCCAAAGCCGTCCGGATCGAAGACATGGCCGGCTCCCCGAATGATCCTCGTCCGCCCCGAACACGAACGGCCTCAATCCAGTTCCGGCCGCTCGAAATCGCCGGTGTCCTTGTTCATCACCCACAATTCGCCGGTGGAGATGTCGAACCATGCGCCATAGAGCGTCAGCCGTCCCTTGCTCTCCAATATGTTCACGCAAGGGAAGGTGCGCAGATTGGCCAGCGAATAGCGGATCGAGATGCGCTCCAGCGCCGTCTGCCGTTCGGACGATGTCATCAGGGTACTGGATGCCACGGTTTCAGCAGCCGGGCCGATCATGCTCATCCACTTGCCGATGAAATCGCCGGGGGAAAGCGGCGCGTTGTTGCTGAGCGCGGCCTTGATGCCGCCGCAGCGGCCATGGCCCATCACCACGATGTTCTTGACCTTCAGGCTCTGCACCGCGAATTCGAGCGCCGCCGACGTGGCGTGGAATTCGCCGTCCGGCTCATAGGGCGGCACCAGATTGGCCACGTTGCGCAGCACGAACAGTTCGCCCGGCCCGCTGTCGAAAATGGTTTCGGGTGCGGAGCGCGAATCGCAGCAGGCGACGATCATGGTTTCGGGATGCTGCCCCTCCCGCGCCAGCGAGACATATCGGCCGCTCTCGGAGGCGTACCGGCCCTGCATGAAATTGCGATAACCGTTGAGGAGGTGTTCGGGAAGATGGGTCATGGCCGGGCGGTTGCTTTCCGATAGGGATGGCGGACAGCCTGTGTTGGCTGTCGCCGGTCTAACGGCAAAAAGCCTCGCCGATCAACGAAGAATCGCGCAGGCCGGAAAGAAAATTCCGGCATCGCCCCATCAATTGTGACCGGCCGGCTCGGGATTGTGAAGGACGACGTCCGCCGACGGGTGCAGCAGGCTCTGCGCATCGGTCTCGATCTGCAATTCGTTGCTGCCGCGCGCCGCCGCCCTTTGCAGCACCTCATAGACCGAGGCGGTCGTGGCGTGCAGCGCGGCGCGCGCAGTGGACTTGCCAAGCACACGCGCCAGATAGAGCGCGGCGGTAAGGTCGCCGACACCGTTCGGCGGATTGCTGACCAGATCGTGCTCGGCGAACAGTTCCTGCCCGCCTTCGACCAGAAGATTGCCGACCCGGCCCGCAACCGAAGACGGCGAGGAGGTCACCAGCATCGTTTCAGGCGGCGCGGCCCGCGCGGCCTCGACCAGGGCTGCCAGGTCCGGCAGGTCGCGCCCGGCCATCCAGGCCAGTTCATAGCGGTTCGGCGTCGCGATATCGGCCAGAGGCATGAGTTGGTCCCGCATCGCCTCGGCCACCTGCCGCGGGACGTAAAGGCCGCCCACATCGCCCATGACCGGATCGCAGGCATAGAGCGCTCCGGGATTGCGCGCCTTGACGGCCCGCACCAGCGAGGCCACCGCTTCAGCCTGCCGGCAGTCCCCGAGAAAACCGGAAAGCACGCCTTTCACCTCGCCCAGCCAGCGCGAGCCTTCCAGATCCATCAGCAGCGATGCGAATTGCTCCGGCGGCGCGACGATCCGTGTGCCCGGCCCATGCCCCGGATGCCAGGGCAGGATGACCGTCGGCACCGCCCACACGGGAAATCCCAGCGCCTCCAGCGCGAACACCGCGGCGCGATTGCCCACCGTGCCGCGCGCCACATGGCTGGAGATGACGATGACGGCCGGCTTCGGCTCGGGAAGGTATGCGGTCATGCTCTATCCATTGCTGAAGACGAGGCGGAAGAGCCACACGGCCAGCCCGATCATGATCGCCATGCCGAGCACCCGGCCAATGCGCGTGCCCCACGTCTCGATGCGGTCTTCCGGATCGGCGTCCGCGGCGCTCAGGTGAGCGCCGACCCTTTTTGCCGTGCGCCCAGCGAGAGACGTTCCGGAAGGATCGGTTTCGCCGGAGACGCTTTTCAGGATGCGGCGCGATTCCCGTTCCTGCTGCCTGTCTCTTTCTGCGGCCATGGCCTCGATCCCTTGCAACGGGCGGTTTCCTGCGGGCGTATTTCCATCCTTCCCGCCTATAGCACGGCTGACTTGCATGGCAGGCATTTTCTCCGCGCCTCTTTGTGCTATTTCTTGGTCCACCATTCACAGTTGAGGGACTTCTCCCATGCCCGCCCCGTGTCTCGCACTTCCCCGGCCCCTGCGCCTCCTGCCTGCATTCCTCATGATGGCGCTGCTCCTGCCCCTGCTGGCCGGATGCGGCTACAACACCATTCCAACGGCAGAGGAGAACGCCAAGGCGGCATGGAGCGAGGTGCTCAACCAGTATCAGCGCCGCGCCGATCTCATCCCCAATCTGGTCGAGACGGTGAAGGGTTATGCCAGCCACGAGCGCGACGTGCTGGAAGGCGTTGTCGAGGCGCGCGCCAAGGCCACGCAGGTCACGGTTTCTCCTGAAAACCTGTCCGATCCCAATGCGTTCAAGGCGTTCCAGGACAATCAGGCCGGACTCACCAGCGCGCTGTCGCGCCTGCTTGCCGTTGTGGAGAACTATCCCGACCTGAAGGCGAACCAGAACTTCCTTGCGTTGCAGGCGCAGCTCGAAGGCACGGAAAACCGAATCGCCGTCGCCCGCCGCGACTACATTCAGGCAGTGCGCGACTACAACCTCACGCTGCGCACCTTCCCCTCGGTCATCTGGGCGACGATCTGGTTCCGCTCCAACCAGCCGTTCCAGAATTTCTCGGTGGACGAGGACAAGATGCAGGCGCCGCAGGTGAATTTCGGCACCGGACAGGGCGGCTGAGCCAGCCCCCGTCCCGGTCCGGCAGCCTGAAGTGACGATGCGCCATCCCCTCGCCTTCGCGCGAACCCTTCGCCCCGGCTGCGCCAGCATGCTGGCTGTCCTGCTGATCTGCCTCGCCCTGCCGGCAGCAGCGCTTTGCGCGGCACTGCCGGCCCTGACCGGCCGCGTCGTCGATCAGGCCGGCATGATCGACGCGGCGACCCGTGTCCTGCTGGAGCAGAAACTGGCGGACTTCGAAGCGGAGGGGTCCGACCAGATCGTCGTCGCCACCGTCGCAAGCCTCGACGGCGAGGCGATCGAGCCTTACGCCAACCGCCTGTTCCGCGCCTGGGGACTCGGGCAGGCGGGCGAGAACAACGGCATCCTGCTGCTGATCTCGCGCGACGACCGCAAGATGCGCATCGAGGTTGGCTATGGGCTCGAAGGCACGCTGACCGACCTGCACAGCAAGCTCATCATCGAGAACGACCTCGTCCCGGCCTTTCGTGCGGGCGACTACTCCGGCGGCATAGAGAAGGCCGTCGACGACATCATCATGGTGTTGCAGGGCAATCCCGAGGAGCTTGAAGCGCGCGGGGCCCGCAACCAGAAGAGCGGCGACAATGCGGAAGACTGGATCGTCATCGTCTTCGTCACCATCTGGGCGATCCTGTTCTTCGGCGGCTTCGCCATGGCGATCCTGCCGCCGCTGTTCGGCGAGAAGATCGGCCCCGGCCGTTATCGCTGGATGGGCATCGTATTCACCGTCAATCAGGGCAGCTCCTCGCGCAGATCGCGCGGCGGCGGCTGGTCTTCGGGCGGTGGCGGGTGGTCTTCCGGCGGCGGCGGATTTTCGGGCGGCGGGGGGTCGTCCGGCGGCGGCGGCGCATCGGGAGGCTGGTAGATGGCGACACGACCCATAGGCGAAGCCGGGCGCGAGCGCGTGGCAGCCGCCATTCGCGAGGCGGAATCGAAGACGGACGGTGAAATCTATTGCGTCGTCGCCCGCCAGAGCGACGGCTATTTCTTCCCCGCCGCCTGCATGGCCATGCTCGGCATCCTGCTGGCCAGCCTCGCCGTGGCCTTCATGTCCGAATACTGGTGGGTGTCGATCCGCCTGCCCCATTTCATTCTGAAGCAGATCGCTGCCGTCGCCGCCGTGCTGGCCATCCTGTGGCTGGTGCCGGCGCTGCGCATCCACCTGGTGCCCTGGCAGATGCGCCACCGGGCCGCCAGCAACAACGCGCGGCGCCAGTTTCTCGGGCGCAACGTGCACAGGACCGCCGCCCGCACCGGCGTGCTGATCTTCGTTTCGCTGGCCGAACGCTACGCGGAGGTCATCGCCGATGTAGGTATCGACAGCCGTGTCGATCCGGCGGTCTGGGAGGAAACGGTCGCAGACCTCACCGACCACGCCCGGCAGGACCGGCTGGCGGATGGCTTCGTCCGGGCCGTGGGGTCGGTCGGCAGGGTGCTTGCCCTCCACTTCCCCGCCTCGCCCGACAACCGCAACGAACTCGACGATCATCTGATCGAGATCTGACGGCGGTTCGCGCCCTGTGCGAAAGCCGCGCCGGAACCCGGCGCGGCTCTTGCGTTCGGCTGCGACCGGGGATTATGGTTAACAAACCATGAAAACCCTGACCGTCGACATCCGCAAAGCCGAACCGCGCGACGCCGTGGCGATCGCCGGCGTGCATCTGGAAGCATGGCGGGGCGCCTATGCCGGCATCATCCCGCACAGGGCGCTGACCTCGATGATCAATCGCCGTGGCAGCGACTGGTGGGCCAACGCCATTCGCCGCACCGCCACCGTGCTGGTGGTGGAGATCGGCGGCGTCATTGCCGGCTATGCCACCATCGGCCGCAACCGCGCCCGCGAATTGCCCCAGCAGGGGGAAATCTACGAACTCTATCTGCGCCCCCAATATCAGGGGATCGGCCTCGGCAGCCGCCTCTTCACCGCCGCACGCCGCGGTCTGGCCGAGCATGGCCTGAAGGGGCTTGTCGTGTGGGCGCTGGAGGAAAACGACAATGCGCTGGCCTTCTACGCCGGCGCCGGAGGCCGCGACATCGCCGAGGGCGTGGAAATCTTCGACCACAAGGCTCTGAAGAAGATCGCCTTCGTCTGGGATTAAGACATGTCGCCCGAAATTCGCGACAACGCCATGCGTAAAAACAGGAACTTGAAGCGCAGGGAGCGAATCTGAAAGATCGCGATACGCTTCAGGAACGGCTCCGGTTTTTACTTCCGAATGCGCAATCAGTGCGTTCCGTCGCATTGCGTGCAGCATCAAGCCCCGCTATTGCGACGCACAGGACGTGATGCTGCTTCCTCCCCGATGCAGTCTCCTCCCTGATTTCCACCCCTTCCCGCGGCCGCACTCAGGAGCGCCTTGCCGGGAAACAGCAACGCCATGAGGCCCATACATGCGCATCGACGCCATATCGCCCGGAAACAATCCTCCGGAGGACGTGAACGTCATCATCGAGGTTCCGGTCGGCGGCGAGCCGATCAAGTACGAGATGGACAAGGAGGCCGGCACGCTCTTCGTCGACCGCTTCCTCTATACGCCCATGCGCTATCCCGGAAACTACGGCTTCGTTCCGCACACCCTTTCCGGCGACGGCGATCCGGTGGACGTTCTGGTGTGCAACACCCGTGCGCTGGTGCCGGGGTGCGTGATCAATGCCCGCCCGATCGGCGTCCTGATCATGGAAGACAACGCCGGCCAGGACGAGAAGATCATTGCCGTGCCTTCGCCGCACATCACCAGGCGCTACGAGAATGTGCGCGACTACACCGATCTGCCTCAGATTTCGCTCGACCAGATCGCCCACTTCTTCGAGCACTACAAGGATCTGGAGCCCGGCAAGTGGGTCAAGATCGGCGGCTGGCACGGCGTGGACCGCGCTCGCCAGATGATCGTGGAAGGTCTCGATCGCGCCCGCGCTTCGAAATAGGGTATCCGGCAGGCCCTGCTATCGCGACAGGGCCTGCTTCAGCTTCTGCTGCAAGTCCTGCGCTTCGCCGCTTATGCGCACCGTCTTGAGACGCGCGGTGCCGCCCGCCACCACCTCGACAGTCGTCGCCGGCACCCCAAGGCTCTTTGCGACCAGCTTTTCCAGCGCCGTGTTGGCAGCTCCTTTTTCGGGCACGGCCCGGACACGCGCCCGGGCATGGATCTTCCCGTCAGCCGACATGTCCACGCCGCAAAGCTCGTCCCGCGACGATTTCGGCGTCAGCCGCACATAGAGGTCGAGCCCGTCGTCACGCAGCTTGCAGGGCAGGTTCAACGCTTGCCCTACAAAAACAGCGGCGCGACGCTCATGAGCAGGAACTGCCGCACGAAGAAGATGACCAGCAGCAGGATGATCGGCGAGATGTCGATGCCGCCAAGATCGGGCATGAAACGGCGGATCGGCCGCAAGGCCGGCTCGGTCAGGCGAAACAGCATGTTGCCGATGGTGCCGACGAACTGGTTGCGCGGATTGACGACATTGAACGCGTAGAGCCAGGAGAAGACGGCCGAGGCGATGATGATCCACCAGTAGAGGTCAAGCGCCAGGACGATGGTCTGGATGAGGGCGATCATGCGGGTCTCCGGTTATCCCCGACATGTAGCCATTGCCGCCGGGGCGGGCAAGTCCCTGCCGCACGCTGCGTACATGGCGCAAAAGACGCAATTGCTTGCTTGACAGCCCCTGCCCTCGGCCCATAAATGCGCCATTCCCGCTGGATGGGGCTGTAGCTCAGCTGGGAGAGCGCGTCGTTCGCAATGACGAGGTCAGGGGTTCGATCCCCCTCAGCTCCACCAATCTTCCTCACGTCCGGTCATGATCCTATCGGCTGTTCCTTTGCGTACGGCGGGTTGAGTACCTGCCTTCATGCCGTTATACGGACTGCATGACCGGCGAAGAAAAATCCCAACTGCAAGCCTTGTCTCAAACGCTTCGAAAGGAGCAGGCGGCATTGCTTCTGGCGGCGGCCAGAAACGGCGCCCTGCCCAGCAACAGCACGATCCGGCGCGTTGCCTATCTGGAGCTGAACATCGCTGCGATCGAAAACACGATCGCCGATCCGGTCGGCTGACTCTGATTCCGGGCAAACCACGTCCGGAGCGGCAACGCGGGAAGCCGAGGTGGCCCGCCAGATCGATCGCAGCTGCAATGACGCAACGCCAACACGTTAATGCGTTCTTCAGCCTGCTCGCTTATGACGCGGCTGGATGAGTTTCTCAAAGCGCGCGGACCATATGCCGTTTCCGGCCAGACAAAGCGGAGTGGAACTGGGCGTTCTGCGCGACCAGCTCGCCGATCTGCGAGACAGTCTGCTTATTTCGATGCCCATCAGCACCATCCTGTCGGTGCTGATCGTCATCGTCAAATTCATCTCCGGTTTCGACTGGACTGTCCTCGTCTGGCTTGCCATCGTCAACATCATCAACGCCGGGCGCATCTTGCTTGCGATGAAACAGCCCCGGGGAGAAGAACTCGAAACAAGCGGGTATCCCTCGCTTGTGAAATGGCTGCGAGGCTATATGGCGCTGGCCTTTCTGGCGTGTTGATTTCCGCTGAGAGCTGACCCGGGATTGAGGGATTTTTCCATTGAGAAGTGACCCATGTTTGAACCCACCCCTGCTGGTTGATTGCAGGG
>NZ_SNZF01000039.1 GCF_004363725.1 Aquamicrobium defluvii | reverse complement strand
ATTGCAGGCGCACGCAGGCTGGTCGTAACCGCAAACGCCGTCCTCAAAACCGCTACGCCATGGCAGACAGGCAAAGCCGCCTAGACACAGTTGCTAGTTTCGACGGCAAGCATGTCTGGTTCGCAACCGGCGAAAGGCTGAATGCTCTCGATCCCGAAAGCGGACAGGTTTTGAGATCGCTCGACGTCGCCGCCGATGCGGGCACCGCATTCGATGGCGAGTACCTGTTCCAGATCGGGGATGCCGTGATTCGAAAAATCGATCCCAAGACAGGTGAGGTGATCGCCACAATACCTGCGCCGGGGGGCGGTGGTGACTCGGGGTTGGCCTGGGCGGAGGGCTCGCTCTGGGTGGGGCAGCATCGCGGGCGCAAGATCCATCAAGTGGATCCCGAGACCGGAGAAGTGCTGCGCACGATCGAATCCGATCGATTTGTCACCGGCGTCACCTGGGTAGACGGCGAGCTTTGGCACGGCACGTGGGAAGATAGCGGGAGCGATCTCCGCCGCATCGGCCCGGAAACGGGTGAAGTGCTCGAGCGACTGGACATGCCGCCCGGAACCGGCGTTTCGGGGCTTGGATCCGATGGCGGCGACCGCTTTTTCTGTGGAGACGGGAGCAACGGAAAAGTAAGAGCCGTACGTCGGCCAAGGCACGGCCTTAAGTGAGCATTGGACTTTCGGCCAAAGTTGGCAATCCGACGAATGGTCGCTTCTTGATGGTGCCGGTCCAAAAGCTGACCGGCAGAAACACCTGGTCGAGGCATTCCGGGGATGACATCGGGCAAGCGGCAACTCGCGACCTTCATTGTGGCCGTTTATCGTTGTGAATGACGTCCCTTAGTGCGGATGCCAAGATGGCCAAAGCTGTCGCAGGTTTTGGGGAATTTCGCGACGGCAGCTTTCGGAATTTGGAAGGAGATCGGATGGCTTCATATGTTGCGCTACTGCGCGCCGTAAATGTCGGCGGAACAGGCAAGCTACCGATGGCCGAGTTGAAGGCGATGTGCGTTGCCGAGGGTTTCGAGAAGGTTCAAACCTACATTGCAAGCGGGAACGTCGTTTTCTCGGACGACCGATCCGAACCGGAGGTCAAGGCTGCGCTTGAGAACCGCCTGAAAGACTATGCGGGCAAACCGGTGGGTGTCATCGTGCGGACGG
Organism: Aquamicrobium defluvii; assembly: GCF_004363725.1. Classification (GTDB taxonomy): domain Bacteria; phylum Pseudomonadota; class Alphaproteobacteria; order Rhizobiales; family Rhizobiaceae; genus Mesorhizobium; species Mesorhizobium defluvii. The sequence goes on along the minus strand of NZ_SNZF01000039.1, from coordinate 31,070 downwards.
CAAAGGAGATGGCGGACGTTCTCAACGCCAATCCGTTTCCCGATGCTCCCCCCAACTGGACGGTCGCCATTTTTCTCGATGCTCCACCGCCCGCCGACACGCTCGACGCGGTAAAGGACAGGAAGGACGAAGAAGTCCGCGTGGGTAAACGAGAAATCTATGTCGCCTTCGGTCCTGGTATGGGCCGCTCGAAGCTCAAGATACCGGTTGCGGCGGGTGGCACAGCCCGAAACATCAATACCATTGCGAAACTCGCCGAACTCGCATCCTCCACATGAGCGGCGAATTTCACACAAGGCCGGTGAGGCCGCCTGCGGCTCGGCGGCTTTACTGTTGCGTGCGATGTTTCAGCGGCGAGATTGAGGGGAGCGCCATCAATCTGCAACTCCTGAGGCGGGACCGCCGATGACGATGCTCAAATGGAAAGACGTTGTCGCTCTGGCGAAGGAGTTTCCCGGCGTCACCGAGGAAGCATCGCACGACATGCCCGCGCTCAGGGTCAAAGGAAGATTGCTGATCTGGCTGCGCAGCGAGGAAGGCGGTCTTGTTCTGCCGGAGGTGCCGCCCGATGAGCGCGATATGCTGATCGAAGCCAACCCGGCTGTTTTCTACACAACTCCGCACTATGCCAGCTACTCCATCGTTCTTGCGCGTTTGGCTATGATCGAGCCTGACCCGCTCCGTGGATTCATTGAGCGCCGCTGGCGCAAGCTTGCCGGAAAGCGGGCGGTCGCAGCTTTCGAGGCGCGGCATGACGCCACCGCGCATGGCCGTTCGTTGTGAGGAGAAAGCGCGGGACGATAGCTCTCGCTCAACGCTCAGAAAAGCCGTTCAAGCTTTTTCGTTTTCATGAGATTCTTGTAGTCCCACTGGATGGTTTTCGATTCCTCGATCCATTGTTCAAGCGTGTTCTCATCGATTTGCTCCCTGGCGGTGTAGCGCACTTCCGCCGCTTTAAAGCTGCCTTCAGGGGCTAACCAACAGGCTCGTCAAGCAATCCCGATACGAAATCGAACAGGCCCGGCCGGCGATCGCGGCGCAGGCGCTCTGCCTGCACGATCGACACCACCTCGGTGAAAGCGCGGTCGAGATCGTCGTTGACGACGACGAAATCGTATTCCGCCCAGTGCTCGATCTCGTCGCGGGCATTCTTCAGCCGGGTTTCGATGACCGCTTCCTGGTCCTCGGCACGACGCTTGAGACGCTCCTTCAGCTCCGCCATGGACGGCGGCAGGATGAAGATCGAAACGATGTCGCCGCGCATCTTCTCACGCAATTGCTGCGCACCCTGCCAGTCGATGTCGAAGAGCATGTCGCGCCCTTCCGCCATGGCGCGTTCGGCGGGTCCGCGCGGGGTGGCATAGTAGTTGCCATGCACCTCGGCCCATTCCAGCAGCTCGTCGTTGTCACGCAGGATCTCGAACTCGCGCCGGCTGCGGAAATGATAGTGACGGCCGTCGATTTCGCTGCCGCGACGCGGACGCGTGGTGACGCTGACCGACAACTCGAACTGGTTGTCGCTTTCCAGAAGGTTGCGCGCAATGGTCGACTTTCCGGCGCCCGAAGGCGACGACAGCACGAGCATCAGGCCCCGGCGACGGATTTGTGAACCGGCATCTCTTGACGGCATGTGCTACTCCAGATTCTGAACCTGCTCGCGGAACTGATCGACGACGGCCTTCAGTTCAAGCCCTATGGCGGTGATCGAGGCGGCGTTCGATTTGGAGCACAAGGTATTCGATTCGCGGTTGAATTCCTGCGCCAGAAAATCGAGCTTGCGCCCGATTGCGCCACCGGAGGCGAGCAACGCACGCCCCGAGGCCACATGGGTCTTCAGCCGGTCGATCTCTTCGCGAATATCCGCCCTTGTGGCGAGGAAGGCGGCCTCCTGATGAAGCCGTGCTTCATCCAGCTCCGCGCTGGCATCGAGCAGCAGTTTCACCTGTTCCTTCAGCCGCTGGCGAATGGCGCCCACTTCCCGGGAGGGATCGGCCTCGGCCCGAAGGGTCAGTTCCCCGATCCTGTCGAGATGGCCGAGAAGAAGGGTACCCAGCGCCCGTCCCTCCTGAAGCCGCGCCTGTTCCAGTTGGGACAGCGCATCTTCGAGCGCCTGCAAGATCGCCGCATCGAGCGCGGCGCGCGTTTCAGGCGTTTCCGTCACCTCGGGCACTTCCAGCACGCCGCGAAGCGCCAGCAGGCCGTCGGCGGTGGAAGGAGCCACGCCAAACTGCTCCTGCAAACGCTGCGCCAACCCCGCGACATCCCTGAGGAAGGCTTCGTTGACCACCGGCTGGGCCAGCGTCCCGGCGGGCCGGGCAATGGCAAGGCTCGCCTGAAAACTCCCGCGGGCGAAACGCTTCTGGATCGTCTGTCGAACCGGAAGCTCGAGCCTCTCGAAGCCGGGCGGCAGGCGCAGGCGCACCTCGGCGCTCTTGCCGTTCACGGACTTGAGCTCCCAGGCGATGGCCGAGCCCTCATGCTCTGCGGTCGCGCGTGCAAATCCCGTCATGCTTTGCAAGGTCATGCGATCCTCTCCCGCCTTCCGCCGGCAGTTCGGCGGGCATCGCCACGCTCTGACCGGATCGTCGATCCGGTTCTACTGGGTTGAAGTTGCCCCTGACGCTTCGCCTTCACCGGCAGGCTGCCCGGCAGGCGCCTTGGCCGCCTCCGCTGCCTGCTTGCGCTGCCAGGCACGATAGCGCGCAACATTCTCGTTATGCTCTTTCAACGTCGTGGCAAAGGCATGCCCACCCGTTCCGTCGGCGACGAAATAGAGATCCTCGGTCTTGGATGGATTGGCGACAGCCTCCAGCGATGCACGGCCCGGATTGGCGATGGGAGCCGGCGGCAGACCGTTGATCGTATAGGTGTTGTACGGTGTGGGCTTCTCGATATCCGACTGGTAGATGGGCCGGTCGCTCGGCTTTCCCTTGCCGCCGAACAGGCCGTAGATGATCGTCGGGTCCGATTGGAGGCGCATCCCCTTGCGTAGGCGGTTCAGGAACACCCCGGCAATGCGCGAGCGTTCGTCACCGCGCGAGGTTTCCTTCTCCACGATGGAGGCCAGCGTCACGAACTCGTTTTCGTCGGCAAGAGGCAGGTCTGAATCGCGGCGCGCCCAGATTTCGGCAACGAGAGCTTTCTGGTCGGCCATCAGCTTGTCGATCATCTGCTGGCGGGTGGCGCCGCGCGTGAAGCGCAGCGTATCCGTCGCGATGCTTCCCTCCGGCGGCAGCTGGGCCGGCATGTCGCCGGCCAGCGCTTCATGGGCGGCGATACGCTCGAAAGCCTGATGCACGGTCAGCCCTTCCGGAATCGTGAGCGCATATGTAACCGACTTGCCGCTCTTCAGAAGCTCCATGATTTCGCGCATCGAGGCGTGTGGCTTGATTTCATATTCGCCGGCCTTGAGCGCCTGATCGTTATCATAGGCACGCACGCCGATGCGGAATATGCGCGCATCGCTGATCAGCCCGCGCCGCTCAAGCTGCTCGGCGATCTGCGCGACGCCGGTGCTTGGCTTGACGAGGAAGGTGTCTCCGGAAACGGAGGGTCCGGGCTCGATGAAAGCCTTCTTGCCGAGATAGACCGCAAGTCCCGCGCCGACCATCGCCAGCAGCACGAGCGAAAGCATGAAATTCAGGAAAACGATGACCTGACTGCGGGATTTACGCGACCGCCGGGCCGGCGGAGGCGTACCCTTTTCCGGGCGCAAAGCTTCGTTTGCCGTCTTCGGCACGATCGGGCCGGCTTGCGGCGCAGCGCCCCGGCCGAATTCGTTGCCCCCAGAATTGGTGTTCATGGCACCCCGGTCTGATCTCGTATCGTTTCCCCTCCGGCAGAGTAGGAGCGAATATGGCAAAATTCGCGGCGCTCGGCACTGCCGGGCGCCGGACGCGGCGGTTTGTCAGCCATTAAAGCGCTGGAAGATCAGCGAAGCGTTGGTGCCGCCGAATCCGAAAGAATTTGACAGAGCGACGTCGACCTGGCGCTGACGCGGCTTGTTCGGCACCAGATCGATCGCGGTCTCCCGTTCGGGATTGTCCAGATTGATGGTGGCGGGCACCACATTGTCGCGAATCGCCAGGATCGAGAAGATCGCTTCCGCCGCACCCGCCGCACCGAGCAGATGGCCGATGGACGACTTTGTCGACGACATCGAAATCTTGCCGGCGGCATCGCCGACCAGACGCTCGACTGCGCCAAGCTCGATCGTGTCGGCCATGGTCGATGTGCCATGGGCGTTGATGTAGTCGATGTCGGACGGCTTGAGATTCGCACGCTTCAACGCCGCCGTCATGCAGCGGAACGCGCCGTCGCCATCCTCGGACGGCGCGGTGATGTGATAGGCATCGCCAGTCAGCCCGTAGCCGGTGACCTCGGCATAGATGCGCGCGCCACGGGCTTTGGCGTGTTCCAGTTCCTCAAGAACGACAACGCCTGCGCCCTCGCCCATGACGAACCCGTCGCGGTCGCGGTCATAGGGGCGCGACGCCTTTTCGGGCGTGTCGTTGCGCTCGGTGGAGAGCGCCCGGCAGGCGGCGAAGCCAGCCAGGGAAAGACGTGTCACCGGCGCCTCGGCGCCACCGGCCAGCATGACGTCGGCATCGCCGAGCATGATCAGCCGCGCGGCATCGCCTATGGCGTGCGCACCGGTCGAGCAGGCTGTGACGACCGCATGGTTGGGGCCTTTGAAGCCGTGACGGATCGACACCTGCCCGGAAACCAGATTGATGATCTGGCCCGGAATAAAGAAGGGGCTGATGCGGCGGGGGCCGCGCTCCTTGAGGATGATGGCGTTTTCGGCAATGCCCTCGATCCCGCCGATGCCGGAGCCGATCAGCACGCCGGAGGCGCACCGCTCCTCCTCGGTTTTCGGCTCCCAGCCGGAATCCCTGAGCGCTTCATCGGCGGCCGCGATCCCGTACAGGATGAACTCGCCGATCTTGCGCAGTTCCTTGGCTTCGAGAACGGACTCCGGATTGAAGGTTCCGTTGGTCCCGTCACCGCGGGGAATGACATGGGCAATCTTGCAGGCAAGATCGTCCACCTCGAATTCGGTCACACGGCGCGCAGCGCTGCGGCCGGACAGAAGCTCCTTCCATCCGTGCTCGTAACCCATACCGAAAGGCGAAAGCAGGCCGAGACCCGTAACGACAACGCGCCGCATGTCAGAAATCAGTATCCGCCGGGAAGATCAGGCGGAAGCCTTGTCGATGAACTTGACGGCATCGCCGACGGTCAGGATCGTCTCGGCGGCATCGTCCGGGATTTCCACGCCGAATTCTTCTTCGAACGCCATCACGAGCTCGACCGTGTCGAGGCTGTCTGCGCCGAGATCGTCGATAAAGCTGGCCTGCTCGGTCACCTTGTCGGCGTCGACGCCGAGATGCTCGATAACGATCTTCTTGACGCGCTCTGCGGTGTCACTCATTTGGGCATCCTCGTCTTCAGGTTAGGTCTGTCTTCGTTAGCGGTCGCAATGCCGCTAATCAAGTTGAAAAGATGGTCCTGCAAGAAACGCTACGAAGCAGGCCGCTTCCGGCGAACGCCAAGGAATTGCGGGCCGCATTACACGAATTCTTGCCCGTATCCAAGGCGAAAAGCCGACTATCACCAGGTGGCGGCGCTAGATCATCGCCATGCCGCCATTCACATGAAGGGTCTGGCCGGTGACATAGGAAGCCTCGTCGGAGGCAAGATATGCGACAGCGGAAGCAACCTCTTCGCCGGTTCCCATGCGCCTGGCAGGGATGGCCGACATGATGGTTTCCTTCTGCTTGTCGTTGAGCTTGTCGGTCATCGCCGATTCTATGAAGCCGGGCGCGACGCAATTAACCGTGATGTTGCGGGTGGCGATCTCCTGCGCCAGCGACTTGGAAAAGCCGATGATGCCCGCCTTCGAGGCGCAGTAGTTGGCCTGGCCCGGATTTCCGGTCACCCCCACCACCGAGCTGATGTTGATGATGCGGCCATGGCGGCGGCGCATCATCGGATGGGTCAGCTCGCGCGTCAGCCGGAACACGGCCGAGAGGTTGACGTTGATGACATCGTCCCAGTCCGCGTCGCTCATGCGCACGAAAAGTCCGTCGCGCGTGATGCCGGCATTGTTGACCAGAATATCGACGCCTTCCAGCTCCGCCTCCGCCTTCTGGCCAAGCTCCTTGACCTCGGCGGGATCGGAAAGGTTGGCCGGAAACAGCTTGACGCGCTCGCCAAGCTCGCCGGCCAGCGCCTCAAGCTTTTCGACGCGCGTGCCGTGCAGGCCGACAACGGCGCCCCGGGCGTGCAGTACACGTGCAATGGCCTCGCCGATGCCGCCTGTCGCGCCCGTCACCAGCGCCTTGCGGCCAGTCAGATCAAACATTCCTGCCTCCTTCAACGCCGCAAAGCAGCTTGCCGGACTCAGCCGAGAGCGGCGAGCGCCGCATCCACATCGGCCGGCGTTCCGACGGAACTGACAGCGATATCGCGATTTATGCGGCGCGCAAGCCCGGAAAGCACCTTTCCAGCGCCAATTTCATAAAGCGTGGTGACGCCATTGGCCCCGAACCACTCGACCGTTTCGCGCCAGCGCACCCTGCCCGTGACCTGTTCGACGAGACGCGCGGCGATCATATCGGGATCGTTGGCGGGTTCCACCGATACGTTCGACACCACCGGAACGACCGGTGCATGGCGCTGCACGCCAGCCAGCGCGTCGCGCATCGCATCCCCGGCCGGCGCCATCAGTGCGCTGTGGAACGGCGCGGACACCTGAAGCATCAGCGCACGCTTGGCGCCCTTTGCGGTACACAGCGCGGCCGCACGCTCGACAGCCGCCTTGCTGCCCGAAATAACCAGCTGCCCGCCGCCATTGTCGTTGGCGATCTGGCAGACCTCGCCGTGCGCTGCTTCCGTGCAGGCGGCATCGACCTCGGGCTGTTCCAGACCGATGATCGCGGCCATGGCCCCCTCGCCCGGCGGCACTGCGGCCTGCATGGCATTGCCGCGAATGCGCAGCAGGCGCGCCGCATCGGCAATGGACACGAAGCCGGCCGCGGCAAGCGCCGAATATTCGCCAAGCGAATGCCCGGCCACATAGGCAACCTTGTCCTTCAGCGAAAAGCCGCGCGATTCGAGCGCGCGCATGGCCGCCAGCGATACCGCCATCAGCGCCGGCTGCGCATTGGCGGTAAGGGTAAGCGTCTCCTCAGGTCCCTCGAAGATCAGGGTGGAGAGCTTCTCGCCAAGCGCCTCGTCCACTTCCTCGAACACCCGGCGCGCCTCCGGAAAGGCATCCGCCAGTTCCTTGCCCATGCCTACGGTTTGACTGCCCTGCCCCGGAAAGGTGAATGCGATTGTCATTATCCGCCTCGGTTTGCGCTTTCGTTCCGCGTGTCGCGCATTGCAGCCCGCAAAGTCAAGCCCAGGCCGGTTTCATGCATCGGCTGCGGGCCGCCAGGGTCGGTTCAAACCCTGGCCTGCAAGGGATCACGTATCGTTAAAACGGAACACGATTCTTTCGCCGGCTCTTCCCAATTTCGCCACACGCAATAGCTTTCGTGACATAAGCATGACAGTTGCATGACAATGGCGTTCCATGGGGAAGTGTGAGTTGGCAAACGGCAGACCAGATTTTGCTGAACAGGCACCGCAGGCGGATAAAGCCCTGTCCCGGCGGAGCCGTGCCGCCATATTTGCAGGCATCCGCCATGCCGTGCTGATGGTCCTTGCCTCGGCTGCGCTGGTCTTCGCCATCGAATGGATATTCCGCGGCGACTTTGCCGGCGCCGTTGCCTTTTTCGCCCAGCCCTACAAGCCCGGATGGACCACGGTTCTGGTGTTCGCGCTTGTGCTGCTTGGGCTCGACGCCCTACTCGGCCGCGCCTGGCTGGGCTTGCTGGCTGTCGCGCCTCTTGCCCTGGCACTTGCCTTCGTAGGCTATCAGAAATCGCTTTATCTCGGCGATCCGCTGTTCCCCACCGACATTCTCTTTGCCCGGCAGATCTTTGAGCTGTTGCCGCTGTTGGTCGGCGAGCGGCCATGGACGGGCATAGCGCTGGTTCTCGGCCTCGTTCTGGCAATCACCGGCTTGCTTTACACATGGCGCTTCGTCCAGCGCCGCGTGCCGCGCATGAGCTACAAGGGCCGCGCGGCCCGCCTCGCGCTGGCCCTGCCGGCTCTCGCCTTCTTTGTCTCGCTGATGGACTACGCGACGTTCTCGTGGACGCGCGACCGCCTCCAGATCATCCCGATGATGTGGGACCAGAAGGAGAACTACGCGAGCAACGGCTTCACCCTTGCCTTCGCTCTCAATGTGCCGATGGCTCATGTCGCCGCGCCGAACGGCTATTCGGACAAGGCTGTCGATTCCGTGCCGAAACCCGTGGCCGACACCGCACTCCCGGACGAGCGGCCGGATATCATCATGGTGATGAGCGAATCGTTCTGGGATGCCGGCAAGCTGCCCGGCGTCACCATTACGCCCGATCCGATCGCCTCCACGCGAGCGCTCCAGTCCGGCGAGATGTTCTCGCCTGAGTTCGGCGGCATGACGGCCAATGTCGAGTTCGAGGCCCTGACCGGCTTCTCCAACGCCTTCCTGCCGGCAGGCAGCATTCCCTACCAGCAATATGTGCGCAAGCCGTTGCCGTCCATGGCGACCTTCCTGCGCTCGGAAGGTTACCAGACGCTCGCCATCCATCCGGGCACGGACTGGTTCTGGAACCGCAGCAATGTCTACAAGGCATTCGGCTTCGATGAATTCCGCTCCGAAAAGACGATGACGAGCGCGGTCAAACGCGGCCCTCTCGTTTCCGATGAATCGATGACCGACGAGATCGTCGCCGCTGCCGATGCGGCGGAGAATCCGTTGTTCCTTTTTGCCGTAAGCCTCCAGAACCATGGACCCTACGAACCCAACCGCTATGGCAATGCCGTGCATGATGTTCATGCGCAGACCAGTGACTGGGCGCGCGCTTCCCTCGCCAGCTTCGCTGAAGGCGCGGCCGATTCGGACCGCGAGTTGCAGCGCCTGATCGACTGGGCACAAAAGCGCAAGCGCCCGACCGTGATCGCCTTCTTCGGCGATCATCTGCCGCCCCTGGGCCCGGTCTATGTGGAGACCGGCTTCCTGCGCACCAATGTCGCCCCGCGCAAGGACACGCCGGAAAACATGCTCCTGCACCGCTCGACGCCGCTGGTGGTGTGGTCGAATCGTTCCGGCAAGGCGGATGGTCTTGGCGCAGTCAGCCCGGCTTTCCTGCCGCTGCATGTGTTCAGCGTGGCGGGCATCAGCCATCCCTACTACACCGGCTTCCTCGGCGGGCTTCACCAGCGCTACAGCGTCGTGGAGCGCTCCCTGCTGCTGACAGGTAACGGCGAAGCCACGCTGGATTGGGCGCGGCAGAAACAGATCGATCCCGCCATCCGCGATTTCCGCTATCTCCAGTACGACATGATGTTCGGCAAGCGCCACGCCGCTCCGGACTTCTTCCCCGAGACGATCGGCGACATCATTGCGGACGCAAGCTGATGCGGGATTGGCACGAAAGGCGAGCGGAGACTTGACATTCCGGGCGCATCCGGTATGTGTCGCGCCAAGTTTCCGCTTCCGGGCGCCGCCCCGTATTGTTGCGGCTTAACCCCAGGAAAATAAACGGACGAGCATCATGGCAAAAGCCGCGAACATCAAGATCAAGCTTCTTTCGACCGCCGACACCGGCTTCTTCTATGTCACCAGCAAGAACAGCCGCACGAAGACCGACAAGCTCTCCTTCCGCAAGTACGATCCGGTCGTGAAGAAGCACGTTGAATTCAAGGAAACGAAGATCAAGTAATCTTCCGTTCCAGAAGCTTTCGAAATGCCGCCTTTCAGGCGGCATTTTTGTTTTTGCCGGCGTGACTTTTTCCTGCGTTTGAGGAAAACTTCCTCAGCGTCATGATAGAGACCGAAAGACCTGTCGAATGCTCATCCGCCTCGCCTACACATCCACTTTTCGCCCCCACATAACCGATGCCGACATCGACGGGATCACCGAAAAGGCCGCGGTTTTCAACAAACGGCATTCCATTACCGGGATTCTCGCCGTGGAGGGCGAGCGAGTATGCCAGATACTCGAAGGACCGAAAGAGGCGGTGGAAAGGCTGTTCGAATCCATCCAGCGCGACGAGCGTCACCATGGCGTGGTTGAACTCGATGTCAGCGCCATCGACAAGCCAGGTTTCGAGGACTGGGGCATGGTGCGCCGGCCGATGGTCGACATCGTCACGCTCGCCTTTTCACTGTGAAAGCGAACGCCTGTTAACGCCCGTTGCAGCGTGCCTGCAATTGCGGAGGACCAGTCGCGGAAAACCGGGGGCCGGTCGGCTATGGCAGCGGTACGAGGAGGCCACTATTGCCAAGGCCGGCCGGCCGACCCCACGGAACCCAGGAGATGCGGCGGACCTGAGAAACATGGGGTGTTTCTCCGGGCGCGGATATTTCTTCCATGCCCGTCGCCTGCACCGTCGCGCAAGGGAAGCCGAAAATCAACTATTTCTTAACCACGATTATCGACGTGGCGTAATTAAGGTAAACCGGCAACCCTGACCTGTTGACGGGCTGGTCCCGGAGCGGGTCTATGCCGCCTTGCCAACCACTTTGTTGCGGCCGCTTTTCTTGGCCTCGTAGAGCGCCATATCGGCTCTTTTCAACAGCGATCTCACGTCGTCGGCCTGTCCTCTGGCGGATGAGACCCCCACGCTGATGGTCACGGTGACGGCCTGCCCTTCCTTGCCGATCATAAAGGGTGTGCGGGCAATTTCCGCCCGTATCCGCTCGGCTACCTTCTCGGCGACAGGCCCGTCCGTATCCGGCATGACGACGACGAACTCCTCGCCGCCGAACCGGCAGATCAGATCGATGCCGCGCATGTTCTGGCGCAGGCGGCGTGCAAACTCGCGCAGCACGTCGTCACCCCCGTCGTGGCCGAACCTGTCGTTGATCGACTTGAAACGGTCGAGATCGACGATCATCACCGACAAGGGCCGCCGGCGCGCCACCGCGCGTTCGAAAAGCGTTTGCAGGTGATTGTCGAGATAGCGCCGGTTGTGCAGCCCCGTCAGCGCATCCGTCACCGCCATCTCTATCGACTGGGCAACGCTGGCGCGCAGGCGGTCGTTGTAGCGCTTGCGCCTGATTTGCGTGGTCAGGCGTGCCGTCAGTTCATGCGGCTCGACCGGCCGGACCAGAAAATCGTTCACGCCCAGTTCGAGACCGCGGATGATACGCGGGTCGTCGTCGCGGTCCGCCAGCAGGATGATGGGAAGGAACCGCGTGCGATCCAGGGACCGCAGTTGCGAGCACAGTCTCAGCGGATCGACGTCCGGCAGCGCGGTCGACACGATCACGCATTCGTAACCGCCTTCCGCTGCCCGGAAGAATCCGGCGTTCGGATCGCTCGCAAAGTCGAGTTCGATGCCGCCTTTCAGCCTGGAGCGAATCTTTTCGAACGTCTGCTTGCGCGCATCGATAAGCAACACCTTTGCCGGATCCTGCCCGGACCCGGCACCGTTGCCCAGCAAATCCTCAAGACCGATGCTGGCTGCCGTTGCCGTACGAAGCCGCAGTTCGTCGGTGAGCATCTTGAGCCGGACAAGGCTCTTCACCCGCGTCATGAGTTGCAGATCGTTCACCGGCTTGGTGAGGAAATCGTCGGCTCCCGCTTCCAGCCCGCGAACTCGGTCCGTCACCTGATCGAGCGCGGTGATCATGACCACGGGCAGATGCGCGGTGGCAGGATCGCTCTTGAGGCGCCGGCAAACCTCGAATCCATCCATTTCCGGCATCATCACATCGAGCAAAACCACATCGACCTTGCTCGTTTCGCAAATCTCCAGCGCCTCCGCACCGGAATTGGCCGTCACAACCTCGAAATATTCGGCCAGAAGGCGGACCTCGAGCAGGCGGACATTTGCAGGAATGTCGTCAACGACAAGGATGCGCGCGGTCATGCATCCCCCAGATAGGACTTTATCGTCTCTATGAAACGCGGAACCGAAATGGGTTTGGAAATATAGGCTTCGCAGCCCCCCTGGCGGATGCGCTCCTCGTCCCCCTTCATCGCGAAGGCGGTGACGGCGATCACCGGAATGACATGGAGTTCATCGTCTTCCTTCAGCCATTTGGTCACTTCCAGTCCGGAAACCTCGGGAAGCTGGATGTCCATCAGGATCAGGTCGGGTTTGTGCGTGCGGGCCAGATCGAGCGCCTCGAGACCGTTGCGCGTGCGCACGGTCTCATACCCGCTGGCCTCGATGAGGTCGCGAAAGAGCTTCATGTTGAGCTCGTTATCTTCGACGATCATTACCTTTTTCGGCATCGACTTCCCGTCCCGATTGTCATTTCACCAAATGACATCGCCCCCTGCATCTGTCGGACCGCATCAAACCCGATCGGCACGCTACCCCAAGATGATTGACGAAACGGAAACCAGCCATCGAAAATTGCGCAGGACCCGGTCTGCTGTCCACAGGCAGCCTGCAAAGCTTGCCGTGTCCCGCAATTGACCTACCCTGCCGTTTCGATTCGGACATACGCGGCAGCGAAACGAGAGGTTAGCAATGACGGACGCAGGGTCAATGCGTGAGCAGGCGGAAGCGCTTGCTGTCCAGGCTCTCGGCTTCATCGCTTCCGATCCCGAACTTTTGCCACGTTTCCTTGCCATCACCGGCATCGATGCCGGCTCCATCCGGCTGGCTGCGCGCGAGCCGGGCTTTCTGGCCGGGGTTCTTCAGTTCATACTGGCGCACGAACCCACCCTGATCCGCTTCTGCGAAGCATCGGACATTGCCCCATCAGCCGTCGGCCAGACCCTGCGCCATCTGCCGTCAGGCGACACCAGTTATGAAAGTTCGATATGAGCGTTGATCCCGAAACCCTTCGCCAGATTGAGGAACTGTCCTGCGACGACAGGCCGCTTCTCGTCCTGGACGTCGATGATGTCCTGCTGGAATTCATCCGGCCATTTCCGCGCTTCCTGGAGCAGCGCGGACTCAGGCTGACCATGGCCTCCTTCAGGCTGACCGGAAATATCGCCGATACGGCGACAGGCAGGCTGGTCGAGCAGCCCGAGGTGACGGCCTTGCTGGACGACTTCTTCGCCGGCCAGGCCGATTGGCAAAGCATTACCGATGGCGCGCCGGAAGCTCTCGCCAGCTTTGGGGAACGCGCCGAGATCGTTCTGCTGACGGCCATGCCGCACAGGCATCGCGAAACCCGGCGCTCCCATCTCGACGCCCTCGGCCTGCCCTATCCGCTGCTGACCACCGAGATGGCCAAGGGACCGGCTCTTGCCCGCTTGCGCGGCCCCGGCAACCGGCCCGTCGCCTTTGTCGACGACCAGCCGCCGAACCTGATTTCGGCGCGAGAATCCGTATCGGACGCAAACCTGTTTCACCTGATGGCCGACAACAGCCTTCGCGAGTTCCTGCCACCGTTGCCCGACGACATCACCGCGGTGCACGACTGGCGCGACGCCACGCCCAAAATCGCCGCAGCGCTTGGCTTCTGAAGAAAAGGGCTGGTTGCCGCCCGAAACCTGTTCCCGGTTTCGGGTGATACACTCTAATCCAGCGGGTGCCCGGCGTAAAACTCCAGCACACGCTTCTTGAACGTCCTGTCACCGACAGCCAGCATATGATCGCGGCCTTCAATGGCGAAAGGCGTGGCATTGGGCATCAGGGCCGCCAGTTCCTCCGGCGAGCCGCCAATGTCGTCCGTGGTGCCGACCGCAACCAGCGTCGGCTGCGTGATGCGCGACATATCCTCCTCGGTGAGGATCTGGCGCGAAGTGGATATGCAGGCCGCCAATGCCCGGCGGTCGCTGCGCGTCTGGTCGGCGAAGGCGCGAAAGGAGCGCCCGCGCGGGTGGGTTATCGCGGCTGGATCGTCAGCGAGCAAGGCGGCGGCGATCGGGTCCCAGTCGCCCACACCGTCCACCATGCCGATTCCGAGGCCGCCGAACACCAGAGTGGCGACCTTCTGCGGGTCCGAAAGAGCCAGGAAAGCCGAAACGCGGGCCCCCATCGAATATCCCATGACATGGGCTTTGGCGATGCCAAGGTGGTCGAGCAGTGCAGCGGCATCCGATGCCATCGCCGTAGGCGTATAGTCGTCCTCGTCATAGCTCTTGGTCGAGGCGCCGTGGCCACGATTGTCGAGCGCAATCGCCCGGTAGCCGGCATCGTTGAGCGTCTTGAACCAGCCGGGCGATACCCAGTTCACGTAATGGCTTGAGGCGAAGCCATGAATGAGCAGCACGGGATCGCCTTTTCCCCTCGCCGGCGGGCGATCGAGAAAGGCCAGATCGAAACCATCGTGCGTGAAGAACTGCATGCTGTTTTTCCGTTTTGTTCAGCCGCCGCCTGCCTAAGGGTCGCCGGCCGTTCAGCGCGCCCCGATTTTCGGATGGCGGACGAGGTCGCCTTCGGTGATGCCTTCTCTTTCGGCCGTTCCGGCCTTGAGTTCAAGCACATATCGGGCAGGCTCGCGCGGAGAAATGATGGCCGGCGAAAACGGCTCACCGCCAAGGATCGACACGATGCGTCCGTCTTCCGCGATGAACACAAGGTCGAGCGGCATGGGCGTGTTCTTCATCCAGAAGCTCACGGGCCGCACCGCCTCGAAAATGAACAGCATACCCCGGTCATCCGGCATGGATTGCCGATGCATCAGTCCCGCGGATCGTTTGGCCGCGTCATCGGCAACCTCGACGCTGAACATACGCGAGCCGGATTTCGTGACAATGACCAGCGGTGCGGAATCGACCGGCAGAAGCATCGGCTGCCGGATATCGGCGCCATTATTCTGGGCAAGGCACATCTGCGGTGCCGCCATGGCCGATACCGACAGAATCACTGCCGCAGCCACCAGATTCCACCGGCCTGTTTTCACGACGAGCCTCGCTCCAAAGCATGTCGTCCGAAGGGGAAACCGGTTTCGGAATAACAACATGCGTAAAAACAACAAATTAAAGCGCAAGGAGCGAATCGGAAAGATCGCGACGCGCTTTGGGGCAGCATTGCAGGCAATCCGGATGCTGTCGGAGCGAATTGCCCGACGAGGACATGCCAGTTGAATAAAGAAACCGGCATTCAGGCGAATGCATGAAGAAAAAGAGCTTAGGCGCGGCTGGCATATCCGAAGAACCGCAGCGCGCCCAAAGTTTCAGTGCGAAACAGGCAAGGTTCCCACATCGGGATGGATTTCAGCGGCCATGAGCCCCTTTTCCCCGCGCCCGAAACGCACGAGAACCACCTGTCCCGGCCGGAGTTCGGTCACGCCGAAACGGCGCAACGTTTCCATATGGACAAAAATATCCTCCGTGCCTTCGCCGCGGGTGAGAAAGCCGAACCCCTTGGTTCGGTTGAACCACTTCACCAGCGCCCGTTCGAGGCCGCTCTCGGGCGTGACGCTCACATGGGTGCGCTGCGCAGGCATCTCGGTGGGATGCACGGCCGTCGACATGTCCATCGACAGCACCTTGAACGCCTGCAGACCGCGTTCGCCCTGCTTCACGAGGCAAACCACGCGGGCGCCCTCCTGTGCGGTCTGGAAACCGTCGCGGCGCAGGCAGGTGACGTGAAGGAGGATATCCCCAAGGTGCGCCTCATCGGGCAGGATGAAGCCATACCCTTTGGCGACATCGAACCACTTGATCGCACCCGACACCTCGGTCAGATCGGCGCTCTCGTTCCGTTCTTCGCGGGCAGCCCCATCCCCACGAGAAACCATGTCGCTCCGGTCTGTACCGCGCCCCGTGGAAGAGGCCTTTTCCCCCATAAGAACGCCCCCTTTTCATCAACACACACTGATTCTTCAACCGGAGGATAGCATTGCCGCTTCGCGGTTGCGCAAGACCCGAGATGCATTTTGCACCTATCATTGAGTTGCATTGCGTTTTCTCGCGTTGCCGCATCGGCTGTGCGACCCTATGTTGCGGCTCCGTTCAGGAGGTTTCCATGCGCTATCTGCACACAATGGTCCGCGTCGCCGACGTCGACGCTTCACTGGATTTCTATTGCAACAAGCTTGGCATGAAGGAAGTGCGCCGGCAAGAAAACCAACAGGGGCGTTTCACTCTTATTTTCCTCGCCGCCGGTCAGGACGAAAGCCGCGGTCGCGCAGAGAGCGCCCCGCTGCTTGAACTTACCTACAACTGGGATCCGGAGGCCTATTCCGGCGGCCGCAATTTCGGCCATCTCGCCTATGAGGTGGACGATATTTACCAGACCTGCCAGAGCCTCATGGACAAGGGCGTGACCATAAACCGTCCGCCGCGCGACGGTTACATGGCGTTCATCAGATCGCCGGACGGCATTTCGATCGAGTTGCTGCAAAAGGGGACGCCAAAGGAAAAAGCCGAACCCTGGGCTTCGATGCCGAATACCGGAAGCTGGTAACGAAAAAGGCCGCCGTGGCCCAAGCCGTGGCGGCCATGAACGCGCAATCCGCGCAGATCAGGCTTTCGCCATGCAGATCGAGGTGTGGCCCGAGCGGATGAATCCGAGTTTGTTCGCGGCCGCCTTCGAAAGATCGAGCACCCTGCCCTTCACGAACGGCCCGCGATCGTTGATGCGCACGACGACGCTCTTGCCGTTCTTCTTGTTGGTGACTTTCAGGCGCGTGCCGAAAGGCAAGGTGCGATGCGCGGCGGTCAAGGCCGCAGGGTTCATGCGCTCGCCGGAGGCCGTTTTGGAATGCAACGCATACCACGAGGCCCGGCCGCATTGTGTGCTTGCGGAAGCATCACTTATGGATGCGCTCATCGCCGCACAGGCGGCAATGACGGCCAGCCCCAGCCCGCTCATTCTTCTCATCAAATTCGCTCCGTTGATCGTACGGAGCGACTAGACAGGGAATGAGGAGACAAATAAGGCACTCAAGCCCCTGATTCGCCCCTCAGGCACACATTTGGATTCCTGTGGAAACAGTTTGTCAGGAAACCGATCTGGATTTCCGATGTTCACATCCGGATTTTCACGAATAATTAACGATTATGAAATTCGTGTTTCTTCCGGAAATACTTCGCCACGAAAAAACAAATCCCGAAAATTCTCACACGCCGAGAGATTTAAGCTTTCGGTGGAGTGCCGAACGCTCCATGCCGATGAACTCGGCGGTACGCGAGATATTGCCCCCGAAACGGTTGATCTGGGCGATGAGGTAGTCCTTTTCGAATTGCTCGCGGGCTTCCCTCAGCGGCAGCGCCATGATGTGCTGGTCGGACTGCCCGGGCGTGCGCGGCATCACATCGCCGATTTCCGAAGGCAGAAGGTCTGCGGTGATGGGCGCCTCGGCATCGTCGCCGCGCGCCAGGATCATCAGCCGTTCGATGTTGTTACGAAGCTGGCGGACGTTGCCCGGCCAGTTGTGGGCCTGAAGAACGGCCAGTGCATCGTCGCCGATGCGGCGGGTTTTCACGCCAAGCTGTCTGGCCACCTGCTTCATGAAGTGGTCGACCAGATAGGGAATGTCTTCGCGGCGTTCGGCCAGACCCGGCACCATCACCGGCACGACGGCGAGCCGGTGATAGAGGTCTTCACGGAAACGGCCATCGGCGATCATCGCCTCGAGGTTCTGCGCCGTGGAGGAAATGATGCGCACATCGACCTTGACGCGCTTGGTGCCGCCAACGCGCTCGAACTGCTGCTCGACCAGAACGCGCAGGATCTTGCTCTGCGTCTCGCGCGGCATGTCCGCCACTTCATCGATGTAGAGTATGCCGCGATGCGCCTCCTCCAGCGCGCCGACCTTGCGCTCCGTGCCGTTCGACTCTGTGCCGAAGAGCTCGATCTCCATGCGCTCCGGGGTGATGCTGGCCGCGCTCAGTGTCACGAACGGCCCGCTCTTGCGCGAGGAAAGGGCATGGATGGCGCGCGCCGCCAGTTCCTTGCCGGACCCCGAAGGCCCGATGATCATGATGCGGCTGTTGGTCGGCGCCACCCGTTCGATTGTCTGGCGCAACTGGCTCATGGCCGAAGACATGCCGATCAGATCGAATGTCTCGCCGCTGCGCTGTCTGAGGTCGGAGACCTCGCGCTTCAGCTTGGAGGTTTCCAGCGCCCGTTCGGCCACGAGGATCAGGCGGTCGGCCTTGAAGGGCTTCTCGATGAAGTCGTAGGCGCCGCGCCGGATGGCCGACACCGCCGTCTCGATATTGCCATGGCCGGAAATCATCACCACCGGCAGGCTGGGATGCAGCGTCTTGATCTCGTCCAGCAAGGCCAGCCCGTCCAGCCGCGACCCCTGTAACCAGATATCCAGGAAGATCAGGCGCGGCGCCCGTTCCGCGATCGCCGCAAGGGCGCTGTCGGCATCGTGCGCCGTGCGCGTCTCGTGGCCTTCATCGCTGAGGATGCCCGCAACCAGTTCGCGAATGTCTTCTTCGTCGTCGACGATGAGAATATCAGACGCCATTTTCGACCTTTACAGTTTCTTTTTCAGACGGTGAGCTGCCGGAAGCGGGGGCTGGACCTCCGGCGGCGGGGAGAATGATGCTGACCATGGCGCCTTTTCCGCCATGGAAATCCTGGGGCGCGTCATGGAGCTCCAGGCGCCCGCCATGGTCTTCCACGATCTTCTTGACGATTGCGAGGCCGAGGCCGGTGCCCTTGTCGCGTGTCGTCATATAGGGCTCCAGCAGTCTTTGGCGATGCTCGCGCGGCAGGCCCTTGCCGTTGTCGATCACATCGATGCGCACGCTGTCGCCCTGCCTGGCCGCGCGAATAAGGATCGCGTGCTGCTCCCCGTTCTCACGCTCCATGCCTTCCATCGCCTCCGACGCGTTCTTGATGACATTGCCTAAGGCTTGCGACAGAAGCCGGCTGTCGAAGGTGCCGTAAAGCGGCTCGCTGCCGAAATCGCGCTCGAATTTGATGTCGGAGCGGCTGACCTCGACAAGGAAGGACGCCTCGCGCAACGGGTCTCGCAGGTCCAGTTGCTTCATGTCCGGTTTCGGCATGCGGGCGAAGGACGAGAACTCGTCCACCATGCGGCCTATGTCGCCCACCTGCCGGATGATCGTATCGGTGCACTGGTCGAAGACTTCGCGGTCCTCGATGATGACCTTGCCGTAGCGGCGCCTGATGCGCTCGGCTGACAACTGGATCGGGGTCAGCGGGTTCTTGATCTCGTGGGCGATGCGCCGTGCCACATCCGCCCATGCGGAAGAGCGCTGCGCCTGAACGAGATCGGTGATGTCATCCACCGTCACGACATAGGATTTGGAAGCATCTTCATTGTCTTCCTCTTCCATCGTGACCTGGATGTTGAAGGTCCGCTCCGCCCCTGCACGGTAGAATGTCACCTGTTCGCGATAGACGGGCTTGTCGGATTTGCGGCCGATCTCGAACGCGCGGCCCACCAGTGGCAGCAGAACGGAAAGATTCTGGCCGATAGCCGTCGTGGCATCGATCGCCAGCATGGTTTCGGCCGAGCGATTGACGATGGTGACGATGCCATCCGCATCGACGCCGATCACGCCCGCGGTGACGCCTTCCAGCACCGCCTCGGAGAAGCGCCGGCGCTCGTCGATCTGATCCTTGGCCGTCAGCAGCTCGTTGCGCTGCGATTTCAGTTCCAGCAACATGTTGTTGAAGGTGGCGCCGAGCGAGGCGACATCGCCGTCGGACGGGCGCACCGGAACCGAGACGTCGAGATTGCCCGTGGCCACCTCGTCGGCTGCGCCGATAAGCTGGCGGATCGGCCGCACCAGCCGGTCGGCGACGGCGATACCGGTCCAGACAGCGGACAGGATGATGATGAGCGTCATCGACAGATAAGGCAGCGCGAAGGCGATCTGGGAGGCGCGCCTGTTCGATTCCAGTCCGCGATATTCGCCGACATTGGCGCGCACGATCTCGCGGGCCTTGATCACCTCGGGGTCGATCACGCGGATCGTATAGAGGAACATGCCCTCCAGCTCCCGCAGCTTGACGATTGCGCCCATGATGTTGCGGGTGCGCGGCTCGATCAGCAGCGGCGGCCCGTTCTCGGCCTCCTGTATGGCCCCTTCCGGGGGCTCCGGCATGGCGAAATCGGTGGGTGTCTGGGCACTCATGACGAAGGAGCCGTCCGACCTCAAAAGCGCGGCATGGGCCAGCCCCCTGCCCGCCGCCTCCTTGTTCATCAGTTCCAGGAAGCCGGTACGGTCGAGCCCGTAGAGAGTGCGCGCATTGTCGAGGTCATAGGCCATCGACAGGGTGGTGCCCTGCAGGTTGCGGGCATTTTCCTGCACATAGGCATCCGCGATGGACAGCGACGAATTGATGATGGTCTTGGTGCGGATTTCAAACCAGCGGTCGAGGCCGATGTTCAGGGTCACGGATGCAACGATGGCGACCATGATGGCCGGAATGGCAGCCACCAGCGCGAACATGGCCACGATGCGCACATGCAGCCGCGACGCCGCCTTGCCGATGCGGCGCGCCATCACGATGCGATGAATCTCGCGCCCGATCAGCGCGGCAAGCGCGAGGACGAAGGCGGCGTTCACACAGATGAGAAGAAGCGTGATCCTGCTATCGGGCGCGATCGGGGTGGCGCCGACAAGGATTGCGAAGGACACCCCCGCGGCCAGCAGCGCCCCCAGTATTGCGAGGATGCCGGGCAGCGCAAGCAGGCGCCGCCCTTCCTGAGAGCGGCTTCTTGGCAGGCGCAAGCGGCCGTTGGTGAGTATGTGAGTCGTCATACCGCCCTATGGCATCATGAATCGCGTTACATGTATGCAACATTGTGGCGATTATGCAACAAAACGGGCGATATTGTGGCTTACCCGGCGTGCGATTTGCATCCGGACGGTCGCATTTCTCAGCCAGCCGATTTGTAGACGCTGATGCCAAGATCGCGGATCTTCTTGCGCAGCGTGTTGCGGTTGAGCCCCAGAAGCTCCGCCGCCTTGATCTGATTGCCGCGTGTGGCCGTCATGGCCGCCAGCACCAGGGGACGCTCCACCTCGGCAATGATCCGCTGATAAAGGCCGGGCGGCGGCAGCGACGGGCCGTAGGAAGCGAAATGGCGTTGCAGGTAATGCTCCATCGCCTGCCCGATGGAGAGGTTTTCCGGAATGAGTGTGGCCGCGGCAGCCGGGTCGGGCTTCTCGCCATTGCTGAGTTCGGCCTCGATGATATCGGCGGAAATCTCGTCCTGCGCATAAAGAGCAGCCAGACGACGCACAAGGTTTTCCAGCTCGCGCACATTGCCCGGCCATGGATAGCGTTTCATGAGCTCGATGCCGCCCGGCACGATGCGCTTGGCCTGCAAGCCTTCCTTCTCGCCCTGCTTGAAGAAGTGGCGCACAAGATCGGGAATATCCTCGGACCTTTCCCGCAGCGACGGCAAGCGCAGCGGCACGACATTGAGCCGGTAGAACAAATCCTCGCGAAACAGGCCCTGATTGATGAGCGCGCGCAAATCCTTGTTGGTGGCGGCGACGATGCGCACATCGGTACGGATCGGCGTGCGGCCGCCCACTGTCGTGTATTCGCCCTGCTGGAGAACGCGCAGAAGCCGCGTCTGCGCTTCCATCGGCATATCGCCGATCTCGTCGAGGAACAGCGTGCCGCCTTCGGCCTGCTCGAAGCGGCCTGTCGAGCGGTTCTGGGCGCCGGTGAACGCGCCCTTCTCATGGCCGAAAAGCTCCGATTCAATCAGGTCGCGCGGGATTGCGGCCATGTTGATGGCCACGAAAGGCCCGTTGCGGCGGCGGCCATATTCATGCAGCGCGCGCGCCACCAGTTCCTTGCCAGTGCCGGATTCGCCGGAGATCATCACCGTCAGGTCCGTCTGCATCATCCGCGCCAGCATGCGGTAGATGTCCTGCATGGCGGCCGAACGCCCGACCAGCGGCATGGCATCCGGCTGATCCTCCGGCCTGTGATCGGCTTTGGGCTTGCGCGGCTCGGCCAGCGCCCGCTGGACGATGCCGAGCAACTCGGTGAGGTCGAAAGGCTTGGGCAGATATTCGTACGCCCCCGCCTCGGAGGCGCGGATGGCGGTCATGAAAGTGTTCTGCGCGCTCATCACCACCACGGGCAGCTCCGGCCGCGCCTTGCGGATACGCGGCAGCATGTCGAAAGCATTCTCGTCCGGCATCACCACATCTGTGATCACCAGATCGCCCTCGCCCGCCGCCACCCAGCGCCACAGTGTCGCGGCATTGGACGTGACCCGCACTTCATGTCCGACCCGTGACAGCGCCTGGTTGAGGACGGTGCGGATCGCCGCATCGTCGTCGGCGACAAGTATCTGTCCATGGGCGCTCATCGGGGATTTCCTTCGTTCGAAACCTGTTCGTCAGGAACTGTCTCCTTCCATGCCGGCATCAGCACGCGAAACGTCGTACCGCGAGGGTTCGACTCGCATTCGACGATGCCGCCATGCTCGCCCACGATCTTTGCGACCAGCGCGAGCCCGAGCCCGGAGCCGTTCGGCTTCGTCGTGATGAAGGGGTCGAACAGGATCGGCAAAAGATCCTCGGCCACACCCGATCCGTTGTCACGCACGCAAAATTCCAGCGGCAGCGACACCCGCTCCTGCGAGCCCGGAACGGACATTCGAATGCCTGGGCGGAAGGCGGTCGTCAGTACGATCTCGCCCAGCGGGTCGCTCCCCACCGCCTCGGCCGCGTTCTTGATGAGATTGAGGAACACCTGAATGAGCTGGTCGCGATTGCCGTAGACCGGCGGCAGCGACGGATCGTAATCCTCGACGATGGCGATGCCTCTGGCGAAGCCGTTCCTTGCGATCGCCTTCACGCGGTCGAGCACCACATGGATATTGACCGGATAACGGTCAATCGGCCGCTCGTCCGAGAAAACCTCCATGCGATCGACCAGCGCCACGATGCGGTCGGTCTCCTCGGTGATCAGCCGCGTCAGCGCCCTGTCCTCGTCAGAGGTGGATTGTTCAAGCAACTGCGCGGCGCCCCGTATGCCCGAGAGCGGATTCTTGATCTCATGCGCCAGCATGGCAGCAAGCCCCGTCACGGAGCGTGCTGCGCCGCGATGGGTCATCTGACGGTCGATCTTGTCCGCCATCGACCGCTCCTGGAACATCACCGCGACCGAACCCGGAAATTCCGGCACCGGGGCGACATAAAGGTCCACCACCTTTTCGATGCCGAGACGCGGCGAGGAAATGTCGACACGATATTCGTTGACCGGAGCATGACGCTCCCGCACCTGATCCACCAGCGCCAGCAATGGGCTGCCAAACGGAATGAGCTTCGACAGCATGTTTCGCGCCAGAACGGAAGCGCTCGAACGGAAAAAGTCCTCCGCATCCGCATTGGCGAACGAAATGTAACCTCCCGGATCGACCATGATGACGGGACGCCGGATCGTATTGAGCAGGATCTGTGCGGCATCGCCCGCATTTGCAGCCTTGATCGGTATCGAGCTCATGCCGCATCCCTCACGTCGCCATGCTGCTTGGCGAAAATCTCGTCCAGAAGCGAAATCACCTGCGCGGGGTCGCCACAGGTAAGCAGCGCCTTGCGCTGTTCCGCAGTGACGAGCGGCGCATGGCGGTCGAGATACCAGCCAAGATGCTTGCGCGCCTGCCGCAGGCCGCTTTCCCTGCCGTAAAGCGACAGCATGTCCTCATAGTGCGCCGTGACATAGCCAGCCAATTCGACACCGGCCGGAGGAACTCCCGGCGCAGAAACGCCGGTGGCGGCAGAGGCGATTTCACCGGCCACCCATGGCGCGCCGTAATGCGCGCGTCCGACCATGACGGCATCGGCGCGTGACTCCCGCAGGATCGTCTCCGCATCTGCCGGCGAGCCGACATCGCCATTGGCGACAACCGGGACGCCGACCGCCGCCTTGACCTCCGCGATCGCCCGCCAGCCTGCCCTGCCCTTGTAGAACTGGCAGCGCGTGCGCCCATGCACGGTCACCATCCGGACGCCGGCCTGCTCGGCACGCCGTGCCAGATCGGGCGCGTTCAGCGCGTTTTCATCCCAACCCAGCCGCATCTTGACCGTGACCGGCACCTCGACCGCGCCGACGACCGCGTCGATGAGCGACAGCGCATGATCGAGATCCAGCATCAGCGCCGATCCGGCGTAGCCGCCCGTTACCTTCTTGGCGGGGCAGCCCATGTTGATGTCGACAATGTCGGCGCCCTCGCCGACCGCGATGCGCGCGGCCTCGGCCATGTGCACAGCCTCGCGGCCGGCAAGCTGAACCATATGCACGGGAAGCCCGGAATGACGGATGCGCAGGTCGAAGCCCGCGCGCCCCCTGGCCAGCTCGCCGCTTGCCACCATTTCGGACACGACCAGGCCCGCGCCATGGGCATAGGCCCGCTTGCGGAAAGGCTCGTCGGTGACGCCTGACATCGGCGCCAGAAAAACGCGGTTGCGAATTTCGACGCCGCCTATATCCAGAGGCGTGGACAGGATCGCCCGATCAGGCATGCACAAAAACCATGCAGACAATTACCATGCACATTGTTTAAACAATCTCCGGAAATGATGCAATGCACAAACATGTCACATTTGCCCGGGTCCGCTGAAAAGGCTGGCCTTCCCGACCTCCCGCGACTAAGCCTCCGCCATGGCTGAGCGAACCGACATTTCTGCACCGGAAGCAACGTGCCGGATCGCGGCCGTGATCGTTGCCGCCGGGCGCGGTGAGCGCGCCGGGCAGGCCGACGGGCCAAAACAGTATCGCCACATTGGCGGCCGGGCCGTCATTGCCCATACGCTTGAAACGTTCCTTTCGCATCCGCAGGTGGATACCGTCGTGGTCGCCATTCATGCGGACGACCGGGAATTGCTGCGCAAGGCGGCGGAAGGCTACCATGATCGCGTCACCATCGTGATCGGCGGGCCGACACGGCAGGAATCGGTGCGGCTGGGCCTTCTGGCCCTGAATGAGGAAGCGCCATCCAAGGTCTTGATTCACGATGCGGTTCGTCCCTTCTGCGATATGGAACTCATCAGCCGCACCATCGGCACGATCACCGACAGACAGGGTGCGTTGCCCGCATTGCCCGTCGCCGACACGCTGAAGCGGGAAGCCTTCGGCGGGATGGTGGGCGAAACGGTGCCGCGCGCCGGCCTGCATGGCGCGCAGACGCCCCAGGGCTTTCCTTTCCTGTCGATACTCCAGGCACATGACCGGGCGCATGCGCTCGGCCGCCACGATTTCACCGACGACGCGGCAATCGCGGAATGGGCAGGCATTCCGGTCATGCTGGTGCCTGGTTCACCCGACAATGTAAAGCTTACCTGGGCAAGGGATATTTCAATGGCAGACCAAAGGCTTAAAGGAACGGCTGCAAGCTTTCCCGACGTTCGCACCGGCAATGGCTATGACGTTCATTCCTTCGAGGCCGGCGACCATGTCGTGCTGTGCGGCGTCAGCATCCCCCACACCCGCAAGCTGTCCGGACATTCCGATGCCGATGTCGGCCTCCATGCCCTGACCGATGCATTGCTCGCAACCTGCGGGGCCGGAGACATCGGAACCCACTTCCCACCCTCCGATCCGCAATGGAAGGGCGCGGCATCGCGCCGGTTCGTGGAACATGCGGTGGCAATCGTGCGCGAGCGCGGCGGCCGCATCGCCAATGCTGACATCACCCTGATCTGCGAGGCTCCGAAGATCGGCCCTCATCGCGAGGCGATGGTGGCGGAACTATCCTCCATGCTGGGCATTTCAGGTGAGCGCATTTCGATCAAGGCCACCACCAACGAACGGTTGGGGTTCGTCGGCCGCGAGGAAGGCATTGCGGCCATCGCGACGGCAAGCGTCATCTACCCAGGAGAGGTTCCCGCATGACGGAGGCAGGCGTCGGAGAAGCCAGACATCCGGATGTCGGAGAACTGGCGGACAGTTTCCTGAAGGCGTGCCAGCATAGCGGCATACTGGCGGCCACCGCCGAAAGCTGCACCGGCGGCCTCATCATCGCCGCCATGACCGACATTCCGGGCTCCTCGTCCATGGTGGACCGCGGCTTCGTCACCTACTCCAACGAAGCCAAGATGGAAATGCTGGGCGTTTCGGAACGGACGCTGGCGGATCATGGCGCGGTATCGTCGCCTACGGCCGCCGAAATGGCCGAAGGCGCGCTCAGGAACTC
This sequence comes from Aquamicrobium defluvii, assembly GCF_004363725.1. GTDB lineage: Bacteria > Pseudomonadota > Alphaproteobacteria > Rhizobiales > Rhizobiaceae > Mesorhizobium > Mesorhizobium defluvii. Next base: position 4,954 of record NZ_SNZF01000039.1, on the reverse strand, counting down.
GCGCGCCGGTATTGCCCTTGCCGTCACCGGCATCGCCGGCCCTGACGGCGGCAGCGCGGACAAGCCGGTCGGGCTCGTGTGGTTCGGACTGGCGATGACGGGCAAACCCGTTCATGTGGAGAAATGCATCTTCGACAATCGCGGCCGCGACTATATCCGCAGGGAGACGGTGAAGCACGCGCTGCGCATGGGCCTGCGGGGGCTTGCGGACGATCAGGCCGTTTCCGCCGAGCGCCCGTAGATCGCATCGGCGCGCTTCTCGAAGGCTTCGGCGAACATGCGGAAGGCGCGGTCGAACATCGTTCCCATCACCGCGCCGAGCAGGCGGCTCTTGAATTCGTAGTCGATGAAGAAGCGCACCAGACAGCCGGAGCCTTCCGCCTCGAATTCCCAGACATTGCTGAGATATTTGAACGGTCCGTCGATATATTTGACGTCGATGGCCCGTTCCTGCGGCTTCAGAAGCACCTGCGTGGTGAACGTTTCGCGGATCGCCTTGTAGCCGACGCTCATCGAGGCGACGAGCAGGGTCTTGCCGTCACGTTCGCGGCGCGACTGCACGCTCAGCGCTTCACAGAGCGGCAGGAACTCCGGGTAGCGCTCGACATCTGCCACGAGCGCGAACATTTCATCCGGCGAGTGGGCGACTTGGCGGGTGGCCTCGAACTTTGGCATGAAACGAAGGGCTTAGGCCGACTTGCGCAACGCAGCCTCACGGGCCGCTTTCAACCGCGCGAAATCCTCGCCGGCATGGTGAGACGAGCGCGTCAGCGGGCTGGACGCCACCAGGAGGAAACCCTTGGTCCTGCCGATGGTCTCGTAGGACTTGAACTCCTCCGGCGTCACGAAGCGCTTGACCGGATGGTGCTTGCGGGTCGGCTGGAGGTACTGGCCGATGGTCATGAAATCGACATCGGCGGTGCGCAGGTCGTCCATCAGTTGCAGCACCTCGTTGCGCTCCTCGCCGAGCCCCACCATGATGCCGGACTTGGTGAAGATGGAAGGGTCGAGTTCCTTCACCCGCTGCAACAGCCGGATCGAATGGAAGTAGCGCGCGCCGGGGCGCACCGTCAGATAGTTGGACGGCACCGTTTCCAGATTGTGGTTGAAGACGTCCGGCCTTGCCGCAACGACGATCTCAAGGGCCCCGGCTCCCTCCTTGCGCAGGAAGTCCGGCGTCAGGATCTCGATGGTCGTCGCGGGCGCCGCGGCGCGGATGGCGTGGATGACATCGGCGAAATGCTGCGCGCCGCCATCGGCGAGATCGTCACGGTCCACGGAGGTGATGACGACATGGGTGAGACCCATCTGCCGCACGGCGTGCGCCACGCGCTCCGGCTCGTTCGCATCGAGAGCCGTCGGGATGCCCGTGGCGACGTTGCAGAAGGCGCAGGCGCGCGTGCAGATCTCGCCCATGATCATGAATGTGGCGTGCTTCTTTTCCCAGCACTCACCGATATTGGGACAGCCGGCCTCCTCGCACACGGTCACCAGCTTGTTCGACTTCACGATCTCGCGGGTTTCGGCATAGCCCCTGGAAACCGGAGCCTTGACGCGAATCCACTCGGGCTTGCGCAGCACCTCCTGATCGGGGCGGTGCGCCTTTTCGGGATGCCTCACCCGCGGCGGATTTGCGATGTTGTCGAGAACGGTGACCATGTCCGATCCAATTCTGTCGCGGGCGCGGATGGCATCGCGCCCCTCAGTGTCATCTAGGACGTTTTGCCCGAAGAAGAAAGGCCGTGGCGGAGCGAGCCGCCACGGCCTTGTTGAAATGCAGGTCGAACCGCTGCGCTACTGGCGCACCATCCGCCCTACGAAAATGAGAATGCATGCGCCGATAAAGCCCGTGATGAGATAGGCAAGCCAGCCTACGCCGAAGGAGCCGATGTTGAGAGCCTGCAATATGGCGTTCAGCACCACTGCGCCGACGATTCCCAGAACCACGTTCATGAGGAGCCCCATGTTGCCCTTCATCACGATCTCGGCCAGCCAGCCGGCAACTCCGCCGACCACTATCGCCGCGATCCAGCCCACACCGTTGACGTCCATATGAATGGTCCTTCCGCAAAGGATTAGAATTCACATGCAACGCTCAAATCTCTCATCTGGTTCCACGGCTTGCCTCAGGCGCCGCAGCGAAGAGCGCAGTCGTCTTTCGCCCCGGCGCCGACAGGCTGGCTCAGGCGTTCAGCGCACGCCCATACGCGTCGAGAACGCTTTCCTTCATCATCTCCGAAAGGGTCGGATGCGGGAACACCGTGTGCATCAGCTCCTCCTCGGTGGTTTCGAGGTTCATCGCCACGACAAAACCCTGGATCAGTTCGGTCACTTCCGCGCCGACCATATGTGCACCCAGCAGCTCGCCCGTCTTCTTGTCGAAGATGGTCTTGATCAGGCCCTGATCTTCGCCCAGCGCAATGGCCTTGCCGTTGGCGGCGAACTGGAAGCGGCCGACACGGATGTCGCGGCCTTCCGCCTTGGCCTTGGCTTCGGTGAGGCCGACGGAGGCGACCTGCGGGCTGCAATAGGTGCAGCCGGGAATCTTCGACTTGTCGAGCCCATGCACGCCCGGCACGCCGGCGATCTTCTCCACGCAGATCACGCCTTCATGCTCGGCCTTGTGTGCCAGCATGGGCGGACCGGCGACATCGCCGATGGCATGGATGCCCGGCACATTGGTGTTGCCGTAGCCGTCCACCACCACACAGCCGCGGTCGGTCTTCACGCCAAGCGCTTCCAGCCCGAGATTTTCGATGTTGCCGACCACGCCGACAGCCGAGATCATGCGCTCGGCGGTGATCTTCTCGACCTTGCCGTCCTTTGTCTCGACATGGGCGGTGATCGAGTTCGCGCCCTTCTCGACCTTCGTCACCTTGGCTTCGAGCAGGATCTTCATGCCCTGCTTCTCGAACTGCTTCTGGGCGAATTTGGAGATTTCGGCATCCTCGACCGGCATGACCTGCGGCATGACCTCGACCACGGTCACCTCGGCGCCCATGGTGCGGTAGAACGAGGCGAACTCGATGCCGATGGCGCCCGATCCCATGACCAGCAGCGACTTCGGCATTTCCTTTGGCACCATGGCCTCGAAATAGCTCCAGATCAGCTTGCCGTCCGGCTCGATGCCGGGCAGCGCACGCGGCCGCGCGCCGGTGGCGACGATGATATGCTTTGCCGTATAAGTGCCTTCGCCCTTCACGCCCTTAGGCACCGGATTCTGCGGCTCCATCGGCTTCTTCGAGCTTTTGGAAACGACGATTTCGCCCGCTTTTCCCGGAACGGGAGCCCTGGAAAGCTTCGCCTCGCCCCAGATCACATCGACCTTGTTCTTCTTCATCAGGAAGGCGACGCCGCCATTCAGCCGACGCGACACGCCGCGCGAGCGCTCCACCACGGCATCGATGTCGGCACTGACCTTGCCGTCGATCTTGAGGCCATAGGCACCGGGATTCTCGGCATAGTGCTTGATTTCAGCCGAGCGCAGCAGCGCCTTGGTTGGGATACAGCCCCAGTTGAGGCAGATGCCGCCCAGATGTTCGCGCTCCACGATCGCGGTTTTGAAGCCAAGCTGCGCGGAGCGCACGGCCGTCACATAGCCGCCCGGACCTGAACCGATGATGATGACGTCGTAAGCCTCGGCCATAAATCCCTGCCTTTCCTCAAGCGGCGCTGCGCGTCAGCAGCACCCAGTCATGTTGCTTGCCGTTTTCGGTGAGCGGTACAGCCTGCCGTCGCGTCACCTCTGCGAATCCATGCGATTTGTAAAGCCCAAGCGCGGTTTCGTTGTCACTTTCGGTGATCAGGCTCACCGGCCGGTTGCCGGCGCGGGCGATCTCATGCGCAAGCAGCCGCTTGCCGAGCCCCCTGCCGCGATGATGGCGATAAACGCCGAGACTGTCGATGAACCAGTCGCCGGCAATCGTCTTCTGCAATTCGAGGATCGGCTCGACAACCGGATGCGGCGCCGTTTCATCCATGATGGAAGGCAGGATGGGATGGCCGATGATGACGCCGGCGATCTCGTCGCCCACCAGTGCGATGCTGGCATCCTTCCATGCGGCGGGCTGGGTGTCGGAGCGCATGAAGCAGCGGCCTTCCTCGAAGGCGGTTTCCTTCGAGCCGTTCAGCACCGCGCCATACCAGAACCATGAGGCGAAACCGTGCGACGAAATATCGACCAGAATGGCCATCTCAGCCGCATCGCCCTTTTGAGCGGGCCTGATGGAAACAGCGTGCGACATATTCAAAGCTCCAGCATCACGCGCAAGAGCGAGGCGAGCGCCTCGCCGAGCCTGCGCGTATTTTCCGCATCCATATGCACGCCATCGATGGGCGTGACCCCGCACACACCGGAAGCATCGAAGAACCCGCAACCCAGCTCGTCCGCAAGCTGCTCATAATAACCGGCGAGTTCGCCTGCCCCTTTCTGGCCGGGAGAAGCCACCGGCGGAGCGACGATCAGCACCTTCGGCTCCGGATGGCCGAGCGGATCGTCATGCCCGCGCACGATGGCGACGAGGCGGCGCATACCCTGCCGGGCGACGAACGGGTCGCCGTGAATCCACGACTTCATGTCGTTGGAGCCCAGCATGATGACCACCAGATCGAGCGGCGCATGCGAGGACAGAAGCGTCGGCAGGAAACGGGCGCCGTTGCGGTCGGCACCGGTCAGACCGTCATCGAACGCGGTGGTACGCCCGTTCAGCCCTTCGGCGATGACTTGCACGCCCGGCCCAAGTTCGCGTTGCAACACGCTGGGCCACCGGTCTGCCAGCGCATGGCGGCACGGACCCGAGGCATCGTAGCCCCAGGTCAGCGAGTCGCCATAGCAGAGAACCGTGCGCATGAGAGTTTACACCACGAGCCCCATCGGGTTTTCGATGAGGCGCTTGAAGGCGCCGATGAGTTCGGCACCCAGCGCCCCGTCCACCGCCCGGTGGTCGGTCGACAA
>NZ_SNZF01000038.1 GCF_004363725.1 Aquamicrobium defluvii | reverse complement strand
ACGATGACTGGCGGCGCGCCCGAAAGTCGCCAAACCCGAAACTTTCCTGACCAATCCGCCGCCGTGCCATCGCTGCCCTCAATCTCTCGTTCAAGAAGAGCGAATCACAAACAGCAAATGCCGTCCACAGCTACCCGCGCACAGGTCTCCAATATCCTTTTCATTCTCGGTGCGATCGTGATCGTGCCTTCCGCCGGCATCCCTGTCGAACCGGCGCTGGTCCGCATCGATATCCCGGTCATGGGCGCCGCGGCCCTGGCCTGCGTGCCGATCTTCCTGAGCGGCCGGCGCGTCACCAGAGCGGAGGGGGCGGCCCTTGTGGTGTCCTATCTCGCCTACCTCACCTATCTCGTGCTCTCGCGCGGTTGAAAGGCCCGGATCGAAGATGACAAGGACCGCACCACAATGACCGCCAGATCCTTTCCTGCTCCCGTGAGCGAGCCGTATCGCGAACCCGCAGCCTCCGTCTCGTCGGCTCTGGCGGTCGACCCGGACAAGGGCCTGAGCGCTTCGGAAGCGCGGGTCAGACTCGAACGGTTCGGGGAAAACCGGCTCCGGGAGCGGGCCCCCGTGGCGACGTGGCGGCGGTTCCTCGGCCAGTTCACCGACGTTCTGGTGTTGCTGCTGCTTGCCGCCGCCGCAATTTCGGGGACGCTCTGGCTGATCGAGCGGGAATCGGCGTTGCCCTATGAGGCCATGGCGATTCTCTGCATCGTGCTGCTCAATGCCGTGATGAGCCACGTCCAGCAGGCGCGCGCCGAAGAGGCCCTGCGTGCGCTGCGCCAGATGGCGTCTCCCCGCGCGACCGTCATTCGCGATGGCGTGAGGCTGACCATCGCCTCCAGGCTGCTCGTGCCCGGCGACATCGTGCTTGTCGAGGAAGGCGGCACCGTTCCGGCGGATGCGCGGCTGATCGAGGCATCGGCCTTGCAGGTGGCCGAGGCGGCACTGACGGGCGAAAGCGCACCCGTATCGAAAAATGTGGAACCGATCAGCCAAGAGGTCGCGTTGGGCGACCGGCGCAACATGATCTTCAGCGGCACATCGGTGACGCGCGGCCATGCGAGAGCCATCGTCACCGCCACGGGCATGGACACGGAAATGGGCAGGATCGCCGGCATGCTTGAGGCGACACCCGGCGAGGCCACTCCGTTGCAGGCGGATCTCGACCGGGCCGGACGGCTGCTCGGCATGGTCGTGATCGGCATTGCCGCAGTCATCGTCGTGGCCGTTCTGTCGGTGTCGGAGGTGCGCGGTCTCCCCGGCTTGTTCGACATCCTCCTTCTGGGCGTTGCGCTGGCCGTGGCTGCCGTTCCGGAAGGCCTGCCGGCGGTGGTGACGGCGGTGCTGGCGCTCGGCGTCCAGCGCATGGCGAAGCGCAACGCAATCGTGCGCCGGCTGGCGGCGGTCGAGACACTGGGATCGGCCAACGTCATCTGCTCGGACAAGACCGGCACGCTCACCCGCAATGAAATGACGGTGCGCAAGGTGGTGACGGCAAGCGGGACCATGCAATTCGGCGGCACTGGCTATGCGCCGCATGGCAGGGTCGAGCCGGACGGGACGCCGGACAACGAGGAAGCGCTGCGCGCCGAAGCCTTCCGCACCCTCGTCGCCGCGGGCTGCGCAAACAATGCGGTTCTGAGCGAGCACAACGGGCGCTGGTCGATCGGCGGCGACCCGACCGAAGGGGCGCTGATCGTGGCCGCCCGCAAGGCAGGTTTCGAGCAGGCGGCACTTGAGAGCCGGTTCGCGCGCATTGGCGAAATCCCGTTCTCGTCGGAACGCAAGCTGATGAGCACGATCCATGCCGATGCGGAGCGTGACGGCACACGCATTTTCACCAAGGGGGCTGCCGACGTCCTGCTGCAAAAATGCACCCATGAACTGGTGGGAGAGACGACACGGCCGCTGACAGGGGGGCGCCGAACCGAAATAGCGCTTGCCAATGAAGCACTGGCGGCACAGGCGCTGCGCACGCTCGGGGTGGCGTTCCGCACGCTGGATGGGGAAGACACGCCGCCGGACGAGCGAACGGAGACACGGCTCGTCTTCCTCGGCCTCGTCGGAATGATCGACCCGCCGCGCGCCGAAGCACGCGAGGCGGTGGCACGGGCCAAGGCGGCAGGCATTCGCACGATCATGATCACCGGAGACCATCCGGGCACCGCTGTCGTGATCGCCGGCGAACTGGGCATAGCGGAAGATCGGCGGGCGATTACCGGCGCGGAAATGGAAAACATGTCCGACGAGGAACTCGACCGTGTGGTGCGGGAGATTTCCGTCTATGCGCGGGTGGACCCCGCCCACAAGCTGAGGCTCGTCACCGCCCTGCAAAAACAGGGTGCAACGGTTGCCATGACCGGAGACGGGGTCAATGACGCGCCGGCCCTCAAGGCCGCCGACATCGGCATCGCCATGGGCATCACCGGCACCGACGTTTCGAGACAGGCAGCCGACTTCGTGCTGGCAGACGATAACTTCGCCTCCATCGTCGCCGCCGTGGAAGAAGGGCGCACGATCTTCTCCAACATCAGGAAGTTTCTCCGCTACCTGCTGTCCTCGAATGTCGGCGAGGTCATGACCATGTTCTTCGGCGTGTTGCTGGCCGGGACGATCGGCCTTTCGGACGGCGGCAGCGGGCTGGTGCTGCCGCTCCTGGCCACCCAGATCCTGTGGATCAATCTCGTTACCGATGGTGCCCCTGCCCTCGCGCTCGGCATCGATCCCGCCAACGGCCTTGTCATGACGCGCCCGCCACGCCTGCGTGGGGAAGGCATGATAACGCCACGCATGTGGGCCGGTATCGTCTTCGTCGGCCTTGTGATGGCCACCGGCACGCTGATGGTCTTCGACGCCTCGCTGCCGGGCGGCCTGATCGAAGGAACGGGTTCCACGCGCTACGCACAGACCATGGCCTTCACGACGCTGACACTTTTCCAGCTCTTCAATGTTTTCAATGCGCGCTCCGACGAACGCAGTGCCTTCGACGGATTGTTCTCGAACCGCTGGCTGTGGGGCGCAGTCGCCCTGTCGGTCGCCCTCCACGCCGCCGTTGTCTATGCGCCCTTCCTTCAGGAGGCATTCTCGACCGTTAGCCTTGGTCCTGGCGACTGGCTGCTGTGCAGCGCCGTCGCAAGTTCCGTGCTCTGGCTGCGGGAGATGGAAAAGGCCGTCCGTGCCCAATTCGGACGCTGGCGCGGTTTTGATCGCCGTCAATGATGGGAGGCGGCGGATGGAGTTTGCTGTGGTCCTTGCCGGATCGGACCCGGCGACGCCAGGTGCATCGCTGTGCCGGCCGACCGAAACCAGGGAGCAGGCATCATGAGCGGAACATCCATAGCAACATTCACGCAGGCAGCGCAGCAGGCCCAGCAATGGGTCAACGAGCTTGCCGACGATCTGGACTGGACCGACGCGCGGGCCTATCGCCTCTTGCGCAGCGTCCTGCACACGCTGCGGGACTGGCTTCCGCAAGACGAGATGCTCGATCTTTCCGCGCAGCTGCCCGTCCTCATCCGCGGCATCTATTTCGAAGGCTGGAAGCCGAGGGAAACGCCGGTCTGGGACCGCAGGAAGGAAGAGTTCGTCGCGCGGATAAGGGAAGCCTTCCGCGACGACGCGCTGGACGACCCGGATGAAGCCATCGCCGCCGTTTTCAGCGTGCTCGACCGCCACGTGTCGCGCAGCGAGATCGAGGAGGTCAGGAATTCCATGAAGAAATCTCTGCGCGTATTGTGGCCGACGGACTGAGCCATGTTCCGCGACCGCACGGAAGCCGGGCAGAAGCTGGCCGCCGAACTACGCGGGCTCGGCCTGCGCAACCCCGTCGTCCTGGCATTGCCGCGCGGCGGGGTGCCGGTCGCGGCCGAGATCGCCCGGGCGCTCAAGGCGCCGCTCGACCTGCTCATCGTGCGCAAGGTCGGCGCGCCGGGAAACCCCGAACTCGCCGTTGCCGCCATGGTCGACGGCGACCCGCCTGACCTGGTCCTCAATCGCGAGATCGTCGAGGCCTATGGGCTCGACGATGCCGGGTTACGGATGCTGACGGACCGGGAGCGCCCGGAGCTGGAACGGCAGCGTCATGTGTACCGGGCGGGGCGGCCGCCGATCCCGGTCGCCGACAGGACGGTGATCCTGGTCGATGATGGGGCAGCCACGGGAACGACGATGAAGGTGGCGATCCGTGCCCTGAAGCGCCGCTCGCCCTGCGGGATCGTCATCGCCCTCCCTGTCGCCCCGCCGGCAACGCTGGAGGAACTGGGCCGGGAAGCGGACAAGGTCGTCTGCCTCAGCCAGCCCGCCCGCTTCCTCGCGCTCGGCTATCACTACCGCGACTTTCCCCAGCTTACCGACGATGAGATGATCGCCATGCTCCCGAAGCCGGAACCGCTTAGGAAGAGTCCTCCACCGCCGGCCTGAGATTCGACGTCTCCTGGTTTCGGCAAAGGTTGCACCGTTCGTCGGGCTGTTATTTGCACGAAAGCGGATGTAGCATTGCCCCGGTCGACAATGCCCTGACATTGTAGTGCGAGGGCTGCCGCCCCACAGCCCGGGATGACCGCCGGGCGTTCCGGAAGCAGCGGCTGCAGGCAGGATGGTTGAGAGATCCGGAAGAAGCATGCCAGCTATAGACATAGCCGGACAGAATGGAAGTTTTCTACAGGCTGTGTTTTCCCGCCGCTTCGAAGGGTGGCGGGGTTATTTCCTTGCTGCCGCCGCCGTTGCCGTCGCGCTGGCAATACGGCTTCCATTGCAGGGGGTGCTGGGAAACGCGGCAGTTTTCGTGCTGTTCGTGCCGGCGATCCTTGTCGCGGCGATTGCGGGGGGCATCGGGCAGGGCCTGTTCGCGCTGGCGCTTTCCGCTACGGCCGTCTTCTTCCTTGCCGGCTCAGACCCGACATTCTGGTTGCAGGTCGCGGTCTTCGTCCTCGTCGGCCTCGTCATCGCCTGGATGGGCGAGATGCTGCATCACGCGCGTCGGGTGCTCGAACGCACCGAAAGCACCTTGCGGGCGAGCGAGGCGCATTTGCGTTCGATCCTCGATACGGTTCCCGATGCCACGATCGTTATCGACGACAAGTGCATCATCACGTCCTTCAGTACTGCAGCCGTGCGCCAGTTCGGCTATGCGAAGAACGAGGTCGTCGGCCAGAACATAAAGCTCCTCATGCCCGAACCGTATCGCGGCGAGCACGACGGCTATATCCGGCGCTACCTCACCACCGGCGAACGTCGCATCATCGGCATCGACCGCGTTGTCGTGGGGCGCAGGAAGGACGGTTCCACCTTTCCGATGAAACTTGCAGTCGGCGAGATGCAGTCAGGCGGACAAACCTTCTTCACCGGCTTCGTTCGCGATCTTACGGAGCGCCAGGAATCGGAAGCGCAGTTGCAGGAGCTTCAGGCGGAACTGGCCAGGCTGGCGCGCCTCAGCGAGCTGGGCGAAATGGCCTCGGCGCTTGCCCACGAGCTCAACCAGCCGCTGGCCGCGATCTCCAACTACACCCAGGGCTGCGTGCGGCTTCTTGAACGCCCCGGAGGCGCCAACTCGCAACAGTTGAAGGAAGCCTTGCAGGAAACGGCTCAGCAGTCGCTGCGCGCCGGCGACATTATCAGCAATCTGCGCGAGTTTCTCAGGCGAGGTGAAAGCACGAAAGCGCCGGCCGACATCCGCAAGGTGGTCGAGGAGGCAGGCGCGCTGGCGCTCATCGGCTCGCGCGAGCGCGGTGTGCGCTCCGTGTTCGACTTTGCCGTGGACACCAGCGAAGTGCTGATCGACCGGGTCCAGATCCAGCAGGTGCTGATCAACCTGATGCGCAACGCGCTGGAAGCCATGCGCGACAGTGAACGGCGCGAACTCCTTGTCAGGACGATGCGCAATGGCGACGAGCATATCGTGATCGAGGTGGCCGATACGGGACCGGGGATTTCCGACGACATCGCCGCCCGCCTCTTTGAACCCTTCGTCACCAGCAAGGAAAACGGCATGGGCATCGGCCTGTCGATCTCCAGACGGATCGTGCAGGCTCATGGCGGAAGTCTGCTGGTCAGCCGCAACGGCGACGGTGGCGCGACCTTCCGCATATTGCTGCCGATGGCTGCGGGGGAGGCCATGAATGCAGAGTGACGACTATGTGGTTCACATCCTCGACGATGAGGAGGCAGTGCGCAAATCGCTGGCCTTCCTGCTGGTCACGGCAGGGTTTGCGGTGCGTGTGCACGATTCCGCTACCGGCTTTCTGGATGCCGCGCCGGCAATCGGCCGGGCCTGCCTGGTGACCGATCTGAAGATGCCGGACATGAGCGGTCTGGAACTTCTGGAAAAGCTGAACGCGAAGGGCCTCAGGGTGCCCTCGATCGTCATAACCGGGCATGGCGATGTCCCCATGGCGGTGGCGGCGATGAAAGCCGGAGCCGTCGACTTCATTGAAAAGCCCTTCACGGACGAGGTTCTGATCGATGCCGTGCGCCGGGCGGCGCGGCGGCTCGACCCGGCGACGAACGATAACGACCTCCTTGCCCTGCGTGCCCGGTTCGAATGCCTGTCGGAGCGGGAACAGCAGGTGCTTGCCGCCGTGGTCGCGGGCCTGCCCAACAAGACGATTGCGTACGATCTTGCCATCAGCCCGCGCACCGTCGAGGTCCACCGCGCCAACATCATGTCCAAGATGCAGGCACGCAGCCTGGCCGAACTGGTGAGGATGACCATCGCCCTCGGGCTTGGCGACAACCGAAACTAGCCCCCCGCGCTTCGGCCCCGCATTTCGGCAATGCCGGGGCAGGAGCGTGACATATCCCTTCGCTTTTGATCCCCCGCAATGCGCGCCGGCCCGGGCCGTGCCAAGAAGGTCGTTCCCAGGTCGTGAAAAAAGCGCCGGGAGAAAGCGTTGCATGGACCGATCCGACATTATCCTCGTGGCCGCGCCGGACGCAGGCTTCAGGCGTTCGCTTGCTTTCGCGCTGGACAGCGCGGGCTTCACGACGGCCGCCTATATGAGCGCCGGCGACGCTTTTGCATCCTGTGATGCGCGCGCCGCCGCCTGCGCGGTCATCGACGACGATGCCGTCGATGACTGGAATCTGGCATCTGCGCAATTCGACGCGTTCGCCCGGCCGGTGATCCTGCTTGTCGATTTTTTCCGGGCCGTCCCGGCCCTGCCTTTCGCGCGGCACGTCATGAAGCCGTTCCTTGGCGAACCGCTCATCGAGGCGGTCCGTGCGGCCATGGCCGGGCCGGGATAAGGCCTCCCACTACGTGGTTTCCAGTACGGATATGACCGAGTTTCGAGCCGATGCGATCCGGATCATTGTTTGATCGTCAACTTGGGAGACGATCATGACCCTGCATGAAGCGTTCCGGACCATTCCGGATCATCGGCAGCCCACCTGCGCCGCATGGGCATCCGCCCCTTCACCCGGCAGCTTGCAGCCCGTTTTCATCCCCGCCGGAGCCGGAATCTACGCACAGGGAGAAAAGAGCGACCGGCTCTACCAGGTCGAGTTCGGCGCCGTACGTGTCTATCGCCTGTTCGCCGATGGCCGCCGCCAGATTTCGGCCTTTCACCTGTGCGGCGAAGTGTTCGGTTTCGAGGCCCATTCGACCCATCACTTCTTTGCCGAGGCCATTTGCGCCACCGGCATACGGATGCTGCGCACCTCACCGCACCGAAACGGGCTTGCCGACGAACTCCTGCCGGTCGCGCTTCAGGGACTGGCGAGGGCGCAGGAACATCTGCTTCTGCTGGGACGCCAGAATGCCGCCGAGCGGGTTGCCGCCTTCCTGATCGAAATGTCGGAACGGCAGGGCGGGCTGGACACGGTCGAGTTGCCGATGTCCCGCACCGACATCGCGGACTATCTCGGCCTGACCATCGAGACCGTCTCGCGCGTCCTTTCAAGGCTGCGGCAGAAAGGCATCATCAGCCTGCCCGCCCTGCGCAGCATCGAGATCGTGAAACGCAGCGCCCTGCGGGATATGGCCGCCTGAAACGGCGATGCAGCAGGGCACATTCTTCTGAACCCTCTTCGGCCGCAAAGATTGGAGGCCAGCGATGAGCACAGCTTCGGAAACCACCGAGACGCGGAAGTTCCGCTTCCCCACCGCCTTCACCATCCTGTTTAGCCTGATCATCCTGGTGGCGATATCGACCTGGATCATCCCGGCCGGACAATACCAGCGCACCTTCAACGATGCGCTCGAGCGGGAAGTGCCGGTGGCAGGCACCTATGCCCCGACCGACCCCAATCCGCAGGGCATATTCGACATCATCATGGCCCCCATCGGCGGCCTCTACAATCCGGCCACCAATCAGGCCAACGCCATCGACGTGGCCTTGTTCGTGCTGGTGATCGGCGGCTTCATCGGCGTGATCGCCTCCACCGGCGCCATCGATTCCGGCATCTCCCGGGCGATGACCGCGCTCAGGGGCCGCGAGAAATGGATGATCCCGGTGCTGATGGGGCTGTTCGCCTTCGGCGGCACCACCTACGGCATGGCGGAAGAGACGCTGGCCTTCTACGTGCTCCTGATTCCCATCATGATCGCGGCCGGCTATGACGCGGTGACGGCCGTGGCCATCATCCTGCTCGGGGCCGGCGTCGGCGTGCTGGGCTCGACGGTCAACGCCTTCGCCACCGTCATCGCCTCCGACGCCGCCGGCATCCCCTTCACGCAGGGCATGATCCTGCGCTTCGTCATCCTCGGCCTGTGCTGGCTCGCCTGCGTCATCTATGTGATGCGCTATGCCGAGCGCGTGCGGCTCGACCCCTCCGCGTCCTTCGTCTATGACCGCAAGGCCGAGAACGAGGCCCACTTCCTCGCCGCCCATCAGGGCGAGACGCCGGAATTCACCGGCCTGCACAAGATCGTGCTCGCGATCTTCGGCCTCACCTTCGTGGTCATGATCTGGGGCGTGCTCAAGGGCGGCTGGTGGATGGGCGAGATGAGCGGCCTGTTCCTCGCCTCGTCCATACTGGTCGGGCTCATCTGCCGTCCCGGCGAGGAAAAGTTCGTGAACGCCTTCGTCAACGGCGCGCGCGACCTGCTCGGCGTGGCGCTGATCATCGGGCTCGCCCGCGGCATCGTCGTGGTCATGGACGCCGGCAAGATCACCGACACCATCCTGCACTGGGCAGAGGTCTCGGTGGCGGGCCTGTCGCAGGTGGTGTTCATCAACGTCATCTACTGGATCGAGGTGCTGCTCTCCTTCTTCGTGCCTTCGTCCTCGGGGCTGGCCGTCCTGTCCATGCCGATCATGGCGCCAGTCGCCGATTTCGCCAATGTCGGGCGCGATCTCGTCGTCACGGCCTACCAGTCCGCCAACGGCCTGGTGAACCTCATCAATCCCACCTTCGCCGTAGTCATGGGCGCTCTGGCCATCGGGCGCGTGCCTTATGAGCGGTGGTTGCGCTTCATGTGGCCGCTGCTGGTCATCCTCACCATCATCATCATGGCGAGCCTCAGCGTCGCCGCCATGATCGCCTGAAGGAGAACGACATGCCGATTGCCTATGGCGTCCATTCCGAGGTGGGCAAGCTGCACCGCGTGCTCGTCGATCGCCCCGGCGCGGCGCTGGCCCGCCTAACCCCCTCCAACTGCGAGGAACTGCTTTTCGACGACGTGCTGTGGGTCAAGCAGGCGCGCGTCGAGCACATGACCTTCGTCGACGCCATCCGCTATCGCGGCGCTGAGGTCGTGTTCCTGCGCGAAACGCTTGCCGAGACAATGCAGGACATGGAAGCGCGCCGCTGGCTGCTGGAACGGCGGATCAGCGAGAACACGGTCGGCGTCGGCCTTGCCGACGATCTCATGGCCATGCTGATGGAGGCGGACGCCGACACGCTGTCGCTCATCCTCATGGGCGGCATGAGCAAGGCGGAACTGGCCATCGAGGCCAGGGGTGTGGTCGCCCCGGTGCTGCGGGCGCAGGATTTCATCCTGCCGCCATTGCCCAACCATCTCTTCACCCGCGACACCACCTGCTGGATCTATGGCGGCGTGACGCTCAACCCGATGCGGTGGAACGCACGCAAGCTGGAGACGGTCAACATAGCGGCCATCTACCGCTTCCACCCCGATTTCCGCGACGCCGGCTTTCCCGTCTGGTGGGGAGATCCCGACCACGACTACGGGCTGGCCACGCTGGAGGGCGGCGACGTCATGCCGCTCGGCAACGGGCTGGTGCTGGTCGGCATGGGCGAGCGCACGACGCCGCACGCGGTCGGCCAGCTTGCCCGGGCGCTGTTCGCGCAGGGCGGGGCCGAACGCGTCATCGCCTGCAAGCTGCCCGTCGAGCGTGCCTCGATGCATCTCGACACCGTCTTCACCTTCTGCGATCGCGATCTGGTCACGCTGTTCTCGGAGGTCGTGGACGGCATCACGGCCTATTCCCTGCGGCCGGGCGAGAAGGACTGGCAGATCGACGTGCGCGAGGAGACGAGCCACCTCACCGAGGTCGTCGCCGGGGCACTCGGCCTGCCGAAGCTGCGCATCGTCCAGACCGGCGGCAACGCCTATATCGCGGAACGGGAGCAGTGGGACGACGGCAACAACGTCGTGGCGCTGGAGCCCGGCGTGGTCGTCGGCTACGACCGCAACACCTACACGAACACGCAATTGCGCAAGGCCGGCGTGGAGGTCATCACCGTGCCGGGCGCGGAACTCGGACGCGGACGCGGCGGCGGCCATTGCATGACCTGCCCGCTTATCCGCGATCCGGTGTGAGGAGGAGACGCCATGGCCGTGAACCTCAAGGGCCGCAGCGTGCTCAAGCTGCTCGATTTCTCGCCGGACGACATCCGCTTCCTGCTCAGACTCTCGGCCTCGCTCAAGCAGGCGAAATATGGCGGCTACGAGGAGCCGCGGCTGAAGGGCAAGAACATCGCGCTGATCTTCGAGAAGGATTCCACCCGAACGCGCACCGGCTTCGAGGTGGCGGCCTACGACCAGGGCGCGCATGTCACCTATCTGGGGCCGACCGGCACACAGATCGGCAAGAAGGAGTCCATGAAGGACACCGCCCGCGTGCTCGGCCGGCTCTATGACGGCATCGAATATCGCGGCTTCGGGCAGGAACAGGCCGAAACGCTGGCCGTCTGGTCTGGCGTGCCGGTCTACAACGGACTGACCGACGAGTTCCATCCCACGCAGATCCTCGCCGATTTCCTGACCATGCGCGAATACACCCGCAAGCACCTGTCGCAGGTCGCCTTCTGCTTCCTCGGCGATGCCGGCAACAACATGGGCAACTCGCTGCTGACGGGTGCGGCACAGATCGGCATGGATGTCCGCCTCGGCGCGCCCAAGCAATGCTGGCCGGACGAGACGCTGGTGGAGCAATGCACCGACATCGCCCGCCGCACCGGCGCCACCATCACGCTGACCGAGGACCCGCTGGAAGCCGCAAAAGGCTGTGATTTCGTCTATACCGACGTGTGGGTTTCCATGGGCGAGCCGGATTCGGTGTGGCAGGAGCGGATCGGGCTGCTGACGCCCTATCGCGTCACCTCGCAAATCATGCAGGCGACAGGCAATCCGCACGCCAAGTTCATGCATTGCCTGCCGGCCTTCCACAATCGCGAAACGGAGGTCGGCGAGAAGATCTTCCGCCAATATGGCATCGACAGCATGGAGGTAACGGAGGAGGTCTTCGAATCCGAAGCCTCGGTGGTCTTCGACCAGGCGGAAAACCGCATGCACACCATCAAGGCCATACTCGTGGCCACGCTGGGGGCCTGAGATGCGCGTGGTCGTCGCGCTCGGCGGCAATGCCCTGCTCAAACGCGGGGAGCCGATGACGGCGGAGGTCCAGCGGGCCAATGTGCGCAGGGCCGCTTCGGCGCTTGCGGGCCTGACGCGCCGGCATGACATCGTGGTTGCGCATGGCAACGGCCCGCAGGTCGGGCTGCTGGCCTTGCAGGCCTCCGCCTACAAGGACGTCGCGCCCTATCCGCTCGACATATTGGGCGCCGAAAGCGTGGGCATGATCGGCTATCTGGTCGAGCAGGAACTCGCCAATGCGCTGGCGCCGGGCACCAAGCTCGCCACGCTGCTCACCCAGATCGAGGTCGACCCGAACGACCCCGCCTTCGCCCGGCCCGAAAAGCCGATAGGCCCGGTCTATGACGATACCGAAGCCGCCAAGGTACGCCGGAGCCACGGCTGGCCGCTGGTCGAGGAGACGGACGGACGCTGGCGCAGGGTCGTGCCGTCACCCCTGCCGAAGCGCATCACCCAGATCGAGACCATCCGGCTTCTGGTGGATTGCGGCGTCACCGTCATCTGCGCGGGCGGCGGCGGCATACCTGTCATCCGCGATCGGGCCGGCGATCTTGTCGGTGTCGAGGCGGTGATCGACAAGGACCGCGCCGCGGGGCTGCTCGCCGAACAGCTCGGCGCCGATGCCTTCCTGATGCTGACCGACGTCGAAGCCGTCTATGAGGATTGGGGGACGCCGGGGCAAAGGCCGATCAGGCATGTCCGCCCCGACCGGATCGATGCAGCGGCCTTTCCCGCCGGCTCGATGGGGCCGAAGGTCGAGGCGGCCTGCCTGTTCGCCGCCAGGCCCGGCCGCATGGCAGGCATCGGGCGGCTGGAGGATGCCGCCGCGATCCTCGAAGGCCGCGCCGGAACGCTCATCTCCTGAATCCTGTCCCGCAAATGCGCAATCGGGCGGCGCCGGTCACCAGGTTTGACAAAGATCATGGCAGCTTCGATGATCGAGCGAAATGATCGCACACCGCCAAACGGCCCGCACGGGCTCACGCCAAAAGGGCGCGTCGAACTCAAACGGATGAGGGCCATGCTGGGCAATCGTTGGTTTTGGATCGCGGCGGTTGTCGCGGCGGTTGCGGCGGGCTGGTATTTGACCCAGCGCCTGGCGGAACCGGCCCTGCCGGATTGGGTCGCGTCGGGCAATGGCCGTGTCGAGGCCGTTGCCATCGACATATCCACGCGCACCGGTGGCCGCATCAGCGACATCGTCGTGCAGGAGGGACAGACCGTCACCCGCGGCGAGGTGCTGGCGCATATGGACACCCAGCAGCTCGATGCGCAACTGCGCGAGGCGCGTGCCCAGATGCAGCGCGGGCGGATCGCGCGCGATGTCGCCGAAAGCGGCGTCGCGCAGGCCGAGGCCGAGCATTCGGCCGCCCTTGCCATAGTCGCCCAGCGCCAGACGGAATTCGAGTCTGCGGAGCGCCGCTTCAGCCGTTCCGAACAGCTTGCCCGAACCAACGCCATTTCCCAGCAGACGCTTGACGATGACCGCGCGCGGATGGCTGGCGCGAGGGCGGCGCTGGACGCGGCGCGGGCGCAGGCGGCCTCGGCGGCGGCCGGCATGGCGACGGCGAAAGCGCGCATCGTGGATGCGGAGGCAACCATCGAGGCGGCCGAGGCGGCCATCGACCGAATCCAGGTCGAGATCGACGACAGCACGTTGCGCTCGCCGCGCGACGGCCGGGTGCAATATCTGGTGGCGCAGCCGGGCGAGGTGATCGCGGGCGGCGGGCGCGTTCTCAACCTGATCGATCCGGGCGATGTCTACATGACCTTCTTCCTGCCCACCGTGCCGGCGGGGCGCGTGGCGCTGGGCTCCGAGGCGCGGATCGTGCTGGATACCGCGCCCGGCGTGGTCATTCCGGCACAGGTATCCTTCATTTCCGATGTCGCCCAGTTCACGCCGCGCACGGTCGAGACGTCCGAGGAGCGGGTCGGCCTGATGTTCCGCATCCGCGTGCGGATTGCGCCCGACCTGCTGCGCAAGCATGCCGACTATGTCAAACCCGGCCTGCCGGGCATGGCCTATGTGAAGCTCGACCCGGCGGCACAATGGCCCGAAGCGTTGAACACCGGCATTCTGGAATGACCGGGCCAAGGCAGGACGGCGATACGCCACCTCTTGCCGCGCGCATGCGATCCGTCAGTCATGCCTTCAAGAAAACGCGCGCGCTGGACGATGTGACGCTCGACTTTTCCGCCGGCCGGATAATCGGGCTGATCGGACCGGACGGCGTCGGCAAATCGACACTGCTTTCGCTGGTCGCGGGCGCACGCAAGATCCAGCAGGGCGAGGTCGAGGCGCTGGGCGCGGACATGCGCGACGCGCACCAGCGCACCGATGTCGGCCCGCGCATCGCCTATATGCCGCAGGGTCTCGGCAAGAACCTCTACCCGACGCTTTCGGTGTTCGAGAATGTCGATTTCTTCGGCCGCCTGTTCGGCCATGCCCGCAAGGAACGCCACCGCCGCATCCACGAGCTTCTGGAGGCGACCGGCCTCGACCCCTTCCCGGACCGGCCGGCGGGCAAGCTCTCGGGCGGCATGAAGCAGAAGCTGGGCCTCTGCTGCGCGCTGATCCACGATCCCGACCTGCTGATCCTCGACGAGCCGACCACGGGCGTCGACCCGCTGGCACGCCGCCAGTTCTGGGACCTGATCAACGGCATCCGGAAGGACAGGCC
The DNA here is from genome assembly GCF_004363725.1 of Aquamicrobium defluvii. Classification (GTDB taxonomy): domain Bacteria; phylum Pseudomonadota; class Alphaproteobacteria; order Rhizobiales; family Rhizobiaceae; genus Mesorhizobium; species Mesorhizobium defluvii. The sequence goes on along the minus strand of NZ_SNZF01000038.1, from coordinate 18,603 downwards.
CGGCATGGGCGTCATCGTCGCCACAGCCTATATGGACGAGGCGTCCGGCTTCGACTGGCTGGTCGCGATGGATGGCGGGCGGGTGCTCGCCACCGGCACGCCGGCCGAGTTACGCGAGCGCACCGGCACATCCTCGCTGGACGAAGCCTTCATCGCACTGATGCCGGAGGAAAAGCGCAGGCTTCACCGCAAGGTGGAAATCCCGCCGCGCCCCAAGGATGGCGACGGGGACGCCGCGATCGAGGCCGATGGGCTGACCATCCGCTTCGGCGATTTCACCGCGGTCGACAATGTCAGCTTCCGCATTCCGCGCGGCGAGATCTTCGGCTTTCTCGGTTCCAACGGCTGCGGCAAGACCACGACGATGAAAATGCTGACCGGGCTCCTGCCCGCAAGCGAGGGCACGGCGAAGCTGTTCGGGCAGGAGGTCGATCCGCGCGACATCGATACGCGCCGGCGCGTCGGCTACATGTCGCAGTCCTTCTCCCTCTACACGGAGCTTACGGTACGGCAGAATCTCGACCTGCACGCCCGCCTTTTCCAGCTTCCCGCAGCCGATATTCCCGCGCGCATCGAGGAGATGGCGCGGCGCTTCGACCTCGTCGAGGTCATGGAAGCGTTGCCGGATTCCCTGCCGCTCGGGCTGACCCAGCGCCTGTCGCTCGCCGTCGCCATGATCCACGCGCCGGAGATGCTGATCCTCGACGAGCCCACCTCCGGCGTCGATCCGATCGCGCGCGATGCGCTGTGGCAAAGCTTCGTGGACCTGTCGCGCAATGACGGCGTGACGATCTTCATCTCGACGCATTTCATGAACGAGGCGGAGCGCTGCGACCGCATTTCGCTCATGCATGCCGGCAAGGTGCTGGTCAGCGACACGCCGGCGGGAATCGTGGAAAAGCGCGGCAGCGCCGATCTGGAAGAAGCCTTCGTCTCCTACCTCAAGGAAGCGATCGCACAGGAGGAAGGCGAACAGGCCACCGCTTCGGAAGACGGGCCCGCCGCGCCCGACATCGCGCAGGCCGTCGAGCACGGGCACCGGCCGGTGCCGAGGCGTTTTCTCGACCCCCGCCGCATCGGCAGCTATGCCAGACGTGAGGCGCTGGAACTGCGCCGCGACCCGATCCGCGCTTCCTTCGCCTTCATCGGCAGCCTCATCCTGCTGTTCGTGCTGGGCTATGGCATCAGCATGGATGTCGAGGACCTGCCCTTCGCCGTTCTGGACCACGACCAGACCACGATAAGCCGCGACTACACGCTCGATATCGCAGGCTCGCGCTATTTCACCGAGCGCCCGCCGATCACCGATCCGGCCGATCTCGACAGGCGCATGCGCAATGGCGAACTGAGCCTCGCTATCGAGATTCCGCCGGGCTTCGCGCGCGACATCTCGGCCGGGCGCGAGGTGGATATAGGCGGCTGGATCGACGGATCCATGCCCTCGCGCGCCGAAACCGCGCAGGGCTACGTGGAGGGGCTGCACGCGCACTGGCTGATGCGGCAGGCGCGCGAGGCCTATGGTGAAGCCGCGCTGGCCGGCGATTTCAGCCTGGAGACGCGCTTCCGCTACAACCCCAACATCGAAAGCCTCATCGCCATGGTGCCGGCCGTCATCGGCCTCGTGCTGCTGTTCATCCCGACCATGCTGGCCACGCTTTCCATCGTGCGCGAGAAGGATCTGGGCTCCATCGTCAATCTCTATGTCACGCCCGTCTCGCGGCTGGAGTTCCTGCTTGGCAAGCAGATCCCCTATGTCGGCCTCGCCATGCTGAATTTCGTCACGCTCACGGCCTTCGCCGTGTTCGTGCAGGGCGTGCCGTTCTCCGGCAGCCTGCCGGCCTATGTTCTGGGCGGGCTGCTCTATGCGGTCGCCGCCACCGGGCTCGGCCTGTTCATATCGAGCTTCATGAACAGCCAGATCGCGGCAATCTTCCTCACCACCATCGTCTCCATGCTGCTTGCGGTGCAATATTCCGGCATGATCGACCCGGTGGCCTCGATGGAGGGTTCGGCCGCCGTGATCGGCGCGATCAATCCGGCCACGCATTTCATCACCATCGCCCGCGGCACCTTCTCGAAGGCGCTGGGACTGGGAGACCTGGCCTCCTCCTTCCTGCCGCTGCTTGCTGCCGGCCCCGTCCTGCTCGCGCTCAGCGCGCTCTTCCTTCGCAAGCAGGCGCGCTGACCATGCGGCTGTCGACCATATGGCGGCTGGGCATCAAGGAGTTGTGGGGCCTGTTGCGCACGCCTGCCCTGCTGGTGCTGATCGGCGCGGCCTTCTCGGTCCAGATCTACGCGGCCGCGACGGCCACGCCCTTCACGCTCAACAAGGCGCCGATCTCCATCGTGGACGAAGACCTCTCGCCCCTTTCGGCGCGTGTCGGCCAGGCTTTTTACCTGCCCTACTTCGCGCCGCCCCAGACGATCACGCTGTCTGAGATGAACCACCGCATGGATGCCGGCATCGACACTTTCGCGCTTGTGATCCCCCCGAACTTCCAGCGCGACGTTCTTGCCGGCAAGCAACCGGCGATGCAGCTCAATGTCGACGCCACGCGCATGACGCAGGCATTCACCGGCGCGGGCTATGTTCAGGCCATCGTGTCCGGCGAGATTTCGGAATTCGTGCAACGTTACCGCAGCGCCGAAACCGCTCCCGTCAAGCTCGTGCTGCGCGCGCGCTTCAACCCGGAGCTCAATCCCGGCTGGTTCAGCGCCATGATGGAGGTGGTCAACAATGTCTCGCTGCTCTCCGTCATTCTGGCGGGCGCGGCGCTCATCCGCGAACGCGAGCGCGGCACCATCGAGCACATGCTCGTGATGCCGGTCACGCCGACGGAGATCATGCTCGGCAAGATCTGGCCGATGGCGCTGGTGGTGATGGGCGCAGTGCTCTTCGCCATGACCGTCGTGGTCCAGACCTGGCTCGCGATCCCGGTGGCGGGCTCGCTCTGGCTCCTCATGCTGGGCGTGGCGCTCCAGCTGTTCGCCTCCACGTCCCTCGGCATCCTGCTTGCCACCGTCGCGGGCTCCATGCCGCAGTTCGGCCTGCTCCTGATGCTCGTGCTGTTTCCGCTCCAGATTCTGGCCGGCGGACTGACGCCGGTCGAGAACATGCCGGCGGGCATGCGCATCCTGATGTCCGCGGCGCCCGACACGCATTTCGTGTCGCTTTCGCAGGCCATCCTGTTCCGCGGCGCGGGGCTGGAGTCCATCTGGCCCCAGTTCCTCGCCCTCACCCTGATCGGCCTCGCCTTTTTCTTCGTCTCTCTCGGGCGCTTCCGCAGATCGCTCAGGTAGGTGGTGACGAGGCGCCTTGCCTCATCCGCCAGCGGAGAGAATTTCGAACTGCTCCGCGATCGACGGCGCGGGATTGTAAGCATACGCCGCCCGAAATCCGGGATCAAACACCTCTCTGGCCGAGAGGGTCTGGCACGTGGATCTGGCTCGGGGGTTGCCGATCGCGTCGCAGGGCCTATCCTTGCAGTCATGCATGATGAGACCTTATCGTTGCACGGGCATGGCCGGTCGTCCTGCCCGCTTCCGGAAAATGCCTCTGGCCTCGCGCTCTTTCTGGACATAGACGGCACGCTTCTCGACATCGCGCAAACGCCTGAAGCCGTTGTCGTGCCCCCCGATCTGCCCACTGTCCTGAAGCGGCTGGCGGATCGGCTGGACGGTGCGCTGGCGCTGATCACCGGCAGGTCGATCGGCACCGTAGACGACCTTTTCGGGCTTCCCGCAACCGCGGTCAGCGGGCTGCATGGCGCCGAATGGCGTGGCGCGGATGGCCGCACCGCGACCATCGCGACAACCGAGGCTTTCGAGCTTGCGCGCTCATATATGCGGCAGCAGACGGCGGATATGCCCGGCGTCATCTTCGAGGACAAGGGCGCTGCGATCGCCGCCCATTATCGCCTTGCCCCGGAGCGGGAAACGCAGGTGCGCGAACTGATGGCCGCCATTGCCGGTCCCGTCGCGGATGGATGGGAGCTTCAGGAGGGAAAGCAGGTCGTCGAGCTGCGCCCCCGCGGCCGCGACAAGGGCGATGCGCTTGCATCGTTCATGCGCGAAGCTCCGTTTCGCGGCCGCCGGCCGGTGGCCATCGGCGACGACGTGACCGACGAGACGATGTTCGCCGCCGCAAACCGTCTGGAGGGCCTGTCCGTGCGGGTGGGCATCGACGGCAGGCAGAGCCTCGCGCGGGGTCGCATGCGCGCACCCTCGGACGTCCGCGGCTGGCTTGCGAGGATCTCGGCATGAACCAGCCCCTGTTTGCGCCCTCCCTCGATCTCGGCGTGATCGGCAATTCAAGCAGCGCCGCGCTCATCGACCGCAATGGCTCCATTGTCTGGATGTGCGTGCCGCGCATGGATGGCGATCCCGTCTTCTACAGCCTTCTGGGGCAGGCGCCCGGCGGTGGCGGCCAGTGGTCGATAAGCCTGAGGAACATGGCCTCGAGCGAGCAGCGTTACGTGCGCAACACGGCCATTCTGGAAACGCTGCTGTCCGACCATGACGGCAACCGGCTGCGCATTACCGATTTCGCGCCGCGCTTCAAGGCGAACGGGCGCATCTTCCGGCCGCAGACGATCGTGCGGCTCGTGGAGCCCGTGGAAGGCGCGCCGCGCATTCAGGTGGATTTGCACCCGCGCCACGGCTACGGCGCGCATGAGCCGGAAACGACGCGCGGCACCAACCATATCCGCTTCCTGCTCGGCGGGCAGACCATGCGGCTGACCACCGATGCGCCGGTGGAATTCATCGAGCGCGGGACACCTTTCCTCCTCGACCGGCCCTGCGCCTTCATCCTCGGCCCGGACGAGCGGCTTGCGCAGGCGCCCCTGCACGCCGCCCGCGCCTTTCTGAAGGAGACGGAGAACTACTGGTGCGAATGGGTGCGCTATCTCACGCTGCCGATCGACTTCCAGGACGTGGTGATCCGCTCCGCCATCACGCTCAAGCTGTGCTCACACGAGGAGACTGGCGGTATCGTCGCCGCGCTGACCACCTCCATCCCCGAATATGGCCAGAGCGGCCGCACATGGGACTACCGCTTCTGCTGGCTGCGCGACTCCTACTTCACCGTGAAGGCGCTCAACCTGCTGGGCGCGACCAGGACGATGGAGGACTATCTCGGCTATGTGTCGAACATCGCCGCGGACTCGCCCGACGGCTATTTGCAGCCACTCTTCGGCCTCGGGCTGGAACGCCATCTCGACGAGACGATCGTGGGCGCCTTGCCCGGCTATCGCGGCTTCGGCCCGGTGCGCAGCGGCAATGCCGCCCATACCCAGGTGCAGAACGACGGATATGGCTCGGTGATCCTGTCGATAACGCAGTGCTTCTTCGACGAGCGCCTGCCGGTCATGGGCGGCGAAGCGCTGTTCGGCCGGCTGGAGCCGCTCGGCGATCAGGCCTTCGCGCGCTGGGATCAATCGGATGCCGGCATATGGGAATTCCGCACCCGCAACGGCGTCCACACCCATTCGGCCATGATGTGCTGGGCGGCTTGCGACCGGCTGGCGCGCATTGCCGTGAAGCTTGCCCTCGACAGCCGCGCCGCGCACTGGCGCCAGCGCGCCGACCTCATCCGTGCCGGCATATTGCAGCGCGCCTGGAACGAGGGCATGAACAGCTTCGTCTCCTCCTTCGGCGGCGCCGACCTCGACGCCAGCCTGCTGCTGATGCCGGAGATCGGTTTCCTGCCGGCGCAGGACCCGCGCTTCCTTTCGACGCTCGCCGCCTGCGAAGCACACCTGCGCTTCGGCAACCATCTCTACCGCTATCGCGCCCCGGACGATTTCGGCGAGCCGGAAACGGCTTTCACCGCCTGCACCTTCTGGCTGATCGATGCGCTGACGCGCGTCGGCCGCAAGGAGGACGCGCGCGCCATCTTCGCGGACGTGCTGAAGCACAGGAACCATCTCGGTCTTCTCTCGGAAGGGCTGCATGTCGAGAGCGGGGAACTGTGGGGCAACTTCCCGCAGACCTACTCCATGGTGGGCCTGATCAATGCGGCGATGCACCTGTCGCGCCGCTGGGAGGATGTGCTGTGAGCCGTCTGATCGTCGTGTCGAACCGCGTGCCGGACATCGGCAAGGGCCCGCCGCCGGGCGGGCTGGCGGTGGCGCTGAAGGCCGCGCTCGAACAGCGCGGCGGCATCTGGATGGGCTGGTCGGGCAAGTCGAGCGGATCGCAGGAACCCGGCCCCCTGCATGTGGAGGATCGGGGCGGCATCACCTTCGCGCTTTCGGACCTGTCGCGGCGCGACCTGTCCGAATATTACGCGGGCTTCGCCAACAGCGTGCTGTGGCCGCTGTGCCATTACCGGCTCGACCTCACCGACTATGCCCGCAAGGACATGGCCGGCTATTTCCGCGTCAACCGCTTCTTCGCGGAACGGCTACGGCCGCTGATCAGGCCGGACGACATCATCTGGGTGCATGATTACCATCTGATCCCGCTCGCCTCGGAGCTGCGCCGGATCGGCGTGGAAAACCGCATGGGCTTCTTCATGCACATCCCGTGGCCGTCGCCGGACGTGTTTCTTACGCTGCCCGTTCACGAGGCAATCATCGGCGGGCTGACCGCCTATGACGTGGTGGGCTTCCAGACGACGCACGACGCCGACAACTTCGCCTCCGGCCTGAAGCGCGAGGGCATCGGCGGCGATGTCGGCGGCGGCTGGATGGAAGCCTATGGCCGCCGCTTCCGCGCTGGCGCCTTTCCGATCGGCATCGCCACGCGCGACTTCGCGGAGCTGGCGCGTCAGGCCGTGCGCACGGCCGCCGTGCGCCGCTTCGCCGACAGCCTCGAAGGGCGCGACCTGATCATCGGCGTCGACCGCCTCGACTACTCGAAGGGTCTGACCCAGCGCATCGACGGCTACGAGAAATTCCTCGAGGCCAACCCGGCCTGGCGCGGCCGCACGACCATGTTGCAGGTGACGCCGAAATCGCGCACCGAGGTGCCCGGCTATGCCGCCATGCAACGCGAGGTCGCCGAGAGCGCGGGACGGGTGAACGGTGCGCTCGGCCGGCTCGACTGGGTGCCGATCCGCTACGTCAACCGCGCCATCGACCAGAAGGTGCTGGCCGGGCTCTACCGGGTGGCGCGCGTGGGCATGGTCACGCCGCTCAGGGATGGCATGAACCTCGTGGCCAAGGAATTCGTCGCCGCGCAGGACCCGGAAGATCCCGGCGTGCTGGTGCTGTCGCGCTTCGCCGGCGCCGCGCAGGAACTCGACGGCGCCATCCTCGTCAATCCCTACGACATCGAGGCTGTCGGTAACGCAGTGGCGAAGGCGCTGTCGATGCCTTTGGAGGAACGGCGGGCGCGCTTCGCGCCGATGATGAAGCAGCTGGAGGAACACGACATTTCCCGCTGGTGCTCCGACTTCCTCAGCGTATTGCGCGACTGAGGCACCAGCCGATATCCGGCACGATGGGAGCCGGCAGCTGCGGCCTCGCACTCAGCCTGAAGCGCGCCGCGGTCTTCCAGGTTGCCTGTCCGCGTTTCAGGCTGTCGTTTTCACGCATATCGCTATCACGAAAATGGTTCCCGCTTTCGGGCAGCATGGTTCAGATCCGGGCTTCGATGAGGAAGGGGCCCTTTCTTGCCAGAGCGGCATCGAGCAGGTCGATGAATCGCCCGATCGTTTCGGCGCGGGCAGCTTCCACGCCCATGCCGCGCGCTATAAGGCACCAGTCGAGATCCGGCGAATCGAGATCGAGCATGCGCCGTGCATTCCGGCCGAACTCGTTCACTCCGACATTGCGCATCTCGCCCTGAAGGATCGCATAGGCGCGATTCGACAGCAGCACCGTGACCACGTCAAGATTCTCGCGCGCCTGCGTCCACAGGCCCTGAACCGTATACATGCCGCTGCCGTCCGCCTGCATGGCCACCACCTTGCGGTCGGGACAGGCGACGCCGGCACCGACCGCCAGCGGAATGCCCTCGCCGATCGCCCCGCCGGTCAGGGGCACATGGTCATGGGGAGCCAGGCCCGGTGACAAGGCTGTCAGCCGCCCGCCCGAAGTGATCGCCTCGTCGATGACAATCGCGCCTTCCGGCAAGGCACGCGCAACCGCAACGCAGATGCTGTCGGCATCGAGCACGCCGTTCGGGGCCGCGATCTCGCGCTGCGTGAAACGGTTTGCCAGAAACGGTGCATCCCGGCCCACCCCCGTGAACCCGGCCAGCGCATCAAGGGTGCCTGAAAGATCGTGCTCATGACCAGCCAGTTGAATGACCTCGCAGGCTGGCGGCAGCATGGTGCCGGGCTTGCCCGGATAGGCGAAGAACCCAACCGGTTCACGGCCGCCGATGCAGATCGCCACCTCGAATTCGCGCAGGGCCTGAACCGCCTGGTCGACATTGTAGGGCACCGGGCGCGCCGCCACCCGTCCTGCTCCGCGCTCGGTGCGGTCGGAGGTCTGTGAAAACAGCGCGGCACCCGTGGCGGCCGCGATGCGGCCGGCGGTTTCGAGCGCACCGGCCCGCAACGCGCGACCGGCGAGGATGATGACCGCACGCCGGCCGCTGCGCAAAGCGGCGGCGGCTGCGGAAAGGGTCCCGGCGGGAACTGCCGGCGGCTGTGGCAACACCACCGGTGAGAGCGTATCAGGCTGCACCTCACCCCATGCCGCATCGGCCGGCAGGATCAGCGTCGAGACGCCCCGGCGCATCTGCGCCTCCCGGTAGGCTTCCTCGGTGCGGACGCGAACCTCGGCGGAAGTGCCAATACGGCCGACCCAGTGCGACATGGGGCGGGCAAGCCCTTCGATATCGCTGGTCAGCGGCGCGTCATGCTGAAGATGGTATGTTGCATGATCGCCCACCACATTGACCATGGGCGTATGCGCGCGACGGGCGTTGTGCATGTTGGCCAGACCGTTGGCCAGACCCGGGCCGGTATGCAGCAGGGTTGCAGCCGGCTTGTCTGCCATGCGTGCATAGCCGTCCGCCGCGCCCGTCACCACTCCTTCGGCCAGACCCAGGACACAGCGCATCTGCGGCTTGCGGTCGAGCGCCGCGACGAAGTGCATTTCGGATGTGCCGGGGTTTGCAAAGCAAACGTTGACATCATTTGTCAGAAGCACATCGCAAAGCATGTCCGCGCCGTTCATGGTGTCCCTTTCATGATGTGGCTGTTCGTCAGAAAGAGGGTTCGGATATCGGAGGGCCAGACTGGCCCTTGCGGACCAGCCGGAACTGACGCAGCCCGCAGGTGCATTGTTCATAAAGGCTTCTCCGTCTGCGAGGAAGAGCTCTGCCGCCACCATCTCCCTGACTCGTCGCCGCAGCGGCACGGACGGCAGGCTCGTGATGTTTCCGGCCATCGAACGGCTCCCGAAGTTCGATTGCGTCGGGTTCTGCGAATGCGCCGGGAAGATGGAAGATGCAGCCTTTCCCGGGAATATGGCGGAGATATTCCCCTACCGCATCCACACCGTGCTCGCCGACAACGGTACGGCCTGTGCCGATGTGCTCAGGAACCGCGAGGAACCCAGCCGGCGCTTCCCTGGAGCGGGCGGAAAACCACGATGATTTCAGTGACCCGCGTTCATGCTTTGGAAGCGCTCTAAATCACTGGCGTTGCAAGCATTTTGTAAACGCGCTATCAAAAATCCAGGTTGCCCCCACTCGCAGCGTCACAGCAGGCGAGACGTTCTCTGATCCCGTTATCGTTGTGACCACAACTCTCGCCGACATTTTCCTGAGCAACCGGAAGTCCATCATGTGGAGCGTATTGCGGATCGTGCGCGACCCGCAAACAGCCGAGGATGTTGCACAGGAAACCTATGTGCGGGCGCGCAGGGCGATCGAGCGCGGACCGATCGATCACATTGAAGCTTTCCTGTTCCAGACCGCTCGCAATATTGCAATCGATCTGTGCCGCCGTCGCGAAATGCTCGGACAAGTCGAGCGCGATGACGTACCGGAAGAAGACGTCCTGAACGTCGCATCGCCATTGCCATCCCAGGAGGCGAGCCTGATCGGTTCCGAACGGCTTCGATTGCTGGATGAGGCGATCAGGAAGCTGCCGGAAAGAGCCCGGACGGTCTGGTATCTGAACCGCGTCGAGAAATGGTCCTACCCGAGGATCGCGAAGCATCTGGGGGTGTCGCCGAATACCGTGTTCAACGACTTCAAGCTTGCCCACGGACATTGTGTTGCGGCGATGGCCAGGATCGATCGTAGCTGATACTTTTCCGTTTTCTGTCTGGCGGGTCGGCTGAACATCCGGATTCATCTGCAATCCCGCGACGTTCATCATGGAATTCGTTGTGAGATCAGTGTCAGCCAAACGTCTCATGTATGAGCGCGCTCTTTTTGCGACAGACCCTATCGGACCGACCTGAGTGGAAAGCGGCAAGCCAGATCACAGCAAGACACGCGACGGTCTCACACCTCCGGATTCCGCGATGGACGCCGCCCTGGAGTGGTTTGCGCTGCTTCAGGGATATCCAGACGATCATAGGCTGCGAGCGAAGTTCGAGGCATGGCGAAGGGCTGATACCGTGAACGCAAGGGCATTTGCCGAGGTCGCAGGGGTATGGGAGCTGGCCGAACTCGATGTTATAGCCGGCGATCTCGCGGGCGCTGTCAGAGGAGCCCGAACTGCCGGCGCTGTCACCACCATCCGGAGCCCGCGGCGGCGCAGCCGTACCTGGACCCATGCCGCTATGGCGGCAGCGGCATCGATACTGATCGCCGTTGGTGCTCGGCAGTATCCAGCCATAATGCTGAACTTGCGTGCGGACTATCAGACCGCAACCGGCGTGCAGGAAGAAATCACACTCCCGGATGGTTCGCATATGACGCTCAATACGGCGTCCGCGGTGGCACTGGATTTCGAAGGGGGCAAACGGTCTGTAACCCTGCTTCAGGGAGAAGCGTACTTCGACGTTGTTCCCGATCCTTCCCGGCCGTTCACGGTGTCGGCAGCGTTTTCCGAAGTCGAAGTCAAGGGAACGGCATTTGCCGCGCGGACCGGTCCGAAGGAGGATACCGTCGTTCTCGAACGAGGGCTTGTCGAGGTGGCCCGGCTGGCAGCCGCGACGGATAAGGTCGCGTTGCGCCCGGGAGAGTCGGTCACTGCAACGGCGACATCATTGTCGGGCGTGACGAGCGCGCACGTCGCGACGTCGCTGTCATGGCGGCATGGCCGGCTGGTTTTCGAGAACGAACCGTTCGCGCAAGTCCTCGGAGAGATCAGCCGCTACTATTCGCGCTCCATCTTCGTCACCAGCGACCGTATCGGCAACGCCAGAGTGACCGGCAACTATCGTCTCGACAATCCGGAGCGGACGATCCGCTCCCTTGCGGCGACAGTGGGCGCCACCGTCACGCGAATTCCCGGTGGAATTTTAATCCTTCGATAAAAACTCAACTTTCGTTGTGAGGTTTGGATCGCCCATTCGTCAACAGTATATGGGCCTGGTTCAGACTGACTGCTGCGGCCCTCCGAAACCGGACGAGTGAGGGATGGCTGATGGGTTGCGAAGCATGGAGTGAAGCAGGTAGCCGACTGGCACACGGGCATCGCAAGAAACGGTGTCTCCTTTCCGCTCTTGTCGCTTCGACAATCCTCGGCACTTCCAGCCTGTACATACCTGCCGTCGGCCATGCCCAGCAGCAGCCTTCGGAACAGGGGGCAAGTTTCAATATTCCGGCGCAGCCACTGTCCGCGGCCATCAATGCATTTATCCGTGCGACAGGCTGGGAAGTCGGTTTCCATTCTCCTGCCGTCGAAGGCAAGCGCTCGACGGCGATCAGCGGCTCGATGCCCCCCGCTCAGGCTTTGCAGTCACTGCTCGCCGGTACAGGCATCAGCGCGCGCATTTCCGGGCCATCCACGGCAGCTCTGGTATCGAACAACGACCGGGTCGCTCTGGCTCATGATCAGGCGATGGATGCGAACGGTTCGCTGGTGCTGGATACGATCACCGTGGTGGGCGCAAACGCTGGGTTGCCGGCGGACACGCCTTACGAGACCGCAGGATCGGGTGCCTATATTTCCGCGGAGGAAATCGACAGGGTGCCGCCGAGCAGCCAGGGCGACATTTTCAGGTCCACGCCGGGTGTCGTGTCGGCCGGCAGCCGCTCCGGCCAGGGGTTGAACATAAACATTCGCGGGCTCCAGGGCATGAACCGCGTCGCGACGCTGATCGACGGAACACAGCAATCCACATCGAGCTATACAGGCTATCGCGGGCACACCAGCAGCGTCTTCGTGGATCCGAACCTGATTGCGGGCGTGGATATCACCAAGGGCCCGAGCGATGGACCGCTCGGCAACGGCGCCATGGGCGGCGTCGTCAACATGCGCACGCTGAATGCGCGCGACATTGTGGCCGATGGCCAACAATATGGGGCTCGTGTCAGGGCAACTCTTGGCAGCAATACAGAGAGACCGCCCGCTGTTGGCACCGACACACAGAACGACAGCGCGCCCGATTTCTTCAACGGCGACAGTTTCAACGGTTCACTTGCCGCAGCGACCGTGCAGGAGAACTTCGAATTTCTGGCTGCGGTGACGCGCCGCAAGACCGGAAACTACTTCGCCGGCACCAAAGGGTCGAAATCGCTCGCAAACAACACCGGCGCACTGTCGCCGATTCCACCAGGCGGCGAAGTCTACAACACATCCGAGGATTCATTCTCCCTGCTGTTCAAGGGCAAAGCGCACTTCTCCGAGGACACCTCGCTGGAACTCAGCTATATGCGTTATGAGAATGAACATGGGGAACTGGATGATTTTCCCTATGTGTATTCTTTCGCGCCGCCTTCCCAACGGGAATTGCACAAAAGAAAGGTGGATACGGCAAGGGCCGATTTCTCATACAATCCTTCCGGGAATCCCTTTCTTGATCTCAATGTTTCAGCATGGCTGACAAATGTCGGGAGGACGGCTCCCATCACCCTGGACCGACCGTCGGAAGTCCTCACCTACGGGGTGGAAGCGTACAACAAATCGGATCTTGAAACGCCGATCGGCCATCTTGCGCTCACCTACGGCGTGCAGGCTTCCCTCGAAGATTCGGACGGGCAGGAAATTCATGATTCCTATTCGTGGGACCCCTCGCAGACATTTCTGGTGAGTGCCGGGCCGACGGGCAAGCGGCGGCTGGCAAGCGCATTCAGCCGGGCGAAGCTCGACATGACGGAATGGCTGAGTTTCAATGCCGGCTTGAGATACGATTCCTACCATATCGGGCAGGGACCGGGTGCGCTCGCGGAATATGGCGACAAGAGCGGGGGACGGTTTAATCCATCGCTCTCGGTTACGGTGGAACCATGGGACGGCGTTCAGTTCTATGGCCAGTATGTTCAGGGATGGCGGCCGCCCTCCTTGCGGGAGGCAAACTTCAGGCTTGGTACGATCCTCTATCCCAATCCTGCCCTGAAGCCTGAAAAAGCCACGAATTACGAGGCCGGAATCAATGTCCTGCGCTCGGATGTTCTCGCAAACGGGGATAGCCTGAAATTCAAGGCCAGCTATTTCAACAATACATATGACGATTACATCATCCGGGACTCGATCGCACAAAACTGGTCGGAACCGCGCCATTGGGCCAACATTCCAAAAGCGTCGTTTGAAGGGTTCGAGATCTCGTTCAAATATGACGCCGACCGCGTGTTCCTGGATGTCGGCGTCACCAGATACACAAAGGTCGAGTTTTGCCATCAGCTCACCGGCTGTGCGAGCAAGGCGCTCGGCGTCGACTATGGTGGCAACTACGTTCCGCCGGAATATCTTGCGACCGTCACCGGCGGCGTTCGCCTGTTCGACCAGAAACTGACGCTTGGTGCACGTGCCACCTTTATCGGCGAGCGCGCAGTGAGCGAGGTTATGGGGGGAGGCTACGTCACTCCCACGCTATGGCCCAAAAACGCCGTGTTCGACCTGTTCGGCAATTATCAGGTCAACGACACCGCTTCGCTCAATTTCAGCATCGAAAACTTGACAGACCGGTATTATCTGGACGCATTGTCATTCACCCGCGTCCCGGCTCCGGGACGGACCATACGCGCGGGACTGACCGCGAAATTCTGACCCCCCATCCACGGGGCGGGCTCCTGGCTCGCCCTGATCCGTTTTCCATTTTCTTTCCCGAGAGGCCGTATCCGTGAATGAAGCCGCCATTTTCGACAATCCTCCTGTTTTGTCCCGCTCGAAGCGCCTGAAGGCTGCAACGGGCGATACGCATGAGCGTCTGGACAGGGCGATCATGGCGGGCGAACCGTTCTCCAGCCGTGATCGCTATGTCCTGTTCGTGAAGATGCAACACGGCTTCCATCGTGACATCGACGCACTCTACGACGATGCAGAACTGGATGCACTGCTTCCCGACCTTGCGGGCCGGCGGCGGCTGCCGCTGATCGAAGGTGATCTGGCCGATCTCCGGATGGGCGCGCTGACCTTCGACGCATCACCTGCGTTCGCGGCAGGGACATCGCTCGATCTGGCGACAGCGCTCGGCTGGCTTTATGTTGCCGAAGGTTCGAATCTCGGCGCGGCGTTCCTGCTGAAGGATGCACAGAAACTCGGGTTTTCGGAGACCTTCGGCGCGCGGCATCTGGCCGGCGCCCCTGAGGGGCGCGGCCTGCACTGGCGCACCTTCACGGCCGCGCTCGATGCGGTGCACCTGTCCGACGAGGACGAGGCCCGCGTCATTGCCGGAGCACAATCCGCCTTCCGCCGCGTGCATGGATTGGTGCGGAAGGTTTTTGCAGTATCGCGGTGATCCGGCGATAGCCGTAGCGGCCATGAAGCGAGCCGGACGATGACGGCGGTCAATGCCTTATCGTCCGTTCCATCTCTGGTCTCCCCACGGCGGGTCGAATGATGCCGGTCGAGAACCCTGCATGCGAACCGCTCCGAGACGGAGAACTTCGCCATGACATGGTCGACACGGCGGCGGAAAGAACCCAGACGAGGTATTCACTTACCGCGCCGGCATCGACAATCCAGCAGGCTTCAGTCGATCAAATTGCGTGAGCGCACACTATGGTCCAACATCGCAACTCTACCAGTCCGGCGAAGCAAGCCGGACCGGACGGATATCGAGATGCGGCGACGAATTGATGCGCCACAAGTCCTCGGCTGATTTGGAAGCCTGGATCGACTGCGCGGCAAAAAGCCTGGTCGCATCATTCGCCAGCGGCATCGTCCGCGACAGGGTCGTGGTTTCAGCCGTCGCCGAGAGCGATCCCGCAAGCGATTTGTGGTGTCACAGGCAACGGTGGCCTCGTGGTTGGTCTGGCTGCCGTCGATGACGATGCGGTCGGGCCGGCCATGACGAGCCGGCGCCTTTCCGAAGAACCGCCTGGCCGATAGCAGGTCACGCTGCTCGCTGAACCGGAATTCGACTGTATCACCGACACTGTCGATGGCGTGGCAAAGGTACATCCACTGGCCGCAGACATTGATGTAAGCTTCGTCCATTTGCCATCTGCCAGTCACGCTCCGCTTACGTCGCTTAAAACGCGCCACCAATAATGGCGTGCAACGCACGGTCCAGCGGTGAATTGTCGTGTGGCCGACGGCGATACCCCGCTCGGCCATCATCTCTTCCAGATCACGCAGGTAGAATCGAAACCGAGATCGTGGCGGAGACCGAAATTGAGATCTGATTTCCATTCGTGATCTGCAAACTGCGGTCAAGAGGCCGATGTGTAGTGTCTCAGTCAGTCGTAAGATCCGCATCCAGAATATCGTTTGAGAAATTCGATCTTCCATGTCGGATCAGCATTCGTCGTCTCCGCTGTTTGGGCCGTTGCGGGCGATTTTTCCGATTGCGGGGTTCAGATCATCGATATCAGTCTTTCGCCTTAAGACCGGCGGCGGCGATCAGGTCCGTGAGCGTATGCTGCAGCATATCGTAGGGCGCGGTGGTCTCGATGGCCTTGTGATACAGGATCCCCGCATCGAAACTCCAGATTTCGCGTGTCGTCTCCACCTGGCGAATGCCGATATCGCGAAAGCTCCCGAACAGCGGCGCAGCAAGGCAGGCGAAAAAGTCGCCGCTGCGTACCAGTTCGACGACCGCCATGAGGGAGCTCGATTCGACCGCGATCCGCGGCGGCCCGATTCCCAGCGACTTCAGGAAGGCGCTCAAGCGCTCGATGGCGTCCGTATCGGCCTGGTAGAGGACCCACTGAAACCGGGCCAGGTTGTTGAGGTCGAGGGGCCGCCGCTCGAAGATCGGATGGGCATCCCGCGCGAAGATTGCGCTCCGGATGGTGATGAGCGGCCGAAAGCCGATATAGTCCGGAAGCGCCGACAGGTCATGCGGGCTGGCCGAAACCACGAGGTCGAGCTCGCCGGCAAAGAGCCTGGGGTGAATGACAGTATTGACCCCCACATCGAGGGTCGTGCGGACATCGGGGAAGCGCTGGTGCAGCCGCGTCAGCGCCTTGGGCAGCAGCGTGCCGCCCCAGAACGGCCCGCCGCCGATCCTGAGGTGCCCCCGGTGCCCGCTCCGCATCGCTTCCAGCTCGGACGAGGCAAAGCGGCATTCCGTATCGATCATCTGCGCATAACGCAGCAGCGTCCGCCCATAGATGGTGAGTGTGACGCCGCGGGTGTGCCTGTCGAACAGCGCTATCCCGCACTCCTCCTCGAGCCGCCGGATGTTCCGCGTCAGGGCCGGCTGGCTGAGCCCCATCTTCTCGGCGGCCGCCGTCACATTGCCCTCCCTCGC
Organism: Aquamicrobium defluvii; assembly: GCF_004363725.1. Classification (GTDB taxonomy): domain Bacteria; phylum Pseudomonadota; class Alphaproteobacteria; order Rhizobiales; family Rhizobiaceae; genus Mesorhizobium; species Mesorhizobium defluvii. Next base: position 1,885 of record NZ_SNZF01000038.1, on the reverse strand, counting down.
AACGATCAGGAACGATCGCAGCAGGCCGATATTGCGCAGCAGGTCCATAACTCCTCCCTATGGCTTTCCAGCTTTTAAGTATTATACGGCATGGCAAAGCTCCACTAGTGTCTGCCACGCGAGGTAGCGCAATGCGGAGCGACATGGCGGAAGTCCCGGAAGCGAAACGAAGCTGCTGCAGCCTGCCGCGCCGCGAAGGCGCCGGCAATGCACCGGCGCGACACGGAGAGGCTCTGCCGACGACGGCACCGGCACCAACGGACATCGCCTGGTTCGACGCGGGCATCGCGACTGTCGGTACCGACAGGCCCGTCATCGACGCGGACGGAGAGGGGCCGGCGCGCCAGGTGGCCGTGCGGGCCTATGGCCTGGACAGGTACGCCGTCACGAATGCGCGCTTCACCCGTTTCGTAGCGGACACCGGCCATGTCACGGATGCCGAGCGTTTCGGCTGGAGCTTCGTCTTCAAGGATTTCGTCGCACCGGGAACCGTGACCAGCCAGCCGGTCGGCCTGCCCTGGTGGCATCGGGTCGACGGCGCCACATGGCGCCTGCCGGGCGGCCCCGGCAGCCCGCTCCATGCGGATGACCGGCACCCGGTCGTCCACGTCTCCTGGAACGACGCGCAGGCATTTGCCCGCTGGTCTGGCGGCCGGCTGCCCTCCGAAGCCGAGTGGGAACACGCCGCCAAGGCCGGCCGGGCGGAGATGCGGTATCCATGGGGAGACGACGAGCCCAGCGACCGGGCCATCTACTGCAACATCTGGCAGGGTCGTTTCCCGCACATCAATTCCCTTGCCGACGGCTATGGCGGCACCGCACCCGTGGACGCGTTCGAACCCAACCCCTCGGGCCTCTTCAACATGTGCGGCAATATCTGGGAATGGTGTGCCGACGCGTTTCACGTCCAACCCCTCACGCAGGCTGCAAGGGAGCGCAACGCGCTCGCAGGCCGGAATGCCGAGCGCCTTCTCAAAGGTGGCTCACACCTTTGCCACATCAGTTACTGCTATCGCTATCGCATCGCCGCCCGCATGGGGCAAAGTGCCGACACATCGACAGGCCATATCGGCTTCCGTCTCGCCTATGACCGGCCCTGACATTCCTCCGCAGGCCCGGGGCACGTCCGCTGTCTGCGGGAGCTGTGCCGGCACGTACCAGATCGTCCCGGCACAGCTCCCGCAGATTGCGGAACGACCGGCGCCGAGGGCGCCCGCGACAAGGGAGACGGTTGTCGCCGACACGCCTGCCCGCTGTGCGATCGACGAACAGGTCCCGAAGACCATGATATCCGGATGCTGCAGGACGGAGTCCGCAAGCGGGGCCAGTTGCCGTGGAAATGCGGAACCGCTGGCCATGGCGAGGGCATGCAGCCAACTGTTCAGTCCCGGCATTTAGTGGATGGGATTGAACACCTAGAGGCGCCGCCCGCTTTGTGGATCGAAAAGGTGGATACGACCCGGATCGGGCGACAGCCGCACCGCGTGCCCGACCTGCACATCCAGTCGGTCGCGCGCGACGCAGGTGACCTCCTGCCCCGCCAGCCTTACGACGAGATAGGTTTCGGCCCCCGTCGGCTCCACCACGCAGACCTCCGCGGCAACGCCGTCTTCGTCGATGCCGATATGTTCGGGCCGGACGCCGTAGACCACGCGCCGACCGGCCAGCTCCGGGGCTGGTGCGGCAAGCGGCAGCCGGACGTCGCCGGCGAAGAATCCGCAGTCCCTGATCTCTCCCGTCAGGAAATTCATCGCCGGCGAACCGATGAAGCCGGCGACGAACATGTTGACGTGATCGGCCCCCACGGACGGGTCCAATTTGATTGTTAGTGCAATGATGGTCGCGGCGCCAGCGCGGGCGGCATTGCTGGTTGGGGTTGCAGGGC
>NZ_SNZF01000037.1 GCF_004363725.1 Aquamicrobium defluvii | reverse complement strand
GCCGCCCCTTGACCAAAACCTAAGACCCAAACCATACATGAAGGCGGGTCACTTCTCGGCGAAAATCCCGGGTCAGCTCTCAGCGGAAATCAACAATCGAAAGATAGATTCGGTCATTTTTTGTTTGCTACAGCCGAATCTATACCACCTCCGGAATTAGTTGTCGCTCACGCGACTTGATCTCGAAGTGTATTGTAGAAGCGCCCGGTTAGGAACCCCTTGGCCAAGGTCGAAACCATCAGAGCCGAAAAGCCCAGCTGAACAAGGCCTGGACCAAACCGTTCCAGGAAGTGGAACTGCATATCCGACAACGGCGGATAGAAATCCACAATACGGCTGTCCAACCGAACGGCAGCTTTCGGGATGGCCGGCGATCTGTTCAAACGACCGACATTTGGGCGCTAAGCGGGCATCTGATGGCTTTCAGCCAGCTTTGCGGTCCCTTAGGCTTATTTTGGAGGGTTATGGAGGGCTATGGAGTGGATATAGTTCTCATCGCTATCCCGCATGGCCCGCCATTTCGGTATAAAACCCGGAATGCCGATTCCCGCCGTTTTCCCTCCCTTTGTGGCTACCAGCGTTCGCAACAGGACGCTTTTGCTTCCTTTGATGTAGATCGCGTCGTCTGCGACCTCGACGTGCTGGGCAAAGGCACGGACGTGTTCCCGCCGATAGCCGCCCTTTCCAGGCCGGAGGCGGCTGCGCGCTTGGCGCCAGTTGCCGAACGGCCGCTCATGTGGGGTCCTGGTCGGCGGCGCTTTGCGGCATGGTCCCGGTCCCTTCGGTGCAGGAGGGATGGCGCCACAAAGGTAGAGCGAGCGGGTTTCAGGGCGCCGAAACAGGAAAACTTAGCGTATCGTCTAAGTTTTCCTTGCGGTCCCGGAGATGCATGTGATAGTTAGCTGCATGACTAAGCATGATCCCGATCTTTCGCGACTCTTCCATGCGCTGGCCGATCCGACGCGTCGCTCGATCGTAACCCGCCTGGTGGAAGGCCCGGCGAGGGTCACGGATTTGTCCGAGCCCACGGGCCTGCGGCTGCCCACCGTGATGCGGCACCTTTCTGTGCTGGAGGAGGCGGGCCTGATTGCCTCGTCGAAGGATGGGCGGGTGCGCACCTGCGCCATAGTGCCGGAGGCATTGGAGCCGATCCGGACATGGCTCGATGAACAACGGGCCATATGGAAGGCCCGGCTCGACCGGCTGGAAGCATTCGCGATGAAAGCGATGAAGGAGCGCAAGAAATGAAATCGAGGCAGAACCCCGAAAATGCGCCTGCGGTGGATCATCCTGCGGCAGACGGTTTCGCGACCTTGACCTTCGAGCGCGATCTGCCTGTACCGCGGTCCGTGCTGTGGCATGTCTGGACGGCCCCTGCCGCAAGGGCTGTGTGGTCTGCACCGACGCCCTCGGTTGCGGTGAAATTTCTGGAGGCCGACACCAGGGTGGGCGGCCGCGAAGTCTCGCTCTGCAAGGTAGAGGGGCAGCCGGACATACGATGTGAGTGCGGCTGGCTGGAATTGCAGCCGACGGTGCGCAGCGTGAACTACGAGTTGATCTCTTGTGATGGCGTGACGAAATCGGCAGCCCTCGTGACGGCCGGTTTCTCTGGAACGGATGAGCGCAGCCGGCTCGTCGTCACGGTCCAGCTCTCCTCGCTGGCCGGGAACATGGAGCCCGGCTACCGGCAGGGTTTCAATGCCGGGCTGGACAATCTCGCGGCGACGTCGCGGCGGACAATGGTGCTGCAACGGGTGATTCAAGCGTCCCGGAGCGTCGTCTGGAACGCCTGGATGAACGCCGACACGCTGCCGCAATGGTGGGGGCCGGACGGGTTTTCCTGCCGTACCAAAAGGATCGACCTGCGAAAGGACGGTGAATGGGTGTTCGACATGATTGCGCCGGATGGCACGGTCTTCCCCAATCACCATCTCTATACCGATGTGCGGGCCGGGGAGAGGATCGCCTACACGCTGCTCTGGGGCGAGAACGGCCCGAAGCATGCCGATGCATGGGCCTCGTTCGAGGAGCAGGACGGAGCGACGAAGGTGGTTCTGGGCATGGTGTTCAGCACTGAAGCAGAGTTCCAGGAGGCGAAGGGCTTCGGCGCAGTCGAACTGGGACTGCAAACGCTTGGCAAGCTGGAACGCTTCGTCACGTCTCGCTGAGATGCCGCAAGGCGCTGTCAGCCAATGGTCTTTGTCTGGAAGACAAGCCAGCACAGTCTTGAGACCGCGTCGATGAACATATGGCGGAGCGGAGGCTGAGCCGTGGGTGCCGGCTTGCTCAGGCTGCCGGGTGCATCGCGGGATTTCCCATGACGTCGTCAATTTCCTGAACTTGTCCTATGGTGCGCCGACTGCGTTTGCGCTAGAAGCCGGCATTTCGCTCAAACAAGGCTCCTCGACACAGGGGTTCCAGGGAGTTGGACATAATGCTGAGAGGCTCGCTTACCGCGCTCGTCACGCCGTTCGAACAGGACGGACGTTTCGACGAGAAAGCCTTTCGCGCCCTTGTAGAGTGGCAGATAGAGGAAGGCACCACCGGCCTTGTCCCGGTGGGGACGACGGGCGAATCTCCGACCCTGTCGCATGAAGAGCATCGCCGCGTCATCGAGGTCTGCGTCGAGGTTGCGAAGGGGCGCGTGCCGGTTGTCGCGGGCGCCGGCTCGAACAACACGAAGGAAGCGATCGGACTGGTCAGGCATGCCGAAAGCGTCGGCGCCGATGCCGTGCTCGTGGTGACGCCCTATTACAACAAGCCGACGCAGCGCGGTCTTTACGAGCATTTCGCCGCGGTCGCGCAGGCCACCTCGCTGCCGATCATCATCTACAATATCCCGCCGCGTTCCGTGATCGACATGTCTCCGGAAACGATGGGCCGGCTGGCACACGACTTCAGGAACATCGCCGGTGTGAAGGATGCGACCGGCAAGGTCGAGCGCGTTTCGGAACAGCGGGCGACATGCGGCAAGGATTTCATCCAGCTCTCGGGCGAGGACGCTTCCGCACTGGGCTTCAATGCCCATGGCGGTGTGGGTTGTATCTCGGTCACGTCCAATGTCGCCCCGCGTCTTTGCGCGGAGTTCCAGCAGGCCACGCTTTCCGGCGACAGCGTCCGCGCGCTGGAATTGCAGGACAGGCTTCTGCCGCTGCACAAGGCGATCTTCGCCGATACCGGCGTCGCCGGAGCCAAATATGCGCTGTCGCGGCTGGGCCGGATAGGCAATGTCGTGCGCTCGCCGCTGGTGACCGCCGAGCCCGGGACGGAGGCAATGATCGACGCGGCAATGAAAAGCGCCGGCTTGATAAACTGAGGCTGATGCGCCATCTGTGCGCATCATGAGCCAGAACCGGAAATCAGATCCCAACAACAAGGTCGCCGCGGAAAACCGCAAGGCGCGCTTCTCCTATGAGGTCCTCGACACGGTCGAGACCGGTCTGGTGCTGACTGGTACCGAGGTGAAGTCGCTGCGCGGCGGCCAGGCCAATATCCAGGAATCCTACGCTTCTGTGGAGGGTGGGGAACTGTGGCTCATCAATTCCTACCTGCCCGAATATTTGCAGGCCAACCGCTTTAACCACGAGCCGCGCCGCCGCCGCAAACTGCTGGTCTCGAAGCGCGAACTGGCACGTCTGGCGCAGGGCGTCGAGCGTGAAGGCATGACCCTCGTGCCGCTGAAGATCTATTTCAACGATCGCGGCCGCGCCAAGCTTCTGCTCGCCGTGGCGCGCGGCAAGAAGCTGCATGACAAGCGCGAGACCGAGAAACAGCGCGACTGGAACCGGGAGAAGGGGCGGCTTCTCAAGGAACGAGGCTAGAGCAGCGGGCGTTCTGACGAACGCTGTTCCACTGCGCCGGTTTCTTTTCCCGGCCGCATTTTTGCGGCTTCAGACGATTCCGTCTGACTGCAAAATGCATTTGCGCATGGCCAGATCATGCCCGGCCCGTGCATTCTGCCTTGAATCTATTTACCCAGAAAATCGGCTATGTCCCGGAAGACATTCACGAACATGTCTTCCGTCAGCACGCCGGTATTGGTGTTGTAGCGTGAGCAGTGATAGCTGGAAAACAGCGTGAAGCCGCCGATCTCGTGGCGTCCGCCGTGCCTGAACGGATGCGCCGATACCTTTGCGCCAAGCGTTCGCACCATGGACTGGTGCGCGATGGCGCCCAGCGCCAGAATGGCGGTGAGGTTGGGGAAACTGCCGATCGTGGGAATGAGAAAGTTCCGGCAGTTCGAAATTTCGGGGCCGGTCGGCTTGTTCTGCGGCGGCACGCAGCGCACCGCGTTGACGATGGCCGTGTCGATCAGTTCGAGGCTGTCGTCCGGCCGCGCCTCGAAGCGGCCGCGCGCCAGATGGAAACGGCTAAGCGTCGAGTACAGCAGATCGCCTGCATAGTCGCCCGTGAAGGGGCGGCCCGTCCGGTTGGCGCCGCGCAGACCGGGGGCCAGCCCCACGATGAGCAGACGTACGCCTTGCCGGCCTTCGGGCGGCAGGAAAGGCGGCACGGGTGCGTTGAACCACTGCGGCTCCTTCATCCGCCATTCGGCGATGAAGTCGTGGAGCCGGGGACAGAGTGGACAATCGCGGTCAGGATCGGTGGGGGTCAGCATCGCCCACCCCCTCAGTCGTCATCCTCTTCGTCGTCGGTATGCGCAGGTTCAGGACGGCGCACGGTCTGTTCGCGGCCGACCTCGCTTTTCAGTGTCATCAGGTCGACGAAGTGATCGGCCTGGCGGCGTAGCTCGTCCGAAATCATCGGCGGCTGCGATGCCATGGTGGAGACGATGGAAACCTTCCGGCCGCGCCGTTGCAGGGCTTCGACCAGCGTGCGGAAATCGCCGTCGCCGGAGAAGATCACGTAATGGTCGACGACGTCGGCCAGTTCGAGCGCATCGACGGTGAGCTCGATGTCCATGTTGCCCTTGATCTTGCGTCGGCCGGTTGCGTCGGTGAATTCCTTGGCCGGCTTGGTCACGACCTTGTAGCCGTTGTAGTCCAGCCAGTCGATCAGCGGGCGAATGGAAGAGTATTCCTGATCCTCGACAAGGGCCGTATAATAATAGGCACGCAGAAGATAGCCACGTTTCTGGAAGCAGGCGAGGAGCTTGCGATAATCGATGTCGAAACCGAGTGAGCGTGAGGTGGCGTAAAGATTTGCACCGTCGATGAAGAGAGCAATCTTCTCCCGCGGATCGAACATTCGGAAATATCCTTGTGGCAAATAAACGTGGCAGTGAAATAACCGGCGACACTGCGCGCTCCGGAGCAATCCGGAAGCCCATCCCGCCGAAATCGAGCTATCTTCCCAAATAGCGTCAGCTTCGTGGCAGTCAAATCCTGCTTTTGGAGAATATGCTCACGTCAGGGTGCGGTCTGTCTACATGCGGACAAGGGTATCGCTTGTATTTTTCCGGTATACGGGTTAAGGAGCGCGCCTGTTTTCCGTCAAATCCTTCGCATGAAAGGGGCATCCCATGGCCCGCGTCACCGTTGAAGATTGCATCGACAAGGTCGAAAACCGCTTCGAGCTGGTCCTTCTGGCCGGGCATCGCGCCCGCCTGATCAGCCAGGGCGCACCCATCACAGTTCCGCGCGACAACGACAAGAATCCGGTTGTGGCGCTGCGCGAGATCGCCGATGAGACCCTTTCACCGGGCGATCTCAAGGAAGATCTGATCCATTCGCTCCAGAAGCATGTCGAGGTCGACGAGCCGGAAGCGGAAGCCATCGCCGCGCAGCCGGGTGCGGTCCTTGCCGAGGACGTTGACGAGCCGGAAGAGAACATCGCTTTCGACCGCATGTCGGAAGAGGACCTGCTGGCTGGCATCGAAGGTCTCGTGCCGCCGGAAAAAAGCGACGATTTCTGACGCTTAGAGCGCGCGACGGCTCTTTCGCCGGCGCTCAATCGCAGCTATCTATGACATGCGCCGCGTGCCTGCGGCGCATGTTTCGTTTTCTGCTGTGAGAGCCCGCCCATGATGCGTCAGTATGAGCTTGTCGAGCGCGTCCAGCGCTACAAGCCGGACGTCAACGAGGCGCTGCTCAACAAGGCCTATGTCTATGCCATGCAGAAGCATGGCCACCAGAAGCGGGCGTCCGGCGATCCCTATTTCTCGCATCCGCTGGAAGTGGCGGCGATCCTCACCGATATGCGCCTCGATGAGGCGACGATCGCCGTCGCGCTTCTCCACGACACGATCGAGGATACCAGCGCCACCCGTGCCGAGATCGATGAGCTGTTCGGCCCGGAAATGGGCAAGCTGGTGGAGGGACTGACCAAGCTCAAGAAGCTCGATCTCGTTTCCAGGAAGGCAGAGCAGGCCGAAAATCTGCGCAAGCTCCTTCTGGCGATCTCCGAGGATGTCCGCGTCCTGCTGGTCAAGCTGGCGGACCGGCTCCACAATATGCGCACGCTTGGGCACATGCGCGAGGACAAGCGTCTGCGCATCGCAGAGGAGACGATGGAAATCTATGCGCCGCTGGCCGGGCGCATGGGCATGCAGGGCATGCGCGAAGAGCTTGAGGAACTCGCCTTCCGCTACATCAACCCCGAAGCGCACCGCATGGTGACGCAGCGGCTGGCCGAGATATCGGAGCGGGCAAGAGATGTCCTGTCGGACATCGAAAAGGCGCTCTCGGAACTGTTCGAGAAGTACGACATCAGGGCGGAAGTCACCAGCCGGCAGAAAAAACCCTGGTCGGTGTTCCGCAAGATGGAGACCAAGGCGCTGTCTTTCGAGCAGCTTTCCGACATATTCGGCTTCCGTGTCGTGGTCGACAGGATCGAGGACTGCTATCTCGCTCTGGGCGCGATCCACACCACATGGTCGATGGTGCCGGGCCGCTTCAAGGACTATATTTCCACGCCGAAACAGAACGGCTACCAGTCGATCCACACCACGATCGTCGGGCCGTCGCGCCAGCGTGTGGAACTCCAGATTCGTACCCGCGAGATGAACGAGGTGGCGGAATACGGTGTCGCCGCCCATTCCATCTACAAGGATGGCGCTTCGAAGAATGGCGCCGGCAAGGACGTTTCAAGCGAAACCAGCGCCTATGCCTGGCTGCGCCGCACCATCGAGCAGCTTGCCGAAGGCGACAACCCGGAAGATTTCCTCGAAAACACCAAGCTCGAGCTGTTCCAGGATCAGGTGTTCTGCTTCACGCCCAAGGGCATGGTCATCGCCCTGCCGCGCGGGGCGACGCCCATCGACTTTGCCTACGCCGTCCACACCGATGTCGGCGACAGCTGCGTCGGCGCCAAGGTCAATGGCCGCATCATGCCGCTGATGACCGAACTGAAGAACGGCGACGAGGTCGAGATCATCCGTTCCAAGGCTCAGGTGCCGCCGGCGGCGTGGGAGTCGATCGTCGTCACCGGCAAGGCCCGCTCCGCGATCCGCCGTGCGACGAAGAATGCCATCCGCAAGCAATATTCCGGCCTCGGAATGCGCATTCTCGAACGTGCCTTCGAGCGCACCGGCAAGCCGTTCTCCAGGGATAGCCTCAAGCTGGTCCTGCCGCGTCTGGCGCGCAAGGATGTCGAGGACGTGCTGTCCGCCGTGGGGCGCGGCGAGCTGTCGTCGGCCGATGTCATCAAGGCTGTGTTCCCGGACTACAAGGACGAGCGCGTCACGGCGCCGGTGCCCAAGCAGCGGGAGGAGGGCTGGTCGCGTATCCGCAACGCGGCCGGCATGCTGTTCCAGCTTCCCGGCCGCTCCTCGCGCAAGGGCAAGAGCCAGCCGAAGGACGGCGCCCTGCCGATTCGCGGCGTGCGCGGCGATCTGCCCGTCACCTTCGCGCCCGAAGGGGCCGTGCCTGGCGACCGCATCGTCGGCATCGTCCAGCCGGGCTCCGGAATCACCATCTATCCGATCCAGTCGCCGTCGCTGACCGCCTTCGACGATCAGCCGGAGCGCTGGATCGACGTGCGCTGGGACATCGACGAGAACAACCGCGAGCGCTTCCCCGCCCGCATTTCGGTCACGGCCATCAATGCGCCGGGCTCGCTGGCCGATATCGCGCAGGTGGTTGCATCCAACGACGCCAACATCCATACCCTGTCGATGGTGCGCACGGCGCCCGACTTCACCGAAATGCTGATCGACATCGAGGTATGGGACGTGAAGCACCTGAACAGGCTGCTGTCGCAGCTCAAGGAAAACCCGAGCGTGAGCACCGCGCGGCGGGTCAATGGCTGATCGAGCCGTATATCGAACTGGAATTTGCGAACCGATGAATACTGCCGAAGTGCTTGATGTCTTCCGTTCCGCCGGCGCTGTCCTGGAGGGGCATTTCATTCTCACCTCCGGCCTCAGAAGCCCGGTTTTCCTGCAGAAGGCGCGGGTCTTCATGCATGCGGACAAGACCGAGAAGCTTTGCAGGGCGCTGGCCGGGCGCATCCGTGCCGAGGTCGATGGCAGGATCGACTATGTCGTCGGCCCGGCCATCGGCGGGCTGATTCCCGCTTATGAGACCTCGCGCCATCTTGGCGTGCCGGCGGTGTGGGTCGAGCGCGAGCAGGGCGTGTTCCGCCTGCGCCGCTTCGAGATGGAGAAGGGCGCGCGCGTCGTCATCGTGGAGGATATCGTCACCACCGGCCTGTCGATCCGCGAAACCATCGCCTGCCTGCGCGACCTCGGCGCCGAGGTGGTGGCCGCGGCCTGCATCATCGACCGTTCGGCCGGCAAGACCGACGTCGGCGTGCCGCTGATCGCGCTGGCCGAATATGAGGTGCCGGCCTATCCGGCCGATGCGCTGCCGCCCGAGCTTGCCGCCATTCCCGCGGTGAAGCCCGGCAGCCGCAACATCTGACATGTCATGATTATCGGCATCGGCAGCGACCTCATCGATATCCGTCGTGTGGAGAAGTCGCTCGAACGGTATGGCGAGCGCTTCATCAGCCGTGTCTACACCGATATCGAGCGGGCACGTTCCGAGGCCCGGAGGGAGCGTGCGGCCTCCTATGCGAAACGCTTCGCCGCCAAGGAAGCCTGTGCAAAGGCGCTCGGCACCGGCATTTCCCATGGCGTGTTCTGGCGTGACATGGGCGTGGTGAACCTGCCCGGCGGCAAGCCGACCATGGCGCTGACGGGCGGGGCTGCCTCGCAGCTTGCCAAAATTCTTCCCCCCGGCCACGAAGCGGCCATCCACCTTACCATCACGGACGATTTCCCGCTGGCGCAGGCATTCGTGATCATCGAGGCGGTTCCGGCGGGGCGCCGGCTGCAAGACAGTGCGGGCGAACCGCCGCCATAACGCCACATTGATCGTGCCTCACCGCTGGTCTGTGGTGTTTCCGGGCGTTGCTCCCGGCGCGTTCAGCCCTTATAGAACCAACGCATGAATGAGGACGACATGAGCGTGGCCGACAAATCCCGGAAGAAATCAGGCGGACTTGGGGAAACCTTCAGCGTCATCGTCCAGGCGCTGCTGCTGGCGCTGGTTATCCGTACCTTGCTGTTCCAGCCTTTTTCGATTCCGTCGGGATCGATGCGCCCGACCCTTCTGGAAGGCGACTATCTGTTCGTCACCAAATGGTCTTATGGCTATTCACGCTATTCGTTGCCGTTCTCGCCCAATCTCTTTTCGGGCCGCATCTGGGGCGGTGAGCCGCAACGCGGCGACGTCGTGGTGTTCAAGTTCCCGCCCAATCCCTCCATCGATTACATCAAGCGTGTCGTTGGTCTGCCCGGCGACAAGGTCCAGATGCGCGGCGGCCAGCTTTTCATCAACGATGTGGCGGTTGCGCGTGAGAAGGTCGGCCAGATCGACAATCCCGACATCACCGAGGTTTCACGCCCCGTCGACGTTTACCGCGAGACGCTGCCGAACGGCGTCAGCTACGAGACGCTCGACCTGACCCCGAACGGTATTGGCGACGACACACGCGAATTCACCGTGCCGGAAGGCCACTATTTCATGCTGGGCGACAACCGCGACAATTCCGCCGACAGCCGCTTCAGCGTGGGTTTTGTGCCTTATGACCATCTGGTCGGTCGCGCCAACATCATCTTCTTCTCGATCGCTGGCGGCGCGAGCCCGCTGGAAATCTGGAAGTGGCCGAGTGAAGTCCGCTTTGGCCGCCTGTTCGACTTTATCCGATAAGGCCATGGCTGCGCCCAGGCGATTGACCGCGGAGCAGCTTGCCGTGGCGCTCCATGAGCGCACCGGCCACATGTTCCGCGACAAGCAGCGTTTGCAGCGCGCGCTGACCCATGCCAGTGCGCGCAGCGCCCAGGCGGGCCTCGACTATGAGCGCTTCGAATTCCTTGGCGACCGCGTGCTGGGGCTTGTGGTGGCCGACATGCTGCTTGCCGCCTATCCCGATGCCGTGGAGGGCGAGCTTTCGCTGCGGCTGAATGCGCTCGTCAATGCGGAGGCGCTGTCGCAGATCGCGGAGGAAATCGGCCTTGCCGAACTGATCCGCGCCGGTTCCGATGTGCGCAATCTGGCCGGGCGCAAGCGCGTCAACCTGCGCGCGGATGCGTTGGAATCTCTCATTGCCGTGCTTTATCTCGACGGTGGCCTGGAGGCGGCACGCGCCTTCATCCATCGTTACTGGATGCCGCGTTCGCAGGCCATGGCCAAGGCGAAGCGCGACCCGAAGACCGAATTGCAGGAATGGGCGCATCAGGCGGCGTCCGCCACCCCGTCTTACAGGATAGACGGCCGCGAAGGGCCGGATCATGATCCGGTGTTCACTGTCAGTGTCACGGTGGGTGCGCTGGCGCCGGTGCAGGGCAGGGGCCGCTCCAAGCGCGAGGCGGAGCAGGCCGCAGCCGCCGCCATGCTTGTGTGCGAAGGCGTGTGGGCCGATGAAGGAAATGCAGCATGAGCGAAGCTGAAGCAACGCCCTCTACACATTCCGGTTTCGTGGCGCTTATCGGCGCGCCCAATGCCGGCAAGTCCACTCTGGTCAACCAGCTTGTCGGCACCAAGGTGTCGATCGTCACCCACAAGGTGCAGACGACACGTGCGCTGGTGCGCGGCATCGCCACGCACGGGCAGGCCCAGATCGTGTTCGTCGACACGCCGGGCATCTTCAAGCCCCGCCGGCGCCTCGATACCGCCATGGTCACCACCGCGTGGGGCGGCGCCAGGGATGCCGACATCGTGCTGGTGCTGATCGACGCCGAGCGTGGCATCAAGGGCGATGCCGATACGATTCTTGAGCGTCTGGCCGACGTGCGCCAACCGAAGGTTCTGGTGCTGAACAAGGTCGACCGGGTGAAGCGTGAGAACCTGCTGGCCCTGGCCTCCGCCGCCAATGAGCGTGTCGCCTTCGATCGCACCTTCATGGTTTCGGCGCTGACCGGTTCCGGCTGCGAGGATCTGCTCGGCTATCTGGCCGAAACCCTGCCGGCCGGCCCATGGTATTATCCGGAGGACCAGATTTCGGACCTGCCGATGCGCCAGCTCGCTGCCGAGATCACCCGCGAAAAGCTCTATCTGCGCCTGCATCAGGAGCTTCCCTATTCCTCCCACGTCGAGACCGAGAAATGGGAGGAGAAGAAGGACGGCTCGGTGCGCATCGAGCAGGTCATCTATGTCGAGCGCGACAGCCAGAAGAAGATCGTGCTGGGCCACAAGGGCGAGACGATCCGCGCCATCGGCGAGGCGTCCCGCAAGGAAATCGGCGAAATTCTCGAACAGAAGGTGCATCTCTTCCTGTTCGTGAAGGTGCGCGAGAACTGGGGCGACGACCCCGAACGCTACCGGGAGATGGGGCTCGATTTTCCGGGCTGACATCTCAAATAGGGACTGCGCAATTCCGCTGCGGAAGGATTCGCGCTATACTCGGGCATCAGCTCGGGAGGCACGCGATGTCCTACATCAGCACCGTGACCGAAAACGATCCCTCGTCCAGAACGGCGCAAATGTTCGCAAGGGCGCAGGCGGGCTACGGATACCTGCCCAACATGGTGAAGGCGTTCAGCCATCGCCCGGAGGTGATGGAGGCGTGGAACGGCCTTCTCTCCAGCATCAGGGCGAACATGGATTTGCGCCGCTATGAACTGGTGACGCTGGCCGCGGCCAGGGAATTGCGCAGTTCCTACTGTATGCTTGCCCATGGCAATGTGCTCCTGCACGGCCATTTCACCCCGGCCGAATTGCAGGCCATCGTCGAGGACAGCGATGCCTCGCCGCTCGACGAGAGGGATCGCGCCATTATGCGCTTTGCCGCCAAGGTGGTTCGCGACGCCACCTCGGTCGATGCGGGCGACGTCGACGGCCTGCGCCGCCATGGCCTTTCCGAAGGGGAGATTTTCGACATCGTCGCCGCCGCCGCCGTGCGCTGCTTCTTCAGCAAGACGCTGGATGCCCTCGGCGTGCAGCCGGACGGCGCCTATCACGAGATCGATCCGAAGTTGAAGAAGGTGCTGACCGTGGGGCGGGAGATCGATGCCGGTTACGACCTTTCGCACTCGGCCTGAAGCCCATTGCGCTTGATTTCGGCATCGAAGCGGTGAAAAGGTCGCGCCATGGAGTGGCGAGACGAGGGAATCATTCTCGGAACCCGCAGGCATGGCGAAACCAGCGTCATCCTCGAGGTGATGACGCGTGAGCATGGCCGGCATCTGGGCATGGTGCGCGGCGGGCGTTCGCGGCGGCTTCAGCCGGTGTTGCAGGCGGGCAACCGGGTCGATCTGGTCTGGCGCGCGCGCCTCGATGAGCATCTTGGAACCTTTCAGGCCGAAGCGCTGGAGATGAACGCGGCGCGGCTGATGGACAGCGCCGTCGCCGTCTACGGCCTTCAGCTTCTGGCCGCGCATCTGCGCCTGCTGCCGGAACGGGACGCCCATGGCGCGCTGTACGAGACGCTGCTGGTGATGATCGAGAACCTCGACGATCCGGATGCCGCAGGCGAACTGGTGGCGCGTTTCGAGCTTCTGGTGCTGGAGGAACTGGGCTACGGCCTCGACCTCTGCGAATGCGCGGCCACCGGCCAGCGCACCGACCTCGTCTATGTGTCGCCGAAAACGGGCCGGGCAGTGTCGCGCGTGGCGGGCCTGCCCTGGCATGACAGGATGCTCGCCCTGCCGGCCTTCCTGGAACAGGGGCCGGGCTGCCGTGCCGATGCGCCGGCGCTCGAAGACGCCTTCCGGCTGTCCTTGTATTTCTTCAACCGCCATGTCTATGAACCGCGCGGGATCGAGCCCCCCGATGCCCGCGCCGGTTTCCTGATGGCGCTGCGCCGGCATTTCGCCGCCGGCCCGCGCCTGAACGGAGGCACAGCCGCATGAGGTGCGCCGCCCGGATCGTCCGCAGCGGCAGGTCCTCCAGCTAAGGGGCGTCCATGTTCGAGATCGCTGTCATCGCCATCATTGTGCTCTTCGTCATTATCACGAAGCAGCAGAAGCGGCTGAACACGGTGGAGGCAGACCTCAGGTCCCTGCGCAAGGTCGTGACCGGCTTCGGCGCTACCGCCGCCACAGCTTCCGTACCGGTGGAAACCGCCGTTCAGCCGCAGGAGCCAGCCACGCCTTCCGAAATCACCGAAGAGCGGGCGGAGACGAGCGACGACCGGCCGGCAGAAGCCGGGCCGTGGGCCAGAACGGCCTTGGCGGCAGATACCGCGCCGGATGTCGCCGAAATGGAGCCGGCCGCCCCCGCCGTGCCAGTTGAAAAGGCGGGCAAGCGCGACATAGAGACCGCGCTCGGCACCCGCTGGGCGGTGTGGGTGGGTGGCATCGCGCTGGCGCTGGGCGGCCTGTTCCTCGTTCGTTACACCATAGAGGCTGGCATATTCGGCCCCGGTGCGCGCCTTTCCATGGCCGGCCTGTTCGGCCTGCTGCTTGTGGGAGCCGGCGAGTTCGTGCGCCGCACCGGCTGGCGCGTGCCTGTCGCCGGTGCGGCGGGCGCCTATATCCCTGCGATCCTGACGGCGGCGGGCGCGTTCACCCTTTTCGGCGCGGTCTATGCCGCGCATGGCGTTTACGGGTTCATCGGCGCGGGATTCGCCTTCTTCCTGCTCGGGCTGATCGCTATCGCGACCATCGCCGCAGCACTTGTCCATGGGCAGGCTCTCGCCGGCATCGGCCTGCTCGGAGCGCTGGCGACGCCGGTGCTGGTTGCCAGCCAGGCGCCCAGCGCATGGGGCCCGTTCGGCTATCTCGCCGTTGTGCTGGCTGCCGCCGGCACAATCGCCCGCATGCGCCTCTGGCACTTCCTCATGGCGGCGAGCTTCTTCGGTACGGGCCTGTGGACACTGGTCTATATCGGCGAAGTGAGCGTTCCCGATTTCGCGGTGCTGCTGGTCTTCAGCGCCGTCACGCTCGCTGTGCTGGATTTCATCTGGCTGTCCGGCCCGGCCGATGAGCGCAAGGTGGATTTCGTTTCCATCGCGCCCGCCTTCTTCACCGGCATCACGGCGCTTGCGCTGTTCGTCGTTCCCGACATAACCATCGGCGGCGGCCCGAAATGGGCTGCGATCATCGTCGCCATGATGCTTGCAGCCGCCCTGTGGCGTCCGGCTGCGGTGGCCGCCCTGCATTTCGCCGGCATCATGACGGCGCTCGCCTATATCCAGATGATGCCGATCCTCGGCCTGCATGCGGAACTGTCGTCGGGCACGATGGTGCTGGATGGCATGGCGCTGGCCGTCAGCCGCGACAGCGCCATGCCGATCGGTCTCGTTCTGGGGCTGCTGTTCATCGGTGCGGGTCTGTGGGCCGCGCGCCGCCACCTTGCAGCGCCCGCGTGGCTGGCCGCCATGTGGGCCTTCTGGGCTGCGGCTGCGCCGCTTGTCATCCTGCTCTCCACATGGGCGACCTTCGGCAATATCGAGCGCGATCTTCTGCACGCCTTCCTGGCTACCCTGCTGTTCATCGGGTTCGCGGTGGCAGGCGAGTGGCTTTCGCGGGCCGAACAGCCGCCTTTGAAAGGAGGCGTTGCCGTATCGTGCATGCTGGCCGGTTCGGCCGTGGCATGGCTGCTTTTCCTGCATATGGCTTTCGGCTCGGGCATGACCACGGTTCTGCTCGGGGCATCCGCCATCGTGCCGGCACTCGCCACCCGTCACCGTTCATGGCCGGTGCTCGGCTGGCTGTCGGCGGCGGCGGTCGTTGCCGTGCTTGCCCGCGTCGCCTTCGATCCCACCATCGTCGGGGCGGAATTCCTGTCCCGCACGCCGGTGTTCAACTGGCTGCTGCCGGGCTACGGCATTCCGGCGCTCGCCTTCGGTTTTGCCGCATGGCAACTCGCCCGCACCACCAACGGACGCCCGCGCCTCATCATGGAGGCGGGTGCGGCGCTGTTCGCCTTGCTGACGCTGGCCATGCTGGTGCGCCACGCCATGCATGGCGGGGTCATCGACACAGGCGCGCCGACGCTTGCCGAACAGGCGATCTACACGCTGATCGCGCTCGGCGCAGGCGTCATCCTCGTCGCTCTCGATATGCGCTCGCCAAGCCCCGTGCTGCGCATCGGCTCGCTGGCGGCAGGCGTGGTGTCCGCAGCTCTGATCTGCGTCCAGCATTTCATGGTGCTCAATCCGCTCGTCACCGACGAGTCCACTGGCCGCATCCCGGTCTTCAACCTGCTGTTCCTCGCCTATCTGCTGCCGGCGGTGGCCGCATTCGCGCTGGCCTGGTATGCGCGCGGCAAGCGGCCGAAATGGTATTCCTCCATGCTGGCCGTGCTCGGCGCGCTGCTCGCCTTCGCCTATGCGACGCTGTCGGTGCGCCGCCTGTTCAGGGGCGAATACATCGCCTGGTGGAGCGGCATGGAGCAGGTGGAGACCTACAGCTATTCGGCGCTGTGGCTTGTCATGGGCGTGGCGCTGCTGGTTGCCGGTGTGCGCCTCGGTTCGCAGGTGCTGCGCGTGGCCTCCGCCGCGCTGATTTCCATAGCCGTTCTCAAGGTCTTCCTGTTCGACATGTCGGAACTGGAAGGCGTGCTGCGCGCGCTCTCCTTCATCGGGCTGGGCGGAGTGCTGATCGGCATCGGCCTGTTCTATCAGCGGCTGCTGACGCATAGTGCGGCAGGAGGGCGCAGCGAGGCGTGACCATGGCTCCGGAGCTGTATGCTCACCCGTTTTTTTAAAGCATGTCGCCGGAAAGCGGGTGCCGGTTTCGGGACAAAGACATGCCTGAGTACAGGAACTTGAGGCGCAAGGAGCGTATATCCGGAAGATCGCGAAACGCTTCAGGCGCGCCCGACCGCGACTGAACCGTTGCCGCGCAGCTTTTCAAGCGTGGTGAAGCGTTTCAGGAAGGCTTCCTGCGCGAAAGTCACCGACCGTGGCGTCATGTCGAACCTGTCGGGACTGATGCCCCGCGGCCGGCCGAAGAACTGGGCCGCCTCCTGCACGGAAAAGCCGGCAAGATGCGTGGCCTCGAAATAGGCCGCGACCTGATCGGCGCGCTTGATGTCCCTGATAAGCCCCGCCGGCAACTCTGACGGCAGCGAAAAGCGCAGGTGGATCGCCCGTTGCAGCCGCTTCTCGCACTCCTTGTAGCCGCCGCCGACCACGGATTTGAACGGCGAGATCATGTCGCCGATCACATATTCCGGCGCGTCATGGAGCAGGGCCGCCAGCCGCGCCTCGGGCGAGGGGGCCCTGGCCTGCGCGCAGAAGATCGCCTCCACCAGCAGCGAATGCTGGGCGACGGAAAAGGCATGCGGGCCGATGGTCTGCCCGTTCCACCGCGCCACGCGGGCAAGACCGTGGGCGATATCGGAAATCTCCACGTCGAGCGGCGAGGGGTCGAGCAGGTCCAGCATGCGGCCGGACAGCATGCGCTGCCAGGCGCGCGGCGGTGCGCCGGCGCGGTCGGCCATCAGGCATTCTCCGCAGGGGGAGCGTCTTCGGGGAAGGTGAACTTCGCCCATCCGGGTATGGCGAGCGTGACCGGCACATCCCCGGCGAGAATGGTCTTGCCGGCATCGGCGGCGCTTTTCACGCGGTCTATACGGGCGATGGCGAGACCCTTGCTGCCGCAGACCGAGCCCAGCGTCCCGACCGGCCGACCCTCGACCGTCAGTTCAGTGCCGGGTGCGGGCAGGGGGCCGGGCGAGGATGCGATCAGAACGCGCCGCCGCGCGGTTCCGCGATGCTGCATGCGCGACACCACTTCCTGCCCCACATAGCAGCCCTTGGCAAAGCCGACACCGCCGGTCTGGTCGAGAAGCACGTCATGCGGGAAGGCGTCGCCGAGCTGATAGTCGAAGCCGCTTTCGGCCACGCCATTGGCGATCCGGAAAGCATGCCATGCGTCCTTGTCGCCGGCGTCATCGCAGGATGGCACGCCATAGCTGCGCTTCACGTCGCCATTGGCGAAGCGGGTATCGGCAAGCGCGGTTGAATCGATCTGTGAAGCCGCTGGATCGGTCTGCCAGACGACGGTCACAACCGCTTGTTCCGGCTTTGCAATTTCCACTCTTGCGCGCAGCTTGTAGAGCAACAGGCGGCGGTGGAAATCGGCTGCCGCATCCGCCCGGCATTCAAGCTGGAAAGCATCGGGTCCGGCGCGCGAAATCAGAAAGTCGAACAGGATCTTTCCCTGCGGCGCCAGCAGCGCGCCAGGCTTTGCCTCGCCATCCTTCAGCGCATCCAGATCGACGGTCAGGATGTTTTGCAGGAAATGTTCGGCCTCGGGGCCGGAGACGGCGATGACGGCACGGTCTTGGAGAAGGGCGAAGGGCATGGAGGGGAACGGGCCTGAATCTGCGAACGATCCGTCTTAGGTAGTCCCCCTGGTGCCCCCTCGCAAGCGGGGCAGGCAAAGGCTGCTGCCGGTCCGGCCCGGGATCAGTCGCCCGCCACGAAGAAAGCCCAGCGTCCTTCCGGAGAGATGCCGAGGCGGTAGAAGATATAGGCGCCGAACTGCTGCATGTCCTCGTAGTCGCCCGCCGTGACGATCTTGAACAGTTCCACCCGCTGGCGGGCGTCGAGCTTGTCCAGCGGCACGGCGAAGAAATAGGGCCACACATAGAGTTCCTGCGGCGTTCCCGCATCGAGATGGACGAAGCCTGCCGACAGCACCTCTTCCATTATGGCGAGAATTTCCTGCCCCTCGGTATCGCCCGAAAGCCCCTTGAGGAACTCGATCGGATCGCCGTCGATCTCCGTCAGGGAAAGCTGAGTGCCACCGTCGCCCGTGCCGACCAGCGGCTTCAGGCGGTTGATGTCGCCGCTCTTGCAGGCTTCCAGAATGAGGCCATGCATGCGCTGCACCGGCTCGGGCAGGCGCTGGAGATCGTAGATCACCTCGGGCAGTTCGCCGTTGGGCGTAACGTGGGGCCGTGCCGGCGAGACGTCATCGGGAGCCGCGTCGGGGTCAGGCTGCCCGGCGGGCTGCCCGTCTTCCGGGGATTCGGTACCGCCGGAAGGAGGTTGCGATGTATGTATGGGGTCCGGCAGCGGCACGGCGCCCGGAGATGCATCGTCCGTGGTGGTCGCTGGCGGAAGGGGTGGTGGAAGCTCCTCGCGCTTGATCTCGCTCAGGGCAGATGCGGGCGGCGACACCGCTACAAGCGCCGTTGCCGTTGCTGCCGACAAGGCAAGCGCGCAAAGGCAAGACCCGAGCAGGCTTGTTTTTCCCGAAGTTCGAAAGCTCACTGTCCGCATCTCCATCGAACCCGGATGATGCCCCACCCAGGTGATCGCGTCAAAGGCAGGCCGGCGGGGAAAGGCTAGTGACGCAGGCGATGCGGCTCGAAAGCGCCGCCGATGACCTTCTCGCGCATGCGGTCGAGCAGGGCCAGCGCCGCCGTCTCACCGTTATTGCGCAGCATTTCGCAAAATGCAGTCTCCAGAGCGGCCTCGGCAATGATTTCAGGCTCGATCCCGGCCGACAGACCTTCGGCCCACGCCTCGTTGTGGCTCTCGACGGCGGTCAGGCGCTTTTCTTCCCTGACCATGGCGTCGATGTCGCTGATACTGTGTTCCATACGCAACACTCACCCTGTTCAAACATCGATCCATACAATTCGGATCAAGTTTGAGACGTCCCTTTAATGTCCCATTAAGACTTTAACACGCTTGTCCGCAATTTGTGCGCGCAGTTTGCCGGAAAAGTTAATGGTCTCCTAATTGCCGTAGCGCGAGGCGATGTCGCGGGTCAACGCCTCGCCTTCCTTCATATAGCGATTGATTGCTGCAACAGCAGAGGGCGTGCAGCTTTTATAGGTCTCGCCGAAGGAGCGGTATCCCCGGTTGAAGGAAGCGATGAAGCGGGCACGTCTCTCGGGATCGGGATTTTCCGATTCGAGCAGCTTTTCCATCTGGTTACGCCATTCCGTTCCGTTCTCGCCGCAGAGATTGCGCAGGAAATGCAGCGAGCCGAGAATTTCGGCAAGCCGCATCAGGCCAGGCTCGAACGGGGCCTGCGCGGCCCGGACCGGCATCGGTGACAGCGCGCAGAGGAATGCAAGGGTGAGCAATGCGCGTTTCATGGGGTATTCCCGCCGGACAATTTGTCGCGCAAGGTGGCGCTGCTGCCAAGCAGTTCCTGCGCCACTTCGAGAACCGAATCGGCAAGCGGCATGCCGCGCATTTCCGCGAGCGAATAGAACGCGGCGTTTGCTGCATCGTCCCCCGCCACAGCCTCGCCGCCGATGTAGTCGGCCGCGAATACGGTCAGCCTGTAATCGACGGGATGGCGGGTAAGGGACCCTTCTATGAGAATGGTTCGCACCGGCCGGTAAGCTTGCGCATCGAGCGTGGTTTCCTCGGCCAGTTCGCGCCGGGCGGCTTGCTCCAGCGTCTCGCCGGGCTCCACCTTGCCGCCGGGAAAGGCATACAGCCCTTGCGAAGGCGCGCGGCCGCGCTCGACCAGCAGCACGCGGTCGCCGCGCACCAGCGCGACCGAAACGGCAGGTATCTCCGGCAATGTCGTCATGGCTTGCGGACCGGTTGTGGATTGAGTGGCTGAGACAGCTTTAGCGGTTGCCTGCGTGCTGATCCATGCCCACCTTCGCCTTGCAGCAGAAAGTACCGGAAAAAGGATGGATTCATGTGCGGGCGTTTCGCGCTGACCGCTACGGCGGACCAGACTGCAACCTTCCTCGGCGTCGGCGAACTCGAAGAGTTTCCCGCACGCTACAACATCGCGCCCACGCAGCCCATCCTGATGGCGGTTGCTGCGCCCTCGCGCCCGCCGGGCTCCAACCTGCCGGACCGTGAAGCGCTGCTCGTGCGATGGGGGCTTCTTCCCGCCTGGGTAAAGGATACGCGGGGCTTCCCGCTCCTGTTCAACGCGCGCTCCGAAGAGGCTGCAACGAAACCTTCGTTCCGCACCGCCATGCGCCACCGGCGCGCGCTGGTTCCTGCATCCGGCTTCTATGAATGGCAGCAGAGCGGCCCGGCAAAGGGGCAGGCTTACTGGATCAGACCTCGTCATGGCGGCCTCATTGCGTTCGCCGGCCTGATGGAGACCTGGTGTGAACCCGGCGGTTCCGAGATGGACACGGGCGCGCTTCTCACCACTGCCGCCAATCCGGCAATCGCCCATATTCATCATCGCATGCCGGTGGTGATCGACGAGAAGGATTTCGCGCGATGGCTCGACTGTCGCCGCCAGGAGCCGCGCGATGTGGCCGATCTCCTGAAATCGGCCCAACCCGACTTCTTCGAGGCGGTCCCGGTTTCCAGCCTCGTCAACAAGGTGTCGAATATGGGCCCCGAGGTACAGAACAGGATCGAACCTCCCGGTGTGCGGGAGGCAAAGCAAAAGGCGCCTTCCGGAGAGACGCCTGAACACAAGCAGATGTCCCTGTTCTGAACTGAACGCCAAAACAGTGAAACGCCACACTTCGCGAAGAAATGGCCAGCCAAAAGGTGATGCTGCCGGCCTCAGGCGGGGCGCGGCGAGATGAACTTCTGGGCTGGTTTCTTCTTCTTGTTCATATGCAGCAGCGCCGCCGCAACGGCCGCGGGGCCGATAGCGCGGTACTGATTTGCCAGAACCGGTTTCTCAGGCTTCTTTTCCTGTTTCTTTTTGGACATTTTTCTTCCCCAAGGTCCAGATTACTTTGTGATCCCAGTAAATGATACTCGATTCCGCCGAAATCGTGACGTCAAGGTGCGCTCTTTTTGACTTCTTTCAGGCTCTGATTACATGTTTAATAAAATCTTTCCTTTCACTGGGGGCGCATGTCGAAGCGACATTTTCACCGACGATAGCGGCTTGACGGCAACAGCGGCGAAGGCGATAAAGCCCGCCATGAAGATGTCCTTCGCCATTTGTGGCATTTCGATTATCGGCTAGCCTCGCGCTGGCCCGGACGTTTTCGCCCATCTTCCTTCCAGATCGGACAAACGACCCGGCCAGCAGGCTGAAGGGCAACTGTATCTGTTTGAACCGGCAATGCCGGGAAGGGGATGAATGACCAGGGAAACCAGGGGCCTGCGCCTCACCAACACGCTCACCCGCGCGAAGGAGGATTTCTCCCCCATCGATGCGTCGAACGTGCGCATGTATGTGTGCGGGCCGACCGTCTACGACTTCGCCCATATCGGCAATGCGCGCCCGGTCATCGTCTTCGACGTGCTTTACCGGTTGCTTCGCCATTTCTATGGCGCGGACCACGTCACCTATGTGCGCAACATCACCGACGTCGACGACAAGATCAACGCACGCGCCTTGCGCGATTTCGGCGATGACATCGCAGCCGGCACGCTCACGCTCAACGAGGCGATCCGCCGGGTGACGGAAAAGACCGCTGACCAGTTCCACAAGGATGTGAAGGCGCTCGGCTGCCTGCCGCCGACCTTCGAGCCGCGCGCGACGGAGTTCGTGCTCGCGCGGCAAGACGGCAAGACGGATATGGTTTCGTTGATTCAATCTCTCATCGAACGCGGCCATGCCTATGAAGCGGCAGGAGAAGTCCTGTTCGACACCGCCTCCATGCCGGACTATGGGCAGCTCTCCAGGCGCCCTCTGGACGAGCAGCAGGCAGGCGCCCGCGTCGCCGTCGATACGCACAAGAAGAACCCGCAGGACTTCGTGCTCTGGAAACTGTCTTCTCCGGAGGAGCCGGGCTGGGACAGTCCGTGGGGCCAAGAGGCGTGGACAGCCGCAGGCTGGACGGGGAAGCCCAAGGGCCGGCCGGGGTGGCACATCGAGTGCTCGGCCATGTCCGCCGCCTATCTGGGCGAGGTCTTCGATATCCATGGCGGCGGGCTCGACCTCATCTTTCCGCATCACGAGAACGAGATCGCCCAGTCGCGTTGCGCCCATGGCACCTCGGTGATGGCCAATTACTGGCTGCACAACGGCTTCCTGCAGGTGGAAGGCCAGAAGATGTCGAAAAGCCTCGGCAACTTCTTCACCATCCACGAACTGCTGGAGACGGAGAATTTCGGCGGCCGCAAATGGCCGGGAGAGGTGCTGCGGCTGGCCATGCTGATGACGCATTACCGCGAGCCCATCGATTTCGCCGTCCGCAAGCTGGAGGAAGCGGAGAACACGCTGCGCAAATGGAAGCGTGCCGCCGACCTCGCCGAAGGCTCCGCCGATGTGCCGGACGAGGTGATCGCGGAACTGTGCGACGATCTTTCGACCTATTCCGCCTTTCAGGTGCTGACGCAGCTCGCCGGCGAGGCGCTGGACGGCGACACGGCGGCTGCCGCCTCGCTGCGTGGCGCGCTCGAATTCCTCGGGTTCGACGTCAGCGCCGAGGTGGACAAAACCGCCGTGGATGAAGCGATTGCCGCTCGCCTTGCCTTCATCCGGGACAAAAACTGGGGCGAGGCCGACCGCATTCGCGACGAATTGCTGGCCAGGGGTGTGCAGTTGAAGGACGGCAAGGACCCCTCCAGCGGCGAACGCATCACGACATGGGAGGTGAAGCGATGATCGACCATACCGGAATTGCGGTGACCGATTTCGAGGCATCGCGAAAATTCTACGATGCCGCGCTGGCGCCGCTGGGCGCCTCGCTGGTGATGATGGTGCCTGAGGAACATACCGGCGGGGTGAAGGTCGGCGGCTATGGCTATGACCGCCCGCGGTTCTGGCTGCACGAGGCGAAAGAGGCGGGGCCGGGCCGGCACTACGCCTTCACCGCCGACAAGCGCGCCGAGGTCGATGCCTTCCATGAAGCGGCGCTGGCCGCGGGCGGCAAGGACAATGGTGCGCCGGGCCTGCGGCCCCACTACCATCCGAATTACTACGGAGCCTTCGTTCTCGATCCCGATGGCAACAATATCGAGGCTGTCTGTCATCATCCGGAGTGAAGCGCCATGAGCCTTGACAACACGCCCGTCTATTCCGGCGGCTGCCAGTGCGGCGCGGTGCGGTTCCGCATCGAGGGCGCGCTGGGCGAAGCCTCGGTTTGCCATTGCCGCATGTGCCAGAAGGCGTTCGGCGCCTTCTACGCACCGCTGGTTTCGGTCTCGCCGGAAAAGCTCGAATGGACGCGCGGCGAGCCGAAAAGGTTCCGTTCCTCCAACCTCGTCCTGCGCGGTTTCTGCGGCGAATGCGGCACGCCGCTCACTTATGAAGCCCCGGACGGTATCGCGCTTGCCATCGGGGCCTTCGACAGCCCGGCCGAAATCGCTCCCGTCATCCAGTGGGGCATCGAAAACAAGCTGCCTTATGTGGATTCCGTCCACCGGCTGCCCGGCAAGGACACGATGGCGGACGAGGAAGCAGCAAGCTTTCTGGTCCGGATCGTCTCGCACCAGCACCCCGACCACGATACCGATACATGGCCCCAAAAGGACAGCACATCATGAACAGAGAAATGCGCGGCCTCTACCCGGCGGTCGAACCGTTCGAGAGCGGCATGCTCGATGTCGGCGACGGCCATACGGTCTATTGGGAGCGGGTCGGCACCAAGGGTGCGAAGCCGGCCGTGTTCCTGCACGGCGGGCCGGGCGGTACCATTTCGCCAAAGCACCGGCGGCTGTTCGATCCGGCGCTTTACGACGTTATCCTGTTCGACCAGCGCGGCTGCGGAAAATCCACGCCGAACGCCTCGCTGGAGGCCAACACCACATGGCATCTGGTCGCCGACATCGAGCGCCTGCGCGACATGTGCGGCTTCGAAAAGTGGCTGGTGTTCGGCGGCTCGTGGGGCTCGACGCTGGCGCTCTCCTATGCCGAGACGCATCCCGAGCGGGTCAGCGAACTGGTGGTGCGCGGCATCTACACGCTCACCCGTGCCGAGCTGGAATGGTATTACCAGTTCGGCGTCTCGCAGATGTTTCCCGACAAGTGGGAACGTTTCGTGGCTCCCATCCCGCAGGAAGAGCGCGGCGACATGATCGCAGCCTACCGCAAGCGGCTGGTGAGCGGCGACCGCCAGACCCAGATCGAGGCCGCAAGGGCCTGGAGCATCTGGGAAGGCGAAACGATCACGCTGCTTCCCGAGCCTGAAACCAGCGATCCGTTCGGTGTGGACGATTATGCAATCGCCTTCGCCCGTATCGAGAACCATTATTTCGTCCATGCGGGCTGGCTGGAGGAGGGGCAACTGCTGCGCGACGCAGGCCGGCTGAAGGACATTCCCGGCACCATCGTCCATGGCCGCTACGACATGCCGTGTCCGGCGCACTATGCCTGGGCGCTGCACAAGGCATGGCCGAAGGCCGAGTTTCACCTGATCGAGGGGGCGGGGCACGCCTATTCCGAACCCGGTATCCTCGACCGTCTGATCCGCGCCACCGACCAATATGCAGGCAAGGCCTGACCGCAGGAATTTCTACCAACTTCCGGTTCTTCTGGACCGGAAGCAGGCAATGGACAGGGCAATGAAAGAGCGCATCTATCTCTACGACACGACGCTGCGCGACGGCCAGCAGACGCCCGGCATCGACTTTTCGGTAGAGGACAAGATCGCCATTGCCCGCATGCTGGACGAGTTCGGCCTTGACTATGTGGAAGGCGGCTATCCGGGCGCCAACCCCACCGACACGGCGTTCTTTGCCGAGAAGCGCACACAGCGCTCGCGCTTCGCCGCCTTCGGCATGACCAAGCGGGTCGGCGTCTCGGCCTCGAACGATCCCGGACTGGCGCTGCTTCTTCAGTCGCGCTCGGATGTGGTGTGCTACGTCGCCAAAAGCTCGCAATATCAGGTGCGTGTGGCGCTGGGCTGCACCGATGAAGAGAACCTCGACGCCATCCGTGCGTCGGTCGAGGCCGCGATTGCCGCCGGCAAGGAGGCGATGGTCGATTGCGAGCATTTCTTTGACGGCTTCAAGGCCAATGCGGACTACGCGCTGGCCTGCGCCCGCACCGCCTGTGAGGCCGGCGCGCGCTGGGTGGTGCTGTGCGACACCAATGGCGGCACCCAGCCGGCGGAAGTGCGCGAGATCGTGCGCAAGGTGATCGCGGCCGGCATTCCCGGCAACCGCCTCGGCATCCACGCCCATGACGATACGGGGCAGGCCGTGGCGAATTCGCTGGCGGCGGTGGAAGCCGGAGCCCGCCAGATCCAGGGCACGCTGAACGGCATCGGCGAGCGTTGCGGCAACGCCAACCTCGTCACCCTGATCCCGACGCTGGCCCTGAAGAAGACCTATGCGGATCGCTTCGAGACGGGCATCGCGCCGGAGCGGCTGGCCACCATCGCGCAGCTGTCGCGCGGCTTCGACGAGTTGCTGAACCGCGCGCCCAACGCGCAGGCGCCCTATGTCGGCGCGTCCGCTTTCGCCACCAAGGCCGGCATCCATGCCTCGGCGCTGGCCAAGGAGCCCAGCACCTACGAGCATGTCGAGCCCGAAAGCGTCGGCAACCGCCGCAAGGTCATGGTTTCGGATCAGGGCGGCAAGGCCAATTTCTTGGCCGAACTGAAGCGACGCGGGATCGATGTTTCGCGAGACGATCCGCGCCTTGATACGCTCGTTGCCATCGTCAAGGAGCGCGAGGCGGAAGGCTATGCCTATGAGGGAGCGGACGCCAGTTTCGAGCTTCTGGCCCGCCGCACGCTGGGCACCGTACCGGATTTCTTCAGCGTCGAAAGCTTCCGCTGCATGGTCGAGCGCCGCTTCGACGCCAATGGCCAGATCAAGACCGTTTCCGAAGCCATCGTCAAGGTGATGGTGGAGGGGGAGGTGCGCATGTCCGTGGCTGAGGGGCATGGCCCGGTCAACGCGCTCGACCTTGCGCTGCGCAAGGACCTCGGCCGCTATCAGGGCGAGATCGAGGATCTGGAGCTGGTCGATTACAAGGTGCGCATCCTGAACGGCGGCACCGAGGCCATCACCCGCGTCCTGATCGAATCGCAGGATCGGAGCGGCGCCCGCTGGTGGACGGTCGGCGTCTCCGACAACGTCATCGACGCATCGTTTCAGGCTCTGATGGATTCCATCGTCTTCAAGCTGATGAAGAACCGTGAACTGGCGGGGCTGGCTGCCGCCCGGTAGACATCTCGATGCCGTTCCTGTTCCGTTGATCCATCAACGAAAGACGATTGAACCATGAGAAGTTTGAAATGGTTCTATTCGTGCTGCGGGTCCATATGGGCGGCATGACAACCGATGTGATCCAGAAGCCGCATGAAGCCGACGCCGTAGCCCGACGCGGTTTCGTCCTGGGCTTCAGCGCTTATTTCCTGTGGGGCCTGCTGCCGTTATATATGAAATGGGTGGCACATCTTCCGTTGATGGAAGTGGTTGCCCACCGCGTGGTGTGGTCGCTGCCTATCGCCGGACTGGTTCTGGTCTGGCTGGGCCGGACCGCGGATTTCAAGGCGGCGCTGCGCTCACCGCGCATGCTGGGCATGACGGCGCTAACAGCCAGCATCATAAGCTTCAACTGGTCGATCTACATCTGGGCGATAGCCACGGACCGCGCCATCGAGACGGCGCTCGGCTACTACATCAATCCGCTTGTCACGGTCATGATCGGCGCGCTGCTGCTGGGAGAGCGGCTGAACCGCGTTCAGGCGACGGCAGTCGGGCTGGCCGCGGTCGCGGTGGCCATATTGACCTATGAGAACGGGGCGCTGCCGTGGGTATCTCTTGCGCTGGCGTTTTCCTTCGCCGCCTATGGCTATTTCCGCAAGACGCTTCCCGTCGGACCGAGCCAGGGCTTTCTGCTCGAAGTCATGATACTGTCGGTGCCGGCGGGAGCCTATATAGCGTGGCTCCTCGCTACCGGAGAAGACCATATTGTTCACGGCAGCTGGCTGGACACGGTGTTGCTTGTCGGATGCGGCCCCATCACCGCGGTGCCGCTGCTCATGTTCGCCTTCGGAGCAAAGGCATTGCGCCTGTCGACCATCGGGCTGATGCAATACATCGCCCCGACCATGCTGTTCCTGATCGCCGTGTTCGTGTTCAACGAGCCGTTCGGCCGGGCCCAGCTGGCCGCGTTCGCGCTGATCTGGATTGCGCTCGCGATCTACACCTGGTCGACCCTGAGGGAAAAGTAAGTCCTCTTACATCTTCTCGATGATCGATGGCACGCCTTCGGCAGGGGTGCCAGTTGCCGAAGCCGCGGACAGGATGGCCGGCACGATGGCCTCCACCTGGTTGACCACCAGCGGCCGTACCTGATGCGCGGTATGGATGAAGCCTTCGTCGCGCATATGGTCGAGCAGCGCCAGCATAGGGTCCCAGAAACCGCCTATGTTGGCGAAAACCATGGGCTTGCGGTGATGGCCGAGCTGGGCCCAGGTCATCATCTCCACGATCTCCTCGACCGTGCCGATGCCGCCGGGAAGGGCGACAAAAGCATCCGATTCCTCGAACATGCGCTGCTTGCGCTGATGCATGTTGTCGGTGATCACGACCTCGTCGAGCCGGTCGAGGCCGGTTTCGGTGGCTTCCTTGTTCATCAGGAAGCGCGGGATGATGCCGAGCACCTTGCCGCCGGCACGGATCGTGCCTTCGGATACCGCGCCCATGATGCCTTTTGTGCCGCCGCCATAGACGAGGCGAAGGCTTGAATGAGCAAGGGCGCGACCCAGGGTTCGGCCAGCTTCGATATAGGCCGAATCGTGACCCGGCGAAGAACCGCAATAGACGCAAACGGATCGAATCGTGTTCATACCGGATTGGTGCTAGGGGTTCTCGTCACGGTCAAGCCCGTTGCGGTGTTTTTCTTGTCGCTTTGCGCAAAACAGGCTAGATCGCGCCGGAACGCGATCTCCAGGTCATGGGGCCGGGCTTCAGGAAAAGATCGTGCTTCTGCAATGAGATAAAGCGTGATGACATTTTCATGAAAATTGGTCACGCTGCAGGAAACCGAGGGGCAAGGCAGGGCAATGAAGAATAACGGGGTCAAGGCATTCCTGTTCGCGGCGGCGGCAGCCGCTGTCGCGGCGTTTATCGGCTATCTGTCGGGCGCCCTCGATCCCTATATCGGGCGTAAACCTGCCGAAGTCGCCCAGCCGGCAAGCGATGCTTCCACAGCCGCAGGTACGGCATCCGAACCCGCCGCAGATGCGGAAGCCGCCGGTGCCGCAGGGGCGAATGCCGAAGCGCAGAAGCCGGCCGAGCCCTCTGCTGCTGATCAGGCCCAGCCGGAGCAGGCCGCACAGGAGAAGCCGGAGGTCCCGACCTTCGATGTGCTGCGCGTCGAAGGGGACGGTTCCGCTGTGGTGGCCGGAAAGGCCGCACCTGGCTCGACGGTCGAGCTTTTCGATGGTTCCAGCGTGCTTGGCAAGGCCGTTGCCGGCCCCGATGGCGCTTTCGCCATAGTACTCGAAGATCCTCTGAAGGCCGGAGACCATCAGATCGTGCTGCGCGCGACGGAATCGGGCAGCGACGTCTCCACATCCGCGCAGACCGCAGTCGTATCGATCCCGGAAAAGCCGGACGGTCAGGTACTGGCCATGGTCGAGGAACCCGGCAAGCCTGCGCAGCTTCTGACCCTGCCGCAGGCCCAGCCCGGCACGGCAGAGGCGCAGGGCGAACCCGATGTGCCGCAGGCCGGGCAGGAGGGCGAAGCCACAGCCGATTCTGCGACGGGCGATTCCGTACCCCGGCAAACCGCCGCCGGGACAGCCGCATCTCAGGAGCAGGCGGGCGGGCAGCAGCCCGCCGACGAAGCGGGCGGACCGAAGATTGCCGTCGAAGCGGTCGAGATCGATGGCGGCAAGATTTTCGTTGCGGGCAGGGCCGACGCCGGGCGCAAGGTTCGCGTCTATGCCAATGAGATACTGCTTGGCGAAACCGTCACCTCCCCGGACGGCCATTTCCTCGTCGAGGCCAGTCGCGACCTGCCGATCGGCGAATACACCATCCGCGTTGACGGTCTGGATGCTGGCGACGGCGACAAGGTCGTGGTGCGTGCGACCGTGCCGTTCCAGCGCGAACCGGGCGAAACGATCGCAGCCGTCGCTCCGCCGGCCCCGGATGGCGCAAGCGCGCAGGCCGCCGGGGAAGGGGGCGCGCCCGACGAAGGTGCCGCCAGCGATGGGAGCGGCCAGCCCGCCACCACGGCTGCGCCGAAACTGGAACATGCGGACGGTTCCGTCATCATCCGCCGCGGCGATACGTTGTGGCACATCTCACGCCGCGTTTATGGCCATGGCGTGCGCTATTCGACCATCTACCTGGCCAATCAGGACCAGATCGCAGATCCGGACCGCATCTGGCCGGGGCAGGTGTTCAAGGTGCCGGAAAAGTCGGAACAGGGTGAGCAGGCAGATTTCGATGCGATGGGCGATCGGATCACCGTGCAACCGCAGTAAAAATCCGGACCCGAAAGCCTGCCAGACACCGAAAGCGGCGCCATCTCGCCGCTTTCTTCTGTTCAATGGTTGCGTCAAACATTTTCATCGTTTATCGTCGATATACGATGAAAATTTCCTCGCACTGTGCGGACAATCGCAAGGGGCTGGCCGACACCGAGCTTGCCGTGCGGCTTGCCGCACTTTCGCATCCGGCCCGCATCGAGATCCTGCGCCATCTCGCCAGGGCGGATTCCTGCTGTTGCGGCGAAGTGGTGGGCCGGCTCGATCTGGCGCAATCGACCGTTTCGCAGCACCTCAAGATTCTGGTCTCGGCCGGGCTGGTGCGTTTCAAGGCCGATGGCCAGCGCTCCCGTTACGCCATAGACCGCCCGGCGCTGAGGGCTGTGGCGGAAGAACTGGCCTGCTTCGCTTCGGCCTGCTGCGTCGATTGCTGATATGCGCGGCCCGCTATTCGAGCCCGTCGCGGAAATCTCTACAAGGCATTGAATTCGTGAGTGAAAAAACTGTTTCCGCCGACTCCGGCTCCACACTGGGGACACTGGTCAACCTCTGGCCCTATATGTGGCCGTCCGACCGGGCCGATCTCAAGGCGCGTGTGGTCTGGGCGACCGTGCTTCTGGTGGCTGCCAAGCTTACGCTGATTGCGGTTCCCTATTTCTTCAAATGGGCCACCGACGCGCTTGCCGGCGACGCACATTCCCCGCCGCCGCTTCCGGCCGTCCTTGCCGCACCCGTCATGCTGGTGGTGGCCTACAACGTCATCCGTGTCATCCAGGTTGGCTTCAACCAGTTGCGCGATGCGCTGTTTGCCCGTGTCGGCCAGCACGCCGTGCGCCAGCTTGCCTACCGCACCTTCGTCCACATGCACCGTCTTTCCCTGCGCTTCCATCTGGAGCGGCGCACGGGCGGGCTGTCGCGCATCATCGAACGCGGCACGAAGGGCATCGAGACCATCGTGCGCTTCACGGTTCTGAACAGCGTGCCGACCGTGCTGGAGTTCGCGCTGACGGCCATCATCTTCGCGGTCGCCTATGGCTGGAAATATGTGGCCGTGGTGGCGATCACCGTGTGGCTCTACACCTGGTTCACGGTGAAGGCGAGCGACTGGCGCATCGACATCCGCCGCGACATGAACGACAGCGACACCGACGCCAACACCAAGGCGATCGATTCGCTGCTCAACTTCGAGACGGTGAAGTATTTCGGCAATGAAGCCATGGAGGCCGAACGCTTCGACCGCTCCATGGCGCGTTACGAAACCGCCGCCACCCGCATCTGGACCTCGCTTGGCTGGCTCAATTTCGGCCAGGGCGTCATCTTCGGCATCGGCATGACGGTGATCATGGCGATGTCCGCGCTCGAGGTGCAGGCCGGCACGCACACGGTTGGCGATTTCGTGTTCGTCAATGCCATGCTGATGCAGCTATCCGTGCCGCTCAACTTCATCGGCTTCATCTACCGGGAGATAAGGCAGGGCCTGACCGATATAGAACAGATGTTCGACCTGCTCGACGTCAAGGCGGAGGTTGTCGACAAGCCGGACGCCGTTGCGCTTGGCGTCGGCGCTGGCAAGGTCGAATTCCGCGATGTCCGGTTCGCCTATGAGCCGAACCGCCAGATTCTGAAGGGCATCAGCTTCGAGGTTCCGGCAGGCAGGACGGTGGCCATCGTCGGGCCTTCGGGGGCTGGCAAGTCGACCATCTCGCGCCTGCTGTTCCGCTTCTATGACGTGCAGTCCGGCGCGATCCTCATAGACGGACAGGATGTGCGCGACGTGACCCAGCAAAGCCTGCGCGCCGCCATCGGCATGGTTCCGCAGGATACGGTTCTGTTCAACGACACCATCGCCTACAACATCCGCTATGGCCGCATCGACGCTTCAGACGAGGAGGTGCGGCGCGCCGCCGAACTGGCGCAGATCGGCTCGTTCATCGAAAGTCTGCCGGAAGGCTATGACACCATGGTGGGCGAGCGGGGGCTGAAGCTGTCCGGCGGCGAGAAGCAGCGAGTGGCCATTGCCCGCACCATCCTGAAGGCGCCGCCGATTCTCATCCTCGACGAAGCGACCTCGGCGCTGGACAGCCATACGGAGCAGGAAATCCAGTCGGCGCTCGATCTGGTCAGCCGCGACCGCACCACCATTGTCATCGCGCACAGGCTTTCGACCGTCATTTCGGCAGATGAAATCATCGTGCTGAAGGAGGGGAGGATCGAGGAGCGTGGCACACATGCCGCGTTGCTGCGCATGGGCGGGCTTTACGCCTCCATGTGGGATCGCCAGCGCGAGGCCACCGAAGCCGAGGAAAGGCTGCGAATCGCACGCGAAACCGACGACATGGGCGTCGTCGTCAGGCAACGAACGCCAGAAGTCATCTGACAGACTGCCTTGTCCGGACGGAACGCTGACGCATTGTTGCATTGCGGCCAGAGAGGCTTTCCGCTAGAGAGGCACCGACTGAAAACGGAGCCTGTCCAGCACGATGCAACTCATCGACACGATCAGGAAGACATTCGTGCCGATCCACCGGGAAGGCTATCCCTTCATCGCCATCTTTGCGGCGGTGACGCTGGTCGTCGGTTATTTTTCGGGTTTCCTGCTCTGGGTCGGCGCGCTCCTCACCGTATGGTGCATCTATTTCTTCCGTGATCCCGAGCGCGTCATCCCCATCGACGACAAGCTGGTGATCAGCCCCGCGGACGGTGTCGTTTCCGCCGTGGGCCCGGCAGTCCCGCCGGCCGAGCTCGGCCTCGGCGGCGCCGAAATGACCCGCATTTCCGTGTTCATGAACGTGTTTTCCTGCCATGTGAACCGCGCGCCGGTGCGTGGCCGCATCACCCTTATCGAGCATCGTCCGGGCAAGTTCCTCAACGCCGACCTCGACAAGGCGAGCAGCGAGAACGAGCGCAACGGACTTGTGATCGACAGCCCGAACGGCACTGTCGCTGCCGTTCAGATCGCCGGTCTGGTGGCGCGCCGTATCGTGTGCTGGGCCGACGCAGATTCGGACATCGCGGCCGGCGAGCGCTTCGGCCTGATCCGTTTCGGTTCCCGCGTCGACGTCTACCTGCCGGAAAGCGCGGTGCCGCGTGTCGCTGTCGGCCAGACGGCTGTTGGTGGCGAGACGGTTCTGGCCGTGTTCGATGGGCAGGCGAGCGCGCCTGTGGTTCGCGTTTCCTGACGACCGGGCCGATGAACCCGCCCTTCAAAAAATTCGAATCGCACGGCTCGGCAGGGCCGCGCATCCGCGAAATCCCTCTGCGCATGGTGTTTCCGAACCTGCTTACGGTTCTGGCCATCTGCGCCGGTCTTTCCGGCATCCGCTTCGCCTTCGAGGGGCGTTTCGAGACGGCAGTGGTGATGGTGCTGATCGCCGCCTTCCTCGACGGGCTGGACGGACGTGTCGCACGCCTTCTGAAGGCGACCTCCAAGTTCGGCGCCCAGATGGATTCCATAGCCGATATCGTCAATTTCGGTGTCGCGCCCGCGCTGGTGCTCTATGCATTCCTGCTTGACCGTGCCGGCTCGCCGGGCTGGATCGCGGCGCTGCTTTTCACCATCGCCTGCGGCATGAGGCTTGCCCGCTTCAACGTTCTGGAAGAAGTGCATGACCGGCCGGCATGGCAGGGCGAGTATTTCGTCGGCGTGCCTGCACCGGCGGGCGCTGCGTTGGTCATGCTGCCGCTTTACCTGTCCTTCATCGGCTTCGAGCCGACCCGCTTTGGCGCTTTTCTGGCGACGGGATTCACTGTGGTCGTCGCTTTCCTGCTGGTCAGCCGCCTGCCGGTCTATTCGGGCAAGAGCCTGAAAGTGCCGGGAGACCGCATGCTGCTGGTCATTCTGGCCATCGTGCTCTTCTTCCTGCTTCTGGTAAGCTATCCCTGGTACACGCTTACGGCTTCCGTCATCGGCTATCTGCTGTTCCTGCCGTTCAGCGTGCTTGCCTACTCGCGTCGCGCCAAGCTGGAAGGCGAGGCGGAGCTTCCGCCCGATGTGGATGCCCGCAGCAGCGAGTGACTAGAGCATTTGCAGCCAAATGGAAACATTTGGCGTCGCACAAATGCAGTATAAACAAATAGTTAGATCATTTCATCAATTCCGTGAAACGATTAAATGATCTAAAGCAGTTCCTAAATTGAGAGAATCGTAGGATTCCCAAGGAAGGCGGTTTGTGATTCAAGATGCTGGCTGGATTGGAGGCCAGCATCTGATGACGCGAGCGCTTTCAAA
>NZ_SNZF01000036.1 GCF_004363725.1 Aquamicrobium defluvii | reverse complement strand
ACGTCTGTGTGCCTTCCTCGGTATGCCCCGCGAATATCGCCCACAACCATGACGGCTGTACGAATCCAACAGGACAGTCGCGACACAGAACCTAACAGGCCGAGCCGGAGCATGTTTTCCGCGAGCGAGTCGTCGACGGCCGAGGTCTTGGCGTCGGCCTTCTTGACGAGGCAGGGAACGAGGCCATCGGCGGGAAAGCGTCCGGCCTCGACCAGACGCGCGATCGCCCGGAAGCGCCGACCGCCGGCCGGGGTCTCGAAATCGCCGGTCTCGTTGCCGTCGGCGTCGAGGATGGCGCGGACATTGATGCCCTGCACGATGTCCTCGCGACGGTCGATGTCGTGGGTGAGATCGTCGAGGCCGGCCTCGACGTCGGTTTCGCGGACATTGCTGTCCGAGAGGCGGATGCGATTGAAGGGAATGTCACGCGAGCGCGAGAAGACGATCATTGCGGTCGCGGGCTTCTTCGACTTCCTGGCAGCTTTGGCCATGGTGGTTTCTCCGTGACGGGCGGCCGAGACCCTCTCTCGACCTTCCAACCCGTCACGAAATCCCCAACCCCTCTCTCACTCTCGACCAAGCCGCAGGTGCGACGCTACCAGTCGAAGCTCTGCGGGCGCTCCGCATTCACCCGGTATTTCCGGCGCAGCGTGAGGATCGCCGCCTCCTGCCGGTCGATCTTGCGCCGGAGCCGGTCAAGATCCGGCCCCGCGACCGCCATGAGACGATTCAGCACTCGCCGGTATTCCGCTTCGTCGGCGCCTGTCCAGCGGCTCATACGCCGGTGGTAGTGCCGGGATTTCGGGCGCAAACGAATGGTCTCGCCCTCGGCGCGATTGCTCAGTGCGCGTTCGGCAAGCGCGAGATTGCGCCGCGTATCCGCGAGCGCATCCTCCATGCGCGCCAGCAGCGAGCGCAGACGATCAGGAGGCATCATCGCGTGGCCCCCAGTCGTCAGGCGGGTTAGATCTATGCCGGCGGCGGAGGCGCATCAGACGCCCTCTCGCCGCTTACGCACCGCGGCATAGATGATCCGTTCGGCACTTCGGATGCTGCCGGCTTCCCGCGCAGCCTCTGCCCAGACCGAAATCGGAAAGACGCCGGAAAAGAGAATGTCGCGCTCGATACCAAGTCCGAAAGGCAGGCGCACCGAGGCCATCTCCTCGAGCGAGAAATAGCCAAGCTCCGGCTCGCCGAGATCGGCCAGACCAAAGAGGATGTCGCCGTCGGCATCGAGTTCGGTCGCCAGCCAGACGCCAGCGCCAAGCGGGTTGAAGAATTTGACGACCGGCACATGATCTGTGTCGCGCTGGCGGCCATTGGCGAGAAGCTGCGCGCGCAGCTCGTCCGTCAGGAGGATCATGCCGCCCTCCTATCGATGGCGGTCTCGGGCGCGGCTGGCAGCTGCTCGTCGTTCGGCAGGAAGGACAGCAGCCAGTCGGCCGCCTTGCTCGCCTGCGAGGCGGCACGCACGATGGCGCGCGAATCTTCGCGAAGCGCTTCAAGCCACGCCCCGATATAATCCGCGTGACGCACGGTCGGCACAATACCGAGGGCAGCGCAACTGTACGCCGCGATCAGTTCGGCTGTGATTTCTTCGACCGAATAGAGCCTGGTCCCGAACGAGCCGGACAAGTCACGGTTCAGCCGGCTGTGATGGCCACTGGCGTGACCTAACTCGTGCAGCGCCGTGCGGTGCCAGTTGATCGGCTCGAAATACGCCTGCGGCGGCGGGACCATCACATAGTCCTGGGACGGGACGTAGAAGGCCCGGTTGCCGCCGATGCGGAAGTCGACGCCCGTCGCCCTTATCAGCGCCTCGACCCTCGGCTCGATCAGGCCGGGCGGTGGCGGCGGTGCGACCGTCGCGATGTCGTCGGGCAGCCCGTCGCACTGCGCCACGTTGAATACCGTGTACCGCTTCAGA
Organism: Aquamicrobium defluvii; assembly: GCF_004363725.1. Classification (GTDB taxonomy): domain Bacteria; phylum Pseudomonadota; class Alphaproteobacteria; order Rhizobiales; family Rhizobiaceae; genus Mesorhizobium; species Mesorhizobium defluvii. The sequence continues at coordinate 32,271 of NZ_SNZF01000036.1, read as the reverse complement.
AACGGGATGGCATGGGCCTCGTCGCCAGTCTCGCGGGCACGACGCTTCTCGTCTTCCGGGGTGAAGCGGTCGGCATAGACGACTGTGGTGCCGCGCTCGCCTTTGCGGACATTGCCCCCAAGCGAGAGGGCCTGGCGAAATGTGAGCCAGCCCTGGCAGGGAAAGCCGTGCTCAATGACGGCGCCCCAAAGGATGAGCACGTTGATGCCGCTGTAGGTGCGGGAGGTCGTGGCGTTTTTTGGCAGGCCGAGCGGTGCCTTGGCCGCCGACGTACCCCAGGGCTGCACCCACGGCACGCGACCGGCCTCCAGTTCGGCGATGATTTTGGTGGTGATCTCGTCATAAAGGTTCGCCCGATCCGAGCCGGTGCGAACGCCGCGATCATGTCTGGACATTGCGATTCTCCGCGACGGGCGCCGGAAGCCTCTCTCCCAGCCTTCAACCCGTCACGGCAAACCCGTCCGCACTCTCAACTCTATCGGTGATTGACTTGGGTAAGGGACATAATCGCTATCGGTTGGCCGCTATGAAGGTTGTCGTGATACCCTCCCGCCCTGACTTCGCTGCAAATCGCTACGTCACGCTACGCTATCCGATTTGCCAAAACCGTTTCAAAAACCGTTTCAAGCCGGCATTTTGAAACGGTGTGATTTTGCTAAGTCTTTGAAATAATTGGCGCGCCCGAAAGGATTCGAACCTCTGACCCCCAGATTCGTAGTCTGGTGCTCTATCCAGCTGAGCTACGGGCGCGCATCAGGCCGGCGGAACCGGCCCAGCGTCCGGCTGTCGGTGCCGGCCGCGAACGTGCCGCTTCACTAGCGACTGATTTTGCGAAATGCAAGCCGGCATTTGAAGTTTTCTCACCTGCCTTGCAAAACACCGGCTCAGCCATGTCTGCGCTGGCCATCGAAGGCGCGGCCGAAAGGAAGGGGGCGATCGGCGATGCTCACCGCGAAAGTGGTGTCACCGCTCTCGCTGCCGACGAGTTCCAGGGTTCCGCCATGGGCGCGCACCAGTTCCTGCGCGATTGCCAGTCCAAGGCCGGTGCCCCCCTGCCGTGCAGCACCCCGAAAGGCGGAGAACAGGTTCTCGCGCGCCCTCGGCGGCAGGCCGGGGCCGGTGTCGTTGACGACGATCCGGCACACGCTCCCCTGCCGCTCCGCCGAAACGGTCAACCGGCGCACGCTCACCCTGTCGGTTTCGGACGACATCGCCTGCACCGCATTGCGCGCGATATTGGTCAGCACGCGGAAAAGCTGGTCGGGATCGGCGTCGATCTCGAAGTCGGGGGGCACGGCATTGACGAATTCCGTGCCGCTGTCGGCGTTGACCATGTCGCGCAAGTCCTCGACCAGCGAGTGAAGCTTCACCAGCCGGCGCGCGGGCGCCGGCTCCTGCGTGCGTCCATAGGCCAGCACGCCCTCCGAATAGGAAACGGCGCGGTCCAGCGTCCGCAACAGACGGGGCGCGAAGGACTGCACGGTCGGGTCCTTCGATGTCGAGAGCCTGTCCGAAATGAGCTGGGCGGAAGCCAGCATGTTGCGCATATCGTGGTTGATCTTGGAAACGGCGAGACCCAGGTCGGCCAGGTGACGGCGCTCCGCCAGCATTTTCTGCAACCGCTCCTGCATGCGCGAAAGCTCGCGCTCGGCAAAGCCGATCTCGTCGGCGCGCGCGGCCGGGGCGATGATGCGCGTGGGATCTTCCGGCGCCTGCGAGAAAGACAGCATGGAGCGGGCGAGCCTGCGCATCGGCCGCACCATGATGCGGTCCATGGCGGCATAAACCAGCATCGCCGCGAAAACGGAGATGAGCAGGGACAGCAAGGCGACGTTGCGTGCATAGATCAGCATCGCCGCGCGCAGGGCCTTGTCGGGCATGATGAGCTCGAATTCGCGCTCGTCCTCTCCGGCAGGCCCATAGATACGCAGCATGCTGCCGCCGCCGTTGATCAGCGTGTCGAGCGCGCCGGCGATCTCGCCGAACATGCCCACATTGGCCATGTCGATGTGCTTGTCCACTTCCGGCGGCATGTCGGCCACGACCAGCAGGCGCGAAACGCCGCCATCGGTCATGGCGATTGCCCTGGCGCCGATGGCCATGAGGACGTCGTCCTGAGCCTCGCGCGAGAGCGCCGCGGGGTCGCCCTGCACCAGCACGATGGAAACGGCAGCGGCCGTGGCAAGCCGGTCGCGCAGCCAGCTTATGCGGTAGCTGGCCACGGAGGGCAGGAAAATGAAGGTTTCGGCAAGAAGAACGAACACAAGGGTGAGCAGCAGCAGCTTGGTGGAAAGGCCGCGCGCAAGCGGAACCGTGGCCGCGGCCGGCTCCGGCGGTTCCTTTCCCTGCACGTCCTGCGTCATGCTTTCCCGAGCTTTCCGATCCCTGCCAAGCCCTTTTCCGGGCATGAACAGCATAGGGGAAAAGAGCCTTCCTGTCTGCGGCGGCAGTCGCAAACCGGGCCTGCGCGGCGATTGACTTCACCGGCCCCAATCCATATAAGCCGCTCACGCTCGGGCCTGACCTCCCGGCGCGGTTTCGGTCGCGTCACAATGGCTGAGCACAGCTCCTGTCGTATCGATGGCAGAATCAAGAAGGGCCGCACACCGCGGTATTAAATAAATGAAGCGTACCTACCAACCCTCCAAACTCGTTCGCAAGCGCCGCCACGGCTTCCGTGCCCGCATGGCCACCAATGGCGGCCGCGCCGTCATCGCAGCCCGCCGCAATCGTGGCCGCAAGCGGCTGAGCGCCTGACGGAAACGAGTTCGTTGCCCGGCGCAGGCAAGCCTTCGGGACCACAGCCCGGGCGGCTTCTCAAACGCGCGGAGTTTCTGGCCGTGCGGCGCGGTGAGAAGCGCCGTGGACGGCTTTTCCTCGTCGAGGTTCTCGACCGGGGCGACGACAAGACGCCGCGCGTCGGCTATACCGTCACCAAAAAAGTCGGCAACGCGGTTGTGCGCAACCGCGTCCGGCGGCGGCTGAAAGAGGCCGTGCGCACCCATGCCGCACATGACATGCAGCCCGGCAACGATTATGTGATCGTCGGGCGCGAAGATGTGCTCGGCGCCACATTCGACCAGCTCAGGGTCGAGCTTTCCCGGCGGATCCGCGGATCACGATAGGGTTCAGGATGGAAAACAATCGCAATTTCTTCATAACCATTGCGCTGTCGGTGCTGATCCTGTTGCTCTGGCAGGTCTTCTACATGAACCCGCGGATCGAGGCGCAACGCGAAGCGGCCCGGATCGAGCAGGCTCGCCAGGAACAGGTGCAGCGAAACAACGACCTGCCGGCACCCGGCCAAACCGCGCCGGGCCAGACCGCGCCGGGACAGACCTCACCCGGACAGGGCGCGATTCCCGGCTCTGGCGGCCCCGATGGCCAGGCGGCCCCCGCAGGCCGTGCACAGGCGCTTGCGGGCACGCCGCGCGTAAAGATCGACACGCCGAGCGTGGAAGGCTCGATCAACCTGATCGGCGGGCGGCTCGACGACCTCAAGCTCAAGGATTATCGCGAGACGGTCGACAACAATTCGCCCGAGATCGAGTTGCTCAACCCGGCCGCCATGCCCAACGGCTATTATGCCGAGATCGGTTTCGTCGGCAGCGATGCAACCGGCGCGGTGCCCGGCCCCCAGACAGAGTGGACGGTCGACGGCAACCCGACGCTTACCCCCGCCACACCGGTCACGCTCACCTATACCAACGAGAAGGGCCTTACCTTCAGGCGCACCTATTCGCTCGACGAGCACTACCTGTTCACCGTGTCCGACACGGTCGAGAACGGCGGCGCGGGCGATGTCACCCTGTTCAGCTACGGCCGCGTCACCCGCTTCGACAAGCCCACCACAGCCTCGATCTACGTGCTGCACGAGGGGCTGATCGGCGTCACCGGCGAGGAAGGGCTGCAAGAGCACAAATACTCCGCCGTCGAGGACGACAAGCAGTACACGCCGGGCAAGTCCAGCGACGGCTGGCTCGGCATCACCGACAAGTACTGGGCGGTGGCGCTGGTGCCGACCGCAAAGCAGCCGTTCCAGCCGCGCTTCGCCTATTTCGAGGACGGACGCCCGCGCTATCAGGCGGACTTCCTCAGCGATGCCATCCCGGTCGCCGCCGGCCAGTCGGCCACGGTCGAATCGCTGGTCTTCGCAGGTGCCAAGGAAGTCGAGACCATCAACGCCTATGAAAAGGAGCGCAGCATCCGCCGCTTCGACCTGCTCATCGACTGGGGATGGTTCCACTTCATCACCAAGCCGATGTTCTGGCTGATCGACACGCTCTACAGGATGCTCGGCAATTTCGGTCTGGCGATCCTCGCCACCACCGTCGTCGTCAAGCTCGTCTTCTTCCCGCTGGCCAACAAGTCCTATGCCTCGATGGCCAACATGAAGAAGGTGCAGCCGAAGATGATGGAAATCCGCGAAAAATACGCGGACGACCGGATGAAGCAGCAGCAGGCCATGATGGAGCTGTACAAGACGGAAAAGATCAATCCGATCGCCGGCTGCTGGCCGGTTCTGATCCAGATTCCGGTCTTCTTCGCACTCTACAAGGTGCTCTACATCACCATCGAGATGCGGCATGCCCCGTTCTTCGGCTGGATCCACGATCTGGCGGCACCCGATCCGACCTCGCTGTTCAATCTCTTCGGCATGTTGCCCTACGATGTGCCGACCATGCTCCATATCGGCATCTGGCCGCTCCTGATGGGCGTGACCATGTTCCTGCAGATGCGCATGAACCCGGCCCCGCCGGACCCGACGCAGGCCATGATCTTCAACTGGATGCCCGTCATCTTCACCTTCATGATGGCCGGCTTCCCGGCCGGTCTGGTCATCTACTGGGCCTGGAACAACCTGCTCTCGATCCTGCAACAGGCGGTGATCATGAAGCGCCAGGGCGTGAAGATCGAGTTGTGGGACAATCTCTCGGGCCTGTTCCGCAAGAAGCCAAAACCCGCGGAATAGCGCGTCAGCAAACGCATCCGGGAAAGGCCCCTCAAACGAGGGGCCTTTCTTTTTTGGGCATCCCGCCCGTCTGCCCTTCCGTCACTGGAAACGACTCCGTTTCCGGGTTAGGGCTATGATTGGCGCCGCAAGGCCGCAGTGAAGGCAGCGCGAAGAGCGGACATGAGATTCAGCAAAGACATAGCAACCCTGTGCAAGGAGCATGGGCTTCGTCTGACCGGGCCGCGCAAGGTCATCATGCAGGTGCTGTCCGAATCCTCGGACCATCCCGACGCGGTGGAACTGCACCGGCGCGTGAGCGAGATCAGTCCGGGCGTCGCCATCGCCACAGTCTATCGCACGCTGGCGCTGCTGGAAGATAAAGGCGTGCTGGAAAAGCATACGTTCGGCGACGGCCGCGCGCGCTTCGAAAGCGCCGATCAGGAACATCACGACCACTTCATAAATGTCGAAACCGGGGACGTGATCGAATTTCGTTCCGATGAAATCGAGCGGCTACAGGAGGAAATCGCGCGGCAGCACGGTTTCGACATCGTCAGCCACAAGCTGGAAATCTACGTGAAGCCCGCGAAAAGGAACCGCAGGCGGACAGGCTGAAGCGTGTCGCGATCTTTCAGATCCGCTGCTTACGCTTCAGGTTCCGGTTTTTACGCATGTCGCTGCCCCGAAACCGGAGGCCACTTTCGGGCGACATGCTTTAGATCATTTCATCGTTTCTCCGAATCGATGAAATGATCTAACTATTTGTTTATACTGCATTTGTGCGACGCCAAATGTTTCCATTTGGCTGCAAAATGCTCTAGCTTTTCAGCCCACACATCCGGTTGACCGGCTTGACGGCGAAGCCGTGCAGGCCCGGCGACGGGAGAAGCACACCGTCAAACCATAAGCTCAATCACCTGCGGCCGGATCGCCCACAGCAGCCTCTACGGCGGCGGCGATTTCGCGAATGAGCGCCTCGTCCGCAGCCGGCCGTTGCTTGCGCGAGGACACCAGGCAAGCCTGCGAGCGCAGGATCACCCCGTCGCCCAGCACCTTGAGATGATTGGCGCGCAGCGTCGAGCCGGTCGAGGTGATGTCGACGATGACATCGGCGGAACCGGCTGCCGGCGCGCCCTCGGTGGCGCCCAGGCTTTCGACGATCCGGTAGACCTGAATGCCGTGCTTGCCGGAAAAGAACTGCTGCGTGAGGCGCCAGTATTTGGTGGCAATGCGCAGCCGCCTTCCATGGCGCTGGCGGAAATCTGCCGCCACGTCGTCGAGGTCGGCCATGGTGTCGACGTCGAGCCACATGTCCGGCACCGCCACCACCACATCGGCATGGCCGAAGCCGAGCCGCGCGACGATTTCGGCGCGGCTTTCCCAGTCGGCCAGGTTCTCGCGCACCAGATCCTCGCCGGTGACGCCGAGGTCGATGCCGCCGCTGCCGATCTCGCCCGAAATCTCGGAGGCCGACATGAACACGACCTCGATGTCGCTGCGCCCCCCGACATGGGCATGGTAACGGCGGTCGTCTTCCGGCAGGCTGACGGCAAGCCCCGCCCGCGCCAGTATCTCCAGCGTCTTTTCCTTCAACCGTCCCTTGGAGGGAATGGCCAGCGTCACGCTCATGCCCGCGCCTCCCTGAGCGATTCGACCCGATCGAGCCACACGGAGAAGCCGACGCCGGGAATGGGATGGTTCGCGCCAAGCAGCGTCAGCAGGCGGTCATAGCGGCCGCCGCCGGCCAGCGGGCGACCGTCGGTGCCTTCGGCCCCGATCTCGAAAACGAGACCGGTATAATAATCGAGCGGGCGGCCGAAGGCGGCATCGTAGCGCACGGTTCCGGAAGCCAGCCCATGGCCGGCGATGGCCTCGGCACGTTCCGCGAACAGGTCGAGCGCCGTGCCGAGTTCCAGCCCGGCCTCGGCGGCGAAACCGCGCAGTGCGTCCGCCGCTCCGGTGAGCGGCGTGTCGATGGCCAGAAAGGTCTTAAGCGCGGCGAAGGCATCGTCGGACAGGCGCACGCTGCGCAGTTGCACCTTCTCGATCAGGCGCCGCGCAATCTCGGCCGGCGTGCGGCCGGCAGACAGCGGCAGGCCGGCCTGCTCCATGCCCTTCGCAATCTGTGCGGTCAGCCCTTCCGCATCGCCATCGACGGCGAGCAGCGCCACCGGACCGGCAAGCTGGCCGTTGCGCGGCGGATTGGCGAGATCGGCAAGTGCAGCATCCAGCATGGCGTGCGAGCCGAAGGCGCGCGCCAGACGCATGCGCCAGCCGCGCGGCAGGCCAAGCGCCGCCAGCACCGCCTCGAACACCGACTGGTCGCCGATGGTCAGTTTCAGGCTGGCCTGCGGAACCGCTCTGGCCAGCAACTCATGCGCATCCGCCACCAGCCGCGCGTCCGCCGCAGCAGTGTCGGTGTCGCCAAGGTCCTCGATGCCGGCCTGAAAGAACTCGTTGGAGCCGTCGCGGCGCTGGCGGAACACTTCGCCCAGATAGCCATAGCGGCGCGGCGTGCCGGCCTGGCTCGCGATGTGGTCGAGGCAGACGGGAATGGTGAATTCCGGGCGCAGGCACAGCGCCTGCCCGGTCTCGCTCTCGGTGAGGAAAATGCGCCGGCGCAAATCCTCGCCGGCAATGTCGAGGAACGGATCGGCCGGCTGCAAGACGCCGACCTCGACCAGATCGACGTTTCTGGCGGCGAACAGCGCCTTGACGTCGCCCGCCACGGAGGGAGATCGCGAGCTCATCGACGGTCTCCGTTTACCGCCGCGCTCATTGCCCTGCCCTGTCGGCCGCCTGCGCATCGAGGATCTTCTTCACCTCGGCCACCAGATCGGTTTCCGGCACGGTGACCTGCGCGGGCCGCGCGGCGCGCCACTCGGCATTGTCGGAAATCTCGGCCGACATGCGCGCGCCTTCGATCAGGTCCTTGATCTGGACCTCGCCCTTTTCGCGCTCGTCGCCGCCCTGGATGACGGCCACCGGACAGCCGCGCCGGTCGGCATATTTGAGCTGCGCCTTCATGCCCGCGCCGCCGAGATACATCTCGGCGCGGATGCCGGCCCGGCGCAGGTCCGACACCATCTTCTGGTAACGCCCGAGGCTTTCCGTGTCCTTGTCCATGACCAGCACCACGACCGGCTGAATGACATCCGATGTATCGAGCTTGCCGAGGTTCTTCAGCGCCGTCATCAGGCGCGAGACGCCGATGGAAAAGCCGGTCGCCGGCACTGGCTCGCCGCGGAAGCGCGACACCAGACCGTCATAACGGCCGCCGCCGCCGACCGAGCCGAAGCGCACGATCTTTCCCTCGTCATTGGGAATCTCGGCCAGCAATTCGGCCTCGTAGACGGGGCCGGTGTAATATTCGAGGCCACGCACCACGGAGGGGTCGATCTTGATGCGGCCGTCGTCATAGCCGGCAGCGGCGACCATGGCGCCGATGTCGGCCAGTTCCTGCACGCCCTCTTCGCCGCGCGCGGAGCCGGCAACGGCACCGCGCATGGCGGCCAGCGCGCCGGCAAGGTCGTCGCCGGTCGAGGAGGTCAGGAGCAGCACGCGATCCGCCTGCGCCGCATCCAGCCCCGCGCCCTTCGTAAAGTCGCCGCTCTCGTCGAGACGGCCCTTGCCGAGCAGATCGCGAACACCCTCGGGGCCAACCTTGTCGAGCTTGTCGACGGCGCGCAGCACGGTGAGGCGGCGGCCGGCATTGTCGTCGCCGCCGAGGCCGATGGCCTCAAGCACGCCGTCGAGCACCTTGCGGTTGTTGACACGAATGACGTAATCGCCGCGCGCGATGCCCACGGCTTCCATCACGTCGGCCATCATCATCGCCATCTCGGCATCGGCGGCCACGCCCGGCGTGCCGACCGTATCTGCATCGAACTGCATGAACTGGCGGAAACGGCCGGGGCCCGGCTTCTCGTTGCGGAACACCCAGCCGGAACGGTAGGAGCGGAATGGCTTCGGCAGCTTCTCGAAATTCTCGGCCACGAAGCGGGCCATGGGCGCGGTCAGGTCGTAGCGCAGCGACAGCCACTGCTCGTCGTCGTCCTGAAAGGAAAAGACCCCCTCGTTCGGCCGGTCCTGATCGGGCAGGAACTTGCCCAGCGCATCGGTGTATTCGATCAGCGGCTGGTCGGCCGGCTCGAAGCCGTAAAGCTCATAGACCTCACGAATCTTGCCCACCATCCGGTCGACGGCACGGATGTCGTCGGGGCTGCGGTCGACAAAGCCGCGCGGCAAGCGCGCTTTCATCTTTTCCGGTCGTTCGGCCATGGCGGGTACTCTGCGGTTCGGCGATAGGGCGGCGGCGGACCGGCTTGAGCCGGACCGCGCGCTGTCCTAACCGATGCCGCACCCGGCAGCAAGGGCAGGCTTCGGCTCAGGCCGGTCTGCGGAAGCTGGCGCGCTCGGCCTCGACCCCGGCGCGGCAGGCGCAACCCTCGATATGGTCGTTGACCATGCCCATGGCCTGCATGAAGGCATACACGGTGGTAGGGCCGACAAAGCTCCAGCCGCGTTTCTTCAGTTCCTTCGAAATGCGGGTGGACACGGCGGTGGTCGGGTTGGCGCGCAGATGGGCGAGGTCCACCACCGCCGGCCTCTCTTCCGGCGCAGGCTCGAACTTCCAGAACCATGCGGCCAGCGAGCCCGCCTCATCCACCAGCTCGCGGGCGCGGCGGGCGTTGTTGACGGTCGAGACAATCTTGCCGCGATGGCGAACGATGCCCGCATTGCCAAGCAGGCGCTCGACATCGGCCTCGGTGAACTCCGCAACGCGTTCGAAATCGAATCCGGAAAATGCCTCGCGGAAGTTTTCGCGCTTGCGCAGGATGGTCAGCCACGACAGACCCGACTGGAAGCCTTCGAGGCAGATCTTCTCGAAAAGGCGGCGGTCATCGGCGACCGGGCGGCCCCATTCGTGGTCGTGATAGTGGATGTAGTCCGGCAGGTTGCCGTGCCAGAAGCAGCGGTCCATACCGTCGGGGCCGGTGATGATGCCGTCCTTATCGCTCATGCCACATATCCGTTAACGCAGGTTTTCGATGCTTTACCGGCGCTTTACCAGATTCCTGAACCGCCGGATAACCATACCGAAAGCTTTACTGACAAAACGGCATTCGACGCATCCGGGATTCACCTTTCGGTTGTCCTTCGCGCACAGGATCGCGCCATGACCGGACACGCGTTTCCGGCCGACGACCGAACCCAAGAGTGCGTCACATGAAACGAGCCCTTTTCCTGTTCACCTGCCTCGCCGGCGCCCTCTCCATGGGCTTTTCGCCGGCGCTGGCCAATGATCGCTATATCGAGCGCCCGCCGGTGCGGGTGAGCCCCGACCTCGCCGCGCCATGGGTGCTGCAACTCGGCAAGGCTCCTGACAATGCAAGGCGCGTCCATCGTACGCAGCCGGCCCCGCGCGCGGGTGCGCAGGCTCAACAGCGCCAGCGCGCCGTGCAGACGCAGCCCGCGCGGGTGCAGCAGGCGTCCGCGCCGAGGATGGTGCAGAAACGCACTGTGCGCCCGCAGATCAACCCGATCTACCTGCCGCAGGTCGTCAATTATAACGGCAAGCACAAGCCCGGCACCGTCATCATCGATACGCGCGATAATTTCCTCTTCCTCGTGGAAAAGAACGGCAAGGCGCGCCGCTATGGCGTCGGCACCGGCAAGCCGGGCTTCGAATGGGCCGGCACCCACAAGGTTTCGGCCAAGCGCGAATGGCCGGACTGGCGTCCGCCGGCGGAAATGATCGCCCGCGAGAAGGCCAGGGGCCGCCATCTGCCGACATTCGTGGCCGGCGGCGTCGAAAACCCGCTCGGCGCGCGGGCGCTTTATCTCGGTTCGACGCTCTACCGCATCCACGGCACCAACCAGCCATGGACGATCGGCGCCGCCGTCTCTTCGGGCTGCATCCGCATGCGCAACGAGGACGTCGTCGATCTTTACGAGCGCGTGCCTGTTGGCGCGACGGTCGTTGTCATGTAGAAGCTTTTCCCAACAACGGGGGACGGGCCGTGTCGGGGGACGTGGCCAGTCGCAGAAAAGGCAGCCGGTGAAAACCGCGCTGCCTTTTGTGTTTCCGGCGATCCTCGACTTACTGCAATTGGGCTTGCTGCAACTGTCTGGGCCGCGCCCCGCCATAGGCCCAGTCGAGCAGTTCCACCGTATGCACCACCGGCAGCTTCGCGGCGGAAGCGATCTGGGTGATGCAGCCGATATTGCCGGTGGCGACGAGTTCAGCGCCCGTAGCCGCGATGTTCTTCACCTTGCGGTCGCGCAGCTTTGCCGAAATCTCCGGTTGCATGATGTTGTAGGTGCCGGCCGAGCCGCAGCACAGATGGCCCTCGCGCGGTTCCTTCACCACGAAGCCCGCTCTGGCCAGCAGCGCCTTTGGCTGGCGCGTGATCTTCTGGCCGTGCTGCATGGAGCAGGCCGAATGATAGGCGACCACCGTGCCCGGTTTCACCGCCGGTTCCGGCAGGTCGAGCGTGTCGAGATATTCGGTGACGTCCTTCGCCAGCGCCGAAACCCGCGCCGCCTTCTGCGCATAGGCGGGGTCGAGGCGCAGCATGTAGCCGTAATCCTTGATCGTCGTGCCGCAGCCGGAGGCGGTGATGACGATGGCGTCCAGCCCGCCCTCGTCGATCTGGCGTATCCAGGCATCGACATTGCGGCGGGCGAAATCCAGCGCCTCGCTTTCGCGGCCCATGTGATGCACCAGCGCTCCGCAGCAGCCCTCGCCCGGCGGCACCACGACCTCGACGCCGAGGCGGTTGAGCAGCGAGATGGTGGCCTCGTTGATGCCGGGATCGAGCACCGGCTGGGCGCAGCCGGTGAGGATGGCGACACGCCCGCGTTTTGCCCCCTTGCCCCGATGCACGCCCGGCGAGGCCGAGAAAGACGCAGCCGGAACGCTCGCCGGCGCAAGCTTCAGCATGGCCGCCAGCGGCTTCAGCGCCGCGCTGCGGTCGAACAGGCCGGCGAACGGCCTGCCGAGCTTCGCCAGCTTCAGGGCAGCACGGAAGCGGGCCGGATAAGGCAGCACAGCGGCCAGGATAGCGCGGATCAGCCGATCCGGCAGCGGGCGCCTGTAGGTTTCCTCGATATGGGCACGGGCATGATCGACCAGATGCATGTAGTTCACGCCCGAGGGGCAGGTCGTCATGCACGACAGGCAGGACAGGCAACGGTCGATATGGGTGACGATCTCGCAGTCGGCGGGCCGGCCGCCCTCCAGCATGTCCTTGATCAGGTAGATGCGGCCGCGCGGGCTGTCCAGCTCGTTGCCGAGCGTCACATAGGTCGGGCAGGTGGCGGTGCAGAAGCCGCAATGCACGCATTTGCGCAGGATCTTTTCCGACTCCGCCACATGGGGATCGGCAAGCTGCTCGGGGGTGAAATGGGTTTGCACGGGCTTTCCGTCCTTCGTCAGTTGCCGAGCAGCCAGCTTTGCGGGTCCCTGACCGGCTCGCCGCGCTGCAAGACCTGCATGCCGATGACGCAGCGGGCGATGAACCAGACGGCAACCGCCAGCATCAGCAGGAAGCCGATCCCGACGATCATCAGGGCAACCGACACCAGAGCGTAGAGCAGCCCGATCCAGAAGGTGCGGATCAGGAAGGTATAATGGCTCTCGACATAGGTGCCCGCCTTGCCACGGTTGATATAGGCGATCACCAGCCCGGCCAGCCCGCTGATGCCGATCACCAGCCCCAGCAGGTAGAGAACATAGACCACCAGCGCGTTGGTGGGGCCCGGCTCCAGCCAGCGGTCGGTCTGGCGCGGCTGCGGCCCGGTTTTGGTGTCGCTCATGACGACGCTCCCTCTATTGTCCGTTCCGGTGCTGACGCCATCCGGCCCGGATTGAGAATGTTCTTCGGATCGAACTCGGCCTTCAGTCGTGCCGACAGGGCGGCAAGCGCCGGCGGCTGCGGCTGGAAGACCGGAATTTCGGCGCGCTGCTGCGGCGTCGCGCGCACCAGCGTGGCATGACCCCCGCCGCACTTCTGCACCAGCGAGCGCACCAGCCCGGCTTCCGGGTCGCCCGCTGCCATGGCGAGCCAGACCAGGCCGCCCTGCCAGTCGTAAAACGCCTCGACCGCCGCCTGCATGCGCAGGGCCATGACCATGTTGTGGCCGTCGGCAGGCGGCATGGACACACGCCACACCGGCATATGCGGAACCGAGGCGAAGGGGATGCAATCGCGGACTTCGCGCCACAGGGCGCGCGAGGCTTCAGCCTCGATTTCCTGCATCGGCCCGGCTTTTTCCAGAAGCTGCCGCAGCAGCCCGATGCGATAGGCGACCGAAGGCCCGAAACCCTCGACGCGCAGCAGGGTTGCCGGGTCGCTGCCGAGTGCTGCGCCGGCAACGCGGGTGACGGCCGGATAGGGCAGGTGCGCGGCGCCCGACACTTCGGCGCTGGAGCCGAGCGCCAGCCCCATGGCGGCCACGGCAATGTCGTCGAGCAGTCCGCTGACGACCAGCGTCGTTTCCGTTTCGGCCGCCGGCAACACCTTGAAGGTGACATCTGTGGCCACCGCCAGCGTGCCCCAGCTGTTGGCCAGCGCCTTGGAAAGATCGTAGCCGGTGACGTTCTTCACCACCCGGCCGCCGGACTTGAACGCCTCGCCCCGCCCGGAAACGGCATGGATGCCGAGGATATGGTCGCGCGCGGCACCGGCCTTCAGCCGCCGCGGGCCGCTGAGATTGGCCGCCAGCACGCCGCCGATGGTGCCGCGCCCCGGCTGTTCACCCAGCAATGGGCCGTAGTCCATCGGCTCGAAGGCAAGCTCCTGCCCGCATGCCGCCACCGCCGCCTCGATCTCGGCCAGCGGCGTGCCGGCTCTCGCGGACAGCACCAGCTCTTCCGGCTCGTAGAGCGTGATGCCGGACAGGCCGGAAAGATCGAGCACATGTTCGGCCCCGACCTCATTGCCAATGGCGCGCTTGGAGCCATGGCCGACGATTTCCAGCGGCTGCTCTTCGGACACCGCCCATTGCACGGCCTCCAGAACAGCCGCATCCGTTTCGGGTTTGAACATGGTCATTGTCAAAATCTCGGAATGTCCGGAAACGGCATCTGGCCGCGATGGATGTGCATGCGGCCAAGCTCGGCGCAGCGGCGCAGTTGCGGAAACACCTTGCCCGGATTGAGCAGATGGTTGGGATCGAAAGCGCATTTGACCCGCATCTGCTGGTCGAGATCCGCCTCCGAGAACATTTCCGGCATCAGGTCGCGTTTTTCCACGCCCACCCCGTGCTCGCCGGTCAGCACGCCGCCAACCTTGACGCACAATCGCAATATATCGGCGCCGAAGGACTCGGCCTTGTCCAGCTCGCCCGGCACATTGGCATCGTAGAGGATAAGCGGGTGCAGGTTGCCGTCGCCGGCATGGAAGACATTGGCGACGCGCAGGCCGTAATGCTCCGACAGCTCGCGCATGCCGGCCAGAACGCGCGGCAGTTCCTTGCGCGGAATGGTGCCGTCCATGCAGTAATAGTCGGGCGAGATGCGCCCCACCGCCGGGAACGCCGCCTTGCGGCCCGCCCAGAAGGTCAGCCGCTCCTCCTCGCTCTGCGAGATGCGGCAGGAGGTGGAGCCGTTGCGGATCGCGATCTGCTCGACGAGGCCGATGAGGTGATCTACCTCCACCGCCGGGCCATCCAGTTCGACGATCAGCAGCGCCTCGCAATCCAGCGGATAGCCGGCATGGACGAAATCCTCGGCCGCGCGGATCGCCGGCAGGTCCATCATCTCCATGCCGCCGGGAATGATGCCGGCGCCGATGATGTCGGCCACGCACTGGCCGCCCTGCTCATTGGCGGGAAAGCCGATCAAAAGCGCCCGCGCCGTCTCCGGCTTGCGCAGTATGCGCACCGTGACTTCGGTGACGACGCCCAGCAGCCCTTCCGAGCCGGTCATGACACCCAGAAGATCGTAGCCCTCGGCGTCGAGATGCCGGCCGCCGAGCCGCACCACCTCGCCGTTCATCAGCACCATTTCGATGCCCAGCAGATTGTTGGCGGTGAGCCCGTATTTCAGGCAATGCACGCCGCCGGAATTTTCGGCCACATTGCCGCCGATGGAACAGGCGATCTGCGACGAAGGGTCGGGCGCATAGTAAAAACCGTCACCTTCGACCGCATGGGTGATGCCGAGATTGGTGACGCCCGGCTGGGCGACCACGGCGCGATTGGGATAATCGATTTCGAGAATGCGGTTGAAGCGGCTCATGACCAGCAGAACCGCATCCTCCAGCGGCAGCGCGCCGCCCGACAGTGAGGTACCGGACCCGCGCGGAACGACGCGGATATTGCGCTCGTTGCAATATTCCAGCACCCGCGACACCTGAGCGGTCGTTTCCGGCAACACCACGACCAGAGGAAGCTGGCGATAGGCGGTCAGCCCGTCGCTCTCGAAAGCGCGCATTTCATTGACCGTCTCGACCACGCCCTCGCCCGGCACGATGGCGCGGAGGCCGGCGACGATCTCGGCGCGGCGGGCCAGCGTCGCGGCATCGGGTTCGGGCATGGCAAGGCCGGTCATGCGGGACAGCTCCTCCAAACTGGTAAATTCCTTTTACCAGTTAGCGTCCATGGCTGTAAATCGGGCATTGTTCCGAAGCAAGAGGCGAGTTGAAGACAGGCGGCCAGCGTCAATGTGACGCTGCATCCGGGTGACGCTGCATCCGGATGAAGCGGCATCCGGCCCGGCCGGCAGCAGCGTTGCCGGAGCGGAAACAGGTCTATTCGCTGCCGGCTTGCCTGGCCGGCTCGGAATGCAGCCGCCGAACCCGGCGCACGGCCCACCACACGAGCAGGATGGCCACCGGAACGGAGGCGGCCGTGACCGCCTCGGGTGCGATGGCGAGGCCGGTCCACGAGGAAATGCCCTTCGCCAGATAGCCGATCAGCCCCACGACATAATAGGACACCGCCGCCACCGACAGACCCTCGACGGTCTGTTGCAGGCGAAGCTGGAGACGGGCGCGGTTGTTCATGGACGCAAGCAGATCGCGGTTCTGCTTCTCCACTTCCACATCCACCCATGTGCGCAGGAGCGTGGTGGCGCGGGTGAGCTTGCGCGACAGGTTGGCCTGCCGCTCCTCGACCGAACGGCAGGTGCGCATGGCCGGGGCCATGCGGCGTTGCAGGAAGCTGGCCCAGGTCTCATGGCCGGGCACCACGGCCTCTTCGAGCGCGTCGAGACGCTCGGTGACGATGCCGTCATAGGCGCGGCTGGCGCCGAAACGATAGAGGCTGGAGGCGGCATCCGCTTCCAGTTCCGCCGCCAGTTCGGTCAGGTCGGCCAGAAGCTTCTGGTTGTCGCGCGTCTCGGGCTCCCGCATCTCGCCCGTGATAACGGCAAGCCTGTCTTCTATGCGCCGCACGCGGCCCGACAGCGACAGCGCCAGCGGCAGACCGAGCATGGCCAGAGTACGATAGGTCTCGATGTCGATCAGCCGGTGCGACAGCGCACCCGCACGAGCGGGAGTGAGGCCACGGTCGAGGATCAGGATGCGGGTCAATCCATCGCCGTCCTGCCGGAAGTCGGTGACGATGGCGGCGTTTCCGCCCTCAACCAGCGAATAGCACAGGCTGGTGGGGTCGAAGCTCTCGATCAGTCTTTCGCTGTCCGGCGTCCAGTTGCGGATTTCCAGGCGGATGCCGGAAATAACCGTGCCGGGCGGGGAAAATCCGTTGCCGAAAGGCGAATCCTCCTGCCCGCGGCCGCGTTCGGACAGCGGGCCTTCCCACAGATAGGTGGAAAACTCGGTATGCCGTTCCCAGCGCAGCGTGCCCTTGCCCCACTTCATCGCATGATGGCGGGCCTGCCGGTCGGGGGCGGCGATGCCAAGCCGGCGCGACAATTCCGACAGAACCGCCTGATCGACGACGGAGCCGCCCTCGGTCATGAAGGAAAGCTGCACCAGAACGCGCGGGGTGGCGACAAGCGGATAGGGCCGGGAATGCACTTCGCCCAGCGCGCCGGGACGGGCCTCGTGCGCGGGAAAGCCCATGACACTGCCGGTCGGGCGCGTTTCGAACTCGGGACCGGTCGAACCTTCCTGCACGCGGATATTCCCAAAACTGGTTCAGGCGACCAGCTTTAAAACCGTTCTCCGCTCTTCGCAAACGCCGGGTGACGCAGCCGGCAATGCGCTTCCACGACAGCCAACTGGATAAACTATTTGACCAATTTTGGCGCTTGCCGCTATGTTTCGCGGTCTTCGCTCCTTCGATGGGCACTGAATTGACCGAAATCTTTACCCGGATCGAACATTCACGCACGGCCGACGAGGTCGTGCAACAGATCGAGAGCCTGATCCTCGAAGGCGTGCTGCGCACCGGCGACAAGCTGCCCGGCGAGCGCGAACTGGCGCGCCAGTTCGAGGTTTCCCGGCCCATCCTGCGCGATGCGCTGAAGGCCCTGGAGGTGCGCGGCCTGCTCGTCACGCGCCATGGCGGCGGCACCTTCGTCGCCGATGTGATCGGGCAGGTCTTTTCAAAGCCGGTGATCGAGCTGATTTCCAGCCACCGCAAGGCCGCCTTCGACTATCTGGAATACCGGCGCGAGATGGAGGGCGTGGCCGCCGAATATGCGGCGCGGCGTGCGACGGCGGACGATCTCGCCCTGCTCGACACGATCATGGCACGCATGGACGCCGCCCACCGCAACGCGGATTTCGAGGCGGAAGCGGAGGTGGATGTGGAATTTCACCACGCCATCGGCGAAAGCGCCCACAACATCATCCTGCTGCACACGCTGCGCTCCTGCTACCGGCTGCTGTCGGAAGACGTGTTCCAGAACCGGCTTCTGGTGTTCACCCTGCCAGGCGCGCGCGAGTCGCTGCTGGAACAGCATCGCGCGATCTATGCCGGGATCGCCGCGAAGGACCCCGCTGCCGCACGCAAGGCGGCGATGGACCATATCGCCTATGTCGAGCAGATCACCGCGCAGGCGGAGCGGGCAGGCGACTGGCGCCGCGTCTCGCGGCTGAGACGACAGCAACGCTCGGATCAGAGCAACAACTGAAAGACCGGACTGACAAGATGACCGAACCGCTGACGATCGACGACCTCAAGCGCGTGGCGCGCAGGCGCGTGCCGAAGATGTTCTTCGACTACGCCGATTCCGGCTCGTGGACGGAGGGAACCTACCGCGCCAACGAGGAGGATTTCGCCAGGATCAAGCTGCGCCAGCGCGTTCTCGTGGACATGACCAGCCGCTCGCTGAAAACCACCATGCTGGGCGAGGACGTGGCCATGCCCGTCGCGCTGGCCCCAACCGGCCTCACCGGCATGCAGCACGCCGACGGCGAGATGCTGGCGGCGCAGGCGGCCGAAGAATTCGGCGTGCCCTTCACCCTGTCCACCATGAGCATCTGCTCCATTGAAGACGTTGCCTCGGTGACGAAGAAGCCCTTCTGGTTCCAGCTCTATGTGATGAAGGACCGCGGCTTCGTGGAAAGCCTGATCGAGCGCGCCAGGGCCGCGAAATGCTCCGCGCTGGTGCTGACGCTCGACCTTCAGATCCTCGGCCAGCGCCACAAGGACCTGCGCAACGGCCTGTCGGCGCCACCCAAATTCACGCCAAAGCATATCTGGCAGATGGCCACGCGGCCGAAATGGTGCATGGGCATGCTGGGCACGAAGCGCCACACTTTCCGCAACATCGCCGGCCACGTCAAAGGCGTGGGCGATCTTTCGTCGCTGTCGTCATGGACCGCCGACCAATTCGACCCCCAGCTGTCGTGGGACGATGTGGAATGGATCAGGCAGCGCTGGGGCGGCAAGCTGATCCTCAAGGGCATACTGGACCGCGATGACGCCGAAATGGCGACGAAGACCGGCGCCGACGCGCTCATCGTTTCCAACCATGGCGGGCGTCAGCTCGACGGCGCGCCCTCCTCGATCTCGGTTCTGGAAGACATCGCCGATGCGGTCGGCGACCGCATCGAGGTGTTCATGGACGGCGGCATCCGCTCCGGCCAGGATGTGCTCAAGGCCCTTTGCCTTGGCGCGAAGGGCGTGTTCATCGGCCGGCCCTTCCTCTACGGGCTGGGCGCAGGCGGCAAGCAGGGCGTGACGAAGGCGCTGGACATCATCGCGAAGGAACTGGATACGACCATGGCCCTGTGCGGCAGGCGCGACATCCGCAGCGTCGGCAAGGACATGCTTTACAGGTAACGATGCGATGACCGGTGGCGTCGATCTCACTTCCGCACGCGCGCCACCGGGTTTGCGCCTCTATGCGGTCGGGGACATCCACGGCCGCAGCGACCTGCTCGAAATCTTCCACCGTTTTGTTGCGGCGGAACTGGAGGCCGACGCGCCCGAAGACTGGCGCATCGTGCATCTGGGGGACTACACCGACCGTGGGCCGGATTCGCGCGGCGTGCTCGAATTGCTGGCGCAAGCCAGAGCGCGCGATTCACATCATGTGATGCTCGCCGGCAACCACGATCTGGGACTGCTGGAATTTCTCGCCCGCCCCGAGCCCTACGGGCTGTTCATGACCAATGGCGGCATCGAGACCGCCGCGTCCTACGGCGTCCACTGGAGCCGTTTCGGCTTTCCTGTGGAAGATGCACAGGCTTTGGGCGCATTTCACGCGGCCCTGCTGGCTGCCGTGCCGCCGGCGCATATCGACCTGCTGCGAACGCTTTCCACATGGTTCGCCTGCGGCGATTTCTTCTTCTGCCACGCAGGGGTAAGGCCCGGCGTCGCGCTGGAGCGGCAGTCGCCGGACGATCTGTTGTGGATACGCGGCGAGTTCCACAATCACGCCGGCCTCTACCCGAAGGTGATCGTGCACGGCCACACGCCGGTGGCCGCGGCCGAATTCAGGCCGAACCGGATAAATCTCGACACCGGAGCCTTTCGCACGGGCAGGCTCAGCGCCGTCAGGATCGACGGCACGGGAAAAAGGCTGCTGACGGTGACGAAGGAAGGGGTTGCTCAGTCGAGCGCCGTGGTGACGCCGTAGCCATCGACGGCATTGTGGCCGCTCGCGGCGTCGGCCGCATAGATGCCGAGACCGCCGACAGCGAGGGCGGAGAGCATGGCAAAGGTCAGAAGGGCTGCTTTCACTGACGTCATCCCGGAGTGCATCTGCCGGCCATCCTGCGCGAAGTTGATTACCATTGCATTGAAACGCGCAAGCACCCGAAGAGTTCGGGCAGCCGGCAGGAAAATCCGTCATCCGGCCGTCACCGCGCCTTTGCGGTGGGCGTTCTAGAAGCAGGCGGCCCTGCGGCCAAGAGACAAAACCGTCGTCCACAGCGGTTTCACGGCGGCGTGCCATAATTGCCACGCAAACCGGCGCGATCGCTGTCCGGAACAGCGGGCGTTCTCACGAACGCCGCGTCTATTGCTCCAGTCTCTTTTCTCAGCCGCATTCATGCGACGTCGGACGATCCGCCCGACTGCAAAATCCTCTAGATGGTCGCGACCCATGCCCGTGCAATCGAGGATCCTGCCTGATCGGCCAGCGACCCCACGCGCATGACCTCTTCGTCCAGACGCTGCACCCAGCCGGGGTGGCGCTTTTCGATCGTCGGGGCGAAAAATTCGCACCATTGCCGCACCAGCCGCGTATCGGCCTCGAAATGGAACTGGAAGCCGTAGGCGGCGCGGCCGATGCGAAAAGCCTGATTTTCCGCAACCTCGCTGCCGGCCAGGCGAACCCCGCCTTCCGGCAGGGTGAAGGTATCGTCATGCCACTGGAAGATGGGAAAGCTTTGCGGAAGCGCGCCCAGCACCGCGTCATCCGTGGCTTCCGGTGTCAGCCCGACCTGTTGCCAGCCAAATTCCGGCGCGCCGCCGATGCGATTGTCGCCACCGAAGGCCCGGGCAATGAGCTGGCTGCCCAGGCA
Source organism: Aquamicrobium defluvii (assembly GCF_004363725.1). Classification (GTDB taxonomy): domain Bacteria; phylum Pseudomonadota; class Alphaproteobacteria; order Rhizobiales; family Rhizobiaceae; genus Mesorhizobium; species Mesorhizobium defluvii. Next base: position 11,427 of record NZ_SNZF01000036.1, on the reverse strand, counting down.
GATGCCCGCGATGGCGCGGTCCCGGCCCTCGAAATCGCGGATCAGATCGAGCAGCGCGGGAAAATAGGGGCTGTGATCGTCGGCCAGCGCGTTCTGGACGCCGCCCAGCACCACAAGCGCATCGTGACCGCCGGCGCTCCCGGGCAATGGCTCCCCCCGATAGGGCCGGCACATGTCGACTTCGCCACCCGCCTCCGCAATGGCGGCACCCATCTGGCCGAGGCCGGTGTTCTCATAGTTTTCGACGACAAGTATCCGCATGAAATCCCAACCGTGACAATGGCCGGGGAACCGATACCATGGCGGATGCGAGGCGGCCAAGCCGGGCCGTCCTGAAGTTTCGGAAAAGCGCCATGCCACTGCAAAACCGGGTCGATCCGTTCGGCATCATCCATGCCGTGCCGGAACGCGGCCTGTTCACCGGCAATCGCGGTATCATCCACGATCCCGGGACCAGAACCTTGCTCCCGCGCCGCTGGACGACGAAGGCATGGATCGTCTGCGAATGCGATTTCGGCGAGCGGCGGCGCATTCCCATGGGACGCAACGGGCCCGGCGGAAAAGCAGGCTGGACGGAACTGTTCTTCCTCGACGAGGTGACGGCGCTCGCAGCCGGCCACCGGCCCTGCTTCTATTGCCGGCGCGACCGGGCAAAGGATTTTCTAGGCCGGTTCGCAACGGCGTCCGGCATCGCCGCGCCACGTGCGCCGCAACTCGACACGCGCCTGCATGGCGAGAGGCTGGCCAGCGGGGCAAAGCCGGCAACGGTAACGTCCGCGGGCATCGCGAACCTGCCGGAGGGCGCCATGTTCAGCAATGGCGCCAGTTGCCTCACCAAACGGCATGGCCGCTATCTCCAATGGTCGTTCGCCGGCTATATTCCTGCTGCCATGCCTGCGGCAGACAACTTTCTGCTGCTGACTCCGCCAGCCACCGTGGCCGTGCTGCGTGCCGGCTACGCGCCCGACTGGCATCATTCCGCCAACGCTTGACGCGCGGGCGCGCCTGCCGCATCAGTCCGCCATGCGCGCCAACTACAGACTGCAAAGACTATTCGTGTCCGGCGACCTCGCCGCCGGCGTCGCGGTTGAGGCCGATCCCCGGCAGAGCCACTATCTCGCCCATGTGCTGCGGCTGGGTGAAGGCGCGGAGCTTCTCGTGTTCAACGGCCGCGACGGCGAATGGTCGGCAACCGTCTCCGAAATCAGGAAGAAGGCGGTGCGGTTGCGCGTCGACAGCCTCCAGCGCCCGCAACCGGCCCCGCCCGATCTCGTCTACTGCTTCGCCCCCCTGAAGCGGGAACGGCTCGATTATCTCGTGCAGAAGGCGGTGGAAATGGGGGCCGGCGTGCTGCAACCCGTTGTCACCCAGCACACGCAGGTTCCGAAGCCCGGTGCCGAACGGCTACAGGCCAATGTGATCGAGGCAGCCGAGCAATGTGGCATCCTTGCCGTTCCGGAGGTGCGTGAGACTGTGCGGCTGGAGCGCCTGCTGTCGGGATGGGAGAGCGGGCGGCGGCTGATCTTCTGCGACGAGGACGCCGCGACCGACAATCCCGTTGCGGCGCTCAACGCGATCCGGGAACGCCGCCTTGCCCTTCTGGTCGGCCCCGAAGGCGGCTTCTCGGAAGACGAGCGCCGGATGCTGCGGGCGCTGGATTTCGTCACCGCCATTCCGCTCGGACCCCGCATATTGAGGGCCGACACGGCAGCGGTCGCCGCACTTGCCGTCATTCAGGCAACGATCGGCGACTGGTAGGTTCAGGCGGTTGCGGCCGCCGGCTTGTTCGGGCGCGTTTTCCGGCGAGTCAGGCGGGCCGTCGTTGCCTTCAGCTTCACCGCAGGCTTGTCGTCGAGCCCTTCCTTCACGGCCTCTGCTATGGAGCCGGCGACGAAATCCGCACTGATGGAAGCGGCCTCGATGGATTTCTCACCCTCGGCGCGCGGCATGAGGATGCCGACCCGCAGACCGGGCCTCGCCCGCTTCAGACGCCGCACCGCATGGCGGGCGTGGGCCAGCGAGGCCGCATTGAGGAATGCCACGACGACGGTATCGACCTTGGCCAGCGGCAGGGAGGAAATGGCGCGGCCTTCCAGTACGGCATGGTCCGCTGTGACCACCTCGGCGCCCTGCACTTCCAGCACCTGCGCCAGCATGGCGGCTGCGGCATCGTCCAGTTCGCCGCGTCCGCCGAGGCACAGGAGCGAGCGCCCTTCACCATCCGGCAGATCGGGCGTTTCGATACCGTCCTCGCCAGAGGGTGTGGGACTCTTGCCGGATTCGGGCGCGGCTTCCTCCTCTTCTTCCTCTTCCTCCTGCGCGATGTCCTCGAGGTTCTCGACAAGCGCAAGTGCGCTGTCCGCCAGCTTGCGGCGCTGCTCGTCGGTCATGACGCCGCGCTGACGGTCGTTCTCGCCGATGAGCAGGGCGGGAATGCCGATATGGTCGTAGTAATCGACCAGATAGCGCTCCTCCAGAAATTCCTCGGCATAGTCGGTCGCCTCGTCGGGATCGCCGGCCAGCAGACGCTGGTAGAGCCGGGCGTGCGGCTCCAGCACCGGCTCGTTGCCGAGCATGACGTCCAGAAAAGCGAACTGCGGCACATGGCGGCCGAGCACCACGAGGCAGACGGTGAGCGGGGTCGAGATGACCAGACCGAGCGGTCCCCAAAGCCATGTCCAGAAGATCGCCGCCACGATGATGGCGAGCGACGACAGGCCGGTGCGCGACCCATAGAGCCATGGCTCCACGATGTTGTTGGAGATCAGCTCCATGACGAGGAAAAGCCCGGCCGTCCACAGCACCATCGACCAGCCGGGCGCGACGGCCAGCGCCAGAAGCATCGGCAGGAGCATGGCAATGGCCGGCCCGATATAGGGCACGAAGCGCAGCACCAGCGCCAGCAGCCCCCACAGCAGCGCGTTGGGAATGCCGATCAGCCACAGGCCGACGGTGATGGGAATGGCATAGGTGGTGTTGACCACAAGCTGCATGAGCAGATAGCGCCCGACGCGCTTGCCGGCATCCTGCAGCGCCTCGGTGGTGCGGTGAAGGTCGCTGTAGCCGACAAGGCGGATGAAGCGGTCGCGCAGGTCCTCCCTCTCCAGAAGCATGAAGATGACGACAACGATGATGAGGCCGGCGGTGGCGAAGGGAGCGGCCAGCGGCACGATGACGTTCTTCAGAATCTCGACGGGGTTCTGGCGCGAAACGATCTCCACCGGCAGCGGTTCGCGCGCCGGCTCCTGCGGCTCGGCCTGCTCGGGCACACGGGTTCCGCGCTGAAGCTCGGCTCCCACGCGCTCGACCGCGTTGCTCAGCCGCTCGACGATGCCGCCATTGGCCCCCACCTCCCGCAGCGCCCGGACCTTTTCCAGAATGTTCGACTGATAGGTGGGGATGTTCTGCGCCAGAGTGCTGACCTGCGTGGCGACGACGAAGGAGAAGAGCCCGATGGCGAGGAAAGCCAGCGTTACCGTGACCACCACCGCCGGCACCTTCGGGATCGAGCGCTTGCGCAACGCCGACACGATGGGGGCCAGCGCGAAGGTCAGCAGGAAGGCGATGGCCAGCGGAAGGAATACCTCGCGCCCGAGGTAAAGGATGGCGACGACGCCCACCATGGTGACGGCGGTGGGCACGAAGGGGCGTACATAATCGCCCGCGCCGGGTGTGTTCGCCACCCGTTTTTCCGCTTCATCCGTTGCAGCCATGGCAGCCCCCTCGCCTGTATCGATGCGCGCATTGCGCTACAACCGGAAATGTCGCAACCCGCACAAGGTTCCCGGCCTGCGGGCGCGAAACATCCATGCTGCGCATGCGCGCTTGCGCAGCATGAAGTTTCGTTGAAGCGTGGCTCTACAGTTTTCGCTTGATCGGGCGCGGTCATATCGTCCAACTAGCCCCGCAATTCCTCCGGGAAGCCACGGCAACGAGGTATTCATGGCGCGCGACACGACCGATTTCAGCCCGATAGAAGGCATCGACGAGCTGGTGAACCATCTCGCCGAAGGCTGCAAGCCGCGGGAGAAATGGCGCATCGGCACCGAACACGAGAAGTTCCCCTTCTATGTCGATGGCCATGCGCCGGTGCCCTATGGCGGCGAGCGCGGCATCCGCGCCCTGCTGGAAGGCATGCAGGAGAAACTCGGCTGGGACCCCATCATCGACGCAGGCCGCATCATCGGGCTTGTCGAGCCGACCGGACAGGGGGCGATCAGCCTTGAGCCGGGCGGGCAGTTCGAACTGTCGGGCGCGCCGGTGGAAACCATCCACCAGACCTGCCGCGAGGGCAATGCGCATCTGGCGCAGCTGCGCGAGATCGCCGAGCCGCTCGGCATCCGCTTCCTCGGCCTTGGCGGCAGCCCGAAATGGACGCTGGCCGAAACGCCGAAGATGCCGAAGTCGCGCTACGAGATCATGACCCGCTACATGCCCAGGGTCGGCAGGCAGGGGCTCGACATGATGTACCGCACCTGCACCATCCAGGTGAATCTCGACTTCGGCAGCGAGGCCGACATGCGCCGCAAGATGCAGGTCTCGCTGAAGCTCCAGCCGCTGGCGACGGCGCTTTTCGCCAATTCCCCCTTTACCGACGGCAAGCCCAACGGCCTGCAAAGCTGGCGCGGCGAAATCTGGCGCGACACCGACAATGAGCGCTCGGGCATGCCGCGCTTTTGCTTTTCACCCGATTTCGGTTTCGCCGACTATGTGGAATGGGCGCTCGACGTGCCGATGTATTTCGTCATCCGCGACGGGCACTACCACGACATGACGCATATGACCTTCCGCCAGTTCATGAACGGCGCCGCCCGCAGCGACCTGAGCGACGGGCTGCCGACCATGGGCGACTGGGCCAATCATCTTTCGACACTGTTTCCCGACGTGAGGCTGAAGCGCTTCCTCGAAATGCGCGGCGCCGACGGCGGTCCGTGGCGGCGCATCTGCGCGCTGCCGGCCTTCTGGGTCGGGCTGCTCTATGACGAGGAGGCGCTTGCCGCCGCGGACACGCTGACCTCGAACTGGAGCTACGAGGAAGTGGTGGCGATGCGCGATGCGGTGCCCGCCGAGGGCATCGGCGCGCCGTTCCGCAACACGACGCTGCGCGAAGTGGGGCGCGAGGTGCTGGCGATTGCCCGGCAGGGTCTCAAGAACCGCGCACGCCTCAACCGTGAAGGCTATGACGAAACCTCCTTCCTGCAAACGCTGGACGAGGTGGTCAGCCGCGGCACCAGCAGCGCGGAGGAAATGCTGTCGGCCTATCATACGCGCTGGGGCGGCTCGATCGAGCCGGTGTTCCTCGAATACGCTTACTGACCGGGTTTCACGGCATCGCCTGGAAGTTCTGGTGCACATCCGCTTTTCCCCGAATTGCGGAAATGCTCCAAGCCTTTGTTTCGACGCGATCGCGAATTCAAAACCGCTTCGCACTTTTGCCGGAATTGCTATAGGCTCCTCGCACCACTTGCCGGAGACCGACCCATGCAGAACCTCTTCGATATGCTGACCCAGGCCCAGAACGGCCGTGGCATGGAAGCGCTGGCCCGGCAGTTCAAACTGTCGCAGGAGCAGGTGCAGTCTGCCGTGGAAGCGCTGCTGCCGGCCTTCTCGCAGGGACTGAAGCGCAACACCGCCGACCCCTACGGCCTCGGCAGCTTCATCAATGCGCTGGCCAGCGGCCAGCATGCCAAATATTTCGAGGATGCGAGCCGCGCCTTCTCTCCGCAGGGCATTCAGGAAGGCAACGGCATTCTCGGCCATCTGTTCGGCTCGAAGGACCTTTCGCGCGCCGTTGCCGCGCAGGCCGCGCAGGTCACCGGCCTCAGCCAGCAGCTTCTGCAACAGATGCTGCCGGTCATCGCCTCGATGCTCATGGGCGGCATGTTCAAGCAGTCGACCGGTCAGATGCAGGCCGTCGGCGGCTTCGGCGACAATCCTCTGGGGCAGATCATCGGGGAGATGATGAAGCAGGCCGGGGGCGGACAAGCGGCGCCCGGCAATACCGGGCCGCAGGGCGGCGGCAATCCGTTGGGCGACAATCCCTTCGGCAAGATCCTGCAGGACATGTTCGGCGGCGGGCAAGCCTCGCCACAAACCCGGCAGCAGACGCAGAATCCGGCACAAAACCCGTTCGGAGATACGCCGTGGGGCAAAATCCTGACCGACATGCTGGGCGGCGCGGCTCAGGGGACGCCGGAAGCCCGGCCACAGCCCCGCAGGCAGCCCCGGCAGCAGGAACGCCAGGCAGATCAGGGCCAGGCAGACCGCGGTAAGGCGAAAAATCCTTACGACGACCTGTTCGGCCAGATGTTCGAGACCGGCCGCCAGCAGCGGGACGAGTATCAGAAGGGCATGGAATCCATCTTCGACCAGTTCCTGCGGGGCATGGACCGCAACAGGTAAAGGCTTCCGCAAAAAAAGCCCGATCCGAAACGGACCGGGCAAGATGCAGGCAAGCCGGCGGAAAACCGGAAGGGGGATGCCTGCTCAGGGACCTGGGGAAGCGTCGTTCAGACCGGCTGGGCCGGACCCACGGCATCGCCGCGCGCATCGGCGATGGCCATCAGCCGTGCGGTCGGATCGCCCGTAAACCGGACGCCCCGCGCGTCATCAAGGTCGCCGCGGCTGATGCCGATATCGGCAAGCTCGGTCTCGGTCAGATCGCAAAGACGGTTGAATGCGCGGCGGTTCCGCCACAGCGTCACGAAGCGAAGAGCGCCCAGACCAACGCGTGCCAGCGCGGAGGGGCGCACGGACATGCGGGAAATGTCGGCGGCAGCGTCACAGGCGGTCATTTCAGCAATCTCCAGGTGCAGGCTGGCGCACGCGACAGCCGGACGCGCCGTGGGAGGCGGCGCGAGAGCTGCCGGATGCGGGTTGACGTGCTGCGCCTTTCGGGCGCGATTTTTCATGAAACTTTGAGAGCGTTCGATATTTGCCACGCGCGGATTGATTGATCCAACGAATGTTTTTAATATTTAGGATCAACTTCTCTGATGGATTAGCCATGAAGCCGCCGCTCGACCTCGATCAGTTGCAGACATTCATCACCATTGCCGACACCGGCAGCTTCACGCGCGCCGCCGAAGAGGTGCATCGCACGCAATCGGCGGTGTCGATGCAGATGCGACGGCTGGAGGAGCGCATCGGCAAGCCGCTGTTCGAGAAGGAAGGGCGCTCCAACCGCCTGACCGAGGAGGGCGAGCGGCTGCTTTCCTATGCGCGCCGGCTGCTCTACCTCAACCGCGAGACGCTGGCCGCCTTCGACGACCAGAGGCTGGAGGGCACGATCCGCATCGGCACGCCCGACGATTACGCCGACCGCTTCCTGCCCGAGATCATGGCACGCTTTTCGCGCTCCAATCCCCGCGTCGAGCTGACGGTCGTTTGCGAGCCGACGCCGGGGCTGGTCGACCAGATCAAGCGGGGCCAGCTCGACATCGCGCTGGTGACCCACAACGATGCGCGCGGCCAGTCGGAAGTGGTGCGGCGCGAGCCCTTGCTGTGGGTCGGCTCCGTCAACCACGCCACCCATGAGCAGGAGGTGCTGCCCATGGCCTTCGGCCGGCCGACCTGCGTGTGGCGGCGGGCCGCCTGCGACGTGCTCGACGGCATGAACCGCGAATACCGCATCCTGTTCACCAGCTTCTCCGCCACCGTCATAACGGCAGCCGTTCTCTCCGGCCTGGCCATATCGGTTCTGCCGGAATGCGCGCTGCGCCCCGGCATGCGGGTGCTGGGCGAGGCCGATGGTTTCGGCCCCCTGCCCGACTGCCGCATCGGCCTGATGCGCGGCCAGACCGACCAGCCCGAGATCGTCGACGCGCTGGCCCGCCACATCGCCGAAAGCCTCGACAATATCTCCGTTCCGGCGCTCGACGATGCCACGGGTCTCGGTTTCGGGGCGCAGGCGCTCGGCCGCGGGCGGCGCGGTACGGCGACCATATTGCCCGGCTGGTGAGGAAATGGCGGACAACGTGCGCCACGCCTTGACCCGGCCTGTCCGAAGCGACCCTATCGTCCCATGAGCGAGACCGTACCCGAATCACGCAGCAACGCTGCCGAATTCACCGTCAGCGAGATTTCCGGCGCGCTGAAGCGCACGGTCGAGGACGTGTTCGGCAATGTGCGGGTGCGCGGCGAGATTTCCGGCTATCGCGGCCCGCACTCCTCCGGCCACGCCTATTTCGCGCTGAAGGACGACCGCGCCCGGCTGGAAGCGGTGATCTGGAAGGGCACCATGTCGCGGCTGAAATTCCGGCCCGAGGAGGGCATGGAAGTGGTGGCCAGCGGCAAGCTCACCACCTATCCGGGCTCGTCCAAATACCAGATCGTGATCGACAATCTGGAACCGGCCGGGGCCGGCGCGCTGATGGCACTGCTGGAGGAGCGCAAGCGCCGGCTCGCCGCCGAAGGGCTGTTCGATCCGGCTGCCAAGCGCCCGCTGCCCTACATGCCCTCGGTCATTGGCGTCATCACCTCCCCCACCGGCGCGGTGATCCGCGACATCCTCCACCGCATCCGCGACCGTTTTCCGCTGCATGTGATCGTGTGGCCGGTGCGCGTGCAGGGCGAAACCTCCGGTGCGGAGGCGGCGGCGGCCGTGGCCGGCTTCAACGCCTTGCCGCAGGACGGAGCCATCCGCCGGCCGGACGTGCTGATCGTTGCACGCGGCGGCGGCAGCCTCGAAGACCTGTGGGGCTTCAACGACGAGGCGCTGTCGCGCGCCGTGGCCGCATCGCAAATCCCGGTGATCTCGGCCGTCGGCCACGAGACCGACTGGACGCTGATCGACCTTGCCGCCGACATGCGCGCGCCGACGCCCACCGGCGCCGCCGAGATGGCAGTGCCGGTGCGGGCCGAGCTGGAGGCGACCGTGGCCGCACTTGCCTCGCGGCTGCAAGCGTGCATGTCGCGCCGGCTGGAGCGCGACCGGCAGGCGGTTCGGGCAGCAGCGCGCGCCCTGCCTTCGCCAGACCAGTTGCTGGCGCTGCCGCGCCGCCGTTTCGACGAGGCCGAAAGCCGGCTGCGGCGGGCGCTGGAGGTGGGCGTCGAGCGCAAGAAGGCGCGGCTCGTGGCGATCCGGCTGACGCCGGCGGCCCTGTCGCGGCGCATGAACGAGGCGCGGCTGCTGATCGGCCGCGACATGGCCCGCGCGCAGGCCGCGTTCTTCGCCGTGGTGCGGGAACGGCGCGAACGTATGCGCCGCAGTTCCGCACGGCTGACGCCGGCGCCGATCCTGCGCCGCCAGCGCCTTCAGGCGGAAACCCTTTCCGCCCTGACAAGGCGCGGGGAGCAGGCAATGCATGTACGGCTGGAAAGACTGCGCGCCCGTCTCGTGCAGGCCGACCGGCTTCTGGCCACGCTGAAGCTTTCCGAACAGGCCATACTCGAACGGGGCTATGCGCTGGTGCTGGACGAGCAGGGTGCGCTGGTGCGGCGCGCCGCCGACATCACGCCGGGCCTGGGGCTGGAACTGCGCTTCGCCGACGGCGCCGCAAAGGCTGTGGCCGGGGACGGCAAGCCTGCGGCGGAAACATCCCGCCCACGCCCTTCGCCGAAAGCCAGGGACAGCGGCGGACAGGGCTCGCTTTTCTGAAAGAGGCTCATGCCGGCGGCCGCATCTGCGGACCTGCGGGAAATCCCGCCGTCTTCCGTGACGGCATTGGCGGCGCTCCACTTTTCGGATCGCGTCTGACAGACCTGCTGTTCCTATCGAGACGATCGGATCGCCCCGACGGCATTTTTGCTGCCGGCGAGAACCGCCTGACATCGCGCAAAGCGGAGAAAGCAGGCCCCGGCAGGCTGACCCGAAGGCCGCAGCAGGATGCGGCCCGTCTTTCTTGTGCACCTGAAAAAGAGTTCTTGCGCGGGCCGAATTTCACAGTTTAGAATGATTCTAAATTTGGATTTGAAGGCTCAACTTTAAATCCGCGTGTGCAAGAAGGAGAATGCAGTGTCCCAGTCCGTTTCGTGCAACAGCTGCGCCTACTACGAAGACCATGTCGCCAACAGCACCAAGGTTGCAGAGCACGCCGGCCTGTGCCGCTTCAACCCCCCCGTCACGCAGCCGGAGCCGAATGCGCGCGGACTGTGGCCGGTGGTGACGGCCAGCGACTGGTGCGGCCACTTCTCCGAAACCCGCAACTGACCCGGTCGGGACAGAGCTTTTTGAAACGGCGCTTCGGCGCCGTTTTTTGTTTGCGAATGAGCCGGAAGAAAAAAGGCCGGACCAAAAGGCCCGGCCAAGCATGGAAAGTTGAAACCTTCCAGAGGGGAACGTGTCGGGCGCAATGGGAGGAGAACACCCGACACAAGGCCCAGATAGGACGGCAGCCTTTGCGGTTCAAGCCTTGTCTACCAATTTGGTAGAATAAATTCGCAACCGCGGCAATTTGTTCACATGACGCCGCATAATCCGGGCTTTCGACCCCGGGTTCCCATCCGGATGTACAAAGGATGGCCCAATATTTTTACGAGCGCCCCAACCATTCGAAAGCGGATGGAATCCCGGCCCATGCCCGAATCTCGATGCCCAAATCTCGATGCCAAATCTCGGGGACGTGACTTGACCGCGCCACGCCGCACCCCGGATGGCTGTTGGACCGGATATGGAGCAAGGCGACGATCCGTGTGCGACATGCAAGGCCGGAGGAAGCCGGGACATTGGCCGACATCGGCCTGCGCGGTATAGAGCCGCTGGTTCCCGTCGATGTTGCGGACGCATCCGGGCGCAAAATCCATTCCAGCCTTTCATCCATTCGCTGGGCGAAAAATCATCGTCGCCGAAGTTGACGGGGAGCCGGCAGGATTGGGAGCCCGGGAACACAGCGACGACACCATCTCCGACATCTGGGTAGCGCCCGAACTGGAAGGCAGGGGAGCGGGCTCCGCACTTCTTGCGGAGATGGAAGTCGCAGCGGACAACGGGCGCGCATTGCGGCTTTATCTTGCCAAAGGGTATGATCCGGTCTGGCGAAAGGTCAGGACGGACCCGATCCTGCAAGTGCCGCTGGAGAAGATCGGCATGCAGAAGCCATTGCCGAGACGGTCTCTCGGATTGGAGCGATTCCAGCAAAAGTGCGAAGCGGTTTTGCGTTCGGAATTGCGTAAAAACAAAAGGTCAGAGCGTTTCTGCGATTCGAAGAAAAGCGGAAATGATCTAGGTCGAGACACAGAAAGGAGGCAGCCCATAGCTATCCCGACCGCAAAGCCCGGACGGCCGCCACGGATCTCGCACAGGACCATTGCCGAGGCCGCTCTCGAAGTCGGCTTTGACAAGCTGACCATGGTTGCGGTCGCCGAAAGACTCGGCGTCGACCATTCTTCGCTCTAGGCACGAAACCCAATCAGGATGTTGATTGGTTTAAGCTTTCATGATTCAAGCTGGAAAACGCTGGAGTTTGGATCATGGCAGGAGAGTTCTGG
>NZ_SNZF01000035.1:31580-37196 GCF_004363725.1 Aquamicrobium defluvii | reverse complement strand
CTTTCATGGAACGGTCCCTCCTTGTGGCGTTTACAACAACGACCACGTTAGCACTTTGATGCTGTCGGAGCGGGCCGTTCCACCTCATCAAGGGGTCCGCTACGCAAAGCGTGCGGCCGCTCCGGCTTCGCCTGACGCGGTGATCGCGCCCGGGACCGGGCCTTTCGAGGAGCCATCGAGCGGGAATTGACCCGCTCCCAAGATGGAGCCCTCAAATGTCGCACAACCTCGAACTCGCCCAAAAACATGCCTGGAACCTCGCCCGCACCCTCATGACCACCGTGATCCTCTTCCGGTCCGACAACGAGTATGGCGTCCTGCCTGCCGATGAGCTCGAGGACGCCGAAGTCGAGGCCCTTTACGAGTACGATCCTCACACGGGTAGCCGCTCGGTTCATTGAACCGAGCCTTCCCCGTCATCGCAACAGGGCGGCGCAATGCGCCGCCATTCTTCTTCCTCTCGCCCGAATGCAGCCCCGTCCGGTCCCGGTCCTGGCGGGGCCGGACAGGCTGCGCAACGGCTGCGCCGTCCGCCGCTTCGCTCCGGCCCTGCGGGTGCGCCGCCTGCCGTGCTGCCCCGCCCTTTTCGGTCCTCGTGACGGGGCCGCGATCGGCGCGGCCTCCAAAATGGAGGTTCATGAAAATGAGCAGGAAAGAAAAGAGCGCAGCCCGGGTCGATATCTATGCGCGGATTACGGAGCGGATCGTCGCGCAGCTCGAAGAAGGTGTTCGCCCATGGGTGCAGCCCTGGCGCGCCGGCAATGCAGCCGGGCGCATCACGCGGCCGCTGCGCCACAATGGCGAGCCCTATTCCGGCATGAACGTGCTGCTGCTGTGGTCCGAAGCCATGGCGCGCGGCTACGCCGCGCCGATCTGGATGACGTTCAAGCAGGCAAGCGAGCTGGGCGCGCATGTCCGCAAGGGCGAAACGAGCAGCACCGTCATCTATGCCAGCCGGTTCACCAAGACCGAAACCGATGCGCGCGGCGATGAAGTCGAGCGCGATATTCCGTTCCTGCGGGCATATGGCGTCTTCAATGTCGAACAGATCGAGGGCCTACCCGAGCACTACTACCATAAGCCCGCCCCGGTTATCGACCCGGTCGAACGGATCGAGAGTGCCGACCGCTTTTTCGCCAATGCTGGGGCGACCGTCAGACACGGTGGCGCGCGGGCGTTCTACGCCACGTCCAGCGACCATATCCAGATGCCGCCCTTCGAGACGTTTCGGGATGCGGCTTCGTATGTCGCTGTTCTCAGCCACGAGCATATCCACTGGACAGCCAAGGCCGATCGTGTGGGGCGCGATCTCACCCGCTATGCCAAAGAGAAAACCGAGCGGGCGCGCGAAGAACTCGTCGCCGAAATCGGCTCGGCTCTGCTGTGTGCGGATCTCGGCATCGTGCCCGAACTCGAACCGCGGCCCGACCACGCGGCCTATGTCGGCAGTTGGCTCACCGTGCTGGGCGATGACAAGCGCGCCATCTTCCAGGCCGCTGCCCATGCCCAGCGGGCCGTCAATTTCCTCCACGCGTTGCAGCCGGCCGCGTCTGACGGGCGCCAGGCGGCCTGATGTTTGACCCACTACATGTCTCGGGGGAAGGCATCGGCCCTTCCCCTAGCGCACCAGACCGCGAATGCGGTCCATCTGCGAATCCAGCGCCCTTTCCAGACGAACCATGGCGTCGGTCATGAAGGCGGTCATCTCGTCCCAACTGTCCTCGTCGAATACATTCGCCTTCCTCTCGATCTTCAGCCGGCTGCTGCGCTTTTCGTCGAGGCGCTCCCATTCGATCTCTGCTCCGGCCAAGCGCTCCATCTCGTCCCCGTTGGCAAGGAGCGTGTCGAAGATCAGCTTGTTTTCGTCCCGATCGCCACGGTCGATATAGATTTCAGCCCGTCCGTAGGTTCGTGTCGCCGAGAAGTTGAGCCCGAGCCCACGCATGCCGGAACCGGCCGAAATCCAGTTGAACTTCTGAGGAGAGATATTGGCGAACGTGGAGTTCTTCTCGTTCATGACGGCGAGCAGACGAGCCCAAAACTTCAGACGAAGGGTGTGGCGTCCCGCCTGCGCCTCAGCTCCAACGATCTCGTCCTGCGCCTTGACTGCCAACCCTATCATGTACTCTTCAGCTTCCTTCGTCGGGATGATCTGATCGACGCTCAGGAACAAGTCCTCTTCTTGGGAATAGACCGTGGCACGGAAGCACTGCAGCCGGACCCCGTAGTTCATCAGCCACAGCACTGTCGAGGTCACTTCCTTTCGAAAGCGTGCAGCGACGAGGACGAGCCGCTGTGTAACTCCCTGATTGAGCCGGAGATCCTGGAAGTCGTCCACTTCGAAGAATTCGAGGAGACGCTCCTCGGCCGACGCCCCTGGCTCGGTCTTCGTCAGGTATTCCTGGAAGATAGTCCGGATCCCGTCTCGGGACAAACCGGAGCAGTAGGAAGCATATTTCAGCGCCTGCCAAGTCACGTCCTTACCGGCATCATCGAGCTTGTTTTCGATGATGACGAGCGCGCCCTGCTTGTCGAGAGCGAGCAGGTCCAGGCGTTCATGCGTATCCGAGAACCCAGCGAATTCCTTCTGAATGATCAGTAGGTCCTCGCCCAGGATAGAGGGATTCTTCGCGATCCATTCCTGGAGATGATCGCGTTCGCGGAAGCCAAGCGAGGAGAACGACCTCTCCTGCAGTGAGGAGATGGCGTTGGCGCTGCGATCAATCCTGTACATCGGTTGCTCCGGCAGCGGGAACCTGCTTCGTCTCGTGGACCTGCAAATGCAAGTGATTTGCTACCCCCATTCGTCTCCAAAAAAGGATGGCCAATCCCGCGATCAGCATCGGCATGACGATAGTCTTGATCAGATAGGCGATCAGGAATTCGAAGGATGCGGAGACGATTTCGCCGACCCGGCTGGTGAATTCCGGAATCTTTGCGATCAAGTCCCAGGCTTGGCCACCAAGGTTTCCCGCGCCGCCAACCACGTTCGAGAACGCACCGGTTGTCGCACTTGCTACCGAACTCGCCCCTGAAGTGATCCCGCCGAGAACCGTGGAGAATATCCCTTCTTCCTCCGCGGGCTTCTCGCTGGCAACCAGAACCTCGTCGGCGACCTCCTCCTCGATGGTAGCTAGGTCGATCATCTGTCCTTCTGCCTCGGCGACTTCGGATGAGAAAGATTCGAACGCGGCAACCGCGCGGTCCCAGGAAGGACCGGTGATGGACTCACCGAAAAGATATCCGACGGTGTATGCTCCCGGTACGATCAGCGCGATCAGGATGCCTATGCTGACGAGACCGTGGGCCAGACGCTGCAATTGGACGCGAACGGCGCCGCTGATCCTCTCCACATGCCCTAGTGCCACATGGATGACCAGTCCGAACGCCGCCAACCCAGCGCCCAATTTTGCGGCAGGCACGATGATGACGCCCAGTACGCCGGACACGATCATCAGAGGGAACATCATGTCGCCGAAGCGTTGTAGTGTGTCGAGAAGCGATTGCAGCGTCTTGCCGGGCATGAAGGTTACGGAAGCCACGACAGCACTGGCTTCGATCTGCGTTTCAGCCACCATCGAGACCAATCGGCTGATCACCCGGTAGCTGGTGTAGACACCCGCAGCCACCAGCGAGGATTCCTGATTGTAGCCGGCCGCGACCGTGGCCAGCGGGTTCACAAAGACCAAGAGTATCGCGATTGCGAGGAATACGTAGGATGGTCTGATCTTCGGCATCATGCAGCCTTATAGACACGGGGGTTGTCGATGCCGATGACGCCCGAATATCCGGTCATGAGGCCGTTCTTGTCGAGTTCGATATAAGCGCGCTTGCTTCGACGTCCGACCGCGAGGAAGACCATGGCATCCGTGGCACGCTCCAGCAGCCGGAGCGCGTTGCCCTCCCCGTCGTAGTGGGTGATCTCCTGCTCACCGGTCTCGCGAAACCCCAAATCCTCCAAGAATTCATGGTTGGCCTCAGCGATGGCGAAACGTCGGAGCCGTCCTGGGCGCTGGAATAGTCCGACGACCAAGCCAAGAGCAAGGGCCGCTGCGGTGAAGCTGGCCGCGACAACTATTGCCATGGCTCCTGTTGCGGCCTGCGGTTGATCCGACAGCATCGCGATGGCGACGAGAGTCAATCCAAAGGCTATTGCAGTCCCGAGGACAACAAGCGCCAAGGATTCGGCACAACCTGTGAGGACCCAGACCGGCGAACGTTGGGGATAGCCTCTTATGAGGTTTCGACCCCCGAGGAACGGCAGGCTCAAAGAAGCGAACATGGCGATCAGAACCATGATCGCCAGATAATTCTTCTTCGCATGGCGCCAGGCGTTGCGACCTATTCCCAGCCCGAATCCGGCGAGCGCCGCACCGCCGACGCCCGCTGCAGCGTAGGCGAGAACCGATCTCTTTCTCATAGCCCCCCAACCATCAGTATTTCAGCGTCACAGTGGACAACTGTAGAAGGTCGGTCAATCCAAATCAGGCACCAGTCCAGTCTGGTAGATTACCTTGGCTCACCGTATTCGCCGAAATGCTAAGTGTGCCGGCCGATGCGTGGATAGTCGCTCGACAGCTGGGTCCGGGTTTGACAATCGCTCAGCGGTACGGATCCACGGTCCGGTCGGCGTAAGGTGATATGGGGCTGGTGCGATGGCCCCGAGGAACGCCGACGTCGATCACGCGGCCTCGCGGATGAACCTGCACGCGTTGGCCTTACTGCCGGCGCTGGGGAGCCAGCTCGCTTTTCCTTCTCCATCGGAGAGCGTTGAACACTAGCGCTGGCTGGCGGGGTCGATGCAGCACCGATCAGGCAGAAGCAGCCTCCAACTGGTGCGGTTCCGCCAATGACCGAACAGCGCACAGCTGCCAGCCAAGTTGCGATTGGGCGAACGGGCAAGGATGTCGTTGGTCGCCAATACCGAAGGCGCTGGCCGCGATGAAGTGGTCGGGCTGCCTGCTTCGAGGCGGATTTCATCGGCGTGCCCAGGGCACGTGTGCGGATACCATGACGGTGTGTCCTTTCCTCGAACGCGTGACTGGCCCTTTCTTCGGCTCGATGTGGCATGTCTGACCTTAAACCGGCTTCGCCTCGATCGTTCTCCCGCAACGGCCTCCTGCGACTTTCTTCCCCTGCCGGCTACGCCGCCATTCCTCGCGGTTCAAGAAAGCCGCTCCCGGTCGCCCTCCATTGCATTGCGGCCTCTTCGAGATGCGGTCCGATCGTCTCCGGTCTTTCGACTGCCATCGAGGCCGCGAAGGGCGCGGCCCGAACCAAGCGAAAAGGAACATCACCATGGCGACCATCGGCACCTTCACCAGCACCGCCAACGGCTTCACCGGCACGATCAAGACCCTCAACCTGAACGTCAAGGCGCGCGTCGCGCGGGTCGAGAACCCTTCCGACAAGGGCCCGCACTTCCGGATCTTCGCGGCGGGCAATGTAGAGCTCGGGGCCGCCTGGCAGAAGACCGCCCGGGAGAGCGAGCGCGACTACCTCTCGGTCAAGCTGGACGATCCGAGCTTCCCGGCTCCCATCTACGCCACCCTGATCGAGGTGGAGGGCGAGGAAGACCTCCAGCTGATCTGGTCCCGGCCGAACCGGGACTGAGGT
>NZ_SNZF01000035.1:0-31485 GCF_004363725.1 Aquamicrobium defluvii | reverse complement strand
CGATCCGAGCTTCCCGGCTCCCATCTACGCCACCCTGATCGAGGTGGAGGGCGAGGAAGACCTCCAGCTGATCTGGTCCCGGCCGAACCGGGACTGAGGTTCCCGGCCCAATCGGCCCCGCCATCAGGCGGGGCCATTTCCCCGAAAGGCACAGTCATTGCAGCAAAAGCAACAATGCTGTATATAACGACGATCACAGCAAGCTGGAGTTGCCGATGTCCGGATCAAACAGCACATTCACCACCAGCGACTTTTCCCGAAAGTCGGGCGACATCATCGCCGAGGCGCTGCGCCGCCCGGTGACGATCACACAGCGCAACAAGCCGCGCCTGGTGATCCTTAATATAGAGGATTACGAACGCATGCGCCGCCAGGCCGATACCAGAATGGTGGGCACGCTCGAAACCATGCCCGACGCGCTTCTGGATGAAATGTCGGAAGCCATCGAGGCCTACGCCGACGACAATGAAGGCGGCCGGTCTTGAGTTTCGAGGAAATCCAGACCGCCAGCGTTGTCCGCTACCCCTATCTGTGGGTTCGCGAAGCCAGTCACGGCGAAACCGAAGGTCGCAAGAACAGGCCCGTTGCAGTCGGGATCAGGCTAAGCCGGCCAGATGGCGACCTCCTCCTCCTGTTTCCGATCACGACGAAACAGCCGGAACCGGCCCGCTTCGCGGCCGAGATCCCGGCAACCGAAAAGCGGCGGGCCGGCCTCGATGCGGACCTTCGTCTCTGGTTGATCCTCGACGAGTACAACACCGATATCATCGGACAGTCATATTATCTGGAGCCCGAACCGCCGATGGGGCGCTTCAGTAAGGCGTTTTTCCTGCCGCTCGTGCGCGAGTTCATCGCACGACGCCAATCATTGCGCGGAATTAGCCGCAACCGGTGAGATGGGTTTCCGTTTCTCCTCTGGCGGTTCCAGGCGCGCAATGCCGCTGGTGAAGCGCTCGTGACCCGGCAGCACGAAGAAGCTACGCGCCAGCCGGTCCTTGATGTCGGCTTTTCCAGTCCACGTGCTCGGGGACTCGGCTGACATAGGCTCTTCCGTCGAGATTTATCTGGTTGCGAGCTCGCCGCGCACAGCAGTTCGTATCTGCCTGCCTCGCAGGTCGGACAGCTTCCTGGCTCCACCACATCTGATCGTTCCAACCTCCGGTAGCCAGCAGATGGCCTATCCGGGCGCGGGCCTATCGGCGGAGGTCCGGCGAGCCATATGGTAGCGCCGACAACGGCCAGGTCGATTGCGGTGAGAATCGCGATGTTTCCAATGCCGGGTCCCGACGGATGACTCATTCCCATCCTTTCGCCCTGGAACCTGGCCGGCTCTTTCTGCGGCTCGATTTGGCATGTCTGACCTGAAACCGGCTTCGCCTCGATCGTTCTCCCGCAACGGCCTCCTGCGACTTTCTTCCCCTGCCGGCTGCGCCGCCATTCCTCGCGGTCCAAGAAAGCCGCTTCCGGCCGCCCTCCATTCCATTGCGGCCTCTTCGAGGTGCGGTCCGATCGTCTCCGGTCTTTCGACTGCCATCGAGGCCGCGAAGGGCGCGGCCCGGATGAAACGAAAAGGAACATCATCATGGCTACCATCGGCACCTTCGCCAGCACCGCCAACGGCTTCACCGGCACGATCAAGACCCTCAACCTCAACGTCAAGGCGCGCATCGCGCGGGTCGAGAACCCCTCCGACAAGGGCCCGCACTTCCGGATCTTCGCTTCGGGCAACGTGGAGCTTGGGGCAGCGTGGCAGAAGACTGCCAGGGAAAGCGAGCGCGACTACCTCTCGGTCAAGCTGGATGATCCGAGCTTCCCGGCTCCCATCTACGCCACCCTGATCGAGGTGGAGGGCGAGGAAGACCTCCAGCTGATCTGGTCCCGGCCGAACCGGGACTGAGGTTCCCGACACAATCGGCCCCGCCACCAAGCGGGGCCATTTGTGCGCTTGGGGCGGAGATCGCGCGCGGATGCCATAGGTCAAACGCCAACCTCGAGCTCGAGGCGAGGTGGTTTCTGGCGTCAAGTCGAACCGTGGCGGAACAGCCTGCTCAGTACGTCCGAGGATGCCATGACGGCTCGAAGGCCTCAAGGACGAGTGGTTCCCCCAAATTTCAGCCCCGGCCTCCGGCCCGGGTCAGAAATTCGGCTCCCCCACTCGCCGGCCCCGCCGGTCGCGTGCCGCGATCCCTGATCCCTCCGCTCCGTCATGACCGTGGTCGCCGTCTTTCACAAACAATGACGGAGATGACAAATGTCGATTGATCAGCACATCGAGGAATTGCGCGCCGAGCTGCGGAATGCCGTTTATCGGGACGAGCGCCGCTGGATCGAGGATGCGCTTACGACGGCGCTTGCCGAGCGCGAGGCGATCTGGACCGAGCTGGAAAGTGCCGTCGACAGCGCGCCGCCCTTCTAGGGCGGCCTTGCGCCCAAGGGCGCCAACGGCCTGTCGTGCAAGCCCGACGAACCGATGGCACGGATCGGCCGCGTTCTTGTTTCTGCCGCTGCTGCGCGGAATGGACGCTCAGCCCATGGCTATGATCCAAGTCGGCTGTTCCGGGCACCGGCCGCGCTATAGCCCCGCCGCCGCTTGGCGCGTTCGAGACACAGTAAGGCGGCCGCGGCGTCGTCCTCACTGTCGAAGGTCTCCATCATCGACTGGCCGTTGGTTCCGATGCGCCCCCAGTTGCGGATGACCGACGCGCCGCCGAACAGGGTCGGCTGGATCGCGAGCGTATAAAACCGACGCATGTTCTGCGTCGGGTCGATGCGTCGGAGATGAACCGGGCCCGCGTCTTCTTTTTCCATAGAAGGAGTCTCGCCTCCGGCGGAATCGGCGTCAAACAACTTTCCTGAATCGAACCGGCTCGACCGATTCATTGCGGTGATGGGTCAACCGCACCAACTCCGCCGCGCGCCATCCCACCGACGCGCCAAACCCTCACTCACCAGCATCTCACCAATCGAGCGCCCGTCGCGCATCACGGTGCGCAGCTTGCGACCATATTGATCTTCGGCGCGCATTCCCGCCACAAGCGAGAACGGCCCGGCGTTCAGAAGCTCGCGCAGCCGGCGCTTGGCAGCCTCACCTTTGATGCGTTCTTCCTCGCAGCGCGGCGGGTTGATCTCCGGTGTGTCGATATCGGCGATCCGGATCCTTTCTCCTGAGAGCCAGAATGTGTCGCCATCGACGATGCATGTGACACGGCGGCCCTCGCCACAGAAGGAAAACGTCGCGCGCAGCATGTCGCTCTGGGCGATGGCGGCGCCAGGTGTGGGCTGGGCACCTTCCTGATGAAGGTGCGCGGCATATATCCCTGCAGCAATGAGGACGATAATCGCCCAGGCCCATTTCAAATTGAAGCCGCGCCCGTTCGTGCCGCTGCTCCGATAGTTCCTGGCAGGTCTGGTTGATCTCTTCCAGTCGGAATACGGGCTTGGTTTCTTCCCGCCGCCCTTGATGCGGAAGTTTCTGCTCAAACGGTTCGATGCCTCTTTCTGACTGCGGCGAAATTGTAGAGGACGGTGGGTTACGATCTGCTTCCAGGCTTCGTGAAGATTCCTGCTTCCGGAAGAAGGGTGTTTGGGCGAAACCCCTCCGGGGTACGGCTCTATTCGCTGCGCTCACCGAACCCGCTGACGCGGTTTCAGCCCATGCGGGTGACGATCCTCTCGCAGCGCAGCGGGGCGTGGCGCCGGTGACACGGTACAGCGGCGGTCGATGTTGCCCGAGGGGGTTGAGCCGGCTGGTCGCCGGAAACGGACACGGCCCCTGGCGCGGCCGTGGTTGCACTCACTCTGCCGGCCAACAATACGGGCCGCGCCCATCGCCTCAAGGACGAGCGGTCCCCCCGATTTTGCTGTCGGCCGCTGAAGCGTCCGGCAACAAAACCGGCTCCCCTACTCGCCGCTTCGCGGCCGCAGGAGCGGTCCTTGACCCGATGCCCGACTTGCCCGGGTCGGTCTCCGTCATCGCAATGAAAGGAGACCAGAATGACAAATTTCATCACTGCCTATCTCGTGGAAGTCGAGCGTCGGACAATCCGGATCGTCACGATCGATCCTGGCAACATTCTTGCCGAAATCCGTCGCCATATCGGTTGCGAACTTATCGACATGGTTCGCATCGACCGAAACCATTGCATCGTCGTTGATGACAATGGCCTCACCGACGAGCTGCCCGGTTTCACCGAGCTGAAAGGTTACGGTAGCCCGCTCGCGGGAAACCTGCTGATCATCGGCACCGATGCGTCTGGAGAGACGGTATCGCCAAGCTATCCGATCGAAGAGTTCGCGGCGATGCTGATGATCCGGTATCCGGTTCTGTCGCCGGAGTTCGAGATGCTCAACGGCCCGACCGTCTTTGGAAGTCGCGTAAGCGGCCTTTCCGTCAAGCTGATCGGGGTGGTCCCAACCGTCCTCACTGAAGAGCGTACACACTGATGCACGAACGCGGCAGGCTGCTTCGGCCGTCTGTCGCATTTCTTTCTTTCGGATGCGGAACCGCGGTTCGGGGCATCCGAATCCTTCGCTGGTCAGCATATGGCGCAACCCGGCTGTGCCAGGACGTCAAGGGATGGTGCTAGCGCGCCGCGCCTCATGTCTGTCCCTCCTTCCGGTGGAATCTGTTATCGCCGACGACCGATTTCATGTCGGTGCGCCGGAACCAGATTGCGCGTCCGCACCGCAGCGGTGCATTCCCGGCCGTGAAGATGATCTGCTCGTCACCGCGCATGCGAAGGACCTCCTCGGGGAGGACCAGTGGGCGCGATGCCAGTTGCTTTGATCGCGTCCGGGACGATCCCGACATCTGCGATGACCGGCTGAGCTGATCGACCTCGACGGTCGTGTTGCCACAGCGGCGGGAGATGTAGTCGGCCGTTTCCGGATCGTTGATCGCCGCGAACGATACCCAGGACGCGCTTTCAAACCATTTGCTGGTCGCGTCGCGCCCGCCATAGGTTTCGCGCATCTGGCCGATCGACTGGAACAGCAGCACCAGGCTGATGCCATATTTGCGCCCGGCATCGCGGGCGGTTTCCAGAATCCGCAGATAGCCGAGCCGTGCCACCTCATCGAGAAGGAACAGCGCCCGCCCGTTCATTTCTCCATTCCGGTTGTAGATCGCGTTCAGCAGGGCGCCGATGATTGTGCGCGCCAAGCCTGGATGCGTCTCCAGCGTCTTGAGATCGAGATTGACGAAGATGTCGGTCTTGCCCCCGGCGATGGCATCGGTAGAAAAGCTCGATCCCGACACGAGCGCGGCATAGTTCGGATAGCTCAGCCAATGGGTTTCCTTCACCGCATTGGCATAGACGCCGGAGAATGTTTCGGGCGTCATGGCGATGAAGGGGGCGACGTTCTCCTTGACGAACTCGGATTCGGAGTTGTCGTAAATCTTTTGCAGCCGCTCGCGCAATTTCGGCTCTGGCTCCGAAAGGTTCGCTCGCATCTGCCGCAGATGCTGGTTTTCTTTTTCCGTATGCCCGGACAGACAGACATCGGCGATCAGCGCGGTGATGAGCTGCAGTGCCGAAGCCCGGAAGAAGTCGTCGCGGATCGACGTCGACCGCCCGGTGTCGGTCACCACCCAACTGGCGACCGCAACCACATCCTCTTCGCGGGTAGCGCCGAACCGGCCGATCCAGTCCAGCACATTGAACCCGGTCGTCGGATCCTTCGGATCGAGGACGAAGACGTCCCGGCCGGCCTTGCGCCGATGCGCGATCACCATTGGGGCAACCTCGTTGGACGGGTCGAGCGCAACGAGGCCACCACCCCATTTGAGTGCGGTCGGCACCGTCACCGATGTCGTCTTGAACCCGCCCGACCCCGCAAAGACGAGGCCATGTGTCGAACCGAAGGACGCATCAAAGCACAGGAGGGGCGACCGGCCGCCTGCGCTCCATGTCTCAGGATCGTCGGCGCGGAATCCGCGATCAGCAACGACATCCTTATCGACGCGGTAGGCTTCCCCGAGGACGATACCTCCGGCATCGGGGAAAAGACGCTTTGCTTCGTTGACGCTCATCCATTCCGCTTCTCCATGGATCGCGCGCTTCCCGCGAATGCGGCGCGGCGCGGCGGTGGAGAAGGCCGCATTTCCACGAAGGGCGACCCGCAGCGCGAACACGCCGGCGACCATGGCCAGCATCGCGCCGATGGCCGTTGCCGGGTCGACGTAGTTTGTGATCGCTGTCCCTTGCGGTACATCGCCGGCGAAGGAGGCCAGCCTGACGACTTCTCGGACCGCGGCGATAGAAACGACGATGGTCGTCGCGAGCAGCACGCCCGCCCCCGCCAAGCGGATGGCGGCCGCTCCCTTCGCGGCGAAGAGGAATACGATGCCGCTCCCTGCCGCCGCGACGTAGGGCAAAGCGATGCCCACCCGGCCCAGGGCGAGCCGGGAGTCTGGTGTCGTGCCGAAGCCCGCAGTCCACTGCTCGATGCCGGTGAGCAGGATGACTACCATCACCATGATCACGCCGGGCGCGACCAGCAGAGCGATCCTAGTCGGGGTCATGGGTAAAGGCCCTTTCCCCGATGGCGAGCAGCCGGGCGCGCTCGTTGCCATCGGCCTTGATCCGGCTCGCGCCGTCGATCAAGAGGCCGAGCAGCAGAGCGCGCTTCTCGTATCGCAACCCCGCCTTGGCGATGAGACCGCCGAGCTGGATTTTCTCCCGCGTGTCCTTCTTCCGATCTTCGGACTGGCTCGCCTGTCGCATGCGCTCAAGCCTCCCCACCCGACCCCGCAGCCGCGCCAGGCGCGACCGGCGCGGAGGTGGGCTTGCCCGCGCGAGGCCCCCCTTTGCGAAACCTGGCGGCGACCTCCTCGAGCACGGTGATGAGCTCGTTGTCCTCGATCTCGATATCACCCAGCCCAGCCCTCAACGCCAGCCGGCCGATGCGCTCGGCCTCGCGCGTCTCGGCGGTTTTGAGCTGATCCTGAAGGCGCGCGATTTCTTCCCTGATCTTCGATGACGGCTTTCTCATTCCGGTGGCTCCTTTTTTGCCCGATTGCCGTTTGGCAAGGGCAAGAGTCGGCCGGGATCGCGCATTGCGCGACCCGGCATAAATGCCGGGTCGGCGAAGCCGACACTTCTTGAGATGATCCCGGCGATCCGAAGGATTGCCTCCAAGGGCGCAATTATACGTCGCTGACGCGACGCGTTTGCTTGTCCGTCCTCTGGCCGGCCCTTGAGCTGCCTTCGGTGCGTTGGATCAACCGGAAGAAGGGGTGGCGCTGCCGTGGCTATCGCGCATTTCTCAGCCAGCATCGTCAGCCGCGGGAACGGCAGCAGCGCGGTGCTGTCGGCGGCCTATCGTCATTGTGCGCGGATGGATTTCGAGCGCGAGGCCCGAACGGTCGATTATTCCCGAAAGCTCGGATTGCTGCACGAGGAGTTCGTGATCCCGGCCGACGCGCCGGACTGGCTGCGATCCATGATCGCCGATCGCTCGGTCGCCGGGGCGGCCGAGGCGTTCTGGAACAAGGTCGAGGCTTTCGAAAAACGCGTCGACGCCCAGCTTGCGAGAGACTTCACCATCGCACTGCCGCTCGAGCTGACAGCCGAGCAGAACATCGCCCTGATGCGCGATTTCGTGGACAGCCAGGTGCTGGCGCGAGGCATGGTGGCCGACTGGGTCTATCACGACAATCCGGGCAATCCCCATGTCCATCTGATGATGACGTTGCGCCCGCTTACCGAAGACGGGTTCGGCGCCAAGAAGATCACGGTCATGGGCCCAGACGGCCAGCCGATCAGGACAAAATCCGGCAAGATTCAGTATGCGCTATGGGCCGGTGGCGTCGAGGATTTCAACGCTGTTCGCGACGCCTGGTTCGAGCGGCTCAATCATCATCTGGCGCTTAATGGGATCGACCTGCGCGTTGATGGCCGGTCCTATGAAAAGCAGGGTATCGATCTTGTACCGACCATTCATCTCGGTGTTGGCGCCAAGGCGATGGATCGCAAGGCGCAAGCCGAGGGCGCCGCGATAGAACTGGAGCGGATCGAACTCTTCGAAGCGCGACGCGCCGAGAACGCCAGGCGCATCCAGCTCAATCCGGAACTGGTGCTGGATCTTATCAGCCGCGAGAAAAGCGTCTTCAATGAGCGAGATATCGCGAAAGTGCTGCATCGCTATGTTGATGATGCTGGCCTCTTCCAGAACCTGCTGTCGCGGATCTTGCAGAGCGCGGACATCCTGCGGCTGGAGCGCGAACAGGTCTCGCTGGCGACCGGCAGACGCGAGCCTGCAAAGCTGACAACGCGGGAACTGATCCGGATCGAGGCTGGCATGGCGTCGCGGGCGATCTGGCTTTCCCGCCGCTCCTCGCACGGCGTGCATAATGCTGTTCTGGAAAACACCTTCGCGCGCCATGAGCACCTGTCGGCCGAGCAGCGTGCGGCGATCGAGCATGTTGCCGGGGCCAGCAGGATTGCGGCCATCGTCGGGCGTGCCGGTGCCGGCAAGACCACCATGATGAAAGCTGCACGCGAGGCATGGGAATCTGCCGGCTATCGTGTGGTCGGCGGCGCGTTGGCGGGCAAGGCCGCTGAAGGACTGGAAAAGGAAGCGGGCATTGCGTCCCGGACGCTGTCATCATGGGAGTTGCGCTGGCGACAAGACCGGGACCAGCTTGATGAGAAAACCATCTTCGTTCTCGATGAAGCCGGTATGGTGTCGTCACGGCAGATGGCGCTCTTCGTCGAAGCTGTCACAAAGGCCGGCGCCAAGCTCGTCCTCGTCGGCGATCCCGATCAGCTTCAGCCGATCGAGGCGGGTGCGGCCTTTCGGGCAATTACTGAGCGCATCGGCTATGCCGAACTCGGGCTCATCTACCGCCAGCGCGAGATCTGGATGCGCCAGGCATCGACCGATCTTGCCGGTGGCCGGATCGGTGCGGCACTTGCTGCCTATGATGATGCCGGCATGGTCGCGACGGAATGGGGCCGGGAAGAGGCCATCGCATCGCTGATCAGCGACTGGAACCGCGATTACGATCCGACGAGGACAGCTCTCATCCTTGCACATCGCCGTGTCGATGTGCGCATGCTCAACGAACGCGCCCGCGAGAAACTCGTAGAGCGCGAGATCATCGGTGAAGGCTTTGCCTTCAGGACCGAGGATGGAAGCCGCAACTTTGCCGCTGGTGACCAGATTGTGTTCCTCAAGAACGAAGCGTCGCTCGGCGTCAAGAACGGCATGCTGGCCAGGGTCGTCAATGCCTCGGCCGGCCGCATTGTGACGGCGATCGGTGAGGGTGACGATCGCCGTGAGGTCGTGGTCGAACAGCGGTTCTATGCCAATGTCGATCATGGCTACGCCACCACGATCCACAAATCTCAGGGCGCCACCGTCGACAGCGTCAAGGTGCTGGCCTCCCGTACGCTCGACCGGCATCTGACCTATGTCGCGCTCACCCGCCACCGTGACGAGGCCCAGCTTTATGTCGGCCTCAACGAGTTCACCAACAGGGGCGGCATTCTCGTCGATCACGGTGAGGCTCCCTACGAGAACAAGCCGGATAACCGTGACAGCTATTTCGTGACGCTTGAGACGTCCGAAGGTCAGCAGAACACGATCTGGGGCGTCGATCTCAAGCGCGCGATGAAGGAGGCCGGTTCAGAAATCGGTGACAGGATCGGCCTCGAGCACAAAGGTTCGCAGCCTGTGACCTTGCCTAATGGCCAGACGGTTGAGCGCCATGCCTGGAAGGTGGTCGACATTCGCGAGCTCGCTCTGTCGCGTCTGGCCGAACGCCTGTCGCGCGACGGATCGAAGGAGACAACGCTCGATTATGAAGGGGCATCGGCCTATCGCGCCGCGCTCCACTTCGCGGAAAATCGCGGCCTCGATCTGATGAATGTCGCGCGCACCCTGGTGCGCGACCGGCTCGAATGGACGGTTCGGCAGAAGCAGAAGATTGCCGATCTGGGCACTCGCCTGATGAGGATCGCCGGTCGGCTGGGCCTCGTCTCCGGTTCTCAGCAGCAAACCCAATCCGCCAATATCAAGGAGGGCCTGCCCATGGTTGCCGGCATCACCGTGTTCCCGAAATCCGTTGAGCACGCGGCCGAGGACAAGCTCGCCGCCGATCCGGTGCTCAAGTCCCAATGGGGAGAAGTTTCGACGCGCTTCCACCTGGTTTACGCCCAGCCCGAAGCCGCATTTAGCGCCATCGATGTCGATGCCATGCTGAAGGATCCGGCAACAGCCCGATCCACGATCGCGATCATCGCCAGTGACCCCGAGAGCTTCGGCCAGCTCAAGGGCAAGACCGGCTTTCTCGCCAGTCGGCAGGACAGGCAGGAGCGGGAAACGGCCGCAATCAATGCGCCGGCGTTGGCCCGGAACCTCGAAAGCTACCTGCGGCAACGGGCAGACGCCGAGCGCAAGCATCAGGCCGAGGAACGCGCTCGCCGGGTGAAAGTCTCGGTCGATATTCCCGCGCTCTCCGACCACGCGCGTCAGGTCCTCGAGCGCGTTCGTGACGCCATCGATCGTAATGACCTGCCGGCGGCGCTCGGCTTTGCCCTGGCTGACAAAATGGCAAAAGCCGAAATCGACACGTTCAACAAGGCCGTGTCGGAGAGGTTTGGCGAGCGGACATTGCTCTCGAACGCGGCGCGGGAGGCAAGTGGCCCGGCGTTCGATAAACAGGCATTCGGTATGTCGCCGGCTGAACGGGACAAGCTCGCATCGGCATGGTCCCTTCTGCGCGCTGGCCAGCAGCTGGCGGCCCATGAGCGCACAAACCAGGCGCTGAAAGAAACCGAAGCCCTTCGGCAATCCCAACGCCAATCGCAGGTGCTCAAGTGAGCCAGCGGCGGCGGGCTATCGCCATCATAGGCTTGGGTGCAATGGTGCTGGCTTTGCTGTTCGCAGCAGGTCAATTGCTCGGATTGCGAATAAATTTAACACCCAGCTATCCGCCCGGCCTCTGGCGCATCGTACCGCTCGAACGGCAGGTGTCTATCGGCGATCTGGTGTTTGTCTGCCCTCCGCCTACACCGGATTTCGAGATGGCGCGCGACCGCGGCTATCTGCGTGCCGGTCTTTGCCCTGGATGGATGAGTCCGCTTCTCAAGACCGTGGTCGCGCTGCCTGGCCAGACCATCGACATCGCCGAGTTGGTCACCATCGACGAGCGCGTCCTGCCGGAATCAGTGCTCCGTCCCGTCGATGCCGAGGGCAGGAAGCTCTCAGCGTTTGCCGGCGGCGTCGTACCGCCGTTCCATGCTTTTCTTCACTCCAGCTTCGCAGGTTCCTATGACTCGAGATATTTCGGGCCGATCCCCTTGTCCGGGCTCCTTGGCCGCGCTCATCCCATTTTCACCTTCGGCCCGTGAAGCTGCAAAGTTCGTCGGCCTCCCGGTCATGGCCGCCGCTGTCGGCGTCGTCGCCTGGAGCGGTGAACCACTTCTTCTTCCCGTCGCCATGCTGTTCCCCGCGTTTTGGGCCTTTGCGCCATCCCGGATCGGCGCTGTCTTGGTGTCGGCGGGATATTTCCTCGCTGCGTCGCGGGGATTGCCGCAGGGCGTGGCCAATTTTTATGGCGCAGGCATCGGCGCGGGGCTTGCGCTCTGGGTTTCAGCATCGGCCGGCTTTGTGCTTGTTCACACCATGCTCTGGACCGAGCGGCCGGGATGGAGACGAGCGCTGCGCTATGGGGTCGTGGCGGTACTGATGAGCGTACCGCCTTTCGGTATCGTCGGATGGGCGCATCCGATCACGGGCGCCGGTATGGTGTTCTCCGGATGGGGATGGCCAGGTCTTGTGGCCGCCATGATCGGTCTTCTGGCGATGACCATGAGGTTCTGGCCGATCGCCACACTCACCATGGCCGGGTTATGCCTGTGGTCCGCTGCAAACTGGATGCCTCCCGACGCTCCTGAAAGTTGGGCCGGTATTGATACCCGGTTTCGCGGTGAGAATGGACAATATGCCGATTATGCGCAGCAGGTCGAAACCATCGGTCTTGTCATGGAAGCGGCCGATAATGGTGCGCGGTTTGTCGTGTTGCCGGAGAGTGCTGCAGGCATCTGGACGCCGACGACAGCTCGCCTCTGGAGCAGGGCACTCGATGGTGGCGGCCTGACAGTCATCGCCGGCGCGATCATCGTCGATGCCGTGGGCTACGACAATGTCATGGTGGAAATTTCCGGCAAAGAATCCCGCATCCTTTACCGCGAGCGGATGCCGGTGCCGGTGTCGATGTGGCAGCCCTGGCTTGCCTTTGTCGGGGAGCCGGCAGGAGCGCGAGCGCATTTCTTTGCCAATCCGGCTGTCGAAATCGATGGCGTCAGGATTGCGCCGCTGATCTGCTACGAGCAACTCATCATCTGGCCGATCTTGCAATCCGCCTCGCATAACCCCGACGTCATTATCGCGACGGGCAATGGCTGGTGGACAGAGAATACGAATATAGTCGCCATCCAGTGGGCAAGTGCGACCGCCTGGGCGCGATTGTTTTCGCTTCCGCTCATCGTCTCATTCAACACCTGAGAGAAGGGGTCGCCATGATCGACGCCGCACTGATCCATCAATGTACCGATCCCCAGATCGAGATTGCGATCATCGAACGCTTCATCACCGAGGCCGGATCCGACAATCCCCTTTCCGTGACGATCACGGCTGGCGACAGGATTATCTTGCCTGAGCCGCCGCGAAACGCGGATGATGCGGTGAGGCTGATCCGGCGCTTCGTCGGCCAGGCGACCGTACGGGTCGGCATCACCCAATACCCGGCGGGTTATGACGTTTCGGATACGACGGAAATCTCGGCCGACCTCGTTGATGCTTGCCAAAATATCCGCATGGGTTCGGCGCTGTTCGGAAAGGTGTATCGAATTGTGGCCCACGCCCGGGGCGAAGATGGCTCGGACGTATTTCGCGAAGCCATCGCTGCGTGGCGTACGGGAATGTTCCAGGACGCCTATGTATTCGGCGAAGCAGATCCCGGACCGGTTTCTGGTGAGGAGAATGTCTCGATAGAGGATTCGCCAAAAGCGATGGCGGATTCAGAGTTGGATCGCACAACACCGATGTCAGAGCAGAACTTCGATCCATATGCCGCCGGAATACGCGTTGATCTCTCAACGCTCAAAGGGCAGGAAAACCATGAATGACAGGATGTTGTGCTGCAATTTCCAGCCTTTAGCTACTGCGGGCGAGCAGGCCGGTAACGCCGATGTGACCTGGAACAGTCGATTTGTCGTGGATGCAGATTGAGTTCCTGAGGTTTCAAAACCAAAATGACTAAAGAATTTCACCGCTTAGAGGCGCCGCGAAGTCTGGAACAGGAGGTAAGCCCATAGGAGTTCGATAATCGCGGCAAAGCTACGTCGTGAGGAGGACGAAATGCAACCTGCAAGGCGAATAAACCCGTTGTCGGACCAGATCTCTGGCTTGCTCGAAGCGCTGGAACTCAACCGCGACGAACGTGCGGTACGTGCTGCGTTGCATAAATTCACGGTCGCTGTGGGACTGCAACGTTTTGCCTACGTCGGCGTGAGCAGCGATGGTACTCGTACTCTCACCGATCTGCCGCAGGTGTGGGAGGACTATTATCTCGACGCGCAACTATCGATCATCGATCCGGTGGTGAGACATGCCCGCAAGACGGCTGCGCCGTTCTGGTGGTCATTGGCGCGAATGGATTTGACTGAGCCTGTTGCACGAAAATATCGCGACGAGATCGGCGATTTCGGCGTCGTGTCCGGCATGACGATCCCGATGCGCGCCGGGTTCGGGAGAACGGCGATGCTGACGTTCATGTCCGAATGCGACATGGACGCGCCCTATAATATCACCGCGCTTAAATCTGCCGTGGCGGCTGTCGCCTACACTCATATGCACGTATCCAGTGCGGATTTCGCCGCACGCCAGATGCTTTCCAACCCGCTGACCCCGAGAGAACTCGACTGTGTCATGTGGACTTCGCTGGGCAAGACAAAGGCCGAAATTGCCCAGATGCATGGAATTTCGGAAAAAACGGTCCGCTTTCACATCGATAATGCCCAGGCCAAGCTGAACGCCACCAATGGACCTCATATGGTGCGGATTGCTCTTGACCGCGGGCTCATTCCTCGTCGGTAGGGCCTTCCTGATCGAGGGTCGGGATATAGCCGAGGCGCTCTGTCAGGGATGCGACGAGGTTCATCTGGGCCTGGTAGCTTTTCAGGGCGTTGAGGTAGATACGCTCAAGCTCTTTCAGTCGGCAGTGTTCGCTGGCGAGCGCAGGTTTTGCCTGTTCCCATTGCTGATGGGCATCCTCTGCGCATTGCAGCAGGCGGCGATATTCCCTGATCGCCTCGGTCACAAGAGTCAAAAGCTGATCGTGATCGAGCGGGGCGATCAATGGGTCGAGCTTCTCGGACAGATCGGTAATCTGGCCTTTCAGCGAAGGGTCTCGCATCGTCATTCGACCTTCAGGGCAGGTGAATTGCGGTACGCCCCCGCAATCGATAACCCTGTGAACCCAAGCCGGGGGGTGGAAACTGCGTCTACCGCAGCCCTGTGACCTTTAGTACCGAGATACCTGGACATACGTCGCAGGACCCCGGCCAATGGCCAAAGGATCGTGGCGCCGTATCGGCCGGCGCCAACCGGTAGACAGGGGTTTCCACGCCCCAAAGCGGCGCGTACCGCTTCGGGGGAAACCATAGGGCATGCCTTGGCAAAATGCCAGTATACGTTACGCAAAAGCAGCCGCTGTCGGCGGCCAGTTGCCGGAATCGCGAATATTCGAATTGCGGCAACCAACATGGGCTTGGGCCTGGAAATGTACCAGAATCTCTCCGAGCTCTTTCGCTCGACCGAAAGAGCTCCTTCACGACGAGGTTTAGGAAATTGTAGCCTTATTACAACGATGTGGAAATGCGGGGCCGGAACTTGGCCTGTCTCGGAAGGATGTGATGCGAAATTGCATGAACTTCTTGGCTGGCTGTGTGCATCGCAGCCATGGCTGGAATTTGCTGACGAGGGTTCCAGGACCGCCAAGCCCCGGAGCAGGTGATATCCCGCAGATGAACAGAGATTGCGAGATATACGGTAATCCCGTATAGTGGAGTCTTGTGATGGAAGACAGGTTCGATCCTTCGAAAGACACGGCTAACCGTGCGAAACACAGGCTGCCGCTGGCATTTGGAGACCAGATTTTTGAGGACGACAACCATCTGGTTATTCCGTCCATCCGTGAAATTGACGGTGAAGAGCGGTTCAAGGTGGTTGGGATGGTCGGGGAGAAATTGTTCACCGGGGTTTTTGTCTGGCGAAGTGATCTACCTCGCTTCATTTCGGTGAGAAGGAGCAACAAAGGTGAAGAAAAATCATATCGTGCTG
The DNA here is from genome assembly GCF_004363725.1 of Aquamicrobium defluvii. Taxonomy (GTDB): domain Bacteria; phylum Pseudomonadota; class Alphaproteobacteria; order Rhizobiales; family Rhizobiaceae; genus Mesorhizobium; species Mesorhizobium defluvii. The sequence goes on along the minus strand of NZ_SNZF01000035.1, from coordinate 16,134 downwards.
CCGGCTGACCCAGCCGACACCGAAGATTTCGACGTAACAGCCGAAGCAATGGACCGTAGCCAGCGCGCGCGACTGATCCGCAAGACGAGGACAGGGCTTGGCTTATCCCAGTCCGAGTTCGCCAGCCGCTTCCGGGTCCCGGTCGGCACGCTGCGTGACTGGGAGCAGGCACGGGCGACCGCGCCGGATTTCGCCATCGCCTATGTGCGCGTGATCGGCCAGCATCCCGACATGGTGGCGAAGGCGGTCGCATAGCCGCCTTGCCATCGCCGGTTACGCAAATCGCAGGTTCAGTTCCTAGCGAACCGCGCCGGGAAACACGATGTCCTGGTCGACCAGTACATTGAATCGGTAGCCCGGCCGGATTTTCAATGTCGGCTGGACGTTGAGATTGCGCGACAGAGTCTGCTGCGACATCTGACTGAAGCTTTCGGCAAATGAGCGCCTGGCGGCATCCTCAGCGCTGTTGGCGGTTCCGAACGCATTGCGATCCTGCGGGATCATCATTTCCGTGCCGGCGCCGATCAGGGCGACGAGGACAGCCGAGCCAAAGGTACGGAGATAGTGATTGTCGACGCGATCTTTGAGGCCGCCAAAGCCTGCCGCATCCGTTCCAGCCATACCGCCAAGCTGCAGCGTGGAGCCGTTCGGGAAGATGATATCGGTCCAGATGACCAGCACGCGATTTTGTCCGAACGAGACATTGGAATCGTAGCGGCCGAACAGTTTTGCGCCCTGCGGGATGAGGAGATGGCGACCAGTGGCGCTGTCATAGACATTCTGGTTGACCTGAGCACTGATGCGACCGGGAAGATCGGAATTGATGCCGGTTATGAGCGTTGCGGGAATGACCGAGCCACGCTTGAGCTCATAGGGCGACATCTGTGGCACGACCGGGTTCGGCAGATAGCCAAGCTCCGCGATGTCCTGATTGAAGAAGCGTTCTTTTCCAGCCTGCCCGTTCGGGTCGCCGTTGGGGCCGGCGAGACCACCTTGCATGGCGGCGGCATAAAGGTCGAGTGCGCTTGGGGGGCGTCCAGACGAGCCGGCCGAGGTGGCACCTCTCGCCGTTTCCACAGCCGGTTCCCGGTTGAGATCATTGACGCTGACCGCAATCGGTGAATCATAGGCGGCATCGTTGGCCTGTAGCCGCGCCATGTGCTGCCGGTGCTGCTCACGCAGATATTGCTCGCGCTGTTCTCGCTCAAGCCGCGCGCGCCAGACTTCTTCTGGCTCGAGCTGTGACGTGGCAGGCTGCGAGGCGGTTTGAGGTGCGGCCTCTGCTGCCGGGAAGGGATTGGTAGCGGTCTCTGCCGCTGCAGGCGGCCGCGGCTGGAATTGCGGTTGCGCCGGCTCACCGATGATGCCGTCGGGTACGCCGCGGGTGAGCTGGTCGGCATAGGTTGAGGCAGATTGCGATCCGGCCACACCAGCACCGCCATCGTCGCGAAACCGCAACCCGCGTGATGTCAGCCCGTAGAAGATGACGGCGAGGAAAATTACCACCAGAGCAATGGCGCCGATAATTGGCAGTCGGTTGAGACGACGGATTTTCGGGGTGGCCGCAGTGTCAGTGCCGCCAAGCTTTAGCGATTGTGTCATGCTGCACCTGCCGAACCATGTCGCAGGATTGAGAGCGGGCTGACCGGGGTGGCTCCTTCGGCGCCAGGCTTGTACATGCGGGTTAGATCGAAGCGCAGCGTCGACAGCCTGACCAGAACTGCTCCTTCGAACTCGTCGACGGTATAGGCAAGGGCAAGGATATTGGCTTCGTCGGTCTTCTGGTCAGTGATGACAGCATAGCCCCAACTTTTCAGGGTTACCTCAAGAGCTTGACCGAATGGGGAGCCATCTGGCGTGAACCGGATCGTCGTGCTGCCGGGGCCGGCCTGTTCGGCAAGCCTGCCGACCATGTCGCCGGCAATGCTGTTGGCGGCTTCCGGCGACAATTCTGCCGTTACTGTGCTTTGGATCAGCCCGGGTTGCCCCAGCGTCTGACAGGCTGAGAGAAATCCGGCTAAGATGATCGCAGCGATGAGGCGGCCGGGAACGGAAAATCTGTGCATCCCCTACCCTCCCCGCCGGATGGTTATCTTTTGCTGCTGGCGGCCGACACCGGAAACGAGAATGGCGTGATCGATATGATAGTCGACCACCATCATCGAGCCATTCATCCGGTAGTTGACGATGCGGTTTTCACCACCGGACACGACGAATAACACCGGAGCATCCTGGCCGGAAAGCGAGGATGGAAACTGGATATAGGTCTTGCTCCCATCGCTATAGATCCGTGTCGGCCGCCAGCGCGCTGTGCCGCTCGTCCGGAATCCAAAGTTCAGCTGGTCAGCGGGTACACCGGCGCCTGGAACGATGCTGGCTTCCATGCGCGCGCTGATTTCGGCAAAGCGGGCGTTGACGTCTTCCGGATATTCAAAGCCGACACGTGCCATATACTGGCTTTGATGCGATTTGAGCTGGATGTGATAGGTGCGCCGCGAGGTGGTTACCACCATCGAGGTGACAAGTCCGGCCTCCGAGGGCTTGACGATCAGATGCACGGCCTGACCGCCGGGCGCGCCGGAGGTTGCCGGCTCGACCTTCCAGCGCACAGTGTCGCCAAGCAGCACGTCGCGGACGATTTCGCCTGCTTGCAACTCGATATCGCAGACCTGCAGTGGTGAGCAGACGACCGAAGGCTGGACCTCACCATAGAGGAAGATGACCTTGCCGTCATTGCCACGGGTTACAACCCCCTGCCCCGATTGCCACTGCCCGGAAAGGCCCGTTGCCCGCGCCTCGTTGGCGTTCAGCGCTTGTGCCTGTGCAGATGTCGGCATTGCCGACAGGAGGAGAGCCGCGCAGAAAACGACGCCTCTTGTCCTCGAAACGTTCATGATACTCTCCTGCGGTGCGCTCACAGTTGCGCCGTCCACTCGAAATCTCTCAAATAAAGCCCGATCGGGTTGAAGCGGATGACCGCTTCGTCCTGCGGTGGGGTCAGTGTCACGGTGGCGATGCCGCGGTAACGACGCGTACCAAGTTCCTTGCCCTGCCGGTCACGCTGGAATTCGGTCCAGTCGACTTGATAGGTCTGGTTCGACAGCGGGACGATGTTCGTCACCTCAATGGCGACGGTCATGGTCAGTGCGCGATCGAAGGGCGAATTGCCCCGGAACCAGGCATTGATCTTCTCGGTGGCGGGGTCTGATGTGCGCAGCAGCGCATAGGTGCGGTCGATATATTGTTTCTGGACGACGGCATCGGGTGTCACCGAGCGGAAGTTGCTCACGAAACTGCCGAGCGTGGCACGTACGACCCTTGCATCGGCATATTCGATCTGCTGCGGGAACCCGGCGCTGGCCGCAGTTCCGAGGCGATCGACCTCGACGATATAGGGGACGAGCTTGACCTGCGTGCTTTGATAAAGCGCGTAGGAAAAGCCGATCACGGCCATCAGCATCCCCGTGATGCCGACAATGCGCCAGGCGCGTGCTGCCATCACATAGGAGCCATAGCGCTCGTTCCATTCCTGACGCGCAGCAAGATAGGGGTTCTCGGGTGGATTGCGTCCGGCCATGTCTTGTCACTCACGCTCTATCGTCGCTGGAGGGTTTGCGCGTCGATCGGCCCTGGGCCTGGTCGAGTTTGGAATTGGCAAGTCCGAGCGTAGAAGCGCCCCATGTTCCCGGAACGCCGATTGCCTTGTCACGGGCAGCACCTGCCAGTGCGCCACCGGCAGCACCGGCTCCCGATGCCATGCCCTTGAGCGCTGCCGCGCCGAATGAGGAACTCGCGGCGCGCGCATCTGAATAGGCTGCCGCCCCTGCCCTTGCGCCTCCGGCGGCAAGGGCTGCGCCACCGACTGCAGAGCTTGCGGCATGCCCGCCATGACGGATGGTTTCCATACCGCCGGTCACGGATACGCCCTGCACGACGCCTTGAATGATGTTGGGCACATAGATCGAGATGATGAAGACGACGACGGATATTCCGGCAATGGCGAGCGTCGACAGATATTCGTCCGCACCTGCCGGGCCGCTCGCCAGATTGACCAGCACCTGCGATCCAATTCGGGCGATCATGACAAGCGCCATCAGCTTCATGCCGACACTGAAGGCATAGACGAGGTAGCGGACGGCAAAATCCTTGGTGAAGCTCGAGCCTCCGAGTCCGAGCATGATCATGCCGGCGAGCAGTCCGACATACATTTCCACCATCACGGAGATGAAGATCGCAGCGACCAGGCTGAAACAGATAACGACGACGATCATGGCAAACACCGCGGCAATGGCGAGTGCATTGTCTTCGAAGAGGCCGAACTGGGCCTTGCTCGACATGGCGCTTGCGACCTGAAGGCCGGCATTGAAGACATTGGCCGGCGAGGCCGAGCCACCGCCGGCGCCGATCTGGAACAGACTGTCGACCATGGCTTTTGCAAAGGCAGGCCCCTGTTCAAGAATGAAGACGAAGAGGCCGATGAACATGATGCGACGCACGAGTTCGGCAAACCATGTATCGAGCGACGCGGCCGCCAGCGCCAGCCAGACGGCGGCTATGCCGATCTCGATGCCGGCAAGGATCCAGAACAGCGAGCGGGCCGCCTGCAGGACGGTTGTCTCCCAGCCCTGGGCGGCACTTGCCACCTCGTTTTCCAGATTGGTCAGGAGCGAGCCATCCTGCGCGATAGCCGGTTCGATCAGGATCGACAGGCCAAGCAGGGTAATGAGGACCGCCCTAATTCTCGGCGGGGTCATTGCCCTGCTCCTCTGGAGTGTTCCAGCGCGGCCGCATTTCCTGACCGCCGGTCGTGTCGAATTGTTGCGCTGGTGCGGCCGCTGGCGCCGTTGAGGCTGAACTGCGGGCGTTGTCTGGCAGAATCCACACCACGACGGCAATGCCGATCACGAGGAAGACAGCTGCAACAATGAGGAAAAATCTATTCACCAGCGCGGCTCCATCATCTGACCACCGGAACTTGACGGTGCTGTTGATCTGAAAAATTCCTCACGCCGTGTCTGGGCAAGGTCCTTTGCCGCCTGTTCGGATTGATACCAGGTAGCCATAATCGTCATTTGCTGAGAGATAAGCCCGCGCAGCTTCTGGGACTGGGCTACCTGCTGGGCGGCGATCTGATGTCCGACCTGAAGAGCCTGCATCTGGCCGACCGCGCTTTGCGACATGGAGCGCAACTGCGACATGGTCGCTTCCTCGCTGCCAAATTGTTCGGCGGTGAAGCCGGCGGCGCGTAGTGTCGATGCAATGGTGTCGCGATTGGTGTCGGACCAGTCCTGATAGCTCGAGGAAAAACTTTCGCCATTGGCAAGGCCGGTTTTGAACTCGGCAAAGCTCTGGAATCGCTGCTTGAGCACATCGTCAATATTGCCCATCGAGAATGCGATCCCCTGCCCCTGATTGACGAGGCCCTGAAGGCGGGTGAGATCGCTTTCCACCTGTCCCCAGATATGGCTGGGAAGCTGCAACGTGTTTTGCAGCATGTTCTCGTAGATCCGGATCTGGTTCTGGATCTGCTCGGCCAGTTGCGTGATCTGCTGCACCTGGTTCTGGATTTGCTCAGCCGACTGACCGACCAGCCCCACCAGTTCAGAATTGTTGAGGAGCTGCGTCCATTCCGTCGCTTGCCCCGTGACAGCCCCTGCATATGCGGGCTCCGACTGGATGATGCCAACGACGCCAAGCGCTGCAACGGAAACTTTAATAGTTCGCGAGAATGGTTTCGACATTGCCGATCCCCCTTTCCGTAAGCCAGACCTTTGGCCAGCTCAGCCCATGGTCATGGACAAGCTGCTCGATGCGCTTGAGATCGTCCTTGCCGGCGGCGCCAACGAAGGACAGCGCGACCGGTCCAAGCGCCATGTCGAACAGACGTCTTCCTTCGGGCGAGGCGACGTAATATTCCCGTTTGGGTGTGGCCAATGCGACGATCTCGATCTGACGCTCATTGAAGCCAATGCGCTCGTAAAATTCGCGTGTGCCCGGTTCACGTGCCGCGCCATTCGGCAGGCAGATTTTGGTCGGACAGCTTTCCTTCAGCACATCGATGATGCCAGAGCGCTCGGCGTCCGAAATTGATTGCGTGGCGAGCAACACCGCGCAATTGGCCTTGCGCAACACTTTAAGCCATTCGCGGATTTTATCCCTGAATGTCGGATGGCCCAGCATCAGCCAGGCTTCATCGAGCACAATCAGGCTTGGAGCACCGGTGAGGCGCTTTTCGATACGACGGAAGAGATAAAGCAGGACCGGCACGAGATTGCGCTCGCCCATATTCATCAGTTCCTCGACCTCAAAACACTGGAAGGTGCCGAGCGTCAGACCGTCCTGTTCTGCGTCGAGCAACTGGCCCATCGGTCCGTCGACGGTGTAATGGTGCAAAGCATCCTTGATCTCGCGCAGCTGCACGCCACTGACAAAATCCGACAGCGAGCGACCGGGTGCAGAAGCCATCAGCCTGATCTGGCGTGAGATCGCATTGCGATGGTCGGGCGTGATCGTCACGCCTTGCATGGCGACCAGTGTTTCGATCCATTCGGTGGCCCAGGCGCGGTCACCATCACTGTCAAGTTCAGCCAGCGGACAAAAGGCGAGCATGGCATCGCCCTCCCCTGCCCCGATTTCATAATGATCGCCGGCGGCGGCTAATGTCAGCGGCAGAAGTGACCTGCCCTTATCAAAAGCGAAAATCTGCGCATCGCGGTAGCGGCGGAATTGTGCAGCGATCAGGGCTAACAGGGTCGATTTGCCGGATCCAGTCGGGCCGAACACCAGCGTGTGGCCGACATCATCAACATGAAGGTTCAACCGGAACGGAGTGGAGCCGCTCGCCACCTGCATCAGCGGTGGTGAATTGGGCGGATAGAAGGGACAGGGTGACGTCGCGCTGCCCGACCATACCGAATTGATTGGGATCAGGTCAGCGAGGTTGCGCGTGTTAATCAGAGGTTCGCGGATATTGGCGTACCAGTTGCCCGGCAGTGAGCCGAGATAGGCTTCGGTGGCGTTCAACGTTTCGATGCGCGCGCCAAAGCCTTCCGCCTGGATCAGCCGACGGACCGCCTCGGCCTGTTCGCGCAGGCGGTTATCATCATGATCGAACATGACGATGACGGGCGTATAGTAGCCATAGGCAACCAGTTGCGATGCGGCTTCAGCGATCGCGTCCTCTGCTTCGGCCACCATCAGTATGGCGTCCTGATCGACGGACCGGCTCTGGGTCTGGAACAATTGGTCGAAGAAGGGCCGCACCTTCTGCTGCCATTTCTTGCGGGTGCGCTCCAGCTTTTGCCGTGCGTCCTGCTCATCGAGGAAGACAAAGCGGCTCGACCAGCGATAGGTCAGCGGCATCAGGTCAAGATGGTTCAGGATGCCGGGCCAGCTTTCGGCCGGGAAACCGTCTATGGCGACGACAGCCAGATAATGACCGTCGACCATCGGCGACAGCCCATGATGGAACTCGGCGGTCGCCAGCCAGTCGAGATACATCGGGATTTCCGGCAGGCGGACCGGATGGTTCTCCCCTACGATGCAGAAGCGGATGAACTGGAAGAGTTCATCGTAGCGCGCTTCGCGTCCGGTCCCGGGATCAATAACGGTCCGCGTGACCATGCGGCGGATCGAAAGAACGTTCGCCAGATATTGCTCGACCTCGCGGATCGATGTCCGGAAATTGTCGAGAACAGTGTCTGCATAGGTCTCGGAACGGCTTTCGGCATCGGAATAGACATAGCGTGTCATGGCTGACCTGCGCCGCTCGGGCGGGCGATAGGTGAGGATCAGCGCATGCTGGCTCTCATAATGGCCCCGCTCGGCCTCGAAATGTGCACGCCGCTCATTATCGATAGCTGCCGTCACTGCGTCAGGGAAATAGCTCTCTTCGCGTGACGGGTAGGAAACGGCCGGCACGCGCACGGCCTCAACCTGGATCATCCAGCCGGAACCAAGCCGCGACAGGACCGCGTTGATCTGGCGCGATACCTCATTGCGTTCGGAGTTGGTCGAACTTTCCGAATCCGGACCGGCGAAATACCAGCCGGCCATCAGGCTCCCGTCCTTGAGCAGGATCACGCCATTGTCGACCAGCCCGGCATAAGGGACGAGATCAGAAAACGACGGCTGTGTGTTTCGGAACTGACGAAGTGCGACCATGGACGGATCAGTACCTGCGCCATGGCGAGGATGTCGGGCGGTAGGCTTGCTGATAGCGAACGTGGCGCAGATAGACCTGTCGCATCATCGGATCGGCCTTGGCCATCATCCGCAATGCGCCAACGACACCAATCCAGATTGCGATGCCGAGCAGCGCAGAGAACCAGGTCAGCACGACAAAGATCAAAATGACCGTCGCAAGTCCGGTCAGCAAAACCAGTTCGCGATCGGCGCCCATCAAATGGTTCGGGCGCGACAGCGCCCGATGAATGCGGGATCGTGCGAGCGGAGCGACTGGCTCAGCCATCACCGCCCTCCCCTGCCCCGCCCTTTCTTACAAGGGTCGACTGGACAGTTTCGACTGTGCCGATAGATGCGCCGGAGGCACCGAAGAGCCCGACGATTTGGGTTGCGCCAAGCAGAATGCCGGCAACCAGCACGACATACATTAGCCGTCTGGCAAAATCGTTCAGCTCGCCGCCGAAGATCAGCATCCCGCCGGCGACGGCAACTGCCGCAAGGGCAATGAAGCCGGCCACCGGCCCGGTGATCGATTGCTGGATCTGTTGCAGTGGCCCCTCCCAAGGGAGACCGCCGCCGCCAGCAGCAAGAGAGGGTCCCATGGAGAGGATGAGAACGGTGAAGCTTACCGTCAGAAAGGCGACGGTCCTGTTATGCTGCATCAAGGTGCCCCTCTTCCGGATAGGTTTCGATCTGGTAGTTGCCGTCGCGCCAGGCCTCGACATGGATGACTTCGCGCACCCTTCGTCCGGTTGGTGTGCGCTCGATCGAAACGACAAGATCGACGGCCTCGCCGATCACGTCGTGCATTGGCTGCTGGCTGGCTTCAGCGGTGAGTTGCTCAAGCCGTCGCAAGGCCGAAAACGCATTGTTGGCGTGGATGGTGGTGATGCCGCCCGGATGACCGGTATTCCATGCCTTGAGCATGGTGAGTGCCGCACCATCGCGGACCTCGCCGACAATGATACGATCGGGCCGTAACCGCATGGTGCTCTTCAGCAGCCGGGCCATATCTACCGTATCGGTGGTGTGGAGCTGCACTGCATTCTCGGCTGCGCACTGGATCTCGGCCGTATCTTCCAGGATCACCAGCCTGTGTTCCGGCGCTGTCCGTACCATCTCGGCGATGACGGCATTGGCGAGCGTCGTCTTCCCCGAACCAGTGCCGCCGGAAATGACGATGTTGAGGCGCGCCTTGATCGCCTTGCGAACGAGGGTGGCCTGTTCGCACGTCATGATGGCGCTTCGGATGTAGTCCTCCAGCGGGATCAAGCGCGAAGCTCGTTTGCGGATGGTGAAGCTTGGACCTGCCACCACGGGCGGCAGCAGCCCTTCAAAACGGTGGCCACCTATCGGCAACTCACCGGAGATAATCGGCTGGTCTTCATCGGCTTCCGTCTGCAGTGCATGCGCGACGCTGCCGATGATGATTTCGGCGGCACCTGGCTGCAGGGTGCCCATGCTGTCGATCCCCTGCCCCAATCGCTCGACGAACAGCTTTCCGTCCGGGTTCAGCATGATCTCGACCACGGATGTATCTTCAAGCGCGGAACAGATGGTCTCGCCAAGCGCATCCTGCAGCTTACGGACCAGACGGAGGTGGGAGCGCGAGGCGGTCATGCCAGACGCCTGCTCTCATAACGCAAAGCCGTCGGCATACGCCTGGACATAGGATCAGGAATTTGATGCTGCCACATGTGGAATCGCTGCCCCCTTCTGATAGGGCAACATCAACATCACATAGGCAGATGCGTCAGCCCGGCATAAATGCCGGGTATGGAGCTTAGTGAGTCGCTTCTATCCTTGAAGACCCATTGGTGGCAGGAAGACCGAGTGGAGCCTTCAAGAGCTACTTTCCCCCTGGCATTTCTACCGGGCCGCTTTAGCTGGGTGCCAGAACAGGAAGTCTGGCTAACTAGCGGGAATCGTGGAGAGATTCGCCTTAGTGTGTGATCAAGGAGTTGACGAACCAACGCTTCCGTTAAGGTCTTGTTAACCTTATTCTTCTTGCCAACCGGACAGAATCGGAGATACTGGCGCTAAATTCGACCAAATGATGAATTTGGCGCTATTATCGTTAAGGATGAGATGGGATGAGTTCGCTTCCGTCATTTGAGTTCGACGAGAAGATCTTGGCGCAAGGCGCGGAGATCTCGCGGAAGCTCGACCAACTTCGACTGGAGAAATTTCCGCCCAACGCAAAGAAGACCCTACGTCGCTTTCCGATGGCAGAAGTAGCCCACTATCTCGGCGTCAGTCCCAATAACCTAAAACGTTTACACCTCGAGGGGAAAGGACCTGAACCCCATATCGCCTCGGGTGGCCGTCGTTTCTATTCAGCCGAGCAGATGATCGAATTGCGCGATTATCTGGACAAAAACGGCCGTTCGGACGCGAAGAAGTACGCCCCTTTTCGCAAGGAAGGCGAGAAATTACAGGTTATTGCTGTCGTCAACTTCAAGGGAGGCTCAGGGAAGACGACGACCACGGCGCATCTTGGTCAACATCTTGCTCTGACCGGACATCGTGTGCTCGCAGTTGATCTCGATCCCCAAGCATCACTCTCTGCACTGCATGGCTTTCAGCCTGAGCTAGATCGTAATCCGTCACTTTACGATGCAATCAGGTACGATGAAAAACGACGACCGGTCGCTGACGTCATTATGTCAACCAACTTTCCACTGTTGGACATCATACCGGCGAACCTTGAGTTGCAGGAGTATGAGTACGACACGCCTCTCTCGATGCAGACTTCGAATGAGGGAAAGCGGTTTTATACACGGCTAGGACGTGCCCTGGAGGAGGTCGATGATCGATATGATGTCGTCGTGATCGATTGCCCTCCCCAACTCGGCTTTCTGACATTGACTGCACTTACCGCGTCGACATCGGTATTGATAACCGTCCATCCACAAATGCTCGACCTCATGTCGATGAGCCAGTTCCTGCTGATGCTAGGCAACTTCGTCAAAACGATCCGCGAAAAAGGTGCGCCAGTCAAAATGGACTGGCTGCGCTATTTGATTACGCGCTACGAACCGACTGACATTCCGCAGGCTCAGATGCTTGGTTTCATGCAATCTATGCTTGCTGAGGAAATTCTTAAAAATCCCATGCTGAAGTCAACCGCGATTTCAGATGCTGGCTTGACGAAGCAGACACTGTACGAAGTCGAACGCGCGAAATTTAATAGGGAGACGTACGATCGAGCGATCGAATCTCTTGATGCAGTCAATTTTGAGATTCAAGCACTTATTCATCAGGCATGGGGGCGGCTCTAATGTTGACTGCCGTAAAAAGTAAGGAAAAACCCTTCATTATCAAGCAAGTAAGTGGGCAGACGAGGTTAAGTGATGGCTCGTAAAAATCCATTCGCGAGCGTTCTTGACGACAATGATAAGCCAGCGTCGCCGTCTGCCGTGCAATACGCAGCTAGAGGCGCGTCGCGGTCTATTCTGAGTTCACTTGATGAGATAGCGGCACGGGCTGATAAGCTTGTCGAGGGCGAAACCATCGTTGAGATTGATCCGGACCTGATCGATCCGTCGTTCGTGCGTGATCGGCGTAGCGATGATGAACAGGAGTTCAAGGAACTCCTCGATGCAATTCGCGAAGGTGGCCAGAACTCACCTATACTCGTCCGACCTCACTCACATGCCGCCGGCCGATACATGGCTGTGTTCGGTCACAGGCGACTAAAGGTTGCGAAAGTGCTCGGCCGAAAGGTGCGGGCCATAGTTAAGGATATGCAGGATAGGGAGCATATTCTGGCGCTAGGGCACGAAAACTCCGCTCGCGCGAATGTGCCGTTTATCGAGAAAGCGCGATTTGCAGCGGATGTTGCTCGACTCCGATACGAAGAAGATAACTCCACCATCCTGAGTGCTCTCTCGATCGATCGCACTACGCTCTCCAAAATGCTTTCGGTCGCGAGCTTACCCGAAGCAATTTTGGACGCTATCGGCGAAGCAAAGACGATTGGCAGAGATCGCTGGTACGACCTCAAACTGTTGCTCGATAATCCGGCTAACCTTGAAGTCGCCACCACGATGGTTGCTGAAGATAGTTTCACTACGGTTCCAAGTGAGGAGCGGTTTGACCTTTTAGTGCAGCGTTTGAAGGCAGCGGCATCGCGAAAAGGCGCTAGGCCGAAGCCAACGAAACGTAGTTGGGCACCGAAAGACAATTCATTAACTGCGGAGATGGTCGCGGACAGTAAGCGCTTCACTATGGCGGTGAAGTCAAAAAACTCGGACGCACGAGAATTTGGCGAGTTTCTGTCGAGGAACCTCGATCAACTCTATGATGCGTTTCGCGAACGTACCGATATCAAAACTAAAGGAGGCTAATCCGCAAAAGAAAAAGGCCCCCCGAAACAGCGTCCGGAAGACCTTCTCTGTAGTTTGGCGACTTAGAGAATCTCATTTCCGCGAATCAGTGTCAAGCCCAACTCGGCCTGAGTAGTCGTTTCGGCGAGCAGGTTTCTTTTGCCTAGCGATAGGTGAAGGACAATGCAGACGCATATCTCAACGACGCCCTTCGGGCGGCGAACGATGACGCTTGGCCAGATTGCAAATCAGGCAAGAGCAAAGGCGATGCCGAAAGAGGCAGTCGTCAATAAATGGCAGGTGTTTCAAAACATCCGTGAAGCCCGTGAACTGCTTGGCGCAACGGACCGCTCACTGGCGATTCTCAACGCCTTGCTGTCGTTCCACAGAGAAACAGAACTCTCGGCCGAGGGCGAACTTATCGTCTGGCCGTCGAACGAGCAACTGATCGCCCGCGCTAACGGAATTTCGCCAGCAACGCTTCGGCGGCATCTTGCCATTCTGGTCGAGTGTGGATTGATCATCCGGCGCGACAGCCCGAACGGCAAGCGCTTCGCGCGTCGCAGCAGGGCAGGGGAGATCGAGCAGGCTTATGGCTTCGATCTGTCGCCGATCGTCGCCCGTGCTGCTGAGTTCAATGATCTGGCAGAAGCAGTACAAGCCGAGAAGAAGGCCTTCCGCGTCGCCCGGGAGCGTTTGACGCTGCTACGGCGTGATATCGTCAAGATGATCGATGCCGGGATCGATGAGGGGGCGCCAGGGAACTGGGGCAGGGTGCTTCAGACCTATCAGGCCACCATCTCCAGACTTCCCCGCACGGCCTCGAGGCAACTCATTGAAGACATTTGCGCCGAGCTTCACGATCTGCACGCTGAAATCCGGGATGTATTGGAATCTTTCGCAAAAACCCAGAATCTGGACGCCAATGAGTCTCATTTTGAACGCCACATACAGAATTCAAACCCAGACTCCATTTCTGAATCTGAAAATAGCTGTCGAGAAAAGAAAGAAGCGAACGGCAGCGTTGCGGAAACTGACAACGTACGCAGCCTGCCGAAACGGGATCTGCCGTTAAGCATTGTGCTGGATGCCTGCCCAAATATGCGAGATGCGGCCCAGACGGGCGAAATCCGCCACTGGCGCGACTTTCTGGCCGCAGCGGAACTGGTGCGAACGATGCTGGGGGTCAGTCCGAGCGCTTGGGCCGCGGCTCGAGAGGCCATGGGCGAGGTTCAGGCAGCAATTGCACTGGCGGCGATCTATCAGCGAGCAGACCAGATCAACAGCGCCGGCGGCTATCTGCGCAGCCTGACCGACAAGGCGCGCGACGGGAAATTCTCGACCTGGCCGATGGTGATGGCCCTACTGCGCGCACGGCTGGACGAGGGGAAGCAGCAACAAACCCCGGAAAGCGTGACATCGGAACCCGGGGCACGACTTGAGGTATCGGATTCACTTCTGAACAGCCTGCGAAAGCGGAAGCTGTGAACCCGTTACGCTCATCACCTGACAGAAGACGCTGGATCAATTGGGTGGAATTGGATGGGAGAATAGCTAGCCACAGGATGGGTCGATGTCCACGGATTGCAGAGATCGATCTCTAAGCTGCCGAAATCCAAGATGTTGCGCGTTGCAAGAGTGAGGTTGTGCGCGATTGCGGTGGCGCCGATCAAGCCATCCATTGACGACAGGCCGCGACGCTTTGAAAGGCCATCAAAGCTTCTCAAGCTAGCTCGGTTCCCGAGAGCCCGACCCGAAGGATGACGCTCAAATCTTCATCATCCGCGCAATCAGGACTTGATAACAGTTATTAAATGCCTCATTTTTAGAAGAAATCAGGAGCGAGGTGACGTCATGATCAGTGCCGACCTGGGCAAACAACTGGAAAGCTACGTCAAGCAGCTTGTCGATACGGGCCGCTATGGCTCAAAGAGCGAAGTTCTGCGCGAAGGCGTCCGGCTGATTCAGGATAGAGAGACACGTCTTGCTGCGCTGGACGCTTCGATCATGCGTGGTGTTGCCGATGCTGAAGCTGGCCGAACCGCGCCGGCCGGGAAGGTCTTCGATCGACTTGAGGCCAAGTACAAGGCTATGGCTCAAGAGGCAGAACGCTCCGCATGATCGTGGAACTCACGGATGAGGCGGAAGGCGATCTGGAAAGGATCGCCGACTACATTGCACGGGACAATCCCCGGCGGGCTCTAACCTTCATTCAGGATCTTCGGACCAGCTGCCTGGAGCTGGCAGACACGCCGGAGGGCTTCGCGTTGGTGCCTCGCTATGAACGTCACGGCATTCGCCGCAGGGTTCATGGCAGTTATCTGATTTTCTATCGCGTCCAGGGAGAGCGGATCATTGTGATCCACATCCTTCATGGCGCGACCGACTACGCGGAGGTTCTTTTCGCAAGCTAGTTCGGCCGTAGCCGCCCGAGGGGACGCTTATCTTTCGCCGGCGTCCTTGTGGGATTTCTCCTTGCGGATGACGATGCGGTCATTAGCGTCGATGCCGGGGGTAATGACCAAGTTTAAGCTGTCGCCGTCTTCGTGACCGTAGAGCATTCTGACCTTGGTCTTGCCATAGATTACACGGTCTTGCTTGGCAAAAGTCCGGATCGTTTGGCGCGATCGAGCAGGTTTTTGACCGAGGAAGGCGACCATTTTGTCCCGCCGCGCGGTGTGCGCTCATGCAGTTGCTCGAGCTGGCTGGCGATTTCACGCAATGTCAGGCCAGGATTGGATGAATGGATGCCGGCAACCAGGGTCATCAGGCGATCTTCTGGCAGGCGAGGTGGCGATCTACGAAGCAGGGCTGCATCAGCCATGCCCTCGGCAACCATCCATTTGACCGCGCGTCGAAGACGTTCCGGTGTCCAGTCGAGGTCGCGTTGCTTCAGAACACGGGCGATATCGTCCCAGGTGTGATCGGGCCGCATGCGCTTCACGGTTGGAAGCCACTGGTTTGCTGTTGCCTGGATGCGTGTTCCGTAGGCCGCCTTCTGCGCGGCCGTCATTTTAGCCAGCGCTTCCGGCCGGCGCTCGCGTATTCCCGGATTACCTGGCAACCGCCCTTTGGCTTTGGCAGCCTTTATCCCGGCCTTGGTGCGTTCGGAAATGAGAGAGCGCTCCAGCTGCGCCACGGCACCGAGCACCTGCAGCGAAAATATGCCTTGCGGCGTCGAGGTGTCAATGGGATCACGCAGCGACCGGAAATGCACGCCTTTTTCAGTCAGCCCCTCAATGACCTCGAGAAGATGGCTGACGGAGCGCGCCAAGCGGTCGATCCGGACGACGGCGAGGGTATCACCGTTGCTGATGTCGCGAAGGAGCTTGGACAGAACTGGGCGCGCGCGTGAAGCACCGGATCCGTGTTCCTGGACGATAGTCTCGCAGCCGGCCGCACGCAGCTCCATTTCCTGCGCTTCGGTGGTCTGCTCGTCCGTAGACACGCGGGCGTAGCCGATAAGCCGGCCCTGTGGTTGACGGGAAGCACGATTTTGCATGTCAGCGGCCATTTGCAGCGCCTGATGTCAGTTGTCAAAGTTAGCTTCAATGCGGAGTATGGAAGATCAATATCTTAGCGAAGGTCATGGTCACAGTAATCAGCTCGTGATTCCCCATAG
>NZ_SNZF01000034.1 GCF_004363725.1 Aquamicrobium defluvii | reverse complement strand
GGCACCGTCGACTTCGCCTCGACCAGCCGCCGTGCGATGGTCCTGCGCATGTTGTCGTGCGGGATCAGCTCGTAGGAGCCCTCCTCGAACAGCTTGAGCACCGCCTCGTCCGACATCGGCTTGACCGCCGGCGCGGCGGCGGCAGGTGCTGCCGCTTCACCGGCAGGTGCCACGGCAGCAGCCTTGGCCCCGCCCCCGGCAATCGCCGCCTCGACATCGGCCTTCACCACCCGTCCCTGCGGGCCCGAACCCGAAATCCCGGAAAGGTCGAGGCCGGCCTCGCGGGCAATGCGGCGGGCGAGCGGCGACGCGAAGACGCGATCCGTGTCCTTGGCGGCGGCTTTCGCTTCGGGTTTTGCAGGCGCAGAAGCTTCCGCCCTGGGCGCTTCGGCAGGTGCCGGAGCGCTTTCCGCTTTCGCTTCGGCCTTCGGAGCGTCGGCAGGTGCGTCGCCGGAAG
Organism: Aquamicrobium defluvii; assembly: GCF_004363725.1. Classification (GTDB taxonomy): domain Bacteria; phylum Pseudomonadota; class Alphaproteobacteria; order Rhizobiales; family Rhizobiaceae; genus Mesorhizobium; species Mesorhizobium defluvii. The sequence goes on along the minus strand of NZ_SNZF01000034.1, from coordinate 36,837 downwards.
CCTTGGCGGCCTGCGCAACATCCTCGCCATCCTCGGCCAGAACCGCGATCAGCGCGTTGACCTTCACGCCTTCGGTGCCTGCCGGAACGACGATCTTTGCGACCGTGCCTTCATCGACGGACTCGACCTCCATGGTCGCCTTGTCGGTCTCGATCTCGGCGATCACGTCGCCGGGCGAAACCTTGTCGCCTTCCTTGACCAGCCACTTGGACAGGTTGCCCTCTTCCATGGTCGGAGAGAGCGCCGGCATGGTGATGTTGATCGGCATATCGTCCTCCCCGGAGCCTAGCGATAGGTGACGGCTTTCACCGCCTCGACGACTTCGCCGACATTCGGCAAGGCCAGCTTTTCGAGATTGGCCGCATAGGGCATCGGCACGTCCTTGCCGGCGATGGTGATCACCGGGGCATCGAGGAAATCGAAGGCCCGCTGCGACACCTGATTGGCGATGTGATCGCCGACAGAACTCTGCGGGAAGCCTTCCTCGACAACCACCAGACGGTTGGTCTTCTTCACCGACTCGATGATCGTGTCGAGATCGAGCGGACGGATGGTGCGCAGATCGATGATCTCCGCATCGATGCCCATCGCCGCCAGTTCCTCTTCCGCCTTGATCGCATAGGTCATGCCGATGCCGAACGACACCAGCGTCACGTCCCTGCCCTTCTTGTGGATGCGGGCCTTGCCGATGGGCAGCACGAAATCGTCCAGCTTCGGCACATCGAAATGGTGGCCGTAAAGGATTTCGTTCTCGAGGAAGATCACCGGGTTGGGATCGCGGATCGCCGCCTTGAGCAGGCCCTTGGCGTCAGCGGCCGTGTAGGGCATCACCACCTTGAGGCCGGGGATATGGCTGTACCAGGCCGCGTAGCACTGCGAGTGCTGGGCCGCGACGCGGGCCGCCGCACCGTTCGGGCCGCGGAACACGATCGGCGCGCCCATCTGGCCGCCCGACATGTAAAGCGTCTTGGCCGCCGAATTGACGATCTGGTCGATGGCCTGCATGGCGAAGTTGAAGGTCATGAACTCGACGATCGGCTTCAGTTCGGCGAATGCAGCACCCACGCCCACACCGGCAAAGCCGTGCTCGGTGATCGGCGTATCGACGACGCGGCGGTCGCCGAATTCCTGCAACAACCCTTGGGTGATCTTGTAGGCGCCCTGATATTCGGCGACTTCCTCGCCCATGACGAAGACGTCCTCGTCGCGGCGCATTTCTTCGGCCATGGCGTCGCGCAGGGCTTCGCGCACGGTCGTCGACACCATCTCAGTGCCGGCCGGAATGTCGGGATCGGCGGCGACTTCCATCTTCGGCGCGGCAGCCACCGGAGCAGGCTTTGCAGCTTCCGGCTCAGGCTTCGCCTCGGCCTTCGGTCCTTCGGCTTTCGGCGCAGCCGCCTTGCCGATGTCGTCGGCGCTTTCGCCGTCCTGCAACAGCACCGCAATCGGCGTATTGACCTTGACGCCCTCGGCGCCCGCCGGAACGAGGATTCTGCCCAGCGTGCCCTCGTCGACAGCCTCGACCTCCATGGTCGCCTTGTCGGTCTCGATCTCGGCAATCACGTCGCCGGCGGCGATCTTGTCGCCCTCATTCTTGATCCATTTGGACAGGTTGCCCTCTTCCATGGTCGGAGAGAGCGCAGGCATGAGAATTTCAATCGGCATGTGCTCCCTCCCTCAGAGAACGATATCCGTCCAGAGCTCGGACGCATCCGGCTCGGGATCGTTCTGTGCAAATTCTGCGGCGTCGGCCACGATGTCGCGCACTTCCTTGTCGATGAGCTTGAGGTCGTCCTCGCCGGCCCACTTCTTCTCCAGAAGGCGCGCCTTCACCTGCTCGATCGGGTCGTGCTCGGAGCGCATCTTCTGCACCTCCTCCTTCGAGCGGTATTTTGCCGGATCGGACATGGAATGGCCGCGATAGCGGTAGGTGTTCATTTCGAGGATGATCGGACCATTGCCGCTGCGGCACCATTCCAGCGCCATGTCGGAAGCGGACTTCACGGAGCGGACATCCATGCCGTCAACCTTGACGCCGGGTATCTTGAACGATGCACCGCGATGCGAGAAATCCGTCTCGGCCGAAGAACGGGTAACCGAGGTGCCCATGGCGTAGCGGTTGTTCTCGATGATGTAGATCACCGGCAGCTTCCACAGCGAGGCCATGTTGAAGCTTTCGTAGACCTGGCCCTGGTTGGAGGCGCCGTCGCCGAAGAAGGTCAGCGATACGTTCTTGTTGCCACGATAGCGGTTGGCGAAGGCGAGCCCGGTGCCGAGCGGCACCTGCGCGCCGACGATGCCATGGCCGCCATAGAACTGCTTCTCCTTGGAGAACATGTGCATGGAGCCGCCCTTGCCCCTGGAGTAGCCGCCCTGCCGGCCGGTCAGCTCCGCCATGACGCCGCGCGGCGACATGTCCATGGCCAGCATGTGGCCGTGATCGCGATAGGCGGTGATCATCTGGTCACCCTCGACCATCGCCATCTTCATGCCGGTGACGACCGCTTCCTGGCCGATATAGAGGTGGCAGAAGCCGCCGATGAAGCCCATGCCGTACAGCTGGCCGGCCTTCTCCTCGAAACGCCGGATGAGCAGCATTTCACGATAGGCGGAAAGCTCTTCCTCCTTGCTGAATTCAGCAGGCTTGGGCGCGGCTATGTTCGGCGATTTGGCGTCGGCCTTCGATCTGGCAGGCGCCTTTCTGGCTGCGGTGGCCATGCAACTCTCCCTGTGTGCGTCTCTTCCCGGACGTGTGGGAGATTTTCCTCCCCACTGATGGAGGGGGAAGCTACCATGCATAATTGCATTTCGCCATGTAGAAAATGCATGACTGACATGCAGCTAAGCATTTATATTCATTGAAAATTATAGCGATTAACCTGTTTTTGGTTAATCGGCCAGTCACCGCAGCATGATGATCACTTCGTCCGGATCGGACATGTTGAGCGTCTTTCTGGCCAGCTCGTCCAGCATGTCCTTTTCCAGGGTGCCATCATGCAGCAGACGCACGCGCTTCTCAAGCTCGCCGCGCTCGGCCTGCAGCTTCCCGAGCTGGGCCTGCAAACGCGCGGTCTGCTCTTCCATGCGCTCACGGGAATTGATGCCGTACTGGCCATGATATGCGTGGAAGCCGAAATAGGCGACGAAAGCCGCGCACAGGACGGGAATGATCAGCCGTCCGGTCTTTCTTTGCTTGTACTGACGCGTCCACATGGTTCGGCCCGGAATCCTTTCGTTACCTTGTCGCCGATTGTGCTTAATGGACGGTTACGCTCGCGCCCGCTCCACGATGGAGCGCAAAGAAAAAGGGCGGGTTGCCCCGCCCTTTTCGATCCGCCGCAACGGAATGTCTCTGCGCGCTCAGCCCTTGAGGATCGAGGCGCCGGCGTAGCGGGCCTGACGGCCGAGCTGTTCCTCGATGCGGATGAGCTGGTTGTACTTGGCCGTACGGTCGGAGCGAGCCAGCGAGCCGGTCTTGATCTGCCCGCAATTGGTGGCGACCGCCAGATCGGCGATGGTCGAATCCTCGGTCTCGCCCGAACGATGCGACATGACCGCCGTATAGGCGGCCTTGTGCGCGGTCTCGACCGCATCCAGCGTTTCCGACAGCGTGCCGATCTGGTTGACCTTGACCAGGATCGAGTTCGCAACCCCCATGCGGATGCCGTCGCGCAGGCGGGCGGAATTGGTCACGAACAGGTCGTCACCAACGAGCTGAACCTTCTTGCCGGTCAGTTCCGTGAGGTACTTCCAGCCTTCCCAGTCGTCCTCGGCCATGCCGTCCTCGATCGAGATGATCGGATAATCTGCGGCCAGCTTGGCCAGATACTTTGCCTGCGCCCTGGGATCGCGGGTCTTCTTCTCGCCCTCGTAGACGTAGTTGCCGTCCTTGAAGAACTCGGTCGAGGCGCAATCGAGCGCCAGCGCCACTTCCTCGCCGGGCTTGAAGCCGGCCTTCTCGATGGAGGCCATGACGAAGTCGAGCGCTGCCTGCGCGCTCTTCAGGTTCGGCGCGAAGCCGCCCTCGTCGCCGACATTGGTGTTGTGGCCGGCGTCCTTGAGGCTCTTCTTGAGCGTGTGAAACACCTCCGAACCCCAGCGCACTGCCTCGCGAATGGAGGAGGCGCCAACCGGCATGATCATGAATTCCTGGAAGTCGATCGGATTGTCGGCATGGGCGCCGCCATTGATGATGTTCATCATCGGCACCGGCAGCACATGCGCCTGCGCGCCGCCGACATAGCGGTAAAGCGGCAGGCCGGCAGACTCGGCGGCGGCCTTGGCGACGGCGAGCGACACGCCGAGAATGGCGTTGGCGCCGAGGCGGCTCTTGTTCGGCGTGCCGTCCAGTTCGATCATGGTACGGTCGATATGAATCTGGTCTTCGGCCTCGAGGCCGCCGATAGCTTCGAACAGTTCGCCGTTCACCGCCTCGACCGCCTTTTCGACGCCCTTGCCGAGATAGCGCAGCCCGCCGTCGCGCAGTTCCACCGCCTCATGCGCGCCGGTGGAAGCGCCGGAAGGAACGGCGGCGCGGCCCATGGAACCGTCTTCGAGCACGACGTCGACCTCGACGGTCGGGTTGCCCCGGCTATCGAGAATCTCGCGGCCTACGACATCGACAATAGCGGTCATTCGAAATCCCCGTTCCGGCTGTTAAAGATGGGCCACGTCATAGCCAATGAGCGGGCCAAAAGGCAATCGCTTCCTTAAGAGGCATTGCGCCCGTTCGGGCGAGACACCTCAGGTCTTGGCGATGGCGTCGAAGGCCATGAGCTTTTCGAGCAGGCGCGGCAAATCCTTCAGCGGCACCATGTTGGGCCCGTCCGACGGCGCGCTGTCCGGGTCCTCATGGGTCTCGATGAATACCCCGGCCACGCCCACCGCCACTGCCGCACGCGCCAGCGTTTCCACGAAGCGCCGCTCGCCGCCCGACGAGCCGCCCTGCCCGCCCGGCTGCTGCACGGAATGGGTGGCGTCGAAGATCACCGGAGCGCCAAGCTCGGCCATGATCGGCAGGGCGCGCATGTCGGACACCAGCGTGTTGTAGCCGAAGGAAGCGCCGCGCTCCGTCACCAGCACGTTGGGGTTGCCGGACGCCACGACCTTGGCGACCACGTTCTTCATGTCCCATGGCGCGAGGAACTGGCCCTTCTTGACATTCACCACCTTGCCGGTGCGCGCCGCCGCGATCAGCAGATCGGTCTGGCGTGAAAGGAAGGCCGGAATCTGGAGAATGTCCACATGCGGCGCGACGATGGCGCACTGTTCCTCGGTATGGATGTCGGTCAGCACCGGCAGGCCGAATTCCTTGCGGATGTCGTCGAAGATCGGCAGCGCGGCTTCCAGCCCGGCCCCGCGCTTGCCCGAAAGCGAGGTGCGGTTGGCCTTGTCGTAACTGGTCTTGTAGACGAGGGCGATGCCGAGCTTCGCCGTCATTTCCCTGAGCGCGCCGGCCATGTCGAAAGCATGCTGCCGCGTCTCCAGCTGGCAGGGGCCGGCAATCAGCGCCAGCGGCGCGCTGTTGTCGAAGGTGACGGTTCCGGCTTTCACCGCGGCGTTAGGGGTGGTCATGTATGCTCCTCGAAAATGAAGGCTGCGCCCTGCCCCGGCGCGGCCGCGATGACGATGCGGTCGCCCCGCATGTCGTGATCCACCCCGCCAGATACAAGATGCCGGCGCGTGGCATCGATATCGCGCACCGAAAACACGATGGCCGCAAAGACGGGGGTTTCGCGGGTTTCGCGCGGCAGACCGAATTGTTGCGCATAGAAGCTCGGCGTCATCACGGCGATGCGCGTATTGGGCAACTCAAGTTTGTCAGCCTGTGCGGCTTCGCCGGCATCGGCGGCCACACTCAGGAAATCCGTCATCGGCATGGAATCGGGCGCGACGGCCACGACTTGCGCAATCCGGGTTGAGCCGTTCGCATGCGCTTCCAGAGCGGACCGGTCGACGCGCGGCGTGTTCACCCTCTGGCAGGCAAAGACGAAAGTCCCGCGCATCTGCCGGGCAGCCGCAAAGGCCAGGCTGAACGAAGCCGTGTCGCTTCGCCCCGAGGCATCGATGAAAGGCCGCGAGAAATCCAGTCGGGGGCCTGCCGAAATGCCGGCCTGCACATAGCGGCGATGGTCGTCATCGGCGTCCGCGCTGCCGAACACGACAGCGGAAAAGCCTTCGGGGCCGACATCTTGCCGGTAGATACGGTCGCGCGCGACGAAGACGTTTCCCGCAGCTACCGCCGCATCGGCGGCAGGCCGGTCAGCAATGGCGAGCGGCTCGATAAAGGTGCCGTCCGAAAAATAGACACAACGGTTTTCCGTGCCGAAAGGATGCTCGCCACGCGGCGCCACGGTGAAGCCGAGGCGAGCCAGCCGCGCCCGCGCCACATCGAGATCGGCGGTGGGTAAAACGAGATGATCGAGCAGGCGCGTCATTTCTGGCGGTGTGCCCCATTCCGTCGCGCCGTTCAAGACGATGCCGGCGGCGACACCGCGCAAACTACCGGAAATGTTCAGGCGGCACGCGCCTGCTCCAGCACTTCCTGATAGGCATCGAGATCGACATAGAAGACGCGCGTGATCTCCCGTATCACTTCATCATCGTGATAGCCTTGGGATTTCAGTATATTGATCGCCGTCAGTATGTCGAAACGCTCTGTCAGCCGCCGCTTTTGATGATCCTCGAGAAATCGCTCCATTCCTTCCCCCTGATCGATTGTCCACCCCATGAACAACACCCGGACGCGGAACGGATACTGGGCCGACTTGCTTGCGCGGAACTTGCTAACGCCGCTGGCGCTTCCCTCAATCCATTCCTCATCGACGCAAAACGCCTGCCGACTCACTATGGCGATGGTGAAGGATAACATGCATCTGCCGACACGCCACGGTTGCATCCGATCGTCGGATTGCCTTACCGGCGTTGGAGCAGATAAACTTTGGCCGCAGCCGATGGCGCTGTTGTTCAGGGAGAAGGAACGGCCGGAACATACCATGAGAAGCATTCTGCCGCTTGCAGCCAGTGCCGCGATGATCTGCGCATGCGCCTCGCCGGCGAGCGCCGCCGAACGGCTTCCGGACGGCGTCTATCACTGCGAGGTCTATCTTCTCGGGCAGTTCCTCAGCCTCGGCGACATCACCATCAGGGGCAACGTCTATACCGAGCCCGCCTATTTCACGGCGCCCCGGCAAGGCTACAACTATCAGATCGAGACAAATGGCGAGATTTCGTGGCTGGGTCCGCTTGGCGGCTTCACGGCAGGCGGAAACAGCATTTCTCTGACCCAGGTAACCTCGTTCGATCCGGCTGACGCCTCGTTCGACATCATCATGCGACAGCCGCACGGCGCGTTCACCGCCTCGACCTGCACGATACGATAAAGCGTGTCGCGATCTTTCAGATTCGCTGCTTGCGCTTCAGCTTATTGTTTTCGCATGTCGTCCGAAACGGCACGGCACCAGCTCAGCCTTCGAGCATTTCCTTGACGACAGTCGCCAGCTGCTTGAGCGAAAATGGCTTTGGCAGGAAACCGAATTTCGCGTCCTCGGGAAGGTTCCTGGCGAAGGCATCTTCGGCATAACCGGACACGAACACGAACTTGATGTCGGGCTGGCGCTTGCGCAATTCGCCGAGCAGGGTCGGGCCATCCATTTCGGGCATCACCACATCGGACACGACGATGTCGACCCGGCCTTCGAGCGACTCGAACACATCGAGCGCCTCGACGCCGGACGATGCCTCATGCACGGTATAGCCGCGCGAAGTCAGCGCCCTCACCCCGCCCATGCGCACAGCATCCTCGTCTTCGACCAGCAGCACGGTTGCCGAACCGGACAGATCCCGGGCGGCATCGGCCGGCTTTGCAGCCGCCACCGTTGCATCCGCTCCGTTGGCCATCGGCTTTTGCCCGGCACCCGCCGCCGGCTGCGCCGCCACGGCGGCCACATGACGCGGCAGGAAGATGCGGAAGGTGGTGCCCTTGCCCACTTCCGAATCGCAGAAGATGAATCCGCCGGTCTGCTTGATGATTCCATACACCATGGAAAGGCCGAGGCCGGTGCCCTTGCCCACTTCCTTGGTGGTGAAGAACGGCTCGAAAATCTTCTTGAGGACATCCGCAGGAATGCCGCTGCCGGTGTCCTCCACCTCGACCAGAACGTAGTCGCCGGCCTCCAGCTCGCGGTACTGGAAAGCGTTTGCCTCATCGGCCGCCACATTGCGCGTGCGCACCGTCAGCTCGCCGCCGCCGGGCATCGCGTCGCGGGCGTTGACCGCCAGATTGACCACGACCTGTTCGAATTGGCCGATATCGACCTTCACCGGCCACAGGTCGCGGCCATGATCGATGCGAAGCTTGATGTCGTTGCCGACAAGACGGGCAAGCAGCATGCGCAAATCGGCAAGAACGTCGGTCAAAGTGAGCACTTCGGGACGCAGCGTCTGCTTGCGCGAGAAGGCCAGCAACTGCCGCACCAGCGAGGCGGCGCGGTTGGCGTTCTGCTTGATGTTCATGATGTCCGGGAAGGACGGATCGGACGGCCGGTGGTTGGTCAGCAGGAGATCCGACGCCATGATGATGGCGGTGAGCACGTTGTTGAAGTCGTGCGCGATGCCGCCGGCAAGCTGGCCGACCGCCTGCATCTTCTGGCTCTGCGCCATCTGGGCTTCCAGCGCCTTCTGCTCGGTGGTGTCGACGGCATAGACGATCGCCGCCTCCTCGGCGCCGTCGCCATCGGCCACGGCGTTGACATAGAAGCGGATATGCCGCTCCTCGTTGTCCGGCAGGACGGTGTCGATAGGCGCGATGTCCGCCTGCCGCTGCCGCGCCTTTTCCAGAGCCGCCTCGAAGGCCGGGCGGTCGCGCTCGTGAATGACGGTGTCCAGCCGCACGCGCTTGTCCAGCGCATCGCGATCCACCGCAGAGCCGAACAGCGACAGGAACGGTGCGTTGGTGCGCAGAATCCTGCCATCCTTGTCGACGCCGGCAATGGCCATGGGAGTCGAATTGAAGAACCGGGTGAAGCGCACCTCGGAAGCTCTCAGATCGGCAGAAGAATCTTCGCCTTCATTGCGATTGAGCACGATGGTGCGCGTGGGACCGGTATGGCCGTCGCGGGTCGCCGTGACACGGTGCAGGAAGCGAACCGGCAGCGCCTCGCCTTTCATGGTGGTCAGATCGAGGTCGATCACCGCATTGCGCGCCGTGCCCGGATCGGGACGGACTGAGCGCACCAGCGCCATGCCGTCGCCGGCCACGATGTCGGAGAGCGCCACGGCTCCCGGCGTGAAACTTGCCAGATCGATACCCAGCCATTCGGCAAGCGTCGCGTTGACATAGGTGACGCGCCCGTCCTGATCGGTGGAGAAGAAGCCCGCCGGCGCATTGTCCAGATGGTCTATCGCCTTCTGAAGGTCGAGGAAGAAGCGCTCCTGCTCCTCACGCTCGCTGGAAATATCGGCCAGTTTCCAGGCATTGAACGGCTGGCGTTGACCCGGCATGCGGAATGAGCGCGCCTCGACGCGATACCAGCGCGCACCGGGGCCGGCTCCCGGACGAATTGCCTGGCTGAGCCGGAATTCGCCATCGCCCTGCTGGCCATCGCGCAGGCCCGACGCCAGACGATAGATGACCGATGAAGCTTCGGGCACATCCGACAACAAACCTTCGACGGTGCGGATGTCCGCGGCCGAGGCCGCGCCCGTCATCCCCGCATAGGCGCGGTTTGCATAGATGATGCGATTTTTGGCGTCCGTGACCACGAGGCCCTGCGCCATCGAATCGACAAAAGCCTTGGAAAGCTCGTCGCCGGTGGATCGGGGCGCGATCTGGATAAAGCCAATCGCCGTAGCGAACAGAAAGCCGACGCCGATCATCGCGAGCACGCCCAGCATGCCCAGCAGGAACGGATCGCCGAAGCGTTCGCGGAAAAGCCCGAACACGACCGCCGAAGCGATAAGAATCAGAATGAAGATGATGAGCCGCGTTACCGTTCCCGGTCGCGTATTGTGGTCCACCATCGGCACCGGATAGAAATCGCCGCGCGCTTCCTTGGCCATTTGCCCCCTGCTTACGATTCCTGCCCCTTGCCGACCCGAGCCGGTTGAATCACATTCTCCTTGCCCGGAAAAGGCCCGAGGGGCAACTCTATGGTTAAAATGATGTCCGTTTGCGCGGTTCCGATGGCTTATATGCCTGACCGGAGGCGTGTAAGCAGGCAAAGGCAACTTGCGGTGGCGCCGGGCAGCGTTCTACTGTCCTGCGGTTTCCATTGCAGTGCTCCTGGGGGTGCCGATGTCTGAGTTTCTCGATAGCGCTGGCGGATCCGGCTACAGCGCCGCCATTTTCTGGACCCTTGCCGCTCTGGTCCTGCTTCTTGTGGTGCTGATCGTCGTCAGGATGATCCGCAGCATGAGTTTTGGCACCTTCGTCTCGGGCGGGCGCAACCGCAAGACGCGGCTTGCAGTCATGGATGCCACGGCGGTCGATAGTCACAGGCGTCTGGTTCTGGTTCGCCGCGATGACGTGGAACATCTCATTCTGATTGGCGGGCCCACGGATGTGGTGGTGGAGCGCGACATCAGGCTGGCCGGCTCCAGGCGCGTCGCGCATGCTGAACCTCCGGCAGCGCAGCCACCGGCAAGGGTCCCTGTGCCGGCGCCTGCCCCAGTCCAGCCCCGCCCCGTTCAGCCCCAGCCTTCCACTGCCGCGCCTGCCAGGGCGGCACCGGCTCCGGTGGCGCCCCCGGTGGCAAGAGTGGCAGAACCCTTGCCGCATGTCTCCGCCGCCGCTCCGCGCGTCAGCGCGCCCGTGCCTCCCCGGCAACCCTTACAGTCCGCCGAGGATGCGCTGGACGATTCGCTGGCCAGCGAACTGGCCCTGTCGCTGGGCGAGCCCGCGCCGGCAGCGCCGGTTCCCGGCCCGACGCTGGACGACGAAATGTCGAGGCTTCTGGGAGAATTGTCCAACGCAAAGCGCTGAGGCACGCCGCCTGAAAGCGACAGGGTACCGCCCTTTTTCAGGTTTCTCCAGGATCGGGTTTGGAGGAAGTTCTTCCGACACCAAAACAAAAAAGGCCGCCAGAAGGCGGCCTTTTTTGTTTGCCTGTGAACAGCGCTCAGTCGTCGCGATACACTTTCTCACGGCGCTCGTGGCGCTCCTGCGCTTCGATTGACAAAGTCGCGATCGGTCGCGCATCCAGCCTTTTCAGAGAAATCGGCTCTCCCGTTTCTTCACAATAGCCGTACGTGCCCTCTTCGATCCTCTGCAATGCCGAATCGATCTTCGAAATCAGCTTGCGCTGGCGATCGCGCGCCCTGAGCTCGATAGCGCGGTCTGTTTCCGAAGAGGCCCGGTCCGCGAGATCGGGAAGATTGGCATTTTCCTGCTGAAGGATTTCAAGCGTTTCCCGCGCTTCGCGAAGAATATCGTTCTTCCAGGCGATGAGCTTGTTGCGGAAGTAAGACTTCTGCCGCTCGTTCATGAACGGCTCATCGTCGGAGGGTACGTAATCGGCAGTAAGGTTTTGATTCATTCGACTCACCCGACAGCCCCAAGAATTGGCGCCTATATATTCGCGAGTGCGGGCATGTACAAGCCTGTACTGGCCTGTTCACACGAACGTATGACAAGGGCGATTTCCCGCCCCGCCCGTTGTTGCGCTCCACCGCGGCAATCGATAATCCTGTGCGCGAGGGACATACGGGAGGACGGGTGGCCAGACTTTATCTCCTGAGGCATGCCAGAGCTGGCTGGGCACAGCCGGGAATGCGCGATTTCGATCGTCCGCTCGACCCGTCCGGCAAAGAAGAAGCCGTCTCCACCGGCGCAGTCATGCGAGCCTGCGGTTATCAGCCCGACCTCACCCTCTGTTCCAATGCCCGCCGCGCCAGGGAAACGCTGGAGGGTGTCGCTGGCGGCATGGACACCGGCCGTATCGTGTTTCTGGACACACTCTACACGGAAGACGCTGCCTTCTATCTCGAAACCATCCGCGCGCACGGTCATCTCGGTTCCCTGCTGGTCATCGGGCACAACCCCATGATGGAAGACCTGGCCGTGGCTGTATCGGGCGATGGTGATGGCGGCGCGCTCGAAACGCTCAGCCATGGCTTTCCAACCTCCGGCCTGGCCGTGCTGAACTTCGACGGCAGCCTGTCCGAAGCGGCGCCGGGCAAGGGATATCTCGAAGCGTTCCTTACGCCTGCGGGAAACTGATTTCGGCACCCCATTACATTGGGCAGGCCAAGGCCCTATATCGGGCAGGAAACGGGCCTGAGCCGGAAACAGATCGAGCCAGATCATTTTGTTTCAACCAGTTGCATAGGGTTTTATAACCGAATTGGCATCTTCGCTGACCACTTTCGCCGACGAAGCGCGGATCGCGCTGGACACGCTTTCCGGCCGTGCTGCCGGAATGTTCGCACCCACCCTGCGGCTGGGCGTCACCGGGCTGTCGCGTGCCGGAAAGACCGTCTTCATTTCCGCTCTCGTCCACAACCTGCTCCACGGCGGCCGCCTGCCCCTGTTCGAGGCGCAGAAATCCGGCCGCATCGCGCGTGCCGGCCTGGAAGAGCAGCCGGACGACGCTGTGCCCCGCTTCCAGTATGAGGACCATATCGCGACGCTGGTCGAACAGCGCCTGTGGCCCGATTCGACCCGCGCCATCTCCGAACTGCGCCTCACCATCGAGTATGAATCCGCTTCCGGCTGGGGTCGCATGTTCTCCACCGGAAAGCTGTCTCTGGACATCGTCGACTATCCCGGCGAGTGGCTGCTCGATCTGCCGCTGCTTGGAAAGTCCTACTCCGACTTCTCCCGTGAAGCATTTGAAATGGCAGCGCTTCCGGTTCGCTCCGATCTCTCGCAGGATTGGCGGACGCTCTCCGCCGCCACCAATACGGATGCCGACGCGGACGAGGTCACGGCGCGACGGCTGGCCGACAGCTTCGCGGCCTACCTCAAGGCATGCAAGCTCGACCATCGGGCGCTGTCCACCCTCCCGCCGGGCCGTTTCCTGATGCCGGGCGACCTCGAAGGCTCGCCGGCGCTGACCTTCGCGCCCCTGCCGCCCGGCGAAGAGCGCCGCGCGCGGCCCGGATCGCTGCGCGCCATGATGGAGCGCCGCTACGAAGCCTACAAGACCCATGTCGTGAAGCCGTTCTTCCGCGAGCACATCACCCGGCTCGACCGCCAGATCGTGCTGATCGATGCGCTGCAAGCCCTCAATGCCGGCCCCGGCGCGATGGCCGATCTGGAGCGCGCCGTCACGGAAATCCTTGCCTGCTTCCGCCCCGGCCGCGGCAATATCCTGACCGGTCTTGTATCGAGGCGTATCGACCGCATCCTCGTCGCGGCCACCAAGGCCGACCACCTCCATCATGAAAGCCACGACCGTTTGCAGGCCATCGTGCGGCGACTTGCGGACAGAGCCATCGCGCGCGCCAACTTCACCGGCGCCGACGTAGACGTGGTCGCGATGGCCGCCGTCCGCGCCACCCGCGAAGGAACCGTCAAGCAGGGCCGCGAAACCCTGCCGGTCATACTCGGCACGCCGCTGGCCGGCGAAACCATCGGTGGACAGACCTTCGACGGCAAGACAGAAACGGCTATATTTCCCGGGGACTTGCCGGAGAAAGTTGGTTCCGTCTTTGAGACCGCGAATGGCCACAGGCAGGACGATGCCGATCCGGCCATCCGCTTTGTCCGCTTCCGCCCGCCGAAGCTGGAACGCACGGCAGAGGGCGCTACGCTGTCCCTGCCGCATATCCGGCTCGACCGCGCCTTGCAGTTCCTGATCGGAGACAGGCTGGCATGAGCAGCGCACCACGCAGGCCATCGGCCTTCCCCATCTCGCCTGAGGCAGTAAAGGCCGCCGGAAACGACAAGGAACAGGGGCGGCCAGCCCCGGAAGCAGCCGTTCCGCGCAAGCCGCGCGCCGCCCCGGTCGAAATGGCGGTCGCCGTGCCCGTCGAGGAGGACATCTTCGATCTTCCGGACATTGCGGAGGCCGTGCCACCGCCGGCGTCCGCGCCGCGCAAGCGCTCTTTGGCCTCGCGCATTCTGCTCGGCGCTGCAGGAATCCTCGTTTCGCTGGGGATCGGCCTGTGGATAGACAATCTCGTCCGCTCCCTCTTCGAGCGCACGCCATGGCTTGGCTGGCTGGCCGCCGGTGCGGCCGCAATCGGCGCGATTGCCCTGCTCGTCGTGCTCGCCCGCGAATTCCGGGCCATCGCCCGCCTTGCCGAGGTGGAGAAGATGCAAAAGCGCGCGCTGGATGCGCTTGCCCGCAACGATCCCAAGGCTGCACGCGCTGTCGTGGATGAGCTTTCTGCCTTCGTGGCCTCCAGGCCGGAAACAGCGGCCGGCCGCAGGGCGCTGGAGGAATTGCGGGGCGATGTCATCGACGGCGCGGACCTCGTGCGGCTGGCCGAAACCGAAATCCTCGCCCCCCTCGACGCCCGCGCCAGGATCATGGTGCTCGATGCCGCCAAGCGCGTCTCGCTCGTCACCGCCGTGAGCCCGCGCGCCATTGTCGACATCGCCTATGTCGCCTTCGAATCGGCGCGTCTCATCCGCCGGCTTTCGGAGTTGTATGGAGGGCGGCCGGGCACGCTGGGCTTCTTCCGGCTGGCGCGCGGCGTCCTTGCCCATCTGGCCATAACCGGCTCGATCGCCCTTGGAGACGGTTTCGTACAGCAGATACTTGGCCATGGGCTCGCCGCCCGGCTGTCCGCCAAGCTGGGGGAAGGCGTCGTCAACGGCATGCTCACCGCGCGCATTGGCCTTGCGGCCATGGATACCACGCGTCCACTGCCGTTCCAGGCGCTTAAAAGACCCGGCATGGGCGATTTCCTCTCGGCCCTGACCTCCTTTGCCAGCAAGGAAACCCGGGCAAAAACCCAGGAAGAAGCGCAGGGCTGATACACTTTGTGACGCGACTGAAGGTGGCGAAAAGTCGATTTGTCCGGCATATGGTGAGGAACCGTTAACCATTCTTGTTCATGGTTCGGGCAAGGTTCCTCTCAGTATTTTGTTGCCGGGTATCCTCGATGAAAAGCGTGATCGTGTCTTCCATGCTGCCGCTGGCGATGGCCCTCTCGGCAACCGCAATCCTTCCGGCAACCGCTTCGGCCGGCGAGCGCGACAAGCAGTTCTTCCAGACTGTCGAAGGCAAATGGATCGGCCCCGGCGAGATCGTGGCCGGCAAATACAAGGGCACCAAGTTCACCTGCTCCTTCACCGGATCGACGCCTGAAGTGAAGGCCGGCATGACGCTCGACGGCTCCTGCCGCGTTGGCGTGTTCACCCAGCCGATGACCGCGACAGTCGAATACAAGGGCCGCAGCGGCTACAAGGGCTCCTTCATGGGCGGCTCTTCCGGTGAAGGACTCGACATCGTGGCCGGCAACGTGGTGGACCCGCGCAAGGTCGTCTTCGCCATCAACCGCAAGCAGCTTAACGGTGTGATGCAGGCACGCATCCCCGATGACGATTCCATGATCGTGACGGTTTCCGTGAAGGTCGACAAGCAGGTCGTGCCGGTGATCGGCATGAACCTCAAGCGTGTCGATGGCGCGCCGGTGGGCAGGCTCGCCAAGAACTGACAGGCTTGCGGGAAGACGGATCAGGCAGCGTTGGCGCCGGATTCCTTGTCGAGAACCATGTAGTCCAGAGGCAGTTCGGTGGTGTTCTTGATCTGCTCCATGGCGAAGGCGGACGATACGTCGCGGATTTCGATCTTGGCGATCAGGCGCTTGTAGAAGGCGTCATAGGCGGCAATGTCGGGCACCACCACGCGCAGCAGATAGTCGACATCGCCGCTCATGCGGTAGAACTCGACCACTTCCGGAAATTCCTGGATCACCTCGGAAAAACGCCGCAGCCATTCATGGCTATGCGAATTGGTGCGGATCGATACGAACACGTTGACGCGAACGTTGATCCTCATCGGATCGAGGAGCGCCACGCGGCGCCTGATGACGCCCTCCTCCTCCAGTTTCTGGATACGCCGCCAGCACGGGGTGGTCGACAGCCCCACCTTCTTTGCGACATCGGCCACGGCCAGGGTGGCATCCTCCTGCAAGAGGCGCAAAATTTTTCGGTCGAGGCGGTCCATGAGCGCTCCTTGTAGAAAACCTGTCCAATTTTCAGATAAAAAAAAGCACCAAACAAGAAAAAAATTCCGATCAAAAACCGAATTGCGAGTGATAAATTCTCAAAACCTCACCTTAGCCGATTGCGGATTTCCGCACGAAGGAAAGGCAGCAATTCCATTTCGAACCAGGGATTCTTTTTCAGCCAGCCCGTATTCCTCCAGGAAGGATGCGGAAGCGGCAGCACCTTGACCCTGCCTTCGGCCTGCCAGACAGCACGCCAGTCCCTCACCGTCTCGGTCAGGGACGCCTTGCGCAGAACACCCATATGCCAGTTCTGCGCATAGATGCCGATGGTCAGGATCAGATCGATCTGCGGCATCAGGTCCATCAGTTGCCGGCGCCATGCCGGCGCGCATTCCCGCCGCGGCGGCAGGTCGCCGCCCTTGGCGTCCTGGCCCGGGAAGCAGAAGCCCATCGGCACGATGGCGAATTTTGCCGGATCGTAGAATTCGGAGCTGGTGACACCAAGCCAGGAGCGCAACCGGTCGCCGGAAGCATCGGTGAAGGGCACGCCGCTCAGATGCACCTTCGTGCCGGGGGCCTGACTGGCAATAAGGATGCGCGCCGTATCGGACGGCACCAGCACCGGTCGCGGCTCGTGCGGCAGGGGACGCCCTATCGGCTGTTCCACGCAGATACGGCAGGCCCGCACCTCGCGCGTCAAAAGCGCCAGGGCATCGTGCGGTTCCGGCTGGCGCATCTTGGAAACCAGGGTCAGGCCGCCGCGCTCGGGCGCGCCTTCATCGCCTGATGCCACCTGCGCACATGGGTGAGTTCCTGCGGAAGCTCGATCCGGGCAGGCTTCATGAAATCGACGGCGACCAGCCCGGTGATATCGGCAATCGAGTGGGCATCGCCGGCGATGAACTCCCGGCCGGCCAGTTCACCGTCAAGAAAATGCAGGAAGTCGATCACCTTCGGCTTGTTGGCCTCACCCCATTCGGGAATCTGCGGCACCTCCCAGTCCTTCATAGCCGGGTGAAGGTGACGGAACGCATGAGCCACGCGCATGAACAGCTCCAGTTCCATGCGCCGCTGCCACATCTCCACCAGAGCCTTGCCCAGCGCCCCTTCCCCGAACAATGGCGGAGCCGGATGAATCTCCTCGAAATAGCGACAGATGGCAACGGTTTCGGAAAGGACCGTTCCGTCGTCCAGTTCGAGAACCGGCAGGCGCTGCAAGGGATTGAGCGAACGTATCTCCTCGGAGCGGTGCCCCATCGCCGCCATATCGACCGGCACGAAAGGCACCTCGATGCCCTTCTCGGCAAGAAAAACACGGACGCGGCGCGGATTGGGCGCTTTTCCTCCATCGTACAACTTCATCGGCTTCTCCCTGCCACAGACATGAATGGAATATAGGGCCGCGCTCACCGGAAACGAAGCAACTGCCGCAGCCAGTCGCCGATTGCCGCGAGCGCATCATGTTCGGGCTCCGGCTGCCCGCCCTGCCGGTCGCGCCACTGGCGCGGGCGCTCGAACTCGCCGGCCCACATGCCGCGCCCGGCCGCGCGGGCGGCGGCCTCCTCACGTTCGAAATCTCCGTAGGCGACGGCCCATCCCTGCGCCACCTGCTCCCGGTTGATATCCATCTCGTCAGCCGTGCAATCGGCAAGCAGACGTCCATACTGGTCGGTTCGCCACCAGTTGCAGGCCACGGTCTTGTTCCGGGTAAGTTCGAGCAGGGCCTCTCGCGATTGCCGTCCGCATGGGTATTCGCGCCCGTCACGGGTGCAGTTCTGGCGGTATTCGGGCGCATCGATGCCCCGCAGGCGTATGCGCTGGCCGTCGAGCTCGATGGAATCGCCGTCGACGATCTTCGCGGCACCGTGCTCGGTTCGCATATTCGCCTGATCGAGTCGCGCGACAAGGAATGCCAGCACCGCAAACAGCAAGATGGTGAGACCATAGTCCAGCCACCGCCTTGCCGGATTCCGGCGGCGCTGGCCGCGATAGCGGTTTCCGGTACGCGGACGCGATCTGCTCATATGGCAAACAAAGTCTTAAGCATTCGGTCGTAGCGTGTCGGAGGAACATGCTGGCCGCATAGATTGAACCCTTTCATGCCGTTGCAACGCTCAACCACAGCGGACAAGAATATTGTGGACCGCCGCCAACCGCATCGCAACAGCGATGTGGCGCGCGCTGTGCGCAAGACCCGCGACCGTCTGGCGCAACAGGCCGGCAATCCCGATTTCGACCGCGAGATGCTGAAACTGCACGCCCGTGCCATGGTGGGCGGCGCCCTTTTCCTTCCCGGGCTGATACTGGTCGTCACCATTGCCGGAACCACCGCCGGCATGGGCAGCCAGATGCTGGTGTGGGGCGGCGTGGCTCTGCTTCTCAACGCCGTGCTGCTGGTCGTTGCACAGCGCATCGACAAGACCGATGCCGCCCTGATCAAACCCGGCTCGGCCCGCCGGGAATTCCTGTTTGCACACGCGCTTTCCGGCCTGGGCTGGGCTCATTTTGCCCTGCTGGGCTGCACGGCCTGCGCCGTGGACCAGTTCCATGTCGTGAAGGCGGTCACGCTCTTGCTTGCCATGGCCGCCACAGCCATCATGACCTCGTCGCTCAGCGGAGCGCTGCTCGCGACTTTCGCCCTGCCCGTAATAGCCTACGCTTATGCTTCCAAATGGCCGATGGCTCCCATCGATATGATGATGCTGGCGCTTCTGGCCGTCGCCCTGCCCTTCCTTTCCTATGTCGCACGCCACCTCAACCGCTCGTCGGTGATGCTGCTTTCCTTCCGTTCCGAAAAGGATGCGCTGATCGCCGAGTTGGAAACCGCCAAGGCCATGTCGGACGAAGCCCGCCACCGCGCCGAGGAGGCCAATCTGGCCAAGTCGCGCTTCCTCGCATCCATGAGCCACGAGTTGCGCACGCCGCTGAACGCCATCCTCGGCTTCTCGGAGGTAATGGCCAACGAGGTTCTGGGGCCGGTCGGCAACGAGACCTACAAGGATTATGCCGGCGACATCCATCAGTCCGGCCAGCATCTGCTTAATCTCATCAACGAAATCCTCGATCTGTCGCGCATCGAGGCTGGCCGCTACCAGCTTCAGGAAGAGCCGGTGGAACTGGCCCTGCTCGCCGAAGACAGCTGCCACATGATGGAGCTTCGGGCGCGCAACAAGGGCATCCGCATCGTCCAGCAATTCGAGCCGACGCTGCCGCGCCTGTTCGCAGACGAGCGCGCTATCCGCCAGATCCTGCTCAACCTGCTTTCGAACGCCATCAAGTTCACGCCCACCGGTGGCGAAATCCGCGTACGGGTCGGCTGGACGGCCGGGGGCGGTCAGTACATCTCGGTGAAGGACAACGGCCCCGGCATTCCGCAGGACGAGATACCGGTCGTCCTCGCCGCATTCGGTCAGGGCGCGATTGCCATAAAGAACGCGGAACAGGGAACGGGTCTTGGCCTGCCTATCGTGCAGGGCCTCGTCGCCATGCATGGCGGCGAGTTCGAACTCCATTCGCAGCTGCGCGAAGGCACGGAGGCGATCGTCATCTTTCCGCCGTCACGCGTCATGGAAGAACTCCCGGCCCTGCCGACCAGGATCGCCGCCAACGCAGGCTGGTGAGGTCCGGCGCCAGCGTCAGGCGCGCTGCGCCACAGCCATGCCCGAAGCCATCTGCACGGCAGCCTTCACCAGCCCTGCACCGAGTGCCGCTCCAACACCCTCGCCGTGACCTATACCGAGATCGAGAACCGGTTCCATGCCGATGAACTCGGCAGCGCGCCGGTGGCCGGGTTCGGGCGACAGGCTTGCCAGAAGGCAATGGTCGAGCGCGCCGGGTTTCACCTTGTGCAGGACAGCAGCGGCTGCGGTTGCCGGAAACCCGTCGATCAGAACCGGGATGCGCTCCATGCGCGCAGCCAGAATGGCGCCGGCAATGGCCGCGAATTCGCGGCCGCCCACGCGCGCCAGGGCCTCCAGCGGATCATCGAGATGCGGACCGTGAAAATCCAGAGCCTGATCGACGATAGCCGCCTTACGGGCCACGGCCGCCTCGTCCGCCCCGCTTCCAGGACCGACCCAGTCCCGGCCCTCGCCTCCGAACAGCGCCGCCAGAAGTGCCGCCGCCACGGTGGAATTGCCCACGCCCATGTCGCCGAGGCAAAGCAGGTCCGCGCCGCCGGCAATGGCTTCCATGCCGAATGCCATGGTCGCCGCGCAACCGCGTTCGTCCAGCGCCGGCTCGCGGGTGATGTCGCCTGTCGGCAGGTCGAGCGCAAGGTCGAACACCTTGAGCCCCAGATCGTAGGTCAGGCACACCTGATTGATGGCTGCGCCGCCAGCCGCGCACAATTCCACCGCTTCGGCGGTCGCCGTGACCGGGCGCGGTGAAACTCCATGCGCCGCCACACCATGCGTGCCTGCGAAAATGGCCACCAGCGGACGCGACACCTGCGGGGTGGCACGGCCGGTCCAGCCGGCAAACCACGCGGCGATGTCTTCCATGAGACCGAACGGCCCCTGCGCCAGCGCGGCTCTTGCGAACACCCGGCGGATATCGGCTTCGACCTTTTCATCCGGCTCCGGCAACTTGTCCAGAAGGACGCGGAAATCTTCGAACGGCAATGCGCTGACCATGTGCGCCGGCTCCTTGCAAAACTGCCGTCCGCATAGCTCCCCCGCGCCTCACTGACAACCGTTCTCGCCAAAAACGTCAAAAGCCGGCGGCTCCGGAAAAGCTTGCATCATGGCAAAGGGTGCACCATGTGGGATAAGGTCCCGCTTCTTTGTTTGAGCATGGGGCAGGAAATACGCTTCGCTTTCAGGCCGATGTTCAGGGAAACAATCATGACGGCAATCGAGTCGCCCTGCATCCTCGTCTGTTCGATAGACCTGAAAACCGGATACTGCTTCGGCTGCGGGCGCACGCGCGACGAGATAGCAGGCTGGATTTCCATGAGCTCGCAGCAGCGCCGGGAAATCATGAGCGAGCTCGCCGCCCGCCTCGAAACCGTAGAGCGCAAGCCTCGCCGCGAAACCCGCCGCGCCCGCATGGCGCGCGAACGCGCGGAGGCTTCGCGATGAGCCGCACGCTCTGGATCATACTGGCTGTCATCGGTGTCGCTGCGATACTGCTGATGATCAACCATGAATCGGGAACGACCCTCGGCTTCCTCAACGAGGACTTCGCCGGCCTGATCTGGCTTGGCGTACTCGCCGCGGTCATCGGTGCGGGACTGCTGCGGTCAGGCCATCGCTTCGGTGAAATGGCCCGCAGTTTCGGCCTGTGGGCATTGATCGTTCTGGCACTGGTGGCCGGCTACCAGTATCGCTACGAGTTGCAGGATTTCGGCAACCGCGTCACGGCGGGCCTGATTCCCGGCAGCCCGCTCATGCTCGGCACCGAGGATGGGCGCGCCACAGTTGCCTTGGACAAGGGGCGCGGCGGCCATTTCGAGGTGCGCATGGCGATCAACGGCGCGCCGGTGCAGGCAATAGTCGATACCGGCGCGACAACGACGGTCCTGAGCGCTGAAGATGCACGCGCGGCCGGCTTCGATCCCCAGTCCCTCAACTACACGGTCAGGGTTTCGACAGCGAACGGCACCGCCAGCGCCGCTGCCGTGCGGGCGGACGAAATCGTCGTCGGCAACATCTCGCGCCGCAACATGCCGGTATTGGTGGCCGCCCCCGGCGCGCTTCGCCAGAGCCTGCTCGGCATGAATTTCATCGGATCGCTATCCGGATTCGACGTGCGCGGCGACCGCATGGTCCTTCGCGACTGAACAGGCCGCGACCGAAACGGAGAAGGAGCCGACATGGACATTTCAGCCACCGACCCACGCAGCGTGACAGGTTTCTGGCGCCAGTCAGGTCCTGAAGCCTGGTTTCGCAAGGACGAGGCGTTCGACGACGACTTCAGGTCGCGTTTCCTCGATCTGCACTATGCCGCCGCGCGTCGCGAACTGGACCGCTGGGTCGGGGAAGCGGAAGGCGCGCTGGCCCTCGTGATCCTGCTCGACCAGTTTCCCCGCAACTGCTTCCGGGGCACGGGCCACATGTTCGCGACCGATCCGCTGGCGCGCCATTACGCAGCCAAAGCGATAGAAGCCGGGCATGATCTGGCCGTCGACGAGCAGATACGCGTGTTCTTCTATCTGCCGTTCGAGCATTCCGAGGATATTGCCGACCAGAAACTTTCAGTCGAGCTGCACAAGGCGAATGCCGCCAGCTATCTGGAATATGCCGTGGACCATTACGACATCATCGAACGCTTCGGCCGCTTTCCTCACCGCAACGGCCCGCTGGGCCGCGAAACGACGCCTGAAGAGAAAGCTTTTCTCGAAAATGGCGGGTTCGCCGGCTGAACAAGGGGTTCAGCCGCGCCACCAGTCCCGTCCGGAAGCAAGGCGTTCTATGCCGCCAGTATCCACCGCCGCTACACGCTTCTCGACCGGCCTGCCGCCTATGTCGAGACCAGGCGCGAGCTCGGCCAGCGGCGCCAGCACGAAGGCGCGCTCCAGCAAGCGCGGATGAGGCACTTCGAGCCCGGTCTCATGGATGATGCGGTCATCGAAGATCAATATATCGATGTCGATGAGGCGGGGTCCCCACCGCTCCTCGCGCACCCGCTTCAGCCGGCGCTCCGTTTCGAGGCACAGTTCCAGAAGCTGATGCGGCTGCAGGGAAGTGGAAAGTTCCACCGCTGCGTTCAGGAAGTGGGGCTGATCCAGCTTTCCCCATGGCGGCGTACGATACAGCGAGGACACCGCGCTCACCCGCACATGCGGATGAGCATCGAGCATGCCGAGCGCGGCAGCCATGGCCTTTTCCGGATCGCCAAGATTGCCGCCCAGACTCAGGAAAACGCGGCTATTGCGGCCAGGCAACTGTCACCTCGACATAATCCAGAACGCCGCGCACCGGCGCATTCGGCTTGCGAACGGTGATCTCCGAACGCTGGATCTGCGGAAATCGCGCCGCAAGCGCCTTCGCCACCTCATGCGCGAGCGCCTCGATCAGGAAATGCCGGCGGCCGGTGACCATCTCCTCGATCACCTGAAAAGCCACGCCGTAGTCGACGGTTGCGTCCATCGAATCCGATTCGAGCGGCTTGCTCGGTTCGACGTGCATCACCGCGTCGACGTAGAAACGCTGGCCGAGACGCTCCTCCTCGTCCAGCAGTCCGTGCCTTGCGAAGAAGGCGCAATTCTTCATGCGTATGGTGTACATGTTCTAGTGTCCGGACAGGGCGGCAAGACGGGATTGACGCGCCAGCATAGCATCTGCGACGGCCAGGGCATCCATGTTGATTGCGACATCGTGGACGCGAAAAAGCTGGGCGCCTTTCAGACGAAGAATGACGCTGGTGGCTGCCGTTCCCGCATCGCGATGCGGTGCCTCGCGTCCGGTGATCGCGCCGATGAACCGCTTGCGCGAGGTGCCCGCCATCAGCGGAAAGCCCAGTGCATGCAGTTCCTCGAAGCGCACCATCAGGTCGAGATTGTCCTCGGGCGTCTCCTTGGCGAAGCCGAAGCCGGGGTCGAGCACGATCTGCGCATGGTCGATGCCGGCCTCGCGAGCGATTTCCAGCGACCGGCGCAGGAACAGGAACTGGTCTTCGACGGGATCGGCCAGCTTCTCGCGCTCCCGCCCCGTATGCATGATCACCAGCCCTGCCCCGGTATCCGCCGCCACCCTGGCGATGCCCGGCTCGCGCTGGAGTCCCCACACATCGTTGACGATATGCGCGCCTGCCGCCACCGCCAGCCGCGCCGTCTCTTCCCGGTATGTGTCCACGGAAAGAAGAGCCCCTTGGAGCGAAGCCAGTGCCTCGATTACCGGCAGGACTCGCTTCTGCTCCTCGGCTGCGCTGACGGGCGTGGCCATGGGGCCGGTGGATTCGCCCCCGACATCTATGATCGCCGCGCCCTGCGCGATCATCTGGCGGGCCTGCGCCACCGCCTCATCGAGCGTGGCATATAGGCCCCCGTCCGAAAAGCTGTTCGGGGTCACGTTCAGGATACCCATCACCACGGAACGCAACCCGAGATCGATATGGCGGCCATGCGCCAGATGCCACTGTCTCATCATGCCTGCCGTTCAGCCTGTGGCGATTGACCGCTTTTTCGTTGCGCCGAAAGCCGCCGTAACGCAAGGTGCAGCCAGAGACAACATGATGAAGAAAATTTTCCTCCCCCTTATCATCGCAGCCACAACCGCGACGCCAGCCGCCTCGGAGACCGTTTCGAAAAGCTACAGCTATTTCGGCGTCGGCGGCACCACATTCGAGCAGATCGAAAACGATCTCTTCAAGCGTGGACCCCATGTGAAATCGACCGGCCTGCGCCATCCGGGCGCGACGCGGATGAACTTCACCACCAAGATTGGCTACGCCAACGATGGCCGCCATTGCCGCATCGTATCCGCGGATACCACCGTAAAGGCCAGCATCGTGCTGCCGAAATGGCGGCAGCGCAGCCGCGCGAACACCGAAGTCCGCATTTTCTGGGATACGCTGTTCGCCGATATCAAGAGGCACGAGGAGCGCCATGTCGAGATCGCAAAGGCACACGCCCGCGAACTCGAACAGGCATTGAGGAAGCCGGCACGATACAGGTCCTGCGACGAAGCCGCGGCCAGGGCCAAGGAGATTTCGGCCAGGGTGCTCGCAAAGCATGACCGCGCCCAGATCGAGTTCGACCGCGTCGAAGGCATCAACTTCGAGAACAGACTCCTGCGCCTGTTGCTCTATCGCATCGAACGGCAGGATAAGGCCGGAAAGCAGAGTTGACGCGCGCCCGGCGCGCCCATCGTTTTCTAAATCGGAGAAAAGAACAATAATGGACCAGCCGATTGGCGGCCAGCCGAAAGGGGCCGTTCCCAGCTTCTCGCTCATCGACGGCGAAAAGAACGTCATCATAGCAGGTGTGCTTCTTGCCATGCTGCTGGCGGCTCTCGACCAGACCATTGTCGCGCCTGCCCTGCCAACCATGGCCGCCACGCTCGGTCATGCCGAATATCTGTCATGGGTGGTGACGGCATATCTGCTTACCGCGACCGCGGTCGCCCCTCTCTACGGCAAGGTTTCCGATATTTACGGTCGCCGTCCCGTCATTTTCGCAGCGATCCTGATTTTTCTGGCCGGCTCCGTCATCTGCGCGCTTGCGCCCAACATGCTGGTTCTTATAGCCGGCCGTGCCGTGCAGGGACTTGGCGGCGGCGGCTTGTTCGCGCTGACGCAGACCGTGATCGGAGACCTCGTGCCGCCGCTCGAACGCGCCCGCTATGCCGCCTGGATTTCCGGCACATGGGCGGTTGCCAGCGTCGCCGGCCCCTTGCTCGGCGGCGCCTTTGCCGAACACCTGCACTGGTCGCTGATCTTCTGGATCAACCTGCCGCTCGGGCTCATCGCCATAGCAGTCGTCAACAAGCCGCTGAAGAAGCTCGCCATCGCCGGCACCCGGCACAGAATCGACGGCTGGGGCGCGCTGCTGCTCATCGTCGCAACCTCCATGTTGCTGCTGGCTGTCAACTGGGGCGGTAACCGCTATGCCTGGAGCGATCCGCAGATCGCAGGACTTCTGGCGGGTTCGGGCGCATTCTGGTTCCTCTTCGGCCTGCGGCTGCGCATGGCCGATGAACCGCTGGTGTCGCTGGAGGTTCTGGGCAATCGCGTGGTGCTGGCCGGCACGGTCACAATGTTCCTTCTGCAAGGCGGCAGCATCGGACTTGCCGTCTATCTTCCGGTTTACATGCAGGCCACGCTGGGACTGTCGCCGGGCGACACGGGTCTGGCGATGCTCGGTCTTCTGCTGGGCATGACAGTCGGCGCCGGCATGAGCGGCCGGCTCGTTCCGCGCATAAAGAACTACAAGCGCATAGCGTATAGCGGCCTCAGTTGTGCCGTTCTGAGCCTCTTCGCGCTCGCCTGCATTGCCGATCGGGCACATCTTCTTGAGGTGGAGTTCGCCACCACCATCGTCGGGGTCGGCATCGGCACGATTTTTCCGGTTTCGACGATCGCGGTGCAGAACGCTGTGGAGAAGAAGGACCTCGGCATCGCCACGGGCCTGCTGACCTTCCTGCGCTCTCTTGGAGGTGCGGTCGGCGTTGCCGCGCTCGGCGCCATCGCCCTCGGCAACGATCTCCCGCTTGCGGGCGAAGGCGCGATGGCGGCCGACATGGCCGGCCCTCACGGATCGTTCTCGATCATATTCATCGCCGCGGGCGCCATGCTGGCCGTCTCGCTCTTGACGTTCACCTTCATGCCGCAGAAGCCTCTGCGCGGCTACGATGCCGCTGACGCCCCGATCATGCCGGAGTGAGAAAGCCAGAGCAGCGGGCGGTCTGACGGGCGCTGCTTCGGCTTCTTTTCATGGCTGCATTTATGCGACGTCAGACGATTCCGCCCGACTGCAAAATGCTCTACCCCTGACGTTCCGGGATCGATACGATGAGACCGTCGAGTTCATCCCGAATCCTGATCTGGCACGACAGGCGCGAGTTCGGGCGGACATCATAGGCGAAGTCCAGCATGTCTTCTTCCATCGCCTCCGGTTCGCCGACGATATCCGTCCATTGCTCATCGACATAGACATGGCAGGTGGCGCAGGCGCACGCGCCGCCGCATTCGGCTTCGATGCCGGGCACGGAATTGCGGATGGCGCTTTCCATGACGGTCGAGCCATTTTCGGCTTTGACATCGAAACGGGTGCCGTCGTGGGCGATGAAGGTCAGCTTGGTCATTTGTTCACCTGAGGGGAAGCCTTCGCGGAGATAATCACTCCGCCGGCCAAGTCAACTGCGGCGCAAGATCGCCATCGCCGGCGTGTGGACGATCAGGGCTGCTGTTCCCACCGGAGCAGGAAATTCAGAAATTCGGCAACGGCCTGTTCAAGGCGTTTCCTGTGCTGCTCCACTTCCGGCTCGCGCTCCAAGGCATCCGCGCAATCGGCAAGCGCGAAGGCCCCGACCCCACGCGCCGCACCCTTCAGTCCATGCGCCATGGCGGCACGCTCTTCGGGTGAAGCAGAGCCGACTCGCAGGCTGGTCGAGCGCGCCTGTTCCGCGAGCAGATTGAGCACTTCGCTCTGTAGTTGCCTGTCGCCCATGGTTTGCCGCTCGAGATGGACAAGGTCCACGGGCGATGCGGGTACTTTCCCACAGCTTTCCATTGCGTGTCCCGAACTGGCCATATGCCTGCCTTTATTCATGCGCCCAACTCCCCCGCGCGTCGATCACGATCGTCGATGCGCAGGGCAATCTGGCAATAAGCGGTGGATAGCAGGTTAAGGATTGGACCATGTGCAACCCGAAAAAACCGGGAATTCCGCGGTTTCGCCCTCACGCCGCCGTTAACCTTATATTTAAAGTTTTACGCATCGGCACGAATGCATGTTTTATTTACCCCCCTGTGTCATTACGATACGAGGCTTCCATAGTTGGCCTCTCCGCAGGGCGTGAAGAACCAGAACAAGACGCTCCACGCAGCTAGTACAGGGTAGCGAAGGCATGGCGAAGAAAACCACGACGGCAAAGTCCCTCGACAAGGAAGTTGCCCAGGAGCTTGAAAAAGCCCTCGATCTCGAGCTGGATCTGGACGCGTCCGATATCGGCGATCTCGATATTGCGGCCTCCATGGAGGATCTGGAAGCGCAGATCGCGGAAGCTGCCGACGAACTGGCGCGCGCAAGCCGCACCTCGCAGGAACGGCAGCCCGAGCCTGCGGCAAAGGCCGCCGCGCAGGTTGCCGAATCGCAGCCCGCCCCGTCCGATCTTCGCCCCGTGGAGCCGCAAGCTGCACAGCCTGCGGGCCTTGCGCCGGCCCCCGCGGGTTTTGCACCGGCCAACGACGATCGGCAGAAGGACTACAAGTCGCTTCTCCACAGCCTCAACCGCCGTGCGCCGAACACCATCTATTGGGTCGTGGCGTTCCTGTCGCTGGCCTGGATTGCGGGTGCGGCCGCGCTGGCCAATCTGGTCATCGGCCCCGAAGTCTGGCAGGTGCGCTCCTTCGAGCAGTTCCTCGCCCGTCCACAGCTGATCGGTCTTGTCGTCGCCACCGTCCTGCCCATCATCCTGTTCTGGGCCTTTGCCGCCATGGTGCGCCGTGCGCAGGAAATGCGCCTTGCCGCCCAGTCCATGACCGAGATGGCGTTCCGCCTGGCCGAACCGGAAAGCATCGCTCAGGATCGCGTCATGGCGCTTGGCCAGGCGGTGCGCCGCGAAGTCGCGGCCATGGGTGAAGGCATCGAACGCACGCTTGCCCGTGCCGTCGAGCTGGAAACGCTGGTGCACAGCGAGGTCAACCAGATCGAGCGTTCCTATTCCGAGAACGAGGCGCGCATCCGCTCGCTCGTCGACGGTCTTGGCAGCGAGCGCGAGGCTGTCGTCGGCCATGCCGAACGCGTTCGCGCCTCGATAGCCGGCGCGCATGAAACCCTGCGCGAGGAGATCAGCTCCGCTGGCGACGCCATCCGCGAAAGCATCAAGGGCGCTTCGACCCAGCTTTCGATGACCATCACCTCCTCCGGTGACGCCCTGATCGACCGCATCAACGAAAGCTCCCTGTCGATCTTCGATTCCGTCGAAAACCGGCTCGATTCGATCACCGACCGCCTGTCGACCTCGGGCGAGGCATTTGCCTCCCTGCTCGACACCCGCATCGCCAAGCTGACCGACAGCGCCGACGGCCTCACCCGCTCGCTCACCGAACTGCTGGACGACCGCACTTCGGGCATGGTCTCGCTGCTTGGTGGCGCCGCGCGCACCCTCACCTCCGAGTTCGAGGCGAGCCTGTCCGGCATCGAGCGCACGCTGGCCGAGCGCGGCCAGGCGCTGATCAGCGAGTTCGAAACCCGCGCCGAGGCGCTGGACACCGGCACGCAGAAGCTCAACGCAGCGCTTGAAGCACGCGCCCGTCAGATCAACGAGACGCTGGCCGAGCGCACCCGCGACATCGCCACGGCCTTCAACACCGGCAAGGATACCCTCTCCTCGATGATCGAGCAGGGCCGCAACCAGATCGGCTCCGACATGGCCGATCTGATTTCCTCGACCTCGACCATGCTCGAAACGCGTGCTGGCGAGTTCGCCGGCCGCCTCGAAGCCGCCCGCGACACCGTTTCCTCCGCTTTCGACGCGGATATCGAAAAGCTGGCGGAGGCCCGCGCCGGCATCGACGAGGCGGTGCGCAGGCACGGCGCCGAGATGGCCGAAAGCCGCGAGCGCATGGCTGCCGCCCTGCACGACGATCTGGCGAAATTCGCCGAAGGCCGCGCCGAGATCGACACTGTCGTGTCAAGCCAGATCGAGAAGCTGGCCGAAGGCCGCAGCCTCATCTCGCGTGCCCTCGAGGAAGACCTGCGCAAGGTCAACGAATCCCGCGCCGCCATCGACGCCTCGCTCGGCACGCATCTCGAAACCCTCGAGGAAGGCCGCAAGCGGCTGGCGGATTCCCTGCACGAAGACTCCCAGAAGCTCGTGCAAGCGCGTGCCAGCATTGACGAAATGGTCTCCAGCCATGTCGGAAAGCTGGCCGAAGGCCGAACCATTCTCTCGCGCGCGCTCGAAGCCGATCTTGCCAAGCTGGCGGAAAGCCGGTCGAGCATCGACGGCCTCGTCGCCGGGCAGGTCGAGAAGCTGGCGGAAGGACGCGACATTCTGCGCCGCGCCATGGAAGCGGATCTTTCCAACATCAACCGCATGATCGCCGAGCACTCCGAAAAACTCGCCGGCGACCGCAATCTGCTGTCGCAGGTTCTGGAAGCCGACCTCGCCAGGCTCGAGGAAAGCCGCGCCGGCATCGATGGTCTGGTTGCCGGCCAGCTTGAAAAGCTCGCAGAAGGCCGCGACTTCCTCAGGACTGCGCTCGAAGCCGACCTCGCCAACATCAACCAGATGATCGCCGAGCATTCCGGAAAACTGGCCGGCGACCGCAGCCTGCTCACGCAGGCGCTGGAATCGGATCTTGCCAAGCTGGCCGAAAGCCGCGCAGGCATTGACGGTCTGGTTGCCGGGCAGGTCGAGAAACTCGCCGAAGGCCGCGATATCCTCAAGTCCGCCCTCGAGCGCGATCTGGACACCATCCGCACCGTGATTGCCGAACAATCCCAGCAGCTTGTCGGAGAGCGTGAACGCTTTTCGCATTCGCTTGAAGACGATCTGCGCAATGTCAACAACCTCGTCGGCGCACACGCCGATCGTCTGGTGCAGGAGCGCGCTGCCCTTGCCAGAGCATTGGAAGATGACCTTGCCAGACTGGCCGAGAGCCGTTCGAGCATCGACGGTCTTGTGGCGGCTCAAGTCGAGAAGCTGGCCGAGGGACGCGACATCCTGCGCCGCGCGCTGGAGGCCGACCTTGCCAGGCTGGCCGAAAGCCGCTCGGACATCGACGGCCTTGTCTCCGGACAGGTCGAGAAGCTGGCCGAAGGCCGCGATATTCTCAAGCGTGCGCTGGAAACGGACCTCGGCACCGTCCAGCAGGCCATTGCCATGCAGGCTGAGAAGATGGCCGAGGAGCGCGCCAGGCTCTCGCAGGCGCTGGATGAGGAACTGGCCCGCGTCAACACCCTCATCGAGCAGCATGCCGGCCGTCTCGTGATGGATCGCAGCGCGCTGTCACGTGTGCTTGAGGAAGACCTCGCCAGGCTGGCCGAAAGCCGCGCCGGCATCGACGGTCTGGTTGCCGGACAGGTGGAAAAGCTGGCCGAAGGCCGCAATATCCTCCAGCGCGCGCTGGAAGCCGATCTGGAGAAGATTTTCCAGAGCCGCGGCCAGATCGAGGAAGCCGTTTCAGGTCAGGTCGACAAGCTGGCCGGCGCCCGCCGCGAGATCGACTTGGCCGTCAGCGATCACATCGAACGGATCGCCTCGACCAGCACGCGTATTTCGGACTCGATCACCGGTGACATCACCCGCATCGAGAACGCTTTCGAACGCCAGACCGGCGTCATCGAGGAGCGTACCACCACCATGGAGCGCGCCCTTTCGATCGGCGTCGACAATATTCGGGGCACGCTTGAAAAGAGCGCCGTGTCCGTCGCAGGCGCTCTGCGCGACAAGGTTCTGGAAATCACGTCGATGCTCAACGAGCAGGCCGGCATGGCCTTCACCGACGCCGACCGCAAGATCGCCGAGCGCGCCGAACAGACTTCGGCCGCCCTGCTCTCGCGGGCACAGGATATTTCCCGTGCCTTCGAGGAAGCGGAAGGTCGTCTTGCCAGCCGCGCGCAGGACACGTCCTCCATGCTGATCGCCCGTGCCGAGGAAACCGCCGACAGCCTTGCGGCGCGAGCCGGATCCATCGTCGAGAGCTTCGAGGTCGCCGACCAGCGCCTCGCCCAGCGGGCGATCGAAACGGCGCAGTCGCTGGCGGCTCGCGCCGGCGACATCCTGCGCAACTTCGAGGATGCCGACGCCCGTCTCGGCACCCGCATTGGCGAATCCGCCGAGGCTCTGGCCGCACGCGCTGCCGATCTCGGCCGCATCTTCGAGGCGGCTGACGAAAAGCTTGTAGCGCGCATTGCCGAAGGTTCCGAGGCTCTTACCGTCCGTGCTGCCGAGATGAGCCAGATCTTCGACGCCGCCGACCAGAAACTGACGCAGCGCATCGCCGAAGGCTCGCAGACCCTCGTCGGCCGCGCCGTTGAAGTGGGACGCGTCTTCGAGGAGGTCGACCAGAAGATCACCCGGCGCATCGCGGAAGGCTCCGAGGTTCTGGGTGACCGCGCAGCCGAGATGGGTCGCGTCTTCGATGATGTGAACCAGAAGCTGACGCAACGCGTTGCCGAGAGCTCCGAGGTTCTGGGCGAACGCGCCTCTGAAATCGCCCGTGTGTTCGACGAAGCCGACAACCGTATCGTTTCGCGCATTGCCGATACGGCATCGACCATCGGCCAGCATGCCGAGAACATCGTCGGCGCCTTCGCGCAGACGGAACGGCAGGTTGCCGAGCGCGCCGTCGAAACAGGAAGGGCTCTCGCCGATCAGGCGCGCTCCATCGAGAGCGCGCTTGCCGGTGCCGACGAACGTCTGGCCGCCGGTGCCGCCAACGTCGCGAGCCGCATCGGCGACGAGGTCGCCAGCGCCGAGAACCGCTTCGCGCGGTCGGCGGAAGCGATGGGCGAGAAGCTGAACGAGCAGATCGCCCAGGCCGAAAGCCAGCTCTTGGCCCGCGCCAACACCATTGCCGAGACCTTCACCGCTGTTGGCCAGCATATCGGCCAGAGCACCAACGAGGCGGCAAGGACCATCGGTTCCAACACGCGCGAGCTGAACGATATGCTGGCCCAGCGCTCGTCCGAGATTTCCCGCATTCTCGACGAGACCGCGCGTCCGCTGGTGGAACGTTTCGCCGATGGCGGCTCCGAACTGCAAAAGAGCATGGAGGAAGCGACCGAGCGCGCTACCGAAAAGCTGCGGCAGGAAAACGCACGGCTTTCCAGCGCGCTCGCCAACCGCACGGCGGAAACGCTGTCGGCGGTGGAGAACGCGCGCGCGACGCTTGCCGAAAACATCAACGACCTCATCGGCCGTCTGGGTGCGTCCAGCCAGGGGCTCGGCCAGCTCATCGAAAGGGCGGCAGCCAACCTCGGCGAGATCGACGAGAAGCTGGCTGGCAGTACCCAGAGCTTCGCGGCGACCACCGAAAAGGCCGCGCAGACTTTTGCAAGCTCGGCGCGTCTGGTCGACTCCAACACCACGCGCCTCACCGAACTGTCCTCCAACACACTGCGCGAGGTGGCTTCCATCGCCACCAGGTTCGACGAGCACAGCCGCCTGCTGTCCAGCGCGTCCGAACTGCTCGGTTCCGCCCAGAGCAATCTGGAGCACACGCTGGAGCGCCAGTCCTCGCTGGACGACCTCGCCGTCGGTCTGGTGAAGAAGTCGGAAGATCTCGAAAAGGTCATGAAGTCCTTCGAGTCGCTCGTCAGCCGCACCTTGCAGACCGCCGAAAGCCGCACGCTGGAATCGGCCGACAAGATCCGTTCGTCCATCGGCGATGTCGTGGAGGCCGCGACGAAGCGCTTCGCCGACGCCACCGACGAGATGCGCCGCACCGCTGCCGCCATCAAGAGCGAGCTGGACATCACCCGCGCCGAGCTGAAGCGAGGCGTGGTGGAGATGCCGGCGGAGGCGAAGGAATCGACCACCGCCATCCGCCGCGCCGTTTCCGAGCAGATCAACGCTCTGAAGGAACTGTCGGCGATTGTCGCAAAGTCCGGACGCAGCACGGACGCGCCGCAGTCGGGCAACTTGCGCCCTGCAACCCAGGCCCCTGCTCCGCGTCAGGCCGGGCAGCCGACGCGCCCCGCTCCGCAGCCCTCCGCCGGCCCGCTCGGCGACACGGCGCTTCGCGGCGCGCTCGACAAGGAGCAGAGTTCGCAGACGGCACCGCGTCCGCGCGAGCCGGAAGCCCGCCAGCAACCGCAGCAGGGTGGCTGGGTTCGCGACCTGCTCACGGGCGCTTCGCGAGACGAGGCCGCAAAGCCGGCAGCGGATGCTCCGCACGCCGCAAAACCGGCCGAACGTTCGCCGCTGCATGTGGTGGAATCGCTCAACTCGCTGTCGGTCGACATTGCCCGGGCCATCGACCACGAAGCGTCGATCGAGTTGTGGAACCGCTACCGTCGCGGCGAGCGCGATGTGTTCACGCGCCGCCTCTACACCCTCAAGGGCCAGCAGACCTTCGACGACATCCGCCGCAAGTATCAGGCGGAAGCCGAGTTCCGGGCCGCCGTAGACCGTTATTGCGAGGATTTCGAGAAGCTGCTCAAGGATGTTGCCCGCACCGACCGCGACAACATCATGACGCAGACCTACCTCACTTCCGATACCGGCAAGGTCTATACCATGCTGGCCCACGCCAGCGGGCGCCTGCGGTAAAAAGCGGTTTAAGCCGAACCGAAAAGG
This sequence comes from Aquamicrobium defluvii, assembly GCF_004363725.1. Classification (GTDB taxonomy): domain Bacteria; phylum Pseudomonadota; class Alphaproteobacteria; order Rhizobiales; family Rhizobiaceae; genus Mesorhizobium; species Mesorhizobium defluvii. The sequence goes on along the minus strand of NZ_SNZF01000034.1, from coordinate 2,803 downwards.
GCGAGAAATTCCCGCCCTTTTCTTTTGATCTGCACATCGATGCGACCAGCTTCCGCAACAGGCGGCGTCATGCCCGCAGCCGGGCAGGCAACCGGAACCGTGGCGGTTTCCTTCGGGCATCGCATGGAGAAAAAGTGCCCTCCATGCCGGGAAGATGCGCGAAGCAAGCGCGGGGTTGCTCGCACATGCCTACAGATCGGGTCGCGAGAGCGGCGGACGCCCGGATAAATCCGGGTTGCCGCTCTATCTGTTTGTTTCAGCCGCATTTCTGTGATGCCAGACGTTTCCGTCTGACCGCAAAATGTTCTGAGCGAAACTGCATTCCTGCGAAGCTTTCGCCAAGCAACAAAAAAGGGCAGGAAAACCCGCCCTTTTATCGAGGAGCTCAGACCGTGGTCAGGTGAGCGGCGAAAGCTGGATTTCGACGCGGCGGTTCTTGGCACGACCGTCTGCCGTTGCATTGGTGGCGATCGGGCGGGTCTTGCCGAAACCGCTGACAGCGAAGCGGCGCTGATCGACGCCCTGCCCGGCAAGGTAGTTGGCCACGGACAGTGCGCGACGCTGCGACAGATCGTAATTGTGCTGGTCGCTGCCCGTGGAGTCGGTATGGCCATAAACGTCGACCAGCGTCTGGTTGTACTTGCGCAGAACCAGCGCCACCGAGTTCAGCACCGGATAGAAGTCGGCGCGCACGGCATCCTGATCGACACCGAAGGTGATATCGGACGGCATGTTAAGCATGATCTGGTTGCCGACCCGGGTGACGCTCACGCCGGTACCCTGCAACTGCGCGCGCAGTTCGGCCTCGTTCTGGTCCATCTTGGTGCCGACCAGACCACCTGCGATTGCGCCGACGCCTGCGCCGATCAGCGCATTGCGGCGATCGTCGCCACCTGCCAGCGTGCCGAGCGCCGCCCCTGCCAGCGCACCGATGCCGGCGCCGCCGGCCGTGTTGGAGATCTTCTGCTGGCCGGTATAAGGGTCGGTCGTGCAGGCTGCTGCAAGCGCACCGACAACCATCGTGGCGATCACGGTTCTGGTCTTCATCAGGATTGTCCCTCGTAAGCTGCGACGCGCAATGCGCCTTGACCCCTTCCGGCCCGTTCTAACACAAAATACGGCGAAATGCGGAACCTGTAATCCCTATCGGCTCAAATCTGCACCTGTCGGTTCCCGATCAGGCAGCCCTCAGTCGATATCGGCTATGGCGGCGCCTTCGCTTCCACTGATGCGGTGAGACAGCGATGCTTCCATGAACTCGTCCAGATCGCCGTCCAGCACGTCTGAAGGACTGGTCGATTCCACGCCGGTGCGCAGATCCTTCACCAACTGATAGGGCTGCAAAACATACGAGCGGATCTGATGGCCCCATCCTATATCGCTCTTGGACGATTCGGTGGCATTGGCCGCCGCCTCGCGCTTTTTCAGCTCTTCCTCGTAGAGACGGGAGCGCAGCATCTCCCACGCCTTGGCACGGTTCTTGTGCTGTGAGCGCTCCGCCTGGCACGCCACGGCGATGCCAGTGGGGATATGGGTGATGCGCACGGCCGAGTCGGTCGTGTTGACATGCTGGCCGCCTGAGCCCGACGAACGGTAGGTATCTATACGCACGTCCGACTCCGGAATCTCGATGACGATCGAGTCGTCGATCACCGGATACACCCATACGCTGGCAAACGAAGTGTGCCGGCGCGCATTGCTGTCGTAGGGCGATATGCGCACCAGCCGGTGCACGCCCGACTCGGTCTTCAGCCAGCCATAGGCATTGTGGCCCTTGATCAGGACGGTGGCGGACTTGATGCCTGCCTCCTCGCCATCGTGGACTTCCAGAATCTCGACCTTGAAACGGCGGCGTTCGGCCCAGCGCGTGTACATCCGCAGCAGCATGGAGGCCCAGTCCTGGCTCTCGGTGCCGCCGGCGCCGGCATGGATTTCCAGATAGGTATCGTTGGTGTCGGCCTCGCCCGAAAGCAGCGTTTCGACCTGCCGTGCCTTGACCTCGCCACGCATGGAACGAAGAGCGTCTTCCGCCTCCGTGACGATGCTGTCGTCACCCTCTTCCTCGCCCATGGCGATGAGTTCGAGATTATCGTCCAGCGCCTGCGTCAGGCTTTTCACCGCACCGATCCCGTCTTCGAGGGTCTGGCGCTCACGCATCAGTTTCTGGGCTTCCTGGGGATCGTTCCAGAGACTGGAATCTTCCGCCAGTACGTTCAGATACTCCAGTCTTTTCAGGGCCTGATCCCAGTCAAAGATGCCTCCTCAGCAGGCTTATGGCCTGCTTGATTTCGTCGACAATGTTCTGCGTTTCGGCGCGCATGGCGGGCGCTGTTCCCTTTGGTTACGATGATCCGATTGATTGGCGCGATACATAGGCAGCAGTGCCGCGCCTGTAAAGCGAAATGGGCGGGCATGGCGTCCTCCCATCATCTGCCATAGCAATTCCAGCAAAAGTGCGAAGCGGTTTTGCGTTCGGAATTGCGTAAAAACAGAGGGTTAGAGCGCTTCTGCAATTCGAGGAAAAGCAGAAATGCTCTAGGTAGGGGACTCATTTGAGCCATTGGGTTGCAAGAGCAACAAGGGTGATTGCGGCGAGGTAGTTGACGGCGAGACGGTCATAGCGTGTTGCGATACGCTTCCAGTTTTTGAGCTTTCCGAACATGCGTTCGATGATGTTCCGGCGTCTGTAGGCAAGCCTGTTGAGGGGATACGCGACGTCACGGCTTGCGCGTCCCGGAATGACAGCCTCGATACCCCGCTCGCCGAGCCAGTCACGTAGCCGATCGGCGTCGTAAGCCTTGTC
>NZ_SNZF01000033.1 GCF_004363725.1 Aquamicrobium defluvii | reverse complement strand
TCAAACCGGACGCACTTTGATGACCCCACGTTAAGGGGTCCCGTTTGGACGAAAATTACCCCTCAACTGGGGTCCTCATTCCATGAAAAATCACACGGATGAACCGCACCATCAAGGATGCGACCGTCAAGCGCTTCCACTACGACAGCCACGACCAGCTAAGGCGGCACCTTCAGGACTTCATCGATGCCTACAACTTCGGCCGCAGGCTCAAGATGCTGAAGGGCCTCACACCTTATGAATTCATATGCAAACGATGGACTTCAGACCCGGATCGATTCATCATCGATCCGATCCACCAAATGCCGGGACCGAACAGCTACCCTGCCCTTCCGCGTTTTCGGCCGGGAACGGCCGTTTAAAAACGGTCAGAAGGGAATTTCGTCGTCGAGGTCGCGTCCGCCGCCCATTCCGCCGCCACCGCGAGAGCCGCCGAAGTCGCCCGGCCCAGACTGGCCAAAGTCGGATCCGCGCCCGCCACCGCCGCCACCGGAATAGCCGCCACGGTCGTAGCCGACCTGCCCGCCGCCTTCGCCCTGGCCGCGCGCATCGAGCATCTGCAACTCACCCCGGAACTTCTGCAGCACGATCTCGGTGGTGTATTTGTCCTGCCCGTTCTGATCCTGCCATTTGCGCGTCTGGAGCTGGCCCTCGATATAGACCTTCATGCCCTTCTTCAGGTATTGTTCGGCGACCTTGGCAAGATTGTCGTTGAAGATCACGACGCTGTGCCATTCGGTCTTTTCCTTGCGCTCGCCCGACATCTTGTCGCGCCAGGTTTCGGACGTGGCGATGCGCAGGTTCACAACCGGATCGCCGGAGTTCAGCCGCCTGATTTCAGGGTCCGCGCCCAGATTGCCGACCAGAATGACCTTGTTGACGCTGCCCGCCATAACGCTGTCTCCACGCTCGTCCTAAATTGGAAGTCTGCTGTACCTTACAGCCTGACGCGGCATTTGGCCCAGACGCCGCACCTGTTTCCCCAAGAGGTTTTTTGTTCTCCTTATGTTCCATACATCCATCCAAAGTCAAGCGAAACATGAGCGCCTTGCCCGTTTCACCTCAATGAAAACTGGCATCCGACAGGCAAGGAACCTATAGACAGCTTATGAAACCTACCTGCATGGCCATCTGTGGAGCCTTGCTCCTTGCGCCTTCCGGCGCACCGGCTTTCGCCGGCAGCAAATCCGCAGCATCCGGCCAACCCGCATCGGCGCAAGGCGATCTGCCCGGTGTAGACGGCGCCTACAGCATCGTGACCCCGCTTCCACCGGAGCCCGACACCAAACCCGCTTCCGGGCAGTTCGGCCGGTTCAGGGTCGGAAATCTCGATGTGAAGGTTTCCGGCAAGCTCACATACGACATCGGCATCGGCTCGCTGAGAACTCCCAAACGCTGACCGACAATCGCTTGTCAGCCGGGTGCATCCGCGGATACGTCCAAAAGAATGAGCCCCGCCGCTGCGATTTCGAGCGGTCGGGGCTTTCGATGGGCTTTACCCATGATGCCGGGAACAATTTACCGGCTTTGTATTTCGGATGCTTCGCAGCATTCAGCCGACGATCCGACAAGAGTTTCTGATTGTAAGGGGAAACGATCGGCCCTGTTTACCTGCACGGAATTTTCCGGCGGATTGGGGGCGACCGCGGCTCCGCGTCAGGCGCGAAGCCCTTCGGGACTGTCCGGTGGAGTCATACCTCTCTCCTTCTGTCCGTTTCACCACAAGATCCGAAAGCACTTCATCCCCCAGCGCATCTTCCATCGTGCGGCGTCTCGCAGATGCCATGCGCTTCGAGGAGATCTGCCTCTTGAGGCGATCGGCTTCCGTAATTCAAAATCTGGCGCGTCCATGACGTCACGTCAACATTCAAGGGCAGAATTGAGCGAAATGTGATCTTTGTAACAGGCACGGATCGGATTTTGTCAGGAGCATGTTCGTTTTTTGTTCTTTCTGCTTGCGTGACTTGGAGAAAGACGCTTAAACCCGGCGTGGAAATTCGCGGCTTATCTCGAAAGCGCGCAGGGACGACCTATATTGGCGGAAGGCCGGGGAAGCCCGCCATTCCGAAACATTCCATATCGAGGCGGCGGAGCGGCCATGGCCGACCATAAGTTCATCTCCATTCGCGGCGCACGCGAACACAATCTCAAGAATGTCGATCTCGACCTGCCCCGCGACTCCCTCGTGGTGATGACCGGCCTGTCGGGCTCGGGCAAGTCTTCGCTCGCCTTCGACACTATTTATGCCGAGGGCCAGCGCCGCTACGTGGAAAGCCTGTCGGCCTATGCGCGGCAGTTCCTGGAGATGATGCAGAAGCCGGACGTCGACCAGATCGACGGCCTGTCGCCCGCCATTTCCATCGAGCAGAAGACCACCTCGAAGAACCCGCGCTCGACGGTCGGCACCGTCACCGAGATCTACGACTACATGCGCCTTCTGTTCGCGCGCGTGGGCGTGCCCTATTCTCCGGCGACCGGCCTGCCCATCGAAAGCCAGACCGTGTCGCAGATGGTCGACCGCGTGCTGGCGCTTGAGGAAGGCACAAGGCTTTACCTGCTTGCGCCAATCGTGCGCGGCCGCAAGGGCGAATATCGCAAGGAACTGCTGGAACTCCAGAAGAAGGGTTTCCAGCGCGTCAAGATAGATGGCTCCTTTTACGAAATCGCGGATGTGCCGGCCCTGGACAAGAAGTACAAGCACGACATCGACGTCGTTGTGGACCGGGTCGTGGTGCGGCCCGACCTTGCCACCCGTCTCGCCGATTCCATGGAGACGGCTCTGAGGCTTGCCGACGGGCTGGCCGTGGCAGAGTTCGCCGACAAGCCGCTGCCGCCGGAGGAGACGGCCGGGGGCGGTGCCGCCAACAAGTCGGCGAACGACACGCATGAGCGTATCCTGTTCTCTGAAAAATTCGCCTGCCCGGTCTCCGGTTTCACCATTCCGGAAATCGAGCCGCGCCTGTTCTCGTTCAACAATCCGTTCGGCGCCTGCCCGACCTGCGACGGCCTGGGCAACCAGCGCGCCATCGACCCCGGCCTTGTGATCCCGGATGAGAACCTTTCGCTGCGCGACGGCGCTGTCGCTCCCTGGGCGAAATCCACCTCGCCCTATTACGCGCAGACGCTGGAGGCGCTCGGCAAGGCATACGGTTTCAAGCTTGGCGACAAGTTCAGGGATCTGCCGGATGACGCCCGCGGAGCCATATTGCACGGCACGGGCAAGCGCGAGGTGACCTTCAACTACGACGACGGCCTGCGTTCCTACCAGACCACCAAGACCTTCGAAGGCGTGATCCCCAATCTCGAGCGTCGCTGGAAGGAGACGGAATCGGCCTGGATGCGCGAGGAAATCGAGCGCTTCATGTCGGCCACCCCCTGCCCGGCCTGCGGCGGCTATCGCCTGAAGCCCGAAGCGCTGGCGGTGAAGATCGCCGGCAAGCATATCGGCGAGGTCACGGAACTCTCGATCCGCAAGGCGGACCGCTGGTTCAACGAACTGCCGGACCGGCTCAACGAGAAGCAGAACGAAATCGCGGTGCGCATCCTCAAGGAAATCCGCGAGCGACTGCGCTTCCTCAACGATGTCGGCCTCGATTACCTGACGCTGTCCCGCAACTCCGGCACGCTGTCCGGCGGCGAGAGCCAGCGCATCCGCCTGGCAAGCCAGATCGGCTCGGGACTGACCGGCGTGCTCTATGTGCTGGACGAACCGTCAATCGGCCTGCACCAGCGCGACAACGCCCGCCTGCTCGACACGCTCAAGCATCTGCGCGACCTCGGCAACACGGTCATCGTCGTCGAACATGACGAGGACGCCATCCTGCATGCCGACTATGTGGTCGATATCGGTCCCGCCGCGGGCGTGCATGGCGGTCGCGTCATCGCGCAGGGCACGCCGCGCGAGATCATGGCCAATCCGGACTCGATCACCGGCAAATATCTGTCCGGCGAGCTTGAGATCGCAACACCTGCCCAACGCCGCGCGGGCAAGAAGGGCAAGCGCATCAGGGTGGTGGGCGCACGCGGCAACAACCTCAAGAACGTGACGGCGGAAATTCCGCTTGGCACCTTCACCGCCATCACCGGCGTTTCGGGCGGCGGCAAGTCCACCTTCCTGATCGAGACGCTGTTCAAGGCGGCTTCACGGCGCATCATGGGCTCGCGCGAGCATCCGGCCGAGCATGACCGCATCGAAGGGCTGGAATTCCTCGACAAGGTCATCGACATCGACCAGAGCCCCATCGGCCGTACGCCGCGCTCCAATCCGGCCACCTATACGGGCGCCTTCACGCCGACCCGCGACTGGTTTGCCGGCCTGCCGGAAGCCAAGGCGCGCGGCTATCAGCCGGGGCGTTTCTCGTTCAACGTCAAGGGCGGGCGCTGCGAGGCATGCCAGGGCGACGGCGTCATCAAGATCGAGATGCACTTCCTGCCGGACGTCTACGTCACCTGCGATGTCTGCCACGGCAAGCGCTACAATCGCGAGACGCTGGACGTGACCTTCAAGGGCAAATCCATCGCCGACGTGCTCGACATGACGGTTGAGGAAGGCGTCGAATTCTTCTCGGCCGTGCCGGCGGTGCGCGACAAGCTTCAAACCCTCAAGGATGTCGGTCTCGGCTACATCCATATCGGCCAGCAGGCGACGACATTGTCGGGCGGCGAGGCCCAGCGCATCAAGCTGGCCAAGGAGCTGTCGCGCAAGGCGACCGGCAAGACGCTTTACATTCTCGACGAGCCGACCACCGGCCTGCATTTCCACGACGTGGCCAAGCTGCTCGAAGTGTTGCAGGAACTTGTCGAGCAGGGCAATACGGTGGTGGTCATCGAGCACAATCTGGAGGTCATCAAGACCGCCGACTGGGTGCTCGACCTTGGGCCCGAGGGCGGGGATGGCGGTGGCGAACTGGTCGCCTCCGGCACCCCGGAGGACATAGTGGCCGAGCCCCGCAGCTATACGGGCCAGTTCCTCAAGGAATTGCTGGAGCGCCGTCCAGGCGGCAAGCAGGTGGCCGCCGAATAGCACTATCGGCTCTCACCGCGGACGATCATTGGCTGTCGGCCACTGCTTCGGGACTGTCCGTCCATTGCGGACCGGGCTTTGCCGGCGCGACGACTGGTGTACGCCTCGAAGCTGAACACGCAGCGCAGGGTCGCCCGTTGCAGAACCATGCATCCGCACACATCAAGTGTCGGCGTATCCTGACCGGCGCTTCATTCATCGCACGTGATGCCGGACGGCGGGTAAAACGATTTCATGTTCCGGGTGGACATTGCAGGCTCAGCCTCGCATCAGGACCACCGGAGCGGTCGCGAGCCCATGTCGAACTGTCAGCAGACAACGCGCCACGGTTTGCACCCCATTCCCTGTAATGAAATACTTCCGCAAGCACATTTTTTCATCGAGATCCCATGGAGCGACAGATGACAAGCTCAGGAACGATCCGCGCCGGCATGGGTGGCTGGACTTTCGAACCATGGGGCACGTCGTTCTACCCGGAAAAGCTGCCGAAGACCCGGCAACTCGGATATGCGACGCGGCAGGTTCCAACGATCGAGGTCAACGGCACCTACTACTCCTCGTTCAAGGAGCCGACCTTCGTCAAATGGGCGAAGGAAGCGCCGGACGGCTTTGTCTATTCGCTCAAAGGCAATCGTTTCGTGACCAACCGCCGGGTGCTGGGCGAGGCAGGAGAATCGATCATGCGGTTCCTCGGCTCCGGAATCGCGGCGTTGGGCGAAAAGCTCGGCCCCATTCTCTGGCAGTTCGCGCCGACGAAGAAATTCGATCCTGAGGATTTCGAGGCATTTCTCAAGCTTCTGCCGGACAGTCAGGATGGGGTGAAGCTGCATCATGCGCTGGAAGTGCGGCACGACAGTTTTCTTACACCCGATTTCGTAGCCCTCGCCCGGAGTTACCGCGCGTCCATCGTCTACGCCGATCATGCCAGATACCCGACCATCGCGGACATCACCGGCGACTTCATCTATGCGCGCCTCCAAACAGGCAGCGACGACAACCCCGACTGCTATACGCCGCAATCCCTGGATGCATGGGCAGAAAGGGCCCGCATCTGGGCCGAGGGGAAGGCCCCGGCCGATCTGAAGGTCGTCGACCCGGAAAATCCGGCTGCTGACCGGCCGCGTGACGTTTTCATCTATTTCATTACCGAAGGAAAGGTGCGGGCGCCGCATGGCGCAATGGCCCTGATGCAACGCATGAACGGCTGAACCCTGCGCCGAAACGGCCACAGGAAGCTGACTGTCCCGAGGTTACGAAACCGATTCAGATGCCTGACATTTCGATTCAGCCATTGCATGTAAGCCCTTGAAAAGGCTTGAGCGCTGCGGGCGCATGTAGTGGTTTACGCGCCGCGGGCGACCCGCTCGATCTCTTCGCGGACAAGCTTCTCGACAAGGGTTGGCAGATTGTTGTCGAGCCATTCCTGCAGCATTGGCCGCAGCATCTCTTCCGCCATATCATCGAGCGACTTCTTGCTGCGCGCTGCAAAGGCCCCGGAAAGCTCCTCGAACGCGGCGGCAACCTGCCGGCTGGTCTTTTCAGAAACCAGAACCGGCTTTGCGGCAGCCTCGGAATTTTCAGCGGAAAGCGCAGGCGTAGCCGTTGCCAAAGTGGTGGATTCGACCTGCTGCTTCCTCTCGACAGCGGACTCGGGTTGCGGGACGACGTCTGCCAACCGATCCGGCTGCCGCGCAAGATCCGGTCCCACGTCATCCCTGCCCCCGCGCGTGGGAAGCGTATCGGCAGGCACATGCCGGTCACCAGCCGTTTCGGCCGGCTTTTGAACCGTTTCACGCGAAGGCCGCGCCGATTCGCTGCGCGTGAAATCGATCCTCGTGAATGTGGAATCCGGATTGGCGGGAGCGCTGCCTTCCGCCTCTCTGCCGTCAACGCGGCTTGCCCCTGCCGCCGAGTCCGACCGGGACCCGGGCCGGGACATCTCTGGCGTGCTGGCTTCAGGCGTCAGGGAAAAAGACCCGGTTCCGGAGCGAAGTTCGGTGCGGAACACATCCACAACAGCCGGAGCAGCCTCTGGCTCGTCCCGGGCTTCGGCTTCGATGCCACCATCGGTGAAAGATTCTGTCGGCTTGCGACCGGAATCGCTGTCCTCGATGATCCGGCGGATCGACGCCAGGATTTCCTCCATCGAAGGTTCGCGCTGAACATTGCTTGCCGTCGCCATCGTCACGTCCGCCGCCCTCGTGATTTGCTTGCCGGTCAGACCTGAACGCAACCGAATCGTAACGGTCACGTTCGAATCATGCCGCTATAAGGGTAGCGGACCATTGACCGCGCGAGAATCCCCAAACACGAACCCTGCTCCATTTCAACAGATTAGAGGGGCACGAAGCCTGCCCGCCGCAATGTTCCAAGGCGGTCGACCAACAAAAAAGGCGCCGAAGCGCCTTTTCCAATCATTCTGCGGAAGTCGGGCTCAGCGGCCATCCGGCGTGCGCAGACCGAACCACTTGTCCTTGACGGCGTTGTAGTGCTCTTCGGGCTGATACTTGGCAACCTGAAGGCCGAGCCGATCCACCGAAAGACGGCCCATGGCCTGGAGGATGGCGTAGCTTGCCAGCACGACATCGCGTTCCGCGCTGGCGAGATTGATCTTCGCGTTGATCACGTCGCGCTGGGAGTCCAGCACTTCCAGCGTGGTCCGCTGACCCACATTGCGCTCCTCGATCACACCATTGAGCGCGAGCTGGGCGGCACTTACCAGCTGGCGATTTGCAACCACAGCTTCCTGCGCGGCAGCGTAGGCGGTCCAGGCGGCGGTGACAGCCTGACGAACCTGATCGCGGCTGACATCGACCTCGATGCGGGCCTGGCCAAGCTGCTCCTTGGACTTGCGCACCTGCGCGGAGGTGCGGCCGCCCTGATAGATCGGGATCGACAGCGTGGCGCCGATGTTGGCCGAATTGGAATAGCCATCCGACGTCGCAAGGCTGCTGGGCGAGGTGTTGCTGTAGCTGCGCGAGACGCCTGCGGAAGCAGTGACCGACGGCAACAGGGCGCCTTCCGCCGATTTCACGCCATAGGCGGCGGCATCGACCAGATGGCTGGTGGCGAGAATTGCGGGATGCTCCTTGGCGGCAACGGCAACCGCGCTATCGAGGCTCGAGGGCAGAAGTTTGGAGAGGGGCGAAGCGGCCTTGAGCTGGCCCGGTTCCTCACCGATCAGTTGCCTGTATTGAGCCGCACTCGCCAGAGCCTGCGCGCGGGCGGCGCTGAGTTGCGCTTCCGCGCCTGAACGGGCGGCATCGGCCTGCGCCACATCCGTACGGGTACCCTCCCCGACTTCCAGCCGCGAACGGGCGGCGCGCGTCTGTTCATTGAGGAATTCGAGGTTCTGCTTTGTCAGAGCCGCAACCTGACGGTCATGGATGACGTTCATGTACGCCTGAGCCGCGCTGAACAGGATGTTCTCTTCAGTATTGCGCAGGCTTTCCTGCGAAGCCCGGACCCGCGCCTCGGCTGCCGCGACGGTGTTCTTTGTCTGAAATCCGTCGAACAGCATCTGGTTGACCTGCACACCGAAGCTGCCGCTGGTCAGCCGCACGGAGGTGTCATGGCGCCGGCGTTCCGTGTAGTCGATGCTCGCCGAGCCCACCACATTCGGCCGATAGCCCGACTTGGCGATAGCGACATCCTCATCCGTGACGCGAACGCCCGCACGCGCGGAATTGAGCTGGGAATTGTTGCGGTAAGCTTTCGATAACGCTCCGGTGATAGTTTCGGCCGAAGCTGTCACCGGCGAAAACACCGCTGCGGTAATCAATAGGGCGGCAAAAACGGTCTTGCTAAAGGACTGCACGTCGACCCTCAACTTTACAAATCGATAGCGGCGCAACTCAGGTCCGGAGTCAACCTATCGCGCCTCTGTATTCACACACCCCGCCGACGCACACCTGACAGGCTGCAACCGGATTCGTTCAGACAGCAAGCGAACATGAGTAGGCTTCGGCTGCAAGTTAAATCAGATCAGAACTCAAAAACTCTGGTGCGTTCAAATCCGGGTAGTGGCCGAATTGCCGCATTGAATGCGCGACGGCCGGTCAGAACCCCGCCAGATTTCAGGAAGATGCGTGCAACTCCTGCATTCCCCCTGCCCTCGACGGCAACCAGGCGGCCTCCCTCGGCCAGCTGTTCATGAAGCGATTCCGGCAACTCATCGACACTGCCCTGAAGCACGATGACATTGTAGGGAGCGCCAGCCTTCCAGCCGTCGCGAAGCACGCCTTCCACCACCGAAACATTCTCGCAGCCGAGCGCCGCGAGCGTCTCTCGCGCCCTGCCGGCGAGGCCGGGATCGCTCTCCAGCGCCGTCACGGACGCGGCAAGCCAGGAAAGAATTGCGGATGAATAACCGGTGCCGCAGCCGATATCGAGGACCGCATCATCGGAGCCCAGCTCGGCAAGCTGCAAAAGCCGCGCCAGCGGCGATGGCTCCATGAGAAAGCGGGGACCGGACCAGCTGTCGCCGATGCGAATATCCTCGTCGATATAGGCCAGCTCACGCATCGATTCTTCAACGAACAGCTCGCGCGGCACGGACAGGAAGGCATCGAGCAGCGGCGCGCTCGTCACATCGGTGGTGCGAAGCTGCCCGTCGACCATTTTGACGCGACGTTCGGTGAAATCAGCGCTCATGTGCAAGCTGCCCCGCTTTGGCGCGCATCGCGCGCTCACAGTCCACTGGAACGCGGGCAATCCTGCCGCTTGCAGGACGCCGTGGAAATTGGAGGCCTCGCCCGGAATCGAACCGGGGTGCAAGGATTTGCAGTCCTCTGCGTAACCACTCCGCCACGAGGCCTCACGCTGTCCAAGCGTTCCAGCGGCCTCATTAGGTTAGGGTGTTTTCGCCGTCAAGCCGAACGGAGCCATTCTGTAAAATATCCTTGGAGGGCAGCGTGAAAGCCGGGGTCGCCAGGCCCCGAACACACAAGGGGAAACAAGGAAATTGCGGCTACCCTAACCTCGCCTGCGCCGCTCCCACCAGACGGCGGACCGCCGGCGCCAGCGCCGCACGCGGGCAAACTCGTAGGAAAGAATGAGCAACCCGAGAGGAATCATCCAGAAACCCAGCACGGGCAGAAAGCCGAAGCAGCCAAACGTTATCAGGCTCACGCCTATGGAAATACGCGCCCGGCGTGAACGCGGCAGCGTGAACTCCCTGCCCAGAAGCGTGATCCTTCGCGGAGGCAGGTCGCGGCAATCGTTTCGGGGGTCGTCCTGAATCATGTCGTTCCAAGTACCGGAGCTTCCGTTCCCGGGCATCTTCAATACCCAAAACCGTAAACCCGTTGCCTCTCAATCCGTTCCGACGGCCTTTTCAAGCCACCCGAACCGGCCAATATGGCCATGCGATTGCGACATTTCGAGCGCGGGTGTGCAAATGGTGCAAAAAAAGAAAAAAGCGGCTTTGCAAAGCTGAAAGGTGTTTGCTATAGGCTGCCCCGTTCTCGCAAGAGCCTGCTGTTCCCCGGTAGCTCAGCGGTAGAGCAACCGGCTGTTAACCGGTTGGTCGCTGGTTCGAATCCGGCCCGGGGAGCCACTTTCATCAACAGATTACATTCTGCCTCCTTTCGTCCGGATCTATCCGGCGGCAGATTCGTGCCGTTTGTGGTACGGAAAAATACTATTCAATATTATCAATGGCTTGCGCTGAAAATTCACCCGGCGGGTTGTGCATGGGAGAGGCTTTCCTATGCTTCACCGGCGGCATTGCAAGGATGCCGCGCAGATGAAGCAGCAACAAACCGAGAGGTGGAACGGGTGACCGACCCCGAAAATATTCTTGAGGAACTGCCGGACGCCGACACATTCGGCGGCCGATTTTCCAGAGCCCTGGATGCCTGCGAACTCGATGCGAAGCAATTCGCGCGCCGGCTTGGCGTCAGGCCAGCGACTGTGAAGGGCTGGGAGACGGACCGCTCCATGCCCAATTTCCATCGCCTGAACAAGATTGCGGGCCTGCTCGGCGTCAGCATCGCATGGCTGCTGCATGGCGTGGGCGAGGGTCCCAAAGAGACCGAAGCCGGTGCAGACGCCTCGCAGGACGTCGCAGCGCAGCTTGCCCGATTGCAGCGGCTGCATGCCCAGACAGGCAAACTCATCTCACAGCTTCAAATCGATCTCGACCGCCTGACAACAGCCGGACGCTGAAGGCGCGTTGCCGCGAAACAATAGTTGGTGGCGGCTGTTCCTTCTGATGACAAGTCGCCGCGAACAGGCTATGCATTCGTCCGTCGGGAGGCTGGAAAGCTTCAACTGTTTGCGGGAGAGAACAGCGCAAGGCTGTCGCCGAAGGGGAAATCGCCCGAAATCTCTCAGGCAAAAGAACCGTTGGCAGTAACGACACTCTGGAAAGTCAGGGCCACATCCGCCCTGCGCCGAAGGTGTAAGTGCCGCCGACAGGGTTCCGGCTGCACGAGTCTCTCAGGCTTCAGACAGAGGGGCACGGAATGGTCGCATGGTGCGGCCTGTTACGTGTTGCTCTGGAGAAGTCATGGCAGGCGAAGAAACGAAACACCTACCCCTGGAAGATTTGCATCAGAAGGCAGGAGCGCGTTTCGGCGCTTTCGCCGGCTGGTCCATGCCGCTGACCTATCCGGCCGGCGTGATGAAAGAGCATCAGCACACCCGCGAGCATGTCGGCGTGTTCGACATATCGCATATGAAGCTGATCGAGCTTTCCGGCGGCGGCGCCGGCGCTCTTCTCGACCGCGCCTGCCCGCTCGATGCAGCGGCGCTGCCGCTGCTCCAGTCCAAATATTCCTTCCTGCTCAACGATGCCGCCGGCATTCTCGATGACGTCATTGTCACGCGTCTTGGCGACGACCGCTTCATGCTGGTGGCCAATGCCGGCAACGCGGCTGAAGACGAGGCGCATCTGCGCAGGCTCGCCGAAGGACTGGACGTCACCGTCAATCCGCTGGATCGCGTTTTCCTCGCCATTCAGGGCCCGGAAGCCGAAGCCGCGCTCAACAAGGCCGGCATCGCAACCGAAGGTCTTTCCTTCATGCATGGCACCGAGCCGCGCGCGGACTGGTTCCTGACCCGTTCGGGCTATACCGGCGAGGACGGCTTCGAGATCGGCCTTCCCGAAAAGGATGCGCGCGAACTGCTGGAAAAGCTTTTCGCCGACGAGCGCGTGATGTGGGTTGGATTGGCCGCCCGGGACAGCCTGCGCCTCGAAGCCGGCCTGTGCCTGCACGGCAACGACATCACGCCCGATACCAATCCGGTGGATGCCGGGCTGATGTGGGCGGTTCCGAAGAGCCTGCGCGCGGAAGGCCGGTTCGCCGGCGCTGACGCGCTGCGCGCCCTGATTGCCCGGGGAGCAGTCGAAAAGCGCGTCGGGCTCAAGCCGGAAGGCCGCCAGCCGGTGCGCGCCGGCGCGGCCCTGTTCGATGCGGACGGCAATGAAGCCGGCCGCATCACCTCGGGTGGATTTGGACCTTCAGCCGGGCATCCGGTCGCCATGGGCTATGTGCCCGCCGCCCTGGCAGCCAACGGTACAAGGCTGTACGCCGATGTTCGCGGCACCAAGGTGCCGGTCGACGTGCACGCCCTGCCCTTCACTCCGCATCGCTACCGCAAAGGATAATTCTCATGGCGACGACCTATTACACCGAAGATCACGAATGGCTGCGCGTCGAAGGCGATGTGGCGACGGTCGGCATCACCGACTATGCGCAGGAGCAGCTTGGAGATCTCGTTTTTGTCGAGCTTCCGGAAACCGGCAAAAGCCTGAGCAAGGGCGACACCGCCGTCGTGGTTGAATCGGTCAAGGCCGCTTCCGACGTTTACGCCCCCGTCGACGGCGAAGTGACCGAAGCCAACGAGACGCTTTCCTCGGACCCGGCGCTGGTGAACTCCGCCGCGACCGGCGATGGCTGGCTGTGGAAGATGAAGCTTTCCGACAAGAGCCAGCTCGACGGCCTCATGGATGAGGCAGCCTACAACGCCCATATAGGCTGACAGGACAACTGAAGATGACCACGGCACCTTACGCTTTCGCAGATCGCCACATCGGCCCCGGCGACGACGATGTGCGCGCCATGCTCGCGCGGATCGGCGTTCCTTCGGTGGATGCGCTGATCGATCAGGCGGTTCCGAAATCGATCCGCCTCGACCGCCCCCTGAGCCTTCCGGCTCCGGCGACGGAAGCCGAAGCTCTCGAAGAGCTTTCGGCCACCATGTCGCGCAACACGGTGATGAAGAGCTTCATCGGCGCAGGCTATCATGGCGTACAGGTGCCGCCGGTCATCCAGCGCAACATGTTCGAGAACCCGGCCTGGTACACGGCTTACACGCCCTATCAGGCCGAGATCAGCCAGGGGCGCCTGGAAATGCTGTTCAATTTCCAGACGCTGGTGTCGGAACTGACCGGCCTGCCTGTCGCCTCCGCCTCGCTGCTGGACGAGGCCACCGCCGCCGCCGAAGCGGTTGGAATCGCTGTTCGCCATCATCGCGACAAGCGCAACAAGATAGCGCTGGCCGGCGTGCCGCTGGCGCAGACGCTCGACGTTCTCCACACCCGCGCCGAACCACTGGACATCGTGATCGACGGCGAAACGATCGACGGCGATACGGCGGCGCTCATCGTCTCCTGGCCGGACGCCAACGGCGTCTATGGCGATCACAAGGCGGCGATCGAGAAGGCGAAGGCCGCCGGTGCGCTGGTCATCTTCATTTCCGATCCGCTGTCGCTGACCGTGACCAGTTCGCCCGCAAGCCTCGGGGCGGACATTGCTGTCGGCTCCATGCAGCGTTTCGGCGTGCCGATGGGCTTCGGCGGACCGCACGCAGCCTATTGCGCCGTCTCCGACAAGCTTACCCGCCTGATGCCCGGCCGCCTCGTCGGCCAGTCGGTCGATGCGCACGGGCGTCCGGGCTTCCGCCTCGCCCTGCAAACGCGCGAGCAGCACATCCGCCGCGACAAGGCGACCTCCAACATCTGCACCGCGCAGGCCCTGCTTGCCAACATGGCGACCGCCTATGCCATCTGGCATGGCCCGGCCGGCCTTCAGGGCATCGCCGGCCGCATCCACGCACTGGCCAATGGTCTTGCCGAGGGTCTTGCCGCGGCCGGTGTCAAGGTGCTGGGCTCCAGCCGATTCGACACCGTAACCGCTGAAGTGAATGGCAAGGCCGAAGAGATTGCGGCGGCTGCCGAAAAGGATGGCAGGCTGCTGCGCGTCATCGATGCCGACCATGTCAGCATCGCCTTCGACGAGACCTCCACGGAAGCCGATCTTGAAGCCATCGCCGCCCTGTTCGGGGCGAAGGCCAGGGCATCCGCGTCCAACAGCCTTCCGGGCAAGCCGCGCGGTGGAGAGTTCCTGACCCAGCCGGTGTTCCACGAGAACCGCTCCGAGACCGACATGATGCGCTTCCTGCGCAGGCTGGCCGACAAGGATCTGGCGCTGGACCGCGCCATGATCCCGCTCGGCTCCTGCACGATGAAGCTGAACGCGGCGGCGGAGATGATGCCGGTAAGCTGGCCGAACCTCGCCAACCTGCACCCGTTCGCGCCTAGGGCACATTCGGCTGGCATTCGCGACATGATCGGCGAACTCGAAGGCTGGCTGGCCGAAATCACCGGTTTCGATGCCGTGACCTTGCAGCCCAATGCCGGCAGCCAGGGCGAATATGCCGGCCTGCTCGCCATTCGCGGCTATCACAAGTCGCGCGGCGAAGGGCATCGCAACATCTGTCTGATCCCCTCCTCGGCGCATGGCACCAATCCGGCTTCGGCGGCCATGGCCGGCATGAGCGTTGTCGTGGTCCGCTGCACCGATGATGGCAACATCGACATCGACGACCTGAAGGCGAAGGCCGAACAGCACGGGGCCAATCTGGCCGCGCTGATGTTCACCTACCCGTCGACGCATGGTGTGTTCGAGGAAGGCGCCAGGGACATTTGCGCCATCGTGCACGGCCATGGCGGACAGGTCTATTTCGACGGCGCCAACCTGAACGCTCTGGTCGGTCTCGCGCGGCCGGGCGATATCGGCGCGGATGTCTGCCATATGAACCTGCACAAGACGTTCTGCATCCCGCATGGCGGCGGCGGTCCGGGCGTCGGCCCGATCGGCGTCAAGTCGCATCTGGCTCCGCATCTGCCGGGGCATGTCGCGGAAGGCTCCGCCCATGCGGTTTCGGCCGCCCCCTTCGGCAGCGCGTCGATCCTGCCCATCACCTGGATGTATATCCGCATGATGGGCCCGGAACTGAAGAAGGCGACGGAAATCGCCATCCTGTCGGCCAACTATCTGGTGGCGCGTCTCGGCAACCACTATTCGGTGCTCTACCGGGGCCGCGGCGGGCGCGTGGCGCATGAGTGCATCCTCGACACCCGCGTGCTCAAGGACCGCTCGGGCATCACGGTGGACGATATCGCCAAGCGCCTGATCGACTACGGCTTCCATGCCCCCACCATGTCGTTCCCGGTTGCGGGCACGCTGATGGTGGAGCCGACGGAATCCGAGCCGAAGGCCGAAGTGGATCGTCTGTGCGAGGCGCTCATCGCCATCGCCGACGAGGCCGCGAAGGTGGAAAAGGGCGAATGGCCTGCGCAAGACAATCCGCTGGTCAATGCGCCGCACACGGCCGCCGAGGCTCTGGCCGGCGAGTGGACGCATCCCTATTCGCGCATGGAAGCGGCCTTCCCCGCAGGCAATGCCGACACGCTGGTCAAATACTGGCCGCCGGTGTCGCGCATCGACAATGTGGCCGGCGACCGCAACCTGATCTGCTCCTGCCCGCCTGTGTCCGAATACAGCGACGCGGCCGAGTAAGCGGCGAACGGGAAGGAATGAGCAAGGCCGGCGTGAAAACGCCGGCCTTGCGGCTTGCCGGTCATCGCAAATCCTTGCCCCGCGTGCTGTTCGTCTGTATTCCGGGGAAGCGATCCTGAACAGAACCGGAACCCCGGTCGCGCTCGATCCCAAAGCGTGGCAAACTGATTGGTGATTCGCAGCCTCCGCTAGAGCATTTCCGCTTCTCTTCGGATCGCAGAAACGCTCTGACTTTTTGTTTTTACGCAATTCCGAACGCAAAACCGCTTAGCACCTTTGCTGGAATTGCTCTAACGGACCCGCATGGACGACAGCAACGATCTCTTCGCCCGCATCGATGACAAGCCACAGCCGGTGCGCACGCCGGCGCGTCCGGCCGATCCGCTCGTGGTAGCAGCGCGCAATGCGGCAGCATCGCCAGTCGCGGCAAGCGCCCCAGCGCCTGCGCCGAAGGAGTTTGGCGAAAGCTACAGTGCTGCCGACATCGAGGTTCTTGAAGGGCTGGAGCCAGTGCGCCGCCGCCCCGGCATGTATATTGGCGGCACCGACGAAAAGGCGCTGCACCATCTGTTCGCGGAAGTCATCGACAACTCGATGGATGAGGCCGTCGCCGGCCATGCAACCTTCATCGAGGTGGAACTGGGCGCCGACGGTTTCCTGACCGTCACTGACAACGGGCGCGGCATTCCCGTCGACATGCATCCGAAATTCAAGCGGCCCGCGGTCGAGGTCATCATGACCACGCTGCATTCGGGCGGCAAGTTCGACTCCAAGGTCTATGAAACCTCCGGCGGCCTGCATGGCGTCGGCGTGTCGGTGGTCAATGCGCTGTCCGAGGAAATGGAAGTCGAGATCGCCCGCGGGCGCAAGCTGTACCGACAGCGTTTTTCGCGTGGCAAGCCGCTCGGCGATCTGGAGCATCTGGGCGACATCCACAATCGGCGCGGCACGAAGATCAGCTTCAGGCCGGACGAGCAGATTTTCGGCAAGGGCGCGAAGTTCGACCCCGCGCGCCTCTACAAGATGGCGCGTTCCAAAGCCTATCTGTTCGGCGGCGTGCAGATTCGCTGGAGCTGCGATCCGCTTCTGATCGGCGAGAAGGACGACACGCCACCGAAAGCCGAGTTCCATTATCCGGGCGGTCTCAGAGACTATCTGGCCGCCTCGTTGAAGGGCGATTTTCAGGTTACGCGCGAAATCTTCGCCGGCAAATCCGAGCGTCAGGGCGGCCATGGCTCCGTCGAATGGGCGGTGACGTGGTACGGCGGTGACGGTTTCCTCAATTCCTACTGCAACACGATCCCCACCGGTGAAGGCGGCACCCATGAAACGGGCTTCCGCAATGTGCTGCTGCGCGGCCTGCGCGCCTATGCCGACCTGACCGGCAACAAGCGCGCCTCGGTGATAACGTCCGAGGACGTGATGATTTCGGCAGCCGGCATGTTGTCGGTGTTCATCCGCGAACCGGAATTCGTCGGCCAGACCAAGGACCGCCTCGCCACCGTCGAGGCGGTGCGCATCGTGGAAAGCGCGATCCGGGATCCGTTCGACCACTGGCTGGCGGACAATCCGCAGGAAGCCACCAAGCTGCTCGACTGGGTGATCCAGCGCGCCGACGAGCGCGTGCGCCGGCGGCAGGAAAAGGAAGTGTCGCGCAAGACCGCCGTGCGCAAGCTGCGGCTTCCCGGCAAGCTTGCCGATTGCACGCAGAATGCGGCGGCGGGAGCGGAACTGTTCATCGTCGAGGGCGATTCGGCCGGCGGCTCCGCCAAGCAGGCGCGCGACCGCGCCACGCAGGCCGTTCTGCCGTTGCGCGGCAAGATCCTCAACGTGGCCAGCGCCGGGCATGACAAGCTGACCGCCAACCAGACCATTTCCGACCTGATCCAGGCGCTCGGCTGCGGCACGCGCTCGAAATACCGCGATCAGGACCTTCGCTACGACCGCGTCATCATCATGACCGACGCCGATGTCGACGGCGCGCACATCGCCTCGCTGCTCATCACCTTCTTCTATCAGGAGATGCCGCAGCTCATCCGTGACGGGCACCTCTACATGGCGGTGCCGCCGCTCTATTCGATACGGCAGGGCGGCAAGGTCGCCTATGCCCGCGACGACGCCCACAAGGACGAGTTGCTGCGCACCCAGTTCACCGGGCGCGGCAAGGTGGAGATCGGCCGCTTCAAGGGTCTGGGCGAGATGATGGCGCATCAGCTCAAGGAAACCACCATGGATCCGAAGAAGCGCACGCTTCTGCGCGTCGATGTGATCGATGAAGAAGCGGCCACACGCGATGCCGTCGATGCGCTTATGGGCACGAAACCGGAAGCTCGCTTCCGCTTCATAACCGAGCGTGCAGAATTCGCCGAGGCCGACGCACTCGATATCTGACGCAGCCCTGTCAGGCCGCGGCGATGGCGAGCGCGTGGCCGCGTGCGTTCTCGCGCAGCGCATCGAGATGAATGGATTTTATCAGCGCGGCGAGGTCGCCTTGCGCACCCTGCCCGCCGACTTCCTTCAGCATCAGCCAGCTGACTTCCTGAACTCCGGCGACACGTTTTCCGTTGGCGACCTCGCGCCACACCCTCAGCGCGCAAAGGATGACCGGATGCGTTGCCTCTGAAAGTCCGGCGCTGGCCAGCAGCGCACGCAACGCCACGTCATTTCCGGCGGCCAGCAGGGAAGCCACGCGCTGCTCCCCGCGACGCGTCAGAACCACCAGAGCGCTGCCGAAGAAATCGATCTTGCCATGCGCCACTGTGCGGATAAGGAACGATGCCGTCAGGTCGCCACGCAGGCGCAGATGCTCCGCCAATGCCGCATGCTCGTCCGCGCGCGTGCCCTCGATCAGGGTGAGCGACGCCTTCGTGCATGCATCGCGCAGCAAGCGTTCGGCGCGCGCCGCCCCCATGAGCGCCTGCACCAGCGGCGAGCCCCTGAGCGTTTCTCCAAGCTTCACCAGCAGCATATGCCGGCAATCGACAGGCAGGCGCCGGTCTGCGATCAGCGCCTCGCGCACCGCACCGGCATGGCCGAAGCGCTCCGCCATGCGGCGGAAGCTGAGCGAAGCGATGTCAGCTCCGCTGTTTTCCAGCAGCGTCACGCAGGCATCGGCCTCGCCGATCTCGGCAATCGCCGCGGCTACCGGCATCGACACGAAGGGACGGTCGGCGATCAGTTTCTGCGTGGCTGCGCTCCCGGCGGCAATCCGGTCGATAAGGTCTGCATCCGTCAGCAATGGCGAGCGGGCAAGGACGAGTGCGGCGACTTCCGGTTGATCGGCCGCAAGCCCGGCGACAACCTGCGGCGGAGCGTGCCGGCTCATGGAAAGGGCTTCCGCCATGGCCTGGCGCACTTTGGAGGACGGATCGTCGAGCAGAAGGGTAAGGGCCGCCTCCGCCGCGCACCTGTCCTCGAAGGGAAGCGTGTGCTGCACATAGGCATTGGCCAGAGCCGCCGCAGCGGCAGCCCGTTCCGACACTTTCGCAGTGCCGACCCATTTCAGGAAATGCGAAACAACGATCACTTGCGCCCAACCCCAGAAGCCAGCCCCGGCTTTCCCCATGCACGATAGAATCGATCGCTTAATAAAGCGTTCACCATGTTTTGATGTTGCCGGTGCGCTTGCGGGGGCCGTGTCTGCGTCCTATCAAAAAGCATGAAAAGGAGAGGATAATGGCCGGTCTGTATCTTGAGGAGTTTGAAGTCGGACACGTCTTCCGCCATACGCTGCGCAAGACCGTCACCGAAAGCGACAACATGCTGTTTTCGGTGATGACGCTGAATCCGCAGCCCCTCCACATCGATTTCGATTTCGCCTCGAAGACCGAATGGGGCAAGCCGCTGGTCAACTCCCTGTTCACGCTGGGGCTGATGATCGGCATCGCCGTGAACGACCTGACCGTGGGCACCACGATCGGCAATCTGGGCATGACGGACACGGTCTTCCCGCACCCGCTGTTCCATGGCGACACGGTGCGCGTGGAAACAACCGTCGTCTCGGTGCGCGAATCGAAATCGAAACCGGATCGCGGCATCGTCGAGCTGGAGCACCGGGCCTACAATCAGAACGATGTCCTGGTGGCGAAATGCCTGCGTCAGGCCATGATGCTGAAAAGGCCGGTCTGATGCGCTCGCTGCTGTTCGTTCCGGGCGATTCGGAAAAGAAGCTCGAGAAGGGCTTCTCCTCGGGGGCCGACGTGGTGATCGTCGATCTGGAGGATTCGGTCGCACCGGCCAACAAGGAGGCCGCGCGACGCATCGCGTCCGATTTTCTCGTGGCGGAAGCCGGGACCCGGAAACCGCTTGTCTACATCCGCGTCAACGACCTCAGCACCGGTCTCACCGACGGGGATCTTGCGGCTCTCACCGGCGTGCACCCGGACGGCATCATGCTGCCGAAATCGACCAGCGGCGCGGACGTGCAACAGCTTTCGGCCAAACTGCGCGTGCATGAGGCGAATCACGGCTTGCCCGACGGCGGCATTTCCATAATCGCCATCGCCACCGAAACGGCGGCCTCGCTGTTCTCCGGCGCGACATATGCCGGCGCGAGCGCGCGCCTTGCCGGGCTGACGTGGGGCGCGGAAGACCTGTCCGCAGCCATTGGCGCGCGGTCGGCGCGGGATGCGGACGGGCGCTATACCGATGTGTTCCGGCTTGCTCGCACCGTCACCCTGCTTGCGGCATCTTCTGCCGAAGTTCCGGCCATAGACAGCGTCTATCCCGATTTCCGCGACCTCGCTGGGCTGGAGGCGGAATGCGCCGAAGCCGAGCGCGACGGTTTCACGGCCAAGATGGCGATCCATCCGGCACAGGTTCCGGTCATCAATGCCGCGTTCACGCCATCAGGCGAAGCGATCGAACATTCGGCGGCAGTGGTTGCCGCCTTCGAGGCCGCCGGAAATCCGGGCGTGGTCGGTATTGGCGGCAAGATGTACGACCGCCCGCATCTGCGCCTTGCCGAACGGCTGCTGGCAAGGGCGCGGGCTGCGGGCGTGATCTCCTGACCCTTCGTCAGACTTCCTGCCACGGGCCTGAATAGTCTGCATAGAGCGTGACGGGATCGGGGCGTGGACGCTCCGGCGCCGTGCCGTCAAAGGTGCCGATGTGGACGAAGCCGACGACACGCTCGTCCGGCGCCAGGCCGAGAATGGCCCTCCCCTCCGGCACATCGGAATACCAGTTTGTGATGATGTTGGTGCCGTAGCCGAGCGCGTTGGCGGCGATGATGAGGTTCATCGCCGCCATGCCGCCCGACAGGAATTTCTCCCAGTCGGGAATCCTGGGATGATCCTTCGGCGTCGAAACCACGCCGATGACCACGGGAGCCCGCGAGAAGCGGGTGAGTTCCTGATTTCGCCGGCCTTCCGGCAGCGGGCCTTCGCGTTCTTCGGCCAGCGCCGCCAGCTTGCGGCCGATCTCCTCGCGCGCTTCGCCGCGATAGACGATGAAGCGCCAGGGCGCCAGCCTGCCATGGTCCGGTACCCGGCTGGCGGCAGCGATGATCCGGGAAATCTGCGCATCGTCCGGGCCCGGCTCCTGCAAGTCCTGAATGGGTACGGATGCTCTGGACAGCAGGAAATCCATGATCATAGAGCTCATCGGCAAACATCTCCCGGAAGGACGGCGGCTGAAGCACGGAAGCCTTGCGGCTGGCTCTGGCATCGCCGGAAATGAAGGCATCCGCCGCAGCGGAAGCAGATGGGCCTTGAAATTGCCACCGCCTTGCGGTTCAAGGCAAGACATGATTGCAGCGGTTCGCCGTCTTTTCCCGATCCTCATGCTGGGCGCGATAGCCCTGCCTGCCGCCGCGCAGCAGGCCGACGGGCTCGAAAACCTCAAGCTGCCTGGCATTTCCAGCTACGCCACGCCGCAGGACGAGCGTCCGCTTGCGACGCGCCACGCCGGCAGCGTAACGCTGAGCGCCCAGTTGATCGAAGGCGGCGAGGACATCACGCGCGGCATGGTCTGGCGGGTCTTCAAGCCCGAGCCGGATTCCGACGGCAAGCTGCCGCTGGTCGCTTCCGCGCAGGGCGGGACCTCGGTTTTCGATCTGGAACCCGGCAGCTATCTCGTCCACGCCTCGTATGGCCGGGCGGGCGCCACCAAGCGAATCTCGGTCGGCAGGCAGGCACAGCGCGAGAGCTTCGTTCTCGATGCCGGCGGGCTGAAGCTCGACGCCACCGCCTCCGGCGGCGGGCGAATACCGTCCGCCAAGCTGCGCTTTTCGATCTATGAAGGCGGTAGCGAGGACGATGGCGAACGGGCGCTGATCCTGCCGAACGTCCAGCCCAACACCGTGGTGCGGCTCAGGTCCGGCACCTACCATGTCGTTTCCACCTACGGCTCGGTAAACGCCATCATCCGCTCGGATATCCGTGTCGAGGCTGGCAAGCTCACCGAAGCGACAGTCGAACACCATGCCGCCGAAGTCACGCTCAAGCTGGTGCGGGAGGCGGGCGGCGAGGCCATCGCCGACACGTCCTGGTCCGTTCTCAACGAAGCCGGCGAGCAGGTGCAGGAAACCGTCGGGGCCTTCGCTCCCATGGTGCTGGCCGACGGCGACTATACGGCAATAGCCAAGAACCGCGACCGCATCTACCAGATGGATTTCGAAGTGGAGCCGGGCCGCAACCGGGAAATCGAGGTGGTGGCTTCCGAAGCCTCGGCGGTCGACCCCGAGGCGGCAGACTGACTGTTCACCATTTCCCGGTTGCAACAGCTTTCATCCCATGACAGAAAGGCGCCGTTCTCAGGGCGGGGCGAAATTCCCCACCGGCGGTATGCGGCTTCTGCCGCGAGCCCGCGAGCGCTTTCCCCGCTGCCGGGAAAGGTCAGCAGACCAGGTGCGATGCCTGGGCCGACGGTTACAGTCCGGATGAAAGAGGACATGCGGGCGCTGCCATTTACGCGGGCGGCAAGCCTTCATGTGATCGCCTTGGGTGACGTGTCTGTTGCTTAAAGGAGACCGCCATGACACACGCCCGATCAGAAGTAGCCCACCCTTCTTTTGCACGTTCCGCGCGCTATGCCTTCATCAAGGCCAGCTGGCACAAGGACATCGTGGATCGCGCGCTGGAAGGATTTACCCAGCTCATTCCCGCCGAACAGGTCGATGTCTTCGACGTTCCCGGCGCCTTCGAAATGCCCCTGCTCGCCCGCGATCTCGCCCAGTCCGGGCGCTATGCGGCTGTCGCTGCCGCAGCCCTTGTGGTGGATGGCGGTATTTACCGGCATGACTTCGTGGCGCAAGCGGTGGTCGACGGTCTGATGCGCGCCGGTATGGATTCCGGTGTTCCGGTGCTGTCGGTTTCGCTCACTCCGCACCATTATCAGGAGACCGAGCATCATAACCGCATCTTTTCCGAGCATTTCGTGAAGAAGGGGCGCGAGGCTGCGGAAGCCGCGCTGATCATCGGCAAGACCCGCGCGCAACTGGCTGCCGCTGCCTGAATCTTTTCCCAGACGAGAACGGCGGCGGATCGCTCCGCCGCCGTTTTTCGTTTTTGTGCCCAGGATACGATCAGCTTGCACGGGCGCGCTTGAGGTCGGGCGGCGTCGCCTCGTCCACAAGCGCTGTGATCGCCTCGTCCAGAGTCATCGACTGCTGGTCGCGGGAGCCGAGACGGCGCATGTTGACCGAGCCTTCCTCGGCCTCGCGCCGGCCGCAGACGAGGATGACAGGCACCTTGGCAAGGCTGTGCTCGCGCACCTTGTAGTTGATCTTCTCGTTGCGAAGATCGGCCTCGGCCGACAGGCCGGCGGCCTTCAGCTTTGCCACAACCTGCTTCACATAGTCGTCGGCGTCGGAGGTGATCGTCGCCACCACCACCTGCAAGGGTGCGAACCATAGCGGCATCTGGCCGGTATGGCTCTCGATGAGAATGCCGAGGAAGCGCTCCAGCGAGCCGCAGATGGCGCGATGCACCATCACCGGCTGCTTCTTCTCCGAATCCGCGCCGATGTAGAATGCGCCGAAGCGCTCCGGCAGGTTGAAGTCCACCTGCGTGGTGCCGCACTGCCATTCGCGGCCGATGGCGTCCTTCAGCGTATATTCGAACTTCGGCCCGTAGAACGTGCCCTCGCCCTCGTTGATGCCGGTCTTGATACGATTGTCCTCGCGCGCCATGCGCGCCAGAGCGCGGCGCAGGATGTCCTCGGCATGGTCCCATGCCGCATCGGTGCCGACGCGCTTTTCCGGCCGCGTGGCGAGCTTCACCACCACTTCCTCGAAGCCGAAGTCCTTGTAGACCGACATCATCAGATCGTTGATCTTGAGGATTTCCGCTTCAAGCTGATCTTCCGTGCAGAAAATGTGCGCGTCGTCCTGCGTGAAGGCGCGCACGCGCATCAGCCCATGCAGCGCGCCGGATGCCTCGTAACGGTGCACATTGCCGAACTCCGCAAGCCGGATGGGCAGATCGCGATAAGACTTCAGGCCGTGCTTGAAGATCTGCACATGGCCGGGGCAGTTCATGGGCTTGAGCGCAAACACGCGCTGGTCGGCATCGGGATCGTCCGGATGGGTGAAGGCGTGGGCCGACTTCACCGCGAACATGTTCTCCTGATACCAGCCCCAGTGGCCGGAGGTCTCCCACAGGCTCTTGTCGAGCACTTGCGGGGCGTTCACCTCCTGATAGTCGTCGCCGAGGCGGCGGCGCATATAGGCGATGAGGTTCTGGAACATCTTCCAGCCCTTGGCGTGCCAGAAGACGACGCCCGGCCCTTCCTCCTGGAAGTGGAACAGGTCCATCTCGCGGCCAAGGCGGCGATGGTCGCGCTTCTCGGCCTCTTCCAGCATGTGCAGATACTGGTCGAGCTGCTCCTGCGTCGCCCATGCGGTTCCGTAGATGCGCGTCAGCATCGGGTTGTTGGCGTCGCCGCGCCAATAGGCGCCGGCCACCTTCATCAGCTTGAAGGCGTTGCCGATCTGGCCGGTGGATGCCATATGCGGCCCCCGGCACAGGTCGAACCAGTCGCCCTGATAGTAAATCTTCAGGTCCTGATCCTCGGGGATCGCCTCGACCAGCTCGACCTTGTAAGCCTCGCCCTTGTCGCGGAAGACCTGCTTCGCCTTTTCGCGTGACCAGACTTCCCTGGTGAAGGGCTTGTTGCGCTGGATGATCTCGCGCATCTTCTTCTCGATGGCGGCGAAATCCTCCGGCGTGAACGGCTCGTTGCGGGCGAAATCGTAATAGAAACCGTTCTCGATCACGGGACCGATGGTCACCTGCGTGCCCGGCCACAGTTCCTGCACGGCCTCGGCCAGAACGTGCGCGGCATCGTGGCGGATCAGCTCAAGAGCGCGGGGATCGTCGCGGGTGACGATCTCGACCTTGCCGGACCCGCCCAGCGGATCGGACAGATCGCGCAGGGTGCCGTCGAAGGTGTAGGCCACGGCCTTCTTTGCCAGCGACTTCGAAATGGATTCCGCAAGTGCGGCGCCGGTCGTCGCGGCATCGTAATCGCGCGACGAGCCATCAGGAAATGTGAGGGAAACGGTATTCGACACGGGTGTTCTCCTATCCAGTCCCGCAAACGAGCGCGGGTGGGTTCGATGCGGCTTGAATGCCGAGCCGGTCTGATAGTGCCTGTTCCGGCCTGAGTAAAGGCGGCGAAGCATCGCGGCACCCCGCGATCCGCCGCCGCCCGGTTCAGGGAACTTCGATTGTGATGCAGTCGTGCCGGTTGCTCTTCAGAACCGCGCAAGCGCGCGTGGCGGCGGCCTGATCCTCGAAACCATCGAAGCGGGCGCGATAAAGCGTCCGGCCGCTGCGGGTGGTGGGCTCGATCTGCGCCAGAGCGCCGGTGTGGACGGTGCGCACCAGCGCGCCCACCTTGTCCAGAAGGGCCTGTGCCGCGCCCCGGCTCGGCAGGGCCGCGACCTGAATCTGCCAGCCCGTCAGGGAAGGCACGGGAAAGCCGCCATCGCCCTGCTCGATCTCAGGCATGTGCATCCTGGGCATGTGCATGGCAATCTCCACCTGCGGCCGCGGCGTCGGCACGGGTACGTTCATCGCCACAAGAGGGACGCCGACGCTTTCTCCCGTGCTGAACCGGGTCAGAAGTGCCGCCATCTGATTGTCGCGCGCGCGGGCCGTCTTGCCGCCCAGAACGACGCCGATCAGGCGGTGGCCGTTGAGGTTCAGGGAACTCGCGAGGTTGTAGCCGGCCGCATCGGTATAGCCAGTCTTGATGCCGTCGACGCCGCCATAACGGTACATGAGGTTGTTATGACCCTTGCGCAGCTTGCCGCGAAACACGAATGACGGCTGCGCAAACAGGCGATACTCCTTCGGGAAATCCCGCTGTAGCGCGAGACCCAGCAGAGCCATGTCGCGTGCCGTGGTCGTCTGCTTCAGGCCATCCGTCAGCCCCGACGGATTCGTGAAGGTCGTATCCTTCATGCCGATCTGCCGGGCGCGCTGCGTCATCAGGCGCGCGAAGCCGGCTTCCGACCCGGCCAGATGTTCCCCCATGGCAGCCGCCGCATCGTTGGCGGAAATGACGATCATGCCGTCAACAGCCTCACGCACGCTGATGGTGTCGCCGGGCTTCACCCACAGCTTGGTGGGAATCTTGATGGAGGCATTGCGGGACACGGTGATGCGATCCCCCCACCGCAGCCGCCCGTCGCGGATCGCCTCGAAGGTGATGTAGAGCGTCATCATCTTGGCCAGCGAAGCAGGTGGCTGGATGCGGCTGCCGCCGTCCTCGCCAACGAAAACGCCACTGTCCACGTCGAACACCGCCCATGAGGTTTCAGCCAGCGCCGGGCCTGCGCCCAACACGATGGAGCCAGCGGCAAACAGGGCCGCAAGGAAGTTGCGGACACCCCGCCCGGCACGAAAAGCCTGCATCAAGCTCCCTCGAAGGAATCGCATTTCTGAAAAAAGATCGCGGCAAAATGTAAGGTTTGAGCCTGAGAAAGCCGAAGCCGTTCCACCCTCACCATGGTAAACTTCTGCTAACAAACAATGAGGGAAATTTTAACGATTGCCCATCCGGCGCTACAGCCCGCAGGCTATCCACAGCCTCTTTTCCTGCCGATCTCGCGATACCGCCACGGAAGGAACCAGCGGAAGCGCGGGGCAAGCTCTTCGGGAACATTGTCGATGCCATGCGTGCCGCCCGGCCCGCAGCGCAGGAAGCGGAACAGCCCCATCCAGCCGCCCGCCCACAGGCCGTGGCGGGCAATGGCCTCATAGGCATATTCCGAGCAGGTCGGCAGATGCCGGCAGGTGTTGCCGACGAAACCGGACAGCGTGAGCTGATAGAGGCGCACCAGAGACGTGCCCAGCACGCGCCCCGGCGTCCTGCGCCACGGTCCGGGCCAGTTGCGGCCTGCCCTGCTGCCCTGCGGCGCATGTTGGTGCCCGTGCATCGCGTTTGCGTCCCGGCTGATTGCTGCTTTCGACAGATGCGGTTTCGACGCGCGCTTTGCAATGCATCCGATGCGCTGCGTCAAGAATAAGTGAACACTCCGTCCTCGCCCATGCCCGTTTGAATGGACGGTGCCGCCTCTCTATGTTCGGCGCAACACAACGCCTGGCAACACGCCGGACAGGAGGCCCTGCATGCCCGACATCATCGACCCCCGAACCATCGAACTTGGACTGGACACTTTCGGCGACGTGACATTCGACATGGATGGCAAGCTGCTGCCGCAGGCGCAGGTGATCCGCAACCTTATCGATCAGGCCGTGCTGGCAGACCAGACGAATGTCGATTTCATCGGCGTCGGCGAGCATCACCGCGACGATTTTGCCGTATCGGCACCGGAAGTTGTGCTGGCGGGTATCGCTGCGCGCACGGAGCGGATCCGGCTCGGCTCCGCCGTCACGGTTCTGAGTTCCGACGATCCGATCCGCGTGTTCCAGCGCTTCTCCACCGTGGACGCGATTTCCAACGGCCGCGCTGAAGTTATCCTTGGGCGAGGCTCGTTCACGGAATCCTTCCCTCTGTTCGGTTTCGAGCTGACGGATTACGAGAGACTGTTTTCCGAAAAGCTCGACCTGTTCGCGGCGCTGATAAAGGGGGGACCGGTGACGTGGCAGGGCGCGGTGCGGCCCCCGCTGGTGAACCAGAAGGTCTATCCGCCGATCGAGAACGGCACGCTCAAGACCTGGATCGGAGTTGGCGGCAGCCCGGAATCGGTGATCCGCGCCGCGCGCTACCAGTTGCCGCTGATGCTCGCCATCATCGGCGGCGACCCGAAGCGCTTCAAGCCCTATGCCGATCTTTACCGGGATGCGCTTTCGCAGCTCGGTGCCCCCGCGCTGCCCATCGGCGTGCATTCGCCCGGCCATATCGCCGAGACCGACGAGCAGGCCCGCGAGGAACTGTGGCCGAGCTACAAGAAGATGCACGACCGCATCGGCGGCGAGCGCGGCTGGGGGCCGGTGACCGTCACTGCCTTCAATTCGGAGGCGGACATGGGCTCGCTCTATGTCGGCTCGCCCGAGACAGTGGCGAAGAAGATCGCATCGACCGTAAAGGCGCTCGGAGCGACGCGCTTCGACCTGAAATACTCCTCAGGCCCGATGGAACATGAGAAAATGATGCGCTCCATCGAACTTTACGGCACGCGCGTCATTCCCATGGTGCGCAGCCTTCTCGCCGGCTGAAGCGCCCCTCTCCCCTTGCCGGGAGAGGGGCGCTTCAGGCCGCTTCTTCGGCTTTCGCCTTTTCGATCTGGTCGATGCAATCGACCACAGCATCGAAGACCAGCATGGTCGAGGCGTGGCGCGCCTTGTAGTCGCGCACAGGCTCGAGATATTTCAGATCGCCGAAACGGCCCTGCGGCGGCGCGCCGTTTTCCTTCAGCATCTTCAGCATGGCCTCGCGCACATCGCGCAGTTCGCGGGCGCTCGCGCCGATAACCCTTTGCGCCATGATCGAAGCGGACGCCTGTCCGAGCGCGCACGCCTTCACGTCATGCGCATAGTCCGTGACGATGCCATCGCGCATGGACAGGTCGACGATGACCGTCGAGCCGCACAGTTTGGAGTGCGCCTTTGCCGTGGCATCCGGGCTTTCCAGCCGCCCGATGCGCTCGATATTGCCGGCGAAGGCCAGAATTTTCCTGTTGTAGACGTCGTCGATCATGATTTTCCGGTCCCTCGCCGTTATATGAACGGCGATTGCCGCCTCCACACTTTCAATCGCGGCGCTGGCCCAATATATAATGGCGAGGTTCCGGGAACGGCAAGGCAGCTTCGCGCGTCTATGCTTTCAGGAACCCAGTCACGCCGCATTCGGGCCGTCGAGCGATCCCGTAACAGGCTGTGGTCCGTTCAACTCGTTCCTCCACCGAGGGGAACTACGGGAGACGCCTTTATGGACGCCGTCATCAAGCAGAAAATGCCTGCCTCATCCTATCTGGACAAACCTGTCACCGACCGGCCAGGCCAGCATGAAGTCGAAGCAGCGGTCCGCACCCTACTGCGCTGGACCGGGGACAATCCCGATCGCGAAGGACTGATCGATACGCCCAAGCGCGTCGCGAAGGCGTTTCGCGAGATGTTCAACGGCTACGACATGTGCCCGGCGGAAGAGCTTGGCCGCACCTTCGAGGAAGTCGCCGGTTATGACGATCTCGTCGTGGTGCGCGACATCCAGTTCCATTCGCACTGCGAGCATCACATGGTGCCGATCATCGGCAAGGCACATGTCGGTTACCTGCCCGACGGCAAGGTTGTCGGCCTGTCGAAGATCGCGCGCGTGGTCGACATCTTCGCCCATCGTCTCCAGACACAGGAATCGATGACGGCGCAGATCGCAAACGTCATTCAGGACGTGCTCAATCCGCGCGGCGTTGCAGTGATGATCGAGGCGGAGCACATGTGCATGGCCATGCGCGGCATCCGCAAGCAGGGGTCCACCACATTGACCTCTACGTTCACCGGCACCTTCAGCGACAATGCGGAAGAGCAGATCCGTTTCATGACCATGGTGCGCGGCGGCCTGGTGCGCTGAGCGCGCGCCCTCCGTCAGCGAGCCACGCAAAAGGAGAGCAGCCGGATGGCGCTGACCTTCGCCCCCGCCCCTGCCGACAAGGCTGAACTCGAACAGGAGCGCGCAGCGTTCACGCCGCGCTTCGACGCGCACGGCCTGATCACCGCAGTCGTGACCGACGCGGCCGACGGCATGCTTTTGATGGTGGCGCACATGAATGCCGAGGCAATGGCGCTGACGCTGGAAACCGGTATCGCCCACTACTGGTCGCGCTCGCGCAAGGCGCTGTGGAAGAAGGGAGAGACGTCCGGAAACCTGCAACAGGTGGTCGAACTGCGCACCGACTGCGACCAGGATGCAGTCTGGCTGCGCGTCAATGTCGCAGGCCACGATGCAACCTGCCATACGGGCAGGCGTTCCTGCTTCTACCGGACGGTGGAAGTCCGCGACGGCGAGGCAACCCTTGCCGGTGACGGATGCGCACCGCTGTTCGATGCGGGTGCCATCTATCGAAAGTCTGAATGACCGGTTCGCCAGTTTGCTCTTAAGATGATTCACCTTTTCGATACGGGACAACCATAGACTGGCAAAAGGACAGAGGAGATCGTGATGCTCGACTGGGCGTCATTGCGCAGCAGACCACATGTTCAGGAGGCCAACGGGCTCTCCTCGGCAAGGGGTCCGGTCGATCCCCTGCCTGCCCCGCGCAAAGGCATAGCTCTGGCGCTCGGTGGTGGATGCGCGCGCGGCTGGGCGCATATCGGCGTGCTGCGCGCCCTCGACGAAGCCGGTATCGAGATATCCATGATCGCGGGAACATCGGTCGGCGCGCTGGTGGGCGGCTGCTATCTTGCCGGCAAGCTGGACGAACTGGAAGAGTTCGCCCGCAGCCTTACCAGGCGGCGCATATTCGGTCTGCTCGACATCACCTTTCGCGGTAGCGGGCTTTTCGGCGGCATGAAGCTCGACGCGCGATTGCGCGAGCATCTGAACGGCACACGCTTCGAGGATCTGCCGAAGCCTTTCGTCAGCGTCGCCTCGGAAATCCACAGCGGACACGAAATCTGGCTGTGGAAGGGCTCGCTGATCACCGCCATGCGCGCTTCCTACGCATTGCCCGGAATATTCGAGCCGGTGCAGTGCAACGGTCGTCTTCTGGTGGACGGTGCCCTCGTCAATCCGGTGCCGGTGTCCGTATGCCGGGCCTACGAGCAGCCGGCCGTGGTTGCCGTCAACCTGAGCTCCGACAACTTCGGGCGTGCCGCGGTCATCCGCCACGATGCGGGGAACGGGCTCGGCAGCGAGACCGGAAGCAGCCCGCAGGAGGCCGCGATCCTGCCTGTCGGCCCAACCTCGGCCCATGAAGCCAGGCTCGGAATAACCGGCGTGATGTTCGAAGCATTCAACATCATTCAGGACCGCATTTCCCGGTCGAGGCTGGCCGGCGATCCGCCCGATCTTTCGCTGCAACCACGGCTCAACCACGTCGGCCTTGCCGATTTTCACCGGGCCGGCGAAGCGATCCATCTGGGCTACGAAGCCGCCATGGCGAATGTGGAGCAACTGAAGCGGCTGCAAAGCGCGCTGGTCTGATGTGACAGCCGCTTCGCGGCTAGCCGCTCGGCTGTTCGAAATCAGAGCCCCCAAAAACAGGAGGATTGCCTGATCCTCCGGCATTTTCACAGCCGGGGTTGAAGCTGCTGATCTCGCATATGCACTTCTGAACCTGCAAACGCTCGGCTTCGGTCATTTCCGAGCACTGGAGATCCGCCAAGGATTTCTTTCCGTCCACATTGACGGTGGTTTTGGAGCGTGAGGCATAGCTGATAAGGCCGGCGGTTATTCCCATGGCCGTACCGCTCGCGATGGCGCCGCCGACAACCGCAGTCATGCCCGGTGCCGAGCCGGTGGCCTGCGACACGAGCCGGCTGTCCCGGTTCCTCCCATTGCCCAGACGGAATGTCTTGATGTCGGTGACCACCGGGCTGGAACCCGATTTGTCCGCACCGATCGTCACCACATCCTGATATCGCGAGCCGTCCGCAAGCTGATAGGGGTCGAGCACCTTCGTTTCGGGCGCAGCGCACCCGACAACCAGAAAGGAAACCCCGAGCAAAATTATCCGCAAACGCATCAGCCCCATACCATGCCCTTCGGCGGACGCGACATGAGCCCCACCCACAACGTCCAGATGCGGGCAATCTAAAAGCGGGCGGGAAGCCCGCAACCCCCAAATGGGGTCCCTGCCACGTGTCCGGGAACACGTAATTCGCGTACGGTAGCGCTTTCAAAATTCGCAGGAAGCATGTAACGGTAAGCGCGCGAAATCATCGTTCGGGGGAAACGATGGGGGCAAACTACCAGGAAGCGCTCGGATCGCTGCTTGAGGCGGTGCAGGCTCCGGAGCAATGGTCGCAGGCTCTGCGATCCGTCGCATCCAGCTTCCACGCCGACCATGTGTTCGCCTATCTGGTGAGCCCCGACAACACCCAGCCCTATACGTCCTCCGGAAGCAGGGAAATCCTGGAAAAGGTCGTGGCCGACAACTGGCACGAGCGCAATCCACGCATGCTTCGTGGCCTGCAGCATGCGCGATCCGGGCCGGTCGGCGTACTGACCGACTGGCGCCTGTTTTCACCGGATGAAATCGCACACGAACCGTTCGAGCAGGAGTTCGCAATCAAGTTCGACTGCGTTCACTACGCCGGTTCGTTCATTCCCATCGATAACGATTCCTTCCTCGTTCTTAGCATGGAGCGCAGCAAACACCGCGGGGCCTTTCTGGGAAGCGAACTGGAAGACGTCGCGCGCTTCATCGAAATGACGAACACGGCCCTCAGCTATGCCATTCGTGCACAAAAGGCGGTGACAGCCAGCCTGATGGACTCGCTGGGCAGCGAAAAAGCAGCGTGGGCATGGCTCGACGGCTTCGCGCGGCCCTGCCACTACTCGGCCAGTTTCAATGCCATGGCTGGCCGCTTCTTCGGAAGCAGGAACGGGCGCCTTGCGCCTCTTTGCGGAGATATTGACAGGTTCGACTTTCTGGTTGCCATGGCCGCCGCCGGTGAGCAGATCAATGCGAATTTGATCGTCGCCAATCCGGCAAACCGGGCAGACACGGCTACGGTGAGGATCGTCCCGCTTCGAACCATCGCCCGCGACATGGCCGCGCGAAGCGATGTCCTCCTTTCGATCGAGGCCAATCCGATAGAGCGCCCCTCCATCGAAGCCATTCTGGTCCGCAATTTCGGACTGACGAAGGCCGAGGTCCGGCTTGCCCTGCTCATTTCGGAAGGAAAGACGCTGCGATCCGCGGCGGAAACGGAACGGATCACCTACGAGACGGCGCGGTCGCGGCTGAAGATAGTGTTCAACAAGCTTTCGGTCGGCAGGCAGGCCGATCTCATCCTGAAGGTGAGCGAACTCCTCAAAAGCTAGGCAGAAGCGGCGTCCACGATCCTGAACTGGGCGCTTCGGTTGCCGTTCCAGTAGTTCGAGGACAGCGAACCGGCCGCGTGGATGGTCGAGCCACGGCTTTTGAACAGGAAGTCGCCGAGCGCGGTGTCCGCCGCGCGAAAGGCGATGCCCTGGATGCTGCCTCCGCTTTCGGAACGCAGTTCCGCCCGGATGTGGTTGGCCCCGACCAGCCGCGCATCGGCCAGACGATGGCGTGGCAAAGCGAAGACCGGTGCGACATGGCCGGTTCCATAGGGGCCGGCCTTCTCAAGCGTATCGAGCAGTTGCAGCGTCACGCCCTCGGCCGCCAGCGCGCCGTCGATCAGCAGGCTTTCCTGGTCCTGAAGACGAAACACATCGGCGGCTGCGCGCTCCTCGAAGAAAGCGCGCAACGCGCCGAGCTTTTCCTTCTCGACGGTGATGCCGGCCGCCATGGCGTGGCCGCCGCCCTTGACCAGCAAGCCTGCTTCCACCGCCTCCCGCACCATGCGGCCAAGGTCGAAGCCGGGCACCGAACGGCCCGAACCCGTTCCCACACCGTTCGCATTGAAGGCGATGGCGAAAGCCGGGCGGCGCGCATGATCCTTCAGCCGTGAAGCCAGAAGACCGACAATGCCGGGATGCCACGAAGGGTTGGCGGTGACCAGCACCGCCGGCCCGTTGCCGCCGGCAAGCTCGGCATCCGCTTCGGCGCGCGCCTGCGCCAGCATTTCGGTTTCCATCGCCTGCCGTTCCTGATTGAGCCGGTCGAGGGTTTCGGCAATGGATTGCGCCTCCACCGGATCGTCGGTGGCCAGCAGGCGGCTGCCCAGCGCCGCATCGCCGATGCGGCCACCGGCGTTGATGCGCGGGCCGATGAGAAAGGCGAGATGGAACGCATTGATCGGCTCGCCGATGCGCGCCGCACGCGCAAGGGCCGCAAGCCCGACGTTGGACTGGCCGCGCATGACCTGCAACCCCTTGACCACGAAGGCCCGGTTGACCCCGATCAGCGGCACCACATCGCAGACCGTGGCCAGCGCCACCAGATCGAGCAGGCCGAGCAGGTCCGGCTGCCCGCTGCCCGGCATGCGGGCGCGCAGCAGTTTCGCGGTCTGCACCAGCGTCAGGAACACCACGCCCGCAGCGCACAGATGCCCCTGCCCCGACAGATCGTCCTCGCGGTTCGGATTGACCACCGCCGTATCCGCCGGCAGCGCGCCGCCGACCTGATGATGGTCGAGCACCACCACATCCGCGCCCGCCTCCCTTGCCGCCTCGATGGATGACGCGGAATTGGTGCCGCAGTCCACGGTGACGATCAGCGATGCGCCGCGCGCGACCAGCTCGCGCATTGCATCCGGATTGGGGCCGTAACCTTCGAAGATGCGGTCGGGAATGTAGATTTCCGACCCGACGCCGAAATGTGCGAGGAAGCGCTTGAGGAGAGCCGAGGAAGCGGCGCCGTCGACATCGTAGTCGCCGAAGATCGCCACCTTTTCCTTGCGTTTAACGGCATCGGCGATGCGGCTCGCTGCCCGTTCCATATCGGTCAGCGAAGCCGGGTCGGGCAGCAGATCACGGATGGTGGGGTCGAGGAAGCGCGCGGCATCCGCCGTCTGCACGCCACGTCCGGCCAGCACGCGCGCCACGATATCGGGCACGCCGTGACCCTGCGCGATCGCCAGAGCAATCATGTCCTGGCGGTCGCTCAGTCTGTGTTCCCAGAAAATGCCCGTAGCCGAACGGCGGACATCAAGGAAAAGACGCTTGTCGGCCATTATCGCTCACATGTCCTGAGTGAGACGCGATTACAGGCCGGCAGAATCGCCACCGTAATCAGAACTTGTCCAGATCCTGATGGCGCGCCTTGATCTCGCGCACGGTGCGCGACGACGAGCGCAGCACGATTGTGTGCGTGGTGATGAAGTTGCGTCCGAACTTCACGCCCGAAAGCATGTTGCCATCGGTCACGCCGGTTGCGGCGAACAGCACGTCTCCGCGCGCCATCTCGTCGGCGCGATAGACCTTGTTGGGATCGCTGACCCCCATGCGGGCCGCGCGCTCCACCTTCTCCGGCGTATCGAGGATGAGACGGCCCTGCATCTGGCCGCCGGTGCAGCGAAGTGCCGCCGCTGCCAGAACGCCCTCTGGCGCGCCGCCGATGCCCATATAGATGTCGATGCCGGTTTCTTCCGGGTCGGTGGTGTGGATGACGCCGGCCACGTCGCCGTCGCCGATCAGGCGGATGGCCGCCCCCGTGCCGCGCACGGCCTCGATCAGCCTGGCATGGCGCGGGCGGTCGAGGATGCAGGCGGTGACTTCGCCAACCGGCACGCCCTTGGCCTTGGCGAGACGGGCGATGTTCTCGGCCGGAGGTGCATCGATGTCGATGACGTCAGCGGCATAGCCGGGGCCGATGGCGATCTTGTCCATGTAAACGTCCGGCGCATTGAGGAGGCTGCCCTTCTCGGCCAGCGCCACAACGGCCAGCGCGTTGGGCAGGTTCTTGGCGCAGATGGTGGTGCCTTCCAGCGGATCGAGCGCGATGTCCACTTCCGGCCCCTTGCCGGTTCCGACCTCCTCGCCGATGTAGAGCATCGGCGCCTCGTCGCGCTCGCCCTCGCCGATCACCACCGTGCCCTTGATGGCCAGACGGTTCAGCTCGGTGCGCATGGCGTCGACCGCAACCTGATCGGCGGCCTTCTCGTCGCCACGCCCGCGCAGACGGGCGGCTGCCACCGCCGCGCGCTCCGTGACGCGCACCAGTTCCATGGTCAGAACCCGGTCGAGGCCCGCGCCGATCTTGTCTGCCGCATTCATGATCTTGCTCAATCCCTTTTGCCGTGCTCCGCCATGGAGCTTTGCCTGTGTTTTGTCAAAGGCGCGCGACAACGGCAAGCCCTGCCACGCTTCTCAACGAAAAATCAACGATATCAATCGATTGAAAGCAGGTTATCCGGCTCGTTCGATACGGATAACCTGAGGCTTGTCGACCAGGTGGCCGTCCTGCGTAATGCCTTCAACCGCCTTGCGGACCGCCGCTTCCGTCGTCTCATGGGTCACGAGGATCACGGTCT
The DNA here is from genome assembly GCF_004363725.1 of Aquamicrobium defluvii. Lineage (GTDB taxonomy): Bacteria > Pseudomonadota > Alphaproteobacteria > Rhizobiales > Rhizobiaceae > Mesorhizobium > Mesorhizobium defluvii. Next base: position 8,148 of record NZ_SNZF01000033.1, on the reverse strand, counting down.
TCTGTGTTTCGGGATTGGCTCCGTTGGCGTGCTGGACGATGGACTCCAGCGAAATCTCGTTTTCGGCCATACGTCCGGCGACCGCTGCGAAAACCCCGACACGATCATGGACGGTGAGGCGGATGAAGTAACCGCCGGCATGCGAGCGCATGCGCGCCTTCCGGTAAGGCTGCAATTCCTTCGCGGGCCGGCCGAAGACCGGGCCATGCTGGAAGCCCGGACGGCTCTTGGCTATATCGGCGATGTCGCCGACAACGGCGGAAGCCGTTGCGTTGCCGCCGGCGCCGGGGCCGGAAAGTAGAAGCTCGCCCAGAATGTCCGTCTCGATCGCAACGGCGTTGGTGACGCCGTGAACCTGCGCGATGACGGACGCCGTCGGCACCATGGTCGGGTGCACACGCTGCTCGATGCCGCTTTCCGTGCGCAGGGCGACGCCCAGCAGCTTGATTCGGTAGCCAAGTTCGCTCGCAGCCCGGATATCCGCCTGGGTGATGTTCGATATGCCCTCCAGATAGATGTCGCCGGCCGCGATGCGGTTGCCGAAGGCAAGGCTCGTCAGGATGGAAAGCTTGTGGGCGGTGTCGTTGCCCTCGATGTCGAAGGTCGGATCGGCCTCGGCGTAGCCCAGTCGCTGCGCATCCTTCAGGCAATCCTCGAAAGAGAGGCCCTCGGCTTCCATACGGGTGAGGATATAGTTGCAGGTGCCGTTGAGGATGCCGAAAACGCGGCTCACAGTGTTGCCGGCCATGGCCTCGCGCATCGTCTTGATGACGGGGATGCCGCCGGCCACCGCGGCCTCGTAATTGAGCAGGATGCCTTTCCCTTCCGCGATCTCGGCCAGTTCCACCCCATGACGGGCAAGCAGCGCCTTGTTGGCCGTGACCACATGCCGGCCGGCTTCGAGCGCGGCCGTCACGCTGGCGCGCGCGGGTCCTTCCTCGCCGCCGATCAGTTCGACGAACACGTCGATATCGGCGCTGCGGGCGAGTTCCACCGGATCGGCGAACCATTTTGCGGAGGAAAGGTCGACGCCGCGGTCGCGGGTCGCGTCGCGCGCCGAAACGGCAGTCACGATAATCTCACGACCGCACTGGCGGGTGAGTTCGGCGGCCTTTTCCACCAGAACCCGTGCGACCGAAGCACCGACAGTGCCAAGGCCGGCTATTCCAACGCGCAATGCTTCAGCCATGAGAGGCCCAGTCCCTTCTTCGGATTTGATAAAATGCGACCGGAATCTCAGCCTCTGGCCGAGAGCGGAACCACATTGTGGGATCGCGCCACATCGGAGGAGAAGAAGCGCTTGATGTTGCGCGCCGCCTGCCGGATGCGATGCTCGTTTTCGACCAGAGCGACACGCACATAGCCATCGCCATGCTCGCCAAAGCCGACGCCCGGCGCAACCGCCACATCGGCATGTTCGATCAGCAGCTTGGAGAACTCCAGCGAGCCGAGATGACGGAACTGTTCCGGTATCGGCGCCCAGGCGAACATGGACGCAGCCGGCGCGGGAATGGCCCAGCCGGCACGCGTGAAGGCGTCCACCATCACGTCGCGGCGCTTGTGGTAGACTTCGCGCACCTCGGCAATGTCGGAGCCGTCGCCGTTCAGGGCTGCCGTCGCCGCCACCTGAATTGGCGTGAAGGCGCCGTAGTCGAGATAGGATTTAACCCGCGTCAGCGCCGCGATCAGACGTTCGTTGCCGACCGCGAAGCCCATGCGCCAGCCGGGCATGGAAAACGTCTTCGACATGGAGGTGAATTCGACGGTGCAATCCATAGCGCCCGGAACTTCGAGCACCGACGGCGGCGGGTTGCCGTCGAAATAGATTTCCGAATAGGCGAGATCGGAGAGGATGATAAGGTCGTTCTTCTTCGCGAAGGCGACCACATCCTTATAGAAGTCGAGCGAGGCGACCAGCGCCGTAGGGTTCGACGGGTAGTTGAGGATCAGGGCCAGCGGCTTCGGGATCGAGTGACGCACGCCACGCTCCAGAGCCGGGATGAAGCCGTCATCCGGCTCGACCTGCATGGAGCGGATGACACCGCCGGACATGATGAAGCCGAAGGCGTGGATCGGATAGGTCGGATCGGGACACAGCACCACATCGCCCGGCGCGGTGATGGCCTGCGCCATGTTGGCGAAGCCTTCCTTGGAGCCGAGCGTGGCGACCACCTGCGTGTCGGGGTCGAGCTTCACACCGAAGCGGCGCCCATAATAATTGGCCTGAGCCCTGCGCAGGCCGGGAATGCCGCGCGAGGAGGAATAGCGATGGGTGCGCGGGTCGCGCACAACCTCACAGAGCTTGTCGACGATAGCCTTCGGCGTCGGCAGATCCGGATTGCCCATGCCAAGGTCGATGATGTCCGCGCCTCGCGCGCGGGCGGCTGCCTTCAGACGGTTGACCTGCTCGAACACATAAGGCGGAAGGCGGCGAACTTTGTGAAACTCTTCCATGACAAGTCCAGCGATCGGAAACCGTAAAAAATCAGGTGGCGCGGTATAACTCTATTTGCAGGTCGGGTCGAGGGCGGTATCGCACTTGCCTTCGATCTCCCTGAGCGTATCACTGCCGTGGCTTGCCGCCAGCTTGCGCAAGGCTGCGCTGTCATTGCGGGCGCCGGCCGCGCGTCCCGGATTGCGGGCTGCCTTTCGCTCGGCCTCAAGTGCAGCGAGCTTTGCCTTTGCCTCGTCATCAGTGAATTGCGGCGCGGCCTGTCCGGGCCGGATGTTGAGGTTGGGATAGCTGCCGGTGTCGCGTGGTCCGACCACGTTCGCGCCCGATGCATGGATCGCGGATGACCCGGCGCTGCCAGAAGGAGAGCTGGTACAACCCGACAGCATGGCCAGACCTGCCGCGGCCGCAATGAAGAGCGAAAATTTCCCGCTTGTAACTGACGCTTTTTCAATACCAGCTGTCATCGTGAATCCGTGTAATCCGGGATAGACCATGTTGGACCCTATCCGCTCTCTCATGTTATCATGTCAACCACAGGGCCAGGGAGGAATTGCGCGAACCATGTCCGAAAACGCGGGCCAAGGCAAAGGCGAAAATGACAGCCGCTCCTCCATCGAACAGTATCTGGTGAAGGACCCGGAGCTTTTCGCACTCAATCTCGCCCGCATGATCGAGCAGGCCGGCAAAGCTGCTTCCGCATGGGTGCAGCCGCGCGAACAAGGCCAAGTGCGCGATCACATGGCCGAACCGATGGCCGACATGGTCAAGACGTTCTCCCGGCTTACCGAATACTGGCTGTCCGATCCCCAGCGCGCGGTGGAAGCGCAGACGCGCCTCTTCGCCGGCTATATGGATGTGTGGATGCGCACCATCCAGCGCCTCAACGCATCGCCCGAGGCCGCGCCGGTCGAGGACGCCGTCAAGCCCGAGCGCGGTGACAAGCGCTTCCAGGACCCGGAATGGGGCCGCAACGCCTTCTTCGACTTCCTCAGGCAGACCTATCTGGTGACATCGAAATGGGCTGCCGATCTCGTGGAGCAGACCGAGGGCCTGGACGAGCACACGAGGCAGAAAGCCAATTTCTACGTGAAGCAGGTCTCGGCGGCGATGTCGCCATCGAATTTCCTCTTCACCAATCCCGAGCTGTTCCGCGAAACCATGGCCTCGCACGGCGAAAATCTGGTGCGCGGCATGAAGATGCTGGCAGAGGATATCGCGGCCGGCAAAGGCGACCTGAAGCTCAGGCAGGTGGACTACACCCGTTTCTCCATCGGCGAGAACATAGCCGTGACCCCCGGAAAAGTGGTTGGCCGCTCCGATGTGGCCGAAATCATCCAGTATTCGCCATCCACCGAAAAGGTGCTCAAGCGACCGCTGCTGATCTGCCCGCCATGGATCAACAAGTTCTACATCCTCGACCTGAACCCGGAAAAATCCTTCATTCGCTGGGCCACCGAACAGGGGCATTCCGTCTTCGTCATCTCCTGGGTGAATCCGGACGAGCGCCACGGCGCGAAGAACTGGGAGGCTTACATACGCGAAGGCCTGCAATACGGCCTCGACATCGTCGAGAAAGCGACCGGCGAGCGCGAGGTGAACGCCATCGGCTACTGCGTCGGCGGAACGCTGCTTGCCGCCGCTCTGGCGCTGATGGCGCAGGAGGGCGACAACCGGGTGCGCTCCGTCACATTCTTCACCACGCAGGTCGACTTCACCCATGCGGGCGACCTGAAGGTGTTCGTGGACGAGGACCAGATCCGCGCCCTGGAACACGCCATGCAGGACAAGGGCTATCTGGACGGAACGCGCATGGCGACCGCCTTCAACATGCTGCGCTCGGGCGACCTCATATGGCCCTATGTCGTCAACAACTACATGCGCGGCAAGGACCCGATGCCGTTCGACCTGCTCTACTGGAATGCCGATTCCACACGCATGACCGCGGCAAACCACTCCTTCTATCTGCGCAACTGCTATCTGGAGAACAACCTGTCTTCCGGCCGGATGGAACTGGCGGGGCGCACCATATCGCTGGCCGACATCAGCATCCCGGTCTACAACCTCGCCGCGAAGGAAGACCACATCGCCCCTGCCCGCTCCGTGTTCACGGGTTGCAGGTTCTTTGGCGGAGATGTGGAATATGTGATGGCCGGCTCCGGTCATATCGCCGGCGTGATCAACCCGCCACATCTCAACAAGTACCAGTTCTGGACGGGCGGAAAACCTGACGGCGAATTCGACAAATGGTTCGCCACGGCCACCGAAACGCCCGGCTCATGGTGGCCGCACTGGCAAAAATGGATCGAAAGCCGCGACGACAGGCGCGTCGATGCCCGCATTCCCGGCCAGGAGATTCAGCCTCTGGGTGAAGCGCCCGGCACGTATGTACGTGTGCGTGTGTAACAATCTGTAATGTCTGGTGAGTTGACGGAGCGCGCGAAGCGGGTGAAATGGCTTCGTCAACTGTCTGGTAATCTTATTCTGTCGATAGTCGCTGAATTCACAGCAAGGTTGCCGATTTGACACAGGTCCCGTTTGCGAACCGGGGGACACGATCAAGTCGATGCTGACGTCACAACGCCTGCGTCGATGCGATATCGGACGGAATGCAAGGGAGTTTTGTTTTGAAATCAGCAGGATCGCGCCTCGCAAAAGGTGAATGCCGACTTATTGCGGCTGCTCTCCTGTCCGTCCTTCTCGCTTCCTGCTCCTCGACCGGCGACCCGGCGCTTTCCGTTGGCATGCCCGGCTACAATGCCGCGGAGTTCTCATCGGCTTCGGCGACCAGCCCCGCGCTCGCCAGCGAATCGGCATATCCCGTATCCAGCGAGCCTCAGCAGCTTATGAGCGCTGAAGGCGATACCAGCCTGCCGGATCAGGTCGCCTTCATGCCGGCCGCGAAACCCGGCACATCACTGGCTGCCCTCGCTGCAGTCGATGATGAAGCCTCTCACTCGTTGCAGGCGCAGGCTGCGGCTCTGGCTCAGGCTTCCCAGCCGCAGGATGGCCAGCAGGCTGCCGCCCCGGCGCCGGATGCGGAACAGGTCGCTGCCACCGCTCAGGTTGCGGCCGCCCAGCAACCGGCGCAACAGCCAGCAGAATTTTATGTGACAGCCAAGGAGACTGCGCCACAGGCCGAAACCCCGAAGAAGAAGGGCTTCCTGGCATCCTTCTTCGGCGGCGGAGCGCCGGCCAGCTCGGGCAAGGCGCAGGTCAAACCCGTCGTTCAGCAGGCAAAAGCCGCCGCGAAGCCGGTGGTGACGCTGGCATCCGCGGAGCCGGCCAAGCCGATCGTGGCATCGGCCAATGTCGACCGGAGCAATTTTTCCAGCGATGCGCTTCCCGGTGTGCGCCAGAACGCTCTTTTCGAGATCAAGCGCAAATCCGGGATCGATGACGACAGCGACGTCGATATCAACGAGGACGAAGGCTTCGGCGCCTATCAGGTTGCCTCGGCCGCCGGCCTGGCTCGCCTCGCGCCTAACGGTCTGCTGAAGCAGACCGAGAGCGTCGACGTCGCCTGCCTCAAGCCTTCGCTGGTTCGCGTGCTCAAGACCATCGAGAACCATTACGGCAAGAAGCTGATCGTGACCTCCGGCTACCGCGACCCTGCCCGCAACCAGCGCGCGCGCGGCGCCAAGAACTCGCTGCACATGTATTGCGCCGCCGCCGACGTGCAGGTTCCGGGCGTCAGCAAATGGGAATTGGCCACCTATCTGCGCTCCATGCCGGGGCGCGGTGGCGTTGGCACCTACTGCCACACCGATTCGGTTCATGTGGACGTCGGGCCGGAGCGCGACTGGAACTGGCGCTGCCGTCGCCGCAAATAGGCCCGGAACAAGGGTTTTCCCCAGCCGGAACGACCGATCCGACACCGGTGAAAAACATTTCGGGAAAAAAGTTGCTGCAGTGCGGATTGATGGGTTGCCCGTTTCGAACAACCCAACTATATACCGCCCTCATCTGAGCGCGCCCATCGTCTAGCGGTCAGGACGCCGCCCTTTCACGGCGGAAACAGGGGTTCGATTCCCCTTGGGCGTACCACTCCCGAACAATAGAGAGAACCGCAGGCGGATTGGTCTTCAATCCTTGTGATGCGGCTTTTGCCAGCACCCTGCGCGAGCCCCTGATGCGGATTTCCTTGTCCCGGACGGTAACCTCGGTCATGACCAGCCGGGCATAGGCCTGTTTGAGCTCGGGCAAGCCGTTGTTGAGCTTGTGACTGAGCAGCGAGGCGAACTTTTCGATCTTCTGCGGCGTAATGGTTGGTGCGCCATCGGCGATGCGCCTGTTCATGTCGGCAATGTCGGCGGCGAGTTCGTCACGGTGCAGCTTCAGGCCAATCAGCCGCTCCCTCATGCTGGGCTCATCGGCATCCATGAGCCCCTTTTCGACCAGCGTGAGCAGGCGCGTGATGGCCGCTTCGGTTTCCTTGTGATCCTGCCGCATGCGGTTGATCCGCTCAGGTTGCCGATCGAAGCGTTCGCTGTCTGATCTGACATAGGCGTCGAGAAGCTGGTGGGGTGGTCGGGCTTGAGCAGCTGCCCGGTGACTTCCTCGGTAAAGATGTTATCGAGCCGATCCATGCGGATGCGCAGTCCCGCGCAAGCCATTGCGCCCTCGCGCATCTTTTGGGCGCAGCGGTAATAGCGATAGGTGCCGCCCTTGCCTGTGTTGAGCACGAGACCGGCACTGCAATGGCCACAGCGGGCGACGCCGGCAAGGAGCGTGGGTCCGTTGACGATGCATGGAGCGACACGCTTCGGGTTACGGCTCTGGAGCAGGCCCTGCACAGAGTTGAAGGTCCGCTCATCAATGATTGCTGGCACCTCGAACTCGATCCATTCGGACGGTGAGGTCCCCCGCCACTGTCCTGGCCGAGGTCTTGGGTCACCGAGACAAGTTCGACGCCAGCCTTGCGCAATCGGCGAATGTAAAATTCAGAATGCAGACTGTAGCGACTGAAGCGGGACAGCGAATGAACGACGACAAAGTCGAGGGGACGCTCGGCTCGCATGGCTTTGCAGATCATTTCCTGAAACGCGGGCCGGTCGTCATCAAAGGCTGATGCGCCGGGCTCTGTAAAGGTTTCCACCACCTCCCAGCCGCGCTGCTCGCAGTAGCGACGGCATTGAGCAACCTGGTCAGATAGTGAAAGATCAGCCTCGGCCTGACAGGTCGTGCTTACACGAACGTAGATGGCTGGGGTCATCATTTCGCTTCACCTTTCCTGATCCTCGCCATGGAGGATTGCCCTGATCTCGTCGGAAAGGAAGGCGCGCAGCAGGGCGATTTCCTCGCTGGTAACGGGAAGATTATCGGGCAAATCGAGGTGAACGACATAGCCGTCTGGCGTGCGACAGCCTTGAGATGCGTTCGCATAGCTATGCGGTTCGGCGCGGAATGTTTCATCCCACGTCCTCCTCTTACCGCCTTCATGTGCAAAACCATGCTCCATTTCCAATTGTCTACGCCCTGATGGAGCGCGCAACCAGATGAGGGCGAGGCTGGTGGTATGACTACGCAACCGGAACGAGGATGAGCGATTACACAACCCAAGCCGCTGAGGCAGGAATAAAGCGGCTGAGACGACAGGCTAGCAACTGTGTCTAGGCGGCTTTGCCTGTCTGCCATGGCGTAGCGGTTTTGAGGACGGCGTTTGCGGTTACGACCAGCCTGCGTGCGCCTGCAAT
>NZ_SNZF01000032.1 GCF_004363725.1 Aquamicrobium defluvii | reverse complement strand
TTGTCGACCGACCACCGGGCGGTGGACGGGGCGCTGGGTGCCGAACTCATCGGCGCCTTCAAGCGCCTCATCGAAAACCCGATGGGGCTCGTGGTCTGAGCCTCGTTGGCGTATGCCGGCAATGCTCCTGGAGCGTTTCCGCTTTTCCCCGAATCGCAGAAACGCTCTAACCTTTTGTTTTTACGCAATTCCGAACGCAAAACCGCTTCGCACTTTTGCTGGAATTGCTCTATACTTGAACTGACAGTTCCTCGCCCGCGAGGGCGGGGAAGCCAAGGCAGCAGGGAACCTCGCCATGCCCCCGTTCGGTCGATCCGATGTCCGCAACATTGTCTCGAAGGTGATGAGCGCCTCGCCGGCCGACATCAGGCTGGTGGCGCAACGCCTGCACGACCATGCCTTCGAGGAACGGCTTTCGGGCGAGGACACGGCACGGCTGGTGCAGGAACTGGGCTATGAGAGCCTCGAAGCCTTCTGCACCGACCTGCAGCTTCCCGCCCATATCGCCGAGCGCTGGGCGCGGTTCGGCATTTCCGTGGAAATGCGGCAGGTGCTGACCCTGCTCGTTACCCACCGCCGCCGCATGAACGAAGCGGTGCGCGAGTTCGAGGACGTGACCAATACCGGCCTCGACGACTTTCTGCGCGAGCGCGGGCTGATCTGAACGGGACGGTCAGCCGACCGCCATCAGCGCTTCCGCCGTATCGCTGTCGGTGATCAGCACGTTGGTCCCGAAGGCGTTGAGGGCGGCGCGGATGGCGGCGATCTTGTGGCGGCCGCCGGCGGCCAGCACCACGTTTGGGATGGCGCCGACCACATCGAGGCCGATAGCCATCACGCGGTCGTTGACCTCGTGATCGACCAGCCGGCCCTGCGCGTCGATGAAATAGGACAGCACATTGGCCGCCGCCCCCTTCGCCCGCAGCGAGGGGATGAGCGAGGGCGGCACCAGCCCGTGCCGGAAGATGGTGGCGTCGCGCGAAATCTCGCCCACCGTCAAAAGCGCGATATCGGCATTGGCGGCGCGGGTGCGGACGTCCAGCAGTTCGGGTTGCGCCCACAAAAGATCGCGCAGGGCCGGATCGTGCAGCATGACCGGAGCGGTGATCTGGTAGCTGTCGATGCCGAAAATGTCGGCCACCTTGGCGGCGACGATGGACGGGTTGATCCATTGCGAATGGGGAAGGGCCCCGACGAGGCCGATGACGGACGCATTCTGCAACTGCCTGCGGCCGAGATAGGCGAGGCTGGCGTGGAGCGTCGCGCCGCCGCCGATGGCGAGCGTCATGCCGTCCTGCATCTGCTCGCCGAGATAGAGCGCGACCGCATGGCCGATGGCCTTCTCCAGATGGCCGGCATCTCCAGGGGTCGGCACAACCACAGCCGAATCGAGGCCGAAGCGCTCTTCAAGCGCGCGCTCCAGCGCCACCTGTCCGGCGGTCTGGGCGTTGATGGTGGTGACGACGACGCCCTCTGCCGTGCAGGCGGCCAGCGTGCGCATGACCTTGACGCGGCTGACGTTCAGCTTCTCGGCGATCTGCTCCTGGGTCAGCCCTTCGACATAGTAGAGCCAAGCCGTCTTGACGTTGATCTCGGAGGAGACCAGCGGCACGTCCCGCCCGGCAGTCTTGCGCTTCTTCTTCGCTGTTGGCTGCATGTTCCTCTCCCCGGTCGATGCGCCATTGTGGACAACGCTTATGTCGACAATGCAACACTAGGCATGTTCATTTGTGTTTGACAACAAACAAATGAACATATCATATGGAGGCAGGCGTTTTGTCATCGACGGGTCATATACGCCGTGCAGGGAGGAGCGGGCCTGTCCGGCAAAGAAGCCCGGCAGCCATGCGCAAAGGATCAGGAGGTCTCATGAAAACGCGTTTCGTCACATTGTTTGCAAGCAAGGTCGCGCTCGCTGCAATGCTCATTTCGGGAGCAGCCAGCGCCGACACGCTGACACTGTACACCTCGCAGCCGGAAGCGGATGCGGCCAAGACGGTGGAAGCCTTCAAGAAGGCCAATCCGGGCACCGACGTGAACATCTACCGTTCCGGCACCAGCGACATTCTGGCCAAGCTTGCGGCCGAATTCGCAGCCGGCAGCCCGCAGCCGGACGTGCTGCTCATTGCCGATGCGGTGAGCATGGAACTGCTCAAGGCGCAGGACCGCCTTCTGGCCTATCCGGAAGCGAAGACCGACGGCATCGAGGCCGACGCTGTGGACGCCGACAAGACCTATTTCGGCTCCAAGCTGATCACCACCGGCATCGCCTACAATACCGCTGCGGCCGAGAAGCCCGAGCATTGGGCCGATCTCGCCAAGCCGGAATACAAGGACGGGCTGGTGATGCCGAGCCCGCTCTATTCGGGTGCTGCCGCCTATCTGCTCTCGGGCTTCGTGGCCGACAGCAACTATGGCTGGGACTTCTTCCAGAAGCTGAAGGACAACAACACCATCTCCGTGCGCGGCAATGGCGCGGTGCTGAAGTCGGTGGCCAGCGGCGAGAAGCCTTACGGCATCCTCGTCGACTTCATGGCCATGAACGCCAAGGCCAAGGGCTCGCCGGTCGAGTTCGTGTTCCCGTCCGAGGGCGTTCCGGCCGTGACCGAGCCCGTCGCCATCATGAAGACGGCCAAGAATGTCGAGGGCGCCAAGGCGTTCGTCGATTTCATCCTGTCGGATGAAGGCCAGAAGCTGGCGCTCGACATGGGTTACCTGCCGGCCAAGGCGTCGGTCGGTCGGCCCGAGTGGCTGCCGGAAGGCATCGAGGTGAAGGTGATGTCCTTCGACCTGCCCGCCATCATCAAGAACACCGAAGCCGACAAGTCGAAGTTCTCCGAACTGTTCGGCGGCTGAAGTCCGGCGAGGGGCCGGCAGGCTATGCCCACCGGCCCCCGCCCATCGCATGCCGTGTCCGTGCCGCGCACCTGACACGAAAGAAAAAGGCGACGAATATCGAGGCGGCCCGGTGCCGGCCGACATATACGCAGCCTATTGATCGAGCCCCTGGTGGCATCTCGGGAAACAATCATGTCCGCACCTGTCAAGGAAAGCCGGGGCCAGGAAATGGCCCTGACGGTGGCCGTCGCCGTCGTCATCGTGCTGCTTTCGCTGCTGCCGATGCTGCGCCTCATCAAGGAGATCGTGGCGCCGGGCGGCACCATCTCCGATACGGCGATCCGCCTTGGGCTCGCCAGCCCGGCGACGTGGACCGCCACGGTGAACACGCTGGTCGTCGGCTTCGGCGGCACGGTGCTGGCCGTTCTGCTCGGCACCTTCGTGGCGCTGCTGGTGACGCTGACCGACATTCGCGGCCGCTCCACGCTGGTGCTGGCCTATGTCATGCCGCTGATGATCGCGCCGCAGGTGACGGCGCTGGCCTGGCTGCAACTGTTCGGGCCGGCCAGCCCCTTCCTCAAGATGATCGGCATGGCGCCGCCGCTCGGCAGCCGCAACCCGCTTTATTCCACGGAAGGCATCATCCTCCTGCTCGGCGTGCAATATGGCCCGCTGGTGTTCCTGCTGGTACGCGCCGGCCTGCGCAAGCTGCCGCGCGAGCTGATCGAGGCGGCGCGCTCGGGCGGGGCGGGCTGGTTCACCGTGCTGCGCACCATCGTGCTGCCGCTGATGACGCCCTCCATCGTGGCGGCGGCCGCACTCGCCTTCGTTTCCTGCGTCGGCAATTTCGGCATTCCCGCCTTCCTCGGCATTCCCGCCAACTATCTCGTGCTGCCCACGCTGATCTACCAGAAGCTGGCGGGCGGCGGCCCGGCGGTGCTGGGCGAGGCGGCGTTCCTGTCGGTGCTGATCGGCATCATCGCCATGGCCGGCATTCTGGCGCAGGAGGTGATGAGCCGGCGGCGCGATTATCGCATTTCGTCCACCTCGCTGCCGGCCGACCCCTATGAGCTCGGCAAATGGCGGCTGCCGGTCGAGATCGGCATGTGGCTGTTCATCGTGCTCATCCTCGTCCTGCCGCTGTTCGGCCTGCTGCTCACCTCGCTGGTTCCGGGCTACGGCATCCCGCTCGGATGGGCGACGGCCACTCTCGACAACTACCGCTTCGTGCTGTTCGAGCACGCGGCGGCGCAGCGCTCCTTCTTCAATTCGTTTGCGCTGTCGATCGCGGCGGCTGCCTTCGCCGTGCTGGTGGCGGTGCCTGTCGGCTATCTGGTGGCGTGGGGCAAGCAGAAGTGGATCCGCTATGTGAATCTGTCCATCGAGCTGCCCTATGCACTGCCCGGCGTGGTGCTGGCGATTGCCGCGCTTCTGATGTTCCTGCGGCCGATCCCGTTCACCGGCATCCAGCTCTACAACACGGTTTGGATCATCCTCTATGCCTATCTCGCCCGCTTCCTCGTGCTGGCGCTGAGGCCGACGGTGAGCGGCTATCACCAGATCGACCGGGCGCTGGAGGAAGCCGCGCAGGTGGCGGGGGCGGGGCTGTTCACGCGGCTGCGCACCATCGTCTTCCCGCTGGTGGCGCCGGCCGCCCTTGCCGGCGGGCTTCTCATCTTCATGACCGCGCTCAGCGAACTGACCGTTTCGGCGCTTTTGTGGTCCTCCGGCTCGGAGACCATCGGCGTGGTGATGTTCTCGTTCGAGCAGGGCGGCGATTCCAGCTATGCGGCGGCGATGTCGGCCATCACGGTCTCCATCACTTTCGTGCTGATGCTCGCCACCAACCTGCTCGCCCCCTACCTTCCCAACGGAGTTCTGCCATGGCGGGATTGACGCTCTCCAACGTAACCAAGACCTTCGGCGATTTCGATGCCGTGAAGGACGTGTCCATCGATGTGCGCGACGGCGAGTTCCTCGCCGTGCTGGGCCCGTCCGGCTGCGGCAAGACCACGCTGCTGCGGCTGGTGGCCGGTTTCGAGCGGGTGAGCGCAGGCCAGATCCGCATCGGTGGCGAGATCGTGTCGGACGCCGGCGGCAGCGTGCCGCCCGAGAAGCGGCGCGTCGGCATCGTGTTCCAGAACTATGCGCTGTGGCCGCACATGACGGTGGCGGAGAATGTCGGCTATTCGCTGAAAGTCGCCAAGGTGGACAAGACCGAAGCAAGGCGCAAGGTGGACGAGGCGCTGGCGCTGGTGGACCTGACGGGCCTTGCCGACCGTCGCCCGGCCAACCTCTCGGGCGGGCAGCGGCAGCGCGTGGCGCTGGCGCGATGCCTTGTCGCCGCGCCCTCGCTGGTTCTGTTCGACGAGCCGCTGGCCAATCTGGACGTGCATCTGCGCGCCTCGATGGAGGACGAGTTCGCCGCCTTCCACAAGCGCACCGGCACCACCATCGTCTACATCACCCATGACCAGTCCGAGGCCATGGCACTGGCCGACCGCATCGCGGTGATGGACCATGGCCGGCTGGCGCAGCTCGCCACGCCGCGCGAACTCTACAGCGAGCCGGCCAACGAGATGGTCGCCTCCTTCATCGCGCAGGGCATCGTGCTTCCAGCAAAAGTGCTTTCGACGGAAAGCGGAAATGCGCGGGTGGAGGTGATGGGGCATGAGGTGACGGTGCGCTGCCGTGCCGGCGACGGCCCGCGCGCCAATGCCAGCATCTGCGTGCGCACCCCCGACCTGGAGATCGCCGGCGAGGGCGAGCCGGGTATCGACGGCACGGTGATGCGCGCCGTCTACAAAGGTGGCGCGCTGCGCATCGACTTCGCGCCGGCGGCCGATCCGGACCGGGTGATCAGCTTTGAATATCCGGGGCACACCGGCTTCGAGGAAGGGGCGCGGCTGCGGCTTCGCATTGTTTCGGGCTGGCTGATTCCGGGGAGCGGGCAAGGCGCATGACGCTGGAAGTGGAACTCGCAGGCGGCTTCGGCGAGAAGGGCCGCACCAGCGTGGTCGTGGGGCGTGAGGGACAGCGCGTGATGCTGGACGCCGGCATCAAGGTGGGGGCTACCGGCCGCGACTACTATCCGCGCCCGCTGACTCCGGTCGACCGGCTCGACGCGGTGCTGATCTCGCATGCGCATGAGGATCATGTCGGGGCGCTGAACTGGCTGCTGTCGGAAGGGTTTCGCGGGCGCATCCTGATGACGCGCGAAACGCTGGACGAAGCGCCGGCCACGCTGGCCGCCTATGGCGAGAAGGCGCTTGTCGAGGCATATCCATTTCCGGTCGACAGGATCGAGCTGTTCCGGCCGGGCGACGTGCTCGACGTCGCCGGCTTCCGCATCGCCACCGGGCGCTCCGGCCATGTGGTGGGGGGCGTGTGGTTTTCGCTGGAGGATGAAGGCACCCGCGTCGTCTACTGCGCCGACGTGGTGCCGGACAGCGCCGTCTTCGTCATGGACCGCATGCCCGAATGCGATTTGCTGCTGCTGGACGCCTCCTATGGGGCCGACCCGGTTTCCGGGGGCGAGCGGGCGGAACGGATTGCTGCATGGATCGCGGAACGGACGGGCGGCTGCCTCTTGCCGACGCCGCTGTCCGGGCGCTCGCTGGAACTGGTGGCGGCGATGCCCGGCCGCTTCGCCGTCCATGCCTCGATGCGCGAACACCTGCTGGCCCAGATCGAGGCGCGCGATGCGCTGAAGCCGGGCATGCCCGAACTGCTGCGCGCCCGCATCGATGCGGCGCTCGACTGGACGGATGGCGGGCCGCTGCCGGAGTGTCCGCTGCTGGCCGACGACGGCATGGGCAGGGCGGGGCCGTCGGCGCGCCTGATCCCGCTGGCCGATGCGCAGGGCTTTCCGATCCTGCTTTCCGGCCATCTGCCGGTGGGTACGCCGGGCTATGAACTGCACGCGAAGGGGCGTGCGGACTGGATCCGGATGCCGACACACCCGACGCTCGCCGGCAATGTCGAGATCTGGGAAAAATCCGGCCGTCCTGCGGTGCTCGGCCATTCCTGCGGGCCGGACGAGATCGCGCGGCTTGGCGAGCACATTCCGGCGCTGCAAAGCGCAAGGCGGACCGGCGAGCGGCTGGTGGTTGGACAAAAGGCAAGTGCATGAGAATTCTGGTTTCCAATGATGACGGCATCGACGCACCGGGCATCGCCCGTCTTGCGGAGGCCGCGCGCCGGCTGAGCGACGATGTGTGGGTGGTCGCGCCGGAGAAGAAGCACACGGCGGCGGGCCCTTCGCTGACCATCGCCCAGCCGATCACCATGGAAAAGCGCGGCGACAGGCGCTTTTCCTGTTCCGGCCGCCCGGCCGATTGCGTGGTCGCGGCCATGGCGTGGCTGTTCGAGAACGACCGCAAGCCGGACCTCGTCGTGTCCGGCATCAACGACGGGCGCAACGTGGCCGAGGACCTCGCCTATTCGGGCACGCTCGGCATCGCCCGCGAGGCAACCTTCTGGGGCGTGCCTTCCATCGGCTTCTCGCGGGTGAAGAACCCGGAGATCGGCGACGCGGACGAGGTCTGGCTCGCAGGCTTCATCGGCAAGCTGTGGGAGAAGCGGGCGGAATGGGCGGCGCAGGGCCACTGGCTGAGCGTCAACCTGCCGACGCGGCTGCCGGCGCAGGTGCGCCAGCCTGTGATCGGCCGCGACAAGATCGCCTCGAAGGCGGAAGTGGTGGAAGAGGACGGCGACCGCACCGTGATCGTCGTGCCGCGCGGACGCCCCCACACCACGATCGAAGGCGACGAGAACAGCATGATCGATTCAGGGTTCGTGACCGTCAACCGGCTCAACTGGTTCGGCGGCACGCGGCTGGACGACGGTTTCGTGGCGGGGCTCTGAGTCCTGCCGCAAAATTCTCGTCATTCTCCCCCTGTGTGAATGACGGTGCGTGTTCAGTTCAGCCGGAAACCGAGCTTTTCCAGTTCGGCCGCCACGCCGGTCCAGCTTTCGTTGACGACGCTTGCGCCGGAGGACAGCAGGCGCTCGCCATGGCCGTCATAGCTGTGGCTGCCGCCGGTGAAGCCGATGGCCGTCATGCCGGCCGCGACCGCGCCTTCCACGCCGAAGGGCGAATCCTCGATCACCACGCAGTTGGCCGGATCGGCGCCCATCTTTTCCGCCGCAAACAGGAAGATGTCGGGCGCCGGCTTGCCGTTCTTCACCATCGACGACGAGAAGATCGCATCGCTGAAATGTGAAGCGATGCGGGTGACGTCGAGGCTGTGGTGAATACGCTCCAGCGAGGACGAGGAGGCGACGCAGCGGTCCAGCTTCAGTCCGGACAGGAAATCGGGCAGGCCGGCGGTGGGTTCCAGACGCTCGGTGAACAGCGCCTTCGTTTCCAGCCACAGATCGTCCGGCGCATGGTCGGGATATTGGTGGCCGGTCAGCTCCTTGATGCGGGCGACGATGTCGGCCTGCTTCATGCCAAAACACTGGCTGATGATGTCGAGGCCGACGCCGGGCATGCCATGGCGCTCGTAGACGCGCTCATAGGCAAGCACGGCCAGCGGCTCGCTGTCGACCAGAACGCCGTCGCAATCGAAAATGATGAGCTGTGATCCGGTCACGGGTTTCTCCTGATCGGGGACGAAAATGGGGATTTGAACTAGGGAGCGGCAACGCCGGGCGGGGCCGCACTTTCCAGCGCCGGTTCGATGCGCTGCATGCCTTGGCGTGCGGCCGGATGGTCCGGCGCGATCCAGTTCGGCTCGCCGCCGAGAAAGCGGTCGAGGAAGGCCACGGCATAGGCCGGAACCTCCGCCACGTTCTCGCGGTACGACCACCATGTGCGCAGGTCGTCGGCGCATGTATCGATGGCCGGCGCCGTGCCGAACTCCTGTTCGTGGATGGCGGCCACAGCGGATACGCAATAATTGGTATAGAGGAAGCCTTCCGGCCAGAAGCGGACGATTTCCTGCGTGGTGGCCGACACATCAGCCTCACCCACCGGCGCGGCTGCTTCCGAAATGGCGCGGGCCGGGTTCTGGCGAATCAGCTCCCGCAGCGCCATGCCGGCGGCGAAGACGATGAAATCCCCGCGATTGACCCCGGCATAAGCCTTCTGCCCTTCCGCGATCTCGATCCAGTCGAGGAAGGCGCGGGTGAGGCGTGCATCGTCGATCCCGAAGCGCACGCCATAGGCCCGGGTGACGGCCCTGGCACTGGCCCGGAAGGTGGCGCGAAACCAGCGCAGGCGCCGGAGCCTGTGGCGCAGGTCCGGCATCGCGGCCAGTTCGTCCTTGAACCGAAGGTCCATCATCCATCCTCTTCGCGCGCAACTTTAGCATGGCCGCGGCGTCGGCTATAGTTCATAGCTGAAATCATACATATTGACACTCAAGAAAACAAATGTTCTCTAGGATCGAGATTGCGCCAACGGCGTGCGTCCGCCTGGGCAAGGGAGGAAAAAGGCTGATGGCGATCTGGCAATGGGCCTTGCTGCTGCTGGCTGTCGTGTGGGCTTTGCAGGCCCTCGGCGTGTGGCTGCAGATGCGGCACTACACCGATGTCTTCAAGGGCATCACGAACAAGTACAAGGATGGTTTTGTCGGCGCGGGCAATTTCAGGGGTCGGTTCAGGAAGGGTACCATCGTGCTCATCGTGGTCACTCCCGATCTCATCGTGCGCCGTCTGTTGATCATGAGCGGGCGCTCCGTGTTCACGAAATTCAGGCGCCATGAGGAATTCGAGGGCAGGCCCCTCGACGAAATCCGGTCCGACCCTGCAATTCTGGGGGAGGGGGAACCCGGTGTGGCCGAGGCTGTGAAACGGGCGATCGAGCAGATCGACCGTGCGCGGTCGGAGCCGGACAGGAAGCCGGGCTTGTCCGGCTTGAGTGCAGCAAGGGCTTAGAAACGGCGCTGCCGCCGCTTTTCAGGGCGACCGGCGCTCCGCCAAGGAGGAAACATGTCTGTCATATCGTTGTTGGCGCCGCACGCCGACATGGCGATGCAGAACCTGCATGTCGCAGGCGCCATGGTTCATGATGCGGCATTGCACGGCAAGCTTGCCGTGGAGCATGTCTCTGACCAGCTCGTCATCCTCGCGCAGGCGACGGATGGCGGCAACATCACCGTCGACGAGTTCCGCGAACGGCTGAGCGAGGTCCAGCAGGAAGAGCAGCTCGGCTGGCTGACCGCCGCCGGCAAATATTTCATCGGCATCTTCCAGAAGGGCGGCGAGGTCTTCGCCGGTTTCGTCACCGGCATCATTCCCACGCTGGTCGTGCTGATGACGGCCTTCTACGCCATCACCGAACTGGTCGGCGAGGAGCGCGTGCACGGCATTGCGCGCGGCGCAGGGCGTATCGCGCTGACCCGCTACACGGTGCTGCCGGTGCTCGCCGTCTTCTTCCTGACCAACCCGATGGCCTACACCTTCGGCTCGTTCCTGGAAGAGAAGCACAAGCCGGCCTTCTACGACGCCGCGGTGTCCTACGTGCATCCGCCGCTCGGCCTGTTCCCGCATGTGAACCCCGGCGAATATTTCGTCTGGGGCGGGGTGCTGGTGGCGCTTCTGGAACTGGAGAAAACCGGTGCGGTGGCCGGGGGATATCATATCCGGGTGGCGATCTGGTACGCGCTCGTCGGTCTCGTGGTGATCCTGCTCAAGGGCATCCTGACCGAGCGCATCACCGCCATCATGGCGCGCCGCCAGGGCGTCGAGCTCTAAGGGCGGGGAGGGACACATGGCCAAGAAATACAAGGCAGTCAGGATTTCCAAGGGCGCTGGCGGCTGGGGCGGCCCGCTCGTCATCGAGCCGACCGAGCAGCGCAACAAGATCGTGTCGGTCACCGGCGGCGGCATCCATCCGGTTGCCCAGCAGATCGCCGACCTGACCGGCGCCGAAGCGGTCGACGGCTTCAAGTCGCCGCCGATCGAAAGCGAGATGGCGGTGATTGTGGTTGACTGCGGCGGCACCGCGCGCTGCGGCGTCTATCCGCGCAAACGCATCCCGACCGTCAACCTGACGCCGGTGGGGCAGGCGGGGCCGCTGGCCCAGTTCATCACCGAGGACATCTATGTGTCCGGCGTGAAGCCCGGCAACATCGCTCTGGCAGATGGCAGCGAGGCGGTGACGGGCGCGGGTGCAGCCGCCGCGCCGGCTGAAGCAGCCGCGGCCAGCGCTGCGGCCGTGCCGCAGGAAAGCGAGGGCGGCATCGTCGGCCTGATCAGCTCTGTCGGTCGTGTCATGGGCCGGGTCGTCGGCATCTTCTTCAATGCCGGCCGCCGCACCATCGATCAGGTGATCCGCAACGTCCTGCCGTTCATGGCCTTCGTGACCATGCTGATCGGCCTGATCCTCTACACCGGCATCGGCGACGTGCTCGCCCAGCCCATGGGACCGCTGGCCAACAACATCATCGGCCTGCTGATCATCTCGGCCATCTGCGGCCTGCCGTTCCTGTCGCCCATCCTGGGGCCGGGCGCGGTGATCGCGCAGGTGATCGGCGTCGCCATCATCGGACCGCAGATCGCCAATGGAACGATCTCGCCCGCAATGGCCCTGCCGGCGCTGTTCGCCTACAACACGCAGGTGGGCTGCGACTTCGTGCCCGTCGGTCTGGCGCTCGGCGAGGCCAAGCCAAAGACCATCGAGATCGGTGTTCCGGCGGTGCTCATCAGCCGCCAGATCATGGGGCCAGTCTCCGTGCTGATCGCCTGGGTGGTCAGCCTGTTCGTACTGTAAGCAGAAAGTAAAGCGAGGTTCGCCAGATGACAGTTCTCCTCAGGACACGGGTTACCGAGATTGGACCCGAGGTGGCGGACCTCGCGGAAGGCGGCGTGCTGATCCTGTTCGCGGATGGCTCGCCGCCGGAGCTGGCCGAGGTTTCCGTGCTGCACAGGACGGAAGAAGGCCCGAGCGCCGATGCGCCGCAGGTCGGCGCATCCATCGCCATCGGACCCGTCAGCGCGACCATCACCGCCATCGGCCCGACGGCATGGGCCAAGGTGCGCGAGATCGGCCATGTCGTCATTACGTTCAACGGGGCCGCAAGCGCCGAACGGCCCGGCGAAATCTGCGCCTCGGCGGTCGATACCGGCCAGCTTGTGGGCGCCCTGAAACCCGACGCCACGATCACCATCGCGACCTAGAGCGCTGTGCGTCCTTTCGGACGCACAAAGGACGCTCCGATTTTGTAGTCAGGCATCGGAACGCCCGGAAACCGGATGCCGTTTCCGGACCGATGCCCCCGGCAATCGCGCAAGCGGCGGCCGAAATGAACAAGGCAGAGTTATGGTCATGGAACGCTCGACAATCGTCAGAGTGCACGAAGGGCTGCATGCCCGGCCGGCGACGCGGTTCGTCAAGCTCGCCAAGAGCTTCGAGTCCGAGGTTGAGATCGTCCGCGACGGCAAGGCAGTCAGCGCCAAGAGCTCGGTCAAGCTGATGCTGCTCGGCGTCAAGGAAGGCCAGGAGGTCACCGTGCGGGCCGAGGGGGCGGATGCCATAGAGGCCGTTGAGGCGCTGATCGGCTTTCTGGAAAACCCCAGGGCGGGGCTGGATGACGACGCCGCACCGCAGGTGCAGACGACGCCGGCCGCCGTCGAAGCTGCCAAGGCGCCGCCCGCCGGACCGCCGGCTGCTGCGGAAGGCAAGGGACTTGCCGGCATCGCCGCCAGCGAGGGCGTTCATCTCGGGCCGGCCTTCGCCCATTTCCCTCCGCAGATAAGGGCCGAGAACCGCAAACTCGCCGCGGACGGGATCGCGCCGGAACTGGAGCGTTTCCGCGCGGCGGTCGATGCGGTCCGTGCGCGCATGGACAAGGCGCTGGCCGACGATCAGCTGGCCGAGGGCGACCGCGGCATCGTGGCGGCCCTGCGCGACATTGCCGGCGACGAGACGCTGGTGGGCGACACGACCGAAACGATCCGTGGCGGCCTTGACGCGGTTTCCGCCACCGTCGCCACCACGGCAAGGCTGGCGCAGGAGTTCGGCGCGGTCGAGGACCCTTACCTGAACGCGCGTGCCGACGACATGCTGGCGGTGGGGCGGCAAATCTGTCTGGCGCTGCTGGGGCAGGACGATGCCAGCCTCGACCACATTCCCGAGGGCGCGGTGCTGATCGCCGAGGACATCGGCGCGTGGGATCTGGCGCGGGCGCCGCTGGAGCGCATCGGCGCGGTGGTCTGCGGCCATGGCGGCGCGACCTCGCACATCGCCATCATTGCCCGGTCGCACGGCATTCCAGCGGTGCTTGGCCTCGGTGCGCGCATCCACGAGTTGCGCGAGGCGAAAGAAGTCGCCATCGACGGCAATAGCGGTGCCGTGATCCCCGATCCCGATGCGCAAACGCGTGCGGCCTACCGCAAACGCATCGACGAGGCGGCGGCTGAACGCACGGCGCTGGAAGCCTACAGGGATACCGTGCCAACGCTGGCGGATGGCACGGTGATCGAGGTGGCGGCCAATCTGGGGGCGCTGGAGGAGATCGACGCGGCCAGGGAGGCGGGTGCCATGGGCGTCGGCCTGTTCCGCACCGAGCTTTTGTTCATGCGTCACATGCACCTGCCGTCCGAGGACATGCAGGCGGAAATCTACGGTGCGCTGGCCAAAGCCTTCGCGCCGGCGCCCGTCATCGTGCGCACGCTGGATATCGGCGGCGACAAGCCGATTGCCGGCATCGAGTTCCCGGAAGAGGAAAATCCGTTTCTCGGCTGGCGCGGCATTCGCATGTGCCTCGACCGGCCGGACATCTTCAGGCCGCAGTTGCGGGCCCTGATGCGCGCTGCCGTGCACGGCAACCTCAAGGTGATGCTGCCGATGGTTTCGCAGCTGTCGGAAGTCGTGCGCACGCGCGAGCTGATCGCGGAGTGCGAAACGGAGCTGAAGGGGCGCGGCGTGCCCTTCGGCCAGTTCGAGCTTGGCGTGATGATCGAGACGCCGGCGGCCGTGCTGATCGCGCGGGAACTGGCGAAGGAGGTGGCGTTCTTTTCCATCGGCACCAACGACCTCACACAATATGTGATGGCGGCGGACCGGCTCAACCCGACCGTGGCCGGGCTGAACGACGTGTCCAACCCGGCTGTGATGACGGCGATAGAGATGACGGCAAGAGCCGGAAAGGAAGCCGGTATCATGGTCGGCATGTGCGGCGAGGCGGCCGGCCGGCCCGACCTCATCCCGGAATTCATCCGCATGGGGCTGACCGAGCTTTCCATGAGCCCGGCTTCCATTCCGCGCGCCAAGAAGGTGATCGTGGAACTGGCCAAAGTGGCGAAATGAGATGCAGGCGCCCGTTGAAACTGAATCAACGGGCGCCTGCATCCATTTGCACCGACAGGGAAAATCCGGTCCGCGCCCGTATTCAGCGCAGGTGGAAGATCAGCATCGCGAAGATCGGCGTCAGCTCTGCGACCGGATCGGCGGCGCGGCAGGCGGGAACGATGCGGTCGAGACGTGCCTCGACGGCTATCGCCGCCATGTCGAGCAGGTCCGCTCCCGGTTCGGTCTCGGCCCCGGCGCTGGCCAGTGCCGAGGCAAGCGCCAGGGGCACCAGAACCGAAACGGCCAGCATGTTCTCCGCCTCGAGCACATTGGCGGCGCTTCCTTCGGGCAGGCGGGGACGTACCGGCCGCGCCCTCAGCAGCTCGACCGAGAGCGCCGCGCACAATTGCGCGATACCGGCGATGAACTGCGTGTCTCCCGCCTCGTACCCGGCGGGATGCAGGAGATCGCCATGCCGGCGCAGCATGGCTGCATGGACGGCGGCAAAGCCTGCCTCCTGAACCGGATCGGCGGCGGCCTTGCGGCGCGTCAGCATGGATCTTGCCAGATAGTACATGTCGCGCCGGAAAGCCCGCTCGCCTTCCAGCGTTTCGCCGCCGGAGCGGAAATAGGTGGCGAACGAACGCGGACGGACATGGCCGCCATCGAGCGGCACGAGCGTTTCGGCCATGGACATGGCGTCGTCGAAGGCGCTGACGGCGCGCCCGATCAACCCTTCGATCTCGGGCAGGGGAAAGGGCGTGCGCCCGCCGGGCAGGGAGGGAAGGCCAGGACCCGCATTGTCATGGCGATGGCGGCGGATCGCATCGCGCACCCCACGCAGCCTGTCCTTGAGGTTGATGCGCACTTCCTCGGATATTTCACGCAGCATTCTCGCGCCCCGGTTTGGTGGTGGACCAAGAGTTTTAGAACAGATAGCCGGAAAACAGGATTGTTCCCATCGTGCCTTCGCGGTCAATAGGCCATATTGTGCAGCCGTGCTGAATCGTTACACGTGCAGCGTGCATCGTCCGGGGAGCAGGAATTGGCAAGGAAGCCCAGAGGAGAGAACGGCTCGAAGGTGAATGGCGATTCCGTTGTCGCAAATGGCGGCCCGGAGAGCCGCAGCGACCGGCTGCGCATTCGGGCGGCGTGGATGTATTTCGTCGAGCAGATGACCCAGAACGAGATCGCGGACGTGCTGGGCGTCGGCCGCGTGACCGTGGTGCGCATGCTTGCCGATGCCCGCGCCCGCGGCGAGGTCAAGATCACCATCGAAAGCGATCTGGTGGAGATCGTGCGGCTGGAGCGCGATCTGGAACGCGCCTTCGGGCTGGAACAGGCCATCGTGGCGCCGCTGTCCGTGCCGGATGCCGATCCGATCCCGGCGATCGCGGCCAGGACCGGCGGCTATGTCTCGGAAGTGATGAAAGCGGGAATGCGGGTGGGCGTGGGCTGGGGCAACACGCTGTTTTCCACCTTGCAGTTCCTGAGCGGCCGTGCGCTGGCCGATTTCAAGGTGATCTCGCTGCTCGGCGGCGTCGGCGTGGCCCGCCGTTTCAATCCGGCCGAATTCGCATGGCGCTTCGCGCAGGTCTTCCAGGGCGATGGCTATCTGATCCCGACTCCGGCGGTTGTCGACAGCATCGGGACCAAGATCGCGCTGGTCGAGCGCTGCGGCCTCCAGGAGATATTCCAGCTGGCGGATTCTCTCGATGCCGTTCTGGTGAGCGTGGGCGGCATCGCTTCGGCAACCACCTTCTATCGCGGCGGCTTCCTCAAGGAAGCCGACCGGGAGGAACTGGTGGCGCGCGGCGCGGTGGGCGACCTGCTGTTCCACTTCTTCGACCGCAACGGCGATCTCGTCGACCATCCCGTCAACCAGCTGGTGATGTCGGTGGAGGTCGACCGGCTGCGCCGCGCGCCGGTGCGCATCCTCACTTCGGGCGGCGAGGAGAAGATCGGCGCGCTGATGGGCGCCATGAACCTCATCAGGCCGACAGTGCTGATCACCGACGAGGAAAGTGCGCGCCGCATGCTGGCGGAGCGTGCGGATACCGCCGTGGGCCAGCTCACACGTTAAGGGCGAGATCGGTGGGGAAATCGTCGTTGGCCGCGTCGCGCATGGCGGCAAGGCTGCGGCTGTCCAGCACATTGGCGATGGCCTGACGCACCTCGAGCATCATGTGGCGCACCTCGCAGGTGGCCTCATCGGTGCAATCGTCGCAGCGCTGGTATTGCGTGCGGCTGGCGCAGGCCAGCGGTGCGAGCGGACCATCCAGAACGCGGATGACGTGGCCGATGCGGATTTCCGATGCGGGACGGGCAAGGCGATAGCCGCCATCCTTGCCCTTGCGGCTTACCACGAAGCCGGCATTGCGCAATTCACCAAGTATGGCGTCGAGGAACTTCTTTGGAATGTTGTTCCTGACCGCAATGTCGTTGACGAAGGCGAGTTGTCCTTCCGGCAGGCGCGACAGATGCACAAGAGCCTTCAGACCGTATTTGCCTTTTTTGGTGAGCATTCCTGCCGATGTCTTACGAGATGCCAAACCGGTTGAAGCCCGCGTTTGAGCGATTTGGAGAATTACAGGCCGCAATGGCCTGAATTTCAAGAATAAGACCAGGAGCCGCATTCGACAAGGGCATGGCCGGATACAGGAAAAGCCGGCGCGAGGCCGGCTTTTCCGTCGACAGGTCGGGTTGGCGGAATCAGCGGTTGCCGTAAGCCTGATCGAGCAGCGCGCCTTCGGCGAAGTGCTCGGCCTGAACCTTGTCCCAGCCGCCGAACACCTCCTCGACCGTCACGAGGCGCACGTCCGGGAACTTGTCTTTGAACCCGGCGGCGACGGCCTCGTCGCGAACGCGCAGGCCGTGTTCGGCCTCGATCTTCTGGCCTTCCGGCGAATAGAGGAAGTCGAGATAGGACCTGGCCAGATCGCGGCTGCCGTTCTGGTCCACCACCTTGTCGACGATGGCGACCGGGAATTCGGCCAGCAGGCTGACGGAGGGCACGACCTGCTCGTACTTGTCGGTGCCGTATTCGTTGGCGATGCCTTGCGTTTCGGATTCGAAGGTGATCAGCACGTCGCCGATGCCGCGCTCGGCGAAGGTGGTGGTGGCGGCGCGTCCCCCGGTGTCGAACACCGGCACATTGTTGAAGATCTTGGTGACGAACTCTTTCACCCTGGTCTCGTCGCCGCTGAACTTTTCACGCGCATAGGCGGTGGCAGCCAGATAGGTGTAGCGCGCATTGCCCGAGGTCTTGGGATTGGGGAAGATGATCTGCACGTCGTCGCGCGCCAGATCGTCCCAGTCCCTGATGTTCTTCGGATTGCCGGCGCGGACCAGGAAGGACGGCAGGGAATAGAAGGGCGAGGCGTTGTCCGGGAATTCCTTCTGCCAGTCGTCGGACACCAGACCCTGCTTGACGAGGAAGTCGATGTCGGTGACCTGATTGAAGGTTACCACGTCGGCGGCGAGGCCATCGGCGATGGCGCGCGCCTGCTTGGAGGTGCCGGCGTGCGACTGGTCGACGGTCACGCCTTCATGGTGGGCCACGAAAGCCCTGTTGATATCCACGAACAGCTCTCGCGCCACGTCATAGGAGGCGTTGAGCAGCTTGTCGGCCGGGAAGGCCGATGCGGAGGAGAAGAGAAGACCGGCGGCGGCCGTGGCGGCGAGCAGAAGGCGTTTCATGACAGGCTCCAGATGAGAATGCCTATCGTATATCTCTCAGGCTCGTGCCGCCGCGAGGCATGGCGGTTCTGTTGAATTGCCACTTTGAGAAAACAATTCCATCATTTTGCCGAATCGATGGAATTGTCGTCCTCGTCATTTTTCCTGAATGGCGCTTTGCGGAAAAACCTTCCACTTTCGCGGCCGGAAAGCCACGCGGCTCTTCTGTGCGGCGGGATGGTCCACGGGCAGTTCGATCTCCACCCGCTCGCGCTGGCCGCCGATCTCCAGCTCCACTCTTCGCGTGCCGGCCACACGGCGGCTGGCGGCGACGGTGCCGGCCAGGCAGCCGGAGCAGCCGTCGACCAGCTCGATGTCATGCGGGCGGAAGAACAGCGTGCCGGAGCCGGAAGGCAGGCCGGGGGCGGAAAGGCCGATGGGGCGTTCCCCCAGCCAGACCTGATCGTCCTCGACCCTGACCGGCAGGGAACTGGAATCGCCGATGAAACCATAGACGAATGGCGAGTTCGGGTTGTCGTAGACCTCGTCGGCTGTGCCGACCTGCTCGATGCGGCCCTGGCTCATCACCACCACGCGGTCGGCGAGTTCCAGCGCTTCTTCCTGATCGTGGGTGACGAAGACGGTGGTGTGGCCGGTCGCCTCGTGGATCTCGCGCAGCCAGCGGCGCAGGTCGCGGCGCACCTGCGCGTCGAGCGCGCCGAACGGTTCGTCGAGCAGCAGCACCTTCGGTTCGATGGCAAGCGCGCGGGCCAGTGCGACACGCTGACGCTGGCCGCCCGACAATTGCGCCGGATAGCGCTTTTCCAGCCCCGAAAGCTGGACCAGATCGAGCAAATCGGTGGCGCGCTTGCGGATTTCGGCGGAAGCCGGCCGGGTATCAGCCGGGCGCACCTTGAGACCGAAGCCGATGTTGTCGGCCACGGTCATGTGCCGGAACAGGGCATAGTGCTGGAAGACGAACCCGACATTGCGCTCGCGAATGCTCTTTGCCGAGGCGTCCTCGTCGCCGAAGAAGATGCGGCCGGTCGTCGGCTGTTCCAGCCCGGCAATGAGGCGCAGCAGGGTCGTCTTGCCGGAGCCTGAGGGGCCCAGAAGCGCGATCAGCTCACCAGAGCGGACTTCCAGCGAGACATCGTGGAGCGCGGGGAAGGTGTCGAATTCCTTGCGGACGTTTGCGACGCGAACTTGCATGGGTCAATCCTGTCAGTGCCCGCGGGTCGCGGCGATTTCGGCGCCGTAGCGCATTTCAAGAAGCGACTTGAGCGCCAGCGTGACCAGCGCAAGGCCGGCCAGCAGCGAGGCGACCGCGAAAGCGCCGGTGGCGTTGTAGTCGTTGTAGAGAATCTCGACATGCAGCGGCATGGTGTTGGTCTGGCCGCGGATATGGCCGGACACCACCGATACCGCGCCGAATTCGCCCATGGCCCGCGCGTTGCACAGGAGCACGCCATAGAGCAGGCCCCACTTCACGTTCGGCAAGGTCACATACCAGAAGGTCTGCCAGCCATTGGCGCCGAGCGAGATGGCGGCTTCCTCGTCCTTCGTGCCCTGTTCTTCCATCAGGGGGATCAGTTCGCGGGCAACGAAAGGGAAGGTGACGAAAATGGTGGCCAGCACGATGCCGGGCACCGCAAACAGAATCTCGATGCCGTGCGATTTCAACCACGGCCCGAGCGCGCTTTGCGCACCGAACAGCAGCACATAGACAAGGCCCGAGATGACCGGCGAGACCGAAAAGGGCAGGTCGACCAGCGTGGTCAGAAACGCCTTGCCCCTGAACTCGTATTTGGCGATGGCCCATGCCATGGCGACGCCGAAGACGAGGTTGAGGGGCACGGAAATGGCCGCAACCAGCAAGGTGAGGCGGATGGCCGAAAGCGTGTCGCGTTCGCCGAGCGCCGAGAAATAGAAGCCGACGCCCTTCTTGAAGGCTTCCATGAACACCAGAACCAGCGGCAGGAACAGGAAGACGCCAAGGAAAATGAAGGCGACCGCCATCAGCGTCCAGCGCGCCGGGCGCTGCTCGGTGATGCCGGCACCGCTCGATGCCCGCTGTGCGGCAAAGACGACGGGATCAGCCATAGCGCTTGCGGCTCCAGGATTGCAGCATGTTGATGACGAGAAGCATGGCGAAGGAGATGATCAGCATCACGGCGGCGATCGCCGTCGCGGCGGGGTAATTGTATTCCTCCAGCCGGATGATGATGAGCAGCGGCGCGATCTCCGAAACGTTGGGCAGATTGCCGGCGATGAAGATGACCGAGCCGTATTCGCCGACACCGCGCGCGAAGGCGAGCGCGAAGCCGGTGACGATGGCAGGCGCAAGGCCGGGAAACAGCACGCGGGTGATGGTCTGGAACCGGCTGGCGCCAAGCGTTGCGGCGGCTTCCTCGACCTCGCGGTCGATCTCTTCCATCACCGGCTGCACGGTGCGCACCACGAAGGGCAGGCCGATGAAGACCAGCGCCACGACGATGCCGAGCGGCGTGTAGGCGACCTTGATGCCAAGGGGGCCGAGCAGGGCCCCGATCCAGCCATTGGGGGCATAGAGCGTGGTCAGCGCGATGCCGGCGACAGCCGTGGGCAAGGCGAAGGGCAGATCGACCATGGCATCGACCACGCGCCTGCCCGGAAAGCGGTAGCGCACCAGCACCCAGGCCACCACCGTGCCGAAGACGACATTGACCGCCGCAGCCGCCAGCGCCGTGCCGAAGCTGATCTTCAGGGCGTTCAGGGTGCGGGGATCGGTGACCAGGGTCCAGAACTGGGGCCAGCCCAGCGATGCGGAACGCCATGCCAGGCCCGACAGCGGGATGAGGATAATGAGGGTGAGGTAGGCAAGCGAAAGGCCAAGCGTCAATCCGAACCCCGGGATAACGCTCGGCTGCCTGAATCGCCACCCCGCTCTGGCGGGTACTGCGGTCATGTTGCCCCTTGCATCTCGAAGCGCGCCGCGACACCGCCGCGCTTCCGTTTCCTTTCTCGTGCATGTTTCCCCAAAGCTCGCGGTTTCGGGGAGACCATGCAGACGCCGCTATTGTGCCGGCTTGTATATCTGGTCGAATATCCCGCCATCGGCGAAATGGTAAGGTTGCGCTTTCTTCCATCCGCCGAAAATCGGGTCGTCGATGCTCAAAAGCTTCACATCCGGAAAAATTTTTCTCTCGTCCTGCGAAACGAGGTCCGGTTTCGACGGGCGATAGAAGTTTCTGGCGGCGATGCGCTGGCCTTCCTCCGAATAGAGATACCGCAGATAGGCCTCGGCGACCTTGCGCGTGCCCCTGGTGTCGACATTGCCATCGACGATGGCGACCGGCGGCTCGGCGAGAATGGACTGCGAGGGAATGATGGTCTCGAAAGCGTCCTCGCCATATTCCTTCTTCGCCAGGAAAGCCTCGTTCTCCCATGACAGGAAAACGTCGCCTATCCTGCGTTCGGTGAAGGTCAGCAGCGAGCCGCGCGCGCCGGTGTCGAGAATCGGCACGCGGCGGAACAGTTCGGCGATGTATTCCTTGATCTTCTCCTCGTCGCCGCCGAATTCATGGTGCGCCCAGCCCCATGCCGCCAGATAATTCCAGCGTGCGCCGCCGGAGGTCTTGGGGTTCGGGGTTATGACCTGCACGTCACCCTTGACGAGATCGCCCCAGTCCCTGATGCCCTTCGGATTTCCCTTTCGCACCAGAAGCACGATGGTCGAGGTGTACGGGGCAGAGTTGTTCTCGAAGTGCTGACGCCAGTCGGGCTTGATCTTCTTGGAGGTTTCGGCGATGGCGTCGATATCGCTTTCGAGCGCCAGCGTCACCACATCGGCGTCGATGCCGTCGATGACCGAGCGGGCCTGCTTGCCCGAGCCGCCATGCGACTGCTGCACGGTCACCGTCTCGCCGGTTTCCGCCTTCCAGTGTCTGGAAAAGGCGTCGTTGAATTCCTTGTAAAGCTCGCGGGTCGGGTCGTAGGACACGTTGAGGATCGTCGTATCCGCCAGCGCGAAGCCCAAGGTGCCGAATTGCACGGAGCCCGCGATGAGTATGCCGAGCAGGGTATTTTTACGGAATTGGCTCATGTCAGCCTCCTGTTCACACCGCTTTACTCTACTGAATTGGTAGAAATTGGATGCGCAGGTCGTTACCTTTTTCGGGCCTCTTCAGAAAACTCCTGCCCGATCGAAGGCGCAATCGGAAAATTCTTCTCTTTTCGAGGTGAGGGCGTCCTATTCGACGAACACGTTGACGCTGGCGGCGCGCCCCGCGGCATCGATGACGGTGAGGGTGGAGGTGCCGGCGCCGTCCGGCAGCCATGTCGCGGTGCGGCGTCGGTCCTGACCTTCAAGGGGCCTGCCGTTGGCGAGCCAGCGGAAAGGCGCCCGCCCGCCCTGAAGCTTCAGCACCAGAGGGGTCGCGGCGCTGGTGGAGGTGCCGAGATCGATGCGCGCGCCATCCGGCGGGAAGACGATGCGCGGCGCAGGCTCCACCGGGCCAGGTGCTGCGCCCACCGTGTCCGTTCCGAAGCGGGCCAGCGTGACGGGCAGATCCTGACGCCGCATATGGCGCGCGCCGGGCGGAGCGGAGGCAAACGGCACCGCGGCAAGGCCGGAACGGGCGAAGCCCTCGAAGACGATAGGCGCGGCGGAGACATAGCCGGAGAGGCCGGGAATGGCGGCGGCATCGGCGCGCCCGACCCAGACGCCGAGCACGTAACGGCCATCGTAACCGACCGTCCAGGCGTCGCGGTAGCCGTAGGACGTACCGGTCTTGTAGGCGATGCCACGGCGCGGCGCGCCCTGCGGCGGGCGAATGCCGGAAAGAATGTCCGTGATCTGCCAGTTGGCCTGCGGATCGAGCAGCGTCGCCCCTGAAGGCGTGGCGGCGGCGGGTTCGGTGCCGTCGCGCAGGCGGTGGACCTTGCCGCCATTGGCGAGCCCGGCATAGAGCTGGACGAGATCGCACAGCGTGATGCCCGCGCCGCCGAGGCCGATGGCAAGGCCGGGCGGCTCGTTCGGCGGCAGAACCAGCGACACGCCGGCATTGCGCAGGCGCGCGGCGAGCCGCGCCGGGCCAACCGCGTCGAGAACCCGAACCGTCGGCACGTTGAGCGACAGTTGCAGGGCGTTGCGGATGGTGACGTCGCCCTGATAGTCCATGTCGAAATTCTTCGGCCGATAGCCCGAGAAATCGGCGGGCGTGTCGGAAATCATCGTCTCCTGCGCCACCAGTCCCTGCTCGAAGGCGAGGCCGTAGATGAAGGGCTTCAGCGTCGAACCGGGCGAGCGCAGCACGCGCGTCATGTCGATCCAGCCGGAGCGGGCGGTGTCGGTGAAGGAGGCCGAGCCGACCTCGCCGAGTATCTCGCCGGTGCGCGAATCGGCCATGACCATGGCGACGGAGAGCTTCGGCCCCAGCCGCGCCGCCGCCTCGCGCGCGACAGCTTCCAGCCCCTGTTGCACGCGCCGGCTGATGGTGAGGCGAGGGGCCTCCGCGCCGGTGCGCAGTGCGCGCAAGGCGGCATGCGCGGCGAAGGCAGGCATGGCGCGGCGGCGGGACGGCACGTCTTCAAGCGCGGCGCGGGCCGCCTCGCGTGGCTCAAGCAGCCCGGCGCCGACCATGCGTTCGAGCACCCGGTCGCGCGCGGCGCGCGCGGCCTGGCTGTTGCGGTCCGGCCTGCGCTTTTCCGGCAGTTGCGGCAGGGCGACCAGCAGCGCGCTCTCGGAGACGGTGAGCCGCGAAGGCTCCTTGCCGAACCATGCGAGCGAGGCCGCACGGATGCCTTCCAGATTGCCGCCATAGGGGGCAAGGGTGAGATAGCGCAGCAGGATTTCACGCTTGCTCAGGCGGCGCTCGATCTGGGCCGCGCGAGCGATCTGGCGCAGCTTGGCGGCAACGCTGCGGCTGGTGCGCGGCTCGATCAGCCGGGCAAGCTGCATGGAGAGGGTGGAGCCGCCGGAAACGATGCGGCCATTGGTTCCGAATTGCAGCGCGGCGCGGCCGAGCGCCAGCAGGTCGACGCCGCTGTGCTCCCAGAAACGCTTGTCCTCGTAGGCAATGAGCATGTCGAGAAAGGCAGGGTCGATGCGCTCGAGCGTGGTGCCGAAGCGCCAGTAGCCATCCGGCGTGGCGAAGGCGCGCAGCAATTGCCCGTCGCGGTCCAGCACTTCGGCCGAAACGACCGGCTGTTGCGGCAAGGGTGGCGGGAAGGCGCGGTCGAGGGCGAACAGGCAAGCGGTTCCGACCACGGCCAGCGCTGCGATGGCGATGGTCGACCTGCGCAGGGCCTTGCCGGAAATACCTCTCATCCGACTTCTCTTCGCAAGCCAGCTTTCTTCCGCAAGGGGCGAAGGCAGGAACGCAAGTCCCAATGGCACCCGGTTGGCCCGAACTCAGGCGCAGTCCCTTCCATTCTCTCCCTGTGGGAGAAGGTGGATCGGCGCGCAGCGCCAGGAAGGATGAAGGGTGCCATGGTCTCGCGACCCTTGCGTCTTACGGGGCCTTCACCTCCATCATGCCGGTGGCGGTGCGGGCCGAATATTGGGGCCGGTACATGTCCTCGACGCTGGCTGCCGGATGGGCATAGACGCCGGGAGTGACAGCGCGCACGACATAGGCGAGCGTCACTTCCCTGCTGCTGTTGCCGCCGGGGTCGAAGGCGGCCACGAAGCGGTCGTCGCGAAATTCGAGATGCGCGGCGCTGGTGTCCGGCAGCCAGCCGAAATTGCTGAGCTGGGCGCTGGAAACGAGGCCGGGATTGTCGATCTCGAAGCCGGCGGGCAGCAGGTCGGTGACCAGCATGCGCGTTGGCCAGCTGTTGTGCTGGCGAACGCGCAGCACCACCACATAGCGCTCGTTCTGCTGCGCCTCCGTCACATTCGCCTCTTCTCCGTCGAGCGTGTAATAGGTGCGCCCTATGTCGAAGCCGTCGCCGCCCGCCGGCAGCGGCTGCGCCGGAGCGGCGACCGTGGTGACGACCGCGTCGATGGCATCCTTGCCGGCATTGGCGATGCTGAGCGGAGTGCTCACCAGATCGGCGCCGTCGATCTCGCGGGAGAAGGGGCCGTCATGGGCGGCGCCGTCCACGGTGAGCGAGATGGCGTCGTTGCCTTCCTTCAGGCCACGTGCGGCAAGCAGCATCCAGGCATTGTCCTGCGTGCTGGTCCATCTGGAGGCGGCGCGCTCGCGGTTCACCTGGGCGACCAGTTCCGGCACGACGGAGGGAGCCGGTCTGCTTTCGGCGGCCAGCGCCAGCATCGCTGCCGCATCGCGCAGCGGCGAGGCATAGTCGGAACGGTACTGGTCGAAGCCGGTGCTGTTGCGGGAAAGTTGCAGGGCGGCGGAGAAGGTGGCCTCCGCGCGCTGCGCATCGCCGTAGAGGGCCAGTGCCGCGCCAAGCTGCGCAACCGCCATCGGGCTGGAGAAGGCTTCGAGTTTGGTGTCGGCATAGTAGCGCAGATCGCCCACCGAAGCCTTCTTGTTACGGGCCAGAACATAGAGCGCATAGGCCATTTCGCTGCCGCGATCCTGAACGTCCTGATCGTAGCCGATGCTGTTTTGCAGGTTGGACAGCGCCTGCGTCACCGACCGCTCCGGCACGTCATAGCCCTGTTCGCGGGCACGGGTGAGGAAGTCCGTGGCGTAGGCGTCCAGCCACAGATCGCCCGATCCCGGACCCCACAGGCCGAAACCGCCTGTCGAGGACTGGTGGGCCAGCACGCGGTAGATCGCTTCCTGCACGCGCTCGCGCAGCTTGTCGTCCACGGGGATGCCGAAGCCCTGGGAGAGGTCGTTGACATAGAGAAGCGGCAGCGCGCGGCTGGTGGTCTGCTCGGTGCAGCCATAGGGGTAACGGTCGAGCGCCAGAAGCAGGGACGGCACGTCGAGGGCCGCCGTGCGCGAGACGCCGACGCTGACGGATGCGCCGGGCAGCAGGCTTGCCGCCAGCAATTCCTGATCGACGCGCAGGGAGGCGCCGGGCTTCAGGTTCACAACCATGCGATTGGTGACCGGAAGCTGCGCCGGGCGCACCGGCAGGTAGAGCACCTGTTCGGCGGCGGTGCCGTCCGCATGGACGAGGCGAACCGTCAGAGAAGCCTCGCCCGGCTCCACCGCCATCAAGGGCACCTCGAAGCCACGCCGCTCGCCCGCGCCAAGCGCAATGGCTTGCGGCACACCATCGTCGGCGGCGGCAATGCCGCCGGTGGTGTCGATGGTGACGGCGTAGTTGCCGGCGGGGCCGTCCGTATTGGCCACATCGAGGCGCAGCGTGGAAGCGTCGCCCGGTGCGAGGAAGCGCGGCAGGCCGGCGGTGATGACCACCGGATCGCGCACGATCACATCCTTCACCGCATGGCCAACGGCCGTTTTGGTCCAGGTCACGGCCATGACGCGCACCGTGCCGTTGAACTGCGGCAGGTCGAACGCCACAGCCGCCTTGCCGTCCGCATCCACCTCGACGATGCCGGAGAAGAAGGTGACCAGCTTTTCCTTCGGCGGGTTGCCCTGCGACTGCATGGCGGCACCGTCGCCGCCCGTACGCAGCCGCCCGGCAGCGCCCAGCGAACCGTCGATCAGGCGGCCATAGAGGTCGCGCAGTTCAAGGCCCATCATGCGCTGGCCGAAGAACCACTGTTCCGGGTCCGGCGCCTTATAGTTGGTGAGGTTGAGGATGCCGACATCCACCGCCGCGACCGTGACATAGGCCTTCTCGCCGGCCGGCATGCCCGACACCTCAAGCGGAATGGCGAGCGGCTGGCGCGGTTCGGTCTTTTCCGGTGGGGCGAGCGAGACGGCAAGCTTGCGTCCGGCCGGATCGACCTTCAGCCATTTCAAGCCGATGGCGCGGGCGGGCATGCGCTTTTCCTGCGCATCGCCGGGCCGGTAGAGGGTGGCGGTGACATAAGCGCCCGCGCCCCAGTCCTCGCCAACCGGTATGTCGACCGTGCCGCCTTCGGCGGGGATCGTGGCCGAAACCGTCTTCAGCAGCCTGTCCGCACCGATGGCGACCAGAAGCTCGCCGGCGAATTGCGGCGAAACTTTCAGCTTGGCAACCTCGCCGGGCGCGTACACGTCCTTGTCGAGGGCGATTTCCAGCCCGTCCGGCGTTTCCGTGGAAGAAGCTTCCACATACCAGCCGGCATAGAATTCGTGGCTCGAGGCCGCGCCGCCGGCTTCCGCGCTTTCAACCTCAAGCCGGTAGCGGCCCCAGTCCACCGGCAGCGACAAGGTGGCTTCGCCGGAAGCGGCAATGTCCACCGTGCCACTGGCAATCTCGCGGGTCAGCGTGATCGGCTCGTAGTTCCACGAACTGCCATTGCGATACCACTGGTAGTTCCGCTCGACCTTCACCAGCGACCAGTTCACGCCGGCAAGCGCCTTGCGCGCGCCTTGGGCATCGGCTGCGATGAGGCTGAATTTTGCCGTGCCACCCTGCTGGACCTCTTCGAAATCGGGCCGAATGCCGATCATGTCGGTATTCGGGAGAAGATCGAGATCGATGGAGCGCTCCACGGTGCGCCCGCCGGTTTCACGCATGCGCACCGTCACCTTCGACCTCACCAGCTTCGTGGTGGCGGGCAGGTTGTCGATGGCGACAGGGAAGCTCGCCTTGCCATCCTGCCCCAGAACCGGAAGGTCTTTCAGCGGCGTGACGGAAGCGCCGGCGCTGTCTTCATCGACAAGGCCGAAATAGAAGCCCCTGAAGCGGTTCCAGTCCCGCGTCAGCGACAGCGTGGTCTCGCCTTCCAGCGCCAGACCGGCTGCGGGCGCGCCGTAGAGGAACCGGCCATCGACGGTGACCGTTGCGGTCTCACCGGGTGCTACCTCGATCCGGTCGGCGCTCAGGTCGAACTCGATGCGGTCGGGCACGAAATCCTCGACGAGGAAATTCTGCGTGGCGATGGCGGGGCGCTTCGGGTCGGTGTGGATGGCCACGGACCAGGTGCCGCGCATCGAATTGGGTTCCAGCGGCAGTTCGATGGCATGGCCGCCTGCGGACGCGCCTTCGGAGACGATGCGCCTGTCCTCGACACCGTCGGGGCGCGAGAAGACGAAGGTGAGGGGCAGGTTCTCCACCGCGTCGGCGCTGCCGTCCCGCGCAAGGGCGGAGACGTGGACGGTTTCGCCGGCGCGGTAGATGCCGCGCTCGGTCCAGGCATAGATGTCGAGCGCGCCGGGTGCTGCGCGGCCCTCCACGCCACGGTCGGAGAGGTCGAAGCCGGCGCGCGCCATGTCGAGGAACACGAAATCGGCGTCGCCCTGTTTCGCCGTCAGCACGGCGGGCACCATGCCGCCTTCGCCGCGCGTGAGGCCGGGATTGAAGATGACGCGGCCTTCGTCATTGGTGACGGCGGTGCCCAGCACCTCGTTGTTGCGGGCAAGCAGGGTGAGTTCCACGCCGGAAACGGGCTTTGCGCTGGCCAGCGAGCGCGCGAAAACGGTCAGCCCGTCCTCGCCCGTATAGGTGGAAAGGCCGATGTCGGAGACCACGAACCACTGGGTGGCGCGCGAATCCCAGGTTTCGCTGCGGTCGTTCTCGGGCTGTGCGGTCAGGACATAGACGCCGGGCTTGCGCTGCGGCAGCGCCTCGTCAACCGGGAAGGAAGTGGTCACCTCCTTGTTGATCCGGTCTTCGATCGCCAGTTTCCCCTCCCATACGGGCTCGCCCATCTGGTCGGCAATGCCCGAGATTTCGTAGCCGTCGAGCTGGCGCAGGAACTGGTATCCGGACAGCAGCTGTGCCAGCGAACGGTCGCCGATGCGGTAGAGCTTCATGTCCGCCACCGGCATGTTGACGGTGACCACGGGAATGCCGCGCCGCGCGCCGGCCGGCAGCACGAAGGCATCGCCGGTGAAGCGCACGGACGAGGCGCGGTCCTGCACATAGATGGACAGCGTGGTCGGTGCGCTCAGAACCTCGCCGATGGCCGCAGGAAGCCCGGCGCGGAAGGTGACCTCATAGGACTGGCCGTGGCTGAGGCCCTCCACGCAGATCTGCTTCTCCTTCGCCTCGATGCCGGCGGGGGCGGCGCCGTTGACGCGCACGAACTGGCTGTAATCGACATCGGTGCGCACCAGTTCCTCGGAAAACTGCGCGCAGATGCGGGGCGTGGCGGTATCGGCATCGACCGAGTGATTGAGGATGCGGAAGCCCTTGCGGGCCTTGAGGTCTTCGTAGGATGCGCGCACGGCTGCGGAATTGACCAGATCGAGGCTGGCTTCATAGGCTTGCAGGGCCGGGCGGTTGAGGTCGCGCCCGTCCAGCGCCGCGCCAAGCAGGGCAAGGGCATCGGCGCGGGTGGCGGCGGTGCGGGCCAGATCATAGGCATTGAGCGCCGCCGATGTGGCGCTGGTGCGCAGTGTCGAGGTTTCGCTGCTGCCTGCGGGAGAGACGTTCAGGATCGAGCGGGCCAGTTCCAGCCACAGCCTGCCATCCTGCGGCATGGCGGAGACGGCGCGCGTGTAGTTCTGCATTGCGCTGCGCGGGTCGCCGTTCTGCGCTGCGGCAGCAGCTTCATCGATCAGATTGCCCAGACCTTCGTCCGGCTTCGCATGGTTGGAACCGGTGAGATAGGCGCGATATTGCGTGGCCTGATCCTTCACCCATGCCGGCACATAGCCGAGCGCCGGCGGCGCGCCGATGTCGGCATCGGTGTCAAGAACCACCGCCTTGCCGGCAGTGGCGCCTGAAAACGGCTTCAGCTCGTTGAAATCCGATTTGAGGAAGCACCACTTCGCCTTGTTGTTATAGGTGAAGGCGCGGCATGCCGGATCGCCAAGGCAGGCGGACGAGCACTGGTCGAGCGTGACGTTCTGCTCGGAACGCAGGTCGAAGCCGAAATAATCGGCATTGTCCGTGGTGACGATGCGGCGGGCTTCCTGCGCCTGCGCCAGGCCGGCGGCCGTCAGGAAAAAGATGGCGATTGCGCCAAGTGTACCGATCGCGCGCATGGTCATGATGCCTCTCCGGAGTTCCGGAGCAGCTTTCGGCCATCCGTGCGGCTTGTCAATCGCACCGGAGCTCCATGCGCGACGTAACGGTTTCAATTCACCGGATTCGCCGCTATTGAGCCAGAAAGGCATGATCACGCTTTTTTGCCGGTGTATGCAGGGATTTGAGTTTCAACCTGCCGCACTTCTGGCACAAGCGGACGTTGCGTCACTCATGAAAGGCCCGGAATTTCAGTCGAATTTTAACTTTGTTCGTTAAGTTAACGGAATGCGGCACGATATGAAGCATGGAGCAGACTGGCCGGCAGCAGGGTTTTCCCTGCCGCGCGCGCTGTTGCTTGCGCTTTTTGCCACCTCCGCCATGACCCTTGCGCCACAGCCGGCGGCCGCTTTCGAGCTGTTCGGAATCAGGCTGTGGGGCTCGGCCGCGAACGGTGATTCCGACATCGTCGACCCGATGAACTACACGGTCACCATCAATGTGCCGGAAGACCATGCCGATCTGAAGAAGAAGCTGGAGGCTGCCTCGACGCTGAAGACGGACGAGGACCGGCCGGTTTCCGGCTCGCTCGGCCTGATGTCCAAGGCTCGCGGCGACCGCGAGCAGCTTGTCGCGGCTCTTTATGCAGACGCGCGCTATGAGGGCGTGGTCAACGTATCGATCGACGGGCGCTCCATCGACGACCTCCCTCCCGACGCCGAGTTCAGGGGGCCGCAACCGGTTCCGGTGGTGATCGACGTGGCGCCCGGTCCCAAGTTCACACTCGGCGACATAAGGCTTGAAGGCGATGCGGCGGGGCTGACCGGCGCGGATTTCGGCCTCATCTCCGGCGGCGATGCGGGATCGGGGGCGATCCTCAAGGCCGAGGCGCTGATCGTTCGCGCCCTCAAGGAGGAAGGGCGCCCCCTTGCCGAGATCACCGATCGCGAGATCGTGGCCGACCACAACACGACGACCCTGGACGTCACGCTTTCGGTGAAGGCCGGGCCGGTGGCCGGCTACGGCGAGACGACCGTCGAAGGCACCGAGCGCATGGACCCGGAGTTCACCCGCTACATGGCCGGGCTGAAACGCGGCGAGCGCTACTCGCCCAAGGACTTGGACGATGCGCGCGAACGGCTGCTGGGGATGGAGGTCTTCAACAGCGTGACGCTGCGCGAGGCCAGCGAGCTCGACGGCGAAGGCAATATTCCGGTCGACATCAACGTAACCGAGCGCAAGACGCGCTATCTCGGCATCGGCGGCACGGTTTCGAACACGGAAGGGCTCGGCATCGAGGGGTACTGGGGCCATCGCAACCTGTTCGGCCGGGCGGAGAAGCTGCGCATCGACGGTTCGATCAGCGGCATCGGGTCGAACGACATCTCGAAGCTGAACTACAATGCAGGCATCATGTTCGAGAAGCCGGGCGTGGTCGGGCCGGCATCGAAATTCTTCGCCAGCCTCAAGACCGTCTACGAGCATCCGGATGCCTATGACCGCTTCTCGGTCAAGGGCAGCGCGGGCCTTTCCTACCAGCTCGACAAGACGCGCACCGTTTCGGCGGAGCTGTCGCTGGATTATTCCGAGATCACGGACGCCTATGGGCGAAACGACTATCTGATCGCCTCGGTGCCCCTGCAATATGTGCATGACAAGCGCAACGACCGTCTCAATCCGACCAGCGGCTATCGCCTGCTGGCCTTCGTGGAACCCAGCTATGACGCGCTGAACTCCAAGGCATTCGTCAAGGTGAGGGGCGAGGGCTCGGCCTACTACGCGCCGATGGACAGCAACCGATTCGTGCTGGCCGGCCGGGTGGCGGGTGGATCGATCCTTGGCGCGGGGCTTTCGCATGTGCCGGCCGACCGCCGCTTCTATGCCGGTGGCGGCGGCTCCGTGCGCGGTTACTCCTATCAGGGCATTGGCCCGAAGGACCCGAACGACAAGCCGACGGGCGGCCTTTCCTGGTTCGAGACCTCGGCGGAACTGCGCATTGCCGTCACCGACACGATCGGCATCGTGCCTTTTGTCGATGCCGGCACGGTCTCAGACAAACAATTCCCGGAATTTTCCGATCTCAAGGTGGGCGCGGGCGTGGGCCTGCGCTATCTGACACCTTTCGGACCGCTCAGGGTGGATGCCGCCGTGCCGCTCAATCGCGAAAAGGGCGATCCGCGCTTCGGCATCTATGCGGGCATCGGGCAGTCATTCTGACGCGGCAGGACGGCAGGCGAAGAACATGAAGATTGCAAAGCGGATCTTGCGCGTTCTGTTCTATGCGGTGCTTGCCGCCGTGGCGGGACTTGCGGGCGCCGCCGTGGTGCTGACCACGACCGAGCGTGGCCGCGAGAACCTTGCCGGCCTTATATCGGACGTGGCCTCATCGGAGGACATGAAGGTCTCCGTTCGCGGTATCGACGGCATCTGGTCCGGCAATCTCAGGGTTGACCATGTGGTTCTGGAGGACCGCGAGGGGCCGTGGCTCGTGCTGCGCGAGGTGGCCGTGGATTGGTCGCCGCTGGCGCTGCTGTCGCGCACCTTCCTTGCCGAGAGGGTTGCCGTGGGGCGCATCGAGGCGGCCCGCGCGCCTGTCTCCAGCCCGGACGAGAAACCGCGCACGGGCACCGCATTCTCGTTGCCGGTCTCGGTGGACATCCGCGCCATCGACCTGCCGCAGATCGCGCTTGGAGAAGCGCTTGCCGGGGCAGGCATCGCCGAACTGGCCGCCGAAGGCCATGTGCGTGCCGAGCGCTCGCCGCTGGCCGTGGAGGCGGACGTTTCCATGGCCCGGCGCGACGGCCATGAGGGGTCCGTCTCGGCGCTGGTGCATTTCCTGCCGGGCGACAACCGGCTCGACCTGAACGTTCAGGCGTCCGAG
Source organism: Aquamicrobium defluvii (assembly GCF_004363725.1). Lineage (GTDB taxonomy): Bacteria > Pseudomonadota > Alphaproteobacteria > Rhizobiales > Rhizobiaceae > Mesorhizobium > Mesorhizobium defluvii. The sequence goes on along the minus strand of NZ_SNZF01000032.1, from coordinate 11,892 downwards.
CCGGCGGGCGGTATCATTGCCAACCTGCTGCAATTGCCGGATGCACCTCCGGTCAGCATCGCAGTGTCCGGCAACGGGCCGCTGGCCGACTGGACGGGACGCGGCACCTTCCATGCGGGCGGCGAGTTGATCACCGAGATTTCCGGCCAGCACGCCTTCATCGATGGCGGCAGCCGCGTCGAACTGCGCGGCAATGGCGATTTCGCACGCTTCGTTCCCGCGCGCTTCAAGTCCCTTCTTGCCGGCCAGACCCGCTTCGAGATAACCGGCAGCTCCCATGCCGAACGCGGCATCTCAATCGAGACGGCAACCGTCGACACATCGGTCCTGCGCGGCGTGGCGCAGGGCAGCATCAATCCTGCCGGAGCGACGGATTTCTCGCTGGAGTTCACCTCCGCCGGACCGACCGTGCCGCTGGGGCTCGGCAGCGAGGAAAGCCCGATCGACATCGAGTTGCAGTCGGCCTCGCTGCGCGCCTTCGGCGAGGGCAGGGCGCCGATGGTGGACATCGAGACACATCTGGCGAGCGTCGCCACGCGGGACATGCGGGTCGACAACATCGCGCTGGCGCTGCATTCCGACGGTTTCGACATCGAAAGCCGCAGCGGTCCGATTGCCGGCACGGCGAGCGCCGACAGGATCGGGCTCGACAATCCCACCATCGCGCCGCTGATCGCCGGGCGCATCACCGCGCTGGTGGAAGGCAATGTCACCAAGGACGCCATCACCATCGGCAAGGGCGAGATCGCCAGCGATGCGCTGAAGGGCGGCTTCGACGGCAAGGTCTCACTGGCCGATGGTTCGATCGAGCTGAATGTGAAGGCGGATGCCGCATCGGCGGCGTTGCCGGCCGCCGCCCGCCCGGCACTCGGCGAGCGCACGACGCTGTCCGTGGCCGTGCGCCGCGACAGCGATGGCAATGTGGCGGCCGACAGGCTGGAGCTTCTGTCCGGTCCGCTCTCGGCGCAGGGCAAGGCGAGCCTCTCCGACGGCACCATCGCCGCCGAGCTGAACGGCGCACTGGCGGATATTGCGCCTTTCGCGAAGGAAGCCAGCGGCGCTATCGCAGTTGCTCTCAAAGCCAGCGGTGCGCTGGTTGCGCCCGATGTCGCGGCGACGATCAGCAGCGACAGGCTGGTCGTGGCGGAGCGCGAGATCACCGGCCTCAGGCTGGATGCGACGGCGAAGGCCGACGCCGCAAACCCCGCCGCCGACGTGACCCTGTCGGGCAATGTCGCGGGCGAGACCCTGCAAGGCAAGGCGACCCTGAAGAGCGAAGGCGGGCAAAGCCGCATCGACGGGCTGACGCTTTCGCTGGGCGCCAACCGCGTCGGCGGCGATCTGGTGCTCGACGATGCGTTCCTGCCCGAAGGCCGGATCGGGTTCGAGTTGCCGGACCTCGGGCCCCTGGCCGCGCTGGCGCTGGAAAAGATCGAGGGTGCGCTGAACGGCAGCGTGGTCTTCTCAAAGGCGGAAGGCGTGCCACAGGTGGCGGTGAAGGCCGTGACCTCCAGCCTGACGCGCGGCGACCTCAATGCCCGCAATGTCACGGTGGACGCGCAGGTGTCCAACTATGCGCAGGCGCCAGCGATTTCCGGCACCATCAGGGCCGACGGCGTGACCTCCGGCGATACCGCCGTCACCGGCATCAACATCGACCTGAAACAGGAGGGCGACTGGACAGCCTTCTCGGGCGGCGCGACGGTGAAGGATATTCCGGCGAGCGCCGCGGGCAGGGTTCGGGTTGCCGAAGGCACGACGACGCTTGAGCTGAAGTCCGGGCAGGCGACCTTCCAGGGCGTGCGCGCCGCAATCGCCGAGCCCTCCACCATCGTGGTGAAGGACGGGCGCACCGCGCTGGAGCGACTGGTGATCGGCATCGGCAATGGCCGGATCACCGTTTCGGGGGATGTCGCGGATGCGCTCGACATCAGGGCCGATCTCAGTTCCGTGCCGGTTTCCGTGGCCAACAATTTTGCGGCCGGGCTCGATGCGGCAGGCAGCATTTCGGGAACGGTGAACGTGACCGGGCCGACCTCCGCGCCGGTGGTGAAATACGACCTCCAGGCAAGCGGCCTCGAGGCGGCGCAGACCCGCTCCGCGGGCCTTGGCGGCATCGGCATCGACTCGTCCGGCACCTTTGCCAACAACCGGCTCGACTTCACCTCGACGATTTCAGAAGGCTCGGGCATGCGCTTGCAGGGCGGCGGCGCGGTGACCACGCAGGGCACGCCGAACCTCTCGCTCGACTTCAGCGGCAATGTGCCTTTCGCCATCGCCAACCGCATGCTGGCGGAGAACAGCATGTCGATGGAGGGGACGGCGGCGGTCGCCGTGAAAGTGAGCGGGCCGGCCACTGCACCCGTCATCAGCGGTAACATCCGTTCCAATGGCGCGCGCTTCGTGGCCGCGCAGGCCGGCATCGCCGTCAACGACATCGCGCTTGACGTTGCCATGGGCAACGGCGTGGCGACCATCAACCGGCTGACCGGCCGGCTTTCTTCCGGGGGAACGCTGACGGTCGGCGGCACGGTCGGCATCGATGTCAATTCCGGATTCCCGGCCGATATCAGCATCAGGCTGGCCGACGGGCGCTATACGGACGGCCATATCGTCACCGCCAATCTCAGCGGCGATCTGGCGATCAAGGGCCAGCTGACCGCATCGCCCATGCTTTCGGGCACGATCAACCTGGCGCGTACGGTGATCACCGTGCCGACCAAGCTGCCGACCTCGCTTTCGGAATTGAACGTTCAGCACAGGAATGCCCCTGCCGCCGTTCGCCGGCAGGATCAGGCGCTGAACCCGCCCAGCAGCGGCGACGGTGGCCCGAAGAGCGGCATGAACCTCGACCTCACCGTCAATGCGCCCAACTCGATCTTCGTGCAGGGCAGGGGGGTCGATGCCGAACTCGGCGGGAGTATCAAGCTTACAGGTGCTGCCACCTCGCCCGAGGCGGTGGGAAGCTTCCAGCTCCGGCGCGGGCGCCTTGAGATTCTCGGCAAGCGGCTGAATTTCACCGAAGGCACGCTGACCTTCTCCGGCTCGACCATTCCATATCTGAACTTCGTGGCCGAATCGACGGCCTCGGACGCGACGGTGACGATCACCGTGATCGGCGAGGCCACCAATCCGAAATTCGTCTTCGCCTCGGTGCCGGCGCTGCCGGAGGACGAGGTGCTGGCCCGCCTGATCTTCGGCCGCTCCATGTCGAACCTGTCGCCCTTGCAGATCGCCCAGCTTGCGGAGGCGGCGGCGCAGCTTGCCGGCGTCGGCGGTTCGACTTCTCTCCTGCAGAACCTGCGCAACGCCATCGGCGTTGACGATCTCGACGTCATCACCGACGATAAGGGCGGCACCTCGGTGCAGGCCGGCAAATACCTCAACGACCGCACCTATGTGACGATCCAGAAAGGCGAAAAGCCGGGCTCCGGCAAGGCGCGCATCGACCTCAATGTCGGGCGCGGCGTCAAGCTGCGCGGCGAGGCGACCGATGCCGGCGAGGCCAGGGGCGGTGTCTTCTACGAAAAGGAATATTAGGCGCGTCAGCGCGACCTTGGCCATTCCCGGCCGCGATGACGAGTCGGGAAAAAAGCCTTACAAGCGCCCGCAGCTCTGCATCTGCTGGGCGTAGCGGCGGGCCATGGCGTCGGTTTCGTGGGCATAGTTGCGGATGCCGGCATTGTTCTTGTGGGCGCCGCGCCTGTAGCCGTTCCAGCCCGAATAATAGGCCAGATAGAGATTGTAGGCGTCGTTGCGGGCAATGCCCAGCGTGCTGGCGCTTCTGGCATGATACCAGCCCACGAAATCGACGGCATCGGCAAAGGACGTTCGCCGCGCGGCGAAATTGCCGGTCTCGTTTCGGTATTGCGTCCAGGTGCCGTTGAGCGCCTGCGAGTAGCCGGTGGCGGTGGAATGCCGTTTCCACGGAATGAAACCGAGCAATTTGGTGCGCGGCGGTTTTGCATTGGCCTTGAAGCCGGATTCCTTGCGCACCGTGGCCATCAGAACCGGGACCGGGATGCCGTGCTTTGCCTCGGCGCGCTTTGCAGCCGAATGCCAGTTGTCGATCCAGCCGTCGCGCTGGTCGAAGACCGCGCAGACATTGTTGATCTGGCTGGGCGGCGTCGCGCAGGCCGACAGGCCGAGCAGCGCTGCAACAGTTAAAACCCGACTAAAATTGTACGCAGACATGCGCGCAGCTTTAGGCGCAAAAGATAAAGGGAGTCTTGACCGGATTTTAACGATTGCGGCGCTGCTGCGGCAGTTCCCGCCCTGATTCCGGAACCGGCTGCAAGCCGATGAAAACAAAGGCCGCTCCGTGACCGCGCGCGGCGGCGGAGCGGCCTGCGGCTAAAGCGTGTCGCGATCTTTCAGGATAGCTCCTTACGCTTTAAGGCCCTGTTTTACGCATGTCGTTATCCCGAAACCGGTTCCCACTTTCGGGCGACATGCTTTGGTTTGTCAGCGGACCGGGGCAACGAGGCCGAAATGGGCGCCCTGCGGGTCGGTGCAGGTGACAACCCACTGGCCGCCGGGCACCTGGTCCGGCCCGAACGTGACCGTGCCGCCATTGTCGGTGACGCGGCGGGTGGCTGCGTCGATGGCCGGCACGTTCAAATAGAACTGCCAGAAGGCCGCCGGCACCTGCGGCGGGCGGTTCATCATGCCGCCGTTCTGTTCGCCATCGACAGCGAAAAGCTGGTAGGTGCCCATCTCGCCTATGTCCACGGTGTCATCCCTGGTCCAGCCGAACAGGCCGGAATAGAACTCCAGCGCGCTTTCCCAGTCATCGGCATAAAGTTCGCGCCAGCCGATGTGACCGGGCGCGTCCATCGGCACCGGCGGCTGCGCCGGCCCATTGGCGTGCAGCAGCATGAACACAGCGCCCTGCGGATCGGCAACCACGGAAAAGCGCCCGACACCGGGAATGTCCGCCGGCTCGCGATGCACCGACCCGCCCGACGCTTTCACCGAGGCGGTGGCGGCGTCGACGTCATCGGCCCCGATATAGCCTATCCATGCCGGCGGCATGCCGCTTTCGCGAACCTCGTCAGGAAAGGCCATGAGGCCGCCGACGCCGCGGTCTCCTGCCTTGACGACGACATAGGGTGGAACGCCGGGCGCATCGAAGGGCTCCGCCGTCCAGCCGACGACACTGGTGTAGAACGCCTCGGCGGCTTCGAGGTCGCTGGTCATCAATTCGTACCAGAAGAAGGATTTCGCGCGATCAGGCATGAGATTTCTCCCTGTTTGGCGATTGTATCGCACAGTCGTAACCATCGGACGGCTGATGCCGGCCGTTCCCGCCATGGCAAAACGATGCAGTTGTTCGGCGGTTGCAGCAAGATGCGTTAAAAAACATGATAGAATAAATCATGTTTATCGTGAATTTTCAGTGCCTTGCTGAAAATAGACCAATTGATAAAAGTTCCGGATGTGCTAGCCTTTCATCAAATACAGGGACAAGGGGCCTGAATAAGAACAAGGGGAGTGTGGAATGGCGACTGGTCATTTCAAGGAGGGCATTGCCGGCGGCCGGCTGCCGGCGGAAGCCTATACCGAGAATTTCGCCGATCTTCATCCGCCGCTCGATCATCACGAGGCGCTGGTCGAGGCCGACCGCTGCTATTTCTGCTACGATGCGCCCTGCATGCAGGCATGCCCGACCACCATCGACATTCCACTGTTCATCCGCCAGATTTCCACCGGCAATGCCGTAGGTGCCGCAAAGACGATCTTCGACCAGAACATACTGGGCGGCATGTGCGCGCGGGTCTGCCCGACCGAGACGCTGTGCGAGGAAGCCTGCGTGCGGCAGACAGCCGAGGGCAAGCCGGTGCAGATCGGCCGCCTGCAACGCTATGCCACCGATGTGGCGATGGAGGAAGGGCGGCAGTTCTACCACCGGCCGCAGCACAGCGGCAAAAAGGTGGCGGTCGTGGGGGCGGGGCCGGCCGGTCTGGCCTGCGCGCACCGGCTGGCCATGCATGGCCATGACATCACCATTTTCGAGGCGCGGCCCAAGGCTGGCGGGCTCAACGAATACGGCATCGCCGCCTACAAGAGCACGGACGATTTCGCGCAGGCCGAGGTCGATTACGTGACCGCCATTGGCGGCATCGAGATCCGGAACGGCATGGCGCTCGGCCGAGACGTCCAGCTTGCGGACCTCGCCGGCGCTTACGATGCGGTTTTCCTCGGCATGGGGCTTGGCGGCATCAATGCGCTGCGGGCCGAGGGCGAGGATGCGGCGGGCGTCGAGAACGCCGTCGATTTCATCTCGATCCTGCGTCAGACCTCCGACCTCGCGGCGCTGCCGATCGGCCGGCGCGTCATCGTCATCGGGGGTGGCATGACGGCCATCGATGCCGCCATCCAGTCGAAGCTGCTCGGCGCGGAGGAGGTGACGATCTGCTACCGGCGTGGCAAGGCCGACATGAACGCCTCGCTCTACGAACAGGACCTTGCCGCCGCCAACGGCGTGATCATCCGCCATTGGCTCCAGCCGCGCCGCGTGATCTCGCACAATGGCAAGGCGAGCGCTCTGGAGCTGGAATACACGACGATGGACGGCGACAGGCTGGTCGGCACGGGCGAGCTGCTCACCCTGCCGGTGGACCAGATATTCAAGGCCATCGGCCAGACCTTCGCGGCCGACAGTCTCAACGGCTCGGGCCAGGCCATCGAACTGGAGAATGGGCGCATCCGGGTGGACGGCGAAGGACGCACCACCATGGCGAAGGTGTGGGCTGGCGGCGATTGCATCCACGGCGGCGACGACCTGACGGTGACTTCGGTGGCGCAGGGGCGCGACGCGGCCGAGAGTATCCACCACGCACTGACCGCGAACGGGAGGGCATGAGCATGGCAGACCTGCGCAGCAATTTCGTCGGCATAAGGTCGCCCAATCCGTTCTGGCTGGCGTCCGCGCCGCCGACCGACAAGGCCTACAATGTCGAGCGCGCCTTCAAGGCCGGCTGGGGCGGCGTGGTGTGGAAGACGCTGGGATCGGAAGGCCCGCCGGTCGTCAACGTCAACGGCCCGCGTTACGGCGCCATCTGGGGCGCCGACCGGCGCCTGCTCGGCCTCAACAATATCGAGCTGATCACCGACCGCGACCTGCAGACCAACCTGCGCGAGATGAAGCAGGTGAAGATGAACTGGCCGGACCGGGCGCTGGTCGCCTCGATCATGGTGCCGTGCGTGGAGGAGGAATGGAAGGCGATCCTGCCGCTGGTCGAGGAGACAGGTGCGGACGGCATCGAGCTGAATTTCGGTTGCCCGCACGGCATGAGCGAGCGCGGCATGGGCGCGGCCGTGGGGCAGGTGCCGGAATATATCGAGATGGTGGTGCGCTGGTGCAAGCAATATACGCGCATGCCCGTCATCACCAAGCTGACGCCCAACATCACCGATATCCGCAAGCCGGCGCGGGCGGCGAAGGCCGGCGGTACCGACGCCGTATCGCTGATCAACACGATCAACTCCATCACCTCGGTCAATCTCGACACCTTCTCGCCGGAGCCCTCGATCGACGGCAAGGGCAGCCATGGCGGCTATTGCGGCCCGGCGGTGAAGCCTATCGCGCTCAACATGGTGGCCGAAATCGCACGCGACGCGGAAACATACGGCCTGCCGATCTCCGGCATCGGCGGGGTGACGACATGGCGCGACGCTGCCGAGTTCATGGCGCTCGGGGCCGGCAATGTGCAGGTGTGCACGGCAGCCATGACCTACGGCTTCAAGATCGTTCAGGAAATGATCGCGGGGCTTGAGAACTGGATGGATGAGAAAGGTCATCGCTCGCTCTCCGACATTGTCGGCCGCGCGACGCCCAACGTCACCGACTGGCAGTATCTCAATCTGAACTATGTCGCCAAGGCCCATATCGACCAGGAACTGTGCATCAAATGCGGGCGCTGCCACATCGCCTGCGAGGACACCTCGCATCAGGCGATCACCTCCATGGTCGACGGCGTGCGCCATTTCGAGGTGATGGAGGATGAGTGCGTCGGCTGCAACCTGTGCGTCAATGTCTGTCCGGTGGAAGGCTGCATCACCATGCAGCCGCTGCACGCAGGCGAGATCGACGAGCGCACGGGCCAGCCGGTCTCGCCGGTCTACGCCAACTGGACCACGCATCCGAACAACCCGATGGCGCGCACGGCGGCTGAATAAAGGTCCTCCCGGGCCGGGCGGAGCTGCGACCGGGGGGAAGCGGCTCCGCCTGTGCTTGCCGGGCAGCGGATAAAACGGCTGAAATCGCGGCCCCAATTTCAGGAGGCGTCAGCAGAGACGCCCGCATTCCTGCTGTCTGATTGTGGATATTATTTATCCATGATAATCCTTATCCATGAAATCAGGGCGGGACTGAATGAAACTCAGCGAGGGCGTCGAGGCGGCCATTCATTGCGCGGCGACGCTCGCCGGTCTTGAGGATGGTGCGACGATCCCCGGATCGGCGCTGGCTGCGCAGTTCGGCTTGTCGCCGAGCTACCTGCTCAAGCACCTGCAGGCGCTGGCCGGGGCCGGCATTCTGGAATCCGTGCCGGGGCCTGCCGGCGGCTACCGGCTGGCGCGGGCGGCGGATCGCATTTCCCTGCTCGACATCGTGGTGGCGGTGGAGGGGCCGCAGCCGGCGTTCCGATGCGGCGAGATCCGCCGGAACGGCCCGGTGAAGCTGCCGGACGCCGCCTATGTGAAGCCCTGCGGCATCAATGTAGCGATGCTGCGCGCGGAAAAAGCATGGCGGACGGCGCTTGCCGCCGAGAAGCTCTCCACAATCGTGGCGGACTTCGGAAAGGATGCCGATCCGCGTTCGGTCGCCGCCGCCTGCGCCTTCGTGGCGCAGCACCGGCGGCCGCAGAAGCCGGTTTAGAAGCCGGTTTCCGGCACATGACAGAAAGGATGAAGAGATGAAACAGAGAATGGATTTTTTCGCCACCGCACCTGCGATCATGAAACAGGTGATGCAGCTCAACCAGGCCGTCGAGGATTCCGGCCTCGAGCACTCGCTGCTGCATCTGGTCAAGCTCAGGGCCTCGCAGATCAATGGCTGCTCTTTCTGTGTCGATATGCACAGCCGCGAGGCGATGCGTGACGGCGAGAGCCAGCAGCGCGTGTTTCTGGTTTCGGCATGGAAGGAATCGCCGCTCTACTCCGAGCGGGAACGGGCGGCCTTCGCCTATACCGAAACGGTGACGCTGATTGCAGGGCAGGGTGTTCCGCAGCCGCTCTACGAGGCGACCCTGAAGCATTTTTCGGAAGAGGAACTGGTCAAGCTGACGGTTGCCATCGGCATGATCAATGTCTGGAACCGGCTGTGCGTGTCGTTCCACGCGCTGCATCCGGCAGAGGCGGCGATGGCTGCCTGACGCCGGCCCGGCGCATTTTCCGCTTAACGCTAAGAAGCCGCCGAATCCTTTGCAGGGGCGGCTTTCTCAAGCCTTGAGGCAGCCGATGAAGAGCTGTTCGAGGAAGCGGGCGGCGTCTTCGAAGCGCCCTTCGCCATCGCGGTCGGGACCGAGCACCGCCCGTACCTGCACGTCGAAGTCGGCATAGTGCTGGGTGGTCGCCCAGATGGCGAAAATGAGATGGTAAGGATCGGTTCTGGCGATCTTGCCGGCGCGCATCCACTTCCTGATGATGCGCGCCTTCTTGTCCACGAGCTGTTTCAGTTCGCCTTCCAGCAGGGACATGATTCGCGGCGCCCCCTGAAGAATCTCGTTGGCGAACAGACGGCTTTCCCGAGGAAAATCGCGCGCCATTTCAAGCTTGCGGCGGATATAGCCCCTGATTTCCGTAATGGGGTCGTCGCCGTCGTCAAACTCGTGCAGCGGCGCCAGCCAGGTGTGCAGCAGGCGCTCCATCAGCGTGGCGTGGATTTCTTCCTTGCTGCGGAAATAATAGAGCAGGTTGGGTTTCGACATGCCCGCCGCGTCCGCCACCTGATCGATGGTGGAGCCCCGGAAACCGCTGGCGGAAAAGACATCGAGCGCGGCCTCGAGGATAACCTCGCGCTTTTCCTGCTGAATGCGTGTCAGCGGTCGTGCTGCCGTTTCCATCGAATGAGCGTCCTTCCGGTCCGGTTCAATCTGGACCAATTCTCTGGACCAGTTGTTCACGCCCCTGTGGAACGGGAAAACTGCGGGGCTTTTCGGCTAGTAATGGCTTGACCGCTCATACAGCGGTGCTAACCTTTGTCCAACCGGTCAAAAAATGCTTAGCATAAAATGACACAACGGACCAAGCGTTGGCCGCGAGACATCAACCATCAGGAGGCTTGGTCATGTCCAACAGGCTCAAGGTAACGCCCAACGATCTTTCCGCATTCTGGATGCCGTTCACGGCAAACAGGCAGTTCAAACAGGCGCCGCGCATGCTGGTTGCCGCCAAGGATATGCATTACACCGCCTCGGACGGCCGCAAGATACTGGACGGCACCGCCGGCCTGTGGTGCGTGAACGCCGGCCACTGCCGCCCGAAAATCACCGAGGCGATCCAGAAGCAGGCGGCCGAACTCGATTACGCGCCGGCCTTCCAGATGGGCCATCCCATCGTGTTCGAGCTGGCCAACCGTCTCGTCGACGTTGCGCCGAAGGGCATGGAGCACGTGTTCTTCACCAATTCCGGCTCGGAATCGGTCGACACCGCGCTCAAGATGGCCATCGCCTATCACCGCGCCAGGGGGGACGGGGCGCGCTTCCGCCTGATCGGCCGCGAGCGCGGCTATCACGGCGTCAATTTCGGCGGCATCTCGGTCGGCGGCATCGTTTCCAACCGCAAGATGTTCGGCACGCTGCTGACCGGCGTCGACCATCTGCCGCACACCCATCTGCCCGGCAAGAATACCTTCACGAAGGGCGAGCCCGAGCATGGCGCCGATCTGGCCGACGAGCTGGAACGTATCGTCGCGCTGCACGATGCGTCGACCGTCGCGGCCGTGATCGTGGAGCCGGTGGCGGGCTCGACCGGCGTTCTCATTCCGCCAAAGGGCTATCTCAAGCGCCTGCGCGACATCTGCACCAAGCACGGCATTCTTCTGATCTTCGATGAAGTCATCACCGGTTTCGGCCGTCTCGGCACCCCGTTCGCCGCCGATTATTTCGATGTCGTTCCCGACATCATCACCACGGCCAAGGGCGTGTCCAACGGTGTGATCCCGATGGGTGCGGTGTTCGTGACCAAGGACGTGCACGACGCGTTCATGAACGGCCCCGAGCACATGATTGAGTTCTTCCACGGCTACACCTATTCAGGCAATCCGATCGCTTCGGCCGCGGCGCTGGCCACGCTCGACACCTATAAGGAAGAGGGCCTGCTGACCCGCGGCGCGGAACTCGCGCCCTATTGGGAAGAGGCGCTGCATTCGCTGAAGGGCGAGCCGCATGTCATCGACATCCGCAATATCGGCCTCGTCGGCGCGATCGAGCTGGAGCCGATTGCCGGCGCGCCGACCAAGCGTGCGTTCCAGGCGTTCGTCAAGGCGTTCGAGCGCGGCGCGCTGATCCGCACCACGGGCGACATCATTGCCCTGTCGCCGCCGCTGATCATCTCGAAGGGACAGATCGACGAACTGATCGACCATGTCCGCGAGGTGTTGAGAATGGTCGATTAAGCGGCCACAATGATCAAAGGTGAGGGACGGTGCAGGGAGAAGCACCGCCCCTTCCTTCAGGACAGCTCGTTAAGGAACGGAAAAATCCGCCTGAGCTGCCAGGGAAAATAACGACGGGTGTTTCCGGCCGCGATGGCGGTGGGAATGCGCGCAGAATGAGAGGGAATGGAATGGTCGCCTCCGGCGAGAATCTTCGCATTGATCCGGACCGTTTGTGGGGTTCGCTGATGGAGATGGCGCGTGTTGGACCCGGCGTTGCGGGAGGCAACAAC
>NZ_SNZF01000031.1 GCF_004363725.1 Aquamicrobium defluvii | reverse complement strand
CCCTGCAATCAACCAGCAGGGGTGGGTTCAAACATGGGTCACTTCTCAATGGAAAAATCCCTCAATCCCGGGTCAGCTCTCAGCGGAAATCAACACCCGACCCGGCCCTCGATTTCGTCGGCCAGCAAGTCCAGCGTCCGCCGCGTCTCGCGGGACAGGCCGCCAAGGGTCAGTTCCTGGACCCGGTAGCTGAGCCTCAGCTCGAGGTAACTGCGGCTGTTGTTCGGAGCAGGCGTGCCGAAGAGGCTATCCCACTTCGCCTTCAGTTCGACCACCGTCATTCGCTTTAGCGTTGCAAGCTGTGTGACCACGCTCGCGTCCGCCGCGTCGCGGTCGCCCGCCCGCCATGGCGCGGCGTCAGTCTTTCTCTTTGTTCCTGGCATCATTGCCCTCCAACTCGGTTGCTCGGTTTGCGACGACCAACACGGCGTTTGAGGGCGAGAATGTCGAATGAACTGTCTTCGCCAGGTGCAGATAAAGAACTGGACTGTTCCGGCAGGATACGCCTCAGCCCCGCGGCAAGAATGCACGCGAGTTCATCGAGGCGTTCGCCCGTCGACAGACGGACGGGCAGCAGCGGGTTCGGGCCAGATCGGGCGTCTTGCATGAGACCGTTCGCAACAGAAGATGACTGGCGAAACGGTAGTCGCAAAACGATGATTTTCAAGCGATTTCAATGAGTTATCGCATGGGCGAGAAATCATTAGAAAGGCCGCGCAATCTTTACGAGCTCCCAGTCGGATCATTCGTGCCATACTCACAGCTCGAACACATCGCGTACCTGCTGCCGGATTTTCGCGGAATCGATCGCGCCGTCCAAGCGGTTCTCTGAAGTTACGAGGCGCTCGCCTTTGTCGTTCTCAGGCCCGTTCGGTTCGAGGTCCATCGCCTCCTTGTACCACTTGAGCTTCTTCTCCCACCTGTTCGCATAGGTCGAGTCTGAAAGCATCCCAAGATGCTCCCAATAAACCGTCACACCGGTCGCCGGGTCTTCCGCCGTGAAGTCGGGGTAGCGCTCGACCCCGTCGGGCCCGCGAAGCGCCTTCTCGTAATGATAATCGATACCCTCTGCGCTGAGCGCATCGGCGACTACAACCTCCGAGATAGAACGGACGAGCTCGCCTCTCGCAGTGCGGTGGATCAGGCCACGTTCGAGGAACGCTCCGCTCGGGTCGACAAGCATGTCCGGCGCAGTGAAGAGATTGGTGTAGCGCCGCGCCACCTCCGAATACTTCGATGAAGTGTATGCCCTTAGATCCGACGGTTGTCCTTGCACGAACAGTACGACCCTGTCGACCTGGCGCGTCAGAGCCGTGTAGAGCAGCTCTCTACCCAGAATGAAGCACGGCTGCGGGATGACGACGAACACTTGGTCAAACTGGCTCCCTTGGCTCTTGTGCACGGTGAGTGCGTAGGCGAGCTCCAGCACGACCGTGCCGTCGTCGCCGAAGTCGCCGGGCCAATAGACGAACGTGTTGCCCGGCTGGGTGCGGAACTCGACGTCGAGCCGTTCAGGCGTCTTGCCATCCCATGCCTTACCGAACTTTGTCTGACCAACGACGATCCCGATCTCACCGTTTGAAACCAGCTCTTTTCGACGACCGAGAACGCTGCGCTTCTTGTTGGTGGTCGAAATGACCTTGTCGCCGTAGATGATCCGCTCCGCGCCGTTCGGGCGCGGTGTGCGGGGCCGACGGCCATCCGAAAACCTAAGCGCTTGCTTCCGAAAACGTTCGTGCAGGAAGCGATTGAGTTCTTCAACGCCGTGTCCCTTGCCACGAACAGGCGTAAGGAGTTGCCAGCTTTCGCATCGCGCAGCGGAGCCGATCCTGTTCCGTTCAGCCCACGTCGAGTTAAAGAAGACACCCTTGTCGGTTTCTTCGCCTCCCAACGAGATACCGAAGCCGCGCTCATCGTCGTGGTGTTCTATTTCGGGGACATGTCGGACGAGCGCTTCCAAGAGCTGGTCCTTAAGTTCTTCATCCGTCTGCCAGCGGCGAACTTCGACGTGGCCATCGGTCTCGCCGAGGGCCATGCGCGCCCAGATCTCGTCGGCTCCGGGATCTGGCGCTTCGTCGGTGAACCACGAAGCCAAGAGCAGATCGTCGCGACCCGCTTTGCCTTTGCCGGTCTGACGGCGATGCACCGTTAGCTCTGTGTAGCCGGGCCCCACACGAGGGAACGGTGGCTCTCTATCGTTTTCCCATGGCCTGAGCTCTCTCGCGAGATCCACCAGCGGCCGACCGGCGCCGATCGGTGGGAGCTGTCGGTGGTCCCCTACAAGGATGATCCGCTTCGGGCCCTTGAGCGCGTCGAAGACTGCGGCAAGCATGTCCTCCGTGACCATCGAAGCTTCGTCGATGATCACGGTCCCAGCGCTCTCGACCTTGGGAGCGTTCGAGAGTCGATACTGCTGCGTCTCCGGGTCGAAGCGATCGGGCAGCAGGAACTGCGCGATGGTCAGAGCCTTCAGCCCCTCGATATTCCTTTGCATCTGCACTCGTGCCTTGCCCGTCGGTGCGAGGAGCAGGATTCCGTCACCGCGCACTTCCGGCAGATCGCAAAGCATCTGTAGTAGCCGAGTCTTGCCTGTCCCTGCAGGTCCTAGGAGTAGCGAGAAACGTGCCGAGAAAAGCTCTTCGAGCGCGGCTGCCTTTTCCGTCCGCGCCAACTCCTCGACCGCTGCCTCATCGTGGTCGTTGGGCATGTCGCCAAGCGACTGATTGACAAGCTCTCGCCACGCGTGACCCGTCTCATGTCGCCGGCCTTTCCTGCGTCGGCTCACTTGCTGGCGCAGTAGATCGTCGATCTTGTGTCTCTGCCCGAACTGCCAGGCGCGCGTTCCATCTGACAACGACGCGTCGACGATCTCTGGCACCATGGCCTGATCCAACAGCGGCAACAAGTCCTTGCTCGGCCGGCAAGGCGGGTCGAGTTCGAGCTCTCGGATTCCCTGCAGAACCTGATCGACAGGCAGCAGAGTATGGCCCCTCGCCTCTGCATCTGCGAGCACGTGAACCGCAAGCGCTCGGACTCTCCTGGGGTCCTGATCGCCTTCGAGGCGGCTGATCTCCGGCAAGGGGAACGCCTCGCGCACCGACTGGTCGGGAAACATGCCACGGTCAATGGTTCCGATCGTTACCGCTTCGAGTCGGTGTCTGTCGGTCTCGAAAAGCCGGTAAGGGTTATGGAGGATTTCCTCGTCGGTCAGTCCCTCTCGGCCCTCGGTGTTGAAGAAGCGAGACGCCTGTTCGATCGTCAGGCTGAAACGGGACAAGAGCTTCAAGAGCTCCAGCCGCTCGCTTGGCAGAGCAGCGAGCCGTTTCCCGTCGAACGGCTGTACTTGGGAAGCGACCTGAGGAGACAGAACACCGGTTGGATCGTCGAATGCGCGCGAAACGAGCGCCCACGGATCTTCCGTCCATCGTCCATCGACGCAGTATCGCTGCGCAAGGTCCATCGCGAGCAGCGTCCCGTAGCGGATTTCGAACGCATGTAGGGCGCTGCCGAGCCCGGGAAACGCTCCACGCAGATGCCACAGCCCCGAAAGCCGTTCGGAGATCCACTCAAGGTGACGATCCCATGCGCCAGGGATGTGCTTCGCGATGACGCGCACCTTGTCTGCCAGCGAAAGAAGGCTCGCTATGGCGAGGTCGTGGTCGACGTGCTCTGCAACGTTGCTGAACGCCTGGAAGCCTTCTTCGGGCGCGAAGGCGACGAATTCCGACGGGTCGATGGTTCCGTCGCGTTCCGCCAAAGCCAGGAGTTCCTGGTAGGGAAGCACGAAGCCGTCGAATCCGTCAGGACGGATCGAATGAGAAATTGCCCGTTCCCACATGAGGCCGCGCAGCTTTCCAGCCGCATCGTCGCTATAAGCATGCTCTTGAGCGGGTCCGACAGAGGTGATGCGTCCGACACCCACCAGCACGCGGCGAGGGTCATCGGTCAATGGTGTGCGTTTGGCGTATAGAAAGACGAGCGACTTCTCCGGTGCTAGCGCACTAAAGAACGTGTCTAGCATGATCTGTTGATTGACGAAGTCATTGATCCAGACAGTCTCGAATGCCAACTCCGGTTCTCGCGCAAGGTCGAAGGGCAGTGCGAGCTCATCGGCGATGGTTTGTGCGTCGTCCTTGCGGGTCCAACGAAAGGGAATGGTCTGCACGCTGTATGGAGGCAGGCGAAACTCGTTCTCGGCGAAATGGCCATGGGTCTCAACCGAGGAATCGGCGAACGGATGGCGGCTGCGAAGGGAATAGGCCCTGGCGTTCAGAACTGCCCCGCGCTCTGTCAGGCATGCTGGGAGTTCGGCCTCGCTCAGATCAGACCACGCGCGGCCGGCAACAACCTCCTCGGCAGCATCTTCCCTTTCCTCGCGGATCCGTTTTAGGACCATGCACCAGCTGTTCTTGGAAGGATGATTGCACACTGTCCCAGACCACCCGGTGTCGTGCCAAGGCAGCCGTACCGAGAGGTGCCGTAGCGGTAACTGTCGCGCGCCCTTGTGCATCACACCCTCCCCCTGTCGAAAGCGTAAGTCATCCGAGGCGCATCAGTGGCCTCGCTCACCAACGCTGGCGTTAGACAGAAAACCTTGCGTCGTTTGGTCAAAGTGGTTACGTCCCTCGGCTTAGAATGCTCAAGTAATCTCCATAAACGAACATCCGGCCGCGCTGCTTTCCTGTGATCTCGCGGATGATCCCAAGCCTTTCCAGGTGCTGTATAGACTTGGCGATCGTCGGGGCCGAAATTCCTAGCTTCTGCGCGGCGTCGGGGATTCCGACAATCGGCTTCTGCTGGAGAAGCTGATGGACACGCAGCGCTGACGCGGCTGGGCGGCCTAGGCTCTCGATCCGTTGCCGGTCAGCTTCGAACAAGCTCAAGATCTCGCGCGCAGCTTCGGCTGCCTGCAGCGACGTTTCGGTGATGCCATCCAGAAAGAATTCGAGCCAGGTTTCCCAGTCGCCGCGCTCTCGAACGCCCTGAAGTAGGTCGTAGTATTGCCGACGATGCGTCTTGAAATAGAGGCTGAGGTAGAGGATTGGCTCCTTCAGGATTCCCTGCGCGCAGAGAAGAAAAGTGATCAGGAGCCTTCCCAATCGCCCATTGCCGTCGAGGAACGGGTGAATGGTTTCAAACTGGACGTGCACCAGCCCCGCCTTGATGAGGGATGGGATCGCCAAGGTCTCAGCGTGAATGAATGTTTCCAGATCGGACATTAGGTCCAGGACGCGTTCAGGGGGCGGCGGCACGAAGAGGGCATTTCCGGGCCGGGTCCCTCCGATCCAATTTTGGGATCGCCGAAAATCGCCGGGCTGCATGGTGCTGCCCCGGCCTTTTGACAGAAGGATGTCGTGGATTTCACGAATGAGCCGGAGCGAGATCGGGAAGCCCTCTCGAATCCGTGCGAGGCCGTGGTTCATGGCGGCGACGTAATTCGACACCTCCTGCACGTCGTCCAGCGGCACGCCAGGCGCTTCCTCACTTTCAAAGAGCAGGAGATCGGAGAGCGACGATTGCGTGCCCTCGATTTGCGACGAGAGCAGCGCCTCTTTCCGCACGTACATGTAGAGGAACAGCGGGGTGTCGGGCAGGATCGACGTCACCCCGTCAAGCCGTCCGAGCGCGCGGTTCGCGCTCTCGAGTCGCCGGTAGAGCGCGTCCATTTGCACGGCCGGGATCGGCGGGAAACCCGGGGGCACGAAGGCCTCTGCTCTCTCCCCAGCGGTTGAGATGGCCACCTTTCGCCCGAGCCGTGAGGGCTCCTGTTCCGTAGCCATGGTTGAGAAAGGATCCTTTCCTTGGCATCCTGAGAAAGAAAGGATACCTTGAAATCCTTTCTTTGTCTCGATCCTAATGAAAGGTTCCGTCTGATGTCGAGGGATCGTTGCCCGAACGCCCCAGGGAGGGCGATCCGAGCGAGCGGCGGATAGGCGCGCGATGGGTCATCAGCGCCTCGGAAAGCTACCCGCTCATCGCTTGTTGCCTGAAATCGTCAGGTACTTGGTGACGGGCGGTACTCCTACCGAGGATCTGGTCGACCAAGTCACCGAGGTCGGCCGGGACGCGCTGAAGCTTGCCCTGAAGGATCCCGTGTTCATCGAGGCACTTTGGCTTCTTATCAGAATGCCTCAGGCGGCGGCTTCGCAAGACTTCCCGATCAGCCTCGAAAATCTTGGCATGGCGGGTATAGCTCCGGCTTCCCTGTCGGATGTGCTCGTAAGTTATGACCGAGCACTGGAGAAGGTGCAGCGGCGATTGCACGCCGGAGCGACTGACCTTGGCGAAATCGCGCGCCGTGCCGGCCTCTCGGCCCTGGGGGCAGAAGTTCGACAGGCGTTGCCGACCCTGTGGGCTCCGACTGCGGCTGATGTGCGGGCCTCGGTCGCAGCGCTCAAGGGGACCGAGAAGTTTGCTGCTCTTTCCCAACGATTCTACGCGAGCTTCGTCGAGCGCGTGATCCACTACTATGTGGATCGCAACCTCCATAACATGGTTGGTGCTGGCAGGGTCGCTCGCTCCGTGCACGACCTCCGGGCTTTCAACGACTCCATCCGTCGCCACTGTGAAGAGTCCGCGCTCATCATGCGCGCATTCGCCAAAGATTGGCTGGGGAAGAACCACTACAAAGATGGCAAGCAGATATCGAGGGACGACGTTCGTCGCTTTTCCGCTCATGCGGTCGAGAAGATTCGCATCGAACTCGGTATCAGAAAGGGGGCACCGTGAAACGGTTCTTTGTCGAATGCGGGGTTTCACAGCCCTCAGGCTCAGACGCAATTGCCATGGATGTCCATGGCGACGCCAAGAACGTGAATCTGCGCATCGACTACATCAGCCGGACGATGCTTGGCAATGTGCCCGACCTACTGATCGACCTACTCGAGTTGGCGGCCTACATTTACTGTGCGGATCAGAGGCTCGGTCGGGGCTCGGACAAACTGACGAATTTCGGGGAGAACTGGCGGCGCAGCCTGCACTTTTCCGTCCCTGTGCGTCAGCTGGAAATCTGGCAGAATCCTGAAGTCCATGAGGTCCTAGCTGGCACGCTCGGTTTTTTATCGGATGACAGCTATGAGTTCGACTTTCGCAGGGCCGAGACGCCGGTCCAGCCAAAGGAATTATACTTTCCGCATCTCATCGATGCGTCAGCGGAGCACGACGAGGTCGCCCTGTTCTCGGGCGGCATCGACTCGTTCGCGGGAGTGGTCAATGACGTCGTCACTCTCGGGAAATCGATTACTCTTGTGGGGCACTATTCCTCAAGCAAGGTCCGGAATGTCCAGGAAAGCCTAATTGAGGGCCTCAGTCAGAAGGGCTTCGATCGGCGCATTTCTTATATTCCCGTGTGGGTTAGCAATCAGGGGGTGTCGGCCCGAGAATTCACACAGCGAACGCGTTCATTCCTTTTTGCCTGCCTTGGGCTCGTCGTCGCGAGGATGTCCGGCAAGGACAGGTTCAGTTTCTACGAGAACGGAGTCATCAGTATCAATCCGCCATTGGCGGGCGATGTCATCGGCGGCCGAGCTACGCGCACCACGCACCCCAAGGTGCTGCGCGGGCTGGAGGCACTGTTTTCAATCCTCTTGGATCATCAAATCGAGATTCAGACGCCACTTCATTGGCTGACCAAGAAGGAGGTCACCCAGAAGATTAAGGAAGCCGACATGTCCGACATGCTCGGCCAAACGGTCAGCTGCACCCGACCGCGGATTTGGACTGAGCGGCAGAAGCATTGCGGCGTCTGCTCGCAATGCATAGACCGGCGCTTCGCCGTTCTCGCCGCAGGCATGGAAGATCACGAGCCTTCAAGTAACTATATGCGTGACCTGCTCCTCGGTGACCGCAGCGCCGATGATGATTTGCGGATGGCGCTTAGCTATGTCTCCTTCTTTCAGAAGGTCGCAGCGACGCCGAAGGAAAGGTTCCTTGTGGACTTCCCCGAAGTCGTGTCCGCGCTCGACCAGTTTCCTGGCTTGTCACCTGACGATGCAGGAGAACGAATTTACAACCTGTTTCAGCGCCATGCGAAGGCGGTCGAGGACGTCATCACAGCAGCGATTTCCGAGCACGGCGCCCGCCTGTACCGGAACGAACTGCCGTCTGGCTCGCTGCTGGCAACATGCTTTAGCCGCGGGCATGTCGAGGCTGCGCCGGCCCCCGACTATGACGCACAGGCCAAGGCGTTCATCGATCGCCTCAGCAGCCCAATTCTTGACTTCGCCTTCGACGAAGCGGCCAAGCGCGTACTGTTTCATGGCGGCCATCATCTGGATGGCGCCAATTTCCGCGTGGTCGCAGCGCTGATCGAGAACTTTCGGGAAGCCAAGAGGCAAAGAGCAGACGTCCCGTTCTTTCCCGCCACCGAATTGGCGGACCGACTTGGCGTCAGCGATCAGTCGATGCGTCAGCAACTTGGGCGATTGCGAAAGACCCTCGAACCGCTGACCGTGACGCTCGGCATCCCACTGGACCAAGATTCTTTTGTCCAGACGAAGGAACGCGCTGGCTATCGCCTGAACCCGGAATGGCGGGAGGTCTCGGTCGGGGACATCCGGGTCAAGGGCGAGGTCACGTCACAAGCCTGAGCCGCTTACGTCACGGCCCGACCTACCCGACGTCACAACTCGCCCACTGAAAGCCCCGGATTCCGGGGCTTTTTCGTGCGCGAACGTCACAAGAAAGACGGGGTCTGATTATATCGAACCCTCGGTAACACGTTGAAAATGCTCGCATATCCAGGCGCTCCAGAGCGGCTGGATGAAGCGAAAGGCACATCAACGGAGTTACACCTATGTCAATCAGGCATTTGAACCAGATCGAGCTCGCCGCTCGCTGGAACATCAGCCACCGCACGCTTGAGCGCTGGCGCTGGACGGGCGAAGGCCCGCGCTTCGTCAAGCTCGGCGGTCGCGTCGTGTATCGCCTCGAAGACGTCGAGGAGTACGAGCGCGAGCAGATCCGCGCGAGCACTGCCGACCACCCCAGCAAGCCTGCGGCGTGAGGGGGTGGCGATGACGATCTCCAACCGCATCTCCCTCGATGAGCTCCGGCGCATGGCCGTCGGCGACATCGCCGCTCTGCCCGCCGAGCAGCTCGCCCTCCTGCAGGACGAAGCCGCGGACGCTCTGCGCCACGCCAAGACCGTCTGCGACTGGCTCGATGGCGCCGTCGTCCTCAAGTACGCCGACCGCGCCCACGCAGCGCGCCAAGCCGCCGGCAAGGATACTGGAACGGTCCGCTTCGATGACGGCGCGGTCACCGTGATCGCCGATCTGCCGAAGCGCGTCGACTGGGACCAGGACAAGCTCACCGCTCTCGTCGAACGCATCCGGGCGGAGGGCGACGATCCCGCCGAATACGTCGATGTCGCGATCAAGGTGCCCGAACGCAAGTTCGCGGCCTGGCCGAGCCACATCCGCTCCGCCTTCGAGGACGCGCGCACCGTCCGCACCGGCAAGCCCAGCTTCCGTCTTTCCCTGAACACCGAGGTGACGTCATGAGCATCACGAAGAAGCTCGCGGTGCTCCGCGAGCACCATTACGGGCTGGACAAGCTGCCCGAAACCATCCGGGTACCGGCCCTTGGCGAGCGTCGTGACGAGACCGTCAAGCCGGTCGGGGCGGCCTCGATCGACGACCTGGCCTTCGCCCTCATCGGGCTGAACGAGCGGGCATCGGCCCTCTACCGCGAGATCGACGCGGTGCGCACCCTCCACGACGAGGCCCGCAAGGCCGGCGCGTTCGGAGCCGATGTCGCGATTGACGCTCTGATCGCGGCGAAGGGAGGCAAGTGATGGCCCTCCCGATCATCTCCGCCGATCAGCGGCTCGCCGAGCCGCGCGGCATCAAGGGCTCGATCTTCGGCAAGTCCGGGATCGGCAAGACCTCGCTTCTCTGGACGCTCGACCCCGCCACTACATTGTTCATCGACCTGGAAGCGGGCGACCTGGCCATCGAGGGATGGTCCGGCGACAGCGTCCGGCCGCGCACATGGGCCGAGTGCCGCGACTTCGCGGTCTTCATCGGCGGCCCCAATCCGGCGCTGCGGGACGACCAGGTCTACAGCGAGGCCCACTTCGCGGCGGTGTGCGAGCGCTTCGGCGATCCGGCTTCGCTCGACCGCTACCACACGGTCTTCATCGACTCGATCACCGTCGCCGGGCGGCTCTGCTTCCAATGGTGCAAGGGGCAGCCCGAGGCGT
Organism: Aquamicrobium defluvii; assembly: GCF_004363725.1. Taxonomy (GTDB): domain Bacteria; phylum Pseudomonadota; class Alphaproteobacteria; order Rhizobiales; family Rhizobiaceae; genus Mesorhizobium; species Mesorhizobium defluvii. The sequence goes on along the minus strand of NZ_SNZF01000031.1, from coordinate 34,762 downwards.
TTTCGGAGAAGACCGGCAAGCCCGATGTCCGCGGCGCCTATGGCCTGCACGGCCGCGAGATGATCGCGTGGCTCACGCATCTCCAGCACACGCGGGCGAAGAACGTCTGGTTTGTCGGGATCCTCGACGAGAAGCTCGACGACTTCAATCGGCGCATCTTCCAGCCGCAGATCGACGGCTCGAAGACCGGCCTCGAGCTGCCGGGCATCGTCGATGAAGTCCTGACAATGGCGGAGATCAAGGACGAGTCCGGCAGGCCGTACCGGGCCTTCGTCTGCCAGACGATCAACCCCTGGAACTTCCCGGCGAAGGATCGATCCGGCCGTCTCGACCTGATCGAGGAGCCGCATCTCGGCCGCCTGATGGCCAAGATCCGCGGCCCCGTGAAGCCCGCCTCCGAGCGGCTGGCCTATCGCAGCCCGCCCCCGGCCGCGACGGCGCCGACCTCCGACGCACCCACCCATTCCGAAAACGCCTGAACGAGGAGAGCTCAGCCATGTCTGGATCCTGGAACGATTTCAACGACGCCAAGCAGAACAGCAACATCATCCCCAAGGGCACGCTGGCCAAGGTGCGCCTGACGATCCGTCCGGGCGGATTCGACGATCCGGCGCAGGGCTGGACCGGCGGATACGCCACGCGGGGGACCACCGGCTCGGTCTATCTCTCGGGCGAGTTCACGGTTCTCGAAGGTCCCTACGCCCGGCGCAAGATCTTCACCCTGATCGGGCTCTACAGCCCCAAGGGACCGGACTGGGCGAACATGGGCCGCAGCCTGATCCGCGGCATCCTCAATTCCGCGCGCGGCATTTCGGACAAGGACACGTCCGCTCAGGCCCAGGCCGCGCGTCGCATCAGCGGCTTTGCCGATCTCGACGGGCTCGAGTTCGTGGCGCGGATCGACATCGGCACCGACACCAACGGCGAGGAGAAGAACGAGATCCGCGCGGCCGTGACGCCGGATCACAAGGAGTATGCCGCTCTCATGGGTGGCGTGCCCGGTGCGGCACAGCAGCCGCAGGCTCAGCCCTCCATGCCGCAATCTTCAGCACCGGCGGCGGGCACGCGCCCCTCCTGGGCGCAGTGAGGCGGCCATGCTGCTGCGTCCCCGCCAGAAGCAGTTCGTCGAGCGCAGCGTCCGCGCGCTCGACGAACACGGAAACACCCTCGGCGTCGCCCCGACCGGAGCCGGCAAGACGATCATGCTCTCGGGGGTCGTCGGTCGCATGGTCGGCGAAACCCCGAAGAGCACGGGCGCCAAGGCCTGCGTGCTCGCCCACCGCGACGAGCTGACCGCGCAGAACCGCAGCAAGTTCGGCCGGGTGAATCCCCGCATCACGACCTCGGTCGTCGACGCGAAGGAGAAGTCCTGGGCTGGCCAGGTCACCTTCGCCATGGTGCCGACGCTGGCGCGCGCCGGTAATCTCGGCCAGCTGCCCGCGCTCGACCTCCTGGTGATCGACGAGGCGCATCACGCGGCAGCCGACAGCTATCGGCGCATCATCGACACCGCGCTCCAGCGCAATGCCATGTGCCGGATCTACGGCGTCACCGCGACGCCCAATCGGGGCGACAAGCGCGGTCTGCGCCCGGTGTTCTCCAACGTCGCCGATCAGATCCGGATCGGCGAACTGATCGCCTCCGGCCATCTCATGCCGCCGCGCACCTTCGTCATCGATGTCGGCGTCCAGGACCAGCTCACCAAGGTGCGCCGCACGGCCGACGATTTCGACATGACTGAGGTTGACGCGATCATGAACCGGTCGCCGGTCACGGACGCCGTCATCCGCCACTGGCGGGAAAAGGCGGGCGAGCGCCAGACGGTGGTGTTCTGCTCGACCGTGGACCACGCGCGCAACGTGACCGCCGCTTTCAACGCGGCCGGTGTCGCCGCCGGGCTGATCCACGGCGACATGGCCGATACCGACCGCAAGACGACCCTCGACGCCTACGCCGCCGGAGAGCTGCGGGTCGTCGTCAATGTCGCCGTCCTGACCGAGGGGTGGGATCACCCGCCGACGAGCTGCGTCGTGCTGCTGCGGCCGAGCTCCTACAAGTCGACCATGATCCAGATGGTCGGTCGCGGTCTGCGCACGGTCTCGCCCGAGGAACATCCAGGCGTCATCAAGACCGACTGCATCGTGCTCGACTTCGGCACCTCGACCCTGCTGCACGGTTCGCTGGAGCAGGACGTCGACCTGGACGGACGCGAGCCCTCCGGCGAAGCGCCCACCAAGGATTGCCCGGACTGCGGCGCCATCGTGCCGCTCGCCACTATCGAATGCCCGCTGTGCGGTCATGTCTGGGAGCGTCCCGAAGGCGGCGAAGCAGCGCCGCTCGGCGACTTCGTGATGTCCGAGATCGACCTCCTGAAGCGGTCGAGTTTCCGCTGGTGCGATCTCTTCGGCGACGATGCCGCGCTCATCGCCAATGGCTTCAATGCCTGGGGCGGTGTCTTCTTCCTGAAAGGCCGTTGGTACGGCATCGGGGGCCTCCAGAAGCAGCGCCCTCATCTGTTGGCCGTGGGCGAACGTACCGTTTGCCTCGCGGCGGCCGACGATTGGCTCAACGAGCATGAGAGCGACGAGAGCGCCCACAAGACGCGCCGCTGGTTGAACCAGCCGCCCACCGACCGGCAGCTTGCCTTCCTGCCGCCGGAGTACCGACAGGATTTCGGGCTGACCCGCTACCAGGCCTCGGCGCTGCTGGCCTTTCGCTTCAACCGCGACGCCATCCGCTCCCTCGTCTTCGGCGCGGCCGATGCCGCGCCCGAAGCAGCCATCGGGAGGGCGGCATGAGCCATGGCCTGTCCTACCCCCACCACGGCCGAGGACCGGCGGCGGCTCTGGCATCCGCGTGGAACGCTCTGTGCTGTCTGCCGGCGACCCACCCGTGGCTTTGGCTGGTTCGACCCGGTGCGGTCGAAGCAACCGCGCCCCTCGGTCTGGTTCTGCTCGATGGCCTGCCAAGGCTTCTGGACGCGCTTGGCGCGGGAGCGCTGGGCCATGGTTGATCTCACCGAACAGGAGAAGGCGGCGATCCGCGCCGCCATGAAGCCGGTCGCCGAGATCATGGAGGAGATCGGCTGGCAGGCGCGCTTCTCCGACCTCACGGAGGCGCAGGTGCTCACGCTCATCGAGGTCGCCGTCGGCGGCTTCCAGGACGCCATGCACGCCATGGCAGCCGACGCCGACGCGGAGGTGCCGTTCTGATGCTCGACTACAACCACCGCCCCACCTGCGCCGAACGCATCAATGCGGTGATCGACAAGGCGATCGCCGCTGAACGCGCGGCGGTTGCGCCCAGGACCTACCTCGGCGGCTCCCGCCTTGGACACGGCTGTGAGCGCGCTCTGCAATTCGAGTTCGCGGGCGCGCCGAAGGATGAGGGCCAGGAGTTCTCCGGCCAGACGCTGCGGATCTTCGAGATCGGACACGCGCTCGAAGATCTTGCCATCCGCTGGCTGCGCGGTGCCGGGTTCGATCTCTATACCCGCAAGGCCAACCGTCCGGACGGCGAGCAATTCGGCTTCTCGGTCGCTGGCGGTCGCATCCGCGGTCATGTCGATGGGATCATCGCCGCCGCTCCAGGAACGCTAAGAACTGGGTCGCTGGGCATCGGCGTTCCCGCGCTCTGGGAATGCAAGACGATGAACGCCAGGAACTGGCGCGAGACCGTGGCCAAGGGCGTGGTCGTGGCGAAGCCCGTCTATGCGTCCCAGATCGCCCTCTACCAGGCCTATATGGAAGCGCAGGTCCCCGGCATCTCCGACAATCCCGCGCTCTTCACCGCCATCAACAAGGACACCGCCGAACTGCACCACGAACTCGTGCCGTTCGACGCGGGGCTCGCCCAACGCATGAGCGATCGCGCCGTGCGGATCCTTCAGGCGACGGATGCAGGGGATCTGCTGCCGCGCATCGCCACGACGCGTGACTTCCACGAGTGCCGAATGTGCCCGTGGGCGGAACGCTGCTGGGGGCTGCCGGCATGAGCGGGAACAAGGTCATCTCCCTCGATGCCTGGCGCGACTTCAACGACGCCGCGCCGCAGGCCGATCCGTTCGACATCGAGCCGGATCCAGAGCAGATCGCCGTCTTTCTCGACGTCGTCTTCGGTTACTGCGAGGGCTGGGTGCCCCTGCGCGGGTTCGTGGACAAGGGCCAAGGCATCGACGGCCGACCCCACAACGCCTGGATCGAGATCGACGACAGTTTGCTGGAGAAGGCGGTTTCCTTCGCCGGTTGGGCAGCACGCGAAGGGGCGGCCTTCTATGTGGTGCCGGGAACGGTCGCCGAGACCGGCAAGGCCAAGGCCGCCGATGTCCAGCAGATGCAGACGGTCCTGGTCGACCTCGACGCCGGAGACATTGCGGCCAAGCTTGACCACCTCGTCCGTCATCTCGGCGAACCGACGCTGATCGTCGAGAGCGGCGGCCGCACACCCGACGGTCTCGACAAGCTGCATGTCTGGTGGCGCTTGAGCGAACCGGCCGAGGGCGAGGACATCGCGCTTCTCTGTCGGCTGCGCGGCGACATCGCGGTAAAGGTCGGCGGCGACACGCATTTCCGATCGGCCCACCAGCCGATCCGCCTGGCTGGTTCAGTCTATCACAAGGGCGGGTTCAAGCGCCTGGTCAACATCCGCCGCCACAGCCCGCGCGTCGAGGTCCATCTGCGCGACTTCGCCGAGCTCGTCGCCGACATGCCGCCGCTTGCCGGGGTCGGATCCGAGCCAGGCCCCTCTACGGACAAACCGTCGATCACCGATGTCCTGACGACGCCGGTCCGCGAAGGCGGATCAGACGATTGGACCCGCTTCCAGGGGGCGAGCGCCGCCATCGGCCACTACGTCCGCATGGCGCATGAGGGCCGCATGAGCCGCGACGACGCTTGGGAGGCGATCTGCCAGTACAACGCCGCCCAGCTCCGTCCCAGCTGGCCGCTCGAACGTCTCGCCTCGGAAGCACAGCGCCTCTGGCGGCTGCATGAAGAGCGCCACGGACCGGCCCTCGAACGGATCGCCGTGCCGCCGATGTCCGCGCTTCCGGTTTTCACGCTCGGCGCGCTGCTCGACGATGTGAGCCCGATGCCAGAGGACATCATCGCGCCGCGATTGCTGACGCCCGGCGGGATGCTGGTGCTCGGCGGCGCCCCAAAGGTCGGCAAGAGCGACTTCCTGATCAGTCTGCTTGTCCACATGGCGGCGGGCGTGCCCTTCCTCGGCTTTGCGCCGAGCCGGCCCTTGCGGATCTTCTATCTGCAGGCGGAGATCCAGTACCATTACCTCCGGGAGCGCCTCCAGGCCATCCGGATCGAGCCGGCGCTCCTGGCCGCGGCGCGCGATAATCTCGTCGCCACGCCGAAGGTCCGCATGCTGCTCGACGCCGGCGGCGTGGGCCTGACCATCGCCGCGGTTCGCGCCCACTACGGCCATGGCGCGCCCGACATCCTCTGCATCGACCCGATCCGCAATCTCTTCGATGGGGGTCCCGACGGCGGCGGGGAGAACGACAACACCGCGATGCTCTTCTTCCTGCAGGAGCGGGTCGAGGCCCTGCGGGACGCCGTAGCCCCGGATGCCGGCCTGATCCTCTGCCATCACACCCGCAAGATCACCAAGAAGCAACTCGTCGAGGACCCGTTCATGGCGCTCTCGGGCGCGGGCAGCCTCCGCAGCTTCTACACCTCCGGCGTGATCATGCACCGGCCCGACGAGGACCGACCGGAGCGGATGCTGCATTTCGAGCTGCGCAACGGCCCCGGCATCGAGCCGATGATCGTCGACAAGGTGGACGGACGCTGGATCGCGATCGACCGCTCGGAAACAAGGCTCGTGCGTCGCGAGTTCGGCGAGAAGCTCGACGCCGAGCGCGCGCGCAAACACGACGTGATCCTTCAACTGCTCTTCGATGAGGCCGAGGCCGGCCGGCTCTACACCGCGCTGCAGTTCGCCGAGAGCTTCGAGAACCAGGCCGGGCTCGGCGGCAAGGACACGATCCGCGAACGGATCAGCGTGCTGGCCACGAAGGGTTTCATCAAGTTCGTTCGCGATGGCGCGCCGTTCGGTCTGCCAACCTCGCGCTCGAAGTTCGGCTATCTCTGCGTCGAGGGCATGACGTTCCCGACCGGAGAAGAGACGGCAGACCCCGACACCGGCGAGGTCGTGCCCGTCCGGATCCCGGTCCTTCCCAGCACCTACAAATGCCCGCAGAGCGGCGCGGCGCTGCCGGTCGAGAACCCCCTGGTCTGGGTCTATCAGACGGAGGAGACCTCGTGATGCGCCAGCTCATCCCGATTACGCGGACTTACGCAGGATCAAGTTGTGGCAAGTTGCGGCGAGCTGGGCGGCCAGCTCCCCAACTACTTTCGTTGCTTTTCGCGCCGCCGCGCTCCGCCCAGCCATCCCGCGCACATTCAAGTTGGGAAAGCTCGTCCCAACTACCTTGGCTCCCGCGCGCTCCGCTGCGCGGCCTTTCGCAGATTCAAGTTGGGAACGCGACCCACGCCATAGGCCGTCCCAACTTCGATTTCTCCAAGAGATTCAACGCGTTGATGCGCTCTCGAAGTTGTGGGGGTGAAAGCCACCCCCTTCGGGGGTGGGGGAGAACCGCGCCGAGCGGGTTCTCCCACTCCCACCCCCAGGGGCTTCGCGCGCGCGGTCGCCGTGCCGTCCAGCCCCTCACCGACATCAGACGAGAAGGACCCACCACCATGAGCCAGTGCCCGTCACCCATCCCCAGGAGCGCGCCCCATCCGGCCCCGGTCATCGCGACATCCGCGGGCAGCGCCATTCTCGCCCTGGATCTCGGCACCACCACGGGCTGGGCGAGCCTGGCGGGCGGGATCGTGCACAGCGGAACCGCCAGCTTCCGCTCCGGCCGCTTCGACGGCGGCGGCATGCGGTACCTGCGTTTCCAGCACTGGCTTGGCCAGTTGGCGAACGACTGTGGCGGCCTGGCCTCGGTCTACTTCGAGGAGGTCCGGCGACATGTCGGCACTGATGCCGCACATCTCTACGGCGGCTTCCTCGCCACCCTGAGCGCCTGGTGTGAAAGGGAGGGCGTCGCCTACCAGGGCGTCCCAGTCGGCACGATCAAGCGCTTCGCCACGGGCAAGGGCAATGCCGGCAAGGATGCTGTCGTCGCCGCCATTCGCCAGCGGGGCTACCAGCCCGCTGACGACAATGAGGCCGACGCCATCGCCATCCTGCTCTGGGCGATGGAGACCCGAGGAGGCGTGCTGTGAAGTGGACGCCGAGCTTGGTCGAGGAGCGGCTTGCGGAAGCCGCATCGGTTCTGAAACGATTGCCGGAGCCCCGACGGCAGGGCTACTTCAACGTCTGGCCGGAGATCATTCACAGCTTCGCCGACAAGGTCGGGCAGGAGCCGAGGCCGATGCGCGTCGTGCCATCGCCGGCGGCGATCAGCCGGATGGAGGAGACGCTGACCTGGACGGTGGGACTGGATCCGATCGACGGCAAGATCGTCTGGTTGCGCGCATATGGTGAGCGCTGGAAAACCATCTGCTGGACCGTGGGATTGCAGCGCTCGGCGGCGCACGAGCACTGGCTCTACGCGCTCTGCGTGATCGCGTTCCGCCTCAACGGGCGGCGGCTGAACCGCACCCTGTCGAAGCGGAAAGTGATCGAGCTGGCTGGCGCGTCGCAGCGGTGAGCGGTGGCGAGGAAGGTGTCCGGCGGACAGTTTTCGAACGGACAGAAACGGCGGATCGGGCTAGGATTTTGGCTATCCTCGGGAGAGGCGCGCGCGTCGCGGCCTTGGTCCCGCTTCCAGACGCGTTCGCGGGTCCTTCCTGGCGGAAATCGTATGCTGGCGGGCGAAGCGCGGCGCATCGCCAGCGGCAGGCCGAAAATTTTGGGAAGCCACCCCGGCCAGAAGCCACCCCGCATCTTGAAATAACCGCGCAATAACAGCGCCTTCGCCGGTGGACTCCGGGGTGGATACCCTGGACTCCGGGATCCAGCCGGAAGCCGCTGGACGCCGCCAGACGGAATCCACTGCGTCAGCACCACTGATCGCCACCACCATCATCGACAGGATCGTTCATGACCCTCGCCTTCGCTCCCGAGCGGATCGAGACCTGGCCGCTTGCGCGCCTGCAGCCCTACGCGAAGAACGCCAAGCTGCACGGGGCGGACCAGGTCGCGAAGATCGCCGCCAGCATGGCGGAGTTCGGCTGGACGGTGCCCTGCCTCGTCGGCGAGGACGGCGAGTTGATCGCCGGTCACGGGCGGGTGCTGGCCGCCTCGCAGCTCGGGCTGAGCGAGGCGCCGGTGATCGTTCTGGGGCATCTGACCGAGGCGCAGCGCCGGGCCTACCGGATCGCGGACAACAAGCTGACCGAACTCGGCACCTGGGACGAGGCGCTGCTGTCGGCGGAACTGAACGACCTGCTGGCGGAAGATTTCGACCTGTCGCTGGTCGGGTTCTCCGATGGCGAGCTGGACAAGATGCTGGCCTTCGTGCCCGAGGGGGACGGCGAGGAAGCTGGCGCCGGGGGCTCGGTGCCGCCGGTGACCATCCCGGAGCCGCCGCGCAATCCGGCGTCGCGGACGGGCGATCTCTGGATCCTTGGCACCCACCGGCTGCTTTGCGGAGATTCCACGAACCATCACGATGTACGCCGCCTGATGAACGGCGAGCGCGCCATCCTGTTCGCGACCGATCCGCCGTACCTCGTCGACTACGATGGCACCAACCATCCGACGCAGAACAAGGACTGGTCGCCGTCCTACGGCACCACCTGGGACGACAGCTCACAGGGCGCCGAGCTTTACGACAGTTTCATCGCCGCAGCTGTCGCCGAGGCGATTGCGGAGGATGCCGCATGGTATTGCTGGCACGCGTCCCGCCGCCAGGCGATGCTGGAGGAATGTTGGGAAAAGGCCGGTGCCTTCGTGCATCAGCAGATCATCTGGGTAAAAGACCGAGGGGTGCTCACCCGGTCGCATTACCTGTGGAAGCACGAACCCTGCTTCATGGGCTGGATCAAGGGCAAACGTCCGCCCAAGGTAGCGGAAGAAACCCTGCCGTCGACCTGGCTGCTGCCGAGTTTTGCGAAGGACGAGCGCCCCGACCACCCGACACCGAAGCCGCTCGATGCCTTCGGCATCCCGATGCGCCAGCACGTCGCCCGCGGCGGCCTCTGCTACGAGCCGTTCTCGGGCTCCGGATCGCAGATCATGGCGGGCGAAGCCAATGGCAGGCGCGTCTTCGCGATGGAGATCAGCGCGGCCTATGTCGACGTCGCCGTCGAACGCTGGCAGGCCGAAACCGGCCGCGACGCGGTCCTCGACAGCGACGGTCGGACCTTCGCGCAGGTGAAGGACGAGCGGCTCAGTCCTGCTTCAGCCGAAACGGATGCAGCATGAAACAGAGCCGTGCCATGTCTCTCATCGAGTCCCTTGCCAATGTCGCCGTTGGCTACGGCGTGGCGGTGGTGACCCAGATCCTGATCTTCCCGATTTTCGGGCTGCACACCACACTGGCGCAGAATCTCATGATGGGTGGCATTTTCACGGTGGTCAGCATTGGACGTTCCTACGCGCTGCGTCGGCTGTTCGAGGAAATCCGGTTGCGCCATGCCAGATGAAAACCGCCGCCCGGATCGGGCGGCGGTATCAAGCTTGGAGAATGTATCGCCTTCAAGCCGGCGGGAGGCTGTACACCCGCCCGCGGCCATCAATCTTCTCGGAGGCCACTTCGAGACCGAGCTTTTTCTTGAGAGCGCCCGCCATCGCGCCGCGCACTGTATGCGGCTGCCAGCCGGTGGCCGCGACAATCTCTGCAATGGTCGCACCTCCCGGCGCACGGAGCATCGCGATCAGCGCGGCCTGCTTAGTGCCTTCGCGCGGTGTTCGCGTCGTGGGCGCAGCCCTTTGCTGACTGGGTGTGTCCGGCGCACCCTCAGGCGCGGTGTTCGCATCCTTGGGCTCGATGCCGATGGCGGCGAGGCCTGCGTCGGTCGCCACCAGCGTGGTGCCGTGACCGTCCCCGGTCTCGCGCCAGACAAGCTCGCCCTTGCGGACGTCGGCATCGACTTCTTCGATGAAGCCTTTGGCGATCATCGTTTCCACCACCTTGGCGGCGGCGCCTCCGCGCAGGGAACCGGGGAGCGGCAGGACGTTGCGGTCGTCGCGCTGCGCGGCGGCGCTGAGGATCACGGCTTGCGTATCGGAAAGCTGGGTCATCGGGGTCGTCTCCATGGTCGGGACCGCGACGGTCGCGGCCCCTCTACGACCTCAAGCCGCGCGGCACGGCGCGGTCGGAGTTCGGGCAGGTGCAGGATTTCACCCGGCGTGCTCGCCCTCGCGGAACGCCATGTCGGTGATCTCGCGCAGCTTGTCGCGGTAGTGGCTCAGGGAGCCGACATGGCCCCAGTTGATCTCATCGGGATTGGTTTCGAAGTGGTCGTCGCTGAGCGCCTTGAGGCGTTCCAGCATGCTGTCGATCTCCAGCTTGGCGGCGATGAAGGCGTCGAGTGCCTTCGAGTTGTCGGTGGCGCGTCGGGTCATCTCTGTGGCTCCTCGTGGCGAGTTGCAGCGTGGTCTTGAAAGCCACGTTCGCTCTGTCCGAACCGCTTATCAACTCGATAAACGCCTGAATCTGAACAATAATCGGAGAACGCCATGCAGGGGCTGAGCGAGCGCCAGTACGCCGCGCGCGTCGGTCTCTCGCGGGGCGCGATCCAGAAGGCGAAGGCGGCGGGACGGCTGGTCCTCCATGAAGACGGCAGCATCGACGCAGAGGCGAGCGATGCACGCCGGGCGGCGATGACGGACCCGTCGAAGTCCCGGCGCACCACGGCGCCCAAGCTCAAGCCGGTACCCGACGCAGCCGTGTCCGCCGTTGGCGACACTCTGCGGGAACAAGGGCTTGCCGCGCCGCCCGTCGGCAGCGGCACGACCTTCCTGCAGGCCAAGACCGCGAATGAGGTGCTGAAGGCCCAGGAGCGGCGCATCCGGCTTCAGAAGCTCAAGGGAGAACTCGTCGACCGCGCCCGGGCGGTTGCGGTCGTGTTCCGGCTGGCACGCGAGGAGCGCGATGCCTGGGTGAACTGGCCGGCTCGCGCGGCGGCGCTGATGGCGGCCGAACTCGGCGTGGAGGCGGCCGCCATGCAGAAGACCTTGGAGAAACATGTACGCGCCCACCTCGACGAACTCGCCGAGGTCCGGCCCGAATTCCGGTGATGAAGATGGCCTGAGGGATTTCGAAGGCGCGGCTGAGATCCTGCGCGCCTGGGGCAACGGGATCCGACCGGATCCCGACCTCACCGTCTCGGAATGGGCGGACCGGCACCGGATGTTGGCGTCCCGCGCTTCGGCCGAACCGGGGCGCTACCGCACAATGCGAACGCCCTACATGCGGGAGATCGTGGACCGGCTGTCACCCGGCGACGCGGCGCAACGGGTCGTGTTCATGAAGGCTGCGCAGGTCGGCGCGACGGAAGCCGGCAACAACTGGATCGGCTTCGCCATCCATCAGGCCCCGGGCCCGATGCTGGCGGTCCAGCCCACGGTCGAACTGGCCAAGCGCAACTCGCGCCAGCGGATCGACCCGCTGATCGACGAAAGTCCCGAGCTCCGGGAGCGGGTCAAACCGGCCCGATCCCGCGATGCCGGGAACACGATGCTGTCCAAGGAATTCGCGGGCGGCATCCTGATCATGACGGGCGCGAACTCGGCGGTCGGGCTGCGCTCGACCCCGGCGCGCTACATCTTCCTCGACGAGGTCGACGCCTATCCGGCCTCAGCCGACGAGGAAGGCGACCCGGTGACCTTGGCTGAGGCACGGTCGCTGACCTTCGCCCACCGGCGCAAGGTGTTCCTGATCTCGACGCCGACGATCCGGGGGCTCAGCCGCATCGAGCGCGAGTTCGAGGCGTCCGACCAGCGGCGCTACTTCGTCCCGTGCCCGCATTGCCGGGCGATGCAGTGGATGAAGTTCGATCGGCTGCGCTGGCAGAAGGGCAAGCCGGAGACGGCGGAGTATCTCTGCGAGAGCTGCGATCAACCCATCGCGGAGCACCACAAGACGGCGATGCTGGAGCGCGGCGAATGGCGGGCGACCGCTGTCGCCGCTGATCCCACCACGGTTGGCTACCACCTCTCGGCGCTCTATTCACCTGTCGGCTGGCTCAGCTGGTCACGGATTGCGCGCAGCTGGGAGGCGGCGCAAGGCTCCGACGAGGCGATCAAGGCGTTCCGCAACACGATCCTCGGCGAGACATGGATCGAAACCGGAGAGGCGCCGGACTGGCAGCGGCTATACGATCGCCGCGAGGAGTGGCAGCCAGGCACGGTGCCAGCGGGCGGGCTGTTCCTGACGGCGGGCGCGGATGTCCAGAAGGACCGCATCGAGGTCGATGTCTGGGCCTGGGGCCGAGGGCTTGAGAGCTGGCTCGTCGATCACGTCGTGATCGAGGGCGGGCCGGATCGGCATGATGCTTGGGACCAGTTGACGGCACTCCTCGACCGGTCGTGGCCGCATGAAAACGGAGCGCACCTTCGGATCGCGCGGCTCGCCATCGACACGGGCTACGAAGCCCCGGCCGTCTATGCCTGGTCGCGCAAAGTCGGCTTTGCACAGGTCGCGCCAGTCAAGGGGCTCGAAGGCTTCAATCGCTCCAGCCCGGTCTCCGGCCCCACATTCGTGGATGCAACCGAGGGCGGGAAGCGCCTGCGTCGCGGCGCCCGGCTCTGGACGGTGGCCGTCTCGACCTTCAAGGCCGAGACCTACCGCTTCCTGCGGCTGGAGAGACCGACGACCGAGGAACGGGCCGAGGGTGCGGCCTTTCCGCCCGGCACGATCCACCTGCCGCATTGGGTCGAGAACGAATGGCTGAAGCAGCTCGTGGCCGAACAGCTGGTGACCGTCCGCACCAAGCGCGGCTTCGCGAAGCTCGAATGGCAGAAGCTGCGCGAACGCAACGAGGCGCTGGATTGCCGGGTCTACGCCCGCGCCGCCGCCTGGATCGCGGGCGCGGATCGGTGGTCTGAGGCGAAATGGCGCGACCTCGAAGATCAACTCGGGGCCGCTCCTTTCGGTGACACCGATCCCGCCGGGCAGATCAACCGGCCGGGACAGGCCCCGCAGGGCAAGCGCCGCTCCGACTGGCTTGGGCGGCGCGGAGGATGGTTTTGAACAAGAGGCGTGGAGGGCCGATGGCCCGACAGGGAAACAGGCAATGACCGACTGGACGGAAACCGAGCTCTCGGCACTGCGCCGGGCCTATGCCAGCGGCACCACCCGGGTCAGCTATGACGGCAAGTCCGTCGACTACGGCTCGGCCGAGGATCTGCTCGCCCGCATCCGGATCATCGAGCGCGCCATCGCGGGTGTCGGCCGGCCGCTGCCGGTGGCCGGTCTCGCAGGCTTCTCGCGCGGGGACAGGTGATGGCCGTGAACTGGTTCGACCGCGCCATCGCGTCGGTCGCCCCACGAACTGCTGCTCGTCGGGTGCTGGCGCGGCAGGCCTTCGAAACGCTCGCGCGGGGCTATGACGGCGCTGCGCGCGGGCGTCGCACTGATGGCTGGCGCGCGCCCGCATCCTCGGCCGATACCGAGATCGGCATGGCCGGGGCGCTGCTGCGCGACCGGATGCGCGATCTCGTGCGCAACAACCCGCATGCGGCCAAGGCCGTTGCGGTGCTGGTGAACAATATCGTCGGCGCGGGCATCATGCCGCGCGCCGCCAGTGGCGACGAGGCGCTGGACCGCCGCGTCGACGATCTCTTCGAGCGATGGGCCGAGGCCTGCGATGCGGATGGCCAGCTCGATTTCTACGGACTGCAGACGCTGATCTGCCGGGAGATGATCGAAGCGGGCGAGGTGCTGGTGCGTCGTCGCCTGCGGCGATCCTCGGACGGCCTGCCGGTGCCCTTGCAGCTTCAGGTGCTCGAGGCGGATTTCCTCGATGCCACGAAATCCGGCGCCCTCGGCGCCGGGCGGCTGGTGCAGGGGATCGAGTTCGACCCGGTCGGCAAGCGACGGGCCTACTGGCTCCATGCCGAGCACCCGGGCAACGCGTGGGGTGCGCTGAACGGTGGGCTCGGATCGCGCCCGGTCCCGGCGACCGATATCGCCCATGTCTACGAGAAGCAGCGCACGCAGGCGCGCGGCGTTCCATGGGGCGCGCCGGTCATCCGGGCGCTGCGTGATCTCGACGATTACGAGGTGGCCGAGATCGTGCGCAAGAAGACCGAGGCCTGCGTCACCGCCATCGTCTTCGGGGATGACGAGGCGCAGCAGGGCATCGCGCCCACCGTGGTCGATGCCGATGGCAACCGGGTCGAGCAGTTCGAGCCGGGGCTGATCGCCTATGCCCGTGGCGGCAAGGACATTCGCTTCAACCAGCCCGCGGCGACCGGCGGCTATGGCGAATACAAGCGCGCGAGCCTGCACACGATCTCGGCCGGGTTCCGGGTACCCTACGAGCTGCTGACCGGGGATCTGTCCCAGGTGAACTATTCCTCGATCCGGGCGGGGCTGGTCGAGTTCCGCAGGATGATCGACGCGGTGCAGTGGCAGCTCTTCATCCCGATGCTCTGCGCCCCCGTCTGGCGCTGGTTCACCGAAGCCGCATGGGCCGCGGGACAGATTCCGACGCCGGACGTCGCGGTCGAATGGTCGCCGCCGAAATTCGAGGCAGTCGATCCGCAGAAGGATGCGATGGCGAACCTGCTGGCGATCCGCTCGGGCACCATGACTCTGGCCGAGGTGATCGCACAGCAGGGCCGCAATCCCGACGCCGTGCTGGCCGAGATCGCCGCGACCAACGCCAAGCTCGACGCGCTCGGGCTGGTGCTCGATAGCGATCCCCGCCGCGTCACCAAGACCGGCAGCGCGCAGGCGAGCGACCCGGCAACCAATCCGGAACCCGACCCGGGGCAGCCGGACTCCGCCCAACAGGACTGACTTCATGGACACGATGATCGAACTGCCGGCGCTTCGCCGGTCGGCGGAGCTTGCGCCGAACACTGTCGACAACGACGCACGCACGGTCGAGGTGATCTGGTCGGCGGGCGCGCGCGTCCGGCGGGCGAGGTTCTTCGGCGATCCCTATGACGAGGAGCTGAGCCTCGACCCTGCCCATGTGCGGCTAGAACGGCTGAACGCGGGCGCGCCGTTCCTGAAGGTGCACGAGCTCGACACGCTCGACGCGGTGATCGGCTCGGTCGTGCCGGGTTCCGCCCGGATCGAGAATGGCCGCGGCATTGCGCTGGTCCGGATCAGCGAGCGCGCCGATGTCGAGCCGATCTGGCGCGACATCCAGGCCGGGCACATCCGGGCCGTCTCGATCGGCTACCAGGTCCACCGCTTCGACATCTCCAAGCCCGATGGCCAGCGCGAGCTTTGGCGGGCGGTCGACTGGACCCCGTTCGAGATCTCGGCCGTGCCGGTCGGCGCCGATCCCGCCGCGGGCTTCCGCGCCAAGGGCGAACAACACGATTGCGTCCTCCATCGCCGGGACGCCCTCACAGAGCAAGGAGCATCCCCGATGACCGACAAGACCCCGGCCGCTCCGGCCGACCAGACCAACGAGACGGCAGCGACCGAGGAGACCACCATGACCGACGAAAGGACCGGCGCGGCCGAGACGCAGGCGCACGCCGCCGACACGCGCAACCAGCCCAAATCCCAGACCCAAGGGTCCGCATCAGCGAAACCGGAAGCGCCCGACACCGAGGCTGTCGCGACCCGCGCCCGCGAGGCGGAGCGCGACCGCGTCTCTACCATCTACGATCTGGCCGGGCGGCTGAACCTCGAGCGCGGTTTCGCCGAGGATCTGGTCAAGCGCGGCGTCAGCGTCGACGAGTCCCGCCGCCTGATCCTCGATCAGGTCGCCGCGAAGTCCGACGAGACCCGCACTTTCCCCCATGTCTCCGTCCCGCTCGGCGGCCGGGACGAGCGCATCACCCGCCGCGACGCGGTGGCGAACGCGCTGCTGCACCGCTACAGCCCGACGCTGTTCCAGCTGGAGGACGCCGCGCGCCAGTACCGCGGCATGACCCTGCTGGAGCTCGCCCGCGAAAGCCTCGGCAATGCCGGGGTCAACACCCGGGGCCTCTCGCGCGACGAGGTCGCGACGCGGGCGCTGCATTCGACCTCGGACTTCCCCGAGATCCTGTCGGCCGTCACCAACAAGACCCTGCGCCAGGCCTACGAGGCCTATCCCCGCACCTTCACGCTGTTCTGCCGTCAGGTGCTGGCGACCGACTTCAAGGCGATGCACCGAGTGCAGCTCGGTGAAGCGCCGCAACTGCTGGAAGTCGGCGAGAGCGGCGAGTTCAAGCGCGGGACGCTGGGCGAGAGCAAGGAGAGCTACAAGGTCAAGACCTATGGCCGGGTGGTCGCGATCACCCGCCAGACGCTGATCAACGACGATCTCGACGCTTTCACGCGCATCCCGGCGATGTACGGCAACTCCATCGCCCAGCTGGAAAGCGATGTCGTCTGGGGGATCATCACCGCGAACCCGGCGATGGCCGATGGCACGGCGCTGTTCCACGCCAACCACAAGAACCTCGCGGGCACTGGTGCTGCGCTCGATGTCGGCAGCGTCGGTGCAGCTCGCGCGGCGATGGCCAAGCAGACTGGCCTCGACAAGAAGACGGTGCTGAACATCCGCCCCGCCTTCCTGATCGTGCCCGCAGCGCTGGAACTGAAGGCCGAGCAACTGGTCGCCCAGAACCTCGTGCCCGCCCAGAGCGGGAACGTCGTGCCGCAGTCGATCCGCACGCTGGCACCGATCAGCGAGCCCCGGCTCGATGCCGCCAGCGAAACCGCCTGGTATCTGGCGGCGAGCCCGAACCAGATCGACACCATCGAATACGCCTATCTCGAGGGTCAGCAGGGCGCCTACATCGAGACGCGCAACGGCTTCGATGTCGACGGTGTCGAGATCAAGTGCCGCCTCGACTTCGGCGCCAAGGCCATCGACTGGCGTGGCCTCTACAAGAACCCGGGCGCGTAACGCGCATCCCATCCCGACCCCTGACATCCGGGCGGTCCTGACGGGCCGCCCTTCGTCTTTCCACGAGGACCCTCTCCATGAAAAATTACGTCCAGCCCGGCAACACCATCACCCTGACCGCCCCCTATGCCGTCGTCTCCGGCGAGGGCCTGCTCGTCGGCTCGATCTTCGGCGTGGCCGCAGGAACTGCCGCCAGTGGCGAGCCCGTCGAGACCGTGCTCGTCGGCGTCTTCGACCTGACGAAGGTCGGCAGCCAGGCCTGGACCGTCGGCGCAAAGGTCTATTGGGACGATACCAACAAGCGCACCACGACCGTTTCGACCGATAACACGCTCATCGGTGTGGCCGTCGAGGCCGTGGCGAGCGGCGCGAGCGACACCATCGGCAGGGTGCGCCTGAACGCGAGCTTCTGATGAGTGCTTTCGTCGCCGCGCTCAGTGCGCTCTTCGCCGATCCGAACATCGGTCGGGATGCTGTCTACATCGTTGACGGCGGCGTGCCCGTTCCGGTGCGCATCGTCGCCCGACGGGCCGATACGATTACCGACTTCGGTGATGCGCGGCTCTGGTCGGAAACGACGCGGGTCGACCTGCGCGTGACGGAAGTAGCCGAGCCCCGGCCTGGCGATCGCATCGAGATTGGTGGCGATACCTTCCTCATTCAGGGTGAACCCGTCCGCGACCGCGAGCGGCTCGTCTGGACAGTGGACCTGAGGCCCGCATGAGGTTCGGCGTCAACATCGTCGGCGATATCGTCCGCCTGATGGAAGCAGAGGTGAAGGCCGGGGAGAAGGCCGTCACCACGGCGATGCGCGACGCCGGGACCGGCCTCAAGACCGCCTGGCGCGCGCAGATCACCGGCGCGGGTCTCGGAGCACGGCTTGCCCGCACCATCCGGTCGGAGCAGTTCCCGAAAGGCAGGACCAGCCTCAATGCGGCGGCACTGGTCTGGTCGAAGGCGCCGGTGATCGTCGGCGCGCACGACACCGGCCCGCTGATCCGCTCGAAGAACGGGTTCTGGCTGGCGATCCCGACGCCTGCGGCGGGCAAGTCCCTGCGCGGCGGGCGGATCACTCCCGGTGAATGGGAACGTCGCACCGGCCTGCGCCTGCGCTTCGTCTATCGCCGGATGGGTCCGAGCCTGCTGGTCGCCGAGGGGCGACTGAACAAGAAGGGCCGTGCCGTGGCATCACGGTCGAAGACCGGCCGGGGGCTGACCACCGTTCCGATCTTCCTGCTGGTCCCGCAGGTGAGACTGCCGAAGCGGCTGGACCTCGAGCGGGATGCGGAGCGGGTGCGTGATGCGGTGCCGGGGCTGATCGTGGCAAACTGGGTGGAGCCCGGCTCCTGACAGCAGGAGGTCGACATTCAGGGACTATTGGCATATATTGCCAACATCCTTGATGGAGACCGTGGATGGCCACCCGAAACGTCGTTCTGACCGAAACCCAATCCGCTCTGGTCGACCGCCTGGTCGCCTCCGGGCGCTATCAGAATGCCTCGGAAGCCATGCGGGCCGGCCTGCGGCTGCTCGAACGCGAGGAAGCCGAGCTTGGCGCGTTGCGCGACCGGCTGACGACCGGGCTGGAACAGGCCCGGCGCGGCGATCTGGCCGAGGGGAGCGGCGAGGAGGCTATCCGACGTGCCTTTGCTTCGGCGCGCCAATCGTCCTGATGCCGAAGCCTTGGCGCCTGACGCGACAGGCTGAAACCTCACTTGTCGACATCGCGAACTGGACCCTTGAGACCTTCGGCCCTCGACAGGCGGCGGCCTATGAGGATGACCTGATCGTCCGCTGCACGGAGATCGCGGCCGGTACGGCCATGTCGCAGGACTGCCGTCGGATCATCGATCCGGATCTGCCCGAGGATCTGCGCTTCGCGCGCTGCGGCCAGCATTTCGTCATCTTCGTCGAGGACGCCGAGCAGGTGATCATCGTCGATTTCCTGCATGCTCGCTCGGACCTGCCGCGACGGCTGGCCGCTCTCACGGATCCGAAACCCGACAGGGATCGCTAAAGCCGGGCCGGTCCCGGAAACCGGGATCGCCATGCCCACCACCCGCGAAACCGTCCTCGCCGCGCTGCACGCGCGGCTTTCGGCGTTGCCCGCCACCGCCCTCCGCGGCGAGGTGCTGCCCGAACGTGTGCCGGCAGCCGGGCTGCTGATCCTGCGCGACGGCGAACCTGGCGAGCCCGAGGTGACGCTGTCACCCCTGCGCTATCACTACCAGCACCGTGCAGAGATCGAAGCCGTGGTGCAGGGCGCGAGCCGGGACACGGGTTTCGACACGCTCTGCGCCAGCATCGGCGCGGCGCTCGCCGCGGACCGCACGCTCGGCGGTCTCTGCGACTGGGTCGAGGCAGAGGCCCCGCAGCCCGTCGATCTGCCGGTGGACGGCGCGGCCAGCCTGAAGGCGGCCGTCATTCCGGTGGTGCTGCATTATTCCACGGCCGACCCGCTCGGCTGAACCCCTTCGACAAGGAGACCGACATGGCACGCGCCCAAGGGGCGCGGGCGCGGATGGCGCTCGCGTTCGAGACGACCTATGGCACGCCGCCCGGCAGCGGCTATACGAGGATGCCCTTTGCCAGCGCCACGCTCGGGGCGGAACAGCCGCTCCTGAACTCGGAGCTTCTGGGCTACGGCCGCGATCCTCTCGCGCCCATCAAGGACGCGGTAACCGCCGATGGCGATGTGGTGGTGCCGATCGACGCCGAGGCGTTCGGCTTCTGGCTGAAGGCGGCCTTCGGCGCGCCGACCACCACCGGAAGCTCGCCCGGTCCATATACCCATACGTTCCAGTCCGGCAGCTGGACGCTGCCCAGCATGGCGATCGAAACCGCCATGCCCGAGGTGCCGCGCTACGCCATGTATTCCGGCGTGGTGCTGGACCAGCTCAGCTGGCAGATGCAGCGTTCGGGCCTGCTCACCGCCACCGCGCGGCTGGTGGCGCAGGGCGAGACGGTGGCCACGACCAGTGGCGCGGGAACACCGACGGAGCTCGACCTGATCCGTTTCGGGCATTTCAACGGCTCGATCAAACGCAATGGCACAGCACTCGGCAACGTGATCTCGACCGAGATCACCTATACCAACAATCTCGACCGGATCGAGACCATCCGCGCCGACGGCATGATCGACGGCGCAGATCCCTCGATCGCCGCGCTCACCGGACGCACCGAGGTGCGCTTCGCAGACAGCACGCTCGTCAGTCAGGCGATCAGCGGCACGCCCTGCGAACTGGAATTCGCCTACGGCCTGACCTCGGGCCAGAGCTTCACCTTCACCGTCCACGCCGTCTATCTGCCGCGCCCGCGGATCGAGATTTCCGGCCCGCAGGGCGTGCAAGCCAGCTTCGACTGGCAGGCCGCGCGCGACGCAGTGTTGGGGCGGATGTGTACCGCCGTTCTCGTCAACGACATCGAAAGCTACTGACCATGATCCGTCTCGACCTTTCCAGCGCGCCGAAATGGCTCGATCTCGGAGCTGGCCTGCGCCTGCATGTCCTGCCCGTCACCACCGCGATCATGGTCGCCGCACGCAACGACCCGGTTGTCGAGGCGCTGCCCGAAGGGGCGAGCAAGGAAGAACAGGCGCTTGTCATGGCCAAGGCGGTTGCCCGCCGCGTGGTCACCGGCTGGCAAGGTGTCGGTGATGCCGATGGCAATCCCGTTCCCGTCACACCGGAAGGGATCGACGCGCTTCTGGACATCTGGCCGGTGTTCGAGGCCTTCCAGACCCGCTGCCTCGCACCGCACCTGATGCTGGATGCGGAAAAAAACGCCTTCGCGCCCTTGCCGAATGGCACTTCGGTGGGGGCGAAAGCTACTGCGCGGCCTGCCAAGGCCCGTGCCCGGACTGCCCGGCGCGGCTAAACCGACCCCTGACGCCCGAGGGTTGGCAGGTCTGGGATCTGACGCAGCGCCTGACCGGGCAGCTCCGCATCGCTACCGGCATGGGCGGTGGTGCCGTCATCGGCTGGGACATGACGGCGGCGCTGGCCATGGTAAGCGCGCTCGGGGTCGATCCGCTGATCGCCGCCGAATGCCTGCCCGAGATCGAGGCGGTGATGGTGCGCAAGCTCAACGAGCAGATGGCGGCCCGTGATCGGCCAGGACCGGAAGATCAGATCCGATCCGCCCGGTCCCGGTAACCGCCCGCCGACGCGGCCTTGGCAATGCCCGCAAGCTCGTCTCGCTACGGCACCGGCACCAGCAGAATGCCGGTCCCCTTCGGGATGAGAGCGAAGACCTGACCGGCCTTACACCCCCGGTCCGCCCGGACCGTTGCGGGGATCGTGATCTGGAACTTCGGGAACAGGACGGCGGTCTCGGACATGGGCCGAGTCTCCCTCGTTCTATGCCTCAGCGCAAGGCGAACACTGCAGCCCTTTCGGGAACGATGACCCATGGCCCAGAAACGAGTCTCCGTCCGCCTCGTCGCCGAAGGCGGCCGGCAGGTGAAGGCCGAGTTCCAGGGGATCGGCGACGCGGGCGAGAACAGTTTCAGGCGGATCGAGCGGCAGGCCGACATCACCGGCGCGGTGGTGCGCCGGGTCATGGGCGTCCTCGGCGCGGCGATCAGCACCCGCCAGCTCGTCGCCTATGCCGACCAGTGGACCGACCTGCGCTCGCGGGTCGATCTCGCTACCGGCTCGCAGGAAGCGGGCGCGGCCGTCATGGATCGGCTCGCCTCGATGGCGCGCCGGACCTATTCGAGCCTCGGGCAGACCACGGAGTCCTGGCTCGCCAATGCCACGGCCCTCCGCGAACTGGGGCTGACGACGGCGGAATCGCTGGATTTCACCGAGGCGCTGAACAACGCCATGGTCGTCTCGGGCGCGCGGGCCGAGCGCGCCGCTTCGGTGCAGAACGCGCTGTCGAAGGCCATGGCCCTCGGCACGCTCAGCGGAGACAACCTCAATACCGTGATCCAGAGCGGCGGACGGCTTGCGGAGCTGCTGGCGTCCGAGCTCGGCACCACCGTCTCGGGCCTGCGCGCCCTCGGTCAGCAGGGTGCCATCACCGGCGATGTCATCCGCACGGCGCTGGTCGGCAATCTCGAACTGCTGCGCGAGGAAGCCGACAGCATGCCGGCCACCATCGGCGATGCCTTCACGCTGGTCGGCAATGGCGCGCTGCAGCTGGTCGGGACCTGGGACCAGATGGCCGGCGCTTCCTCGACGGTGGCCGAGGGGCTGATCCTGCTGGCCGACAACCTCGAGAGGCTTGCCGCCATCGGTATCGCCTTCGCCGGCTTCATGGCCGGGCGTTGGGTCGCGGCGTTCGTCGCCGCCCGTGTCGCGACTTTCAGCCTGTCGGGCGCGCTCATGCTGCTGCGTGGCGCTATCATCCGGACCGGGATCGGCGCGCTGATCGTCGGAGCGGGCGAGCTGATCTACTGGTTCGGCCAGCTCGTGAAGGGCGCGGGCGGCTTCGGTTCGGCGCTCGAGCTGATGGGCAATGTGGCGCTTGCCGTCTGGGACGGGATCAAGGCCACGCTCGGCTCTTTCGTGGACGACTTCCGCGCCCTGCGCGCCGATATCGAGGCGATCTGGCTGCGGCTGATGGCCTTCCTGTCGAACAAATGGGCAGATTTCCTTGGCACCATCGGACCGACATTCAATGCGGTCGCCGAGACGATCGGTGCCGACGCGCGGATCGACTGGTTCGGGGCGCAGTCTTATGCCTCGATGCTCGATCACGCCGCCAGCAATGCCGGCGCGATGGCCGACCGCTACCGCCGGCGCGCGGCCGAGACCAGGGCCGGAGCCTTCGATGGTGTGGGCGCGGCTATGCAGGCGCTGCGCGATGCACTGAGCGGCGGGGACGCCGAGAACCCGCTGGACGAGGCCGCCACATCGGCGGACCGGGTGACGGCGGCTCTGAACGATGCCACGACCGCTGCCGGTCGTGCCGGAGCCGCCGGGCGCAGTGCCGGCGAGCAGACGAAGGCTGGGGCCGAGGCTGCCGCGACCGGATGGGCGGCAGTGAGCCAGACCCTGGCCGACTATGCCACGAAGGCGCGAGAGATCGGCGGCGACATCGGCAACGCCCTGGTCGGAGCGTTCCGCAGCGCCGAGAACGCGATCGGCGAGTTCGTGAAGACCGGCAAGCTGAAGTTCGGCGACCTGGTCACCTCGCTGATCGCCGATCTGGCAAAGCTAGCAGCCCGGCGTTTCATCCTCGGCCCGCTGGCAGGCGTGCTTTCCGGTGTTTTGGGCAATCTCGGCGGCGGGATCTTCGCCAACATCCTGCACGCCGGCGGCATGGTCGGTTCTGCGGGACCGGGCCGCATCGTGCCCGCGCACGCCTTCGTCAATGCCCCGCGCATGCATTCCGGGGGCTGGGCGGGGCTCAGGCCCGACGAAGTGCCTGCGATCCTGCAACGTGGCGAGCGGGTACTCTCGCGGCGAGAGGCAGCAGGTTACGGCGCCACCGCCGCGCAGACCGTCAACGTCACGATCAATGCCCGCGATGCCGAGAGCTTCCGGCAGTCCCGCACGCAGATCGCGGCGGACATCGCCCGGGCCGTTTCGCTGGGGCGGAGGGGGATGTAATGGCTTTCCACGAGGTCCGGTTCCCGGACGACATCAGCCGTGGTGCGCGCGGCGGACCGGAACGGCGCACCCAGATCGTGGAGCTGGCCTCGGGCGATGAGGAACGCAACGCCAGCTGGGCGAACTCGCGCCGCCGCTATGACGTGGCCTATGGCATCCGTCGTGCCGACGATCTCGCGGCAGTGGTCGCCTTCTTCGAGGCGCGAAACGGCCGCCTTCACGGCTTCCGCTTCAAGGACTGGGCCGACTTCAAGTCCTGCCTGCCATCGCAGGTGCCGAGCGCAACCGACCAGCAGATCGGCACCGGCGACGGGTCGAGGACGCAGTTCCAGCTGGTTAAGTGCTACACCTCCGGCGCGCAGTCCTGGACACGCAGCATCGCCAAGCCGGTCACGGGCAGCGTGCGTGTCGCGCTGGCGGGCATCGAACAGATGTCGGGCTGGTCGGTCGATACCACGACCGGCCTCGTCACCTTCGGCTCCGCACCCGGTGCAGGCGTCGCCGTCACGGCGGGCTTCGCGTTCGACGTGCCCGTCCGCTTCGACACCGATGCGCTCGACGTCACCCTCGACCTCGAACGCCTCGGCTCGATCACCTCTATTCCGCTCCTGGAGATCCGCAGATGAACGACGAGACCCGGTTTCTCGCCGCGGTGCTGAAGGAACTCGCAACATCGACGGCGGTGATCCTGGCCGCCTGGGGTGCGCTCGGCGGGGCGACCAACGCACTGACCACGAGGATGCGCCTGCGCGATGCGCTGCGGCACATCCTGCTAGGCGGGTTGATCGCGGCTGGAATGGGCAGCCTTTCCATGGCGCTCGTCACCAGCTGGCTGGGCCTGCCGCCCGAGGCGATCCCGGCCGGGGGCGCAGCAGGTTCGGCGGCCTATCTCGTTGGCGTCTTCGGCCCCGCCTTCATCGAACTCGTCCTCGCCCGGCTACGTGGGGCGAAGAAAGGCGACGGCGATGCATGAGCTTCTCCGCCTCGCGCGCTTCATTCGCTGCGACCCCACCGCCCCGCGTCAGGCTTTCGCCCACCGCCTGCGCATCGGCCTCGCCGTCGCAGTTCTCATTCTGACCCTCTCGCTTCTGGGGTGATCCCATGCGCATGACCGACCGGGGCCTTCTGGCCCTCGTCCGGCACGAAGGACTCGTGCCCGGACCCTATCTCGATGTGAAACAGGTCTGGACCTTCGGCATCGGCCACACGGCCGCAGCCGGACCGCCCGATCCGTCCAGGATGCCCCGTGGCATGCCCGCCGATCTCGAGGCCGGCGTCCGCGAGGCGTTCAAGGTATTCCGGGCCGATCTGGCTGCCTACGAGGCGGCGGTGCGACGGGCCGTGATCGTGCCGCTCGAGCCGCACGAATTCGATGCGCTGGTCAGTTTCCACTACAACACCGGCGGCATCGCGAGAGCTGCGCTGACGAGACACCTGAACGCGGGCAACCGCGCGGCGGCAAGCGACGCCTTCATGGGCTGGCTCAAACCCGTCGCGATCCGCCCCCGGCGCGAGGCCGAGCGCGACCTCTTCCGCCATGGCCGTTACCCCACCGGGACCATCCCGGTCTGGGCGGTCGACCGCAATGGCCGAGTCGATTTCTCGCGAACCGTGCGGCGGCTGACCGAGGCCGAGGCGCTGGCGCTGCTGCGCCCGGAGGCGACGCCGGTTCCGACGGCCGCTGACCCCATGCCGGTCCCGGCCGTGCCCGCTGCGCCCACGCTGCTGTCTCGTCTCACTGCATTCCTCACCACTCTCATCGGAGGACGTCCATGAACTGGAATCTCGCACGCGGCCTCGTCTATCTGGCCTGCCTTGCCGCTTCCGGCCTCGCCATGGCCGGGCTGGCGGATTTCGACCTCGCCACCGGCACCCTCGATATCCGGCCCTTCAATCTCTATGCCCTGACCGGTGCGACTGGTGGCGTGGTGTCTTCGCTTCTGGCATCCGTGGCGCTCCTGCGCGGCTGGGGGCGGAAGTGAAGTCTCTCTCGCCCGCGTTTCAGGCCCATCTCGACGAAGGCACGACGACGCTCGCTTGGGTGTGGCGGATCGTGCGCGCGGATGGCGCAACCTTTGGCTTCACCGACCACGACCGGACGCTCAGCTTCGACAACACCGATTTCGAGCCGGAGAGCGGGCTGACGGCATCGGAGGTCCGCTCGGGATCCGATCTCTCCGTCGATGCGCAGGACGCCGAGGGCGTGCTGACCTCCGACCGGATCACCGAGACCGACATCCTCGACGGTCGCTGGGACAATGCCGAGGTCGAGGTCTGGCGGGTGAACTGGAGCGATCCGGCGCAGCGTGTGCTGATGCGCCGCGGGGCGATCGGCCAGATCCGGCGGGGACGGCTTGCCTTCGTGGCAGAAGTTCGTTCGCTCGCACATGTCCTCGGACAAACGGTCGGACGGACGTTTCAGGCCACTTGCGACGCGGCGCTCGGTGACGGACGTTGCGGCGTCGATCTGGACGCATCGGCCTTCAGGGGAACGGGCGCCGTCATCGACCTCCTGCGTGACCGGACGTTCACGGCGTCCGGCCTCGGTGGCTTTGCCGCCGGCTGGTTCACCTTCGGTACGGTCGAATGGACCAGCGGCGCCAATGCCGGGCGGCGTGCAGAGATCGTCGCGCATGACCTGACCGACGGCATCGCCGTGCTGACGCTGCTCGAAGCGCCAGTGAGGCCCATCGCCGGGGGAGATGGTCTTATCGTCCGCGCGGGCTGCGACAAGCGCATTGAGACCTGTGGCACGAAGTTCGCCAATGTCGCCAGTTTCCGGGGCTTCCCGCATATCCCCGGCCAGGATGCCGTTCTCCGTTACGCGACGAAGGACGGCGGGCACGACGGGAGCGTGCTGTGAGAGCCGCCGATCCGGAGCGGGTGATCGCGGCGGCGCGGTCCTGGCTCGGCACGCCCTATCACGACCAGGCCAGCCTGCGCGGCGTGGGCTGCGACTGCCTCGGCCTCGCCCGTGGCGTCTGGCGCGAGGTGGTCGGCCCCGAGCCGTCCCCGATCCCGCCCTACAGTCGGGACTGGGGCGAGATCGGCCCGCGCGAGGTGCTGGCCGAAGGCGTACGGCGCATGATGATCGAAGTGGACCCCGCGGCGGCCGAAGCCGGCGCGCTGGTCCTCTTCCGCATGAAGCCCCGCGCCTTCGCCAAGCATGTCGGGATCATCTCCGACCCCGGCAGCTTCATCCACGCCTATGAGCGGCTCGGCGTCATCGAGGAGCCGCTCTCCTCCGTCTGGCGGCGGCGCATCGCCTTCGCTTTCCTGTTTCCCCGTCCGTCCGCCTCCGTACGCAAGCAGGCGCGGCGCAAAAGGAAGTCCTGACAGTGGCCACTCTCGTGCTCGGCGTCGCCGGCGCCGCCATCGGCGGTTCCATCGGCGGTGCGATCCTCGGTGTCAGCGCCGCGACCATCGGCGGCTTCATCGGCTCCAGCATCGGTTCGGTCGTCGACAGCTGGATCATTTCGTCGCTCGCGCCCACCCAGCGTATCGAGGGCGCGCGTCTCGACACGCTGCGCATCACCTCCTCGACGGAGGGCGCCGTCATCCCGCGGCTCTATGGGCGCATGCGCATGGGCGGCAACATCATCTGGGCGACCGATTTCCGCGAGGAAACCAAGACCACCACGCAGGGCGGCGGCAAGGGTGGCGGAGGCGGCAAGGTCAGGACCACGGAATATCTCTACTATGCGAGCTTCGCGGTCGCACTCTGTGAGGGGCCGATCACCGGTATCGGCCGCATCTGGACCGACGGCAAACCGATGGACCTCTCGGGCGTCACCTGGCGCTGGTATCCGGGCGACGAGATGCAGACCGCCGATCCCTTCATGGCCACGAAGATGGGAGCTTTGAGCACGCCCGCCTATCGCGGCACGGCCTATGTCGTCTTCGAGGAACTGCCGCTCTCCAGCTACGGCAACCGCCTGCCGCAGCTTTCCTTCGAGGTGTTCCGGCCGCTCGCCGATCCCGACACGGCCGAAGGACTGACCCGCGCCGTCACCATGATCCCGGCCTCGGGTGAGTTCACCTATGCCACGCAGGCCATCCGCAAATCCGCAGGCGGTGCGACACAACCCGAAAACCTGAACGCGCTGCCGGATGCCACCGACATCGTGGTGGCGCTCGACCGGCTGCAGGCCATGGTCCCGGCGGTCGAGAGCGTGAGCCTCGTCGTCGCCTGGTTCGGCGACGATCTGCGCGCGGGATCCTGCAAGGTGCGGCCCGGCGTCGAGGTGTCCGCCAAGTCGACCACGCCTCTGTCTTGGTCGGTCAACGGCGTCAGCCGCGCCAATGCCTTCCTCGTCAGCCGCGACGATCAGGATCGCCCGGTCTATGGCGGCACGCCGTCCGACTTCGCCGTCGTGCAGGCCATCCGGGAGATGAAGGCGCGCGGGCTGCGCGTCACCTTCTATCCGTTCATTCTCATGGACGTGCCGCCCGGCAACGCGCTGCCGAACCCGTATTCCGACAATGCTGCCGAGACCGGCCAGCCCGCATTCCCCTGGCGGGGGCGGATCACCTGTTCCCCCGCAGCGGGTTATGTGGGATCGGTCGACAAGACCGCCGCCGGCGCGGCACAGGTTTCGGCGCTTTTCGGTACGGCGACGCCAGCGAATTTCAGCGTCTCGGGCCAATCGGTCGTCTGGACCGGCCCATCGGGCGATTGGGGCCTGCGGCGGATGGTGCTGCACTATGCCCATCTCTGCGCCGCCGCAGGCGGTGTGGACGCCTTCCTGATCGGCTCGGAAATGCCGGGGCTCACCACCATCCGCTCGGGCGTATCCACCTATCCGGCCGTGCAGGCCTATCGGGATCTGGCAGCTGATGTCCGGTCCATTCTGGGCACTGGCACGAAGATCGGCTACGCTGCCGACTGGTCGGAATATTTCGGGCACCAGCCGAGCGATGGCAGCGGCGACGTGTTCTTCCACCTCGATCCGCTCTGGGCCGATCCGGAGATCGATTTCGTCGGGATCGACAACTACATGCCGCTGTCGGACTGGCGGGACGGGTTCGACCATCTCGACGCCGCCGATGGCTGGCCCGCGATCTACGATCGGGCGTATCTGCAGGCGAACATCGCGGGTGGCGAAGGCTTCGACTGGTTCTACGCCAGCGCCGCCGATCGGTCGGCTCAGGTGCGAACGCCGATCACCGATGGTGCAGCGGGAAAGCCGTGGGTCTTCCGCTACAAGGATCTGCGCGCCTGGTGGTCGAACCAGCATTACAACCGCCCGGGCGGGGTGGAGAGCGCGACGCCGACGGCATGGGTCCCGCAGTCGAAGCCGATCCGGTTCACCGAACTCGGCTGCCCCGCCATCGATCGTGGCACCAACCAGCCCAACGTCTTCTTCGATCCGAAGTCCTCCGAGAGCTTCACGCCACATTTCTCACGGGGCTGGCGCGACGATGCGATCCAGCGCGCCTATCTCGAGGCGAGCTATCTCTGGTGGGGCGAGGCTGCGAACAATCCGGTGTCCTCAGTCTATGGCGACCGGATGGTTCATGTCCCGGAATGCGCCGCCTGGACCTGGGATGCACGGCCCTATCCGTTCTTCCCGGAACTGACCGGCGTCTGGACCGACGGTCCGAACTGGCGGCTCGGCCACTGGCTGACCGGACGCCTTGGCGCGGTCTCGCTGGCCGCCCTCGTGCGGCACCTCTGCCTGCGGGCAGGCATGCCCGAGGATCGGATTGATGTCTCCGGGCTCTGGGGCGCGGTCGAGGGATATGTCATCGGCGCACTGGAAAGCCCACGCGCCTCCATCACCACGCTGTCGCGGCATTTTGGTTTCGACGCCGTGGAGACCGAAGGGATCATTCGTTTCGTGATGCGTGGCCGGGCGTCGGTCTCTTCCATCGACCCCGATCACCTCGTAGCTACCCGCGAGGGTGACGTGCTGGAGCTGACCCGCAGCCAGGAAACCGAGCTGCCGCAGGCGCTGAAGTGGCAGATCGCCCGCGCCGACGAGGATTACGACGCCGCGCTCGTTGAGGCGCGGCGCATCACGGTAGACACGACGCGGATCACATCGGAGAGCTTTCCGATGGCGGTGCCGCCCGAAGAGGCGGAACGCCGCTGCCGTCGTGCGCTACTCGAGGCCTGGACCGGGCGCGAAAGCGCAGCCTTCCGCCTTCCACCCTCGCGGCTGGCTCTCGATCCCGCCGACGTGATCCGGCTCGCACATGACGGGCGGGAGGTCGAGTTCCGTCTCGTCTCCGTCGCAGATGCCGAGGCGCGCAGAGTGGAGGCGATCCGCCAGGACCGCGCGACCTACGATCTGCCGCCGGGCGATCCGCGTGCCGCCTCGCTGACGCGCCCGGTCGTGTTCGGAGCGCCCGACGCGATATTGATGGACCTGCCGCAACTGAGTGAGGATCAGCCTGCGCATCGTCCCTTCGTCGCAGCCCATGCCGTTCCATGGCCCGGCGAGATGGCGGTGTTCCGCAGCGGCTCGTCCGATGGCTTCGAGCTGCTGACCACCTTCGGCGGTCGGGCACGGATCGGCGTCCTGGTTTCGGATTTCTGGCCGGGACCGACCTCACGCTTCGATCTCGGCAACGTGCTGGTGGTAGACCTGCTTTCGGGCACGCTGGAGAGCGTCACCGATCTGGCGCTGTTCGGCGGCGCCAATGCACTCGCCGTCGAGAGCGCACCAGGCATCTGGGAAATCGTGCAGGCGGGTGCGGCCGAGCTGATCGCGCCGGGCCGCTACCGCCTGACCCGGCTTTTGCGCGGCCAGCGCGGCACGGAAGGCGCCATGGGCAACCCAGCTCCGGCCAGCGCGCGGGTGGTGCTGCTCGACGACAGCCTTGCCTCGCTGCCGATCGCCGAGGCCGATCTCGGCATCCCGTGGAACTGGCGCATCGGCCCGGCAAGCCGACCGGTCAGCGATGAGACCTATGTTGCCACGAGCTTCACGCCCGAGGGCGTGGGGCTCCGGCCGTTCTCGGTCGCTCATGTCGAACAGCCATGGCGAAAGCCCCAGACGCCGGGCGATCTCACGATCCACTGGACGCGCCGTTCGCGATCCCTCTCGGCCGACAACTGGGGCGCCGGCGAGGTGCCGCTCGCCGAGGAGGTCGAAGCCTATGAGGTCGAGATCCTCGACGGCCCGGCCGTCAAGCGAACCTTGGCCGCCGCCAGCACCAGCGTGGTCTACACCGCCGCCCAGCAGTCCGCAGACTGGGGCGCGCCGCTCGGGTCTGGCGACACGCTGACCGTCCGCATCTTCCAGCTCTCCGCCCTGATCGGGCGGGGCATGCCCAAGACCGTCACACTGACATTCTGAGAACGCCCATGTCCGATGCCACCACCCATCTGCTTCTGCCCTACATCCTGGCGGCGCAGGCACAGAAGCATGTCACCCACAACGAGGCGCTGCGGCTGCTCGACGGACTCGTCCAGCTCTCCGTCCTCGATCGGGATCTGACGGCGCCGCCCGGCAGCCCCACCGACGGCGACCGCTACATCGTCGGCTCTGGCGCCACCGCGGCGTGGGCGGGCTGGGATCTGAACGTCGCGCTCTGGACCGACGGTGCCTGGCTTCGCCTTCCGCCGCGAACCGGCTGGCGGGCGTGGGTGGAGGACGAAGGGTTGCTGCTGGTCTACGACGGCTCCGTCTGGGTCGGCACGACGCCCGGCGAGTTGCAGAACATGGCGCTGCTCGGTATCGGAACGACCGCCGATGCGGCCAATCCGTTCTCGGCCAAGCTCAATGCCGCGCTCTGGACTGCGAAGACCGCTGGCGAGGGTGGGACCGGAGATCTCTTCTATACGATGAACAAGGAAGCTGCCGGCGGCGACCTCGGCTATGTCTTCCAGACTGGCTATGTCACCAAAGCGCTCGTCGGCCTCTTCGGGTCGGACCTGTTCCGGCTCGCTGTGTCCGCTGACGGCAGCGCCTTCTTCGACGGTTTCATTGTCGACAACACGAGCGGGATCGTCGATCAGCCTCGGCTGCCGCGCTTCAAGGCGTATACGAACTACGACAATTATGTCGCTGTCGACACCTGGACGAAGATCGGCATCAACAACACCGACTATAACGATCAGGGCGCATTCGATGCCGGCAACAATCGCTTCGTCGCACCGGTTGCCGGCACCTACCTCTTCGGCGCCACGCTGCTCTACAAGGTCAATTCCAGCACCACGGCGCGGATGCGCGGACGACTCGTGCTGAACGGCTCGACCGAGATCCGAGGATCGTTCGGCGAGATATCCGGGGCGCACACCTCCGAGGCGACGGCGCTCTGGCTGCAGACCATGGCGTCACTCGCCCAAGGCGACACTGTCGAGCTGCAGGGCACCTTTCGGGCGGCAGATGGATATTTCGCCGCCGACCATACGTCCTTCTGGGGCGTGAAGGTGGGGTGAGCGGCGGTGGGAGATGTCGAAGCCCCCCCGATCCGACCAGGGGTTCGCCTTAGCCGAGACCCGATCCGCCATCCTGCCGCTCGTACCCTAATCTCGACACCCTGCGCCGGGGGGCATCGCCGTGGCGCTCACGAGCGTTGACGGGATTGCCTCCGCCCCATGGGTGCGGGCGGCGCTGCGCTACGGCGCCATCGCACTCGCGGTGTTACTGTTCCTGCTCTCACTCCGGCGCTCCGGAGAGCGTGCTGGCCGGCTCGCCGAACGCCTCGAAACCTCGGAGAAGGTCAATGACGTCCAACGCCAGATGCTCGATGCGGCAGCTCGGCGTCCTCGCGATCGCGACGATCTCGCTGACCGCCTGCGCAACGGCCACTTCTGAACCTCGCATGGCCACCGTCTGCCCACCGGTTGTCGAGTATAGCCGCGAGTTCCAGGCACGCGCAGCCGACGAGCTCGATCTGTTGCCAGAGGGGTCGGCTATCGCCGAAATGCTCGCCGACTATAGCGTCATGCGGGATCAGGCTCGGGCGTGCTCGCGGCCTTGAGAAAACGCTTGAAGTTTCGGCCATTTTGGCCACAAATAAGACAAACAAGCTGCTTCAGGCGGGACATGCAAACGCTATCGGCCAGAGACGCGAAATACAACTTCGGTCGGCTGATCGACACGGCCCGCGCCGAGCCCGTGACGGTCGAAAAACATGGGCGGGCCGTCGTTGTGGTGATCGCCGTCGAGGAATACGAGCGACTGAAGGCAATCGAATCGGCGGACAGTGCCAAAGCGCGCGGTTCAATCGAAAGGCAATAACGCGGCGGGGGCTCAAAGTGACTGTCAAACTGCTGGAGTGCCCGAGGCTGAGCAATCACCAGCTTGCAAACTTCCAGATTATGACTGCGAAGCTGACACCCCGCTTCCAAAGCCTCAAGCAGATCGGTGGTGGCCGTGGGCGCTAGTTATCCGACAAAAATCATCCTGGCCTTTCGGAGTGGAGGCATTTGCGCGTTCCCGAAATGCGGCAAGCACCTTACGTACGACGCGAAAGTGGGAGATGACGCCCATATCGGCGAAGCCGCGCACATCTGCGGTGAGAAACCCGGAGCGGCACGCTACGACGCGTCGATGACGGACGAACAGCGCGATAATGTGCGCAACCTCATCTACCTGTGCACCGATCATCACACCATTATCGACAAGGTTGAGGCTGACTGGCCTGTCTCGGAGCTTCAGGCCCTCAAGGAGTCACACGAGAAGCAGGTGCGCCAGGCAATGGAAGAGGCTTTCGCAGACGTTGCCTTCCCCGAGCTTCAGACAGCTGTGTCTTGGGTTTCTAACCAAACGCCCGCCGGAAACGGATCGTTTGATCTCACGGCTCCGGACGAGAAGATCAAGAAGAACGAGCTTTCAAATGGCGCTCGGCACATCATCGCGGCTGGGCTGACCTCGCGTGCAACGGTCGCGGCTTATGTCGAAGCGGAAGCACAGCTGGACTCTGATTTTCCCGAGCGCCTCAAGGCAGGTTTTCTTGAGCAATATTATGGTCTGCGGAAACAGGGTCATAAAGGGGATGAGTTATTCGAACTGATGTGCGATTTCGCACAACGAGGTATGCGGCGTCAGGCTGATAGGACCGCCGGGATCGCCGTGTTGATCTATCTCTTCGAAATTTGCGATGTGTTCGAAAAATGATCCTACCGACTAAACACATCCCGCAAAATGAAGCGCTGATCGGTGTCGGCGCAACCGTGCTTGCCCACCTCAGCGGACCAATGACCGTCTCCGGTCTTTGGGAGCGTCTTCGTTCGGAGCGCAATGTTGGCACGTTCGAACGATTCGTCCTCGCGACCAATCTCCTCTTCCTCATCGGCGCTGTCGACATCAGAGACGGGCTCATCACCCGGCGCGACACATGATTCGAGCTGTATGCGCAAGCCGGAGAGGCTTCCACAACACAACGTTCACAGCGGGCGTGAACCTTTTGCTTGCGGATCGCTCTACCAAAGCGGGTGATAAAGACACGACCAACGCCCTGGGCAAATCCACCCTCATAGAAATCATCGACTACTGCTTGGGTAGCAATGCGCCTGCTGGAAAGGGCCTTCGCATAGAAGCCTTAGAGGGATGGGCTTTTACGCTTGAGTTGGCCGTCGGTGGCAACGATGTCGCGGTCACCCGGTCCACCGATGAGCCCGGTTTCTTTGCCATCGAAGGCCCGACCATTGGCTGGCCCGTCCAGCCTGCCGCCAACAAGGAAGGCATCATCGGCCTCGACACAAAGAAATGGAGGTCAGTGCTCGGTTGGGCGTTGTTTGGTCTCAGCGAACCGGCTTCTGAAACCGGCTACAAACCATCCGTGCGATCGCTGCTTTCCTATTTCGTGCGCAACCAAGCGGCCGCATACAACACACCTTTCAAGCATTTCGACAACCAGAAGACCTGGGACATTCAAGTTCACAACGCCTTCCTTCTCGGCTTGGATTGGGAAAAGGCCGCGACTTGGCAGCAGCTCAAGGATCAGAAGAACGCGTTAGTCGCGCTCAAGCAGGCAATCAAAACCGGTGCCGTCGATGGCGAACTCGGATCGCTGGGCGAGCTCGAAGCGGAGCGTTTGCGGCTGGCTACCCAGCTCGAGCGTGAGCGCTCGGCTCTTTCGAACTTTCAAGTGCTTCCGCAGTACCGGGAAATCGAAGGGCAGGCGAATGCGCTCACGACTCAGATCCATAGTCTGTTGATTTCCGCTGAGAGCTGACCCGGGATTTTCGCCGAGAAGTGACCCGCCTTCATGTATGGTTTGGGTCTTAGGTTTTGGTCAAGGGGCGGC
>NZ_SNZF01000030.1 GCF_004363725.1 Aquamicrobium defluvii | reverse complement strand
ATTGCAGGCGCACGCAGGCTGGTCGTAACCGCAAACGCCGTCCTCAAAACCGCTACGCCATGGCAGACAGGCAAAGCCGCCTAGACACAGTTGCTGGCATGAAGGTGGGCACCAGCCCCTCATCCTCAAGGCCGATGATGACACGGCCGGCCCGTTGTCGTGTTCGGCATCGGAAGTTGCAGAAATGGAGTTGGCTTTCCTGCGTGCGGCCGTGCGCGCAGAAACATGCAAATCCCACATGCACGTCACTTCACGCCCACACTCCCGCTTCGGGAGCGGATTGTTTGCGTTGCATCAAAGTTGGCGGTGGCGGTCAAGCCTATAGAGGCATCGAAAAACTGAACCCCCACAAGAGGGAAAACCGTACCATGAGATACAAACTCGCATTTCCGGTTGCGATAGTCGCCGTTCTGCTGGCCGGAGCCGTTCAGGCGGCCGACCATCAGGTGCAGATGCTGAACAAGGGCGAGAAGGGCACAATGGTGTTCCAGCCCGATCTCATCATTGCGGAGCCCGGCGACACCGTCACCTTCGTGCCGACCGACAAGTCCCACGATGCCGAAAGCATCAAGGGCATGATCCCGGAGGGGGCCGAGCCCTTCAAAGGCAAGATCAATGAGGAGGTGACCGTCACCGTCGAGAAGGAGGGCATTTATGGCGTGAAATGCACGCCCCATTACGGCATGGGCATGGTCGCGATGATCGTCGTCGGTACGCCGGGTAATCTGGAAGAGGTCAAAGCCATCAAGCACCCCGGCAAGGCCAAGAAGGTGTTCGAACGGCTGTTCAGCGAACTGCCGGCCAACTGACTGCTTGCAGGGCGGGCAGGCCAGACGGATGGCCGCCCGCCCTTGCTGTTTTATTCCCGGTTATCCGCAGCGGCCGCCTTCTTCCTCTGGCGGCTTTCCGCATGAGCCTGCGAGCAGGCAACATTTTTCGTCACTTCCGAATGCTGTCGCCCCGGTCTTTTCATCGGGGCGGCAAAGCCATTTGCTGCACCCGCGCCAGATCCCCCGCCATTCGCCCGATGACGCTTGTCGTCATGATGCGATTGCCGCCTGAACCTGTCGGCAGGAATTTGCGGGTGCTGCCTTGCGTCAGCCCATTATGTCGCAGGCCAATCCGTTCCTGATTGATATGGCGCAAAGAGCCCCGCCCCAACCCCGTCTAGCAATCCGGTCATGACATACCGGATGAATGGCGCGATGAGTCTCCTGCGTTTTTTACTTCTCCTGAGCGCGATAGTGAGTTGGGCGGGCGGTGCCTCCGCAGCTTCCGTATTGCAGGAGTATCTGCCTTCGGCGGTTGCTTCCAAACTGGTGCCGGATGCCGATGGCTTCGGGCCGATCCGCAGCGACCTCCCCGTCGCTCCCGTCCTGAAGGATGGTGAAACGGTCGCCTGGGCGTTCATCACATCCGACTTTGTCGGCACGACTGGATATTCGGGCAAGCCCATCCATTCGCTCGTTGCCGTCGGCAAGGATGCCCGCATTCTCGGCGTGCAACTGGTGAAGCATTCCGAGCCGATCGTCCTGATCGGTATCCCCGAAGCCAAGGTGAAAGCCTTCGTTGAAGGCTATGCCGGACTTGATCTGCTGGCCGAAGCGAAGGCCGGCGGCACCGCGCATGATGTCGACATCATTTCCGGGGCGACGGTGACGGTGATGGTGATCGACGACTCGATCATCCGTTCCGGCCTCAAGGTTGCCCGTGCGCTTGGCCTCGGTGGCCTGACGCCCGAACAGGCCGATGCCGGGCCCAGCTTTGAAATCGATCCGGATGCGGCCGCGCCTGCGGACTGGTTCGAGGCCGAAGGCGACGGTACGGTGCGCAGGCTTACGCTCGATGTCGGGCAGGTCAACGACGCCTTTGCAGCGCATGCCGATACGAGAGCGCGCGAGCGGGCGCTGACCGACGCGCCGGAGACGCTGTTCATCGAATTGCAGGCCGCGCTGGTTTCCGTGCCGCCGGTGGCCGAAGGGCTGCTGGGCAGCGCCGAGGCGGCCAATCTGAAAAGCTGGCTCAAAGACGGCGAAAACGCCATCGCGCTGATGGGGCGCGGGCTCTATTCCTTCAAGGGGTCGGGCTATGTGCGCGGCGGCATCTTCGACCGGGTCGTGCTGATCCAGGACGATGTATCGGTGCGCTTCCGCGACCGCGACCACCGGCGTCTTTCGACCATCGCTGCCGATGGTGCGCCTGATTTCGTGGAAAAGGATCTGTTTCGCATTCCTGCCGATGTCGGCTTCGACCCGACAAAGCCGTTCCGCATCCAGCTTCTGGTACAGCGCGAGGTCGGGCCGATCGAGAAGGTGTTCCACACATTCGATCTCGGCTACCAGCTTCCGCAGAAATATCTGCGCGCCATTGCGCAGCCTGCGCCACAACCGGAGGCCGCGGCTGTCGCCGACCGTGGTGAGGGCGCCGCACAGGCAGAGCTGTGGAAGCGGATATGGATGGATTCCAAGCTGAAGATCGCCGTGCTCGGCGCCATGCTGACGGTGCTGACGGGTGTGTTCTTTTTCCAGACTTTCGCAGTCAGGAACGAGCGCTGGTTCTATGTCTTCCGCATCTGCTTCCTCACGGTCACGCTGGTGTTCCTTGGCTGGTATGCCAATGCGCAGCTTTCCGTCGTCAATCTCATGGCCCTGTTCGGAAGCCTGGTGAACGGCTTCAGCTGGCAGGCTTTCCTGCTCGACCCGCTGACCTTCATCCTGTGGTTTGCGGTGGCGGCTGCCCTTCTGTTCTGGGGGCGTGGGGCCTATTGCGGCTGGCTGTGCCCGTTCGGCGCTTTGCAGGAACTGACCAACCAGATCGCCCGCAAGCTGCGCATCCCGCAATGGACCCTGCCATGGGGGCTGCACGAGCGGCTCTGGCCAGTCAAATACATGATCTTCCTTGGGCTGTTCGGCGTCTCCCTGGTCTCCATCGAGCAGGCGGAGCATCTGGCTGAGGTTGAGCCTTTCAAGACGGCGATCATCCTGAAATTCATGCGTGCCTGGCCCTTCGTTGCCTATGCCGCTGCGCTTTTGATGGCCGGCCTGTTCGTGGAGCGCTTCTATTGCCGCTACCTCTGCCCTCTTGGGGCGGCGCTGGCGATCCCTGCGCGGCTGCGGATGTTCGACTGGCTCAAGCGCTACCATGAGTGCGGCAACCCCTGCCAGACCTGCGCAAACCAGTGTCCGGTGCAGTCGATCCACCCCACGGGCGAGATCAACCCCAACGAGTGCATCAACTGCCTGCACTGCCAGGTGCTCTACCAGTCCAAGACGACTTGTCCCGTCGTGATCAAGAAGATGAAGCGTCGGGAGAAGTTGGCGGAAAGCACGCCTTCCGGGCCGCGTGGCCCGTCTGTCGGGCAGCCCACGGTGGTCCGGGCTGGCGTTTCTGAAGTTTAACCAAAGGAGTTGGAATATGGAATCCACGGTGAAAAAGGGGCTTAGCCGCCGCACCCTGCTTGGTGCCAGCGCCGGCGGCGCGGTAGCGGCAAGCGCGTTTGGCGGCAGCCTTGTGATGGGCCCGGCCGCGCTGGGGCTTGGCGTGACCGGCGCAGCCACGGCCATGAGTGGCGGCAGCGCGCGGGCGGCGGGGGCCGATGGCTCCGTAGCGCCCAGCCAGCTTGACGACTATTACGGCTTCTGGTCCTCGGGACAGACCGGCGAAATGCGCATTCTGGGCATTCCCTCCATGCGCGAACTGATGCGCGTGCCGGTGTTCAACCGCTGCTCGGCAACAGGCTGGGGCCAGACCAACGAGTCGATCCGCATCCACCAGCGCACCATGACGGAGAAGACGAAGAAACAGCTCGCCGCCAACGGCAAGAAGATTCATGACAATGGCGATCTTCACCACGTCCACATGTCCTTCACCGAAGGCAAGTATGACGGCCGCTATCTGTTCATGAACGACAAGGCCAACACGCGCGTTGCCCGCGTGCGCTGCGACGTCATGAAAACCGACGCGATCCTTGAGATTCCCAACGCCAAGGGCATCCACGGCCTGCGCCCGCAGAAGTGGCCGCGCTCCAACTACGTGTTCTGCAACGGCGAAGACGAAGCGCCGCTGAACAATGACGGCTCGACCATGACGGACGTGTCGACCTATGTGAACATCTTCACCGCGGTCGATGCCGACAAGTGGGAAGTGGCCTGGCAGGTTCAGGTTTCCGGCAATCTCGACAACTGCGACGCCGACTATGAAGGCAAGTGGGCGTTCTCGACCAGCTACAACTCCGAAATGGGTATGACGCTGGAAGAGATGACCAAGTCCGAAATGGACCATGTGGTGGTCTTCAACATCGCCGAGATCGAGAAGGCCATCGCCGCCGGGCAGTATGAAGAGATCAACGGCGTCAAGGTGCTGGACGGGCGCAAGGAGGCCAAGTCCCTCTTCACCCGCTACATCCCCATCGCCAACAACCCGCACGGCTGCAACATGGCGCCGGACAAGAAGCATCTGGTCATCAACGGCAAGCTTTCGCCGACGGTAACCGTTCTGGATGTGACCAGGTTCGACGCTCTGTTCTACGAGAACGCCGAACCGCGCAGCGCCGTTGTGGCCGAACCGCAGCTTGGCCTTGGTCCGCTTCACACTGCCTTCGACGGACGCGGCAACGCCTATACCTCGCTCTTCCTCGACAGCCAGGTGGTTAAGTGGAACATCGACGAGGCCATCCGCGCCCATGCCGGCGAAAAGGTGGATCCGATCAAGGACAAGATCGACGTTCACTATCAGCCCGGCCACCTGAAGACGGTGATGGGCGAGACGCTGGACGCCACCAGCGACTGGCTGGTGTGCCTGTGCAAGTTTTCCAAGGACCGCTTCCTCAATGTGGGGCCGCTGAAGCCGGAAAACGACCAGCTCATCGACATTTCCGGCGACAAGATGGTGCTGGTGCACGATGGCCCGACCTTCGCCGAGCCGCATGATGCGATCGCCGTTCATCCCTCGATCATGTCGAACATCAAGTCCGTGTGGGACCGCAACGACCCGATGTGGGCCGAAACGCGCGCGCAGGCGGAAAAGGATGGCGTCAATATCGATGAATGGACCGACGAGGTGGTTCGCGATGGCAACAAGGTCCGCGTCTACATGACCTCGGTTGCGCCGGCCTTCAGTGTCGAGAGCTTCACCGTCAAGGAAGGCGACGAGGTGACGATCATCGTCACCAATCTCGACGAGATCGACGATCTCACGCACGGCTTCACCATGGGCAACCATGGCGTGGCGATGGAAGTGGGGCCGCAGCAGACCTCGTCGGTAACGTTCGTGGCCGCGACGCCCGGCGTGTACTGGTACTATTGCCAGTGGTTCTGCCATGCGCTGCACATGGAAATGCGCGGGCGCATGTTCGTCGAGCCGAAGGAGGCCTGATCATGCGTGCGGCTGTCCTTCTTATCGGCCTCGTCTTCGCCGCGCCTCTGGCCACGGCGGAGCGGGAGGTCGCGCCGGGAACGGGCAGCCTCGCGCAGGCCGTCGCCGGGGCTGAGCCCGGCGACGTGCTCAAACTGGTCGACGGGGTCTATCATGGCCCCGTCACCATCGACCGTCCGCTGACCATTTCCGGCCCACGCGGCGCCG
The DNA here is from genome assembly GCF_004363725.1 of Aquamicrobium defluvii. Taxonomy (GTDB): domain Bacteria; phylum Pseudomonadota; class Alphaproteobacteria; order Rhizobiales; family Rhizobiaceae; genus Mesorhizobium; species Mesorhizobium defluvii. Next base: position 41,770 of record NZ_SNZF01000030.1, on the reverse strand, counting down.
TCATCGACGGGGGCAATGAAGGCAGCGTCATCACCCTGATCGCGCCGGACATCACACTCTCGGGCTTCACCGTCACCGGCTCCGGCCACGTGAACCAGGATCTCGACTCCGGCGTGAAGATCGAGAAGGGGGCGGACCGTGCCCTTGTGGAAGGGTTGCTCGTCACCGGCAACATGCATGGCATCGATGTGCATGGCGGCCGCGATGCGCGCGTTGTCGGCAACGAAATCGTCGGCACGCAGCACCCGCATATGAACGAACGCGGCAACGGCATCTATATCTGGAACAGCCCCGGCACACTGATAGAGGGCAATTCCATCCGCTATGGACGCGACGGCATCTTCTCCAACGCCAGCTCCAACAGCATCTATCGCGGCAACCTGATGCGCGACCTGCGCTTTGCCGTGCACTTCATGTATACCCGCAACACGGAGGTGTCGCAGAACATCTCGGTCGGCAACCATCTGGGCTTTGCCATCATGTTTTCCGACAGGACGAAGATCCTGCACAATCAGAGCCTTGGCGACCGCGAACACGGGCTGATGCTGAACTACGCCAACAATGCGGACGTGACCGGAAATCTGGTGCGCGGCGGCACGAAAAAATGCCTCTTCATCTACAACGCCCACAAGAACCTGATCTGGGAAAACCGGTTCGAAGGCTGCGGCATCGGCATCCACTTCACCGCCGGGTCCGAGCGCAATGTGCTGACCGCCAACACCTTCATGGGCAACCGTGAGCAGGTGAAATATGTCGGCACGCGCCACATGGAGTGGAGCCATGAGGGACGCGGCAATTTCTGGTCCGACCACCCGGCCTACGACCTGAACGGCGACGGCATTGCCGACAGCTTCTATCGCCCGAACGACCTGATGGACCAGATCCTGTGGTCGCAGCCCGCCGCAGCGCTTCTGACGGGTTCGCCCGCCGTGCAGCTTGTGCGCTGGAGCCAGCAGAGTTTCCCCGCCACGCTGCCGGGCGGCGTGCGCGATTCATTCCCCCTGATGCGCCCCCTGACGATTGCCGTCACGGACGAGGCGAAAAGTTTTGAGGCCGAAGTCCAAGGACGCTGGGCCCAAGGAAATAACGATGACCTCGACGCTGCAGATTTCACGGCTCACTAAGCGTTTCGACACTGTCGAAGCACTGGGCGACGTTTCGCTGGCGCTCGAGCAGGGCAAGCGCGTTGCGCTGCTTGGCCATAATGGCGCGGGCAAGTCGACGATGATGAAGATCGTCCTCGGCCTCATCCCTTTCGATAGCGGTTCAGTCAGCGTGTGCGGGGCCGCGCCCGGCTCTGCCGAAGCTCGCGCGCAGGTTGCCTATCTGCCGGAGAACGCATCGTTTCACCCGGCCCTGACCGGCGAGGAGCAGATCCGCTACTATCTCGCCTTGCGCGGCCAAGACCCGAAGCTGGCGATGGGCCTTCTTGAAAAGGTAGGGCTTGCCCATGCGGCGCGCCGCCGGATCGGCGGCTATTCCAAGGGCATGCGCCAGCGCGTCGGGCTGGCGCAAACGCTGATCGGCAGGCCGCGCCTTCTGGTGCTGGACGAGCCGACATCCGGCCTCGATCCGGTTTCCCGGCGCGATTTCTACGATCTTCTGGACGGGCTGGCGGCCGCAGGCACTGCGATCCTGCTGTCCTCGCATGTGCTGACCGAGGTGGAGGCCCGCACAGACCGCATCGTGATCCTTTCCGGAGGGCGGCTGGTGGCGGAAGGCACGCTGGCTGCGCTGCGGGGGCAGGCGGCCTTGCCGGTGGTGGTGCTCATCACCCCGGCAGCGGGCGAGGAGGCGGCGATCGCGCAGGCTTTCCCCGAAGCGGTGTGCACGGGAGATGGCCGGTTGCGGCTGTCCTGCGAGCAGGCCCGCAAGCTGCCGCTTCTCTCGCAGATTGCGGCGCTTGGCGCGCAGGTTGCCGACCTCGACGTGATCCCGCCAAGCCTTGAAGACATCTATTCCCATTTCAGCCGGAGGGACGGGCAATGAATCGCGTTCTCGCCACTGCCCTGTGTGAATTCCGGGTCGCGTTCAGAAACCGGTGGGTGGTTATCGCCACCGCGATGATGGCGCTGTTTGCTCTGGTGCTGGCAGCGGCAGGCGCTGCCCCCACGGGCGACATCGGCGTCGACCGGCTTTCGGTGGTCGTTGCCTCGCTCACCTCGCTGTCAGTCTATCTGGTGCCGCTTCTGGCGCTGCTGATGAGCTTCGATGCCGTGGCGGGCGAGGTGGAGCGCGGCACCCTGCCGCTGCTCCTGACCTATCCGGTTTCGCGGTTTCAGATCCTGCTTGGCAAGCTGCTTGCCCATATCGCCATTCTCGGCCTTGCGACGGGTCTGGGTTACGGGCTGGCTGCCCTTGCCGCAATACTGGCTGATCGGGGCGCGCTTGCCGGGCTGCCTTCGCTGTGGCGGCTTGTGTGGTCGTCGGTGCTGCTTGGCGCGACATTCCTCGGCACGGGCTATGCGCTTTCGGCGCTGGCGCGGCGCACTTCCAGCGCAGCCGGGCTGGCCATCGGCCTGTGGCTGGTGGTGGTCGTTCTCTACGACCTCGCGCTTCTCGCCCTCATCGTTTCGGATGCCGGCGGGCCGCTGACGACACGCGTTCTGCCGGTGGCGTTGCTGTCCAACCCCGCCGACGCCTTCCGTATCTTCAACCTGTCGGCAGCGGAGGCCGTTGCCGCTGCCGGCGGCATCGGTGGCGCCGCCGCCGCGATACCGCTCTGGCAATCCGCGGCCTCGATCCTTCTGTGGCCCGCCGCCGCTCTATCGCTGGCATGGGCCGCGTTCAGAAAGGTGACGCCATGAAGACCCTCCTGCGCCTGATGCTGCTGGCCGCCCTGCTGTCCGCCGGCGCCTGTTCGGAGGAGGTTGTGCAGAACACCACCCCGCAGGACATGACGGCGGAAACGCTTGGCCATTACTGCCAGATGAACCTGCTCGAACATCCCGGGCCCAAGGCGCAGGTTCACATGAAGGGCATTCCCGCGCCGCTGTTCTTCAGCCAGGTGCGCGATGCAATCGCCTATGCGCGCGCGCCGGAACAGTTCGCGCCGATCCTCGTGATCTATGTCAACGACATGGGGGCTCCAGGGGCAACATGGGAAGAGCCGGGCGACGGCAACTGGATCGATGCGAGCAAGGCGTTCTTCGTTGTCGGCTCTGCCCGCGAAGGCGGCATGGGCGCGCCGGAAACCGTGCCCTTTGCCCGCCGTGCCGACGCCGAAGCCTTTGCCAGAGCCGAAGGAGGAACGGTTCTCGAACTGGCCGCGATCACCGACGACATGGTGCTGGCGCCGGTGGAGCAGGATCGGGAAGGGGGCGACGGCGATGACAAAGATTTCGAAGGCCGGCTGAGGGCCTTGCCAAATGCAATTGGAGGCTGAACCATGCTGACGCGCCGCCGTATGATCGCAATTTCAGCCGCCATGGCGGCATCGTCATGGGTGCCTGCCGCCTGGGCAAAACCGGCCTCCCGCCTGTGGACCGGGCAGGCCCTTGGCGCGCGCGTGTCCATCAGGCTGGACCATCCGCAGGCCGAGGCTGTAGCTGCCCGCGTGTTCGCGGAGATCGGGCGGCTGGAGAATATTCTGAGCCTTTATCGGGCCGACAGCGCGCTCAGCCGTCTGAACCGCGAGGGCCGTCTGGAGAGCCCGCCCTTCGAGTTGCTGGAATGCCTTTCGATTGCCGGCACGGTTCATAAAGCCAGCGGTGGCCGCTTCGACCCGACCGTGCAGCCGCTGTGGGCGCTGTGGGCGGAAGCTGCTGCATCCGGCATGCGGCCCGCACAGGCTGAAATCGAACGGACACTGCGCAAAACCGGCTGGGAGAAGATTCGCCTCAGCCCGGACGCGGTGGTGATGGAGCCGGGCATGGCGCTGACCCTGAACGGCATCGGGCAGGGATATATCGCCGACCGGGTCGTGGTCCTGCTGGAAGCCGAAGGACTGAACGACATTCTTGTGGATGCGGGGGAATTGCGCGCGCTGGGCGGCAATCCGGAAGGCGGCGGCTGGCCTGTGCGGCTTGAAGCGGGCGGGCGGGTGAGTCTGCGCCAGCGGGCGCTGGCCACGTCCGCGCCATTGGGAACGACCTTCGATCAGGCCGGCCATGACGGGCATATTCTCGATCCGCTGACGGGCGGGCCGGTGCGGACCGCCTGGCGCTCGGTATCGGTGTCCGCCCCGTCGGCGGCAATCGCCGACGCACTCTCCACCGCTGCCTGCCTGATGCCCGATCAGGCATCGATCGATGCCGTCATAAGCCGGTTCTCCGATGCCCGCTGTGAAGCGGCGGCGGCGCTCGACAAGGCCCGGCGCGCCTGACATGCGAGGATGTCAGGCGCGCCGGTCGATGGCTGCGCCTGCCGCACTCTGGCCATCCTCATTCCCGGCGGCGCTCGTGAGCCAGACAGGTCCGGTTGCAGGTCCGGGTGCAGATCGAGCGGGCGAGATCGCCGCTGATGTGACAGCCAGCCCGGCTGCCGTGCTGGCCAGTGCGCGACACAGGCGTAATTCTGTTCCCTGTCATGGCCGACAACAGGGATGAGAGCATTTCCGCTTCAGTCCTGATCGCGGAAACGCTCTGACGCCATGTTTTGTCGCCGCTGCTGAAGCTGCCCTAGAAGAGTTCGATCAGCTTCTGGTGGTCCATGAGCGGTTCAGGGGCGCCTTCATAGATGACGCCACCGGTTTTCAGAACCACCACCCTGTCGGCGACCGGGAGCGAATATTTCACATTCTGCTCCACGATGATGATCGAGGCGTCGAACCGTCGCTTGATTTCCTCCACCGACTTCATCACCCGGTCGACCAGATTGGGGGCAAGGCCGATCGACGGTTCGTCGAGGATGAGCACGCGCGGCCCGTGCATCAGCGCCATGCCGATGGCGAGCATCTGCTTCTGACCACCTGAAAAGGTGCCGGCGATCTGTTTCTCGCGCTCCTTCAGGATCGGGAACATGGAAAACACATCGTCCAGATGCTTCTGGATGCGCGCCCGGTCGGTTTCCACGAATGCGCCGAGTTCAAGATTGTCGCGCACCGTCAGGCTGGAGAATATAGCGTGGCCCTGCGGCACGAAGGCGAGTCCATCGGCAACGTTGAGGGCAGGGTTGCGCGCCGTCACATCGCGGCCTTCATAGAAAACCTGCCCCGCCATCGGCGGGTTCAGCCCGAAAACCGACTGCATCAGGGTCGTCTTGCCGGCGCCGTTGTGGCCCAGCACCAGCAGCGTTTCGCCCTTGTTCAGCGTCAGGTCCACACCGTGCACGGCGCGCTTCTTGCCGTAGCCGGCAACCAGCCCCTTCACTTCGAGAATTGGCCCGCTCATTTGAAGTACCTTTCCGCGAGTTCGGGGTCATTCATCAGCGCGTCGGGCGTGCCGACAGCCATGGTTCGTCCCTCGTCGAGGAAATAAACCTCGTCGCAGAGTTCCTTGATGACATCGAGATTGTGTTCGATGATGCAAACGACCTTCCCGTGTTCCGCCAGACGGCGCAGCACCGGGAAAATATCCGCAAGCGTGGTCTGGTCGAGGCCCGACATCGGTTCGTCGAAGAGCAGGACCTCCGCGCCGGTGGCCAGGAGACGGGCGACGACCAGCAGCTTTTCCTCCGCGTAGGAGAGGTCGGCGGCGGTTTCGTGGGCCTTGTTTTCCAGTTCGACGAAGCGAAGGATTTCCATTGCCCTTGCGGCGTTGGCGCGTTCTTCGGCGCGTATGCGTGCCGGATGCAGGAAGAGGTTGGGCCAGCGCCGGCCGCTCTGGTCGGGAAGCGCGACAATGACGTTTTCGATGACCGTCATGTTGGTGAACAGCCGCAGATCCTGGAAGGACCGCGCCACGCCCGCCGACACCAGCTCATGCGGTTTGCGGTCCGCGATGCTCCTGCCGTTCAGCGTGATCACGCCATCCGTCGGTTTCAGGAATCCGGTCAGCAGGTTGAATGCCGTCGTCTTGCCTGCACCGTTCGGGCCGAGAAGGCCCGTGATCTGGCCGCGTTTGAGCGCAATCGAGAAATCCTTGATCGCCGTCACGCCGGAGAACTGCTTGCGCAGGTTGCTGCCCTGAAGCACCACCCCGCCCTGGCGCCCGCCTTCGCCGTCGAGAAGCTTTCCAGCGTCGGAAGGTCCGCTTTCATCCTCGACGGAAACCAGCATGGCCTTGCGTCCCCGAGGTTCGGGAAGCAGCCCTTGCGGGCGCACCAGCAAGATCAGCATCAGCACGAGGCCATAGAGGATCAGGCGGATCTTGTCCGCGATATCGACGGGCAGGGGCACGAATTTCAGCAGTTCGGGAAGAGCGACAAGAATGGCCGCGCCGACCAGCGAGCCGCGCAGATTGCCCATGCCGCCAAGAATGACCATGGCCAGCACATAGATGGTTTCGTTGATGGTGAAGCTGTCGACGCCGACATAGCGGAAATAGCGCGCGAAGAGCGAGCCCGCCACGGCAGCCAGAGCCGCCGAAATGGCGAAGGTCGACAGCTTCATGTAAAGGATGTTGAGACCGACTGCCTGCGCGGCCGACTCGTTTTCGCGCATGGCGCGCAGCCCGCGCCCGAAAGGCGAGCGCACCAGCCGGTGGGTGAACCAGTAGCAGGCTGCCAGCGCGATCAGCGCCACGATCAGGAAGCGGTCCGGCGAAGTGATTGCAAAGCCGAAGGCATTGTAGCTGGGCACGCCCGAAATCCCGTCACTGCCGCGCGTCAGCGATTTCCAGTTGAGGATCACCTGAAGAACGATGATCTGCAGGGCGAGCGAGACGATGACCAGGTAGTGGCCCGTCACCCTCAGCGCCGGCAGGGCGATGACCGCCGAAATCACGGCGGCAACGAGAACCGACGCAATCATGTCCAGTGGAAACGGGATGCCGAAATCGGTGGCCAGAATGGCGGTGGTGTAGGCGCCGATTGCATAGAGCGCGGCGTGGGAGAGGGCAAACATGCCGGTGAAACCGACCAGCAGGTTGAACGAGATGGTGAGGATGCCATAGAGGCAGAACAGCACCGCGATGTGATAGATATATTCCATGCTCGCTAACCTCAGCGACGCGCGATGCTGAACAGGCCCTGCGGCCGCAGCATGATCATGATGAACAGGACGATGAAGGCGATCGAGCTCTGCCATTCGGTGGAAATCTTCCACAGGCCGAGGCTTTCAACGATGCCGAGCAGAAACCCGCCGGCAATGACGCCCCTGAGCGAGCCGACGCCGCCCACGATGACCGCAACGAACCCCATGAACACGGCGATGAAGCCCATATGCGTGGAGGCGCCGTCCTTCATCAGGGTCAGCGTGGCCGCCACAGCCGAGATGGCCGAGCCCAGCGCAAAGACGATGTAGGAAACCTTCTTCGTGTCGATGCCCACCACCCTTGCCATGTTGGGGTCATCGGTCATGGCCAGAATGGCGCGGCCGTAGCGTGTCTTGCGCAGGAACACCACCAGCGCGGCAACCACCGCGATGCAGGACACAACCTGCCAGATATGGACCGAGGTGAAGAACACGGGCCCCGCGAAATAGACCTCGGAGGCGAAATTTGCGCTCCTGACGCCCGATCCGAAGATGATCGCGTTGAGGTTTTCCAGCATGATGTTGAGGCCAAGCGAGGCGATCAGCGGTATCAGCGGAGGCGCGCGCCGCAGTTCCAGCGGACGGTACAGCAACGTGTAGCAGGCAACCCCAAGTAAAACGGCTGCAACGATGGCGCCGGCCATGCTCGGCAGAAGCGCCAGTCCGAAGCTCGTGGCGAGAAACCATGCCACATAGGCCGCGAACGTATAGACCGAGCCATAGGCGAAATGCACGATGCCGGTGGTCGAGAAGATCAGGCCGAAACCGATCCCCAGCAAGGCGTAGTTACTTCCGTTGATGAAGCCGTTGACGAGAAGTTGCAGGAAGAGGTCCATGGGTCCCTACCATTGAAGCGGGACGAGGCTGGCCCGTCCCGGGAGAGGCGGCCGAAAGGTTCAGCGGTTCAGGTCGATGAATTTCTGGAACGTGGGCTCGCCGTTTTCGATACGGAAAACACCGACCTGTTTCAGGGCGACATTGTTGTCCTGATAGGTCATTTCCTTTGCATAGACGCTCGGGAACGTCGGCGACTTGCGAATGACCTCCGCCAGCTTGCGGCCGTTCCAGTAGGCGCCGCCTTCCGCGCGCGCGCGGCGGATCGCTTCCGCCAGAACGTAGACGTTCTCATAGTAGTTGGCCGCGTAGAACTCCGGCTCTTCGCCGTAACGTTCCCGATAGGCTTTCGCAAACTGTTCCGACCACGGATTTTCAGCAGATGGCGCGAAGAAGTCCGTGGCATATTCATAGCCTTCGGCGGATGCGCCGGCGAGTTCCTTCACGTCGCCTGTATATTCGACGCCGATAAGCGGAACCTTGACGCCGAATTCGCGCAGTTTCTTCAGGGCGAGCCCGGTCTCCGGCGAGAAGGTCCACAGCGCCACCCAGTCGGGGTTCGAAACACGGATCTTGGCGACCTGCGTATCGATGTTCGCGGCACCGATTTCCATATATTCGGTCGCGACGATGGATTTGCCAGCCTTTTCCCAGAAGGGGTCCGCCGCCGCGATCATGCTTTCGCCGGCATCGTTCTTCCAGGCGAGCTGCGCCATGTTGCCGAGGCCAAGCTCCTCCGCGCGCATGGCGGCGGCGATGGCCAGATCGGAAGCCAGCGTGCGGTTGTGGAACATCATATCCGTCAGGCCCAGCAGCGCCATGCTGGTTCCGCCGCCATTGAGAACCAGAATTCCCTGCTGATCGGCAATGGGGGCGATGGCCTGCGTCGGCGGCGAGAATGAAGTGAGAACCGCCTGCACCCCGCTGATGTTGATGAGGCGCGTCATTGCCGAGACGCCTTCCTTGGCAACCCCGCTCTTGTGATCCTCGATCACCGCTTCCAGCGGGATGCCATCCACGCCGCCCCTGGCATTGATCTCATCGACCGCCAGCAGCACTGCGCGGCTCATCACCTTTCCATACCAGTCGCCCTTGCCGCTCATCGCAAGGATTGCGCCGAAGCGGAACACCTCGGGGTCTTTCGGTGGCTCCTGTGCCGTGGCCGGACCCGCCATGAATATCGCTGCAGCCGCAATGGCCGCGGTCAGAAACTTACGCATTGTATCCTCCCCAGATAGAAAGTCCGTATAGCGGACATACGTCCGTATAGCAGACTGAATTGATGTGAGCAACATGGCAAACGGTGCTGCGGAGATAGCCGAAGGCGCAGGGTCACGGCGGGCCGAAAGCTGCCGATGCCATGCTTGCGGCCGGAAAGCCGCGGCACCTGCGGGCAAGTTGAAGGCGCCGCGTTCTGGAAATGGGGTGCGGAAACAGCGGGGGGCGGGTGCTGCTACCAGTCCATGCTGCGCGACAGTTCTTCGGCTGTCCTGAGAAGTTCGGGCAGGAAGATCTTTTGCAGGTCCTCGACCGAATGCCGCGCAATCGAGGTTGAAGCGTTCATCGCCGCGACAACGCGGCCAAAAGACGTGCCGATGGGCACGGCGATGGAGCGGATGCCCAGTTCCAGTTCCTCGTCGATGATGGCGTAGCCCTGCGCGCGGATGCGGGCCAGTTCTTCCCGGAACTTTGCCGGGTCGACGATGGTTTTCGTGGTCATCTGTTCGAGAGGATAGCTCTCCAGCCAGTTGTCCAGCTGCTCGGGAGGCAGGCTTGCCAGAAGCACGCGGCCGATCGAACTGCATGCGGCGGGAAGCCGGGTGCCGTTGACGATTCTGGACGAATAGATCCGCCGGACTTCGACACGCTCGATATAGACGACGGAGTCCCCTTCCAGAATGGCGATGGAGGCGGATTCGTTGATTGTTCTGGTGAGCCCCTGCAACAGGGCCAGCGTCCGGTCCCCAAGCCCGATTGGCATGCGGAAGCCCTCGGCCAGCCGCAGCACGCGCGGTGTCAGCCAGAAAAACTTGCCGTCCGAATCGACATAGTGCATCTCCTTCAGCGTCAGCAGAAGCCGTCGGGCGGTCCCGCGCGTCAGGTTGGTCAGCTTGCCGACTTCGGTCAGCGTCATGCGGCCGCGCTGGCTCTCGGCCTGATCGAAGGTGAAGCACTCAAGCACGCGCACACCCCGGGCGAGGGCCTCCACAAAGTCCGTCGTCCTCTCCGCGCCCGCCGTCCTGCCGCCGTCCGGTTGCTTCTCGGTCATCTCAACCCTCTTCTGTATCTTTCGCCTGTTTATCCAGGGGCGCCGCATCTCATGCGCCCGTGATACGCGAAACCTTGCGATTTGGCGACAGCAAGTCCGCTCCACGGACATTCGTCTGCTTGACAGCGGCAAATAGCCTTCGTATTACGGACATAAGTTCGCTATACGAACTATTGTCCGTTTCAGGCGTTGCAGGGAGGCGTCGAGGTGATCGACAAGACTGTTGAGACTGTTGCTGAGGCGCTCTCCGGCGTCGCAGATGGCGCGACCTTTCTGCTGGGCGGCTTCGGCGCGGTCGGTCAGGCCACGCACCTCATCGAAGGCGTTCTGGAAACCGGCATCAGGGATCTGACGGTCGTCGCCAACAATGCCGGCTATGGCCAGGTGGGCCTTGCCCGTCTGCTGAAGGAAGGCCGTATCCGCAAGCTGATCTGCAGCTATCCGCGCATCGTCGGCTCCACGGTCTTCGAGGAGCTTTACCGGGCCGGGCGCATTGAGCTTGAGCTTGTTCCGCAAGGCACGCTCGCGGAACGGATGCGCGCTGCCGGCGCCGGTGTGCCGGCCTTTTATACCCCGACTGGCGCTGGCACCCGGCTCGCTGCGGGCAAGGAAGTGCGCCATTTCGATGGCCGCGACTGCGTTCTGGAAGAAGCCCTGTCCGGCGACGTTGCGCTTATCGAAGCATGGAAGGCGGACCGCTGGGGAAATCTGACCTATCGCGCTGCCGGGCGGAACTTCAATCCGGTTTGCGCAATGGCCGCGCGCATGACCATTGCCCAGACCCAGCATCTGGAGCCGCTCGGCACCCTCGACCCCGAGACGATCGTGACCCCGGGCATCTTCGTCGACCGGGTGGTTCATATCGAATACGGCTCCCCCCGGCTCTGACGGAAAGCGACATCCCATCATGGATACAAGAATCTGGACCCCACTTTCGCGTCGTGAGATCGCAGCCCGCATCGCCAGCGACATTCCCAATGGCTGGTATGTCAACCTTGGCATCGGCGTGCCGACTCTGGTTGCAGACGAGGTTCCCGAAGGACGCGAAGTCGTCTTTCACGCCGAGAACGGCCTGCTCGGCATCGGGCCTGCCCCGGCCGATGCCGACATCGATCCATGGCTCATCAATGCGGGCAAGCAATATGTCACGCTGCGCCCGGGCGGGTCCTACTTCCATCATGCAGACAGCTTCGCCATGATCCGGGGCGGGCACCTCGACCTGTGCGTTCTGGGCGCATATCAGGTGGCGGAAAATGGCGACATCGCCAACTGGGCGACTTCCGAGAACGACACGGCCCCGGCCGTGGGCGGCGCGATGGACCTGTCTGTGGGAACGCGCCGCGTGTGGGTGGCCATGAACCATCTGACCAGGGAAGGCGAGCCGCGGCTGGTGCGCGACTGCACATATCCGCTGACAGCACAGGCGTCTGTAGACCGCATCTACACGGACCTGGCCGTGATAGACGTGACCGCGCGCGGCTTTGTGGTTGCTGAAATGATCGCAGGAATGACATTGGAGCAGTTGCAGGCAATGACCGGCGCAACGCTGCATATGCCTGAAGCCTGAGCCGGTGATGGGAGGATCGAATGAGCGATTTTGAAGCAAGGCTGCGCGCGGTCGAGGACCGGCAGGCGATTTCCGAACTGCGCGGACGCTATTGCCATGTGCTGGATGCGCGCGACTGGGATGCGCTGGCGGACCTGTTCACCGATGACGGTGAATTTCAGGGCCTCGCCCATGTGACAGGCCGTGAGGCCGTGCATCGCTTCTTCAGCACCACCGTGGAGAGCCTTGCCGAGAATTTCTGGCACTTCTGCACCAATGCGACGGTTGATTTGCAGGATGACACGGCAACCGGCCGTATATCCATGCAGTACCTGTCGGTGAAGAAGGGCGTCTCCTACGTTTCGGCCGGCCATTACGACGATGAGCTGCGGCGCGAAAACGGGCTGTGGAAATTCCGGAAACGCAAGATCACCTTCTACTATTTCGCCCCCCTTTCGGAAGGCTTCGTCGGCAAGCCGCAATACATCACGCCTGAGGGCAAGCCGTTGGCCGCGCAGGCGTGAGGAGAAGCGCATGATCCAGTCCCGAAAAATCGGCAGGGCGCGCGTTTCACGCATTCTGGAATATGCGGCCCCTACTCATGATCCGGCATCTCTGTTTCCGGATCTGCCGCGGGAAAAGCTCGATGGCGAAGCCAAATGGCTGGCGCCTCACCACTATATCCCGTCGATGAACCGCCTGATCGTAACCATTCAGATCTGGGTTGTTGAAATCGATGACAAGATCATCCTGATCGACACGGGCGTGGGCAACGACAAGCCCCGCGCCACCGCGCGCATGAACCGCCTGAACAACAGGGTTCTGGAGTGGCTGACCGCCGCCGGTGCCGAGCGGTCCCGGGTAACCCACGTCCTTCAGACCCATATGCATATGGACCATACCGGCTGGAACACGATTCTTGATGGCGGCAAATGGGTGCCGACCTTCCTCAATGCGCGCTATCTGATCCCGCAGACCGATTTCAGGCATTTCGAGCAGGCGCTCCGGAAGGCGCCGGATGCGGTGATGGACGACAGCTGGGCCGACAGCGTGATGCCTGTCGTCGATGCCGGACTTGCCGATATGGTGCCTGACGATGCCGGCTTCATTCTTGACTGCCTCAATGTCGAGCCAGTCCCCGGCCACACGGCGGGCATGCTCAGCTATCGCCTGATGGCGGATGGCGAAGAGGGGCTGTTTTGCGCGGATGTGTTCCATTCCCCGTTGCAGATCGTCTATCCCGAGCTGAACACGGCCTATTGCGCTCTTCCCGAACTGGCGCGGCAGACCCGCGCGCGCGTTCTTGCCGATGCGGCGGACAAGGGAACGCTCATCATGCCCATGCATTTCGGTGAGCCCTGCTGTGGCTATATTGTGCGCAGCACGGGGGGCTACAGGTTCCGGAATGCCGATTGGCCGGCATTTGAACTGCCGGAGCCGCGGGCATGAGGCGCGCCGCCATTGTCATGCCGCTACGCACTCCCGTCGGTGCATTCGGGGGCGCTCTGCGGCCGCTTCCGGCAGAGAAGCTGGGTGCGCTGATTGCAAAGGCGGTCGTGGAGCGCGCCGGCATCGACCCCGGCCGCATCGACGATGTGGTGTTTGCCCAGTCCTATGCGAACTCCGAGGCACCGTGCATCGGGCGGTGGATTGCTCTGGAGGCGGATTTTCCGATTTCCGTTTCGGGCATGCAGCTCGACCGGCGCTGCGGCGGTGGCCTGCAGGCGCTGCTCACCGCGGCGATGATGGTTCAGACCGGCGCTGCCGACGTGGTGATGGCCGGCGGTGTCGAATCCATGTCCAACATCGAATACTACACCACCGACATGCGCTGGGGCAGCCGTGCGGGCAGCACGCGCCTCTACGACCGGCTCGACAGAGGTCGCGAACGCTCCCAGCCCGAATGGCGTTTCGGAAAGATTTCCGGAATGATCGAGACGGCCGAAAATCTGGCGCGTGACTATTCCATCACGCGCGAGGAAGCCGACGCCTATGCCGCGCGCAGCCAGCAGCGTGCGGCGTCGTCGTGGGAAAATGGCGTGTTCGATGCGGAAGTCGTTCCGGTGTCCGTGCCGCAGCGCAAGGGGAATCCGCAGGTTCTAAGCCGGGACGAAGGCGTCAGGCCCGGGACCACAGCCGAAACGCTGGCGGGTTTGCGCACGATCGTGCCGGGCGGAACCGTGACGGCGGGCAACGCCGCACAGCAAAATGACGCTGCTTCCGCCTGCCTCGTCGTTGCCGGGGACAAGCTTTCCGAACTTGGGCTTGAACCGATGGCATGGCTGCATGGCTGGGCGGTGGCCGGCTGCGAACCGGCGACGATGGGCATCGGCCCCGTGCCCGCGGTGCAGAAGCTGTTTGCCCGCACCGGCCTGTCGTTCGACGACATGAGCGTGGTGGAAGTGAACGAGGCCTTCGCCGCTCAGGTTCTGGCCGTGCTGAAGGGCTGGGGATGGAACGATCCGGACCGCCTCAATCCGCACGGCTCCGGCATTTCTCTGGGGCATCCGGTGGGTGCGACCGGAATGCGCATCGCCACGACGCTCATCCACGAGCTGAACCGGCGCGCAGGCCGCTTCGGCCTCGAAACCATGTGCATCGGCGGCGGTCAGGGCATCGCCGCGATTTTTGAACGGGCCGGCGCGTGAAGGCTGGCCCGCAAATACTCGAAGCCGGCGATATCGACTGGCCTGCACTGCTGCCGCGGGGCGGCATGGTGGTGTGGGGACAGGCCGCCGCCGAGCCGCTGACGCTGACAGAAGCGCTGATGGCCGCCCGGCACGAGGTTGGTGGGTTCCGCGCGGGCGTCGGCCTCGTGCTGTCTGACAGTGTCGCGCCGGAACATGCCGATTGCGTTTCGTTCATTTCCTATACGGGCGGCGCGCGAAACCGGAAGCTTGCGCAGGCGGGAAAGCTCGACATCCTGCCGCTGACCTACCGCCAGTTCGCCGATGCCCTGAGCCCGGTCGATCTGCTGCTGCTGCACCTTCCTCCCGCCGGATCTGACGGCACCTACCCGGTCGGCCTTTGTGCGGAATATATCGCCGATCTTGTCGGGCGTGCGCGCGTCGTGGTGGCGCAGGTGAACAGCCTCATGCCGGCTACCTTCGGCTCCTGCACCGTTCATCCCGGACAGATCGACTATATCGTCAGGAGTTCGCGCCCCCTGCCTGCCATGCCGGTCAGCCCCCCGGATTGCGTTACCGCGAAGATCGCGCAACGCATTGCCGGGCTGGTCGAGGATGGCGCGACCTTGCAGATGGGCATCGGCAATCTTCCCGACTCGATTATGGACGCCCTTGGCGCGCATCGCGATCTTGGCGTCCACTCCGGAACGGTTGGCGATGGCGTGGCGAGGCTGGCTGAAGCGGGCGTCATCACCAATGCGCGCAAGAGCATGGATATTGGGGTGACGGTCACCGGCGCCGTCATGGGCGGGCCGGAAAGCTGGCGCTGGGCGCAGGGCAACCGCACGCTGTGTCTTGCGCCGACTTCCTACACCCATGACCCGGCAAGGTTGGCGGCGCAGGAGCGCTTCACCGCGATCAATTCTGCGATCGAGGTCGATCTGACCGGCCAGATCAATGCCGAGGTTGCCGACGCCACCTACCTTGGCGCCGTCGGTGCGGCGGGCGATTTCATGCGCGCGGCTGCCCTTTCCAGAGGCGGCCTGCCCGTTATCGCGCTGCCGTCGATCGTCTCGAAAACCGGGCAGTCGCGCATCGTGGCGCAGCTTTCCGGCCCGGTTTCGACCGCGCGCAGCGACGCCGGCATCATCGTGACCGAACATGGCATTGCGGATCTGCGCGGCTGCACGCTCCGCGAGCGGCGGCGGCGGATGATCGACATCGCGGCTCCCGAACACCGCGCCGCATTGGATGCGGCCAATCCCTGAAGGAGGAACATCATGCCCACGCTTCACTGGTCGCCAAGATCTCCATATGTGCGCAAGGCCATGGTTGCACTGCATGAAAAGGGGCTGGACGGCGCCGTGCAGACGGTTCGCACGGCCGCCGATCCCATGGTTCCACACGAGGGGCTGATGGAGATCAACCCGCTGTCCAAGATCCCGACGCTCGAGCGCGACGATGCTGAGCCTATCTGGGATTCGCGCGTCATATGCGAGTGGGCAGACATGACCGGCACCAGCGGCCCTGTGCTGTTTCCTGCCGATCCGCAGGCGCGCCTGATCGCCCTGCGCGACGAAGCGACCGGTTCCGGCATCCTCGACATTGCCCTGACACTGCTGATCGAAACGCGGATGCGCCCGGCGCAACAGCAGAGCGAACAGCTGATTGCCGCCAACCGGCGCAAGCTTTTCAGCGCGCTGGACTGGCTGGAAGCGAATGTCGATGCGATTGCCGGGCGTCCGTTCGATGTCGGCCATCTGAGCATCGGAGTGGCGCTTTGCTACCTGAACTTCCGTTTTGCGGACGACAACTGGCCGGCCTCCCGACCGCGTCTTGCGGCATGGCACGAAGGTTTTTGCCAGCGGCCTTCCGTCATTGCCACCGGGTTCCGGGACGACCCCCGGCCGGCTGCATAAACCGCCCCGTTGTTCTCAAGCGAAGCGAAATCCATGCCCACCAGCCAGTCTGATCAGTACCAGGATATCCGTGACGCCGTGCGCTCGCTGTGTGCGGAGTTTCCCGATGAATATCACCGCAGGGTCGATGAGGAACGCGCCTACCCGGAAGCGTTCGTGGATGCGCTGACTAAGGCTGGCTGGCTGGCCGCTCTCATCCCGGAAGAGTATGGCGGCTCGGGTCTCGGCCTGACCGAGGCGAGCGTCATCATGGAGGAGATCAACCGCTCCGGTGGCAACTCCGGTGCCTGCCATGGCCAGATGTACAATATGAATACGCTTGTTCGCCATGGCTCGGAGGAACAGCGTCAGCGTTATCTTCCGAAGATCGCGACGGGAGAGCTGCGTCTCCAGTCCATGGCGGTGACCGAACCCACCACCGGAACCGATACCACGCAGCTTAAAACCACTGCCGTCAGGAAGGACGGCAGATGGGTCGTCAACGGTCAGAAGGTCTGGATAAGCCGCGTCCAGCATTCCGATCTCATGATCCTTCTTGCCCGCACGACGCCCCTTGCCGACGTGAAGAAGAAGTCGGACGGCATGTCGATCTTCGTCGTCGACATCAGGGAAGCCATGAAGAAAGGCATGGAGGTGCGCCCCATTGCCAACATGGTCAATCATGAAACCAACGAGATCTTCTTCGACGAGCTGGAGCTTCCCGAGGAAAACCTGATCGGCGAGGAGGGAAAAGGGTTCCGCTATATTCTCACGGGCCTCAATGCAGAGCGCACGCTGATAGCCGCCGAGTGCATCGGCGACGGCTACTGGTTCACCGACAGGGTGACCGGCTATGTCAGCGAGCGCCGCGTTTTCGGGAGGGCCATCGGCCAGAACCAGGGCGTCCAGTTCCCCATTGCGGAGGCTTTCATCGAGGTCGAGGCGGCAAACCTGATGCGGTTCGAGGCGTGCCGGCTCTACGACAGCAATCAGGATTGCGGCGCGCAGGCCAACATGGCGAAATATCTGGCCGCCAAGGCAAGCTGGGAAGCGGCAAATGCCTGCCTGCAGTTCCACGGCGGCTTCGGCTTCGCCTGCGAATATGATGTGGAGCGCAAATTCCGCGAGACGCGGCTTTATCAGGTCGCGCCCATCTCCACCAATCTCATCCTCAGCTATGTGGCGGAACACGTTCTGGGCCTGCCCAGAAGCTTCTGAGCAGCCGAAGGAGGCGACATATGCAACTCGACATCGATCATCTCAAGGGCTGGATCGGCAGTGAGGAAGTCGCAGGCGAGATCCTGACCTCAGGTCTGGCTGAACGGTTCGAGGCCACGCTCGATGGTCAGGGTGACAGCGCAACCGGTGCAGCCGCCCCTGTCATGATCCACTATTGCCTGGGGCAGCTGGCTGCGCTCAGTTCCGCTCTTGGAGAGGATGGGCACCCGCCACGGGGCGGGTTCATGCCGCCGGTTCCGCTGCCGCGCCGCATGTGGGCCGCAAGCACGCTGGAGTTCACCGGCGATATCCGCATCGGCGATATGGTGGAGCGCCGCTCGCGCGTGACCGATGTCGAGGTCAAGCAGGGCCGGTCCGGCATATTATGCTTCGTCACGCTCGACCACGCCTATGTCAGCGGCGGTATTCCGGTGCTGAACGAGCGGCAGACAATCGTTTACAGGGACAATGCTGCGGCACCTTCCCCGCAGGCGCAGGCGCAGGCGATGGCTGCGGAGAAAGGGGAGCATGTGCGAACCGTTACGCCCACGCCGCCCCTGCTCTTCCGCTATTCGGCTCTCACCTTCAACGGTCATCGCATCCATTACGATCTGCCTTATGCGACGGGTGTCGAAGGCTATCCGGGGCTCGTCGTTCATGGTCCGCTACAGGCAACCCTGCTTGCGCGGTTTGCGCAGGAACTGGCCGGAAAGCGGCCGGCGCGGATCGGGGTGCGGGCCTTGTCGTCCCTCTACAGCACCGGCGACATGATGCTGAACGCCCGATGGGAGGGTGATGAAATGCTGCTGTGGACCTGTACCCCCGCAGGTCCGGTGGCGATGGAAGCCCGTGTCCAATGGTGACGGTCGGCGCCATCTGCGCGCCGCTGTTCGTTCCGGCCAGCCGGCCTGAACGCTATTCCAGGGCAGCCGGCAGTGGCGCCGATGCCATCATCCTCGACCTGGAAGATGCGGTGGCGCTGGCGGACAAGGATGCGGCGCGCAGCCTTATCAACCCGCATTTCACGCATATGCCGGTTCTCGTGCGCATCAATCCGGTCAACACGCAGTGGTTCGACGCCGATCTTTCAGCCGTGCGCGGCCATGGCTTTGCAGGTGTGATCCTGCCCAAGGCCGAGGATGCCGGCACGGTTGCGGAGATCGCGGCGGAGCTTGGCGCGACACCGCTGATCGCGCTGGTGGAAACGGCGCGGGGGCTGGCCGGAGCGCGCGCTGTCGCCGCCTGCGGGGTGGCGCGGCTGGCATTAGGTTCCGTGGATTTCTGCGCCGACATTGGCTGTGCCCACGAAGCGGAGGCGTTGCTTCCTGCGCGCTGCGAGCTGGTTCTGGCTTCCCGCCTTGCCGGGATCGCGCCGCCGCTTGACGGGGTGACGCTGCGCATAGACAGTCCGGAGCAGGCCCGCGATGATGCCCGCCATGCGCGCAAGCTTGGCATGTCGGGAAAGCTGTGCATTCACCCGCGGCAGACCGGCCCGGTCCGCGAAGCTTTCCTTCCGACCCCGGAAGAGACCGAATGGGCGCGCCGCGTGCTCGCCTCCGGCGACGGTGCTGCCGCGGTAGATGGTATGATGGTCGACGAACCGGTGCGCAGCCGCGCCCGCGCCATCCTCGCAGCCGCTTCTTGCTGAGGCTTCATCTGTCTTTCCGCATCCTTCCGTTCCCGCCAGCGTGAACTTCCGGAAGTTCATGCTGGCGGTTTTTTTTGGGCAGGTTCGTCCATCGCAGCCGCTCTGGCTTCGTGGCAGCCGTGAAGGTGTGGCTGCGTGAAAATTGCACGCTCTTGCGTGAATGTCGTCGGCCGTGGCCGGCTTAGCTTGCATGAACCGTGCATTGGCGGCCAAATCGGAATGGCACAGAACTAGCTTTATGGTTTGCAGACCAACTGATTGAGGCCTGCATGTCCAGTATCCGCATTATCTGTCCAAACGGTCATCTCGGCTTTGCGCCGATGATGACGGGAAGCTTCGAGCTTGGGGTTGCCGGCAAACCCGACTTCATTGCTGCCGACTCTGGGTCCGACGATATCGGTCCCGTTCCGCTCGGCCACGACGTTTGCGCGTCGCCGCGCGCATGGCAGGAGCACGACCTTGAACACATGCTGCTTGCTGCGCGCAAGCTTGGCGTGCCGATGCTGATCGGATCCGCGGGAGACACGGGTACCAACTCCCGGGTCGACATGTATGTCGAGATCATTCGCGGACTGGCCGGAAAGCACGACCTGCCGCCCTTCAGGCTCGGCTGGTTCTATTCCGAAGTCAGCAAGGAATATGTTCGCGGGAAGATTCGCTCCGGCTCCGCCGTGAAGGGGCTGGATGCCCGTTCCGACCTGACCGAATCCGAACTTGACGCGACGGACCGCATTGTTGCCATGGCCGGCGTTCATCCCTTCCTGAAGCTGTTGGAAGAGGGGTGCGACGTCATCATCGGCGGGCGTTGTTCCGACAGTGCGATCTTTGCTTCGGCGGCTCTGTTCAAGGGGCATGGTGAGGCGCAGGCCTACTATCTTGGCAAGGTGCTCGAATGCGCGTCTTTCTGCGCCGAACCTTATGGTGCGAAGGAAACCGTCGAAGGCACAATCGAGGGTGACAAGGTGCTCGTCACCGCCATGGCTCCCTATCAGCGCTGCACGGTGGCGTCGGTCGCCGGACATGCCATGTATGAACGCTCCAATCCCTTCCACGAATATGTGGCCGGTGGCCTTCTGGATATGACGGACTGTCGCTATGAGCAGGCTGACGATCGCACCACCAGCGTCTCGGGGATGAAGTTCGTTCCAGCCGAAGAATTCCGCGTCAAGCTGGAGGGCTCGGGCAAGGTGGGTGAGCGTTATGTGGGCATAGCAGGCATTCGCGATCCCTACACCATCGCCAACATCGACAAGGTGATTGAATGGGCGCGCGGCCAGACTGAAGCGCGTTTCGGCAAGGATGGCTGGGAACTGCACTACACGGTCTATGGCCGGGACGGCGTGATGGGACCCATGGAACCCAACCGGGACAAGCCGGCGCATGAACTTGCGATCATGGTGCAGGGCGTCGCCCCTACCAGGGAGATGGCGGAAGAGGTGACTGTGGCTGGAACGCGCCAGCTGTTCTACGCCCGTCTGCCCGAGGTCAAAGGCTCTGCCGGTGGCGTTTCCTTCCCGCTCGACGAGGTTTTGCAGGCAACGCCTGCCTATCGGTGGACACTCAACCACACCATGGCGGTTGATGACCCGCTGGAACTTTTCCCGACGCATTCCGCGATCATCGGCTGAGGCATCAAGATGAATACCAAGAGCAATACCGTCAAAAAGCTGACCGAGCTTGCCAAGACGATCCGGTCCAAAAATGCCGGCACGGACAAGATCACTTTTGACATCATCTTCCGCGAGAGTGAAACTTACGAACTGGTTAAGCGCGCGCAGGTGCTCACACGCAAGACTGTGGCGGATATCCTGAGCATCGATGAGGGCCGCATAACGGATTTCGTCGAGTATGATCCGGCCTATGCGATCAAGTTCACGATCCTCAGGCCGCGTCCCTCAGGATGTGCAGGCGATCCCGATATCTTCGGCTCGCAGCAATATGCGCCGTTCCTCGATGTCGAGGTCGACCTTACGGCCTGACCTGACATATCAGCCCGCATGACGCGCTGGCCCGCATGTCCCGGTAAGGGGTGCGGGCCTTTGCCATGCCGGTTTCCGTGTTGACAGGACGGCCTAACCTGCTTCGATGAAATGAGCTGTGGATTTGACGATATGGCATCACTTCAGTCAGGCCTCGCGCAGGTTCAGAAACGCAGGCTGGCGATGACGCCGGCAATGCGCGGCCAGATCGAACTGGTCACGCTGGATGCCTTCGCCCTCGAAGCGCACCTGATGCAGATTTTCGACGCGCGCCCGGATGTCGAGATGAGACCGTCGCAAGCCTATTGCATCGAGCGGCTGTTTCCCGCCCGCAAAGCCCTGCGGCCGGGCGAGGTGCCGGCAGGTAACGGGCTGGCCGGCGAAATGGCCGTCGCCCGCAACAATGGCTTGCAGGGCCATGTCTTCGAGCAGATCGGCCTGTTGTTTTCTTCTCGTGACGACAGGTCGCTTGCGCTGGATCTGGCAGGTCATCTGGCCCCGACCGGATGGCTTGAAACCGACGATGCAACTTTGCGCGCGCTTCTGCCATGGAAGACGAATGACCATTACGACCGCGTGCTGGCGCGCTTGCAGGAAATGGAGCCGGCCGGGCTGTTCGCGCGCAATCTCAGTGAATGTCTGATCTTGCAGGCGCGCGACCAGGAATTGCTGGACCCGGTCATGGAAGCCGTTCTGGAGAATCTGCCGTTGCTTGCCTCAGGAAGGGTGGATCGCATAGCCGCCATTGCAGGAACTTCCGCGGAAGAGGTGATGCGGCGGTTCAGGCAGATACGCGGTTTCGACCCGAAGCCCGGCCTGCGCTTTGGCGATGAGGCGCCGCTGCCGGAGCCCGATGTGATTCTGCGCAAGGTGAATGGCGCGTGGCGCGCGGCGCTCAATCCCCGTTTGCGTTGCGAATGGCGCAGCATCGACAAATCGGCCGAAGCCGAGATGTCTGCCCTGCGGGGTGTTGTTGCGTTCCGTGAAAGCACGCTTCTGCGGATTGCCGAATGGTTCTGCGCCAACCAGTCGGCGCTTCTGGAAGGCGGGCTTGTTGCACTCAGGCCGATGACGCGCCGTGCGCTGGCGCAGGAACTGGATTTGCACGAGACGACAGTGGGGCGTGCGTTGCGCCATCGCCTGATCCAGACACCCATGGCAATGTACAGCTTCGATGCCCTTTTCGGCCCGCCGCTTCAGGGGGTTTCGGGCACCCCGGAGGCCGGCCACGCTCCGCAAGCTGTAATGGCTCGCCTCAAGAACCTTATTTCTCACGAGGATTCGGAAAATCCGCTCAGTGATCGCGACCTCGCTGCCCGGCTGCGCCAGGATGGCATTGTGCTGGCCCGGCGCACCGTTGCCAAATATCGTGCGGCGCTGGGTATCGAGAGCGTCTCCGTGAGACAAAACGGCTGAAAGCATGTATCACTGTATGCGTGAAGTTTTACCATGCATGCGGGAAAATTTCACGCACGCACAGCTTTGATCGCTCCCAAAAACGGCCGCTTCAACGCAGTTTGGCGCTCTCGGGCGGCATTTTCGGATGTGGCATGGAACCGGCTTATCAATCTGGGCAGAGACCAATAACAGCCGAAAAAAATTCAAATTCAGGAAACGCTGCGGAGGGAGTGGCCCATGGGAACCTTTAAACATCTGATGCTGGCATCGATGATCGCGCTTGGGAGCGCAATTTCGCCGACATTTGCACAGGACCTTATTATCGGCTTTTCGAAGGAAGGCGAAACGCTTGATCCGGCCAATCACCGGAACCGCGAAACCGAAACGCTTTTGCGCAATGTCTATGAAGGCCTTCTCACGCGCGATGCCAGCATGAAGCTGGTGCCCGAAATCGCGGAAAGCTATGAGCAGGTTTCTCCTACCATTTACGACTTCAGGATACGCAAGGGAATCAGGTTTCACGACGGCAGCGATCTGACGGCAGAGGACGTACGCTTCACCTTCGAGCGGATTTTGAAGGAAGGCGCGATGGGTGATGGTCAGACATCGCCCCGACAAGGATTGTTGGGCCCGGTGACGGGCGTGGAACTGGTCGATGCCAATACGGTTCGTTTCAATCTTTCGGAACCCTGGCCAATCCTGCCGGCGATGTTGCCCAATCAGCAAATCGTCTCCAAGGCATTTGTAGAGAAGAACGGCACTGCGGGCATGGCAACGCAGGCAATGGGATCCGGGCCGTTCAGTCTGGGCGAATGGCGCCGGGGCGAGGCGCTGATCCTGAATCGTTTCGATGACTATTTCGGCGGTTCCCCTGAAGTGCCGCCGGTGGGGCGCGCTTGCGTGGACCGCGCCATTTTCCGCACTATCCCCGAAACCGCGTCCCGCGTTGCGGCCCTGCTTTCCGGTGACGTTCATATCATCAACGAGCTTCCCAATTCCTCGATCCGTCAGATCCAGGCCTCCGGCGTGGCCGATGTGGTGGAGGTGAACGGCACGCGCAGCTTCTTCCTTGCCATGAACATGCAGGGCGAAATCTTCGACGACATAAGGGTGCGCCAGGCTGCGGCGCATGCCGTCAACAAGGACCTTCTGATCGACAAGATCCTCGGCGGTTCGGCTGCACGCATCGAAGGCATCCTCTCGCCCGACGCGTTCGGCGCCAGTGAACTGCCGCAGGTCGGGTACGATGTCGAAAAGGCCAGGGCGTTGCTGGCGGAAGCCGGCTATCCGGACGGCATCGATATCACCCTGGATGCCGAAGGCGCCTATCGCGACATGGCGGAAGCTATAGCCTCGATGCTCACCCGCGCGGGGTTCCGCACATCCGTGGCGATCAGCGAAACAACCATGCTGACCCAGAAGTGGCGCACGGCTGGTGGCCCCAAGTCCGGCGACATGTGGCTTTCGAGCTGGGGCAACGGCTCGCTCGATCCGTTCGACATCTTCGCCCCGACGCATGCGACCAACGACCGCGGCAATTCGGCTGGATACTCCAATCCGGAGCTGGACAAGCTGCTGGCCGCGGCAGCCATCGAAATGGACGCCGGCAAGCGTGCCGAGATGTATCATCGGGCGGAAATGACGATCGTTGCAGACCAACCCTATGTCTATCTGTGGGTTCCGCGTGACATCTACGGCGTGTCGAAGCGCGTGGAGGGTTTCCATCCTTCCGCCGACAGCCGCATCCTGCTGCATGATGTCTGCCTGAAGTAGACAGCATGGCCCGGTCGTGCCGTTCCTGACGCGGAGCGGGGCGACCGGATCTGCCATTCACCCTTCCGATCCGTTCGATTTGCAGCCGAAAGCCCAGGATGAATCCTGCCAAGTTTTTCCAGCGCCTGCTTCAACTGGCGCCTGTGCTCCTCGGGGTCAGCTTCATTGCCTTCATGATGCTGGCGATGACCCCCGGAGATCCCGTCGCTCTCATCATCGGAGAGCACGCCGCTACACCGGAACAGATTGAAACGCTGCGCCGCGATCTGGGCCTCAACCAGCCGCTTCTGCAGCGCTTCGCTAGCTTCCTTGCCGATGCCGTGACCGGAAATTTCGGGACGAGTTTCTATCACCGCCGCCCCGTTGCGGAAGTCATTGGGGAACGGCTGCCGGCCACAATCGAGCTCAGCCTCGTGGCGCTGATCGTCGCGCTGGTCACGTCGATACCTCTGGGCGTTCTGGCGGCGATCAGGAAAAACACGATATTCGATCGCATTGCGACGCTGTTTTCGCTGGTTGGTGTTTCCATGCCGGGTTTCTGGCTGGGAATTCTGCTGATCATGATCTTTGCGGTGAACCTGCAGCTTTTCCCGGTCGCGGGCCGCATCGGGTTCTCTCATGAAGTGGACCCCATTACCGGCTTCATGCTGATCGACACGCTGCTGCACCGGAACTTCGCGGCCTTCGGGGAAACCCTGCGCTACATCGCCTTGCCGGCCGTGACCCTTGGGCTGCCGATGGCTGCGATACTTATGCGGGTTACGCGCACCTCAATGCTGGAGGTGCTGCAGCAGGATTATGTGACATTCGCAAATGCAAAGGGCTTGAAGCCACGTCGCATCTTCTTCCGCCATGCGCTCAAGAATGCGCTGATTCCGACAGTCTCGGTCGCGGCCATCGAGACCGGTTCGTTGCTAGGCGGAAACATGATCGTGGAGACGATCTTTGGCTGGCCCGGTCTTGGCCGGCTGGTGGTCGAAAGTATTTTCGTGCGGAACTATCCGCTCGTTCAGGCCGCGGTGCTGCTTTACGCGGTTACCTATGTGCTTCTGAACTTCATCGCGGACATTCTCTACACGCTGCTCAATCCGCGGGTGAAGCTATGACCGTGATTGCTTCTTCGACGGCAGGGGCCCCAGGGTTGCCGATCTGGCGCCAGAACCTCCGGGTCTTCTGCGCCAATAAATCGGCACTGTTTGCGAGTGCCGTTGTGGTGCTGTTCGTGGCGATGGCGATCATCGCACCGATCATCGCACCGCACGACCCCAATGATACGGATCTGTTCCGGCGGTTGCAGCCGCCGGTGTGGAAGGAAGGCGGCGACTGGGCCTATATTCTGGGTTGCGACGCGCTCGGACGCGATATTCTCTCTCGGCTGATCTATGGTTCGCGCATTTCCATCTTCATTGGCGCTGCGGTTGTTCTGTTCGCGACGGTCATCGGCATACTTGCCGGCCTCGCCGCAGGCTATCTGCGCGGCTGGGTCGATGTCGTCATCTCCCGCATCGTCGATATTCTGCTCGGGTTCCCCTATCTTATCTTCGCCATCGGCCTGATGGCGATGATGGGGCCGGGACTGGTCAACATCGTTCTGGCGCTTGTCTACAAGGAATGGGTCATTCCCTGTCGCGTGGTACGGGGCGAGACGCTGGCCGCGCGCGAGCAGGAATATGTCGAGGCGGCGCGTGCTGTCGGCGCTTCGTCCGGCCACATCATGTTGCGCGAAATTCTTCCCAACATCCTGTCTGCTGTCACCGTGATCTCCACCGTGCGCATGGCCAATGTGATCATCATGGAAGCTTCGCTGTCATTCCTTGGCCTCGGTGTGCAGCCGCCCACGGCAAGCTGGGGTGAAATGGTTGCGGGCGGGCGTGAATTTATCATGGAGGCCTGGTGGGTGTCGACCTTCCCCGGTCTCGCCATCCTGGCGCTGGTGCTTGCGATCAATGTGGCAAGCCAGGGGCTGCGCGACGCTTTCGATCCGAGGTTTGCCGAATGAAAAAGCGGGTGCTTCTTGAGGTAAACGCCCTGAAGACGACGTTCAGCACGCGTGCGGGGCCGGTCACCGCCGTCGACGGTGTGAGCCTCACTCTGAACGAAGGCGAATGTCTGGGCGTTGTCGGCGAAAGCGGCTCCGGTAAAAGCGTTACCTTCGCTTCGGTAATGGGGCTGGTTCGCGCCAACGGCCGGATTGAGGAAGGTGAAATCCGGTTCATGGGCCGGGATCTGCGGGCAATGTCGGCGGAGGAGCTGCGTCTCGTCCGTGGCCGTGAAATTGCAATGACCATGCAGGACGCGCTGACAGCCCTGAACCCTTCCTTGCGGATCGACGAGCAACTGGCCGAGATGATGGAAGCCCATCTGGACGACCTTCCGGTGTTTGGGCCCGCCCGCAAACGGGCGATCAGGGACCGCTCGGTCGAGATGCTGCGCCTTGTCGGCATTCCCTCGCCAGAGGCGCGCCTGCAGCAATATCCCCATGAGTTCTCCGGGGGGATGCGGCAGCGCATCATGATTGCCATTGCGCTGGCTTGCCGGCCGAAACTGCTGATCGCGGATGAGCCGACGACGGCGCTGGACGTAACGATTCAGGCGCAGGTTCTGGACCTCATAAGTGACCTGCGGCGTGAACTTGGCATGAGCGTCGTGTTCATCACCCACGATCTGGGCATTGTTGCCGAGCACTGCGACCGGGTGATGGTGATGTATGCCGGGCAGGTGGTGGAAGAAGGCGAGACCTCTGAAATCATCGAACAATGCCGCCATCCTTATACACGCGCGCTGCTGGCTTCGATCCCGCGGCCTGAACTGCGCGGACAGTCCCTGAACCCGATTCCGGGCAATGTTCCGGACCTGCGTGACGTGACCAATGAATGCCGGTTCCGCTCGCGTTGCGCCTATGCGGTGCCCGCCTGCTCCCGGCCGGTCATGATGCGGGAAATCGCTCCCGGTCGCAAAACACGCTGCATCCGTGATGGAGAGCTGGCATGAGCCTGTTGACGGTTGAAAACCTGACCAAGACTTTCAGTCTGCCGCAGGGGCTGCTGGCAAGGCTGAGCCGTCGACGGTTCGGTGGTGTCCATGCCGTCAATGGCGTCGATATGAAGATTGAGCGCGGTGAGGTTCTCGGGCTCATCGGGGAATCCGGCTGTGGCAAGTCCACGCTTGGCCGCGCGGTGCTGCGCCTGCATGAACCCACGTCCGGCAAGGTTCATTTCGACGGGGTCGATGTGACTTCCCTTGCGCCCGCTGCGCTGAAGAAGATGCGCGCGCGCATGCAGATCATCTTTCAGGACCCCTATGCCAGCCTGAACCCGCGCAAGACCGTCGCGCAGATCATCGGCCTGCCGCTGGTGCTGCAGGGGCTGGCTTCTTCCCATGACGCCGCCCGGCAGGCGGTGGAGGAAATTGCAGAGCGTTCCGGCCTGAAGCGCAATCAGCTCGATCGGTATCCGCATCAGTTTTCCGGTGGCCAGCGCCAGCGCATCGGCATTGCGCGCGCGTTGATCGCACGGCCGGATTTCATCGTCTGCGATGAGCCTGTTTCGGCGCTCGATGTGTCCATTCAGGCGCAGATCATTTCCCTGCTCACAGAGCTGAAACGGGATCTCGGGCTGACTTATCTGTTCATTTCCCACGATATTTCGGTCGTCGGATATCTCGCCGACCGGATCGCGGTAATGTACCTCGGCAGGATTGTGGAGGAGGGCCCCGCCGAACGCATCCTCGGCTGCGCGGCGCATCCCTACACCCGCATTCTGATGTCGGCGGTGCCGCATGTCGCCCGATCCGCGCGTCAAAAGCGCATCAGGCTTTCGGGCGATCTGCCGTCGCCCCTCAATCCGCCTTCGGGGTGCGCTTTCCACACACGTTGCCCCTTGGCCACCGATATTTGCAGGACGCATCTTCCCGAACGCCAGGATCTGGGGGAGGGTCACGCCGTGCGTTGCCACCATTCTGATAAGGCTTTGACGCTATGACACCGGATCGGTTTTTTGAAAGGGGACGGCTGCAGTCCCGCCATCCCCGTGCCGCTTTTGCGCGGGAATCCTTCCTTGCCCGCATTGCCCGTCTCAGAGGGCTGGGCCTGGAAAACGCCCATACCACGGCGTTTCTGCGCAGCCAGATGGAGTTTCACCGGACAATTGCGCCACTTCAGATGCTGGAACTGGACGGAATTGCCGACGGGTTCGCGCTTGATCTGGACGATATCTGGCTGCATCTGCATGCAGGCACGCTGACCGATTTGCAGAACAACGCCACGCTCGACGACGGTTGCAGCGCTCTTGCCGCCAACAGCCCGGCCGATGGTCCCTATGTTATCAAGAACCGGGATCTGGGCGGACCTGTGGAACTGGTTCAGATTGCGCAAATTCATGCCGACGGCGCTACCGGCGGGATGGTGGTGCTGGGCAGTCTGATCGCGCCATCCGCCTATTCAAGCGGGATGAACCGGGCAGGGCTGGCTCTGGCAGATACCCATGTGCCGGTTCGCCATCATCGTGTCGGCTGGCTGCGTTATCTGCTGATGGGACATCTGTTGGACAGTTGCAGCGATCTGGCGCAGACGCTGGCTGAAATCCGCAACCATCCCCATTGTGGCGGGGGCACGCTCGAAATCATTGACAAAACCGGTGCGGCGGCGGCGATCGAGCTTGCGTCGACCGGGCCGGTCATCGAAACCGGACGTCTGTCACATGCGCGCAGCAACCACTATCTGCGGCCTGAAACCGCGGAGCAATCCATCAGCTTTTCCAAGCCTGAAGCTCTCCTCAACAGCCGCGGGCGCATCAATCAGCTTGTGCGCATGACGCATAACGGCGCCCTCGCTCCGGACATAAAGAGCGCGCGTGCAACGATGTCTTCGCATGGTGGCCCGGGCGAGGAGGGCTTGTGCCAGCACAGATCATCGGTGACCTTGTCTTGCGCCGTCTATTCGGTAAGGGAACTGACGCTGGAGTGGACAGACGGTTCGCCCTGCTGCACGCCCTGGCAGAAGCTGCAATTGTGAGGATGACCGGAGCTTGGCAGTCTACAGCGAGGATCTGATCGGCAATCATCCGGGCCTCGGCAATTTGCGCCGGCTGATAGAGCGTGTCGCGGCAAGTGCGGTGCGCACGGTGCTGATCTATGGCGAGACCGGAACGGGCAAGGGGCTGGTTGCCCGCATGATCCATCGCCACTCCGCGCGAGCCGCAGAGCAGTTCATGGACATCAACTGCGCGGCCATTCCCGCCAGCCTGCTGGAATCGGAGCTTTTCGGCCATGAGAAGGGGGCTTTTACCGGCGCTGTCGAGCGCAAGGTTGGACTGATCGAAGCGGCCAATCGCGGTACCGTCTTTCTGGACGAAATTCGCGAGATGGATCTGACGCTCCAGACCAAGCTGCTGACGCTTCTGGATACGCAGAGTTTTCGCCGGGTCGGCGCGGTCAAGCCGACCACCGTTGATGTGCGCTTCATCGCGACGACAAACAAAATCCTGTTGACGGAAGTCAACAACGGCACCTTTCGCGAAGACCTGTATTACCGGCTGCAGGTCGTGGCGCTGAACATCCCCGCATTGCGTGAAAGAGGGCCGGACATATTGAGCCTTGCCCAGCATTTCATCGACAAGTTCAGCCGCATCCATGGTCGCAAGGTCACCGGCATGTCGCCGGCGGTGCGCAACATATTCCTGGCTTATGACTGGCCCGGCAATGTGCGCGAGCTGGAAAATCTGATCGAGCGTATTCTCATTCTGGAAGACGATGAGGAAATCCTGCCGGAACACCTGCCGGACCGGATTCATCGCAAAGTCAGAGGCGATAAATACCAGGGCGAGGCTGTTTCGGCTTTCCAGATCGACGGCGGGTTCCACGATCTGACAGCCGCATACCAGAAGCGACTGATCGAAGCGGCGTTGCTGCAAACCGGCGGCAACCTTCAAAACTGTGCTTCACTGCTGCGCCTGTCACGCCATGCCTTGCGCCACCAGATGTCGAAGCTGGGCTTTCCCCGGTAGAGCTGGCCTGTCGCCTCCTCCCTGGTCCGAGGTTCAGAACTCGTTGACCAGAGCCGGAAGATGACGGCAGCGGAGATGCATATGCTTGAGAAGAATATGCGCGTCGGTCGCAGCGTGTCGCAATCCGCCTCCCATTGCGCATCCGACATGCAGCCTGGCCGGGCTTGAGATATTCTCCAGATCGTTGACGTTGCGGAGATTCCCGAACGGGTTATCAAGAATCGAACTGACCTTCGTTCGACGTTTCGGAGGCGTCTGGACTTTCACCAGTTTTCTGCCTTGCCCAATATCCACGATACAGGAGCATTGCTGCATGGGCGGTCGCACGACAAGCCAAGTTGACAACGCCCCGCCGGGCTGGCTTAACCAATGCAAGGGGAACTGTCCGCCTGATGCCGAAGACGGCACGCGCGGCATATGAAGGATCCGACTTGCGCGTGAGCGATGAGAATCCGGGAGAAGGCGGGGCTTGAGCGCGGCGAAGACGTCTCATCCGCGAACGCGCATACAGGCCAAGAGGCGCGCCAGGATACTTGAAGCGGCGCTCGACGTCTTTTCGACGCATGGCTTTCGCGGGGCGACCATCGACCAGATCGCCGAGGCGGCGGACATGTCGAAGCCAAATCTTCTTTACTATTTCCGCAGCAAGGAAGCCATCCATCAGGAGCTGATCCAGCGGCTGCTGGACGACTGGCTGCAACCGTTGCGCGATCTCGACCCCGCCGGCGATCCGCTGGCGGAGTTGCGGGCCTATATAAGGCGCAAGATCGAGATGTCGCGCGACTTTCCCCGTGAAGGCCGCCTGTTCACGAACGAGATCCTGCAGGGTGCGCCGCATACGCTGGGCATGTTGCAGGATGTGCTGAAGCCGCTTGTCGATGAAAAGGTGCAGGTGATCGAAAGCTGGATGAGAGCCGGCCATATCGTGCGCACCGACCCCTATCATCTGATCTTCTCGCTGTGGGCGACCACCCAGCACTATGCGGATTTCGACGTGCAGGTGCGGGCCGTGCTTGGGCCAGAGCGCGATGGAGACGGACGCTTCGAGGATGCGGCGCGTTTTCTCGAGCAGCTCTATCTCAACGGGCTGGCTCCGCGGTAGACCAGAAATTAGCCGGCCGCGCAGGTGGCTCCCTGCGCGGCCGGTTTCGCCGTTCCGTGCAGTTCAGACGCCGATCGGCATATGCTCGGGCGAGCGGTTGACGGCGCGCGGTGCGGTCAGTTCCTTCCATGTCGACAGAGCCCTGTTGACGGCCTGGAACGGCTCGCGCCTGACGAACTTGCCGCGACCGGGCCGCGGCGTGGCCACGCCATCGCCCCAGACGATCTCGCCGCGCGAAAGCGTGTAACGCGGCAGTCCGGATACCTGCATGCCCTCGAAGACATTGTAGTCGATGATCGACTTCTGGGTCGCGGCCGAGATTGTCTTGCCCGCTTTCGGGTCCCACACCACGAGGTCGGCGTCGGCGCCGGGTACGATGGCGCCCTTGCGTGGATAGATGTTGAGGATTTTCGCGATGTTCGTGGAAGTTACGGCCACGAACTCGTTCGGCGTCAGCCGGCCTGTTTCGACGCCTCTGGTCCACAGCACGGACAGGCGATCTTCGACCCCGCCCGTGCCGTTGGGAATCCTGGTGAAGTCGTTGAGGCCAAGGCGCTTCTGTTCCATGGTGAAGGCGGCGTGGTCGGTGGCGACGGTATGCAGCGAGCCCGACTGGAGGCCCGCCCACAGCGACGCCTGATGGCGGGCGTCGCGGAAGGGCGGGGACATGACGCGCTGCGCCGCATGGGCCCAGTCCGGGTTGGCATATTCGCATTCATCCAGCGTCAGGTGCTGGATCAGCGGTTCGCCATAGACGCGGATGCCCTTGTGCTGGGCGCGGCGGATGGCTTCATGCGCCTGCTCGCAGGAAACATGCACGATGTAGACCGGAACGCCGGCAGCGTCGGCGATGGTTATGGCGCGGTTGACCGCCTCGCCCTCGACATCCGGCGGCCGCGAATAGGCATGCGCTTCGGGGCCGCTGAGGCCGGAGCTCATCAGCTTTTGCTGCATGGCTGCAACAAGGTCGCCGTTCTCGGCATGGACGAAGGGGATTGCGCCGAGCGCCGCGCAGCGCTGGAACGAGGCGAACATCTCGTCGTCGTTGACCATGAGCGCGCCCTTGTAGGCCATGAAGTGCTTGAACGTGTTCACGCCGCGCCCGACGACGGTTTCCATCTCGTCGAAGATCGTCTTCGACCAGCCGGTGATCGAGACGTGGAAGGAATAGTCGCTGCAAGCCTGACGCGCCGCGCGCTCCTCCCACTGGTCGAGCGCGACAAGCAGCCCGTCTTCGCCGGGGATGACGAAATCCACCACCATGGTCGTTCCGCCGGAGACGGCAGCGTAAGTTCCGCTTTCCCAGGTCTCGGCCGTGGTGGTGCCCATGAACGGCATCTCGAAGTGGGTGTGCGGATCGATACCGCCTGGAATGATCAGTGCGCCTTCGGCATCGATCACCTGATCGCCCCGCAGGTCCGGTCCGATTGCGGCGATGGTCTCGCCTTCGATCAGCACATCTGCCTCGTAGCTGCGATCGGCGGCGACGACAGTGCCGCCCCTGATTACCTTCGACATTGCTTGAACCTTTCATTTCGATGCGTGTGACGGAGCACGGTATTTGAGCCGGGTCCAACGGGACATGAGAGCGTCTGGCCGGTGTGTCGCGCAGGGCGGCCCGGATTGGGGGAGCCGCCCGGCGCTGCCTGTCAGTCCGTGGTCACGGTACCGAGCGCGCGGCTCTTGCCGGTGCTAAGCTGGCAATAGATGATCGCCGACAGCGCGACGCCGACAGGCCAGGAGAACGGCGTCCATTCGCTGATGGCCGGGATGACCGACATGCCGATGGCTATGACGCCTGAGATGACGAGCGCAATGATGGCGTTCGTGTTGTAGCCGCCATTGTAGTAGTACTTGCCGCCAGGCGTGTCGTCGAACAGGGCGTCGGAATCGATCTGCTGGCGCTTGATGATGTAGTAGTCCGCCATCACGATGCCGTAGAGCGGTCCCATCAGGGCGCCGACGCTGCCGATGAAGTGATTGACGATGACCGGGCTGGAGAACAGGTTCCACGGCGTCACGATCACCGAGAGGATGGCCACGACGACGCCCGCCTTGCGGAAGGTGAAGTGACGCGGCCACACATTGATGATGTCGTAGACCGGCGCGACGAAGTTCATGATGATGTTGATGCCGGCCGTGGCGGTGCCGATGGCGATGATGGCGACCAGCAGTATGGCGATGCTGTCGATGTCCTTCATGAGCGCGATCGGATCGTGGATCGCCTCGCCATAGACCTTCACCGAAGCCAGCGCGATGACGATGGAGATGGCGCCGAAGGCTGTGGCGTTCAGCAGCAGGCCCCAGGCATTGCCGCGTCGCACCGAGGCTTCGTCGGGTGCGTTGCGGGTGAAGTCGGCGAAGTTCAGGGTCGGGCCGGCGAGATAGGCGACCACGATGAACATGGCGGAAGCCATGCCGAAAAAGCCGCTGTTATGCTCCACGGTGCGATAGCTGAAATCGACCGACCAGCCGGCACGGGCGAGCACCCATATGGCGAGCGCAATCATCGCGATCCAGATGGCGGGACCCGCGAAGTCGGAGAGGCGGCGCACCGCTTCCATGCCGCGCGACAGGACGATGAGCTGTGCGAACGAAAGGATAAGGAAGCAGATCCAGCCCAGGCTCGACAGACCAAGAATCGAATCCTGCGTCAAGGATTCGGTCGAGGGGAAGACCTTGATGACCAGCAGCATCATTGCGGCCGAGGCGAGATAGGTCTGGATGCCGTACCATGCCACGGCCACGATGGCGCGCAGGATTGCGGGAATATTGGCGCCGTAGACGCCGAAGCTGGCGCGCGCGAAGACCGGGAACGGCACCTTGACGCGCTGTCCGGCCACGCCGCTCATGTTGTTGGTGAAGTATAGGATGATGATGCCAGCCGTGAATGCGGCGATCATCTGAAATCCGCTCAGGCCCAGTGCGAAGAGGCCGACCGCCATGGTGTAGCCTCCAAGGCTGTGCCAGCCCGACATCCACCAGGCGAACAGGTTCCATGTCTTCCATGTGCCGGTCGCCGTTTCCGGCGACAGCTCGACGTTGAAGAGTCGAGACGATTCATTTGCATGCTTATGCATTAAGCTCCTCCCAGAATGGTTGTGTTGATGTCGCGTCCTGCCCCGGCACCTCCAACGCCGCGCAGGGCGCTCCGATGTTCAGCTATCGGTGACGACAGGCTCCCTTGCGATGCCGAGACGGGTCAGTCCGTGTGTCGTGGGGTATGGGGCGCGGTCGATGAGAAATGCAGATGACTGCGCGGTGAGCGCCTTGCCGGTCACATCGGGAACTGCACGCCGACACGTCATGTCGAATATTCTCCCATATGTCTGCCATCGGGGATTCCGGGCCGGATTCTGATGTCCGGTTGAGCGGGTCTCCAATGCCTGATGCCGAAGTCGAGATTTGCGACGGACTCAACCATGGCATCAAAAAAATGACGAAACTTCAAAAGGTTGCCTTGGCCCGGCATGTCCCGGCTGACGTTTCGCAATCACCCACTTGACATTTTTTTATCATACAGTCAAATTTTGATCAGACGATAAAAAATGGGAGGAGGAACCCATGAAGCAGGCACTCGCCGCAGGTGCAGGCTTGCCAGGGAGGAGGGGCGGGACCGATGTCCGCGCTGCCTTCGAACAGGGCATTTTTCTGCACGATTTTCTTTCCGCGACCTTCTGACGGCCGGCGCCATGATGACGGTCGACGACGTCTACGCGGCGGATCGCGTAAGCGGTGCCGGGCTTGCGCTGTTGCGCCAGCGGGCTTGCGAGATCCGCGACCGGCACTGGGGACGGGAGATCACCTACTCCCGCAAGGTGTTCATCCCCCTCACCAACATGTGCCGCAACACCTGCGGCTACTGTGTCTTCGTCAAGCATCCGGGCGACCCGGCGGCGAACTACCTGACGCCTGACGAGGTGCTCGACATTGCCCGCCGCGGCGAACGCCTCGGCTGCAAGGAAGCGCTGTTTTCGCTGGGCGAGCGCCCCGAGCGTCGCTACCCTGAGGCCGTGGCCATTCTGAAGGAGCTCGGCTACGCCACCACCGTCGACTACCTCGTCGATGCCTGCCGTCTGGTTCTGGAGCACACTTCGCTGATCCCGCATGTCAATGCGGGCACGCTGACAGAGGCCGAGGTGGAGCGGCTCGGCGGGGTCTCGGCCTCGATGGGCATGATGCTGGAAAATGTCAGCAAGCGCCTGTCGAAACCCGGCATGCCGCATCATGCCTGCCCAGACAAGGCGCCGGTATTGCGCCTGCGCACCATCGAAGCGGCAGGACGTCTTGGCGTTCCCTTCACAACCGGTATCCTGATCGGCATCGGCGAGACATGGGCCGAGCGCATCGACAGCCTCATCGCCATCAACGACATCCATCTGCGTCACGGCAATGTGCAGGAGGTGATCGTCCAGAACTTCCGCGCCAAGCCCGGCACGGCCATGGCAGAATGGATGGAACCATCCCGCCACGAAATGCTGAAGACGCTGGCTGCGGCCCGCATCGTGCTCGATCCGTCGATCAGCCTCCAGGCCCCGCCCAATCTCGACGGGGAATTCGAGGACTACATCGAATCCGGCATCAACGACTGGGGTGGCATCTCGCCCCTGACGAAGGACCACATCAATCCCGAGCGGGCATGGCCGGCGCTGGGCGAGCTTTCGCGCCGCACCGCCGCCAAGGGCTATCGCCTAGCCGAAAGGCTGACCGTCTATCCCCGCTATCTGGCCGGGTGCCGGGAAGCGCTGGTCGGTCCGCTGTCCCGTCTTGCCCGCGCCGACGGTCTGGCGCGCGAACAATTCACGAGCTGAGCCATGAGCATCGACCTCGAAGTCATGAAGCAGTTGGAAAATCGCCCCGATGAAGTTCTGACGCGGGCCTCTTCAACGGTCCGCGCCATTCTGGAACGGGCACTGGCAGGCGGCGAAATCTCCCGCGAGGCAGGTGAAGTCCTGTTCAATACCGAGGGTGCGGACCTTTCCGCCGTGCTGAAGGCAGCCGATACGGTGCGTCGCGAGCGGGTGGGCGACAGGGTGACCTTCGTTACCGTGCGCAACATCAACTTCACCAATGTCTGCTACATGGCCTGCCAGTTCTGCAATTTCGGCGTGCGCAAGGAGGCCGGCAGCGCCGAGTTGCTGACGCCCGAACAGGTGGCGACGCGCGCCGAGGAAGCCTGGAACCGGGGCGGCACTGAAGTCTGCATCCAGGGCGGCCTGCATCCCGACATTCCGGGCGACTACTATGTGCAGTTGCTGCGTGCGGTGAAAAAGCGCGTGCCGAAGATGCACGTCCATGCCTTCTCGCCGTTCGAGATCTGGTACGGGGTGCGCAAGAGCCGCATGCCGCTCGACGATTTCCTCGCCATGCTGCGCGACGAGGGGCTGGGGTCCATGCCGGGCACCGCAGCCGAGATTCTCGACACCGAAATCCGCCTGCAGCTTACCCGCAACAAGCTCTCCGCCGACGAGTGGGAAAAGATCATCCGCGCCGCGCACCGGCAGAAAATCCCGACCACCTCGACCATCATGTACGGCCATATCGACGGGCCGTCGCACTGGGCCGCCCATATCGACCGCCTGCGCTCGATCCAGAAGGATACCGGCGGGTTCACCGAGCTGGTTCCGCTTGGGTTCATCCACGAAAACACCCGCCTTTACCGCAATGTGCCGGGCGTGCGGCCGGGCCCGTCCATGACCGAGAACCTGAAGATGCACGCCGTGGCGCGCATCATGCTTCAGGGCTACATCGACAACATCCAGGCATCGTGGGTGAAGCTCGGGCCGGAAATGGCGCAGACCATGCTGGCCTGCGGCGTCAACGATCTTGGCGGCACGCTCATGAACGAGAGCATCTCGCGAGCGGCCGGCGCAAAGCACGGGCAGGAAATCACGCCGCTGGAGATGGTGCGCATCATCCGCGCCGCCGGCCGCATTCCCGTGCAGCGCAACACGCTCTACCAGACGCTGGAAGATTTCACCGATCACGATCCTCCCGAGATCGAGCCATTGGTCGAGCGTGCCTGCGGCGCAAGTCCGGTCGCGTTCCTCACGCAGACCGAGCTTCAGCAGGCGGCGAGGAGCTAGCACATGGAGCCTGCGCTTAAAAAAGTGGTCCTGCTGGCCGGTGGCGTCGGTGGCGCACGCATGGCGGAAGGGTTGATGCGCGCCTTGCCGGACCGGGCGCTCACCGTGATCGTCAATGTCGGCGACGACGACACCTTCTATGGCCTGCTGGTCTGTCCGGACATCGACACCATTCTCTATACGCTCTCCGACCGTATCGACCGGGGGCAGGGGTGGGGCGTCGCCAACGATACGGTGAACGGCCTCAATGTCCTGCGCGATCTTGGCGCGCCGGTATGGATGAAGCTCGGAGACGCGGATTTCGGCCTGCACATCTGGCGCAACTGGCGCATGTCGCAGGGTGCGTCGCTGAGCGAGGTGACGGAAGAATGCGCCAGCCGTTTCGGCATCACGGCCCGGATCCTGCCGGCGACGGACGATCCCGTTCGCACCAGGCTGATGACGGAGAAGGGCCTGCTCGATTTCCAGAACTGGTTCGTCGGCGAGCGCTGCCAGCCGGCCGTGCGCGAAATCCGCTACGCCGGCGCGGAAGAGGCTTCCGCCAGCCCGCAGGCCCTTGCCGCCATCAGCGATGCGGACCTCATTGTCTTCGCCCCGTCCAATCCGCTGCTGTCGCTGGAGCCGCTCCTGTCGGTGAAGGCGCTGCGCGAGGCGGTCGCTGCAAGCCATGCGCCCCGCATAGGCGTATCGCCGCTGATCGGCGGCAAGGCGGTGAAAGGCCCGCTCGACAAGCTGCTTGCCGATCTCGGCCAGCCCGGCGGCGCTGCCGGCGTTGCCGCCCGTTACAAGGGCCTGATCGACGGTTTTCTGGTCGACAGCGGCGACTTCAACGACATCGTTGCGATCGAGGCCGGGGGAATCAAGGTCCATGCCACAGACATATTGATGCGCGATCCGCCTGGCGCGGAACGGCTCGCCCGGGAGCTTGTCGGTTTCGCTCCAACGCTCGGAACGCGGGCATGACGGTCGCCATCGCCATACTGATGAAGGACCCGGCCGAGGCGAAGACGCGTCTCAAACCCACGCTTGGCAACGATGCGCGTGAAACGCTGGCGCTGCTGCTATTCGAAAACACGCTGGGCTTCTTTTGCCGCTTCTATGGCGACAATCCGCTGGCAGTGATCACGCCGTCGGAGCGCGTGGCCGAGATCGCGCACGCTCATGATGCAACTGCGCTCGGCCAGAATGGAAAGGCCGGTATCAACGGGGCAGCGGCGCGTGCCGCCGAATGGGCCGGCTCCATCGGTGCCGAAAGGCTTCTCGTCATCCATGCCGATATTCCGACGCTTGAGGCAGCGGAGATTGCCAGCCTCATCGAGGCCGGAAATGACGCGGCGGTCGTCATTGCCGAATCCCATGATGGCGGCACCAATGCCATCCTGCTCTCGCCGCCCGATGCGATCCCGTTCAGCTTCGGACCGCGCTCGGCGGATGCCCACGAAACAGCGGCAAGGGGTGCGGGCAGGGACTGCACGCGGCTCACCCTTCCAAATCTGTGCCGCGACATCGACACGCCGCGCGATCTCCTCTCGGCCTCCACCTCAGGCAGCTTTCGCAGGCAGGGGGTGAGCCTGTTCGCCGTGGCCGGCATTCCGGAGATCGGGGCTGGCGACGACCTGTCAGCGGCGATCGCGCAGGCGCTGTCGGACATGGGCGGCGAGCTGATGCCGCGCGACATCGTGATCGTTGCGCAGAAGATCGTCTCCAAGAGCGAAGCGCGCATGTTTCCGCTCGACGCCTTCGTGCCTTCGCAGCGCGCCATCGAGATCGCGGCAGAGATCGGCAAGGACGCACGCAAGGTCGAGGCGATCCTGTCGGAATCCTCCGACATCATCCGCACCAGGCGGCAGGAGCCGGACGGGCTTCTGATCACCCGCCACCGTCAGGGGTGGATCTGCGCCAATGCCGGCATCGACCAGTCCAATCTGGGCGAGGGCAGGGACGACATGCTGCTGCTTCTCCCCGAGGATCCCGATGCCAGCGCCGCCCGCATCAGGGCGGGGCTGGAAGAGCGCTATGGCGGGCCGGTCGGCGTCGTCATCACCGATACGTTCGGCAGGCCATGGCGTCACGGTTTGGTCAATGTCGCCATCGGGGTGGCCGGCGTGCCCGCAGTCGTCGACTGGACCGTGCGCGCCGACGCCTACGGGCGTGGCCTCAAGGCGACCCTGCCGGCCTTCGCCGACGAACTCGCAGCCGCCTCCGGCCTGCTCATGCAGAAGGATGCCGGTCTTCCCGTGGTGATCGTGCGCGGACTGCCGTGGAGCGACACGCCCTTGGCCAGCGCCGGCGACTTTCTTCGACCGCTTTCACAGGAGCTTTTTCTATGACCATTGCAATTCTCGGAGGAACCGGCCCGCAGGGGCAGGGTCTGGCGCTCAGGTTTGCGCGCAGCGGCGTGGCCGTGGCGCTGGGTTCGCGCGATGCCGAACGCGCGCGCGCCATCGCCGAAGAACTCAACGCGAAACTGACCGAAGCAGGGGAAAAGTTCACGCCCATTACCGGAGCGGACAATGTGAACGCCGCGCAGTCTGCCGCACGCATGGTGATGCTGGCCGTGCCCTTCGCCGCGCATGACGCCACGCTCGAGGAAGTGCGCGCAGCCCTAGACGGCAAGATCCTCGTCGATGTCGTGGTGCCGCTGGAGCAGGGCAATCCGCGCGGCTATGGCCCGCCCCCGGAAGGCTCGGCGACCGAGGCAGCCCAGACGCTGCTGGGCGATGGTGTGAAGGTGGTAGGCGCTCTGCACAACGTTTCCGCGCACTCGCTGAACGATCTGCCGACGCCGATCAACTGTGACGTTTTCGTCTGCGGCGACGATCTCGCCG
The DNA here is from genome assembly GCF_004363725.1 of Aquamicrobium defluvii. GTDB lineage: Bacteria > Pseudomonadota > Alphaproteobacteria > Rhizobiales > Rhizobiaceae > Mesorhizobium > Mesorhizobium defluvii. Next base: position 1,490 of record NZ_SNZF01000030.1, on the reverse strand, counting down.
CCAAGGAGGAAGTGCAGGCGCTGATCGAGAGCATCGGCGTGCAGACATACGATGCCGGTCCCGCCAAAAGCGCGCGCTGCGTCGAGGCCATCACGCCTTTGCTGATCCGCCTCAACATCTCGAAGAAGGTCCCCTTCTCCCATGCGGGCATCCGCATCTGGGCGCCCGGACACTGACGGGCGCGCCACCCAACACCAAGGGGTTTGCAGCGCGGCGCCCGGTCAAGTCCGCGTCGTTATAAAATGGAGGAAAGAATGGAATTCGGAATTACGTTCAAGGGCTTCGTCGAACCGGACCGTGCCCGCTATCTGGTTCGTGCGGCCGAATATGCCGGCTTCAGCCATTGCTGGTTCTACGACTCGCACATCCTGTGGCGCGAGTGCTATCCGGCCATCGCCATGTGCATGGAGCACACGCGCGACATGCATTTCGGTCCGCTGGTGACCAACCCGGATGTACGCGACTGGTCGGTGGCCGGCTCGCTGTTCGCCTCGCTCAACAAGCAGAGCAACGGCCGTTTCGAAATCGCGGTCGGGCGCGGCGACTCCTCGCGCCGGGTGATGGGCAAGAAGCCTGCGCCGCTGTCGCGCGTCACCGAGTTCGTGCAGAAGATGAAAGCCATGGTGCGCGGCGAGGAGGTCACCTATCCGGAATGTCCGGAACCGGTGAAACTCCCCTGGGCGGTGGGTCACGAAATGCCTGCCTGGATCGGCGCATATGGCCCGCTGGCGCTCAAGGCGGCCGGTGAAGCCGCTGACGGCGTGGTGTTGCAGATCGCCGAGCCCAGCCTGTGCAAGTGGTTCACCGACCAGTGCATCGAAGCCGGCAACGCGGCCGGGCGCGACATGTCCAGATTCCGCTCGATGGCTGCCGCTCCCGCCTATTTCGGACCGATGGACAAAGCCATCGAGGCGACCAAATGGTTCCCGGCCATGGTCGGCAACCACGTTGCTGATATCGTGGAGAAGTACGGCTCCGATTCCGGTATCGTGCCGAAAAGCCTGACCAGCTACATCGAGAAGCGCCGCGGCTACGATTATTCCAAGCACGGCCAGAGCGACAATCCGTATCTGGACTTCATCACGCCTGACATTGTCGAGAGCTTCTGCGTGCTCGGCGAGCCGGAGCAGCACATTGCCAAGATCAAGGAGCTGGAGGCTGCCGGCGTGACGCAGTTCAACATCTATCTGGACAGCGGCGAGGAAGAAGAGATCATCGCGCGCTACGGCCGCGAGGTCATTCCCGCTTTTGCCAAAAACTGATCCGGCCGGAAACGAGCCGTGATCCGGTGCAGGCGACCGAAACCGGTCGCCTGCATCGTCCCGACCAGAAGCCCGGCGACAAGTCCACAGGCGCCTGTTTACGAAATGCATCGAAAGGAACATGTCATGTCCACCTCCGGCGAGAATCTTCGCATTGATCCGGACCGTTTGTGGGGTTCGCTGATGGAGATGGCGCGTGTTGGACCCGGCGTTGCGGGAGGCAACAAC
>NZ_SNZF01000029.1:18160-47995 GCF_004363725.1 Aquamicrobium defluvii | reverse complement strand
ATTGCAGGCGCACGCAGGCTGGTCGTAACCGCAAACGCCGTCCTCAAAACCGCTACGCCATGGCAGACAGGCAAAGCCGCCTAGACACAGTTGCTAGATCCGTTGCACTCGTACAGCCAGGATCAGTGCCCGTGCCCTTCGATGCTGTGAGCCAGCGAACGCTATAGATGCTTGACGCAGCCCCATCACAGCCTGTTGAACCATCTAATAATTTTCGCATAAAAGCTTAGACGATGTCGACGTCAGAAAGCAAAGCCTCCTGGACGCGTGGGACGATTGAAAGCCAGTTTTCGACCAGATCAAGCTCCGTGTCGAAGAAGAACTTCATCGCAGTCACCTTCGAGCGCAGAAACGCGCCCTCCCCCTCGCCGCGGATCAGCAGATTCTCGGCCGCAGAGGCTTGACGCAGCCACATCCAGCCTATGGTCAGATGTCCGAATGCGTTGGCGTAATATGAGGCATTTGCCAGATACTCCGCCGACCGCCCATCGGAAATCAGGCTTCGCGTCATGTCGATCAAGCGATCCAGTTTTACGCCCAGTTTGTTGGCATAGGCTTGGATCGACTGCGGCGCGACGCCAATGTCGGCCCTGACCCTTTCACCGAAATCGTCAATTGCGGCGCCCGCTTTCATACCGACTTTCCGCCCAAGCAGGTCCAGAGCCATGATCCCGTTGGTGCCTTCGTGGATGGGGTTCAGCCGGTTATCGCGGTAGTATTGCTCAACTGGATAATCGCGCGTGTAACCATAGCCCCCCAGCACCTGGATCGCGAGATTGTTTGCTTCCAGACAAAACTGGCTCGGCCACGCCTTCACGACCGGGGTAAGCAATTCGAGCATCAGATGGGCGCGCTCCCGCGCCTCGGGGTCAGGATCCGTAGCCACGTCGTCCACGAGCCGCGCAGTATACAGACATAGCGCCAACGCTCCTTCTGCATAGGCCTTCTGTGTCAGTAGCATGCGCCGCACATCCGCGTGGAGGTGTATCGGCACCTGGGGTAGTCCAGGATCCTTCTGCCCCGCCAGTCGCCCTTGCAGACGTGTCTTCGAATACGCGCTGCTATAGCGGTAGCCTGCCACCCCTAGCACCGTGGCGCCCGTTCCAACGGAAATTCGCGCCTCGTTCATCATGACGAACATGTATTCCAGTCCCCGGTTCTCTTCCCCGACAAGAAAGCCCTGGCACTCGCCGTTGTCCCCGAAATTCAGGACGGTGTTGGTGATGCCGCGCCACCCCATCTTGTGGTTGAGGCCTGCCAGCAGGACATCGTTGCGTGCGCCAAGTGAACCATCGTCGTTGACCCGGTACTTTGGAACAATAAACAACGATATTCCCCGCGTGCCTTTCGGCGCGCCCTCCACGCGTGCGAGAACCAGATGAACGATGTTCTCCGACATTTCATGCTCGCCGGCAGAAATCCACATCTTGGTACCGCGGATAAGATAGCTACCATCGGGTTCGCGGACGGCCCGAGTGCGGATATCTGCCAGGCCTGACCCAGCCTGAGGTTCGCTCAGGCACATGGTGCCAAGGAAGCGCCCCTCCAACATCGGCTTCATGAAGGTTTCCTTCTGCCAACGCGTTCCGAAGCGCCCGATCACATTCGAGCCAGAAGCCGTCAGGAACAGATAGGCCGTGGTGGAAATGTTGCCTGCCTGGAAAAAGGCGTAACACGCCTGAAGAATCGAGAAGGGCAACCTGATGCCGCCAGATTCCTCATCGAGCCCGGCTGTCAGGAAACCTGCCTCGACGAACGACATGATCGCCTCGCGCGTCTCCGCAAGCGTCGTGACGCGTTCGCCATCGAAGGTCGGTTCAAATGTGTCGGACTTGCGGTAGTGATTCTGGAATTTCTCGATCGAGAGCCCTTCGGCCGCCTCAAGAACCGCATTGAAGGTCGCTTGATCATGATGAGCGAATTCCGGACGTTGCAGGAGATGCTCGGACTTCAGGACCTGAAAAAGGTTGAACTCGACATCCTCACGGCTGAGCGGCGCGACATTGCTTTCGGCGAACATGGTGGTTCCTCAGACTGCTGGCAGGTCAGAATCAAAAAAAGAAACTTGTGAAACTTACTAACGGTTGTTAGTATACACTGGCTCGCAATATCAAGAGGATATTCACGCTATGGCTGGAATGCGGAATTTGGAGAGCGGCGGACGATGACGCAGATCTTGCGCGAGCTACACTATGGCAACCGGTTGGTTCGTTGTTACGCCAAACGGGACAACGCCCTTTTCAGCCGTTTTCTCAAGACGTTGCCCGACGACAGGGCCAAGGCCGCCATCATCACGGAAAATGCGGTCACAAGCTATGATGCCCTGCACGCCATGATCGCAGGCTTTGCCAGCTGTTTTCGTGAGAACGGCCTTCGCAAGGGAGACCGGGTGGTCATCTACTCCGGCAACCGGCCAGACTACATCGCCGCCCTCTATGCGGGCTTTGCCACGGGCATCATAACCATACCGGTAGACGCGCGCCTGACTCCAGCAGAGGTCGACTTCATTGCCACCGATTCCGGCGCTCGGCTGGTTCTGGCGGCGCCGGACCTGACCGCAGCCATGCAGACGACCCTTTGCCGCGACCGTGTCCTGGCCCTCGATGCAGTACCACCTTCACCTGCCGGGAGCCTTGAACTGGTAGCCATCGAGGAGGAAGATCCAGCTTTTATAGTCTATACGTCGGGCACGACCGGCAAACCGAAGGGCGCGGTCCTCACCCATTTCGGCATTATCCATTCCTGCCTCCATTTCTGGGAGAACATCGGCCTCAGGCAGGATGACGTCATTGGCGTAGTGACACCCATAACTCATGTCACGGGCCTCATCATGGGTGTGCTTGTTGCGCTGCAGAACGGCTCATCGATGATGCTGATGGAACGCTTCAAGGCACGCGACTTCCTGGACTTAGCCGCTCGCTGCCGCATGAACTGGACCGTTATGGTCCCGGCCATGTACTCGCTTTGCCTGATGGTCGACGATTTCGACAAATTCGACTTGAGTGCCTGGAGGATAGGCAACTATGGCGGGTCACCTATGCCGGAACCCACCATCAAGATCCTGGCGCAGAAAATGCCATGGCTGCAATTGGTGAACGGCTACGGCGCCACGGAGACAAGCTCGCCTGCCATCATGATCCGACCGGGCGAAGGGGTTGAACGCGCCTACTCGATCGGCAGGCCGCTTCCCTGCGTGGAAATCGTCGTTGTCGACGACAAGGGAAACGAAGTCCCGCGGGGACATGCCGGAGAGTTGTGGATCAAGGGCCCGATGCTGGCCCGCGAATATTTCGGCGATCCGGAAGCAACGAGCGCCAATTTTATCGACGGATATTGGCGAACGGGCGACGTCGTCCGTATGGATGAAGATGGATACGTCGTCCTGATGGACCGCATCAAGGACGTTATCAACCGCGGCGGCTACAAGATCTACTCGGCCGAGGTGGAAAATGTTCTGCAGGGACTGCCCGGCGTCGTCGAAGTCGCAGTCGTTCCCAAACAATGCGCCGTGCTGGGCGAGCGCGTTCATGCGGTGATCTACAGCACGGACACAGGCCTGGATCTGCCTTCCCTGCAAGCTTTCTGCACAGCGCAACTGGCCGACTACAAGATTCCTGAATCCGCCGATTTCCGGACGACCCCCCTTCCCAAGGGGCCTTCGGGAAAGATCCAGAAGAAAGAACTCAAGTTGATATGATGGAGTTGAATGCATGACTATCCGCTTTGATGGCCGGGTTGCGGTCGTAACCGGCGCGGGCACCGGCCTGGGACGTAGCCACGCGCTCCTGCTGGCCGCACGCGGCGCGAAAGTCGTGGTCAACGACCCGGCACCTGCGCGTGACGGCAATCCACCCACGGCGGAAGCCGTCGTGGACGAGATCCGCGCACTGGGCGGAGAGGCCATAGCCGATTTTTCCTCGGTGATGGCGCCGGAACAGGCGGCGCAGATCATCGACATGGCGGTTTCCACCTGGGGTCGCGTCGACATCGTCGTCAACAATGCCGGTTTCGTGCGCGACCGCAGCTTCGCCAAGATGCCACTGGAAGACTGGGACGCCGTGATCGGCGTGCATCTCAACGGAGCCGCCTATGTCACACATGCGGCCTGGAACCACATGAAGGATGCCGGCTACGGGCGCGTGGTCTTCACCACTTCCAATTCCGGCCTTTATGGGAATTTCGGACAGGCAAACTATGCTGCCGCCAAAGCGGGGCTCGTCGGCCTGATGAATACGCTGAAGGAAGAAGGCTTCAGATACGGTATCCGCGTGAATTGCCTCGCTCCCATGGCCGCAACGGCAATGACGGAAGCCATCTTCACCGGCGAACTGGAGCAGAAGTTCAGCCCTGCCGTACCGAGTGCAGCGCTGGCCTATCTCGCCAGCGAGATTTGCGACCACACTGGCATCATCCTATCGGCGGCAGGCGGCTTCTATGGGTCGGCGCAGGTTTCGGGCACCACCGGCGTGTTCCTTCCTGAAGGCGTCATGCCTACGCCGGACTTCGTCGCGCAGCACATCAATGCCATTCTGTCGGAAGAAAACGGGAGAAAGGCGTTTACAAACGCGGCGGACGAGATGGCCTATATCAAATCAGCAGCCTGAAACCGGCAAGGGGGGTCGGCAAGCCGACCCCCTGATCCCGATCGAGACCGGGTTCGGCCTCTCAGAACATGTCAGTTTGCCAATGTGTATCCGCCATCCACGTAAAGTACCTGGCCGGTCACAAAGGCGGCATTCGGTCCGGTAAGCCACAATGCCGCATCCACCACATCCTGCGGCGCGCAGATGCGACCCATCGGATAGCACGAGCCATAAGCCGCCATCAGCGCGTCATAGGACTCGAACGCCTGCAAGTTGATGGGCGTGGCGACGGTTCCAGGCGCAATTGCATTGACCCGAATGCCCCGCGACGCAAGTTCAAGGGCACATGCCTTGGTGAAGCCTTCGATGGCAAATTTGGAAGCGATGTATTGTGACGCGCCGGGAACAATGCTGCGCCCGAGAATGGACCCGACGTTGATGACGTTGCCGCCGCGCTTCGACAGGAGGGGGACGGCCGAGCGCGTGGCGTGAAATGTCCCGAACAGATTGACTTCGAGGACTGCTGCAAACTCCTGTGCGGAAATCTGCTCTACCGAAGCCTTGCTTCCACGAATGCCAGCAAAATTGAAAAGATTGTCGATGTCGCCTTCCCGCTGGGCGATCCGGGCGAAGGCAGCTTCAGTTGCTTCGACACTACGAAGATCGCAGGCGTGGAAGCATATTCGGGACTCCTCCCCAGCCCGCACATCGATTCCGTGAACTCGATGGCCCCGCTCGAGCAGGCTCGAAACGAGGGCTGCCCCAAGTCCGGATGCACATCCAGTAACGACTGAGATCTGCTGCGCAGCTTGTCCGGTCGACTGCAAGATGAATGTCCTGTCTCCAGCAAGGGTGGTGAAGGTCGCCATCCCAGGAATGGCGACCCTCAGGCTTCAGCGAACTGCGAATTCCTTCTTGGCAGCGACGATCACCTCGTAGAGCGAGCGCGCCTCTTCTGTCATGGATGCCAGGATTTCCGGATATTTCGTTTCAATGTTGTTATGCCACTTGGCACGTTGCTCATCGTTGAGCTCGTAGTAGTGGCCCTTGAATTCGTCCACGAGCTGGCGCCGCGCCTTTTCCACCTCGCTGTCGTAGAAGGCGGTCAGTTCCTGCGAGGTGGGGATTTTTTCTTGGATGGCAGTGCGCTGCTCGTCCGAAAGGCCATTCCACTTGCGCAGGTTCATGAAATAAATCCAGTCCGCATGGAAATGCTTGGCAGCCACAAAATGGGGCGCCGATTCAACTGCCGGCGTCGTCACGTAGTATGGCAAAGGAATATCAGCCGCGACGACGAGATTCTGTTCCAGACCAGGCCACAGTTCCGAGACCGGAAGCTGCACGGGATTAACTTGCTGATTTTCCCAGAACACGCGCGACGGCACAGTTGCCGAAACACGGACCTTCTGCTGCTTCAGTGTTGCCGGATCGGAGCAGTCGACCTTGCAGAAGACGCCGTAGTAGCCGGCGGAAGAGATCTGCAACAGTTTGAGGCCCGCCTTCTCGTAAATTGCCTCCAGAACGGGCTTCACTTTCGTTTGCACGACAAAGTCGCGCTCCTCGTCGCTTTTCCAAAGGAAAGGAAGACCGAGCACCGTACCGGCCGGAATGGCTACGCCCATGCCCTGCGGCGAGGTCACGCCCATCTCGACGCGCCCGCGCAACACCTGCTGGACCATCTCCTGCTCATTGCCAATGAACTGCCTCTCGACAGTGAACGCCCCGCCCGAAGCTTCCGTGACCGCTGTGGCGAACTTGTCGCCCATGACCGCCAAGCCGCTACCCGGAGCACCGACCTGACCGAGCTTCCAGGCCTCCTGCCCTACCGCCGGCGTGGCGGCAAGGAGCCCGGCAAGCGCAGCGCCTCCAACGATACTTCTGATTTTCAGCATTCTCTCCTCCTCGGTCCCACCGGCGAATGACCGGCATACAAACTTACGCTTGTTAGTCTCGAAACTAACGCTAGTTGGTGTCCCTGTAAACCGGATTCCCGTGGCAATATCCGGATTTTCAGGTCAGATTTTGGGGACGGGATAGTTCTTCAGCGCCATCCGCGAGAAGCCGCCATCGACCGTGATTTCTGCGCCGCTCATGTATCGTCCGCCGTCCGACAGCAGGAACCGGACCACCTGTGCAACATCTTCGCCCACTCCCGGGCGGCCAAGGGAAATTTGCGCGCGGCGCTGCGCATTCACGTGCGTGTCACGATAGAACGCTTCGGAAAGCGGCGTACGCATCAGCCCCGGATGCACCACATTGCTTCGGATGCCATAGGCCCCCCATTCGACACAAATCGTGTTGGAGAGGCCCACGATACCGGCCTTGGCCGCACTATAGGCACCGCCTCCATTACGCCCGAAAGCAGCTGCAACCGAGCCAATATGGACGATCGCTCCGTCTCCGGCGGCGCGCATGTGGCGTCCTACTGCCTGTGACAGTATGAATGCCCCGGTGAGATTAACATCCAACAGCTTTTTCCAGTCGTCGAGCGAGAGTTCGGCCAGCGGTTTGTTTCTCATCATCGCTGCGTTGTTGACCAGCTTTAATGTGGGGCCATGCTCGCTGTTGACGCGATCCAGGATCGACCTGATGCTCTCGGCATCGCTTATGTCTGCAACCCGGGTGATAATGGCGTCGCCTCCCGCCGGAAGGGACAATTCGTGCACGAGCGGATCAATGTCGATCAGGACGAGCCTTTCACCATCCTTCGCCAGTGCCTCTGCAATGGCGCGCCCCATTCCGCTGGCCGCGCCCGTCACCACTGTATAGCCAGTCATCTGCTTCCAATCTCGCCACTGCACCCGCTCCCGCACAACCATGTCCGTCGTGCGGACAGCCTCAGACGACCATTGCCGGATACACGCACACAATCACCAGCCAGATCAACATCAGCACCAGGAATGGCAAGACCGAGCGAACCACTTCACTGAATTCCTTCTTGAAGGCGACCATCGCTACCACGAGGTTCAGTCCGACAGGCGGTGTCAGATAGCCGATTTCGAGATTGGCGGTCATCACGACTCCGAAGTGGACCGGGTCGTAACCTGCATTGACCATGATCGGCATCAGCAATGGCGAGAGCACGACCATGGCCGAGCTAACCTCCATGATGCAACCGACACCGAGCAACAGCAGATTGACAGCGATCATCAACAGCACTGGATTCTCGATTGCCTGCCCGATTGCGACAACCCATGCCTGGGTTACGCCTTCATAGTCCAGGATCGTGTTCAGGCTCGAGGCAATTGCCACCAGTGGCAGCAACCTGCCCAGCATGATCAGGGACTCGACCACCACCTTTTTGTAGTCGGCTAATTTCATCTCCCGATAAATGAACAGCTCCACCAGAGCCGCATAGAGCAGCGACACCGCAGCCGCTTCAGTCGGGCTGAAATAGCCTCCATAGATACCGCCCAGCAATATGACCGGCATCATCAGTGCCCAGAAACCCGCCACTACGCTGCGCGCCGCCGCCGATGCGGAAAACCTGCCGCTGTTGCGGCGGAGGTTCATCGCAACCGAATAGAGGACCAACATCCCTGCAAGCAGCAATCCCGGCTTAATGCCGCCCGTGAACAGTCGTGTAATCGACGTCTCGGTCATGATGCCATAGAGGATCATGGCGATGGATGGCGGTATCATGATGCCCAGCGAACCGGCCGCAGCAATGAGGCCGATGGAGAACTTTTCGTCATAGCCCTGGCGGATCATGGCGGGATAGGCGATCGACCCCACTGCAAGCATGGTGACGATGGACGAGCCCGATATCGCCGCGAACACCGCGCAGGCGAGGGTGGTTGCAACCGCCAGCCCTCCGGGCAGGCCAGCGGTAAATGCACTCATGCAATTGATGAGACTCTTGGCAATGGAACCGCGCGCCATCAGTGCGCCTGCCAGGATAAACATCGGCACCGAAAGCAGGACTTCGCGGTCCAGAGCGAACCACATGTCTTGCATGAGATATTCGACGTCGCTGTTGGACGCGAAGAGCGCATGAACACCCGCCGCCAGGACACCGACGACCAGAATAATGGGAAGCCTGAAGTAAAGCAGAACGACAATGAGCGCCCCGAACCCCGATACTTTGAGCGATGTGAGCCCAAGAGCACCGAGCAAGGCCAGCAGCGCGAGCACCGCCGCAAACAGATAGAGACCCAGCGCCTGGCCACCCTCACGGGGCTCAGAAAAAGAAGAAGTCGTGGTCATTCTTCCATCTCGGCCGGCTTGAGGGAGCTATCAAATGCGTGAAGCAGGTACTTGAGCGCGGCGAGCAGGAAGACGACGGGCAAAATGATCTGCACGGCCCAGATGGGGAAACCAAGAACAGGATCGGCCTCACCAAACATGGCAGAGTTTCTGACCAGCTTCGCCGCGTAAAATGCCAGATACAGGCAAACGGCGGCGCTCAACGCATCGCCTGCCCTCACCACCAGGGGGAACAAGCGCCTCGGGATCAGGGTGTCTATGCCCGTGATCCGCAAATGCCCGCCCTGGTGGACGGCAACGGTCATGCCGAGGAGTGCCGCGCTTGCGGCAAGATAGACGGCGACCTTCTGTGCTCCATAAACTCCGGAGCCGAACAGTTCGCGGCTGACTACGTCGAAAACCAGCAGCCCGGCAGCCCCGGAAAGGGCCAACCCTCCCAGCAGCTTCTCGAATGAAGTTATCGAATTCAGCAAGAATCTGCTGATACCCATGAGCCCTCCTCCCTTCGGCTCGCTCCAAATGTGGCCGTCGACCCGACCGGGCGACGGCCTTGGTACCTACATCGCAAATGTGGGGACAGGCAGCCCCTCTTGGCTTTGGCTCACCTGCAAATGAACCGGGGCGCCGATCCTGACATCGGCAGGATCGGCGCCGACGATATTGGTGAAAATCGTCGGCCCCTCCTCAAGCGCGACGTAAGCTACGACACGCTGCGGATTTTCACGACGCATAACAGTGAACGAATAAATGCTACCACGACCCGACGCCTCCACCCAATGAGTTTCATCGGCATCGCAATGCGGACAATGCGCCCGCGGATAGAAGTGCGCCTCGTTGCAGGCCCGGCAGCCCTTGATCAGAAGCTTGCCTTGCCCAATCGCTTTCCAGAACTCGAGGGTTTCCGGATTGACGGCGGGATGGCTCAGATAGTCGGACATTACTTGGTCTCCAGGATCATGGTTGCCGCCGCATGGCGCGTCCCCAGCCAGCCGCCGGTGGCGTTGACGAGCGCCAGTTCAAGTCCCGGCACCTGCACTGCAGGATGCGCTTCGCCGCGGAGCTGACGCACGGCCTCGATGATCTTGGTCATGCCGCCACGGTTTGCAGGATGATTGTTGCAAAGGCCACCACCGTCCGTATTCACCGCAAGCCGGCCTACGCCACTGATGAGACCGCCGTCGGCAACAAATGCACCCCCTTTGCCCTTTTCGGCAAAGCCCAGATCCTCGATCTGCTCAAGCACGGTGATGGTGAAGCTGTCATAGACCGACGCATAGCGGATATCCGCCGCCGTGACGCCGGCCTCCTCATAGGCGACGGCTGCCGACCAGCGGGTGGCCGTATAGGTCAGGTCGACCTTACCGCCAGCCTGGTGCTTGACGGCATCGCCGTAGCCGCGCACTGCAACGAGGGGTCGCGCGAGCGCCTTGGCGACGGCCTCACTTACAACAACGATGGCGCCGCCACCATCTGAAACCACGCAGCAATCAAGGCGATGCAAGGGATCGGCGATCATCGGCGATTCCAAGACCTCGTCGACCGTCACCACATTCCTGAGCATCGCGTTGGGATTGTGTTGAGCATGATGCGAGAAGGCGACCTTCACCCAGGCAAGCTGCTCGCTCGTGGTGCCATATTCATAGGCATGACGCGCGGCACACATGGCATAGGTGTTGATCACCGCCCTGCCGAATGGCTGCTCGAATGGCACATCAGGGAGCGGCCAGTCGGGAACGGGATCGGCCGCAGCGCCGCCGGTGCGCGGCTTGCCAGCCAGAGTGATCAGGGCAACCTCGCATTTGCCCGCTTCTATCGCCTCGATCGCTTGACCGACATGTGTGACATAGGCCGAACCTCCCGTATCGGTCGCGCCAATCACCTTCGGGCGCAGACCGAGATAATCGATGAACGACAATGGATAGAGATTGGTGTTGTCACCGGCCACGAAGTAGCCATCCACGTCGGCACGCGTCAGCCCGGCGTCGGCCAGCGCCCCAGCCGCGACCTCACGGTGCAGTTGTCCAAGCGACTTGTTCACCGCCTTGCGCGTCGGATGCTCGAAAACACCGGCAATAAAAGCTCGTCTGTGAGCAGCCATCTTCACACTCCGTTTGTCCAATCTAATACTAACGGTTGTTTGTTAGCTTTGCAAGTGTAGCTTCATTGGAAAATTTGAATTGGAACACACGGCTGTTTGTTAGTATGTTGTCGGCTCAACGTCAAAATCCGACCTTCGCGGCAGAGCGAGCCTGTCTCGCGGAGCACCTTGTCGAACGGGGGAAGAAAAATGGTCTCGAAAACGGAAAAGGCGCCGCGGCGCACGAAGTCGCTTCCCACCCCCGAAGCGCTACGCCTCCATGCGATAGATATGATGCAGGAACTCGGGTATCACGCGGTAACGCTGCGCAGCCTCGCAGACCGAATCGGCATCAAAGCCGCTTCGCTTTACAATCACATCGAAAACAAGGAGCAACTGCTTTTCGATCTGCTCTCTACCATCCAGATCGAATTGCTTCAGGAGATGGAGAAGCGCCTCGACGGCATAGAAGGCCCGCGCAATCGCCTCCGCACCTTCGTCGAAGTGCACATAGAGTTCCACACCACTCGACGTAAGGAAGTCTTCATTGGCAATATGGAGCGCCGCAACCTTTCCAAGTCGCACAATCAGGAAATTATCCGCCTGCGCACCCAGTACCAGGCCATCCTGGAAGACATCCTGCAGGAAGGCCGGGAACGTGGCGAATTCAACATTATTGACATGCGGCTCGTCACCAACGCCATTTTCGGCGCCCTTAACGATATAGCCACATGGTACAGGCAGAATGGGCGCCTCGGACGCGCGGACATTAGCCATACCTATGCACAACTGATCTTCCGGATGCTCGGCATTCTCGACGAAACACGACAGGAAGGCCAAGGATCAAAGAAGGCGTAGCCCACCCTCTTCCGCCCTCCAGGGCATCGCCCCTCGATCCGCGGCCCTGCGAGCAGAATGACGCACCCTTTCCACTCACGGGAAGATACTTCAGGCTTCAGCGGCGGCGCGGAATAGGGCCGAAACACCTTGATCCCGCCGCCGCGATTTGAGGCGTCAATGCTCGACCGACAGAATTCACTCAGATGCGCGACGATAGCCCTCGAGGCTTTCGTCCGGCACGTCGGGCAGGTTCACGACGATATTGTCGGGCGTGCGGCAGGTGAGCCAGACCAGATCCTCTGTGGTCGACATGTTGACTTCCACATGCGGCCAATTCGGCGGCACAAAGACGAAGTCGCCTTCTCCCATGTCGACATGCTCCTTGTAGTCTTCGCCGTAATAGATGCGTCCCTTGCCTTTCAGGACGTAGCCCCCCGTTTCGGCATCGCCATGATGATGCGGCAGGGAACGATATCCTGGTTCGTTCGAGACACGGCCGAACCAGATTTTGGTTGCCGGCGTGTGCTGCGGACTGACACCCGACACACGAACGCAGCCGCCGGATTGGCCAGTGCCGGTGTGTTCCTGACCGTGGCGCGTAACGACCGCCTTCACTTCCTTGTCCATGATCACTCATCCTCCTTGAATAAGATACAAAGGTCGACGCGCGAACGACGCTCATCTCCCAGCCTTGGATTTCAAGTTTATCCGCCGCGCGAAACATACTAGCGTTCGTTAGTTTTTTGTGTCAATGATGCTCTTGTATCCAACTCGAGAAACTTCGGTTTGTGAGGGGGGATCCAGCGAGTTTGGACCGAAGAGCACAAGATGCCCGGCCCGGCCCATCTTGCTCAAACGCTACGGCGCTCGACAGCGAGACCGATGGCTTGATCGACGTTCTGGTACCGAAGGGATGAAGGCAGCCCATGAAAGAGCCAGCTTCCAACGAAGTCGAATGCGATGTCGTCGTGCTGGGAAGCGGTGCCGGCGGGCTGTCGGCTGCGCTGAGCGCGCGCCTCGCTGGGCTGAACGTGCATGTACTCGAAAAAGAGGGGTATTTCGGCGGCACAACCGCCCGCTCGGGAGGCGTTCTCTGGATACCGGGAAACCCGGTCAATGCAAGGCAAGGCGTGATCGACAGCGCCGAAAAGGCGCGGACCTATATTCAGGATCAGGCAGGCGACTTCTTCGATGAAGCCCGCGTCGCCGCCTTCCTGAAGCACGGACCGGAGATGGTCGATTATTTCGAGGCCAAGTCAAGCGTGCGTTTCGTTCAGAATGCTGCCTTTCCCGACTATCACCCCTTCGCACCCGGCGCCGTGGAAGGCGGACGATCCATCGTCGCAGCACCGATCAGGGGAACCGAGCTGGGAGCAGCGTTCAGCTTGCTGCGCCCGCCTCTAAAGGAGATCACCTTTGTCGGCATGATGTTCAATGCCTCGGCGGAAGTGCAGCATTTCTTCCGCGCCACCACTTCGCTTTCATCGTTTTTCTACGTGATACGCAGGCTTCTCGCCCATGGGGCCGAGATGCTCCGATACGGCCGCGCCGTACGTCTTACGAACGGAAATGCTCTGGTCGCACGGCTAGCAAAATCCTGCCTGGAGTCCGGCGTCAAGATCCACGTCGGCGAGGCCGCCGTTGCGCTGCTGCGTGAAGGCGGGCGCGTCACAGGTGTAGTCGCCGACACTCCAGACGGGCCCCGACGTTACCTGGCGCGGAATGGCGTGGTTTTGGCCTGTGGCGGCTTTCCTCACGATGTCGAGCGCAAATCCAGACTCTTCCCCCACGCTCCCAACGGCACCGAGCACCTCAGCCCCGCTCCCCAAGGCAATACCGGCGACGGCATCAGGCTCGGGCATGAGGCCGGCGCCATCACTGTCGATGACATTCCGAACGCCGCCGCCTGGATTCCGGTCTCGGAGGTGCCCTACCGGGATGGGACAAAGGGCCGTTTCCCTCACCTGATCGACCGCTACAAGCCCGGCATCATAGCCGTGCTCAAAAACGGGCATCGCTTCGTCAACGAAGCCGATTCGTACCACGATGTCGGTCAAGCTATGATCAGAGAGTGCACTGCAATGGGACAGCCGGTCGAAGCCTGGCTGATTTGCGACGCGAAGGCACTTCGGAAATATGGCATGGGCTTCGTCAAGCCATTTCCGGTCCCGCATTTACATCACCTGCGTTCCGGCTATCTCCTTAGGGGCCGCACCCTGAGGGAGCTTGCTCGTCACACCGGCATCGACGCAGATGGCCTTGCAGACACAGTGGCGCGCTTCAACCACGCCGCCGCAGGCGGCGAAGACCCCGATTTCGGACGAGGCCGCTCGGCATATAATCGTTTTCTGGGCGATGCCGATCACGAGCCGAACCCGTGCCTTGCGCCGCTGGAAATGGGTCCATTCTTCGCAATCCGCATCGTCGTCGGCGATCTCGGCACTTTTGCGGGCTTGAAAACAGACGAACATGCACGGGTGCTTGCCGAAGACGGCCAGCCGATCCCAGGCCTGAATGCAGTCGGCAACGACATGGCCTCCATCATGGGAGGCAACTACCCAGGCGGTGGCATCACCCTCGGGCCGGCAATGACCTTCGGGTACATCGCCGGGCAAACGCTTGCAGGAAAATCGCTTCTCTAACCAGAGGGACTACATATGACTTCGCAGGACCATTTCGCCGATGGCTCAATCCGCATTGTCGAGGACGATGTGCAAGGACGCATTGTCACGTTCGATTCCGCCACCTTCGTGAACGACTTTTATGGCGACACGCTCGCTTCCAAGGACGTGATCGCCGCCGCATCCTACAGCGGCGTGTTGTGTGCCAGAATGGTGGCGCGCCACCAGCCGCGCGGGGTTATCGGCCTCGACTGCGCCATCGGCAAGGATGGTGCGGGCATCGCTGGGCTCGCCTTCTATGAAGCGCTTGGCATTCCATCTGCCGCAGTCGACGTCATGACCGCGGAAATGGGCAATGGAAACGATCTTTACACATCGGGTATAATTAGCCGTGTCAACGACCGTGCAACGTCGCTTGGCCTGAATCCAGGCATGAGCGCGCGTGAAGCGGCTTCCATCCTCAAAGCTGCAGACGACCTCTGCGACGACCGGTTCGCGGACCAGGAAAACCGCGAGACCATCTATACCAATGCAGCAGGACGCTCGATCGTCTGCACGGATTCCATCGCATTCTGGCGTCCGGAAGACACCGGTCGCAACGTACTGTGCACGGCTGGTCATACTGGCCGCTCCGTCATCGACTACATCGTCGGCTCCGGAGTGTGGGGCTTCATTTGCTCGGACGGCGGCATCGGCAAAAACGAGTCCGGCATCGCGGCCCTGCCCGCTGCCGACGATGCAGGTATCGCAGGCGCTTCGGTCAGCGCGCTGAGCGCGCGCATGGGAGACGGCCATTCGACCTATTACGACGGCGTCATTTCAGCATGCAACGAGTTGGCGCGAAGCAAGGGCGTGCAAAAAGGCATGAGCGCTATCGAAGCAGCCCGTCTGCTGGTCGACAACTGAGGCGCCAAACCATGATTGTCGAAGAACGCATCTACACGATCCAGGCTGGCCAGCTTGGCAGATACTTATCGATCTATTCGGACGGGCCGATGCAGTTGCAGAGCCGCGTCCTGGGGCAGATGCTCGGCTATTTCACCACCGAGATCGGCGATCTGAGCACGCTCGTTCACCTGTGGGGCTACGAAAGCCACGCGGAGCGCGATCGGCGGCGCGCGCTTCTGGCGCAGGAATCGGAATGGCAAGCCTATCTGGCCGAATGCACACCCCTCATCCGTTCGATGGAGAACCGCATCATGGTTCCCACCACTTTTTCACCCATTCGCTGAAGGACCGCGAGAAATGAAGCTGGCAACCGTCCTGTACAAAAGCGAGGAGCGGGTGGGCATGGTGGAGGGCCCTGTGATCAGGCTGTTCCCGCGGGAAGCGGGCGATATGGTCGACCTGGCCCGCAATGGCATTCCGGCTTGCGGAGCGGAACCGACGCCCCTTTCGGATGTCCGAGTTTTGGCACCGATACGCCGTTTTCGGCGCGACGTCCTGTGCACCGGCTGGAACTATTGGGACCACTTCGAGGAAGGCATCGGCAAGCGCGACGGACAGGAGGTGGAGCGGCCGAGCGCACCGACCTTCTTCACCAAGGCTCCCGATGCCATCATCGGCCCCGAGGACGACATCGCCTATGATCCGAGGATTTCCGCGAAATGGGACTATGAAGCCGAGATTGCCGTGATCATCGGCAAGACCGGCCGTTCCATTCCCACCAGGCGCGCGCCGGACCACATATTCGGCTACACCTTGGCCAACGACATTTCGCAGCGCGATCTGCAGCGCCGCCATGGCGGCCAGTGGCTGAAGGGTAAGAGCATCGACACCTCCACCCCTCTTGGCCCCTTCATCGTCACCCCCGACGAAATCGATCTGCCTGACGTCGAGCTGACATCATATGTGAACGGTGAATTGCGCCAGAACGCGCAGGCGCGCCAGATGGCCTTCACAGTGGCGCAGATCATAGCCGAGCTTTCCTTCGGCATGACACTGCACGCCGGCGATGTGATCCTTACCGGGACGCCGAGCGGCATCGGCATGGCCAGGAACCCGCCTGTCTGGCTCAGCGAAGACGACGAAGTCGTCGTATGCGGGTCCGGGCTCGGCAAACTGCGCAACCGCGTGGTACGGGCTGACCTGGCCAGCGAAAGCGACGTGGAAATCTGAAAGTCACAAAGGCAGCCCTAAACAGGCTGCCTTTGTCCTTTCAGGGAACTACCAGACCCGACGCGTTTTCATGCCCGCGAGGGCGCGCCGATATGGCAGAGGGAAAAGATCGCCCTTGTTTTCGGCGTTCTCGAATTCTCTCGCCACCCAATAAGGATCACGCAGCAGCGCTCTCCCCAACAAGATGAGGTCGGCATCGCCTGCATCGAGATGCGCCTGGGCCTGGCGAGGCTCTGTGACCAGCCCGACAACTGCTGTCGCCACGCCAGTTTCCTCACGGATCGCACGTGCGAAGGGCGCATGATAACCCGGTTCCGGCGAGATTTTCTCGCCCGGCACAAGCGCGCCGCTCGACACGTCGATGATATCGGCACCGGCACTCTTCAGTGCCGCTGACAGCCTGACAGAGTGTTCGAGACGCAAACCGCCTTCGATCCAGTCGACGACAGACAGACGCACCGAAACAATGATCTCCGGTCCTACCGCATCACGAACGACTTCGACGATCTCTACGGGCAGGCGTGTGTGCACTCCCTCTTCCACCCCGTAGCCATCAGACCGATGATTGGTGAGAGGCGAAATGAATTGGTGGAGCAGGTAGCCATGCGCGAAGTGCAGCTCTACCAGTCGGTACCCCGCCATTGCGGCTCGCCGCGCAGCCGCCGCGAATTCGCCGATCACGGCTCGGATCTCGTTTTCCTTAAGACCGTGCGGAACAGGGCTCGCCTCGGAATAAGCCAGCGCTGACGCCGAAATTCGGGGTCCCCATTCCTCCCCGGCAATGTACCGGTTCCCATTCCACGGCAGGGTGCGACCAGAACGTCGCCCCGCGTGGGAAAGCTGAATACCGGCCACGGCACCATCACGCTCGATGACGTCGACGAGGTTGCCATGGGCCTTGACCTGAGCCTCATTCCAAATCCCCAGATCGCCGGGCGTGATCCGTCCTTCAGGGGAGACGGCGGTCGCCTCGACGATGATGCCGCCAACCCCGCCTGCCGCCCGTGCTCCATAATGGGCGAGGTGCCATCGATCCGGAAAACCGTCTTCTGCCGCATACATGCACATCGGGGACATCAAGACCCGGTTGCGAAAAGTCGTGCCCCTCATGAGCAAGCGCTGAAACATGCTACCACCTTGTAAACTAACTGTCGTTAGTTTATATTGCCGTAGATTTTCAGCAAGTCAATCATAGGGATGAAATGCAGGACCTTGAAGGAAAGACCGTTAGCGACAAGGTGTATGGATACACTGCGGACCAGGCAGCGCTCTACGCGCTCAGCACCGGCTTCGGCACCAGCGCAGACCCCCGCGAATTGATCTTCACGACGGAGGCCAGCCAGCGGGTTTCCCCGACTTTTCTTACTGTCGCCATCTGGGATGATACATGGCTGGAACGCGAGGGGCTCGACCTTACTCACGTCGTGCATGGGGAGCAGCGTGTTTTCCTTCATGATGAACCGCTCCCTTGCGGACGCCTGCGGGGCGTTGTCACCATCGAGAAGGTTTTCGACAAAGGACGCGACAAGGGTGCGCTGCTTTTCGTTCGCACCTCAATTTACGATCTCGAACGCAACATTCATCTGGCCGATCTTTACTCGACCATTTTTGCACGGGGTAATGGCGGTTTCGGTGGCGTCGACGGCAGAACGCCCGAACTTGCCTCTGTGCCATCGCGAGCGCCCGACATCTCGATTTCCCAGACCACTCTGCCGCAGCAAACGCTACTCTACCGGCTCAATGGGGATAAGAATCCTCTCCACTATGATCTTGATTTTGCCCGCTCCGCCGGTTTCGACAAACCTATCTTGCATGGTCTTTGCAGTTTCGGCATCACGGCCGCGTCGATCATCAAGGCGTCCTGCGAATACGACAAGCGGCGGCTGCGCGCTTTCGGATGCCGTTTTACCGGTCCAGTCTTTCCTGCCGAAACGATCGTGACCCATGTCTGGCAGGATGGCGAAAGCGCCTCATTTCGTGCGATCTCGCAAGAACGTGACGTGATCGTTCTTGACCGCGGCTTTGCAGAATTCACCTAAGGTCAATCGGTCGACTTAATGCTCTCCGGTATCTGGTATCGAAATAGCTGGATTATAGGCCTACTTCCCCTGCCATTTGCGCATCATCTGCACGATCTCGATGCCTGAAAGGATCGTAGCGGCGCAACTCCCACGACCCAAAGCCGAGCAGGGATCGGATGCGTCGCTGATCCTGCACAATGCCGTTGTTCAGATACTGGCTCTTTCGGATATGGATTGGCCTCAGCTTCCGCCGTGAACGATCACGCGACCGGCTTTCACCGCCACAGGCGATGATCGCCTCAGCGACATACATACGTCAGTCTTCCTTGACGCCGAGTTTGCGACATCACCCATCGGGCTTTGTCGCAATCCGCACGGTAACGTTACCTGGAGCATGAGGGCACTTTCATTTCAGGGGAGTGCTCGTCGATGTTCAGTGGACGTCACTTCGACCGCTCGGTAGTCCTGCTGTGCGGTCGCTGGAACAGGAGACATTCATGCCATCGCCATGGTTGACAACGAGTTTGCGACAGCAACCTTCCAATGTCCTCTCCAACAGCTCAAGAGCCTACTTCAGGGAGGACCACTTTTCAGGGGGCAGACCAGCGCCTAGGGGCGCGGGCTTCGGATTCGGGTCGAAGTCAGAACACGACATTGAAGTTGGCCTTGACGGAGTGGTCGATGCTGCCGGAGCCGAACTGACGGCCATAGGTGAGGCCGAGGGTGGCGTTGGGCGAGATCGCGTAGTCGAGGCCTGCTTCGATCACCGCGGAGTTGCGGGCGATCGGAAACCCGCCGACGGTGAAGGGATTGCCGGCGCCGGCAAAGCGCATCGCCGCGTCCGGTGTCATGTCGCCGAAGGCGTGCCGCCAGCCGACCCTGCCCTTGGCCGGCAGCGTGTTGGCGCCCATGGCGAAAGTGGTCGAGGCGCACAGGTCGAGCGTCGTGAAGGTCGCATAGATGTTGGCCGACGGGCTGGTCAAGGCCGCAGCTCCGCCGGTCTCGCGGAAGCCGTCAGCATGCAGGTTTACATAGGCAAGCTCACCGAAGATCTGGGCGGTGGCCGCGTTATAGTTACCCTTCAGATTGTTACCGAAGCCGTGGAAGATCCCGCCGCGCGAGATCGAGAGGTCTTGCTAAGTGTAGGCAGCGCCGGTGCGGAAGGCAAGATCGCCCCAAGCCGAGGCGCCGTAAAGACCAAGATGGTAGTTATCGCTTGAACCAGACGAGTAGCGATCCTTGGCGTCGAAGCTGGTTCGGCTGTAGCCTGCAACCGCACCGAAGCGCCATGTGTCGAAGACAGGAGCGTCGGTGCCCATGAGGAAGCCGCCGGTGGAGCGGTTGAGGCGCGCGGCTTCCCATCGCTGTTGGTGTGGCCCCACGATCCGAAGCCGTGACCCCAGAATGCAAGACGATCGGTGGTCGCAGGCACCGCGACCGGCTTGCCGCCGACATAGGTGACGACGCTGCCGCTGGAAGACCCGATGCCGCCGAAGGCGGCGCGCAAGCGGTCGTTGACAGCATTGCGGACGAAGCGGCTGTCTTCGATCAGCGTGCTGCGGGCCGAGGCATGGATCTCGCCGGACAGCTGGTCGAAGACATATTGCGCCTGTGGGATGTCGAGCCGGACCAGCGCGTCGAGCACCGGATGACCAACCGGCAGGCTGTCAGCGCCGCCACCGGTGGCGAAGATGACGTTGCTAGACCACCGCCCAGGATCGCCGCCTCGGGCGGGTTCCTCTCTATTGCCGTCGCCATCACGCTGTCCGTTATGCGGGCCCGCGAGGCGAGCGACATCGACACCTATAGCTCAGCGCGATGGGCTGAGCGGCCCGAGATCGAAAACGCCAGCCTGCTCGGCGAGGACGGCGTGGTGCTCGGCCGCTACAGCCAAGATTATCTGCGGCATGACGGGCCCGAACACATCCTCTGTTTCGCGCCGACCCGATCGGGCAAGGGTCTCGGTCTCGTCGTACCCTCGCTCCTGACCTGGCCCGGCTCGGCCATCGTCCATGACATCAAGGGCGAGAACTGGTAGCTCACCAGCGGCTTTCGCGCTCGGCATGGTCGCGTGCTGCTCTTCGATCCGACCAATGCGACCTCGGCCGCCTATAATCCGCTGCTCGAGGTCCGGCGCGGCGAATGGGGGGTGCGCGACGTCCAGAACGTCGCCGATGTGTTGGTCGATCCGGAGGGGAGCCTAGAAAAACGCAACCACTGGGAAAAGACCTCCCACTCGTTGTGGCCTGCCCCCTGAAAAGTGGTCCTCCCTGAAGTAGGCTATTGAGCCGTTTGAGAGGACGTTTGAATGCCCCAGAAGAAGCATAAACCCGAAGAGATCGTCGCGAAGCTTCGCCAGGTCGATGTTCTGCTGTCGCAAGGAAAATCTGTTGGCGAGGCGGTTCGCACGATCGGCGTGACGCAGTTCACGTATTATCGGTGGCGCAAGGAGTTCGGCGGCCTGAAGGGTGATCAGGTGAAGCGGTTGAAGGAGCTCGAGAAAGAGAACAACCGGCTGCGCAAGGCTGTGTCGGACCTGACGCTCGAGAAGCTGATCCTGAAAGAGGCTGCCTCGGGAAACTTCTGAGCCCCGCCCGTCGTCGACGCTGTGTCGATCATGTCGTGGCGAAGTTGTCCGTCTCGGAGCGCTTTGCCTGCAAGGTTCTCGGTCAGCACCGCTCGACCCAGCGCAAGAAGCCCAGAGGCAGAGCAGGTGAAGAGGCGTTGACCGCTGACATCGTCCGGCTCGCTTCCCGGTATGGCCGCTATGGCTATCGCAGGATCACGGCGATGCTGCGGTCGGAGGGATGGACGGTCAACGCCAAACGCGTCGAGCGCATCTGGCGGCGGGAGGGGCTGAAGGTTCCCCAGAAGCAACCGAAGAAAGGGCGTCTCTGGCTGAATGACGGATCGTGCATCCGGCTCCGGCCCGAACGCCCCAACCATGTCTGGTCCTATGACTTCGTCGAGGGCCGGACCCACGATGGCAGGAAGTTCCGCATGCTCAACATCATCGACGAGTTCACCCGGGAGTGCCTGGCGATCCGCATCGATCGCAAGCTCAACTCGACCGACGTCATCGACCTCCTGTCCGACCTGTTCATCCTACGCGGTGTGCCCGGCCATGTTCGTTCCGATAACGGTCCGGAGTTCATCGCTAAGGCGGTGCGGGAGTGGATCGCCGCGGTAGGGGCAAAGACCGCGTTCATCGAACCGGGCAGCCCATGGGAGAACGGCTATTGCGAGAGCTTCAACTCCAAGCTGCGCGACGAACTGCTCAACGGTGAGATCTTCTACAGCCTCGCCGAGGCCAAGGTCATCATCGAGGCATGGCGACGCTACTACAATACCGAGCGGCCGCACTCATCGCTCGGCTACAAGCCGCCGGCGCCGGAGGCCATCATCTGGCCTGCGACAGCATGCGGGTCAGCGCCATCACCTGCCCAGGCGATGGCCCAAAAGCCCATCATGCATTAAGACTGAAACCGGACCACCCCATGGGGTCAGACCACGGCCGCCACCGCAAAGCTGCGCCAGAACATTGGCGACCTCATCCTGCAGCTCCAGTAGTCATGCTTCCGGTGTCCCGGTCCGGCCGGGATACCGGAGCTGAATGTGAAAATAGGTTTCCGCTCATGACCAGCAATTTATTGTGGCCACGCGGGCGCGCGCTCGCGGGCAGGCCCGGTATTGCGATTAAACTGGCAGCTCTTGGTATTGTCACGCTTCTGGTTGCATTGCCTCTGCTCAAGATTCTCGCATTTACCTTCTCGGACGAGGCAACGGGCACCTGGCATGAAGTGCTTTTCTCGCGCCTCTCCTACAACCTCTTCTGGGGGCCTCTCCAGAACACGATGCTGCTGGGTTTTGCGACCGCAGCCGGTTGCGTGATCATCGGCGGTTTTCTGGCATGGCTTGTGGCCATGACGGACATCCCGTTTCGCCGCACAATCGGCCTGATGGCAACGCTGCCGTTCATGATCCCGAGCTTCGCCACGGCTCTGGCCTGGGGGTCGCTGTTTCGGAATTCCCGCGTTGGCGGGCATGTAGGTTTCATAGAAGGACTTGGCTTCGCAGTTCCCGACTGGCTGGCGTGGGGGATGGCGCCTACTCTTATCGTACTGATTGCGCATTATTATTCGCTCGCCTTTACAGTGATCGTAGCCGCGCTGGCCACCATCAATTCCGATCTCGTGGAGGCGGCGCAGCTTGCGGGGGCCCGACGCAGCAGAATTCTTGCCGGTATCGTATTGCCGGTGGTTCTGCCTGCCGTCGTCGCTGCAGGCTCTCTGACATTCGCCAGCGCCGTTTCCAATTTTGCGGTTCCGGCATTGCTTGGCCTGCCCGTACGGATGCAGACGCTGGCTACCCGTTTGTTTGGAATGATCGGCATCGGCCAGACAGCGCGCGGATATGTTCTGGCGATATTGCTGATCCTCGTCTCCGCCGTTTTTCTATGGCTTGGCAACCGGATGATCTCGGGCAGGAGATCGTATGCAACGGTGACCGGGAAGGGAGGCAGGTCCAAACGGTTCCAGCTTGGCGCTTCAAGATATCCGCTGTTTGCCGTTGCCTTCGTGATCTGCTTTCTGACGACCATAGTTCCTGTCGTGATCCTGTTTGCGTCGTCGCTTGCGCCTTCGTCCTCTGCGTTGTTTTCCGACTGGAACCTTCATTACTGGATCGGGCGTTCCAATGCCGCCATTGCTCAGGGGCAACCGGGCATCTGGCACAATCCCGGCATCCTTTCTGCGACGGCAATCACTGTCGGGCTGGGCGTTGCCGTGGCGATCACCACAACCGCAGTCGGTCTGCTGGTCGCTTTCGTACTGGCAAGGTATCGGGACAGTATTATTTCTGCTGCCATCAACCAGCTTACCCTTGTGCCATTGCTGGTTCCGGGAATTGCTTTCGGTGCCGCCTATATCGCCCTGTTCGGAGCGGGATTCGGTCCCGTTCCGGCGCTCTATGGAACCTTCATTCTGCTGGTGATCGCCGCCACCGCCTATCTGCTGCCGTTCTCCGTTCAGACCGGGCGCGCGGTCATCCAGCAGGTTTCAGGTGACCTTGACGAGAGCGCTCGCATGACCGGAGCAGGGACATTACGCAGGCTTGCTGCCATCACGATGCCGCTGGCAGCAAGAGGTCTTGCAAGCGGTGCGCTGATCGTGTTCGTCAAGATCATACGCGATCTGTCGCTCGTGGTGCTGTTGTTCACGCCAGCGATGCCGCTCCTTTCGGTGCTTGCCTATCGCTATGCCTCTGAAGGTTTCCCGCAATTCGCAAATGCAATCACCGTCGTAGTGCTCGTTATCTCGATCGCGGCGACCCTGTTTGCAAATCGTCTCCAGTCAAAATCGCAACCCTGGCTGAAGGATTGAATACATGATCAGGATTAATTCCCTGTCCAGGCGCTTCGGCAGCTTTGAAGCCGTAAAGAATGTGAGCCTAGAAGTTCCGGCCGGTTCGTTTATGGTTCTTGTGGGGCCATCCGGCTGCGGCAAATCAACCATGTTACGAATGCTGGCCGGGCTCGAAACCCCGACACGCGGAACGATTGAGTTCAACGGAAAAACCGTTTCCGACGGGGATGGCAACTGGACCATTGAGCCGGCGAAACGCAATGCCGGGCTGGTGTTCCAGTCCTATGCACTGTGGCCGCATATGACAGTCGCAGGCAATGTCGATTGGCCGCTGAAAGTGGCAGGTCAGGGAAAGCAGGAGCGGGCCGACCGGGTTCGCGAGGTGCTGAATCTTCTCGGAATCGAAAATCTTGGCAATCGTTTTCCGAACGAGATTTCCGGCGGGCAGCAACAGCGCGTCGCCATTGCGCGTATGATCGCTCCCAGACCCGGCATCCTCCTGTTTGATGAGCCCCTGTCGAACCTCGACGCCAAGTTGCGGGTAGAAATGCGCTCAGAGCTTCTGCGCATTCACCGGGCTACCAGCGCTACTTCGGTCTATGTTACGCATGATCAGGTGGAAGCCATGACCATGGCCAGCCACGTTGCGGTCCTGAACGAGGGGCGCATCGAACAGTTCGGGAGTCCCAGCGAACTCGTAGCGGAGCCTTCGAGTGCTTTCGTTGCAACATTTGTGGGGACGCCGCCGGCAAATCTGGTGGATGCCGACCTCATCCCACCCGGGCATCCTCTCAGGAAAGGAAACCGGACCGGGCGCCTTATGTTCCGCCCTGAAGATATAAGCGTCTGTTCCGGGCCTGGACCGGCTTCCATTGAAATGGATTTCGCCGAGATCAGCCCGCTGGCCGGTCGCAGCATGATTACCGGCACGAAGAACGGGCTACGGCTCACAGCAGTAACGGATGGCGATTTTCGGTTCTCGGTTGGAGACAAGGTTCATTTTCTTCTGCCGCTCCAACCTGCCGCATGTTTTGATAATGAAGGGAAGCGGGTGTAATGGATCGCCTACTTATTGTTCGCCACGGTGAATCGGAATGGAATGCCGTGCGAAGGCTGCAGGGCCACGCCGATATCAACCTTTCGCCAAGGGGACGCGAACAGGCCCTGGCGTTGCGGGCGACCGTGCAGGCACTTGCCCCCGATTTCGTTGCGACTTCGGATCTTCAGCGTGCGCGCGACACAGCCGGCTTGCTTGGCTTTGAGGGTGCCGAGCCGCTTGCCAGGCTGCGGGAGCACGATGTCGGCCACTGGACCGGCCGGGCGATCCCTGATCTTCAGGCCGAGTGTGGAGATGACTATGCAAACTGGCGCGCGGGCGCCTTAACCCCGCCCGGTGGTGAGAGTTGGGCCGAGTTCCGGAACAGAGCCAAATGTGCTGTATCGGATCTGGCGGGCAAAGTCTCGGGTACCTTGTTGGTGGTGGCGCATGGTGGGGTGGTGCGTGCTCTTCTTGAAGGCTTTCTGGATATTGCGCCGCATCGCATCATTCCAGTCGGAACCGCCAGCCTGACGGTTCTTCGGTGTCGCGGTGGAAGCCTCACCAATATGCGGCTAGAGCTGTTCAACTATAATCCGGCCGGCCCCGTTTTTGACGCGCCGGACTG
Organism: Aquamicrobium defluvii; assembly: GCF_004363725.1. Lineage (GTDB taxonomy): Bacteria > Pseudomonadota > Alphaproteobacteria > Rhizobiales > Rhizobiaceae > Mesorhizobium > Mesorhizobium defluvii. Next base: position 22,502 of record NZ_SNZF01000029.1, on the reverse strand, counting down.
AATGTCGAATTTCACCCAGTTGACCGTAAGCAGGGAGCACGCGCTATGGCGCGCTGCTTCTTGACTGGGAGGTGCTTGCGTTCAAGAACCAACCAGCGCAGGCGGGCGGCTCACGGAAATCAGGACACGCTATTTCGGTAATGAATAAGGTGGCCTTGCGGATGCAAGGTGCAGTTCCTAGCGCAAGACCCCTTACCGCCTTTGCTGGAATGGCTAATCCAGAACGTTGAAAAGCACTGTGATCCAGACGGCCTGCGCGACAAGCGAGCAGAAGGCATAGGCAGCGTCGTAGCGAGGTGAATGGAATGCCATACCTCCGGCGGCCCCCGCGATCAGTAACGTCTGCCGGATCGGATAGGCGATGCCATAATGGTGATAATATTTCTCACCCTTTACCAGCGTGTCGATCACGTCGACTACAAAAAGCACCAGCAGCAATGCATAGAACCAGCCGCGCCTCTGGCTAAAATAATCCTGGAAACCCCGGTACTCCCGGATTTCATCGGGAAACAGCATGGTGGCCAGCATCACGAACACGATTGAATAGGAAATCAGTAGGAAATAAAGCGCGAAGGTCCAGACGCGAGCTTGCGACAGGGCGAACTCGAACCATCAGAAATGAATGATAAACAGGAAGATGCGGATTACCCAGGCGAAATGAACGGGGTAAATTCTTTCCTTGCCCGGATGCTGGATGAAACGGGTTGCACCACTCACCAGCCGAGCAACACTGAGGCCCAGAATCATGCCGATGATGATGCGGATATGTACAAAGATTTCGTGGTTAGGCTGGGTTAAGGTGTCGGCATCCATTAGCGGCTGTTCCTGTTTCTGCCCCGGCGGCTGATGCTCAGCAAATGTCCTGCCACGTTACAGTGCCTATCTACTGCCTTTCCGAATCGTGCTGCAATTCGCTGAGCTCATGTGGCGTAGACGCTTCATCATCGAGGGCAGATGATTGTAGCTTGAAAAGTTGCAGGCTGTGCAATCTCCACCAGTGAATTGTCGGTCCGACAGGATGAGTTGTTCCGCCTTCGTTGTGCGCAATTCCAGTACATAGCGGTGGTGGCGGCTGTCCCACCCTCCGCCAATGCCACCCTTCAAAGGCTCTTCAAACACCCAATAAGATCGGGATGTCGACATTGTAGTCGCTCTGCGGCGTTGCACATGATGAAACCCTCGGAGTGAACGCCAATCCTACGATCCAATACGATTGGGTGTCCAATCGTCCAAAACCGTTGCAGGAGCAAATTTTGCAACGGCGCATATCGACTAAGTAGTTGATTTAAATGGCGCGCCCGAAAGGATTCGAACCTCTGACCCCCAGATTCGTAGTTCAAATCTATCCGTTCGCCATAGTATCCGCCTGCCCTCCTAACTTTGCATGGGATAAGATAATATATTGAAAATCAGATAATTATCGTATAATCACGCACCGTGTCGAAGATATCCCTTCAGATCACCCGATTTGCGAAAACCGTTTCAAAAACCGTTTCAAATTGCGAGGCTGTAGCTATGGCGACCCTCCGTATCCAACTCAATGACAAAGCAATCGTCCGGCTCCCGGCACCCGATAAGGGGCGCTACATTGTCCGTGACACTGATCTCAAGGGCTTCTTTCTCTTGGTGGGTATCAAGAAAAAGACCTTCATGATTCAGGGAGATCTTCGTGAGCAGGGCAAGCGCGCTTCTACTCTCCGACTGGCGATTGGAGATACGACTGAACTCTCCACGCGCGCCGCGCGTGCAATTGCAAAGGAGTATCTCGTCCAGATCAGCCGTGGACTGCATCCTAAGTCCAATGAGCGCGTGGCCAAGGCATCGACGATCGCTGACCTGAAAGCAGACGAGGCTACGGGTGAAGATCTAAAGTCGGCTGGAATCACTCTGCGAGAGGCATGGAAGCGCTATCGACTTGCCATGGAGCGAAAGAACCGAAGCGAACGTACAATCGAAAGCTATCGCGACCACGTAGAGAGGGTATTTGAAGATTGGCTGGACACGCCGTTAATCCAACTCGGTGAAGACCCCGCTCAGGTTGCGACCAAGCACGACGCCATCTCCGAAAAGAACGGCCCTTATATCGCGAATGGGAGTATGCGAACATTTCGTGCAATCTACAATCACGCTCGCAAGACCAATCGCGATCTCCCCGCTGACAATCCGGTGGACAGCGTGGATTGGAATCATGAGAAGCGCCGGAACAGCGGCATGGGCCTGGCCGACCTCAAGGCATGGTTTGTCGAAGCTGCCAAGCTTGATAATCCGATCCGCCGCGAATTCCATCTGTTCACGCTGCTCTCTGCATCTCGGCCCGCAGCCCTTAAAGAGGCACGACTGGTCCATCTGGATCTCAAACGTCGGGTGCTTCACATTCCTCGACCGAAAGGCGGCGCAGACCGTGCCTTTGATATCCCTCTGTCTCGCCAGATGATTTCCTGCCTCATGCGGGTGATTCGTTTTGGGCGGTACATCCACCCGCTCGAAGCTAGGGATTGGCTGTTTCCCGCCGATAGTGCCGATGGCCATCTCGTTGAACAGAAGGAAGACCGGGAGGTGCTGTCGAAGTGGGGTAACGAATTGCGCCAGACATATCGCACTGTAGCAACCCCTGCGGGTGTCTCGGAGCTCGACGCACGTATGCTGATGAATCACTCGGTCCCGGGAGTGAACTCCGGCTATATCACCCGGCACAAGCTGTTGGAGGATCATCTCCGCACGCAGCAGCAGGCGATTAGCAACATCGTCTTCTCAGCAATTGGGGATGCGTTGACCAATCAATCAGAAGTTCGAGACTGGCTCGGACACGGTGCCGCCCGTCGTCATATTATTCGCGCGGAGGAGGAAGCTCAGAAACGCGTGTCGAAGAATACTGCGAGCAGGCGTGGGAAGGTGGCGTAACAGCTCTCTGGCTAAGTAGTTTGGCTGTTCGTGCCATACGCCGCCTGGGTGCTTTTTGCCTCAGTGCAGAACGCCACGTTTGGCATCTTAACTTAAATAAGGCGTCGCACCGTTACGGTCGATGACAGAACCCAACAAGGCTATCCGAATGACATTTTGCTTCGACGCGGTGGCCTGCCCCCTGAAAAGTGGTCCTCCCTGAAGTAGGCTATTGAGCCGTTTGAGAGGACGTTTGAATGCCCCAGAAGAAGCATAAACCCGAAGAGATCGTCGCGAAGCTTCGCCAGGTCGATGTTCTGCTGTCGCAAGGAAAATCTGTTGGCGAGGCGGTTCGCACGATCGGCGTGACGCAGTTCACGTATTATCGGTGGCGCAAGGAGTTCGGCGGCCTGAAGGGTGATCAGGTGAAGCGGTTGAAGGAGCTCGAGAAAGAGAACAACCGGCTGCGCAAGGCTGTGTCGGACCTGACGCTCGAGAAGCTGATCCTGAAAGAGGCTGCCTCGGGAAACTTCTGAGCCCCGCCCGTCGTCGACGCTGTGTCGATCATGTCGTGGCGAAGTTGTCCGTCTCGGAGCGCTTTGCCTGCAAGGTTCTCGGTCAGCACCGCTCGACCCAGCGCAAGAAGCCCAGAGGCAGAGCAGGTGAAGAGGCGTTGACCGCTGACATCGTCCGGCTCGCTTCCCGGTATGGCCGCTATGGCTATCGCAGGATCACGGCGATGCTGCGGTCGGAGGGATGGACGGTCAACGCCAAACGCGTCGAGCGCATCTGGCGGCGGGAGGGGCTGAAGGTTCCCCAGAAGCAACCGAAGAAAGGGCGTCTCTGGCTGAATGACGGATCGTGCATCCGGCTCCGGCCCGAACGCCCCAACCATGTCTGGTCCTATGACTTCGTCGAGGGCCGGACCCACGATGGCAGGAAGTTCCGCATGCTCAACATCATCGACGAGTTCACCCGGGAGTGCCTGGCGATCCGCATCGATCGCAAGCTCAACTCGACCGACGTCATCGACCTCCTGTCCGACCTGTTCATCCTACGCGGTGTGCCCGGCCATGTTCGTTCCGATAACGGTCCGGAGTTCATCGCTAAGGCGGTGCGGGAGTGGATCGCCGCGGTAGGGGCAAAGACCGCGTTCATCGAACCGGGCAGCCCATGGGAGAACGGCTATTGCGAGAGCTTCAACTCCAAGCTGCGCGACGAACTGCTCAACGGTGAGATCTTCTACAGCCTCGCCGAGGCCAAGGTCATCATCGAGGCATGGCGACGCTACTACAATACCGAGCGGCCGCACTCATCGCTCGGCTACAAGCCGCCGGCGCCGGAGGCCATCATCTGGCCTGCGACAGCATGCGGGTCAGCGCCATCACCTGCCCAGGCGATGGCCCAAAAGCCCATCATGCATTAAGACTGAAACCGGACCACCCCATGGGGTCAGACCACT
>NZ_SNZF01000029.1:0-18062 GCF_004363725.1 Aquamicrobium defluvii | reverse complement strand
AGCATGCGGGTCAGCGCCATCACCTGCCCAGGCGATGGCCCAAAAGCCCATCATGCATTAAGACTGAAACCGGACCACCCCATGGGGTCAGACCACTGACCAGATCGACAGCTACATTGCCGGTCTCATCATCCTCGCGGCCGCACCCTGCACAGCCATGGTGTTCGTCTGGTCCAATCTCACCAGGGGAGAGCCGCATTTCACGCTTTCCCAGATCGCGCTCAACGACGCGATCATGGTCGTCGCCTTCGCGCCGATCGTCGGGTTGCTGCTGGGCCCGTCGGCGATCACCGTGCCGTGGGGCACGCTTGTGCTGTCCGTCGTGCTCTATATCGTCATCCCGGTCATCATCGCGCAGATCATGCGCCGCCGCCTGCTGGCGAGCGGCGGGCAGGCCGCGCTCGACGCGCTTCTGGCAAAGCTCGGTCCGGCTTCGCTTGTTGCACTGCTAGCGACGCTGGTTCTGCTGTTCGGCTTCCAGGGCGAACAGATCATCACCCAGCCCTCGATCATCGGCCTGCTGGCCGTGTCGATCCTGATACAGGTCTATTTCAATTCCGGCCTGGCCTATCTGCTCAACCGGCTGGCGGACGAATTGCGTCGCCGGTCCTCGGCACTGATTGGCGCGTCGAACTTCTTCGAACTCGCTGTCGCCGCCGCGATCAGCCTGTTCGGCTTCCAGACCGGCGCGTCGCTCGCCACGGTCGTCGGCGTGCTGATCGAGGTTCCGGTCATGCTGTCCGTCGTCTGGATCGTGAACCGCTCGAAGGGCTGGTACGAACGGGGCGCCGGGCTTTCTCCTACATCAAAGGCTCATCGTTGATGCTTCCGTTCACAGCAGGAAAATGAAGCGGAAGCGGGCCTGGCACTGTGTTCTGCGGGGTGGCGCCGCCCCGACCGTCACTTCTTCAGTACGGCTTGGCGGACATTTTACCGATGGCCTTAACTGGATTGGCACCATCTATTTGATACTTGGTTACGAAACACGATCAATCGAGAGGTGAGAGACGCACGTTGAGGTATCCCTCGGGCTATGTGGTTCGAAGAACAGCGATTACGACACTGGCTGCGGCCTGCCTGACGATATCGATCTCGACGGGGGCCCGTTGGCTCGTTGGTGCTGAAGCTGACGCGATCACCATCGCGGTGAGGCTGATTCTGCCGTTTGCAGTCGGGATTCCGATCAGCCTCCTGATTTTCACTCGATTCGAGCAGCTGAATCGCTCCTATCGGGAAATGCTTCAGAAGAACGCGGAACTGAGCCGGCGCGCCATGACGGATCCGCTGACGGGCTTGCTCAACCGGCGCAGCTTTATCGAACAGTTCGAGCTTGCGCAGTCTATCGGTGTGGGAGGCACCTTCATACTCGCCGATATCGACTACCTGAAGCAGATCAATGATCGATACGGCCACAGCGTGGGAGACGAGGCCGTGCTTACGGCATCCATTGCCTTGATGCGCGTTCTCGGGGATGACGCACTGATCGCCCGCATTGGCGGTGACGAGTTCTGCGCGTTCGTCGCACGTATCGACGGCAAGAATTTCGACACGCTGCGCCGGCGTGTCAACGAAGAGACGATGCAGGAATTCCGGAAACGGAGCGGACTTGGCGACTATGCGTTATCGATGACCATCAGCCAGCAGCGCTGTCGGTCGGGAATGTCGTTCAAGGATATGCTCGTGAGCACCGACAAGGATCTGTACCGTTTCAAGCGCAACCGTCCTGTCCACGCGCCCGCACTGGATCCGGCCGCATGAACTGTGGCTGGCCATCGTGAGATGGACCGTTCGGGACCCCTCCCATCGCCTTCATCCTGATCTAGTAGTGGGCGATGACCGAGCGACCAGCCGGGCCGAACAGGATCACGTCGTAGGGATCGCGCCGCTGGCCCATCTCCATGCCGGGCGAACCGAGTGGATGCCCGGCACGGCGATCCCCGCCACCGAGGGGCGTTCGACGATCAAGCGCAGCACTCACCGGCCGGAACGTGCCCCTCGACCGCATAGCCTGCGATGATGCCAGTGTGGCAGGACTGCAGACCGACCAAGATGCCCGGATCGTCTTGAGAGTGCCAGATCTTCGGTCAGACGATCTGCTACGGTAAAGAACGCGCTCCGCACGCGCCCAACCCGGTTCACCTTAGCACCAAGGGGCTGCTCCCTCGCCCCGCACTCTGCGCCTTGTATGGCGGGGAGGCTGCCATCAGCCCGCCGGGACCGATCGCACATGGAACTCCCAGGCCGGCTTTGCGGTTTATCCATGGCGGCAGGATTGCATCTACGCAAGAGCGCGTCAGGGCAAAAGGTGCCGAATATCGAAGGAACGGTGAATGGCATCTGGAAAACACGCCGAACTCCACCGGATGGTGACGGCGGAGCACACCTGTCCATGGGGTCTGAAATCGCTCGATCTGCTCAGGCGCGAAGGCTACGAGGTCGAGGATCACGAACTGACCTCGCGCGCCGAGATCGACGCCTTCAAGGCAGAGCACGGCGTAGAGACGACGCCGCAGACCTTCATCGATGGGAAGCGGATCGGCGGCTATGACGATCTTCTCGCCTTCTTCGGCAAGGAGGTGAGGGACAAGGACGCAAAGACCTATACGCGCGTGGCCGCGTTGTTCTCGATGGCGGCGCTCATGGCGCTCGCCGCGAGTTGGGCGGCGCTCGGCAGCCTGATTACCGTCGAGGCGGCTGAGTGGTTCATCGCCATCTCCATGTGTCTCCTCGCTCTGCAAAAGCTCAAGGACGTGGAAGGCTTCGCCACTATGTTCCTCAACTGCGACCTCCTGGCGCAGCGCTGGGTGCGATATTCATATATCTATCCGTTCGCCGAGGCGCTCGCCGGCATTCTCATGATCGCCGGGGCGTTGGTGTGGTTGTCCATTCCCGTCGCGCTCTTCATCGGCGTGATCGGCGCGGGCTCGGTCTTCAAGGCGGTTTACATCGATAAGCGCGAACTCAAATGCGCCTGCGTCGGCGGCGACAGCAACGTGCCGCTGGGCTTCGTGTCGCTGACGGAAAACCTGATGATGGTCGGCATGGCCGTCTGGATGCTGTTCAAGCCGGTCGGCGTCGGCCTCGGCCACTGAGGAAAGGAATACCGATATGGCGCAGTCCTCGCATTCCGGTCACCAGAACCACGGCTCCGGCGACCATCCCTATCTGATGTTCTGGACCAACATGGCGCTCGGCCTGATCGTCATGTACGTCGTCATGTTCACGATGATCGACGGGTTGCGGGATTTCCGCAACAATCTCAACATGCTCTACATGGCCATCACCATGTGGGCACCGATGGGCATCTTCATGCTGGCGACCATGCCGGGCATGTTCCCCCGCAAGCGGCTCAACATCGCCCTTCATGTAGCGTTCCTGGCGCTCACTGTCGTATCCTTCGGCGCGACCCGCGCCCAGGCGCTGATCGACGACCGCCAGTTCATCGCGTCGATGATCCCGCATCATTCCGGCGCTATCCTGATGTGCCGTGAAGCTGATCTGCGCGATGCTGAACTTGTCGCGCTTTGTGATGAGATCGTCGAGGCTCAGCGTTCCGAAATCCAGATCATGGAGCGGATCAATGAGCGCCTCGATCAGTGAGGGCAGTCATTTCCGGCTCAGGGCACCGATCATCTGGAACCGGCAGATCATGTCGCATGGACATCCTGGTCCAATAGCGTAATCTTTTGCCGATCATGCGCCTGATACTCGTACTCATTACCGTCCTGACGATCGGGATCGCCCCGACGCTGGCGCGCGCCTATCAGGCGCCGATGGCCAACATGCCGGCGGCCCACATGACAGGCATGACGAGTGAACCCGACGGAATGGCGGATGGCCATGGTTGCGCCGATCAAACGGATTGCTCCCGTGATGCAGCCTCCTGTGCGTGGATCTGCGCCGGCTTGCAGGTCTTCCATGGCATCACCGGCGAGGGCGATACACATCGCGTGACCCGATCGGTTCCGGCGCCGCGAGCCCTGCGCTTGTTGCAAGGCATCGAGCCGATGCTGACGGAACGACCTCCCAAGCCGCGTCTCCTCTGAATCTTTCACCGACCGGAGTGGCGACACCCCGAACGGACCAATTTTCAATTCAGAGACGGGGAGCCGGACGGCTTCCCCTTGGAGACTATCATGACCATGATGTCCAGACGCGGCTTTCTCGCCGCGAGCGCCGCTGCACTTGCGGCAACTTCCTTCACCCGGCCGGGCTTCGCGCAAGCGCCGGCCACCCGCCTACGGGCCGCGTCCCGCGTTCTCGATATCGACGGACGCGCCGCGACCGTATGGGGCCTTGAGGGGCCATCGGGACAGGGTCTCGTGCTCGACCCCGGCCAGCGCTTCCGCGTCGACCTTACCAACGATCTGCCGGAGGCCACGCTGATCCACTGGCACGGACAGATCCCGCCCAACGAACAGGACGGCGTTCCGGATATGCCCATGCCCAAGCTGGCGCCCGGCGAGACCCGCGGTTACGATTTTGCCACCATTCCCGGCACCTACTGGATGCACGCCCACATCCCCTTGCACGAAATGCGCCTTCTGGCCGCCCCGCTCATCGTCCGCAGCGAGGCGGACGCCAGCGCCGACCGGCAGGAGGTGGTGATGTTCCTGCACGATTTCGCCTTCAAGTCGCCGGCCGAAGTCATGGAGGAAATCACCCAAGGTCATCCGCCTTCCGGCCAGAGCGACATGGATGACGGCGGCATGAACCATGAGATGATGCAAGGGATGCAGGGCGATAGCGGCATGGCCGTGAACGGAATGGCCGGCATGGAGATGGACCTGAACGATTATGACTGGGACGCCTATCTGACAAATGACCGGACGCTTTCCGATCCCGACGTCATCCGCGTCGAGCGCAATGGCCACGTGCGGCTGCGCATCGTGAACGCGGCCGCGGCCACGGTGTTCTGGATCGACACCGGGCAGGTCGAGGCGCGGCTGGTCGCGGTCGACGGCCAAGGCGTCCAGCCCCTGACCGGCTCGCGGTTCGGCATCGCGATGGGGCAGAGGCTCGATCTCGAGCTCGATCTCGACAGTACGGGCACCTGGCCAATCCTCGCGCTGCGCGAAGGCGCGCGGGAGAGAACAGGCCTCGTCCTTGCCGCCCCGGGGGCGGCAGTTCCCCGGCTGTCCGCGCTGGCCGATGAAGAGGCCCCCGCCTTCGACACCGACCTGTCGCAGGAAACGCGTCTCGTCGCGCTGGTGCCGCTGCCGGAACGCGAGACGCAGCGCAGCCCCATGGTCATGCTGGGCGGCACGATGCAGCCCTATCGCTGGACCATCGACGGCAGGGTCTGGGGCGAGCACAATCCCGTCACCGCGCGCTCGGGCGAGCGGGTCGAGATCATGTTCCACAACATGTCGATGATGGGCCATCCGATGCACCTGCACGGCCACACATTCCAGGTCGTCGGCGTGAACGGCCAGCGCATCTCGGGCGCGCGGCGCGACACGGTCTATGTGCCGCCGATGGCGATGATCACGATTGCGTTCGACGCCGGCGAGGCGGCGCGCTGGATGCTGCACTGCCATCATATGCCGCATCTGGAAACCGGCATGATGACCGAGTTCGCGGTCTCGGCCTGAAACACCGGGCGGGGCGCTTTCGTGCCCCGCCCGAGACTTGCAATCGCACGATTGATCGCGTCTCGGCCGGAACCCGGCGCCGAATATGCGATCGCGCTTTCCGTTCATTCGATTTCAACGCGTTTTCGCTAGAACCCGACTATGAAACCCGGCTACTCGCTCATTCAGATTGTCCTGCACTGGCTCGTCGCGGCCCTCGTGCTCGTCCAGTACCAGACGGGCGGAAGCATCGGGCGGACGCACGACGCCGTGCATGCCGGACTTCAGCCGGACCCGACCGACCTGCTGCTTCACTCGGTGCACAACTGGTCCGGAATGGCGATCGGGGGGCTCATGGTGCTGCGGCTGTTCCTGCGGTGGCGCTCTCATGGGATCGTGCCGGATCTGAAGCGGGAAAGCCCCACGGCGGCGGCGGCCCGGCTCCTTCACCTGGGCTTCTACGCCGTGCTCCTGGGACAGGCAGCCATCGGCTTCATCGCGAGCTACGTCACTTTCTCCATCGCGCCGCTTCACGTCTTCGGTGCGAATCTGATTCTTGCGATGCTCGTCCTTCATATCGGCGCGGCAATCATTCATGCCGTGATGCGTGACAGCGTCTTAATCCGCATCCTTCGCCCGCGAGGTTGAGGCAGGCTGTCCCGGAGGCTTGCGGTTGGCTGGAGGGTGTGACGCAAAGCTAAAGTTCGGCCACTCCCAGGAACTTCTCGAACGCTGCCAGAGTGTGTTCCGACACGTGATGCTCGATGCCTTCGCCGTCAATCTCCGCTGTTTCCTCCGGCACTCCGAGGGCAACCAGGAACTGAACGACGATGAGGTGGCGTGACCGCACCCGGTCGGCAAGCTGCTTGCCTTCCTCGGTCAGGAAGATTCCGCGATAGGGACGCGACGTCGCCAAACCTTGCCGTTTCAGTCTCGCGACGGCCTTGGTTGCGGTAGGTTGCGCCACGCCCATTCGCGCGGCGATGTCAGCAATTCTCGCCTCTCCATTGATTTCAATCAGGTCGCCGATCATCTCGACGTAGTCTTCGATAAGCGCGCTTGCCTGACATTCCCGGACATGTGCGAAGCGGCGTGCGTGCTGGGCCGGACGGGGCGGTGAGTTGTTGGGCTTAGTCATCTGTACCAGTTATTCGCGTGCTCGGAGAGATGGGCGCAAGGCTCAAAGTTAGCCAAGGGTATAATTGTTTCCGCGAATTAGCAAACGGACCGCCCGGACCATGCATCGCACTTATCATTACCCTATTGCACATAATATAGCATAGGCTATAAATCCAGTTGCAACCGCATCAGGATATACCCTCATGTACGATACAGAGCGCACGCGCCACGGGATGGCTGCGGTACTATCCGGTGAGCGGCGCGGCTTTACCAGCCGCCTCCTTTTTGTCGGACCGGCAGTGATCGCCTCAATCGCCTATGTCGATCCGGGCAATTTCGCAACCAACATCCAGGCCGGCGCCGGCTATGGGTACCAGTTGCTCTGGGTCGTGCTTCTGGCAAACCTTATCGCCATGCTTTTCCAGGCATTGTCCGCCCGCCTCGGCATCGTGACAGGCAAGAACCTTGCCGAAATGTCGCGTGACAGGTTCCCGGCGCCAGTGGTGTGGGTGATGTGGGCGATCAGCGAAGTGGCGGCCATGGCGACGGATCTGGCGGAGTTTCTCGGTGGCGCCATCGGTCTGGCGCTGCTCTTCGACCTTCCCATATTCTGGGGCATGTGGGTCACGGCCATAGTGACGTATGGCATCCTGATCTTCGAGAAGCATGGTTTCAGGCCGATGGAACTTATCATCGGCTCGATGGTCGCGATCATCGGCCTTTGTTACCTTATCGAACTGGTGATAGCCCCTGTCGACTGGACAGAGGCCGCCACAGGTCTGATCACGCCACAGCTTCCGGACGCAGCTGCATTGACCATCGCAGTGGGAATCATCGGCGCTACGGTGATGCCGCACGCCATCTACCTGCATTCGAGCCTCACTCAGTCCCGCGTCCGGATCCGGGACGAGAATGATCGCCGCAAGGTACTGCGTTACTCCAACATTGAGGTTGTGGTTGCCCTCGCCATCGCAGGCATGGTGAATATGGCGATGGTTATCATGGCCGCAAGCGCCTTTCATCAAGGCAACAGCGACGTCGCCGAGATCGAGACCGCCTACCATATGCTGACACCCCTGCTCGGTACTGCAGCCGCTTCCGTGTTTCTCGTTTCCCTGATTACCTCGGGCGTTTCGAGTTCCGTGGTCGGCACCATGGCGGGCCAAACAATCATGCAGGGCTTTCTGCATTTCCATGTCCCGATATGGCTCCGACGCCTCGTGACAATGCTGCCCGCCTTTGTGGTCGTTGCCATGGGAGTCAATCCGACCCAGGCATTGGTGATGAGCCAGGTCGTTTTGTCGATTGCCCTACCCGTGCCGATGATCGCTTTGATCATTTTCACCTCGCGACGGGATCTGATGGGTAGTTACGCCATGCGGCCGGCCACGAAATGGCTTGCGTTCGTCGGCGCCACGATCGTTCTCGCACTTAATTTTACATTGCTTGCGAGTGTTTTTGGCATCCGCGTTCCGTTTCTGACGGTCTAAGAGACCGCATAGAATTCAGTAGGACGAGTCTGCGCGCGGAACGTTCGCGTTATATACAGTTCAGATGAGTATCATCCCCGGTTGAAGCCGAATTTAACTTCCAACCGGAAGTGAGACCCTGGAGGGGACCTGGAGAATGAATTCGCAAATCCACGGGGCGAATGACGGGCATGATCACGGAACGGCAGTGGCAGCCGGCAATGAGCGGCGTATTCGGCTCGTCTTCATCTTCACTGCCGGTTACGCCGCTGTGCAGGCAATCGGCGGTTGGCTCTCCGGTTCGCTCGCACTGATCGCGGACTCCGGTCACATGGTGTCGGACGCGGCAGCACTACTTCTTGCGCTCATTGCCTATCGGGTAGCGAGGCGGCCTCCGGACAATAGCCGGACCTACGGATTCCACCGCGTGCGCGTCCTTGCCGCGCTCGCAAACGGGGCGAGTCTGCTTCTTCTGGTTGCCTGGATCGCGTGGGAAGCTGTTGGCCGGATCAACCAGCCTATCGAAATTCTCGCGGGTCCCATGCTCATTGTCGCAACTATAGGGTTACTGGTCAATCTGGGGGGAGCCTGGATTCTCGTGCGCGGCTCCCAAGGTGATAGTAACCTTCGCGGAGCCTTCCTCCATGTCGTCGGCGATCTACTGGGATCTGTGGGAGCCATCGCTGCCGCCATCGGCATTATGCTGACGGGTTGGACGGTGCTCGATCCGATCCTTTCGGTTCTGGTGGCGCTGCTTGTCGTTCGTTCAGCCTGGACTCTGGTGAGCGAGTCGATCCGGGTGCTTCTGCAGGCGGTGCCTCGCGGGCTGGATGCCCGCAACGTTGAACTGGAACTCAGCAAGTTGCCGCTCGTCGAGGAGGCAGGGCACTTTCACGCGTGGACGCTGACGGACGACACTGTAGTCGCGACGGTCCATGTCACGCCGGCAATGGATGGCGATCCGCTTCAGTTGCCGTCTGTAATAACGGCCTGGCTGAAGGAGCGCTACGCGATCGATCATGTGACCGTTCAGGTCGATCCCCGCGGAGCCCTTCGTCGATCCGGGCCGGTCTAAACTTTCGAGGTTCGCGCGATTGACAGATTTTCAGCCTATTGACCCGAAAACCGGAAACTTCTCCAGCAGCCAGAATGCGAACCAGGTCATGTAGCCGCTCACCATGGCAAGGCCCATGATGATCATGATGACGCCAGCGGTCACCTGCAGCGCTCGCCCGGTCTTACGTAGGCTGGGAAGGAATGCAATCAGTCGATCTGTGAAAAGCGCGGCCAGAAAGAAAGGTATTCCCAGCCCGAGAGAGTAGAGAGCCAGGAGCGCGACACCATCCAGTGCCGTTGCCGACACAGCGCTGACTGTCAGTATCGCTCCGAGAATAGGGCCGATGCAAGGCGTCCAGCCGAACGCAAATGCCAGACCAAGCAGATATGCGCCTGTCGGCCCGCCCGTTAACAGGCTGCCGTGGTAGCGGACGTCCCTTTGCAGCATGGGCAGCCGCAGAAGCCCGGTGGTGAAAAGGCCGAAGATTGTGACAATGACACCGCCGATGATGCCGGCTTCGTAACTGTAGGCGCGAAGCGACTGGCCAAGGGCGGTGGCTCCAGCTCCCAGTACGACGAACACCGTCGAGAAACCAAGGATGAAACATATACTCAGCCAGGCGACGGACATTTTGTTGTCCGGATCGCTGCGTTCAGCCCGGGTGGAGTTGCCGGCTATAAACGACACATAGCCCGGCACCAGCGGAAGCACGCAGGGCGACAGGAAGGAAATGGCACCGGCAGCGATCGCCGCCACCACGCCGATATTTGAGATCTCGAATTCCATGCCCGCGTATACAAGCTCATCCCGCTAGAGGGTCAATGCGCTGAAGCAGCGACATCTTGACCCTCTAGCGGGATGAGCTCTTACAAAATGTTTTTGCGGAGAGGAGAAGCGATATCGAGACAATAGCCCGTGTTTATATGGTCGATGCGTGGCGCGGTCTGGCAATTGCCGGCGTAGTGCTGTTCCACTTTGTGTGGGACCTCGAATTTACTGGTTTCATTTCAGGTGTCGCATACCATCCACTCTGGCTCGGCTTTGGGCGTGTTCTAGCCGGAAGCTTCATGATGCTGGTCGGGATCAGCCTTGCCTTATCCTCTCGCTCTCCGTTCCGGCCGAGTGCCTATCTGCGTCGCCTTGCGAAAATTGGCGTCGCGGCCGCGGCCATTACACTGGTTACATGGTATGCCTTTCCAGCAACGTTCATTTACTTTGGCATCTTGCATGCGATTGCCGTTGCGACCTTAGTTGGTACATTATTCCAGCGCACGCCTTGGTGGCTAAGTCTTGCTTTTGGCCTTGCCATGCTGGCGGCTCCTTCCTTATGGCAGTCGGAACTCTTTGACACACGATGGCTTGCCTGGATCGGATTTGCGCAAAGCGTTCCGCCGAGCAACGATTTCGTGCCGATCTTCCCGTGGGTTGGCATTACTTTCATCGGTATGTCCGGCGCAAAAGTTCTGGTCGACAAAGGGAAAGAATACGCGCTCGACCGCCTCGTGCCGGTCGGTCGGCCCGGCAACGCGCTGGCCTGTATGGGCCGGCACAGTTTGACAATCTACCTGCTGCACCAGCCGATCATGTTGGGCATCATTATACCGCTTGCTAGATATCTCTAGGTTGTGCGCTTTCGCACTGCGCATATTTCCTCATAATTCCGCCGGGACTTAATCGGCGCTGACTGGTAAAGTCGTTCAAGACGATGCATCCTATTTCTCATTGTCTTCCATCAATTCGTACCACATGGCGTTAAGGACGGCGAAGGCAGCGGCGAGCGGCAGGCCGAGCAGCCAGGCGAAATACCACATGATGGTTCTCCTTTCTTTTGCTTGCGTATCGGGTTCAACCGAAAATCGGTTTCCCGCTTTTCGGCCCGATGCGCCTCAATAGGCGTGGCCGGAGCCGTCGATGATCTGCTTTTCGTCCACCTTCCCCCACAGCACGCGGTAGACCCACGTGGTGTAGAGCGCGATGATCGGCAGAAAGATTCCTGTCGAGAGCAGCATGATGAACAGCGTCAGGTGGCTGGACGAGGCGTCCCAGACAGTGAGGCTGGAGCGCGGGTCTATCGAGGAGGGTAGGATGAAAGGAAACATCGCCAGACCGACAGTGGCGATGATTCCGAGCACCGACAGGCCGCTCGACAGCAGCGTCAGCAATTCGCGGCGCAGAGCCAGGAACCCCAGCGCCAGCAGCGCGCCGGCAAAGCCGAGGGCGGGTGCGGCAATCATCCATGGATGGGCGGTGTAGTTGGTGAACCAGAAACCGGCACCCTGCTCGACCGTCTTGGTGAGCGGGTTGGATGGGCCGTCGGTGACGACCTCCGAGACGAAACGGAAACCATCGATGCCGGTTGCGACCCAAAGGCCACCGAGCGCGAACAAAATGATCGTGCCCGTCGCGGCGAATGTGCCGAAGCGACGGGCGCGGTCGGCGACTGCGCCGCTGGTCTTGAGCACCAGCCACGACGCGCCGTGCATCGTCAGCATGACGACGGAGAGCAGGCCGCAGAGCAGCGCGAACGGGTTGAGCAGTTCGAACAGGGTGGTGCCGTCATAGAAGATGCGCAGATCGGGACCGAGCCGGAAAGGCACGCCCTGAAGCACGTTGCCGACGGCGATGCCGAAGATAAGCGCCGGCACGATCCCGCCCACGAAGAGCGCCCAGTCCCAGCCGTCACGCCAGCGCTGGCTGTCGCGCTTCGACCGGTACTTGAAGCCGACCGGGCGCAGGATGAGAGCGGCGAGGATGGCGAACATCGCGAGATAGAAGCCGGAGAAAGACACCGCATAGAGCGGCGGCCATGCGGCGAAGATCGCGCCGCCGCCGAGGATGAGCCAGACCTGATTGCCTTCCCAGACCGGGCCGACGGCGTTGATGACGACGCGGCGCTCCATATCGGTGCGTGCCACGAAGGGCAGCAACGTCTGGGTGCCGAGGTCGAAGCCGTCCATCACAGCGAAGCCGATGATGAGGATGCCCAGCAGCATCCACCAGATCAGGCGCAGGGTCTCGTAGTCGATGAGTTCGTGCAGGATCATGATGGTCACTCCGCGGGTTTGAGCGCTTCGGCCAGGAGTTTCTGCTCCGGCTCGTGGTCTTCTTCGGGGCCTTTGCGGATCGCGGCGAGCATCAGCGTCATCTCGATGATGAACAGCACGGTGTAGATGGCCGCGAAGCCGGCGATGGTGAACAGCACTGTCGTCGCGCCCAGATCGGAGACGGCGGCGGCCGTTGGCAGAACGCCCTCGATCACCCATGGCTGGCGCCCGACCTCGGCGACGATCCACCCCGCCTCGGCTGCAATCCACGGCAGCGGGATCGAGAAGACGGCGACTTTCAACAGCCACGGATAGCGATCGAGCTGGTGGCGCGCCGACAGGTAGAAGAAGGTGGCCGTGAGGACGATGAAGAACATCCCGAGCCCGACCATGATCCGGAAGGACCAGAACAACGTCGGAACATTGGGAACCGTATCCCACGCAGCCTGGGTGATCTGTTCATCCGTCGCCTCGCGCGGGTCATCGAGGTAGGGCCGCAACAGCAGCGCGTAGCCGAGATAGTGGCCGGTATCCTCAAAACGGTCAGCGACGTCGGCGGGTATGGCCGCGCTGCTGCCGGCCTCTCGGATCGACTGGAGTGCATCAAAAGCCATGATGCCCTGCCGGATCCGCATCTCGGCCAGTTCGACTAGTTCGTGGATACCGGGAATTTCCGTTGTCAGCGAGCGGGTGCCAATCAGGCCCATGACCCATGGAACCTGGACGGAGTAATAAGTCTTACGCTCGGCCTGATCGGGCAGGCCGACGATTGTGAAGGCGGCCGGGGCCGGCTCAGTGTGCCACATCGCCTCGATGGCCGCGAGCTTCATCTTCTGGTGTTCGGTGGAGAGATACCCGCTTTCGTCGCCCAGCACCACGACCGATAGCGACGAGGCCAGTCCGAACGAAGCCGCGACGGTCATCGAGCGCTTGGCGAGCGCGATGTGTCGGCCCTTCAGCAGATACCACGCCGAGACGCCCAGAACGAAAATGGATGCAACGACATAGCCCGCCGACACGGTGTGAACGAACTTGGCCTGCGCAACGGGGTTGAAAAGTACGGCGTAGAAGTCCTCCACCTCCATGCGCATGGTCTGCGGGTTGAAGACGGATCCGACCGGGTTCTGCATCCATCCGTTAGCAATGAGGATCCACAGGGCGGAAAAGTTGGAGCCGAGCGCCACGGCCCATGTCGCGGCGAGGTGTCCGAGCTTCGACAGCTTGTCCCATCCGAAGAAGAACAGGCCGACGAAGGTGGCTTCAAGGAAGAAGGCCATCAGGCCTTCGATGGCCAGCGGCGCGCCGAATATATCGCCGACATAGTGGCTGTAGTAGCTCCAGTTCATGCCGAACTGGAACTCCATCACGATGCCGGTGGCGACACCGAGCACGAAGTTGATACCGAACAGGGTGCCCCAGAACTTGGTCATCTGGCGCCATATGTCACGGCCGGTCATGACGTAGACCGTCTCCATTATCGCCATCAGGATCGACAGGCCGATGGTGAGCGGCACGAAAAGGAAGTGGTACAGCGCGGTGATGGCGAATTGCAGTCGCGACAGGTCGACGATGTTCAGTTCCATTTCTGGCTCCGGTGGGTCATGTCAATCGGGCCTCAGCTGGCTGAGTTCCATGTCAAAGGCGGGTGTGCCGCGGGCAACGTCGGCGGCGATGCGGCCGTCACGCAGCACGAGGATACGGTCGGCAAGCGACGCCTCGCGGCGTGTGTGGGTGGCGACGACCAGGATGCGGCCGGTGGCGCGTTCATCGAGGCGCGCGACCACGTCACGTGCAGTGTTACCGTCGAGGCCTTCTGTCGGCTCGTCGAGCAGCCAGAGGGCCGCATCGCGCAACAGCAGGCGAGCAAGCGCCAGACGGCGCGCCTGACCAGCGGAAAGCCCGGCACCGCCCTCGCCGAGTATCGTGTCGAGACCGCCGGGCAGAGATGCGACATAGCTTGCCAGACCCGCAGCTTCGAGCGCCGCTATCATTTCGGTATCGGATGCGCCGGGGCGGGCGAGCGCGAGATTGCCACGCAGCGTGTCGCGGAAAAGCTCAGTGCGCTGGGTGAGCAGGCCACAGGGATGGACAGTGAGATTGCCGCTTGAAGCGTTCAGTTCTCCGGCTAACAGCGATAGAAGCGTGGATTTGCCAACTCCGCTCGCACCCACCAGTGCGATGCGTTCGCCGGGGCGGATGGCGACGGAAATGTCGGACAGGACCGAACGCGCCGCGCCGGGATGGCCGACGCTTACAGACTCCAGCCTGATCGCCATGCCATGTGCTGCGGAACGGCCGAGCTTAGGTGGGTCTGAGCGGTTCGTCAGGCGCGGGCCGAGGCGCGTTGCCGCCTGAAGTGTGCGGCCGAACTCGACCGCGCCGCGGCGCAGGAGCGCGAAGGGTTCCAGGCTGGCAAGCGCCAGCAGCACGGCAAAAGTGGCGATTGGTACGCCGATGGTGCCGGCTTCGGCAAGGAAGGCGGCTGCAAGCAAGACGCCGGCGAGCAGGGCTGCGGATAGAATGCCGAGACCGAAGCCCGCACCGGCCTCGGCACGATTAAGCGCGCGGTCGGCTTGGGCCAGACGAATGTCTGCGGCTTCGATGGCACGAACCTGCGCGCCAAGACGATTCGTCATGGCAAGGTCGGCCTGTCCCCGCACGAGGTCGATGGAGCGCGACCGCAGGGCCTCTAACGCGTGGGCGCGGAGGCGGGCGAATGCTGCAGCGCGGCGAGAGGCGAGAAACGGAATACCAAGGCCCGCGGCCAGCAGGACGATGGCGGAGGAAAGGCCGAGCAAGGGGTGGACGAAAACGAGCGCGGCTGCGATGGCCAGGGCTGCGCCGGCTGCGACGAGCACGGGCGCCAGCACCCGCAGGTAAAGCGAATCGAGGGCGTCGATATCGATGGTGAGCCGAAACAGGAGCCGTGACGGGTTGGCGGCCAGACCACGTGCTGCGTCGGCACGGGCGAACCCGCGAAACACGTGCTCGCGCAGGTGAGCCAGCACGCCTAGCGTGGCGTCGTGGGTGACAAGCCTTTCGCCGTAGCGCGAGGCGGTGCGGCCTATGGCAAGAAGGCGGATGCCGGCGGACGGCATGAACACGTCGAAAGTGAGCGCCGTGATGAGAGTGAGGCCTGCGATCGACGTTGCGGCGATGAACCAGCCGGACAGCCCGAGCAAAGCAATGCCGGCAAGTGCTGTGGTGAAAGACAGCAGGGTGCCATAGACGAGCATGCGGCGGTCACCGGCCCAGAACAGGGCGAGCACGGGGCGTAGGGCGGAGAGACGGCTCATGCCAGAACCTCAAGCTGCGCAGGAGCGGGCAGCATGACCACGCGGTCCATGCGGGCCGCAAGCGCGGGATCGTGGGTGGCGACGACCAGTGTTGTCCCTTCCGCGATGGCCAGCAGGCGGTCGGTAATTTCAGTGGCTGTGACAGAATCGAGATGAGCGGTCGGCTCGTCCACAAGGATCAGGCCGGGCCGGATGCCCACAGCCGCACGCGCTAGCGCCAGCCGCAAAGTCTCGCCGCCCGACAGGCCGGCTCCGTTCTCGCCGATCATCGCATGGCCACGTTGCGCGGCAAGGTGTGCGATATGGGCGGCTTCCGTGGCGTGGGCGACGTCCCTCCTGCCGATGCCTGGTCGCCCGAGTGTGATGTTGCTGCGGAGCGTGCCGGAAAAGATATGCGGGGGCTGGCCGAGCCATGCGATGCGAGCACGCAGGTGAGCGGCACTGGCATGGTTCATCGGTTCGCCGCCAAGCCGGACGATGCCGTTATCGGGCGACGAAAGGCCCGCGACAAGCGCCAGCAAGGTGGATTTTCCGCCACCGCTAGGGGCCATCACCGCGACATGTTCGCCGGGGTCGATGGATAGGGCGAAATCGCTTAAGGTCGCGTTCGCCGATTCGGCATGGCGGAAGGTGAGGCCGTCGATCCACACCGAAAGTGCACCGGAGACTTCGACGGCTGTACTTTCCGGGCCGCCAACGATTTTCGTTCCGCCCCGCGTAATGCGGTCGAGCGCCTCCAGTCCTGCTTGCCCGGCGGCGCGGTCGTGCCAGACGGACGAGAGATCACGTAGCGGCTCGAAGAAGGCGGGCGCGAGCAGCAGGACGAAGAGACCCTGCGCCAGCGTCAGCTTTCCGCCCCAAGCACCGAAGTTCAGTTCTCCCAGAAAATGAAACCCGACATAGACCGCCACCAGCGCCACGCCGAGCGCAGCGAACAGTTCCAGAACCGCCGACGACAGGAACGCGACGCGTAGCACCGCCATGGTGGAGGTTCGCAGTTCTTCTGCGTTTGCGCGCAGCCGGAGGGCGGTACTATCCACCGCATCGAAGGCGCGGATGGTGGCGAGTCCGCGCAGCCGATCGAGAAGGAAGGCGTTCATGTTACCCATACGGGTAAGCTGCCTTTCGCTGGCCGCTTTCGCCTGCCAGCCGATCAGCGCCATAAAGATGGGTATGACGGGCGCTGCCATCAGCAAGGCGAGGGCGGCGACCCACGAAAAGACGAATACGAAGCCTAGAATGATCGGTGGTACAACAGCGGCGCTGATGCGCAGCGGCTGAAACCTTGCCAGATAGGGAACGATGGCGTCGGCCTGCTCGGTGAGCGTGCTGGCGACGAGGCCGGAGGAAGGCCGTAAGGCATCGAGGGGAGAACGTGTCGCAACGGCGGCGGCGGCGCGCGCGCGCATGGTAGAGAGGTGGGCGCGGGCGGCATCATAGGCGCGGGTGGCGCCGGCACGCTCGAGCGCTGCGCGCAGAATACCGATGACGAAGACGCAGAGAGCCGGCAGTATCGCCGCCTGCGCAGGTGCGCCATCGGCGATGTTTCCAATGGCGAAGGCGATAGCTGCCGCCTGCGGTATCCACAGAAGCGAGGCGGATATCTGAAGGGCTGCGGCGAAACGGGGCAGGTCAGGCCGCGTCGTCGACGCAGGTGGAGAGGCGGCGCGGACGGACGGATCATCACCGGCATCGCTGGCGGCGCACGCCGTGATTGTGGCCTGCGCGCTAGTGTTCCCCGAAACGCTCATGGGCGGTCCGCTTTTCTGCGCCCGCGCCCTATCGAGATGATCCTGTCGCGTTTACCCAGAAACCGCGTGACCTTCGAGCCGAGCGACAGCAGCGATGCGAGCCGTCCGGCATCGAGTTTCTTGACGTCGTCGTACCAGTTGGTCACCTGTTCGATCAGACCGTGCATCTCCGAAAGGCGCGCGCGGGCATAGCGCTCGTCGTCATTGGCGGGTTCTAGCATGAGAAGGTCGCGCAACACCGACAGGGTTGGATCGACCTCTCGCTTCTTGCGCTCCTCTGCGAGCGTGCGGAAAATCTGCCAGACATCGTCGGGGGCGGTGAAGAAATCACGCCGGTCGCCGGGAACATGCTTCAGGATGACGAGATTCCACGCCTGAAGCTCGCGAAGGCTCATCGAGACGTTGGACCGCGAAATGCCGAGCGCCTCGACGATGGCGTCGGCGCAGAGTGGTTTCGGCGAGACGTAGAGCAGTGCATAAATCTGCCCGACAGTACGGTTGATGCCCCAGCGGTTGCCCATTTCGCCGAAATGCAAGACGAAGGCCTGAATAGTTGGGGAGAGGTTCATAGTATGCAACTTCATGAATTTCAGAAATTTCTGAAATGAATGTAAGTTAACATGCGAAGCGGATCAACCGCCAAGCGGATGCGCGAGGCTGTTGATTTCCGCTGAGAGCTGACCCGGGATTGAGGGATTTTTCCATTGAGAAGTGACCCATGTTTGAACCCACCCCTGCTGGTTGATTGCAGGG
>NZ_SNZF01000028.1 GCF_004363725.1 Aquamicrobium defluvii | reverse complement strand
CCGCCCTACTCTCCCGACCTCAATCCAATCGAACAGGCCTTCGCCAAGATCAAACACTGGATGCGACAAGCTCAGAAGCGCACCGTCGAGGACACCTGGCGCCACGTCGGCCACCTCGTCGAAACCATCGAGGCAGCCGAATGCAACAACTATTTCCAAAACGCAGGCTACGCTTCCGTCAAAACGTGAAACGCTCTAGAGCATTTGCAGCCAAATGGAAACATTTGGCGTCGCACAAATGCAGTATAAACAAATAGTTAGATCATTTCATCAATTCCGTGAAACGATTAAATGATCTAGGCCGCGCTTCCGGCGCTGAGCCGCTCGATGACCAGATCTCGGGTGGCCCTGTAATCCGTCTTGCCGGAGCCGAGAACCGGGATTTCCGTCACCTTGACGATGTCTCCCGGCACCGCGAGCTCGGCGATGCCTGCCTGCTTGCCGAGTTTTCGCAGGCTTGCCGCATTCGCCTGTGTGGCGGTGGTGACGAGCACGATGCGCTCGCCGCGTCTGCGATCCGGCACGGAGACGATCGCGTGGCTCTCTTCGGGCCACAGAGACTGCACCAGCATTTCGACGGCGCCCAGCGACACCATCTCGCCTGCAATCTTGGCGAAACGCGCCGCGCGTCCGGTAATGGTGATGAAGCCCTCATTGTCGACCTTGACGACGTCGCCGGTGTCCTGCCAGCCATCCGCAAGCGGCCGGAGTTCTCCCGGGCGGTCTGCGGTCATGTAACCCATCATGACATTGGGGCCGGTCAGGAACAGGCGTCCGCCTTCCGGAACGCCTTCGACCGGTTCGATACGCATGCGCATGGCGGGCAGGACCCGGCCGACGGTGCCTTCGCGATTGTGGATGGCCGTGTTGACCGCGACCACCGGGGCGGCTTCGGTGAGGCCGTAACCTTCCAGGATCATGGTACCGAAACGTTCGCTCCAGGCACGGCGGGTTTCCGCCTTCACGGCTTCCGCGCCCGCGACCACGAAGCGCAGGCTGGAAAAATCGCCTTCGGAGGCCGTGCGCGCATATTGCGCAAGGAAAGTGTCGGTGCCGAACATCGCGGTCGGCTTCAGGCGGCGGGCAACCTGCGGAATGAGCTTGTAGTGCAGCGGGGATGGATAGAGGAACAGCTTCATTCCGTTGATCAGCGGCAGCAGCGTGCCCGCCGTCAGGCCGAAGGAATGGAACATCGGCAATATGTTGAGCGCGATGTCGCGACAGGAAACGGTGACCCGGGCCTCACCCTGCATGGCATTCACGATCAGGTTCCGATGCGACAGGACGACCGCTTTCGGCAGACCTTCCGAGCCGGACGTGAACAGGATAACCGCCGGAACGCACGCGTTGTTCCGGTAAACCGGATAGCGCCACAGCAGAGCTGCACGGAACTTGTCGATCCCGGTCACGCCGGTTTGCAAATCCTCCAGCCAAACCAGTTTTGCGCCTGCGGATTCGACCGCCTGAACGACATCGTCGAGCTTTGCCTTCTCCACGAACGCGCGCGAGGAGATGACGATCTGGACGACGGCGGTGCGCATCGCAGCTTCCACATTTGCCGGACCGGCGGTGTAGTTGACCAGCGCGGATACCCGGCCGGCGGAGGCCAGACCAAGCAGGGCAAGAACGGCCGCGCTGCTGTTCGGCAGCATCACGCCGACCGAGTCGCCCGGGTTTGTGAGCTTCGTGAAGCGCGTGCCGAGAATGCGGGCGCCGGTCAGCAATTTTCGATAGCTCAGCCTGTTGCCGGTGGCATCTTCCAGAACAAGATGTCCGGGGCCGAAATGCTCCGCTGCATCGCGTACGGCCTGGAACAGGGTGAGGTCGGGGCTGGTCGCCGCCAGCCGGGCCTCGGCCATTCGGTCGAACAATGCGTGTGCGTTTCTGGTGGCAGGGCTGCCGTTGCGCGCTACCAGTTCCCGCGCGGTCATCGGTTCGAGAACCGAGATGTTGAGCCGGGGGAACCAGCGCCGCAGGGCGGGGGGCTTGCCGGATGCCTGGAAGGGAAGCGCCTGTGCGCCGCCAATGAAGACCGGCACGATGCGGGCGTCCGCCTGCATGGCGATGCGGATGACGGCGCGATAAAGCCGGAATGAGCGCATATCCGGTTCGACAGCCGCAGGCATATAGACTGCCAGCCTTCCCTTGCCCCTGAGCACGCGCACCAGCCGGCGCGACACGAAAACATGCTCGGCATTGAACGTTATGGTGCGGGCGAGTTCGCGCCACGGCTCCAGCCATAGCGATTTTGCCGAAGCCTCGTCCAGAATGTGCAGCGTTTCATCCGGCAACAAGGACAGCATCAGCGCCGGGTCGATCCGCGACTGGTGGGTCACGACATAGACGACGGGGGCCTGAGTTCCGCGAGCGATGCCGATTCGGGAGTCGGAGATGCGGTAGAACAGCTTGAAGGGCGCATAGAGAATGGCTTGTGCGGAACTCAGGCCAAGCCGCACCTTCTCGACAATGGCGGTCAGGCACCACACAAAGGCAATGGCGGCCAATAGCGCGAGGATCAAGGCCATGCGGTGGTTGCTCCCGCCGTTGTGTTCAAAAAAAATCTACGGGCCGATTACGCCCGGAAGTTAACGGAACGCCTGTCCCCGTCAACATGGCGGGCGGAATTTCCACGGCGCAGGCGCGCGGGCCGACCGCGAAAAAGCCGGCCTTCCGGCCGGCTTTCCCGAGGATAGGTGCTGTTTCCGTGTTGCAGGTGATGCGCCTTTTCTCCGGCGCAGCCCTTACGGAGCGCTTCAGTTGGCCGCGAAGCAATAGAACAGGCCGTCGCCGCCGGTTCCCTGCAAGGCTTCCTGGCTGCATCCGCCGCGCGAGGCGTGCGAGGAGTTCCACGACTTTGCTGCGTCCGATTCGTCGAGCCCCATGCGGTCGGAATGGCCGACGATCGCTTCGCCCTCGGCCCCGCTCATCGTCCAGTCGCCGCAGGTCCTGCCCTCGGCTTTCGTGCCGTCCGGGTTCGAGCCGGTGAGGATGTCATGGCGGTTGGGGCTGTCGCCGCGACCGTTGATGACCTCGCCCTTCTCGTTCAGCGCCGTCTGCTTGGTGATGTTGTTGCCCTCGCCATGCAGGGAGGCGACATCATCGGCGATCTTCTCGCCCTTGGCGTTGAGCCATGGGCCTGCGCCGATGCGGTCGCGTGCATCCGTGTCGCCGGTCGAAAGGTAGGCGCGCCACGTTTTGCCGCTGACGCCAGCCGCTTCGGCGAGCGAGGCGCAATGCGCGTCGGCTCCGTCGAGACCACCCAGGTCGGCGCCCTTGCCGGACCCCTGGCTGGTGACGAAGAAGCTCATCGAATTGTCCTGTGCCAGCGCCGTGCCGCCGGTGGCGAGGGTCAGGGCGGCCATAAGCAGGAATTTACGCATGATGGTGTCCTCCGGCTTGAAGATGGGATTGGTGCCGGAAAACGATATGAGGCCGCCAAAGGGCCGGCCAGTCACGACTTCGTGTGAAAAACAGCCTATTCCGGCATCCGGTAGGACACCCAGCGGTCATGCCGTGCCTGATAGATCTCGCCGGTCCGTGTCAGCTCCGGGCTGGCCAGCCCCACGATGCGGGCGGCGATCTCGGAAGGATGCGGCAGCGAATTGGGATCTTCCCCGGGAACGGCGAGCGCGCGCATGGCGGTGCGGGTCGCGCCGGGGTCGACCGCATTGATGCGCAGCGGATAATTGCGGGATTCATCTGCCCATGACCGCACCATAGCCTCGACAGCAGCCTTGGAAGCGGCATAAGGCCCCCAGAAGGCGCGCGCGGAATGAGCTGCACCTGAAGACAAAACGATGGCCCGGCCGGCATCCGACTGGCGCAGCAGCGGGTCGACAGAGCGGATCAGCCGCCATGTCGAGGTGACATTGACGGTCATCACCTTGTCGAACACCTTGGCCTCGACATGGCCGAGCGGGGCGATCACCCCCAGCACCCCGGCATTGGCGACCAGTATGTCGAGCTTGCCCCAGCGCTCGTGGATCGCGCCGCCGAGGCGGTCGATGCCTTCCATGTCGGTCAGATCGAGGGGCACCAGCGTGGCTTCGCCCTTGCCGGTGCGCGCCCTTTCGGCCTTGATCTCGTCGTCGAGTTCCTCAAGCCCGCCCACCGTGCGCGCCACCGCGATTACATGCGCGCCGGCGGCCGCCAGATGCCTTGCGAGAAAATAACCGATGCCGCGCGAAGCGCCCGTCACCACAGCCGTACGGCCCGTCAGGTCGATGTTCATGCCTGTCCTCTGGATGCCTGCAAGGATTCAGCCGTTGCTGGCAAGCAGCGACAGCGTGTGCACATTGCTCTCGCCGTCCTGATCGACGAGGCGGGTCGGGTATTCACCCGTGAAATAGTGATCGGTGAAAGCGGGCGCTTGCGGGTCCCGGGGCTTGCCGCCGACAGCCTTGTATAGCCCGTCGATGGAAAGGAATGCCAGCGAATCCGCGCCGATATAGCGGCACATGGAATCGAGATCCTTGTGCTGGTTGGCCAGCAGCTTGTCCGCGTCCGGCGTGTCGATGCCGTAGAAATCCGGATGGTAGATCATCGGGCTAGCCACGCGCAGATGCACTTCCGTTGCGCCGGCGTCACGGATCATCTGCACGATCTTGACCGAGGTCGTGCCGCGCACGACGGAATCGTCCACCAGCACCACGCGCTTTCCCTCGATCATGGCGCGGTTGGCGGAGTGTTTCAGCTTCACGCCGAGCGCCCTGATGTGCTGTGTCGGCTCGATGAAGGTGCGGCCGACATAATGGTTGCGGATGATGCCGTATTCGAACGGGATGCCGCTCGCCTGCGCGAAACCGAGTGCCGCCGGCGTGCCGCCGTCCGGCACCGGCACCACCACATCGGCCTCGACGGGTGCTTCGGCAGCCAGGTTCTTGCCCATGTTCTTGCGCGCCACATAGACGCTGCGGCCGCCGACCACGGAATCGGGCCGCGCGAAATAGACATATTCGAACAGGCACAGGCGTTCGGGCTGAGGCTTTTCGGGTTTTATCGCCTCGGTGGTGATGGTGCCGTCCTTCTGGATCTCGCAGATCACCACTTCGCCGTTCTCGATGTCGCGCACATATTTCGCGCCGATGATGTCGAGCGCACAGGTCTCCGAGCAGAAGATCGGCTTTCCGTCGAGTTCGCCCATCACCAGCGGGCGTATGCCGACAGCATCGCGCGCGGCGATGAGCTTTGTGCGGGTCAGCGCGATCATGGCGTAGCCGCCCTCCACCTGCCGGATGGCGTCCACGAAGCGGTCGGAGGAGGAGGAGTGGCGCGAGCGCGCGATCATGTGCAACACGACCTCGGTGTCGGATGTCGCCTGAAAGATGGCGCCCGAGGCGATAAGCTGTTTGCGCAACGTGATGCCGTTGGTGAAATTGCCGTTATGCGCGATGGCGATGCCGCCCACTTCCAGTTCCGCAAACAGCGGCTGCACGTTGCGCAGGATCGTCTCGCCGGTCGTCGAATAGCGCACATGGCCGATGGCGCGGTCACCGGGCAGCCGGTGCAGCGTGGCGGCGTCGGTGAAATGATCGCCGACGAGGCCCATGTGCCGCTCCGAATGAAAGCGCCGGTCGTGATAGGATACGATGCCCGCTGCTTCCTGACCGCGATGCTGGAGCGCGTGCAGACCGAGAGCCGTCAGCGCGGCGGCGTCCTTATGGCCAAGAATGCCGAACACGCCGCATTCTTCATGCAAATGATCGTCGTCTTCGGCAACGAGTGCGCCAAGTTCATCCGCCATAAGCTCAAGCTCCGCTAAAGCCGGTATATAGAACCTCGGCCGTTCCGGAGCAACGCGGAAGTTCGTCGCGCCCCCGGAGCACGGTTTTTATCAGTTGGCGTCGTCTGCGGGAGGCGCGCCGGCACCCTCGTCCTGGCCCGCGTCGGGGGCAACCGCTGTTCCCGGTGCAGCCGGTGCCGTGCTCTCGGGCGACTGGCCGTCGCGCTGAAGCCGTTTCAGGATGGCGTTTTCCGGGTCTTCGGGCAGCAGGCTTTCCAGCTTGGCCCCGACCGACTCCAGCAGCGGGCGCGACTTGGCGTCGGCAATCCATGTCGGTGCGCGATCTCCGGCCAGCCAGTTGAAGAACAGCAGGCCCACAGCGACCACAAGGATGCCGCGTGCCGCGCCGTAGAGAAAGCCCAGCGTGCGGTCGAGCGCGCCGATGCGGGAATCGATGATGAAATCCGCGATCTTCATGGTGATGACGGTGACAACGATCAGGGCGATGACGAACACGATGGCCGCGGCCGCGGCCATGGCGATCTTCTCGTTGTCGATATAGGGCTGCACATAAGGCAGGACCGGCTTGTAGAAGAAGTAGGCTGCCGCTGCCGAAGCCGCCCAGGAGGCGATCGACAGAACCTCGCGCGAGAAACCCCGCACCATGGCGAGCATCGCGGAGACAAGGGTGAAGCCGACGAGGATTCCGTCAAGCAGCGTAATCGGCATGGTCTTCGCCCCACTTCATGAGCAGTGTCATTCGTCGTCCGGGGCACGGCTGCGGCGCGAGCCGGCTATGCGTGCCACGAGGTCGGCAAGTTCGGCAGGCCGGAAATGTCCGGCACCCGTCCCGCCGGAAATCTCCTC
This sequence comes from Aquamicrobium defluvii, assembly GCF_004363725.1. Classification (GTDB taxonomy): domain Bacteria; phylum Pseudomonadota; class Alphaproteobacteria; order Rhizobiales; family Rhizobiaceae; genus Mesorhizobium; species Mesorhizobium defluvii. The sequence goes on along the minus strand of NZ_SNZF01000028.1, from coordinate 43,574 downwards.
GCCACTCCGGGCTCCCGCCAACGGAAGAACCGCTCTTGCGAACCCCAGCTTTTCGGCTTCCTTGAGGCGCTGCTGCGCATGCGCAACCGGCCTTATGGCCCCCGAAAGGCTGATTTCGCCGAAATAGACGCAATCGGCCGGCAGGGCAAGACCGGTGAGGGAGGAAACCAGAGCCGCCGCCACGGCGAGGTCCGCGCCCGGTTCCGTGATCCGGTAGCCGCCGGCGACGTTGAGATAGACATCATGTTGCGAGAAGCGGACGCCGCAATGTGCTTCCAGGACGGCCAGAACCATCGAAAGACGCGCATTGTCCCAGCCGACCACGGCACGGCGCGGCGTGCCGAGCGGGGAGGGGGCGACGAGCGCCTGTATCTCCACCAGAACCGGGCGCGTGCCCTCCATGCCGGCGAACACGGCGGCTCCCGGCGCCTTGGCATGGCGCTCCCCGAGAAACAGCTCCGATGGATTGTCCACCTCGCGAAGGCCCTTGTCCGACATCTCGAACACGCCGATCTCGTCGGTGGGGCCGAAACGGTTCTTCACCGTGCGCAGGATGCGATAGTGGTGACCGCCTTCGCCTTCGAAGTAAAGCACGCCGTCGACCATGTGCTCGACCACGCGCGGGCCGGCGATCTGGCCCTCCTTGGTGACATGTCCGACCAGAACCACGGCAGCCCCGGTTGACTTGGCGTAACGGATCATCGCCTGCGCGGACGCGCGCACCTGCGTCACCGTCCCGGGCGCGGAATCGGCAAGGTCGGTCCACAGCGTCTGGATCGAATCGAGGATGACGAGGTCGGGCCGCTTGCCGTCGGCGATGGTGGCGAGGATATCCTCCACATTCGTTTCCGCCGCGAGTTCGACGGGGGTGTGCGCGACGCCCAGCCGCTGCGCCCGCAGCCTGATCTGCGCGACCGCTTCCTCTCCGGACACATAGACGATGCGGTGTCCCTGTCTTGCGAGCGCGGCCGCAGCCTGTGTCAGAAGCGTGGATTTTCCTATGCCGGGATCGCCGCCCACGAGCAGGGCGGAACCCCGCACGAAGCCGCCGCCGGTGGCGCGGTCGAGTTCGCCGATGCCCGAGACGATGCGCGGCGCATCCTCGATGTCGCCAGCCAGCGAGGTGAGCGCGACGGCGCGGCCCTTGCGCACGCTGCGCAGCGAAGCGGGGCCTGCACCGATGCCGCCGGCCGTGCCTTCCTCGATGAGCGTGTTCCACTCGCCGCAGGAATCGCATTTGCCGGCCCAGCGCTGGTGCACGGCGCCGCAATTCTGGCAGATGAACTGGGTGCGCGGCGCTTTCGCCATCCTATGCTCCCGTATGGGGGAGCGTGAGGCACCCGCCATCAAAGTTCAGGGAATGTGCCAAAACCCTACTCGAACCTCTCCGGCAGGTGGCTGTCTTCGGCGAGGTCGAAGAAGCGCGTGAACTCGCCCTGGAAGCCGAGCTGCACGGTGCCCGTGGGGCCGTGACGCTGCTTGGCGACGATCACCTCGGCCTTGCCGCGCGCCTCGTTCATATCGTTTTCCCACTTGATGTGGTCTTCGGTGCCGAGCTTGGGTTCCTTGTTCTTGAGGTAATATTCCTCGCGATAGACGAACAGCACCACGTCGGCGTCCTGCTCGATGGAGCCCGACTCGCGCAGGTCGGAAAGCTGCGGGCGCTTGTCATCGCGGCTTTCCACCTGACGCGAGAGCTGGGAGAGCGCGATGATCGGCACGCCGAGCTCCTTGGCCAGCGCCTTCAGGCCGGTGGTGATCTCGGTCACCTCCTGCACGCGGCCCTGGCTGGCCTTTGCGGAAGAGCCCTGCATGAGCTGGATATAGTCGATGACGATGACATCGAGGCCGCGCTGGCGCTTCAGCCGCCGGGCGCGTGCCGCAAGCTGGGCGATGGAGATACCGCCCGTCTGGTCGATGAACAGCGGAATCTTCTGCATGGTCTGCGAACAGGCCACCAGCTTCTCGAAGTCCATTTCCGAAATCTCGCCGCGCCGGATCTTGGAGGAGGAGATTTCCGTCTGCTCGGAAATGATACGGGTGGCGAGCTGCTCCGACGACATTTCGAGCGAGAAGAAGCCGACCACGCCGCCATTCGCGGCCTTGAACGAGCCGTCCGCCTGCTGGGCCGGCTGATAGGCTTCAGCGATATTGAAGGCGATGTTTGTCGCGAGCGAGGTCTTGCCCATGCCGGGACGCCCCGCCAGCACGATAAGGTCGGAAGCCTGCAAGCCGCCCATTCGCTTGTCGAGGTCGCGCAGGCCGGTGGCGATGCCTGAAAGGCCGCCGTCGCGCATATAGGCGGCATTGGCCATGTCCACGGCGGTCTTGATGGCGTCGGAGAAGCTCTCGAACCCGCCGTCGTAGCGGCCGGTCTCGGCCAGCTCGAACAGCCGCCGCTCGGCATCCTCGATCTGCTCGGACGGCGACATGTCGACGGGCGCGTCATAGGCGATGTTGACCATGTCCTCGCCGACCGTGATCAGCGCCCGGCGCGTGGCGAGGTCGTAGATGGCGCGGCCATAGTCGGCGGCATTGATGACGGTGACCGCCTCCGCCGCCAGCCGGGCGAGGTACTGCACCACCGTCATGTCGCCTACCTTCTCCTCGGCGGGCAGGAAGGTCTTCATGGTCACCGGATTGGCCATCTTGCCCATGCGGATGAGCTCCGAGGCGACCTCGAAGATCTTGCGGTGCAGGGGTTCGTAGAAATGAGTGGCCTTGAGGAAGTCGGAGACGCGGTAGAACGAATCGTTGTTGACCAACATGGCGCCCAGCAGCGCCTGCTCGGCCTCGATATTGTTGGGCGCCTCGCGGTAGAGCGGCGTTTCCGCTGTTGCCAGTTTGCGTGCTGCCTCTGCCATGATTCCCTCGGGTTGCCGATGCCTGTGGTTAGCAGACGAAGGATCGCCTGAGTCGATCTGTTCCCCACAATCTGCCTGCTGCGCACATGATCCACAGCCAATACGCACCATCCACAGAAGTATGACGGGGCAGGGCCGGTTTCGGGCAGAATCAGGTTGACTCCGGAACGCTGCCGAATCCTAGCAATGGCGCTTGAACATATCAAGAACAAGCCGTGCGCTATTCGGCGAGGGCATCGCCCCAGTCCAGGCGTTTTGCCCTTTTGAACATATCGCCGTCGCGCCTGGTGAAAAGCCGTGCGCAGGCGCTGCCATCGGGGTGGCACAATTTCAGCTCCACCTTGCCGGAGCCACCTCTCGGCGGGGCGAGCACACGCATTTGCGGCCGTTCATCTGCGGGCGATCTGCGCGATACGGCAATGTAGGCGAATTTCTCGTCCTCCCACGGCACGTCGGCATCCTTTACGAGGCGATGGATGCGCGAACGCGCGAGGCGGCGCGAGAAATGGCACCAGTCCGGCTCCGCGAGCGGGCAGGGCGCGGCATGAGGGCAGGGCGCCAGCACATGCGCGCCGGCTTCGATCAGTCGGGCGCGGCAGGCAAGGATGCGCCGCCAGCCGGCCGGCGTGCCGGGCTCGACGATCAGGAGCGTGTCGGCGGCCAGTGCCCAGAGCCGGTCGACCAGCGCCGCAAGGGCGGCGGGCTCCAGTTCGTCGAGCACATAGGCGCAGGTGACGAGATCGGCCTGCGGCAGGCCGGGCAGGTCCGTCGTCGCGTCGCCGCCTATCCAGTCGCTTTCGAGAGCGAGATGGCCGGCAAGATGCTGGCCTGCATGGCGCGCCGGCACGCTGGCTTCGAGAAGGGTGGCATGGCCAAGGTCCGGCCAGGTATCGGCTGCCGCCCACAATAATGTTCCGGGGCCCGCGCCGATATCGAGCAGCGTCTGCGGCGACCAGCCCGGCCTTGCCTCGGCGACTGCCTCAAGGCTGGCGCGTGCCGCTGCAAAGGTGGCGGGAAGGCGCGTGGCCAGATAGGCCTTCACCGCCAGTTCTTCCGACATATGCAGGCGCCCGTCGCGCAGTTCCGCCCGGTAGCGCTCCGAAAGCGTCCGCGCGGCCTGCTTCAGCGCCGCGACAGGCGTGTCCTCAAGCAGCGCGTCGACCGCTGCGCGCAAGGCCGGAGGCAATTGCACCTTCAGGCTCCGCGCGGTCCGAGCAGGATGAGCGAGGCGCCTGCAACGCAGACGACGGCTCCGGCGATGTCCCACTTGTCGGGGCGCAGGCCCTCCGCGAACCATAGCCAGCAGAGAGAGGCGGCGATGTAGATGCCGCCATAGGCGGCATAGGTGCGTCCGGCCGCGGCGCTGTCCACCTGTGCCAGAAGCCATGCGAACAGCATGAGCGAAGCCACGCCCGGCACCAGCCACAGCGCCGATTTGCCGAGCCGCCACCATGCCCAGAAGGCGAAGCAGCCGGCAATCTCGGCAAGCGCGGCGGCAGCGTAGATCAGGTAGACCATTTCCGTTTCCTGCGGGCGGGAAAGGGCCTTATTCACCGTGCGCAGGAAGGTTGGCAAGCCCGATCTTCGATGGCGCGATCCGAAGCCCTCGAACGGTCCGCCGATGTGGTGAGATGGATTGCCGGCGCTCCCCATCCGCTTCGCTCATTTCTAGTCCGGGAATGACGTGCCGATTTAAGCTTTCCTGCTATTCCCGGTCCTGAAGCGAACGGCATGCACATGCCTCACGGCTTCCCGGCGATTTTCCGGTTGCGAGGCCGCGGCGCGTTCACTGGCTCCGGCCGGTCCCCGGCCACTTCCTTGCCATGCGCCCTTTCGTGCATCTCCAGCGCTTTTTCGCATTTGGAGATGTAGTCGCGGGTGATCGGCAGCGCGTCGTTCTCGCGGGTGAGCTGGATCTGGAAATTGACCAGGTCCTGCCAGCGGAACGAAGCTTCCGAGCCCGACAGGTAGAACTCCCACATGCGGCAGAAGCGTTCGTCGTAGATCGCCTTAACCTTGTCGCGGTTGGCAAGGAACCGCTCGCGCCAGTGCCTGAGCGTGTCCGCATAATGAAGCCGCAGGATTTCGATGTCGGTGATCGCAAGCCCCGACTTCTCGATCGCCGGCATGATCTCGGACAATGCGGGGATGTAGCCGCCAGGGAAGATGTGCTTGCGGATGAAGGCGTTGGTGGTGGTCGGCGGTGCGGTGCGGCCGATGGTGTGCAGAAGCATCACGCCGTCGGGTTTCAGCAGGGTGGCGCATTTGTCGAAGAAGGTCTGGTACTGGTTGATCCCGACATGCTCGAACATGCCGACCGACACGATGCGGTCGAAGCGTTCCGACAGGTCGCGATAATCGCGAATCTCGAAATGAACATGCCGGTCGAGGCCCTCGGCCTGCGCCCGCTCGGTTGCCACCTGATGCTGCTCGCTGGAAAGGGTCACGCCCAGCACATCCGCCTCGAAGGTGCGGGCGATGTAGAGGCCCATTCCGCCCCAGCCGCAGCCGATGTCGAGCACGGTCTGGCCGGGCTTGATGCGCAGCTTGGAGGCGATGTGCCGCTTCTTGGCGAGTTGAGCCTCATCCAGCGTCATGTCGGGCCGCTCGAAATAGGCGCAGGAATATTGCATGTCGTCGTCGAGGAAGAGTTTGTAAAGTTCGCCCGACAGATCGTAATGATGCTCGACATTCTTCTTCGAGCGGCGGTGCGTATTCAGTTGCTGCAACGGCCGGAAGGCGAGGCGTGCCGTATTGAGCAGCTTGCCCCAGTTCGAGTCGGTCCAGGAAATGCCCATGTTCCGGTAGACCAGATGCAGGAAGCCGAGAACGTCGCCTTCGGCGAAGTCGAGCTCCTGTTCCATGAAAGCTTCCGGAATGGCCAGCGAGGGATGCAGGGCGATGGCGCGCTCCGCCCGTCTGGTATGGATCACGATATGAACCCTGTCGCCGGTTCCGTCACCGAAAGTGCGTGTGGCACCATTTGGTCCGGTCACCGTCAAATTGCCGGTGTGGACGACTTTATCGATAATCCGTTGCAGCAAAATATTCATCGCCAACCTCTTCCTGCGCAAATTCCCGGGTGCCGGAAACGGCACAGGGGCGCTCTCTGCCAAAGAGTCGGACGGCTTCATCGCTAACGTGGAACGGTGAAACGGTCCAGGACAGCACTGATGTGCAATCTTGCAGAAACGGGACCCGTTTGAAAAGTTCCATGCTGGCATAAAAAAACCCGGGCAGAGCCCGGGTTCTTGGTCCAGTACGCAGGGGAAGCGCGAAACTTACGCTTCTTCCTCGCCCTCTTCGAACTCTGCATTGGGATCGAAGAAATTGTCCGGGCGAGCGTTCTCGTTGATGTCTTCGCCATAGATGGCCTCGGCGGTGGTGAGCATTTCGCCGCGGGCCTGACGCTCGGCCTCATCGGTCGAGCGGGCGATGTTCAGCGTGATCGTGACTTCCACCTCGGGGTGCAGCGCGATCGCGATGTTGGTGAGGCCGATGGTCTTGATCGGGTGGTTGAGCTCGACCTGGTTGCGGGCCACGCTGAAGCCTTCTTCCGAAAGAATGTCGGCGATGTCGCGGGTCGAAACCGAACCGTAGAGCTGGCCGGTTTCACCCGCCGAACGGACGACGATGAAGGTGGTGCCGTCGAGCTTCTCGGCAACGGCCTCGGCTTCGGACTTGCGCTCGAGGTTGCGGGCCTCGAGCTGGGCGCGCTGGCCTTCGAACTTCTTCTTGTTGGCTTCGTTGGCGCGCAGCGCCTTGCCCTTGGGCAGCAGGAAATTGCGCGCGAAACCGTCCTTGACCTTGACGGTGTCGCCCATCTGGCCGAGGCGCGCGATGCGTTCGAGAAGGATGACTTCCATGTTCTTGTCCTTTCAGACCTTGGGTTGGCTTATAGGGCCAATGCGAAAGGGACAGTCAGGAAAGGTCGATGGCGCGGTGCGCCCTGTTCGCTGTCCTGCCCGTCCGAGGCAGTTAGGGGACGATGAAGCGACCCCAACCCGGGATTTGCATGTATCCTCAACCGTGCCCGTCACGGCTGGGCGGAGCGGACGGCAAGCCGCCCGCTCCGGAAATTCTAGCGCACCAGATAGGGCAGCAGGCCGAGGAAGCGGGCGCGCTTGATCGCCTTGGCGAGCTCGCGCTGCTTCTTCTGGCTGACGGCGGTGATGCGCGATGGCACGATCTTGCCGCGCTCGGAAATGTAGCGCTGCAGCAGACGCACGTCCTTGTAGTCGATCTTCGGGGCGTTGGCGCCGGAGAACGGGCAGGTCTTGCGGCGACGATGGAACGGGCGCCGGGTCGGGATCTGGTTGATGTCGACCATCGATTACTCTCCTTCGCCTTCGCGCGGACGGCGCGGGCCCCGATCACCACGGTCGCGGTCGCCACCGCGATCGCCACGATCACGGTCGCCGAAGCGCGGACGGTCACCGAAATTGCCACGCTCGGAGCGCTCCTCGCGCTTCTGCATCATGGCCGACGCGCCTTCCTCGTGCTGCTCGACCTTGATGGTCATGAAGCGCAGGATGTCTTCCGACAGGCCCATCTGGCGCTCCAGCTCGTTGAGAGCCGGGGGCGGGCAGGTGAGGTCCATCAGCGTGTAGTAAGCCTTCCGGTTCTTCTTGATCCGGTAGGTGAGGGACTTCAGTCCCCAGTTCTCGACCCGGCCAACCGAGCCGCCGCCTTCGGAGATGATGCCCTTGAAACGTTCAACGAGCTCATCGACCTGCTGCTGCGACAGATCCTGCCGGGCAAGAAACACATGTTCGTAAAGAGCCATTGTCTTGCCTTTCTTCGTTTCTCTCCCGGTTCCCGACGGCTAAAGCCTCTGCAACTTCTCTTGACCCGCCGATTTCCCGGTAAGGGGGCGAGGAAGAAAGGAGCATGAACGAGACGGTCGAGAGCGGAGACACGGGAGGCAGAAGCGCTTTCGGCTTCCTGTCGAAGGCTTCGAAAAACCCACGGCCCTCCGTTCAGCCCCCAATCGGGACCGGCAGATTGAGGGCGTCTATATAGGAAAACGGCCGGAACGCAACCCCGGCGGGCCATCATTGGGCGTCATGTCGCCCGCGATGCACCGGCAGTTTTGTGCTGGGAACTTCTCAGCAAGGTGCCGCCGCATCCGTTGACGCCATGCCTCATGCCGCGATGTCCGAATCGGTCAGCGGGTGGAGCGGATCAGCAGCCGGCCGATGGAGAGCACCATATAGCCGCCGAAGAACACGGCCAGCGACCAGCCGAAGCCCGGCGGGCCGAACAGGTCCATGCCGATGCCGACTGCCTGCGGGCCGATGACCATGCCGATGCCGTAGCACAGCACGAATGCGGCGTTGGCGGAGGCCAGCTCATGGCCTGAAAGCTGGGAGCCCAGATGGGCGAGCCCCACAGTGTAGAGCGCCGCCACCACGCCGCCCCACAGGAACAGCAGGCCGGCCATCAGATGCCAGTTCTGGGCGAACAGCGGCATGAAGGCCGTGCCGACCAGTCCGACGCTTGCGCAAAGGAGCAGCAGATAGCGGCGGTCGGAAACCTTGTCGCTGATCATGCCGATGGGAATTTGCATCATGACGTTGCCAAGGCCGATCATGGTCAGGAGCAGCGCCGCATCCGCTTCGGAATAGCCGATCCTGTTGCCATAGACCGGGAAGAGCGCGAAACCGCCGGTCTCCACCGCGCCGAACACGAGGACGGCAGCGGTGGCTGTCGGCACCAGCCAGATATAGCGCAGGAAGCCGGTTTTCGTTTCTCCGTCCGTGTGGATCGGGGGGCTTTCCTTGCGCGCGGCAATGATCGGGATGGCCGCCAGCGCGACCAGTGCGACGGTGACGCCGAATGGCATGAAACCGGAGCTTCCAAGCCTGGAGAACAGCCAGGGGCCGGCCGCAAACCCGAGCGACAGCACCGTGGCGTAGATGCCCAGAACCAGGCCGCGCCGATGCGGAGGGGCCGATGCGCTGATCCAGAATTCCGAAAGGATGAAGAGCACCGTCAGTGACAGATGCAGCGCGGCGCGCAGCGGAAACCACATCCAGAAAGCGGGAGCGAAGTAGAATCCCACGAAGGCCAGCGCTCCGGTCACGATCATGGCGAGCATGGTCCATGCCACGCCGAATCTCGTGGCGAGCGGCGTGGCCATCGGCGCGGCCGCGATGGAGGCAATTCCTGCTATCGCGGTGTTCAGCCCGATCATGGAGGCAGAATGACCGCGCGTTTCCAGAATGATGGAAAGAAGCGGCATGCCGAGCCCGATGGCGATGCCGACGGCGCTGATCGCCGCGATGGCGGCAATCATCGGCAGCCATTGCACGCGTGCTGCCTCGCAGGCGTCAGCCGTGCCTGTCATTGTGCGCTTGTCCGGCGTGGAGAGGATATCCGGCAGCCAGCTCGCGGAAGAGGTTTCTGTGACAGCAACGCAGTAATCCCGATCAGAGAAGATCGCGCACAAAGCGGTTGTTGAGCATGCGGTAGAACGGCACCGGGCCACCGGGGCTCAGGCGCGGGTCGTCGGCGAGCCGCTTCTGGACTTCTTCCAGAATGGTGCGGGTGATGGCGGGAACGTCGGCCTGGCGTGCTTCGTCGAGCGGCAGCCATACCAGCTCTTCAAGCTCGTTGGTGGGCCCCCCCTGTGGTAGCTCCACCGCAACGTCGTCGCGGAAGGCGGCAAGGAAGCGGGTATCGAAGCGGCGAACGCGGCCGGGCGGGGTGACGGCGCGCGCGACGAAGCGCAGTCCTTGCAGCGATGGCATCACGCCGTGTTCGGCAAAGCCCTGCCAGTCCGGCCGGGAGGTGGAAAAAGCGGCCTTGCTCCCGATCAGAAGGCCGGCCTCTTCGTAGGTTTCGCGGATCGCCGACAGGGCGATGGCGCGGGCGCGCATGGGCGTCGTGCGGGTTGCGCGTACCGTCAGTTTCGCTTCTTCGGCAGGGTGCAGGCCATGGGCCACCGGCACGCGTCCGTCGCCCGGATCGGTGCGCCCGCCGGGAAAAACGAACTTGCCCGGCATGAACACGTGGCTCGAATGGCGCCGGCCCATGAGCACGCGAAACGCGCCGCCCTGCCGGTCCAGGAGCAGAAGCGTCGCCGCATCGCGCGGTCGCAGGGGCGGCGCCTTCGTTTCCATCGATGCGCCCTCCACCTTGTCGACTTCAGCTTTGGTCATACCTTGCATGGCAATCGACCTAGCCGAAAGCGGCCCGTGACGGAAGGGCTGTTTTCGGATTTGCCCTCGTGCCACCGGAAGGCCGCAAGCCTAGGCTTCCGGATGGGCCTCGATGTGGTCGGGCTCGCCGCCGAAGCCATGCATGTAGAGCGCCCATTGCAGGCCGATGACCGCGCCCTTGATCGGCTGAAGCATGGCCAGGGCAAGTATCAGCGTCAGCGGCGCCCAGACGGCGAAATGGAGCCACATGGGCCAGACGTAGCGCATTTCCACAGCCATGAAGCCGGCGATGACGATGTGGCCGACCACGACGATGTCGAGATAGGCGGGAAGGTCGTCGGCCCTGTGGTGGCTGATTTCCTCGCCGCAGACCGAGCACTTGTCGACCGGTTTCACGAAGGCGCGAAACAGCTTGCCTTCGCCGCAGTTCGGGCAGCGGCTCAGCAACCCCCGCCTCATGGCTTCGCCAAGCGGCCTCGCGGGCCTCGATGGCTGCTGGTTGCCGCCGAAAACCTGCTTTTCGGTGCTGCCTGTGCTCATGTCATCGTCTCCTGCCGCGCGTACCGGGTCGATTCTTCGACGCGCGGATGCGGCCTTTAGCCTTGTGGTAGGATCGCGTGGAGCCCGGAAGCGGCTTGGGCTCGCTCAGCATCTCGAAGCGCATGGCTCCGGCCATGGGAGCCACTTCGACGAGACGGACCTCGACATTGTCCGCGAGCTGATAACCTTTTCCGCTTCGTTCTCCAAACAGCGATCGTGCCGTTTCGTCGTATATATAGTAGTCCCCTCCCAGGGACGACACCGGGATGAAACCATCCGCGCCGAATTGCGGCAACTGGACAAAAAGTCCTGCCTTGGTCACGCCGGAGATCCTGGCCTGGAAACTGTCGCCGACATGCTCGGCCAGATGCGCCGCAATCAGGCGATCCACGGTTTCACGTTCCGCCGCCATGGCGCGCCGCTCAGCTGTCGAGATGAGGGCAGCCGTCTCGGCAAGCTGCGACTCCTGGTCACGGGTAAGCCCGCCCTGTCCCAGCCCCAGCGCGGCAATCAGCGCCCTGTGAACGATCAGATCGGCAAAGCGGCGGATCGGCGAGGTGAAATGCGCATAGCGTTTCAGGTTGAGGCCGAAATGGCCGATATTGTCGGGCGCGTACTCGGCCTGGCTCTGGGTGCGCAGCACAACCTCGTTGACCAGCGCGTCATTGTCGGTGCCGCGAACGCGCTCCAGAAGGCCGTTGAACTGTGACGGGCGCATCTGCGCGCCGCGCGCCAGCGAGAGCCCGATGCTTTGCAGGAATTCGCGCAGCGCCTCCTGCTTGGCGAGCGTCGGCCCGTCATGGATGCGGTAGACGAGCGGCTGCTTTCGGCCCTCAAGCGTCTCGGCGGCGGCCACATTGGCCTGGATCATGAATTCCTCGATCAGCTTGTGGGCGTCGAGGCGGTCCGGCACGATCACCCGGTCGACGGTTCCGTCTTCCTTGAGGATGATCTTGCGCTCCGGCAGGTCGAGTTCCAGCGGTTCCCGGTGCTGGCGGCCGCGCTTCAGCACGGCATAGGCCGCCCACAGCGGTTTCAGCACCGTGTCGAGCAGCGGCGCGGTCTTGTCGTCCGGGGTGCCATCTATGGCTGCCTGTGCCTGCGGGTAGGCCAGCTTCGCCGCCGATTTCATCATCACGCGGTGGAAGGAGTGGCGGATCTTGCGGCCTTCCGCCGAAAAGGTCATGCGTACCGCCATGGCCGGCCGGTCCTCGCCTTCGCGCAGCGAGCACAGATCGTTGGAGATGCGTTCGGGCAGCATGGGCACGACGCGATCCGGGAAATAGACGGAGTTGCCGCGCTTCAGCGCCTCGCGGTCGAGCGCCGTTCCCGGTCGCACATAGGCCGCGACGTCGGCGATCGCCACCGTGACGATCACGCCGCCGGGATTCTTTTCGTCGGGGTCGGGTTCCGCGAACACGGCATCGTCATGGTCCTTGGCGTCGGCCGGATCGATGGTGATCAGCGGCAGTTCGCGCCAGTCCTCGCGCCCTTCAATTGTAACGGGTTTGAGCGCCTGCGTTTCTGCCAGCACCTCCGGCGGGAAGATGTGCGGGATGTCATGGGCGTGAATGGCGATCATGGAGACCGCCTTCTCGTTGAGCGGCGAGCCCAGAACGGCGATCACCTTCGCTTTCGGCAGGCCGTAGCGCGGCATGCGCGAAGGCTCGACCTCGACCAGATCCCCATTGTTGGCGCCGTTCCTGAACTCCTTGTCGACGGTGAGTTCGGGTTGCCGCCGTTCCACGGGCTCGATGCGGAACGTTCCGTCGGAAAGCGTGCGGAAGATGCCGAGCACCGCCTGCGAACGTTTTTCGAATATCTTGATGACGCGCGCCGTATAGGCCGGACCTTCGTCCTTGCCAGTGGAGAAGGTCTTGGCGAGCACACGGTCGCCAATGCCGGGAGCAGGCCCGCCGCGCGGCGGCTTTATGGCCACCGTGGGAGAATTCCCGTTTTCGTCCTGCTCGGCCGGCCGGGCCAGAAGGCCGCCATCTTCATCGCGTGCGAATATGTCGAGAACGGCGATGGTGGGAAGATTGCCGGGGCGCGACAGCCGCTTGCGCTTTTTTTCCAGAAGCCCTTCGTCCTCAAGGTCGCGCAGCATGTCCTTCAGCCATACGCGGTCATCGCCACGCAGGGCAAACGCCTTGGCAATCTCGCGCTTTCCGGCGCGGTCGGGATTCTCGGCAATGTAGCGAAGGATTTCGTCACGCGAGGGGCGATACTGGTCCTTTGTCCCGCGCCGCGTGTCACCGGCGCGGGGATCGCCGTGGTGTCTTCCGGAGATCCCTCGCGCCAAGCTTCTATTCCTTCTTCTTTGCTGCGGTTTTTTTGGCTGCCGTAGTCTTCTTCGCCGCCGCCTTCTTTGGAGCTGCGGCCTTGCGCGCCGGCTTCTTCGCGCCGCCGCCCTTGGCCTCCTTTTCCGCGATCAGCACCAGAGCTTCCTCGAGCGTGATGGCCTGCGGATCCTTGCCCTTGGGCAGCGTCGCGTTGATCTTGCCGAAATTCACATAAGGCCCGTAGCGGCCGTCGCGAACAGTGATCTTGCCGCCGCCATCGGGATGATCGCCCAGTTCCTTCAGTGCCGCCGCGGCGGCACCACCGCGTGCGCCGCGGCCTTTGGATTGCTTCTCTGCCAGAACCGTGACGGCACGGTTGAGACCGATGGTGAAGACGTCCTCGATCGATTCCACATTGGCATAGGTGCCGTCATGCAGGACGAACGGTCCGTAGCGGCCAAGGCCGGCCGAGATCATCTTGCCGGTTTCCGGGTGCGCGCCGACGTCGCGGGGCAGCGCCAGCAACGCCAGCGCCTTTTCAAGATCGATCGTCGCGGCCGACCAGCCCTTCGGCAGGCTCGAACGCCTGGCTTCCTTGCCTTCGCCGCGCTGCACATAGGGGCCGAAGCGACCGGTGCGCAGGGTCACTTCCTCATCCGTCTCAGGATCGTTCCCGAGAACCTTGTTGCCGTTTTCTGCACCGCCGGCCTCTGCGTCGCCTTCGCCATTTTCACCGAACTGGCGCGTATAGCCGCATTCGGGATAATTCGAGCATCCCACGAAAGCGCCGTATCTGCCGAGTTTCAGCGACAGATTGCCGGTGCCGCATTTCGGACAGATGCGCGGGTCCGACCCGTCCTCGCGCGCTGGAAACAGAAGCGGGGCAAGGTCGTCGTTGAGCGCATCGATGACATCGGAAACGCGCAGTTCCTTGATGTCGTCGACCGACGCCGAAAAATCGGTCCAGAAGTCGCGCAGGACGTCCTTCCAGTCGAGCCTGCCATCGGAAATCTCGTCCAGCTTCTCTTCAAGCGAGGCGGTGAAGTCGTATTCGACATATTTGTCGAAGAAGCTTTCGAGGAAGGCAGTCACGATCCGGCCCTTGGAGTGCGGGATCAGCCGGCGCTTGTCGATGGTGACGTATTCGCGATCCTCCAGCGTCTTCAGCGTCGCCGCATAGGTGGAGGGGCGGCCGATGCCGAGCTCTTCCAGCTTCTTGATGAGCGCGGCTTCCGAATAGCGCGGCGGCGGCTCCGTAGTGTGCTGGGTGGCGTTGATGCTCTCGCGCGCAAGTTGCTCGCCTTGCCGGATTTCGGGCAGGCGGCGGTTGTCCTCGTCTTCCGAATCTTCCTCTTTCTGGTCCGTATAGGCGGCAATGAAACCGTCGAAGCGGATGACGGAGCCCACGGCACGCAGCGCGGCGGTCTTCGCGCCATTGGAAGCTTCGATCTCGACCGTGGTGCGTTCGATCTCGGCGGCGTTCATCTGGCTGGCGATGGCGCGCTTCCAGATCAGCTCGTAGAGCCGGGCCTGGTCTGCATCCAGATATTGCCGCACCGAGGCCGGCGTGCGGAAGAAGTCCGTCGGGCGGATCGCCTCGTGCGCTTCCTGGGCGTTCTTGGCCTTGGTGGTGTAGTAGCGCGGCTTCTCCGGCAGATATTTCTCGCCGAATTCCTTGCCGATGGCCGCGCGGGCGGCGGAAATGGCTTCGGGCGCCATCTGCACGCCGTCGGTTCTCATATAGGTGATGAGGCCGGCCGTCTCGCCGCCGATGTCCATGCCTTCATAGAGGCGCTGGGCAACCTGCATGGTGCGGTTGGCGGAAAAGCCGAGGCGCGACGAGGCAGCCTGTTGCAGGGTCGACGTGGTGAAGGGCGGGGCAGGGTTGCGCCGGGTGGGCTTGGCTTCCACAGACAACGCCCGGAAACTCGCACCCTCCAGCATCGCCTTGATGCCTTCGGCCTGGCCCTTGTTCTTGATGTCGAGCTTCTGCAGCTTCCTGCCTTCATAGGCGGTCAGCCGGGCTTCGAAACTGTCGTTGCGGGGCGTGCCAAGGATGGCGGCAATGTTCCAGTATTCCTCGCGCACGAAGCGCTCGATCTCCGCTTCGCGGTCGCAAACCAGCCGCAGCGCCACGGATTGCACACGGCCGGCGGAACGCGCACCGGGCAGCTTGCGCCACAGCACCGGCGAAAGCGTGAAGCCGACCAGATAGTCGAGCGCGCGCCGCGCCAGATAGGCGTCCACCAAAGGCGTGTCGATCTGGCGCGGATTGGCCATGGCGTCGAGCACCGACTGCTTGGTGATGGCGTTGAAGACCACACGGCTGACGGGCTTGTCCTTCAGGACCTTCTTGGCGCGCAGGACGTCGAGCACATGCCAGGAGATGGCTTCCCCTTCGCGATCGGGGTCGGTCGCGAGGATCAGGCCGTCGGCCTCCTTGACCGCCTTGGCGATGTCGGCAAGGCGCTTGGCCGAAGCGCCGTCCACCGACCAGGACATGGCGAAGTCCTCGTCGGGACGCACCGAACCGTCCTTGGCTGGAAGATCGCGGACATGGCCGAAAGAGGCCAGGACCTTGTAGTTTCGTCCGAGATACTTGTTGATTGTCTTCGCCTTTGCAGGCGATTCGACGACGACGACGTCCATATTTACCGTGTAATGCTGGGTCTGCGGCGGGAGAAGCCTCCCGGGTCCGCGACGAAAAATCTTCAGGTACCGTCAAATGGCCGTGCTTTTGCGTCCGGTCAAGAGGCAGGGCTCAAACCGCAACCTTAATGCGATGCAACCTATGCGGGATTGTAAATTTGTATTGCACTTTTTAATATAGGTGACATAAGGTTTGGACATCTTGGCAACCCGGACTGACGCCGGCTTGCTCATGGGACTGCCGAACGTGACGGTCTGGTCAGTTCGGCGGAGAGGAGTGAAATTTTCGATGGCCTACATGTACAGCAGGCGGCGAACCGAAACCCTCGATTATCTGCAATCCATGCTCGGTCAGCTTCGCGCCATGGCGGAAGCTGAACGCTGCGACATGCTGACCTATCTTATCGAGATGGCATATCTGGAGGCGAGCGACATCATACGTGGCGAACGCCCCGCAAACGTGCATCAGGCCAGACGCACGGATGCCCTGTAGGCTCCATGCATTCCGCAATGCCGCAATGAACGGGCCCGATCTCGCTAGCGAGCGCAGCATGGGCGTGCGGGCATTGGCATAGTCGCCCCCGTTCACTCGGCCGCTTCACCCGGCGCGATGTCGTCCGCCTCCGGATTTCAGTCTGCCTTCACGATGTGCCAGACGTCGTTCACGCCGTCGCCGGTCGTGTCACCGGGCTTCTGGTCCCTTGCGAAGGTGTAGACGGGCTTGCCTTCATAGGCCCACATGCGCGACCCGTCGGTGCGTTCGACAATGGTCCAGTCGCCCTGCGGCTGCGCATCCGCGGCGGCCGGAAGCGGCGGCCAGTTGGTTGCGCACGTATCGTAGCAGTTCGATACGCCGTCGCCGTCCCTGTCGTAGGTATAAAGCGTCATGCCGTTGGTGTCCGTATAGATCTTCGCGCCGCCGGCTTCGGCCTCCTTCCAGGCTTCCGCTGCGAGCGATGCAGCCGTTCCGGAAAGCAAAAGGGCCAGCGTGAATGCGAGTGGTCGTGCGAATGCCTGCGTCTTCATGGCAAATCCTCCGTGAACCAAAAGTCTCGCTATGAGATAGAAGCGGATGCGGGATTGGGTCGCATCCATCTTTATCAACGTGGAGGTAAGCTGCTTTGTTCCGGCCGGCTTTCCGGCATCCAACCACGAAATGGTGATTGGAGGGGCGGGCCGCCGGCCGCTATAGGGCGGCGAAATCGCAGGATGGCAGGCATGGCACTGGATATAGGATATGTAAGCGCGGTCGGGGCCGGGGCTCTGTCGTTCCTGTCGCCCTGCGTGCTGCCGCTGGTGCCGCCTTATCTGTGCTACATGGCCGGGGTTTCGGTCGACGATTTTCGTGGCGATACGGCCACCGCCGCGAAGGCAGGCGCGCGCGCGCCTCTGCTTGCGGCCTCGGCAGCCTTCGTGCTCGGTTTCTCCACCGTGTTCGTGGCGCTGGGGGCCGGAGCCTCGACGATCGGGCGTCTCCTGAGGGTCTGGCAGGAACCGCTGGCGTTTGCGGCCGGCATCCTGATCATCATCATGGGCCTGAATTTCCTCGGGCTGATCCGCATTCCGCTTCTGTCGCGGGAGGCGCGGTTCCAGAGTCAGGGCAAGCCGGCGAGCGCCGTCGCGGCCTATGTCATGGGGCTTGCTTTCGCCTTTGGCTGGACCCCTTGCATCGGGCCTGTTCTTGGGCCGATCCTGACACTGGCCGGCGGGCGCGAGACGGTGGGAGAAGGGGCCTTGCTGCTGGCCGCCTATTCGCTCGGCCTCGGCATTCCCTTCCTCATCGCAGCGCTGTTCTCGGGTGCGTTCATGCGCTTTCTCGGCCGGTTCCGCGTGCATCTTGGCCGGGTCGAGAAGATCATCGGAGGTCTTCTGGTGGTGGCGGGCGTCTTTTTCCTGACCGGAGGCGTGCAGACCGTGGCTTTCTGGCTTCTGGAGACATTCCCGGTTCTCGGCCGACTGGGGTGAAAATCGGGCATGCGCGCTGACCCAACGTCGGATGTTGCGCGCATACCCGAATTTAACCGCATTGGTTCAACAAGACGGTGGTGCTAAACAGCCCGGACATTTGCAACCAGACTGCGGTTTCCCCGATGAGCCAGCGAACCTGCCTTTCGATCATACTTGCCGCCGGCGAGGGCACGCGCATGAAAAGCGCTCTGCCAAAGGTGCTTCATAAGATTGCCGGTCTGCCGCTGGTCGCGCATGTGGCGAATGCCGCCCAGAATGCCGGTGCCGGCGATCTGGCGCTGGTTGTCGGGCATGGCGGCGAAAAGCTGCGCTCCGCCGCGGAAAGCTTTGCGCCGGAGGCCGAAATCTTCGAGCAGAGGCAGCGTCTCGGCACCGCCCACGCCGTGCTAGCCGCGCGCAAGGCTCTGGAGCGCGGCCATGACGATGTGCTCGTCATGTTCGGCGATACGCCTCTGATCGATGCCGATGCGCTGACCACGGCCCGCATCCGGCTGGCGGAGGGCGCGGCTGTCGTCGTGCTCGGCTTCCGCGCCGCCAATCCGTCCGGCTATGGACGCCTCATAGAAAAGGATGGGCAGCTGATCGCCATCCGCGAGGACAAGGATGCCAGCGAGGACGAGCGGCGCATCACCTTCTGCAACAGCGGCCTGATGGCGATTGCCGGCAAGCATGCGCTGGACCTTCTCGATGCCGTGGGCAACGCCAATGCCAAGGGCGAGTACTATCTCACCGACATCGTTGAGATCGCGGGCGGCAAGGGGCTCGAGGTCGTCGCCACCGAGGCGAGCTTCGAGAGCGCGCTGGGCATCAACAACCGCGCCGAACTGGCCGAAGCCGAGGCCATCTGGCAGAAGCGCCGCCGCCGCGACTTCATGATGGCGGGTGTAACCCTGATTGCCCCCGATACCGTGTTCTTCTCGCACGACACGCTGATCGAGGCCGATGCGCTGGTCGAGCCGAATGTCTGGTTCGGGCCGGGCGTGCACGTGGCTTCCGGTGCAACCATCCGCGCCTTCAGCCATCTGGAAGGTGCCAAAGTGGCGTCCGGTGCGGAGGTCGGCCCCTTCGCGCGGCTGCGGCCGGGCACGGATCTTAAAGAAAAAGCCAAGGTCGGCAATTTCTGCGAGGTCAAGAAAGCGGTGGTGGAAAAGGGTGCGAAGGTCAATCACCTGACCTATATCGGCGACGCCCATATCGGTGCCGGAGCCAATATCGGCGCCGGCACCATCACCTGCAACTATGACGGCTATTCCAAATTCCTCACCGAGATCGGTGAGGGTGCTTTCATCGGCTCGAACTCGTCGCTGGTTGCGCCCGTCTCCATCGGCAATGGCGCTTATGTGGCATCCGGTTCGGTGATCACCGAAAACGTGCCCGACGATGCGCTCGCCTTCGGCCGGGCCCGCCAGAAAACCTTGCCGGACAAGGCCCGCGTTCTGCGCGCGCGCCGGGCAGAGGCGGCAAAGAAGTAGTCGGCGAAGGAAGCGTGGTACGAGCCGAAACGCAATTTGATTTTCTCGTTTGCATCGTCCCATTTACACAGCGGCGGCGCTCTCAGGACCAAGGGTTGAACAGGAATGTGCGGAATCGTAGCAATCGTGGGCAGGACGCAGGTTGCGCCCCTCATTGTCGATGCGCTCAAGCGGCTGGAATATCGCGGCTATGATTCGGCAGGCGTTGCCACCATCGAAAGAGGCGAGCTTGCCCGCCGCCGCGCCGAAGGCAAGCTGGTCAATCTGGAAAATCGACTGAAAAATGAGCCTCTGTTCGGCACCACCGGCATCGGCCATACGCGCTGGGCCACACATGGCGTACCCAATGAAACAAACGCCCACCCGCATTTTTCGGGAGATGTGGCGGTCGTTCACAACGGCATCATCGAGAACTTCGCCGAACTGCGCGACGAGCTTGCCGCCGACGGCTACCATTTCGCCTCGCAGACCGACACCGAGGTCGTTGCGCATCTGGTGGCGCGCGAACTGAAAAAGGGCGCGGCTCCCGTGGAAGCCGCGCACAATGCGCTCAGGCGGCTTCAGGGGGCCTTTGCGCTCGCCATCATGTTCAGGGGCGACGAGGATCTGGTGGTTGGCGCCCGCAACGGTCCGCCGCTGGCTGTCGGTCACGGCGACGGCGAGATGTTCCTGGGCTCGGACGCCATCGCGCTTGCCCCCTTCACCAATTCCATCACCTATCTGGAGGATGGCGACTGGGTGGTCGTGCGCCACGGCGGCGTTTCGATTTTCGACATCGACGGCAATGCGGTGGAGCGCCGCCGCCAGCAATCGCTGGGCACGTCCTATCTGGTCGACAAGGGCAATCACCGCCACTTCATGGAGAAGGAAATCCATGAGCAGCCGGAAGTGATCTCGCATACGCTGGCGCATTATCTCGATTTCGCCAACGGCACGACCAGGAAGCTCGATCTGCCGTTCGATTTCAATGGCATCGAGCGTCTGGCGATTTCCGCCTGCGGCACCGCCTATCTTGCCGGACTGGTCGGCAAATACTGGTTCGAGCGTTATGCACGCCTTCCCGTGGACATCGATATCGCTTCGGAATTCCGCTACCGCGAGATGCCGCTTTCGGCACGCGATGCCGCGCTGTTCATCTCGCAGTCCGGTGAGACGGCCGACACGCTGGCCTCGCTGCGCTACTGCCGCAAGGCCGGCATGACCATCGGCGCGGTCGTCAATGTCCGCGAATCGACCATCGCCCGCGAGTCGGACGTGGTGCTGCCGACACTGGCGGGGCCGGAGATCGGCGTCGCCTCGACCAAGGCATTTACCTGCCAGCTTTCGGTTCTGGCCTCGCTGGCCGTGCGGGCGGCCGCCGAGCGCGGGAAGATTTCTGCTGAAGAGGAGAAGGCGCTGGTGCGTGGCCTTTCCGAAACCCCGCGCTATACCAACCAGGCTTTGCAGAAGGTGGAGCGCCAGATCGAGAAGCTGGCGCGCGAACTGTCGCACTACAAGCATGTGCTTTATCTGGGCCGCGACACCAACTTCCCGCTGGCCATGGAAGGCGCGCTGAAGCTCAAGGAAATCTCCTATATCCATGCCGAGGGTTATGCGGCGGGAGAACTGAAGCACGGTCCCATCGCTCTGATCGACGAGAAGATGCCGGTGGTGGTGATCGCCCCGCACGACCGCATCTTCGAAAAGACGGTTTCCAACATGCAGGAGGTCGCGGCGCGCGGCGGCAGGATCATCCTCATCACCGACGAGAAGGGCGCGGCCAACGCCACGGTCGAGACGATGGACACCATCGTCATGCCGGACGTTCCGGAGATCATCTCGCCCATCGTCTACGCGCTGCCGATCCAGCTTCTGGCCTATTACACGGCCGTGTTCATGGGCACCGACGTCGACCAGCCGCGCAACCTCGCCAAGTCGGTCACAGTGGAGTAGCGTCCGGAGACGGATGAAGGGCAACTTCGGTGTTCCAAAGCGCCGCCCGCTCGCTTAATGTTGCAACGCAACGAAGCGGGCGAGCATGTCGAACATCATCATCAGGACCTCGGCAATGACACGGCTCAGGAACTATTTCCTGACCGGCTTCATCGTCAGCGCCCCGCTGGCCATCACAGCCTATCTGACGTGGTCCTTTGTCGGTTGGGTCGATTCCTGGGTGAAGCCCTATATTCCCGCCCGCTACAGCCCGGATACCTATCTGCCTTTCGCGGTTCCGGGCTTCGGCCTGATCGTCGCGCTGCTGCTGATCACCCTGATCGGCTTTCTTGCCGCCAATATCGTTGGCCGCGCCATCGTCAACTTCGGCGAGCGGCTTCTTGGACGCATGCCGCTGGTGCGCGGCATCTACCGGTCCCTGAAACAGATTTTCGAGACGGTTCTGTCCAATCAGGGCGACATGTTCAAGCATGTCGGCATGGTCGAATATCCGCGCAAGGACGTATGGTCGCTGGTGTTCCTGTCCGGCGAGAAGGAAACCGAAATCAACGAGAAACTGGATGTGGAAGGTGATCCGCTGATCGCGGTCTTCATGCCATGCACGCCCAACCCGACCACGGGTTTCCTTATGTATGTGCGCAAATCCGAGATCGTTCTGCTCGACATGACCATCGAGGAAGGCGCGCGCCTGATCGTCTCGGCCGGTCTCGTCGCTCCCAAGGTGAAGCGCAAGCGCGGCCCGGATGCCGAGGCCGTCACCATTTCCAACCCGAAGCTGGAAGAGGTTCAGCCGGCGCGCAGCAAGCGCACGGCCTCGTCCTTGCCGAACAAGTAGAGCAGCAGCCGCAACGCCTCGCCGCGGGCGCTTTGCAGGTCCGGATCGGTCGCCAGTATCAGCCGTGCATCGTCGCGCGCGGCTTCGAGCAGGTCGGCATGGGTGTCGATGCGGGCGATCCGGAAGCCAGGCGTGCCGGACTGGCGCGTGCCCAGCAACTCGCCTTCGCCACGCAGTTTCAGATCCTCTTCGGCGATGAGGAAGCCGTCTTCCGTCTCGCGCATCACCGACAGTCTGCGCCTGGCGGTCTCACCCAGCGGCTCCTTGTAGAGCAGCACGCAGGAGGAGGGTTTGGAGCCGCGCCCCACGCGCCCGCGCAACTGGTGAAGCTGGGCCAGGCCGAAGCGCTCGGCATGTTCGATGACGATGATGGTGGCGTCCGGCACGTCCACGCCCACCTCTATCACTGTGGTGGCGACCAGAACGCGCGTCTGTCCATCCTTGAAGGCGCGCATGGCGTCGTCCTTCTCCGCGCCCTTCATGCGGCCGTGGACGAGGCCGAGCCGGTCGCCGAACACGGGTTGCAGCGAGGCGAATCGATCCTCCGCCGCCATCAGCTTCACCTCTTCGGATTCCTCGACCAGCGGGCAGATCCAGTACACTTTCTGGCCTTCCGCCACGGCATCGCGGATGCGCCCGACCAGTTCCGGCAGGCGTTCCAGCGGCAGGGTCACGGTGCGGATCGGCTGGCGGCCTGCTGGTTTTTCGGTGAGGCGCGAAACGTCCATGTCGCCGAAGGCGGTCAGCACCAGCGTGCGGGGAATGGGGGTGGCGGTCATCACCAGCATGTCTGGCGCATCGCCCTTGGCGGTCATCGCCAGCCGCTGATGCACGCCGAAGCGGTGCTGTTCGTCCACGACAGCCAGCACGAGGTTGCGGAAGGTGACGCTTTCCTGAAACAGCGCGTGCGTGCCGATGACGATATGGATCGTCCCGTCGGCCAGACCTTCCAGCACGTCCCTGCGCTCGCGGCCCTTTTCACGGCCGGTGAGCACCGCGATCTTGAGCCCCACGCGTTCGGCAAGCGGTGCGATGGTGGAAAAATGCTGGCGGGCGAGGATTTCGGTCGGCGCCATCAGGGCAGCCTGTCCGCCGGCCTCGACCGCCCGCGCCATGGAAAGCAGCGCCACCACGGTCTTGCCCGAGCCGACATCGCCTTGCAGCAGGCGCAGCATGCGCTCCGGTTCGGCAAGGTCGGCATGGATTTCGGCGAGCGCCGTTTCCTGCGAACCGGTCAGCGCATAGGGAAGGGCGGTGCGCAACGCTTCGACAAGCCTTCCGTCGCCGGTCAGCGGCCGGCCGGAAAGCCGTCGCACGCGGGCCCGCACCAGCGCCAGCGAAACCTGCCCGGCAAGGAACTCGTCATAGGCGAGCCTGCGCCATGCCGCGCTGTCGGGGGCCGCATCTGTCGGCGTTTCGGGATTGTGGACGCGCACCAATGCCATGCCGAAGGCGGGCAAGGAGTGGCGGCGCATGAAGGCTGCGTCCTGCCATTCCGGCAGCGCCGGCACGCGTGAAAGCGCCTGTGCGATGGCCCGGCGCAGCACCTTGCCCGACAGGCCGGCGGTGAGCGGATAGACCGGCTCGACCAGCGGCAGGTTCGCCGCCTCCTCGGCCAGCGCGATATGGTCCGGATGCACCATCGAGGGCCGCCCGTTGAACCACTCCATGCGGCCAGAGACGATCACCTGCGCGCCTTCGGGAAGCTGTTTTTCCAGATAGGCGGCATGGGCGTGGAAGAAGGTCAGCGTGATGTCGTCGGTGTCGTCATGGGCGAAGATGCGGTAAGGCACCGAGCGGTTGCCGCGCGGCGGCGGCTGGTGGCCGTCGATGGTCAGGTCGAGCGTGACGATGGCGCCGGGCGCGGCATTGGCGATGCCGGGACGGCTGCGACGGTCGATCACCGAATTGGGCAACACGAACAGGAGATCGGCGGCCCGCGCCTCGCGGTCGCCGAGATCGACCGGCAGCACGCGCTCGATCAGCGTCGCAACCTTCGGGCCTACGCCGGCCAGCGAGGTGATGGGCGCGAACAGCGGATCGAGCAGGGAAGGGCGCATGGCCAAGGTCTACCGGCCATGCGCGCGGAGGCAAGTCGAATTCGTCGCTAAGATGCTCGCAAGCCCATGATTTTGTTTATAAGAGCCTTAAATTTCTATGTAGTTTATTATACAGAAAACAGTGCAAGTTGTCGTGCTTCACGCTGCTCTATGGCGGGCCGCACGTGGGTCGAAACTAGGTGAGTTTCTTATAAGTATGCGATATGAGCCCCCGATAGGAATTATCGGGGGCTTCTTAACTGGCTCCCAAGTGGAGTTGGCTGCCATGACCGGAACATCGAGAACAAGCGAAGGGCTGGATGCCCGCCGGCGCAAGCTGCTGTTTCGTTCCTGGCATCGCGGCATGCGCGAGATGGACCTGATTCTGGGCAGTTTCGCCGATGCGGAAATCGAGGGCCTGAGCACTGACGAACTCGACCAGTACGAGCGTCTGCTGGAGATCAACGATACCGAACTGCTGCCGTGGATCACCGGCCAGGACCCGGTTCCATCCGGCCTCGACCTGCCGATCCTGCATCGCGTGCTGGAATGGCGCAGCAAGGTTGCGTCGCTCCCCGTCTGAACTATCTGACGTCTCGTCAGACTTTATCCGCTTGTTTCCGAAGAAACCCGTTTCATGAGCCTCATTCCGAAAATCGGCCTGCCGAAGGGCGGCACCGGCTCCTTCGTCATCGATGGCGTGGCCGATGGCTACGAAGCTTTCGCGCTTGCCGGGACAGCGCGTGAGATCGCGCCGGACGGTCCGCTGCTCTTCGTCGCCCGCGACGGCCAGCGCCTGCCGGCCATCGTCGAGGCGCTGGCCTTTGCCGATCCCGGCCTGCCGGTTCTGGAACTGCCGGCGTGGGACTGCCTGCCTTACGATCGCGTGTCGCCCGGCTCGGATGCGGCTGCGCGCCGGCTCGATGCGCTTGCGGCCATCGTCGCTCTGCGCGCGCAACCGCATCGCGCCGTGGTGCTCACCACCGCCAACGCGCTGTTGCAGCGGGTGCCGCCGGCCGATCTGATCGAGGCGCAGACCTTCAGGGCGAAACCGGGCAATCAGGTCGACATGGACCTGCTCGTCAGGCGGCTGGAAAATTCCGGATTCGAGCGCGTTCCGACCGTGCGCGAGGTGGGCGAGTTCGCCGTGCGTGGCGGCATCCTCGACCTTTACGTGCCGGGCGCGGAGGAAGCCCTGCGCCTCGATTTCTTCGGCGACACGCTGGAATCGATCCGCGCCTTCGATGTGGCCAGCCAGCGCACCACCGGCCAGCGCACCGAACTGGTCATGCAGGCGATGAGCGAGGTGGCGCTCACCGCGGACAGCATCAGCCGCTTCCGCCGCTCCTATATCGAGGCATTCGGCGCCCCTTCGCGCGACGATGCGCTCTATGCGGCGGTAAGCGAAGGTCGCCGCTTTGCGGGCATGGAGCACTGGCTGCCCTTCTTTTATGAGCGCTTGGAGACGATTTTCGATTACCTGCCGGAGGGGCCGGTGGTGTTCGACCATCTGGCCCATGAGGCGCTTTCGGAACGCCACGCGCTGATCCTCGACCACTACGAGGCACGCAGGCAGCAGGCCGATGGCGCGCTGAAGGATACGGTTCCCTATAAGCCCGTCGCGCCGCAGTTCATGTATCTCTCGCCGGACGAGGTGAATGCCGCCACCGCCGCGCGCGAGACGCTGGAATTCACGCCTTTCACCGCACCCGATGCGGGCGGCCGGAAGGTCCTGCACGCAGGTGCGCGGGCCGGGCGCAGCTTTGCCGAGGAGCGCGCCGACCCCAACGCCAATGTGTTCACCGAGGCGGTGAAGCACATTTCCGACCAGCGCGCCGCCGGCCGCCGCGTCGTCATCGCTGGCTGGACGGAAGGCTCGCTCGACCGGCTGGGGCAGATCCTGGCCGAACATCATCTCGGCAGCCTCAGGCGCGTCGCCACGCTGGCCGAAACAGAAAAGCTCGAAAAAGGGCAGGCGGCGCTGGCCGTGCTGCAACTCGAAACCGGATTCGAGACCGACGGCATGGTCGTCGTGGCCGAGCAGGACATTCTGGGCGACCGGCTGGTGCGCCGCTCGAAGAAGCGCAAGCGCGCCGCCGATTTCATCTCCGAAGCCGCCTCGCTGTCGGCCGGCGACATCGTCGTCCATGCCGATCACGGTATCGGCCGTTTCGTGGGCCTGAAGACCATTCAGGCCGCAGGCGCGCCGCATGATTGCCTCGAAATCCGCTATGCCGGCGACGACCGCCTGTTCCTGCCGGTGGAGAATATCGAGCTTCTGTCGCGCTATGGTTCGGATTCGGCCGAGGCCACGCTGGACAAGCTTGGCGGCGGGGCATGGCAGGCGCGCAAGGCAAGGCTGAAGAAACGCCTGCTCGACATGGCGGGCGATCTCATCCGCATCGCGGCCGAACGCCAGATGCGCGCCGCCCCGACCATGATCCCGGCCGAAGGCATCTACGGCGAGTTCTCTGCCCGCTTCCCTTACGAGGAAACCGACGACCAGCAGACGGCCATCGACGCGGTGATGGAAGACCTTTCCGCCGGCAGGCCGATGGATCGGCTGGTGTGCGGCGATGTCGGCTTCGGCAAGACCGAGGTGGCGCTGCGCGCCGCTTTCATCGCCGCGATGGAAGGCTTCCAGGTTGCGGTGGTTGTGCCGACTACACTGCTCTCGCGCCAGCATTTCAGGACCTTCTCGCAGCGCTTTGCCGGCCTTCCGGTCAAGGTGCGGCAGGCTTCGCGGCTGGTCGGCGCCAGGGAACTGGCCGAGACGAAGAAGGGGCTGGAGGAAGGCACCGTCGATATTGTCGTCGGCACCCATGCGCTGCTCGGCTCTTCGATAAAGTTCCGCAATCTCGGCCTGCTGATCATCGACGAGGAGCAGCATTTCGGCGTCAAGCACAAGGAGCGGCTGAAGGATCTTAAGACCGACGTGCATGTGCTGACGCTGTCGGCGACGCCGATCCCGCGCACGCTGCAACTGGCGCTGACGGGCGTGCGCGAACTGTCGCTGATCGCCACGCCGCCGGTGGACCGCATGGCGGTGCGCACCTTCATCTCGCCATTCGATCCGCTGGTTATCCGCGAGACGCTGCTGCGCGAGCGCTATCGCGGCGGCCAGAGTTTCTATGTCGTGCCGCGCATCAGCGATCTTGCCGAGATCGAGGAGTTCCTGAAGGCGGAAGTGCCGGAACTGAAGGTCGCCGTGGCTCACGGCCAGATGCCGCCCGGCCGGCTGGACGACATCATGAATGCCTTCTACGAAGGCCAGTACGATGTGCTGCTCTCCACCACCATCGTGGAATCCGGCCTCGACATCCCCACCGCCAACACCATGATCGTGCACCGCGCCGACATGTTCGGCCTCGCCCAGCTCTATCAGCTGCGCGGCCGCGTCGGCCGCTCCAAGGTGCGCGCCTATGCGCTGTTCACGCTGCCGGCCAGGAAGAAGCTGACCGACACGGCCGACCGCCGTCTCAAGGTGCTGCAATCGCTGGATTCGCTCGGCGCAGGCTTCCAGCTGGCAAGTCATGACCTCGACATTCGCGGCGCCGGCAATCTTCTGGGCGAGGAACAGTCCGGCCACATCAAGGAGGTCGGCTTCGAGCTTTACCAGCAGATGCTGGAGGAAGCGGTGGCCGAGGTGAAGGATTTGGGTTCTGCCGCCGACACCGGCTGGTCGCCGCAGATCGCCATCGGCACCGCGGTGATGATCCCCGAAAGCTACGTGCCCGACCTGCAATTGCGCCTGGCGCTCTATCGCCGTCTCGGCGACCTGGAGACGCCGGAGGAAATCGACGCCTTCGGGGCCGAACTCATCGACCGCTTCGGCCCGCTGCCGGACGAAGTGAAGCATCTGTTGAAGATCGTCTTCATCAAGGCGTTGTGCCGCAAGGCCAATGTCGAGAAGCTGGATGCGGGGCCGAAGGGTGTCGTCATCCAGTTCCGCAACAAGACCTTCGCCAACCCGGCCGGGCTGGTCAGGTTCATAGGCGAGCAGGGCATTCTGGCCAAGATCAGGCCGGACCAGAGCGTCGTCTTCATCCGAGACTGGCCGAACGCCGAAAAGCGCCTGTCCGGTTCGGCCGTGGTGATGACGCAACTGGCGAAGCTCGCCGCCGCCTGAACGGCGCTGGATCGGCAGGCGCAATTGCCCTGGTTTTTGGAACCGACGCCGATATGTGTGGCGCAATCGGGAGCGGAGGGCAGATGCTGCGTAATTTCGATTTCAGCTCCTGGCAGAGCATCCTGTTCACGGTGGTCGGGCTGGCGCTCTTCACGCTCATCAGCATGGGCATCCGGTTGATCATGATGTTCACCATCCAGCAGCGCCGGGAGCGGATGAACCGCCAGATCAACGAGCGCCTGCGCACGCTGATCGCCGCCTACAAGGTGCTCGGCGGTTCCTTCACCGGCGATCTGGCGGTCGATCCGCGCCATCTGCGCGATCTTCGTCGGCACGAAGGCTCTGCCGCCGGCATGGAAGATGATGTGGAAGATGCTGAAACTGTCAGCGTCGTAGTCCCTGACGTGGAGACGGGGTCCGACCGTCCCCGGCGCATCCGCGACGCGGTGGAGGCAGCACTTTCCGACATCATCCTGCTCGGCACCGAGCAGCAGGTTCGGCTGGCCGAACGCGCCGCGCGCGAGCTGGTCGCCGGCCACCCGGTGCATACGCATGAGCTTGTCGTCTCGTTACGCGATTTCATCCGCGAGGCGCTCGACATCGGCCCGATCCCCGCCGATCTTTCTATCCCCATGCAGGGCCCGACGCGGCCGTCCGGCGCCGGCGGGCGCGGCAAGGGCGAAGGCAGGCAGGGACAGGGCTCCGGTGGACGCGGCGGCAGCGGAATGGGCGGAGGCATGGGAATGGGAGGCGGCGGCATGGGCGGAGGGCCTGGAATGGGCGGCCTCGACGATACGCCCGGCTCCGGTCACCGCTCCTGAAAAATCACCGCCAGTGCTTCCGCGCCGGACTGCGCGCATGGGGCGATGGCGGCGCAACAAGAGATCGACAATTCCTGCCGGAGCTTGTTTCCGGCCTTATTGGGACAGCTTGCCAGTCGCCAAAGCGCATAGCGATTTTTCAGGTTCGCTCCCCGCTCTTTAAGTCCTTGTCTTGAAGCATGTCCTTGTCCCTAAATCGGTTCCCACCTTTGGGCGACATGTTTTACTGCGCGCCGTCCAGTTCACCGCGTGCCTTGGCCGCGGCCACCTGCCGGATGGCATCGGCCAGCGTATCGGTGTCCTGCGCGCCCATCACGGCGTAACGGCGCTCCAGCAGGAAGCAAGGCACGCCGGTCACGCCCATCCGCGAAGCGGTGGCGATTTCGTTGCGAACGGCATCCGTATCCGCGTCGGAGGGCAGCAGCGTTTCCACCACCGCTGAATCCATGCCGGCTTCCCGCGCTGCGGCAATCAGCACCGCATGGTCGCCGATGTTCCGGCCTTGTTCGAAATAGAGGCTGAACAGCAGGCGCACCAGTCTGCCCTGCACCTCCTCGCCATTCGCTGCGGCCCAGCGGATAAGCCGGTGGGCATCGAGCGTATTGGGCGAAACCGTGATGGCGTCGAAGTCGAAGGCGATCCCTTCGGCGGCGCCCAGCGGCTCGATGCGGGCGTGGATTTCACGGATTCGGTCCTCGCTGCCGAACTTGCCGAGCATGTAGTCGCGGCGGTTGAGACCCTGTTCCGGGATGCCGGGATCGAGCTGGAACGGCCGCCAGCTGACGTGAACCTCGACGGCTCCGGCGGCGGCGATCGCCTTTTCCAACCGCTTCAGGCCGATGAAGCACCAGGGGCATACGACGTCGGAAACGACGTCGATGGCAACGGAAACGGATGCTGTCATGGCCTGCTCCTTTCGCGGGCTGTCAGTTCGGTTTCACCCACCATGTCGGCAACTGGAAGCCGAAAAGCGGGCCTTTTTCAGGATTCCCGAGCTTGTTCCAGTAGGCGATCAGTTGCTGCGGGTTGTGCTGCATCGGCACCATGTAGTTGCCGGAGATCAGCAGCCGGTCGAGGACACGCACCGCTGCGACGAAATCGTCCTTTTCGCGGGCGTTGAGCATGGCTTCGATGGCCGCATCGACGGCAGGATCGGAAACGCCGGCAAGGTTGAACGATCCCTCGCGGTCGGCTGCCTCCGAGCCCCAGCGCCCGATCTGCTCGATACCGGGCGACAGCGAATTGTTGAAGCCGCTGGAGCCGATCAGCACCTCGAAGTCGAAGCGCTGCTTGCGTGACTGGATCTGGTCGCCGTCGAGCGCGCGGATCGTCACCGCGATGCCGAGCTTGGCCAGCGTGCGCTGGTAGAGGGCGGCCAGCCGCTCCTCCTCCTGCGAGGCGGTGAGGATTTCGAAGCCGAAAGCCTGTCCGTCCGGATCGAGCATCACCCCGTTCTCGATCCTGAACCCGGCGCTCCTGAGCAGGTCGAGCGCGGCCTTGAGCGCTGCGCGATCCTGTCCCGATCCGTCGTTCACCGGAGGACGCCAGGTGCCGTCCATCACATCGGCCGGAACGCGGCCGGGGAAGGGGGCGAGCAGCGCTTTTTCCTTTTCGCTGGCCGGATGGCCGAGCGCGGAAAGCTCCGAGCCCTGCCAGTAGCTCATGGTGCGGGTGAGCTTGCCGCCGAACATGTTCTTGTTGGCCCATTCGAAATCATAGAGCATGCCGAGCGCCCGCCGCACGGTCGGGTCTGCGAATTTGTAGAGCCGCGTATTGAACAGAAAGCCGTTCACGACAGGCGGAATGCCGAGATCGTAGGCTTTCACGATCACCCGCCCGTCCTTCGCCGCAGGGAAGTCGAATTCCCGCTCCACCTGCAACGGGCCCATGCCGGTGTAGAGCGGGCCGGCATAGGCGGTGCAGATGCCTTTCTTGAAGGCTTCGAACTGTGCGGTGGCGTTCAGGAAATATTCGATGGTGATCCTGTCGAAATTGTCGAAGCCCCGTTTGGTCGGGGTATCCTTGCCCCAGTAGTCCTGATTGCGCCGGAACACGATGCGCTGGCCGGGCACCACCTGCTCGATGAGGTAGGGGCCGGAGCCCGTCACCGGCTTCAGCGTGCCCCGGTCGAAGCTCTCCTTGTCGAAGAAATGCTTTGGCACGATGGGCGTTGCGGCGATGATCAGCGGAAATTCGCGGTCGGCATGCTCGTTGAAGGTGAAGCGCACGCTGTGGTCGCCGGTCTTCTCCAGCTTTTCCACCCGCTTCATCCGGTCGGAGTAGGGTGGACGGCCCTTCTCGGTGAACACATCATAGGTGAACAGCACGTCTTCCGGCGTCACCGGCTGGCCGTCGGACCATTTTGCATCCGGGTCCAGATGAAATTCGATCCATTTGCGGTCCTCGTCCATCTCCACGCTCTTGGCCAGCAGCCCGTAGAGGCTGAAGGCTTCGTCCATGTTGCGCTGCATCAGCGGTTCGAAGACGAGGTTGCCGAAGATCGTGTCGATCACGCCGCGCGCAGTGGTACGCAGGCTCTTGAGGATGAACGGGTTGAGATTGTCGAAGGTGCCGACCACGCAATAGGTGATCTCGCCCCCCTTCGGCGCATCGGGATTGGCATAGCCGAAATGCGTGAAATCCCCGGGCAGGGCCGGTTCGCCCTGCATGGCGATGGCATGTCGTGGTTCTGCCGAGGCGTTCCGGGGCAGGATAGACAGCAGCGAAAGGGCGGCAGTCAGCCAGAGGGCGGTTCGTCTCATTACTCGGTCTCGGTGGAGCGGCACGTTGATTCGGTGGCCAAGTTACCACGCGATGCGCAAATCCGTTGGTCACAGTCAAGAAATGCACCGCGCGGACTGGATTCGGCGACGCTGGCAGTGTAACACGCCGCGCGAGCCATCCTGTTGCCTCATTTACGCAACAGGTAGCGTTGCGGTGCGGCGTCGGGCCAGCGCCGCGGGCACAAAGTCGAGAGGAAGCGCACCTTATGTCCAGCCTGAAATCCAAAGCGTACCGTCTGTCGGTCATGGCCGCTGGCGTGGCCGGGTTCCTCGCAGCCGGACTGCCGCAGGCTTCGGCCCAGCAGATTCCGCAGGGCTGGTTCAAGGCCTGCTCGAAGCAGGAGGATGTCGACATCTGCAATGTGCAGAACATCGTCACCGCAGGCAATGGCCAGCTCGTCACCGGCGTGAGCATGATCGATCTGCGCGGCAAGGTGAACCGCAAGGTTTTCCAGGTGACCGTGCCGAGCGGCCGTCTCGTTCCTCCCGGCATCGCCCTTCAGATTGACGGCGGCAAGGCCCAGAAGCTCGACTATGTCATCTGCTTCCCCGACCGTTGCGTGGCCGAGGTTCCGATGACCGACCAGCTCGTCGCTTCGTTCAAGAAGGGCTCCCAGATCGTGCTGACCTCGATCAATTTCCAGAATCAGCCCAACCCGATCCAGATTTCGCTCGAGGGCTTCACCGGCGCCTTCGAAGGGCCGGCGATGCAGGCCTCCGATCTTGAGGAGCGCCAGAAGAAGCTTCAGGAGTTCGTTTCCAAGAACAACGAGGACTTCGCCAAGAAGCTCAAGGAAGAGCAGGAAAAGGCCAAGGCTGCGGGCAACTGATCCCGGCCACAGTCTCCTCTGCGTTTCAGAAAAAGGCCCCGCCAAGCGGGGCCTTTTTCATATCCGCATAAGCCGGCTTCGTTCACGTGCCCGTCATGGCATCGGCATAGACCACGCCCGACACGTTCGACGGAGCGGTTCTGATGCGAATGTTCTGGGCGCGCCTGACGCTTGCCGCCGCCTTCCTCTTGCCTGCTGCTGCAAAGGCAACCGCCGGTGAAATGCGCGTGGACCGGATACTGGAGCGTTTCGAGCAGGCCAACCGCTGGCGGGATCATGTCATGATCGTGGCCCACAGGGCAGGCGGTCTGCGTGAAGGCAAGACGCGCTATCCTGAAAATTCGCTTGCGGCGCTCGCCGCGTCGGCCGCCGATGGGGCGGAAATGGTCGAGGTCGATATACGCCGTTCCGCAGATGGCGTGTTCGTGGTCATGCGTGACAGCTGGCTGGATCGGACCACCACCTGCAAGCCGCACGGAGGACGGCGAGCATCAACTGAACGCCGGCCCTGCCTTGAATGCAAAAAGGCCGCCCGAAAGGCGGCCTTTTCGATGTCGGGATGAGCCGAAGCTTAGCGCTTCGAGAACTGGAACGAACGGCGTGCCTTGGCGCGGCCGTACTTCTTGCGCTCGACGACGCGGCTGTCGCGGGTGAGGAACCCACCCTTCTTCAGCACGCCGCGCAGTTCCGGCTCGTAATAGGTAAGAGCCTTGGAGATGCCGTGACGCACGGCGCCCGCCTGACCCGAAAGACCGCCGCCGGCCACGGTGGCAACGATGTCGTACTGGCCGACACGGTTGGCCGCGACAATCGGCTGGTTCAGGATCATCTGGAGGACCGGACGTGCGAAGTACTTGTCGTACTCCTTGCCGTTGATGACGATCTTGCCGGAGCCGGGCTTGACCCATACGCGGGCGATGGCGTCCTTGCGCTTGCCGGTGGCATAGGCGCGGCCCGACTTGTCGAGCTTCTGGACGTGGACCGGTGCGGCCGGCTGCGAGGTCTGGGCCACCGAGCCCAGTTCCGCGAGCGAGGAGAGCTGCTCAGCCATTACTTGACCTTCTTGTTCTTGGCGTTCAGCGCGCCGACGTCGAGCGTCTCGGGCTGCTGGGCCGTGTGGGGGTGTTCGGTGCCTGCATAGACGCGCAGGTTCTTCATCTGGCGACGGCCGAGCGGGCCGCGCGGAATCATGCGCTCGACAGCCTTCTCGATGACGCGCTCCGGGAAGCGCCCCTCGATGATCTGGCGCGCAGTGCGCTCCTTGATGCCGCCGGGGTGGCCGGTGTGCCAGTAGTACTTCTTGTCGGTGTACTTGTTGCCGGTGAACACCACCTTGTCGGCATTGATGATGATGACGTTGTCACCGTCGTCGACATGGGGGGTGAAGGTGGCTTTATGCTTGCCGCGCAGACGGTTGGCGACGAGAGAGGCGAGGCGGCCGACGACGAGACCTTCGGCGTCGATCAGTACCCACTTCTTCACCACGTCCGCAGGCTTCTGCGAAAAGGTTGTCATGGTTCTGTTTCCGGTTGGGACCCTGCCTGCCTTGCGGCCGGCACGGCGTTTCTTGTTGCTTGGATTGGAGGCCCGCGCCGCCAACAGCAAACGCCGACCTTAAAGGTCATCGTCTGCATGGCGGCTTATAGGGGAGGGTGAGGGCACCGTCAAGTTGATGAATTGGTCTGTTTCACAAAAACATGTAACAAAAACATAATGTTAATTTGAAGGTATTATTTTACCCCATGATTTTCCGTGTTGCGGACTGGCGGGATGGAATAGGTGCCTGTCGCATGGGCGATGCTGTGCCCGTCGGGGCCGGCCACGATATCGGCGTCGAATACCATGAGGCTCTTGCCGAGCTTGAGGATGCGGCAATGGGCATCGATGGGACCGGCATCGGCCTTGCGCATGAAGTTGATGTTGAGATTCGTGGTCACCGAAAGAGCATCTGCCCCGGCATGGGTCAGAACCAGCACATAGCCGCCAATATCGGCGAGCGTGAACAGCGTGGGACCGGAAACCGTTCCGCCCGGACGCAAATGCCGCTCGTCGGCGTTCAGCCGCACCTTGCAGCCGCCGGGAAAGACGTCGATCGCCTCATAGGCGCGTCCGCCTTCGTTCAGTTGCGGATAGACGGAGCCCATCAGCTCGTTGATTTCTTCCGTGGTGAGGGTCGGCTTATGCGTGATCTGGGCTGGCATGGCATGGCTCCGGTCGAATGGAGCCTATGAGAAGCACATTCGCACAATGGGTTTCAATATGGGCGGGCAGAACGGTATCTGCGCGTCTATGGGATGGCAGCCTGCGGCGCCATGAGCAAGGCTGGAATGGAATTCCGATATTCTGCGGCAAAAGGGGATTTTTGTTCCAAAGAAGTCGCGAGTGTGGTGTTTTGCGCTTTGCAACTTGCTTTGCTGATCCCAATGATAGCACAGAGTTTCCGATTTTCCCTTTCTGGAGGAATGAAATGTCGCAGAATGCCCCCGGCTTCAACACGCTCGCCGTTCATGCAGGCGCCAAGCCGGATCCGACCACCGGCGCGCGCGCGGTCCCGATCTACCAGACGACGTCCTACGTCTTCAACGATGCCGACCATGCGGCGTCGCTGTTCGGATTGCAGGCATTCGGCAACATCTACACCCGCATCATGAACCCGACGCAGGCAGCCCTTGAAGAGCGCGTGGCGGCACTTGAAGGCGGCACGGCTGCGCTCGCGGTGGCTTCGGGTCACGCCGCACAGCTTCTGGTGGCGCACACGCTGCTGAAGACAGGGGAAAACTTCATTGCCGCGCGTCGTCTTTATGGCGGCACGATCAACCAGTTCGGCCATGCCTTCAAGAATTTCGGCTGGGAAGTTCGCTGGGGCGACCCGAAGGACGTTTCCACCTTCGAGTCCCAGATAGACGAGAAGACCAAGTTCATCTTCGTCGAGAGCCTTGCCAATCCGAATGGCGAGTTCGTCGATCTTGCCGCTCTGGCCGATGTGGCGCACAGGCACGGTCTGCCGCTGGTGGTCGACAACACGCTGGCCTCGCCCTATCTGGTGCGCCCGATCGAGCATGGCGCCGACATCGTGGTGCACTCGCTGACCAAGTTCATCGGCGGTCATGGCAATTCCATCGGCGGCATCATCGTCGACGGCGGCACCTTCGACTGGTCGAAGTCCGGCAAATATCCGATGCTGTCGGAGCCGCGCCCGGAATATGGCGGCATCGTCCTGCATCAGACTTTTGGCAATTTCGCCTTCGCCATCGCCACGCGCGTGCTCGGCCTGCGCGATTTCGGCCCGGCCATCTCGCCCTTCAACGCCTTCATGATCCTCACCGGCCTTGAAACCCTGCCGCTGCGCATGCAGCGTCACTGCGACAATGCGCTGGCGGTGGCCGAATGGCTGTCGAAGCATCCCAAGGTGTCGTGGGTTTCCTATCCCGGCCTCGCCTCCGATCCGAACAATGCGCTGCAGAAGAAGTATTCTCCGCAGGGCGCTGGCGCCGTGTTCACCTTCGGCCTCAAGGGCGGCTACGACGCCGGCGTCAAGTTCGTCGAGGGGCTGGAGCTGTTCTCGCACCTCGCCAATGTCGGCGACACCAAGTCGCTGGTGATTCACCCCGCTTCCACCACGCATCGCCAGCTCTCGGACGAGCAGAAGACGCTGGCCGGCGCGGGGCCCGATACGGTTCGCCTGTCCGTCGGCATCGAGGACGCGAAGGATATCATCGCCGATCTGGAACAGGCGCTGGCCAAGGCCTGATCTTCATGGCACGCAGGGCTCCGGAGCAAACCGGAGCCCGTTGCCATGTCCGAACCCAAACTCCTCACCCTCGACATTTCCGGCATCGAGCCGGAAGCCGGCGCACCGGCGCCGGAGCGTATCGTTTCCGGCAATCCGCAATTCCGGACATGGAATGTCGAGGAACACGGTGACGACCTCTACGCCGGCGTCTGGGAATCGACATCCGGCAAATGGCGCATCGAGTACGACGAATGGGAATACTGCCGCATCCTCTCCGGCATTTCGGTGATTACGGAGGAGGGCGGCGAAGCGAGGACCGTGCGCGCCGGGGACTCTTTTGTCCTCAGGCCGGGCTTCAGGGGAAGCTGGGAAGTCCTTGAAACGACTCGCAAGGAGTATGTGATCCGCCTCTGAACAGTCCCTGTACCGTCACTGGCCTGTACCGTCACTGGCTTGTCATGACAGGCAGGTAGCTGCGGCTTGTCCTTCCAACAAGCCCAGGAGGCCATTCATGGTCACTCGTCGCAACATCATCAAGGGCGGCGCTGCCGCTGCCTTTTTCGCACCTTTTGCCGGTTTCGCCGTCACCGGCGCGGTCGCGCAGAACGGTCCACTGTTCCGTTTCGGCATCGTGGCCGACCCGCAATATGCGCCGGTCGCCCCGAGCCTGAAGATGAACCGCTACTATGCCAACAGCCTCTGGAAGCTGTCGGACGCCATAGAGGCGTTCAACAAGGAAGACCTCCAGTTCGTGGCGACGCTCGGCGACATCATCGACCGCCACTGGGAGAGTTTTTCCCATATCCTGCCGCTTTACGACAAGCTGAAGCACGAGCATTTCTTCGTGCTTGGCAACCACGACTACGACATCGCAAAGGAATATCTCGCCTCGGTCGTCCGCACGGTTGGCATGGACAAGGCCTATTACGATTTCACTGGCGGCGGCTATCGCTTCCTCGTGCTCGATGGCAACGATGTCAGCACCTTTGCGCCGCCGGAGGGCGATCCGCGCCGTGAAATCGCAGCCGCCCGGCTGGACGAGCTGAAGGCCAAGGCTGCGGAAAACGCACAGAGCTGGAACGGTTCCCTGAGCGACGAGCAATTCGAATGGGCCGAGGAAACCATGAAGAAGGCGCAGGCTGCCGGCGAGAAGGTGATCGTTCTCAATCACTATCCGGTCTATCCGGCCAACGAGCACAACCAGTGGGACTCCGAGCGCATTGTGGAAATGCTGACCGGCTACGACAATTTCGTCGCTTACTTCAACGGCCATAACCACGCCGGCAATTATGGCGAGACCGGCGGCAAGCATTTCCTCAACTTCAAGGGCATGGTCGATACGCCCGACACCACCGCCTATTCGATTGTCGAGGTCTATGGCGACCGCATTGAAGTTCGCGGCGTCGGCCGCGAGGAAAACCGCACGCTCAAGATCTGACACCGTATCCTTGTCGACGACATGCGCCGGCCTGCATAAGCGGGCCGGCGTTTCATTCCGGCATACGGCAACCTTAACGGTAGGCGCTGCAGTCTTACCCTTGCGCAAGGGTGAGCGGCCATCCTATTTACGGGATGAAAAGTCAGAATGATTCAATCCCGGCCTTGCCTCCGTTCCGTGCCGGTCCATCTCGACAAGGACAATTCATGAAAGACCCGATCGAAACCTACATGAACCTCGTTCCGATGGTGGTCGAGCAGACCAACCGCGGCGAGCGGGCCTATGATATCTTTTCGCGCCTTCTGAAGGAGCGCATCATTTTCATTACCGGTCCGGTGGAAGACGGCATGGCGACGCTGGTCTGCGCGCAGCTCCTGTTCCTCGAGGCCGAGAACCCGAAGAAGGAAATCTCGCTCTACATCAACTCGCCGGGCGGCGTGGTCACGAGCGGCATGGCCATCTACGACACCATGCAGTTCATCAGGCCGGCCGTTTCCACGCTCTGCATCGGGCAGGCCGCCTCGATGGGCTCGCTGCTGCTTTGCGCGGGCGAGAAGGGCATGCGCTTCGCCACCCCCAACGCGCGCATCATGGTTCACCAGCCTTCGGGCGGGTTCCAGGGGCAAGCCTCGGACATCGAGCGCCATGCCCAGGACATCATCAAGCTCAAGCGCCGTCTCAACGAGGTCTACGTCAAGCACACCGGCAAGGACTACGAGACCATTGAAAAGACGCTCGACCGCGACCATTTCATGACGGCGGACGAGGCGCTGGCATTCGGGCTGATCGACAAGGTGCATTCCACGCGTGAGGCGGCCGAGGCGGATACCGCTTCGGCCTGACGGACGGCGGTGGCTGAAATGACGCGCTTTTGAGACTGTTTGCGGCATTTCGGCCACAATTTGCTGTTCCCACAGCCCACGCGATTGCCTACGTTAAGGCAATGTTGATTTTCGACGGCTTAGCTTCACCAGGGCTGCGGGAATCATTGCCACGTTTTCTGATTGGTGTTTCGTACGGAATGCGTTGCGGGTGCCAAGGGATGCCGAAAGCGGCGGAACCCCCGGCGCACGGGAATGCGTCCTGCCGGCCAGGCCACCGGCGGACGGTCATGAAAGGACTGGAAGATGAGCAAGGTCAGCAACGGCGGCGGCGGAGATTCCAAGAACACGCTCTATTGCTCGTTCTGCGGCAAGAGCCAGCACGAAGTGCGCAAGCTGATCGCCGGTCCCACCGTCTTCATATGCGACGAGTGCGTCGAACTTTGCATGGACATCATCCGCGAGGAGAACAAGACCTCGATGGTGAAGTCGCGCGAGGGCGTGCCCACACCGCAGGAAATCATCAATGTGCTCGATGATTACGTGATCGGCCAGCCCTATGCCAAGCGCGTGCTGTCGGTTGCGGTTCACAATCACTACAAGCGCCTTGCCCATGCCGGCAAAAGCAACGACGTCGAGCTTTCGAAGTCCAACATCCTGCTGATCGGCCCGACCGGCTGCGGCAAGACGCTGCTTGCGCAGACGCTCGCCCGCATCATCGACGTGCCTTTCACCATGGCGGACGCCACCACGCTGACCGAGGCGGGCTATGTCGGCGAGGATGTCGAGAACATCATCCTGAAGCTGTTGCAGTCTGCCGACTACAATGTCGAGCGGGCCCAGCGCGGCATCGTCTATATCGACGAGATCGACAAGATCAGCCGCAAGTCTGACAATCCCTCGATCACCCGCGACGTGTCGGGCGAGGGCGTGCAGCAGGCGCTCCTGAAGATCATGGAGGGCACCGTCGCCTCCGTGCCGCCGCAGGGCGGGCGCAAGCATCCGCAGCAGGAATTCCTTCAGGTGGACACGGCCAACATCCTGTTCATCTGCGGAGGCGCCTTCGCGGGACTCGACAAGATCATCTCCGATCGCGGCCGCAAGACCTCCATCGGTTTCGGTGCCTCCGTGGCTTCTCCCGAGGAGCGCCGCACCGGTGAACTGTTCCGCATGGTTGAGCCGGAAGACCTGCTCAAGTTCGGCCTGATCCCCGAATTCGTCGGCCGCCTGCCGGTTCTGGCGACGCTCGAGGATCTCGACGAGGCTGCGCTGGTGCAGATCCTGACCGAGCCGAAGAACGCGCTGGTGAAGCAGTACCAGCGCCTGTTCGAGATGGAGAATGTGGAACTTACCTTCCATGAGAACGCGCTTTCGGCCATTGCCCGCCGCGCCATCGAGCGCAAGACGGGCGCGCGCGGCCTGCGTTCCATCATGGAAGCGATCCTGCTGGACTCCATGTTCGAACTGCCGGCGCTGGAAGGCGTTCGCGAGGTCGTGATCTCCGAAGAGGTCGTGTTGGGCAATGCACGCCCGCTCTACATCTACTCCGATACCAAGGAAAAGAAGGGTAACGTCAGCGCCTGATGGCGTTTGGCAGTCGGCAATCGGCAGTCGGAGCCGGCGGCACACAGCAGTGCGCGGCAGCTTCTTTTCCGACTGCCAATTGCCGATTGCCGACTGCCGCCCTTGATCTTTGCTTTGCCGGCATCCACCTAACGGGTGAGTTCGGGGCTGAAGTCCGCGCTGCGTAAGCCTCCGTCGCAAACGGTGGTAGGCGGAACGATCCCCGGTCGTTAATATAGGATTCGCGTTCGGCTCAAGGCGTGCGCGAAGGAAAGGTTTGACAATGGCCAAAACAGCCCGGTCCGCAGGCAATGGTGTGTTCGCAGTCCTCCCGCTGCGTGACATCGTGGTCTTCCCGCATATGATCGTGCCCCTCTTTGTCGGCCGTGAAAAGTCGATCAAGGCGCTGGAAGAGGTGATGGGTCAGGAAAAGCAGATCCTGCTCGCCACCCAGATGAACGCCGCTGACGACGACCCCGAAGCCGGCGCCATCTACGAGGTGGGAACGCTCGCCAATGTGCTGCAGCTCCTGAAGCTGCCGGACGGCACCGTCAAGGTGCTGGTCGAGGGCACCGCGCGCGCGCGCATCGACAGCTTCACCGATCGCACGGACTTTCACGAGGCCCACGCTTCCGCGCTCACGGAGCCGGAAGAAGACGAGGTCGAGATCGAGGCGCTCGCCCGTTCCGTGGTCTCCGACTTCGAAAACTATGTGAAGCTGAACAAGAAGATTTCGCCGGAGGTGGTTGGCGCGGCCAGCCAGATCGACGACTATTCCAAGCTCGCCGATACGGTTGCTTCGCATCTCGCCATCAAGATTCCCGAGAAGCAGGAAATGCTCTCCACCCTTTCGGTGAAGGAGCGTCTCGAGCGCGCCATGGGCTTCATGGAGGCGGAGATTTCCGTTCTTCAGGTGGAGAAGCGCATCCGCTCTCGCGTCAAGCGCCAGATGGAGAAGACGCAGCGCGAATACTACCTCAACGAGCAGATGAAGGCGATCCAGAAGGAGCTCGGCGAGGGCGAGGACGGCCGCGACGAGGCCGCCGAACTGGAAGCGCGCATCAAGAAGACCCGGCTTTCGAAGGAAGCCCGCGAGAAGGCGGAAGCGGAGCTGAAGAAGCTGCGCACCATGTCGCCCATGTCGGCCGAAGCCACAGTCGTGCGCAATTATCTCGACTGGCTGCTGTCGATCCCGTGGGGTCGTAACTCCAAGGTGAAGCAGGACCTGAACTATGCGCAGACCGTTCTCGATGCCGATCATTTCGGCCTCGACAAGGTCAAGGAGCGCATCGTCGAGTATCTGGCCGTGCAGAGCCGCCAGAAGAAGCTGAAGGGCCCGATCCTGTGCCTCGTCGGCCCGCCCGGCGTCGGCAAGACCTCGCTCGGCAAGTCCATCGCCAAGGCGACGGGACGCGAATTC
Organism: Aquamicrobium defluvii; assembly: GCF_004363725.1. Classification (GTDB taxonomy): domain Bacteria; phylum Pseudomonadota; class Alphaproteobacteria; order Rhizobiales; family Rhizobiaceae; genus Mesorhizobium; species Mesorhizobium defluvii. Next base: position 2,292 of record NZ_SNZF01000028.1, on the reverse strand, counting down.
GTGCGCATGGCGCTTGGCGGCGTGCGTGACGAGGCCGAGATCCGCGGTCACCGGCGTACCTATATCGGCTCGATGCCCGGCAAGGTCATCCAGTCGATGAAGAAGGCGAAGAAGTCCAACCCGCTCTTCCTGCTCGACGAGATCGACAAGATGGGACAGGACTTCCGCGGCGATCCGTCCTCGGCGCTGCTGGAGGTTCTGGACCCGGAGCAGAACGCGTCCTTCATGGACCATTACCTCGAGGTCGAATACGACCTGTCGAGCGTGATGTTCGTGACGACGGCGAACACGCTGAACATTCCTGCGCCTCTTATGGACCGCATGGAGATCATCCGTATCGCCGGCTACACGGAGGACGAGAAGGTCGAGATCGCCAGGCGGCACCTGCTGCCCAAGGTGGTCCGCGACCACGCGCTCCAGCCGAAGGAGTTCTCGGTTGCCGATGGTGCCATCCGCGCCATTATCCAGACCTACACCCGCGAGGCAGGTGTACGCTCTCTGGAACGCGAGCTGATGAAGCTCGGCCGCAAGGCGGTGACGGAGATCCTGAAGACCAAGAAGAAGTCGGTGAAGATTACCGAAGCCAATCTTGCCGACTATCTGGGTGTTCAGCGCTATCGCTTCGGCATGGCCGAGACGGACGATCAGGTCGGTGTCGTCACCGGTCTGGCGTGGACGGAGGTTGGCGGCGAGTTGCTGACGATCGAAGGCGTGATGATGCCCGGCAAGGGGCGCATGACGGTCACCGGCAACCTGAAGGACGTCATGAAGGAATCGATTTCCGCTGCGGCATCCTATGTCCGCTCGCGGGCCATCGATTTCGGCGTGGAGCCCCCGCTGTTCGACAAGCGCGACATTCACGTTCACGTTCCCGAAGGCGCGACGCCCAAGGACGGTCCTTCGGCCGGTGTGGCCATGGTCACGGCCATCGTCTCGGTGCTCACCGGCATTCCGGTGCGGGCCGATGTGGCGATGACCGGCGAGATCACGCTGCGCGGCAGGGTGCTGCCGATCGGCGGGCTGAAAGAGAAGCTGCTGGCGGCGCTTCGCGGCGGTATCAAGAAGGTCCTGATACCGGAAGAGAACGCCAAGGATCTGGCCGAGATACCGGACAACGTGAAGAACGGTCTGGAGATCGTTCCGGTGAGCCGCGCCGGCGAGGTCTTGCAGCATGCGCTGGTGCGCATGCCGGAGCCGATCGAGTGGGTGGAACCTGCCGGCACGCCGGCAGCTGTGGATACCGCGGACGACGCTGCAAAGTCGCTGGCGCATTAGCGTTCGCTCACATTGCAGTGCATCAATTGAAAAGGGCCGGGCATATGCCCGGCCTTTTTGCTCGAAAAGCCCGGAAAACGGGGGATTTTGAGGGGTTCAACCCGGATTTTCGCTTGGTTGCAGCCGTGCTTCTTTCTAAAGTTCGGCTCCTGCCGGATGAGTCTTTCGTCCCGGTTTTCTCATGGAAGGGAAATTTTATGAACAAGAACGAACTGGTGTCCGCTGTCGCCGAAGCTGCGAAACTCTCCAAGGGTGACGCGCAGTCGGCGGTCGATGCGGTGTTCTCCGTCATCACCGGCGAACTGAAGAATGGTGGGGACGTCCGGCTTGTCGGTTTCGGTAATTTCTCGGTGTCGAAGCGTGCCGAGTCGACCGGCCGTAACCCGCAGACCGGCGCCGAGGTGAAGATTCCGGCCCGTACCGTGCCGAAGTTCACCGCCGGCAAGGGTCTCAAGGACGCCGTCAACTAAGGCGCTTCCACTGCATCGGGGCAGCACCTGCCTCGTTCAACGATCTAAAAACCCCGCCTCCATCAGGCGGGGTTTTTCTTTGTTTCTGGTCGTGACCGGATCTGGTTGCCGATGCGGTTCATCGCCGCTCTTGGATTATCTTCCGGGACGAGGGGAAGGAGGCCGAGGAAGGAGCCTTACGCCGATGACGGCGCGCATCGTTGCGGCTGCTGTCATCTGTCTGCGGCCAGCATTTATAGCGGAGCCTCCGCAGTCCCCGCCAGGCGCTGCGCAACGGCGGCTACAACGGGCAGACGACATCATTCGTCAGGGAATAGTCAGACCGATGCCGCTTGAGGGTGCAGGTGAAAGCAGATGCTCCGGCAGGAAGACGACAGGGCTGAGAATCAAATGCGCGAACCTACGGTCCGCGTCACGGCCATGTTCACATTTTTTCGCTAACTCGTTGAAAAAATGGCGCGAGTGACGGGGCTCGAACCCGCGACCTCCGGCGTGACAGGCCGAAGAGATACGCTGCATTTCCGAACAGTTCAGAGTTTTTCAAGCC
>NZ_SNZF01000027.1 GCF_004363725.1 Aquamicrobium defluvii | reverse complement strand
CCCTGGCGCTCCAACGCCCGAATCCCGTTTTGTGGGCTTCAACACCCGGAGACTACGCCACCCTCTCAAAAGTCCACCACATCCCAGACGGCACCACGACCTTGAACCATGGCGTTGATAGCGCGGCGTAGTGGCCATTCAACAATCCGTTCATTGCCAGCGCCAGCGCCGCCTTGTCCTGCGCGAAAGCGTGGGCATCGCCTCGCCAGACCGATCGCGAGAACTGATCGAGCACGATGATGAGCGCGAGCCTGCCTTCGGGATCGGAGGCCCAGTGGTCAAGATTTCCCGCGGCTCCTTCAACTGTGAGTTCCGCGAAGCGGGCCGTGATTTCGTCGTCCGCGCCGCCCCGCATCCGCCAAGACCAATGGCTGCGATGGACGTCCGCATCTATGTCGAGCGAGTTCCCCTCAGGGAACCAGAATTCGAGTACGACCTGCCATTCATTGCGTTTGTTCGTGTTCTTCATCGCAAAACGTGTGCGCCGAGGGACTGAACATCGAGACTAACGCCCATCCATGTCAACAGGTCCAAAACGAAACACTCCATTTGGCCAACAGGTTTATACGAGGCCAATGTGGAGGCAAATTCAGGCCAGCTGGTGTCGCAGCAGCACGCGGACTGGTCATCCACACGTGATGGACCTATGGTTAAAGAGGCCTGCCAAAATACAAGGAGCACACCATGCGCGGATTTGTCGATGACATCGAAAAGTTGACCGAGGAGAACGCCGACTATCGGCGGGTCCTCTATACGGCGAGGAACATGCAGTTGGTCCTGATGGCGCTACAGCCCGGCGAAGAGATTGGCGAAGAGGTGCATGACGGTGGCGACCAGTTCTTCCGTGTCGAGAAGGGGCAAGGCGAGATCCTGATCGATGGCGCCGCACACAAGATAAAGTCGGACATGGCGATGATCGTACCGGCGGGCGCGCGACACAATGTCAGGAATACGGGCGACGAGCCCCTCAGGCTTTACACGATCTACAGTCCTCCCGAACATGTCGATGGCGTCGTCCATTCGACCAAAGGCGAAGCCGACGCTGCCCACGAGCACTTCGACGGAAAGACGACCGAAGAATAGCTCGGCTTTGCCGACTCTGTCGGAAACCGGCACCAGTCTCACTGACAGGAGCCAGCGGCGACCATCGTCGAACGTTCATGATCTCGTCGCTACGGCGGGCGGCGCGCGTTGTTGCGCCCGGAAGCATAGTTTCGGCATGAGAGCCTGCGCCGCGATTAGGAGATGAAGTGGGAAAAGCATTCGAGATCGATCGTTCGTTCGTTTTGACGGTCCTGACCGTCGCTGGGATGCTTCTGGCCATACTCGCTCTTTGGCCGCTGCAGGGTGCCGCCGCCGCGTACTTTTCCCTCGCAGGTCTGTTGCTCGTTTATCTAGCGGGCGGACTGCCAGCCGCTTGGCGGGCGGCCGCCACCTTGTGGGAGGAGCGGATCCTCGACATCGACCTCTTGATGGTCGTTGCAGCGGTCGCGGCTGCGGCCGTCGGGGCGCCTTTCGAGGGCGCCGTCCTGCTGACGCTCTTCAGCATCTCCACGACGCTGGAGGAACGGGCGCTCGGCCGCGCGCGCCGGGCCATCGAGGCGTTGATGGAGCTTCGGCCGGAGACGGCACTTCGCAAGGCGCCGGACGAGTCAGTCTCGGAAGTCCCTGCTGCCGATCTTCAGGTGGATGACGTCGTGGTGCTGCGGCCTGGCGCGCGGGTTCCGGCGGACGGGGTGATCGTCAGCGGCCGGGGCTCTCTCGATGAAGCCCATATCACCGGCGAGTCCATGCCCGTCGCCAAACAACCCGGCGCCCCGGTCTTCGAGGCGACGGTCAACCTCGACGGCGTGCTCGAGATGGCCGTAACGAAGACGATCGAGGAAAGCACCGTCGCCCGCATGATCGCACTCGTGACCGAGGCGCAGGCGGCCAAGGCTCCGTCGGAGCGCTTCAGTGCCTGGTTCGGGCAACGCTACACGGTCGCGGTCATGGTCGGAGCCGTCCTGGCCTTCGCCGCGTTCTACTGGCTGGGGCGCGACTGGGAGGAGGCGCTCTACCGATCAGCGACCCTGCTGGTAGCGGCGAGCCCCTGTGCAATCGTGATCTCCGTCCCTGCCGCGATCCTCTCCGCCCTGTCGGCTGCCGCGCGCGGAGGTGTATTGTTCAAGGGCGGCGGCGCGCTCGAGACGCTGGCGGCGGTCGACACCTTCGCCTTCGACAAGACGGGAACGCTGACGACCGGCAGGGCCTCGATCACGAAGGTGGTGGCGCTCGACGGCAATGAGCGACGCTTCCTCTCGCTGCTGGCTGGACTTGAGGCCCACTCGGAACATCACAGCGCGGCAGCCATCCGGCAGGAAGCCGTCAGCCGCGGTGTTGAACCGGCCAAGGTACTTAACGTGATCACCCGGCCGAGTGCCGGCATCGTCGGCGACGACGGCGGGAGGCAGGTATGGGCAGGCAATCCGCGACTCGCCAGGCAAATGGACGCTTCCATCGATCACCCGATGCTGAAGGCGTTGGCTGCGGACACCGAGACGGTCATCTATTTCGGGCGGGATCAGCAGGTGATGGGAGCTGTTACCATCGCGGATCAGGCCCGCCCGACCTCTGCGGCGGCGCTTGCCGCATTGCGGGAAGGTGGGGTCACCGCAATCATCATGATGACCGGCGATCGCCGTCCGGTTGCGTTGCGGATTGGCGAAGAGCTCGGATTGAAGCCCGAGGAAATCCATGCCGACATGCTGCCGGAGGACAAAGTCAGGATGGCGGGGGAGTTGGCTGCAAGAGGCAAGGTCGCCTTCGTCGGCGACGGGGTAAATGACGCCGCCGCGCTGGCCCGCGCCGATGTCGGGATCGCCATGGGTGCTGCGGGCTCCGACGTCGTGCTCCAGGCAGCCGATGTGGCGCTTCTGTCGGAAGACATGGGACGGCTCGCGGAGGCGCATCGACTGGCGCGGCGCACGGCGCGGATCATTCGGCAGAACCTCGCCTTCGCCATGGGTGCCATGGTCATTCTGGTGACGGGCGCGCTGTTCTTCGAGCTGCCTCTGCCGCTCGCAGTGATCGGTCACGAGGGCGGAACGGTTCTGGTGGTGCTCAACGGGCTGCGTCTGCTGCGGGACCCCATCCGCCGCAACGAAAACAAGTCAGCGTCACCAGATCAGGTGGTGACGGTCGACAGCATCAGCGCCCCCGTCCAACGTCATGCCTATCGCAGGAAAATCCCGCGGCGCGCGGGTTGAAGACAACGACTTCAACTCGTTTCCGGCCCAGAGAAGGTTGGATGTCAGTCCCTCTCCCTCCGCCACTTCGGTCCGCTTCTGGGCACGCCAATCGCCGCCGGTGGCCGCACGTTCTCCGTAAAAAGCGTTCTCAGCAGTTCCGTCTTCGATCCCATGATGCGAACGGCATCGTCAGCGACCTCAACTCGTTGCGCCAGCGCCCGCAGGTGATCCCGCCGATAGCCGCCCTCACGGTTGCGGATACGATCGCGGGCAACTTTCGAAAAGCGACGTATCATCTCGGGGCTGATGGCAGAGTGACCGGGACTATCGAGCATCGCTTGTGCGCGGTCGGCATCCACACGAGCCTGGTCGCGGATAACCTTGAGACCAACGATCCGCTCCTTCAGCGCCGGATCTTCCAGATCGGCTACACCTGCCTCGATAGCATCGTATAGCCTCTTCAGTCGCAGTTCCGATTCTGTAGCCCGTCGTTCCAGCTCATCAATGTGTTGTTTTCGCCGCTCAGCCTGTTCAGAGCGGCGGCCGAGAACGCTGCCAAGGAGGTCCTCAAGCCGTTCTGGATCAAGCAGCCGATCTTCGATGTGGTTGACGACCATGGTGTCGAGCTTGTCCATCGGGATCGCTCGCCCCTTACAACCCGTTTCGCCCTGCCGGGCCTTTATGGAGCAGGCATAGTAGCGGTAGCGGCCGCTTTTTCCGGTGCGGATGGTCATGGCTCCCCCGCAATTGCCGCAATAGCAGATGCCGGTCAGCAAGGTCGGCCCGATGACCACGCGAGCTGGCAGATCGGTCTTGGGGTTGCGCGCCTGTAGCAGCGCCTGAACCTGATCGAACGTTTCGCGCTCGATGATCGCCGGAACAGACACGATGACGATCTCCCCCGGTGAGCGCGCATCGGTATGCTTGCTGCGCTTTCCCCACTCGTGTTCACCGACATAGGTGCGGCGCGTCAGAACGCGGTGAACCTGACCGATGCCCCAACGGCCCCCATCACGGGTGAAGATACCCTTGGCGTTAAGATATTTGACGATGGCCTTCACGCCCATCTGGCCACTATCGCCAACGCCTTCCAGCGCGAGCCGGTAGATCAAGCGGATCGTGTCGGCATGCAACGGGTCGATCTCCAGCTTTTTCTTGGTCTTGGCGCCGCGCTGCTCGGCATCCACGACCCGATAGCCGATCGGCGGAAGCGAACCGTTCCAGAAGCCCTGACGGGCATTTTCCTTCAAGGCGCGGGTGACGTGCTTGGCGTTTTCCTTGGATTGATATTCATCGAACAGCGCCATGATCTGCCGCATCATGACGTGCATGGGATCATCGCCCATTTCCTGAGTGATGGAGACCAGCTTGATGCCATTCTTGGCGAGTTTCCTGACGTAAAACTCCAGCTCGAAGTGATCGCGGAAGAACCGGCTGAACGAATGGACCACGACTACGTCAAAGGGCGCAGGCTTGGACGTGCTCGCTTCGATCATGCGCTGGAACTCAGGCCGCCGATCATTGGTCGCCGAGGCGCCGGGCTCAACGAAGGTCTCGACGAGCTGAAAGCCGCGCGCCTCACACCAGGCTTCGCCCTGCCGCTTTTGGTCGGGAATGGAAACATCGTGTTCGGCCTGCCGCGTGGTCGAGACGCGTAGATAGAGAGCGGCCCGCACGGCAATGGTTGGCGATTTAGCATTCATTTGCGGGTTCCTTTCTTGCGGCGTTTGACCAATGGCAGGACCAGCTCTACCCGGTCATGGATGAGCCTGGGCACCAGCCTGAGCCCCTTGCCTTTCTCCATCCGGACAAGGCCACAGGCCGCCATGGTTTTGAGTGTTCGGGACAGGTTGGATTTCGCGCGCCCCGTGATCTGTGCCAGTTCCTCCAGCGAATCCGGCTCCTGTTCACGAATTAGGCGGAGCAACTCGCAATTGGCTGGTGAGAGGAGCTTCGCGAATGACATGGTCGAAGCAAACCACACTGTTGGCTCGCCGGGCGTGGGCCTTTCCTCGCCCTTGGCGATCCGCATGGTTCTCGCTCTCATTTCCTCTGGGTCGGCAATACCGACCTTCAATGTTGACATGGCATCGCCCGATGATCCGGTTAAGGCTTTTCGTTATCATAATACGATAACCTTCTTAAGTCATCGGGCAGATCGATCGGGCCGAACATCTCGTCGAACACATCGCCGAACCAACGCTCGAAGACCTTAATCTCGGCCTCGGTGATCGGCACGTCCTCCGGCCAGTCGTCGATGACGGGGAGCCTTTCGACAGCGAAAACATGGGACGGACTGCCGCGAGGCGGGCTGATGCGCGGCGTGGGATCGTCTTCATAGTCGTAGAGATCGTCGGGGAGAGTTCCATGGGCTGGCTGTCTTAGGCTGCCTCTTTGGACGCGGCGGTGCTCTGCGCACATGGTATCCTCCTGATTCTGGATGCTTCCGAAGAGCTCAAGTCTCGGAACCAAGCGAACCATGGAGGGGAGACGGCGGCCTGTAGCGTGCCGCATGTAGAAGGATGCGCGAACGGCACCCCTCTGTTACGCTATGCGTTAGAAAAAATGGCGTTCATCAACGTTCGCGAACAAGGGGAAGCGGTATTCTAGCGGCAGCGCGGCTTCGGTTCTTTAACGGGCGATCCGTTCGGCACGATTCTGACGGAGCAGTCGATTGGATGCCTTGGCTTGACGAAGCCTACAAGCCGTAGCGGCAGGACATTCTATCATGGGCAGGATGGTTTTAGCAGGATCAGCTCGTGGCCAAGCGCGCACCCGCCGCTGACTTTATCTTTGGTCGACTCAAGCCGCCTTATCGATAGCCGTGGGAGCAGGACGGCTACGCTTTTTAGCGTAAAGCTCGCTGTCGGCGCGGGAGATCATTTCCCGGAACGTAAGCTTCGGATGGCATTTCTGCATCCCAACGGAGAATGAAAGCGGATAGTCCAGCCCTGTTTTACGGAGGAATTCGTTTCGGGCGGCGGATCCGACCTGTGTCACCAGTTGATTGACAGTGTTTGCGTCAGCCTTTGGCAGATAGGCGCAAAACTCGTCACCACCGATCCGCGCGATGAGGCACTCATCACCTAGCACCAGTTCCAATGCCTGCGCGAACGAGATGATAGCGTCATCTCCTACAAGATGCCCATGTTCGTCGTTTATCGCTTTCAGGTAGTCCATGTCGGCAATGATGAACTTGCCGCCCGCGCGATGGGCCATTGCAAGATTGAATTGTCTCTCGAAACTGCGTCTGTTGAGAAGGCCCGTCAACGGGTCGGTGCTGGCGCATTTTTGCAAGTTCTCTCGCTTCTTTCAGCAGGTTGCGGTAGGCTTTCTCAAGTTTCTCGATTTTCGCAAAGAGCATGATAGCAATCGGAAACGCGATGATGAACGGCAATATGAGCCGTACCATGATCGTGATCGTGTCCGACTGGACACCCAGGTAGAATCGGATCCCCGTAGAGACGGATATCGAAATCGCGGCACATATGATGGTCACGATGGCGGACTTCTTCAGAACACCTCTCGATGGGAAAGCCACCATCATTCTCCTAAATGAGTTAGAACCTGCCGCTTGTTACAATATTTTGGTGTCGGGGCAGCTAATCGTATATCTACAACTTGAGCGAAAGGCTGGGCAACGACGGGCGGGAGTATCCCGCAATCTGGCGATAGCGACAGCCACATGGGTTCGCGCCTCCAGCCAGTCGCTTGCCTGCCCGACGGAAAATGCAGAACTCCTCCGCCAGATCAGCTTGCGTCCAGCGGAGGATGGCGTTCAATGGCTCAGGCCCGCGGCCATCATGCCCGCACCTCCTGCCGCTGGAACACGACATAGGCGAGCGTGAACAGGACCAGCATCGCGGCGATCAGGCCGGAGATCTGCGGCCAGACGATCAGCAAGCTCTGCATGGTCGGCAGCGGTGCGCCGATCACCGCGCCCTGCATCTGGTGCATGAACAGCGGCCCGACGGAGCGCGCGGCAGGGTCCAGTAACAGCCCCGTGACCTCGCCATAGAGCGTCTGCGGCGAGATGCGGGCGATCGCCTGCTGCCACTCGAAGCGGTTGAGCACGCTCATCGGATCGAACGGGTCGATCGGCACGACGATCCCCGCGACCAGCGGCGCGATCATGCCCCAGAACACGGTGAGCACCAGCCAGACGGAGAGCGCGGCCAATGCCGAGGTGGCGGGCGAGCGGATTACGGTCGAGAATGCGATTGCGAGCGCGAGCCAGACGCCGGCATAGGCGAGCGTCGCGGCAAGCCAGAACACACCGCGTACGATATCCGCGCCGGAAGGCGGCAGGCCGAGGAAGAGCATGCCAAGCCCGACCATCATCAGCCACAGTGTCAGGAGGGCGATGGCGATGACCAGCAGGCCGCCGAGGAATTTTCCGAACAGCACGGCGTCGCGATAGATCGGCTGGGCAAGCAGCCGGCTCATGGTGCGCCGGTTGAACTCGCCGTTGATGGCATCAAATCCGAGCGCGATAGCCACCAGCGGCAGCAGGAAGCCGAGAAATGCAGCGAAAGACGGCAACGGCTCGCGCGCCACCGTGAACAGCTTGAGGAACAGATAGGCGTCTTGCGCTGTCGTGTCGCGGATGCGGTCGATGGCGCCGTAGACCGCTCCGATGGCCGTGAGCAGAACCAGCAGCATGATGAGATGCATTCGGGCGCTCGTCATGTGGTCGGCCGCTTCCTTGAGCGCCACCGTGCCCACACCCCTGAACGGAGATCCTTCACGCTGCATTGGCAACCTCCCTGAAGTAACGGTTGTAGGCTTCGTCGAGGCGGGCGCGGCGCAGGTCGAGGTTCTTCAGCCTGCCGCCGGCCTCGACCACGAGTTTTGCGAGATCGGACCGCACATCGCGCGTCGCCTCGACCTGCCAGAGGCCGTGGGAGGCGGATGCAACCGATGTCACGCCGTCGGTCTTGCCCGCGAGTTGGCCGAGGTCGATCCCATCCGCCTCAACATCGATGACGAAGGAACCGCGCCCGATCCTCGCGGCCAGTTCCTCGATCGTGCCGAAGAAGCCGATGCGGCCCTTATTGAACAGCGCTACGCGGCTGCAGATCGACTGCACCACGTCCAGCATGTGCGAGGACAGCAGAATAGTCATGCCGCCGCGCGACAGATCGAGAATGAGGTCGAGCAGCTCCTGCGTCGATTGCGGATCGAGGCCCGAGGTCGGCTCGTCGAGGATCGCTATCCTGCAGTCGCGCATCAGCAGTTCGGCAATGCCGAGGCGTTGGCGCATGCCCCGCGAATAGGTGGCGACCGGACGGTCGGCGGGGGCGCTGAGCCGCACCTTCTCGAGTGCTGCCGCGATGCGCTCCTTCGCCAGTTCGCGCGACATGCCAGCGAGCTTCGCCGTATAGGCGAGGTTCTCCCTGCCGGTCATCGTGTCGTAGAAGCCGACCGAGTCCGGCAGGTAGCCGACCTCGCGCTTGACCTCCAGCGGCCGGCGCAGCGGGTCCTTGCCCAGGATACTGACGCTTCCCTCGCTCGCTTCCGTGAGGCCGAGCAGCATCAGGATCGTCGTGGTCTTGCCCGCGCCGTTGGGACCGAGCAGGCCGATCACCTCACCCTGGTTGACGGAGAGGTCGATGCCGGCCACGGCCACCGCGTCGCCATAGCGCTTGGCGAGGCCCTTCGCTTCGAGAACGACCGTGCTCATCGCCGCCCGTACCTCATTACTGCGCCGCCCAGCACCAGCGCGGCGACGGCGATCACGCCAAGCCCTGCAGCGCCCCACATCGTCGAGGTCCTGACCGTGACGCGGAACTGCACGCTTTCGGAGACGGTGTCGTTGGAGGCCCGCACCGACACCATGTAATCGCCGGCGATCGCCTGTTCGGATGGGGTGATTTTTACATTGACCTCGCCGGTGGAGTTCGGCGCGATCTGGGCAACGTCCCGCGGCTCGAACGCGACGGTCCAGCCGGAGGGCGGCGTGGCGGAAAGCTCCAGATCGGTCGCGGGAGCAGTTCCGGTGTTGACGAGGGTGAAGGTGAAGCTCGACTCTCTGCCGGCCACCGCCTCGCCAGACAGGCGCTCCTGCGGGCCGACGATGGCGACCTGCGGTTCGCCCGTTACGTCGAGGCTGAGCTGCGTGGTTCCGGAAAGCCCTTCGCCGGAAACCTCGAACCCGGCTTCATAGCGCCCGGCTGCGACCCCACGCGATGGGATCACCTCCATCGTGACCGTCTCGATCGCGCCGGCGGCGATGGGCAGGCCGGTGATCTCTTCCGAGCCATAACCCTTCTTGAAGCGTGTCTGGAAGCCGGCCGGCACGCTGGCTGTCAGATTGAACAGCCCGTCTTCCGCGCCTTCGTTCTTCACCTTGATCTTGAAGGAGAAGGTCGAGCGCGCGGTGCCGCGTAACGCAGGCAATTCCGGCTCAAGCGAAAGGCCGGAGGCGGCCTCCTCGGTTTCCGACAGGCGCACCACAAGCGGCAGGGTCACCGTCTCTGCTGCGGTGCGGGCGCGGACCTCGATGGCGTGTTCGCCGTCGGTGAAAGCGTCTTCCGGAGGGGTGAGTTCGAGCGTCAGCCGCTCGGTCGAATCCGGCGAGACGATCGCTGCCGTCACCTCGCGGCCGCCGCCCTTCAGCGACCACTCCCAGCCCTCGGGCACGCCGGACACTTCAATCGTGGCACGCTGGGGCGGCAGCTTTTCATTGCGCAGCGACAGCGAAACCGACTGCGTTTCGCCCGGCTTGATGGTCATCTCTGGCCAGGACGTCGTCAGCCAGAAGCCGCTGAGTTCGGCGGATTGCTGCGCGTCAGGGGTTTCCTGTGCGCCAAGCGGCAGCGGCGCCATCAACGTTGCGCCGAGCGCGGCTGCCATCAATGTTGTGGTGAATGTCCTCATCATGTTCTCCCGTATTCACAACGAACAGTCAGCAAAGCGGAAGGCACGCCCTAACGAACGACGAGCAGGAGCCGCGCCCCTCCGCGGAAGAGATCGAGCGCGATGGTGCCGCGTGTTTCGCCGAGCAGCCGCGTCAGTTCGGCCACGGTCCCGACCGGTCGGCGGTTGACGGCGACGATGACGTCGCCGGTGCGCAGACCGGCCTGTGCGGCGGGACTGCCCGGAGCCACGTTGGCGACCAGCACGTTGCCGGATGCATCCTGGAATTCAGCGCCGGCCAGACGGTCGGGTATGGCGCTCGTGGAGGCGCGAGAGGGACCCGATTCTCCATTCACCGTCATGGCGACGGTCTGCCGGACGCCATCACGCAGATAGACGATCTCCACCCGCGAGCCCGCGGGCGACAGGCCGATGCGGTTGCGCAGATCGGCCGAACCAGAGATTTCGCGTCCGTCGACGGCGACGATGATGTCGCCCGCCTGAATGCCTGCCTGCTCGGCGGGCGAGCCGTCCTCGACGCTGGCGACGACCGCGCCAAAGCTGGCATCGATGCCAAGAGCCTCGGCAAGGTCGGGCGTGAGGTCCTGGATCGAGACGCCGATGCGTCCGCGCCGGACCTCGCCATGCTCGATTAGCTGCGTCATCACCGCCGACGCCATGTCGATGGGGACGGCAAAGCCGATGCCGACATTGCCGCCGGCCGGTGCGATGATCGCGGTGTTGATGCCGACAAGCTGGCCGTCCGCCGTCACCAGCGCGCCGCCCGAATTGCCGGGATTGATCGAAGCGTCGGTCTGGATGAAGTCTTCATAGCCTTCGACGTTCAGCCCACTACGGCTCAGCGCGCTGACGATGCCGGAGGTAACGGTCTGGCCGAGCCCGAACGGATTGCCGATGGCGACCACGCTGTCGCCGACGCGCAGACGCGACGGATCGCCCAGCCGCAGGGCGGTCAGGTTTGACGCATCGACCCTGAGCAAAGCGATGTCGGTCGCCTTGTCGCTGCCGACCAGTTCGGCAGTGAAGCGGCGGCGATCCTTCAGCGTCACCGCGATCTCGCTCGCGCCGTCGACGACATGGTGGTTGGTGAGAATGTAACCCTTGTCCGCGTCGACGATGACGCCGGATCCGGCGCTCATGCGGGGCCTTTGCTGCGGCATCTGCGGCAGGTCGAAGAAGCGCCGGAAATAGGGGTCGTTGAAGAGCGGGTTGGTTTCCGCAGGCGCGCGCGATGTGACGGCGATGTTGACGACCGCCGGCGTGATCTCCTCCAGCACGTCAGGCAACGAACGCTCGACATGCCCGCCGGATGCCACATCCTGTGCGGCAGCGGGCTGCACGGCGCCACCGGAAAATGACAATGTAAGGCACGTGACAAGGATGGCGGCAATCTGCGGGGCGCGAGGCAGGCCGATGAACATTGTCGATCTCCCGATATGGTTCCTTCGTGTTGGATGCGGCGATGCCGTCGCGCCGGAAGAGATCTTCCGGCGCCGTCCTTCGCGCATCTGGTTCGAGTGGAAATGAACCCCGCCCGGAGGCGAGGTTCCTGGATCATTGCGGCCGGCCGACTCGCGAGAGGGCCGACACCTGCCCCGCCGCATGGAACATCAGCGCGGAGGCCGCCGTGCGCCGATCCCATCCAGCCATCACGAGCCTGTCGAGCAGGGTTTCGATCAGCGGGGCCAATGCCGTCCGCGCCTCCGCATCGTGCGACAGGAACTCGGACGGCGGATGATGCGGTACAGGTACATGGTCAAAGTCTGGCATGAGCCTCATGTCAGTCTCCGATCTATGCTTTGCTCCTGACCGCTCCCGATACGGGAGCGGTCACTTTCAGCGCGAGATGGTCAGAAGTCCATGCCGCCGGCGGGCATCGCCGGGGCTGCTTCCTTCTTCGGCTTCTCTGCGATCATCGCCTCGGTGGTGACCAGCAGGCCGGCGACGGACGCCGCGTCCTGCAAGGCAGTACGCACCACCTTGGCCGGGTCTATGACCCCCTGTGCGAAGAGATCGCCATACTCGTCGGTCTGGGCGTTCCACCCGTAAGCAAAATCGGGCTTCTCCCGCAGCTTGCCGACGATGATCGAACCTTCCGCGCCGGCATTCTCGGCGATCTGGCGAACCGGCGCCTCGATGGCGCGGCGCACGATCTCGACTCCGTGCTTCTGGTCGGTGTTGTCCACCTGAACGTTGTCCAGCGCCTTCTGCACACGCAGCAGCGCCACGCCGCCACCGGGCAGAATGCCTTCCTCGACCGCCGCGCGGGTCGCGTGCAGAGCGTCGTCGACGCGGTCCTTCTTCTCCTTGACCTCGACCTCGGTCGCACCGCCGACGCGGATCACCGCGACGCCGCCGGCGAGCTTAGCAAGGCGCTCCTGAAGCTTCTCGCGGTCGTAGTCGGAGGTCGTTTCCTCAATCTGGGCCTTGATCTGCTTCACCCGGCCTTCGATCTCCTCCTTCCTGCCGGACCCGTCGATGATGGTGGTGTTTTCCTTCTCGATGACGATCTTCTTCGCGCGGCCGAGCATCTCCAGCGTGACGTTCTCCAGCCTGATGCCGAGATCCTCGCTGATCGCGGTGCCGCCGGTGAGGATGGCGATGTCTTCCAGCATGGCCTTGCGGCGATCGCCGAAGCCCGGCGCCTTGACGGCGGCGATCTTCAGGCCGCCGCGCAGCTTGTTGACGACCAGCGTGGCCAGCGCCTCGCCCTCGACGTCCTCGGCGATGATGAGCAGCGGCTTGCCCGACTTGACCACCGCTTCGAGCACGGGCAGCAACGCCTGAAGGTTGGACAGCTTCTTCTCGTGAATCAGGACATAGGGATCCTCGAACTCGACCCGCATCTTGTCCTGGTTGGTGATGAAGTAGGGGGAGAGGTAGCCACGGTCGAACTGCATGCCCTCGACCACTTCGAGTTCGGTCTCGGCCGTCTTGGCCTCCTCGACAGTGATCACGCCCTCATTGCCGACCTTCTGCATGGCTTCGGCGAGGAAGCGGCCGATCTCAGAATCGCCATTGGCCGAGATCGTGCCGACCTGTGCGATCTCGTCGTTCCTGGAGATCTTGCGCGCATTGGCCTTGAGTTCGGCGACAACCGCATCCACCGCCTTGTCGATGCCGCGCTTCAAATCCATCGGGTTCATGCCGGAGGCGACGGCCTTCGCGCCTTCCTTGACGATCGCCTGCGCCAGAACGGTCGCGGTGGTTGTGCCGTCGCCGGCGAGGTCGTTGGTCTTACTCGCCACCTCGCGCACCATCTGGGCGCCCATGTTCTCGAACTTGTCCTCAAGCTCGATCTCCTTCGCGACCGAGACGCCATCCTTGGTGATGCGCGGGGCGCCGAACGACTTGTCGATGACGACGTTGCGGCCCTTCGGCCCGAGCGTCACCTTCACCGCATTGGCGAGAATATCGACGCCGCGCAGCATCTTCTCGCGTGCTTCGGTGTTGAACTTGACTTCCTTGGCAGCCATTGGATCACTCCTTCAATAGGCAGCTTTCGTTGACTGGTTGCTGGGACTGGTTGATGGTCGAAGAATCCGTCAGGCGGCCTTCTTCAGCGTGGTGGGCTGCTCGATCACGCCCATCACGTCGCTTTCCTTCATGATGAGCAGGTCTTCGCCGTCGAGCCTGATCTCGGTGCCGGACCACTTGCCGAACAGAATGCGGTCGCCGACCTTCACGTCGAGCTCGACCAGCTTGCCGCTTTCGTCGCGGGCACCGGGGCCGACCGCGATCACTTCGCCTTCGCTCGGCTTTTCCCTGGCGGTATCGGGAATGATGATGCCGCCTGCGGTTTTCTCGTCGGCTTCGATGCGGCGAACCAGGATACGGTCATGCAATGGACGGAACGTCATATCGTTCTCCTCAAGGACAAACAGATTTTGAGAGGTCCCTCCGCTCCGGCCCGGTGAGAACCGGAGCGGGGCCGCGCAACCCTTGTCGGCGTCACGCGCGTATCGATCTGGTTTTGGCGATTTTCGATTTCAAGAGGGGAATGCAAAATTTTTGGCACTCGCAGCCATTCACTGCTAGTGCGATGTAATCGCAGCCGAAATTGACACCATCGAGCATCCGGGCACTTGAAAAATTCGCTCGATTGGCCGAACTTCCTTCTGTGCCGTGCCGGGAGGTGCGGTCCGGAGTCCTGATCGAAACGGAGTTTTTGGAACGGCTGAAAACGGAAGGAGGACAGCGATGCGCCGAGCCGATTTTTCGACGATCATTCCCTCTCTCGCGCCACGAGCCGAAGACATTGCGCTCGACCGGCTCCTGTCGCCGGCGCGCCACTACAGGCATCCCGAGGATGTGCTGCGCGACGACACGCTCGAACGCAGCGAAAAGCGCGCCATTCTCTCGTCATGGGCATCCGACGCATGCGCGGTCGAATCGATGCCCGCACTGCGCCAGCCGCCGGGCGCAGAAAGCCCCATCCCATTCGATGTCATCATGGATGCGCTGCGGCGACTTGATCGCGACGACATCGGGGCGGACGATGCCGTATGCGGATCCGCAGACCATCACCATCATCTTCACGCATGAAACGACAAAGGAGAGACATATGCCAGCGATCGTCAGTCGTGAATTCCGGATGCAGATGGAAGGCTACGGCCTGACCACAGCCGAAATCCACTATCACCTGCCGGATCACCCGAGCCTGTTGCAGGTCTATGTCTGGCAGGATTACGACCTCGCCCCGAAATTTCCCGAACTGCGCGGCTTTCTGGACTACTGGACCGAGACGCTGGAGGGCGCGCTGCACTCCGTGCGCGTCGCCCACCACCGTCTGATCCAGCCATCAGAATGGAAAGCCGTCGACGGGATCATATCCGTTCACTGAAGCCCGGCGGGAATTCCCTGATAGCTACCGAGAGTACCCCGAACTCGCGTGCGTCGTGCTCCCTGAACGAGGCCCGCTCGCATTGCAGCCTTCATGAAGCTCCGGCGCGCCTCCTTCGCAGAGCGCCATCCATCGAGTGCGTCCCGACAGGCAGCAATGGCATTCCGCCAACGACGTCCACGTGCCCAGTCCGGCCATTCGCGCTCAAGGCATTCCAGTGCTTCAAAACCTGTCGCCACCTTTCGGAGGCCAGTTTTTGGCATGCGCAGAATTACGGGTTCTTGGAACACGACATCAGACATCACTTCCTCCTTGTTTTCTGATCGTCTTTTAAGAGCAAGTAACTGATCGTTCTGTACGATCTCTTGTGATCTGGGCATACCGACGGGCCTCTTCAACCCTCCATCCGTATCTCAGTCAACGCCGTCATCATCAGGTTCAAGCAGATCGATGAGTTGGCTGACGCGTGTGTCCGGGAGCGGTCGCCCTTCGCCCATCAGCGCCTCGTCATTGTTAAGCCAGTTCCACGCTTCTCGCAGTTCATCAACACTCGCCCCGGTTGCGATAAGCCCCGCCGCCAGATCGTCGTCTATGGAGCCGAGCACTGAAACGATGTCGTCATAGGTCATGGCAGGCCTCCATTCATATTACCAACCAACTCATCACATGGTGTAGTTGTTCTCAAATTCCAACAGCCTGAAATAGCTGTAGAAATTTTCTGCCGTCACCCTCTTGAAACTCAGAGATGACGAAACCAGATCGATTGTGCGCCGCTGCCACTACGGGGCGGCGCCGGTTAAAAAAGCCGGACAATCTTGTACCCATGTTGCTTCAAGGAGGATGTGGCTATGAGAACCACTTTCGATTTTTCTCCCCTGTTCCGGTCGAGCATCGGCTTCGACCGTCTGGTCAATGCGCTGGAGGCAGCCAGCCGCGTCGAGAGCATCGACAATTGGCCTCCCTATGACATCGCAAAGACTGACGAAGACGACTACCGCATCACCATGGCGGTGGCCGGCTTCAGCGAAGACGAGCTTTCCATCACGCAGGAGCAGAACATGCTTCTCGTGGCGGGTAGCAAAGCCACCGACGAGAATGCGCAGTATCTGCATCGCGGCATTGCCGGACGCTCGTTCCAGCGTCGCTTCCAGCTCGCCGACCACGTGCGAGTTGAAGGCGCGACTCTCGTCAACGGCCTCCTGACAATCGATCTTCGGCGTGAGATCCCGGAGGAGATGAAGCCTCGTCGGATTGCGATCTCGTCGCAGGAGAAGACGATGCAGATTGAAGCCCCTTCGCAGACCAACGAGCAGATCGCAGCCTGACGCTTTTGTCAGTTTACGTATCGCCAGCGCCGGGCCACGCGTCCGGCGCCATCAGCGAAGCTGTGTCCAATTGTTCAGAACAGAAGGAGAGTAACCATGAACGTACGTGACCTGATCCCCTGGGGCCGTGACACGAGCAGCAATCAAGCTCCCGCTGTCTATCGTGAAGAGGACCGCAATCCGTTCCTGTCGCTGCACCGGGAAGTCAATCGCCTGTTCGATGATGTCTTTCGCTCGTTTGATCGAAACCTGCCAGCTTTTGACTCTCTGGCTTCCTTCGGACGGGGGTGGCCAAGCGTCGAAATCTCCGAGACTGAAAAGGAGATCCGCATAACCGCAGAAGTGCCAGGTCTGGAGGAAAAGGACATCGAACTGGTTCTGGATGACGGTGTGCTGACGCTAAGAGGCGAAAAGCGATCTGAGACCGAGGACAAGGACAAGCAGTTCTCGGAACGCTTCTACGGCCGTTTCGAGCGCCGTATCCCGGTTGGAAGGGAAATCGTCGAGGACAAGATCGACGCCAGGTTCAAGAATGGCGTGCTCAACCTCATCCTTCCCAAGACCGAAAAGGCACAGTCGCAGGTAAAACGCATAGCGATCAAGAGCTGACGACGGTTTCTACGCCGGCGGGTTCGTTGCGCCCGTCGGCGCCGACCTTCACCGATCACGGAGGAAGAACCATGAACATTGCTGCAAGAAGGACATCAATGGCAGATGGTCCTGTCGACCGGGCCGTGCCGGGAGCCAACGACAATCGTCGCACGATGCTGTCAATAGGACGCTCCTTATTCCCCAGCGATGCCGTGGCCAGGATCTACCGCCCATCTCGCTCGGCGACTACCAGTGCTCCGTCGCGCGATCAATGGAAGCTCGTGTTCGAGGCGCGCAGCCCGTCTTTTATCGAACCGCTCATGGGCTACACCGGCAGCCGGGACACACTGAAGCAGGTCGAGCTTAAGTTCCCGACGCTGGCGTCTGCGATCCGTTACGCGCAGCGGCAGGGTCTTTGCTATGTCGTGGACGTACCAAAGGATAAGGCTAGGATTACCATGGATAAGTCTGGAGAAAAGCGAAACACATTCTCCGATGCGACGCTCGGCAAGCTTGGCCTCGCCGGGCTTTCGGACAAGTACCGTCGGGCCATGTCGAATGACGCCAATCGCAATGATGGGGATGGCGGCTGGGCTTCGCCGATGGATGTCGTGACTGACAACCGGCTCCCCCTTGATGCGAGGCGGTCGATCCTGATGAACTGGGCCTGGACCGAATTCCTGATCGATCAGGCCACCAACGAGGGCATGCCTGAGAACGGCCGTCCCTCGCGCCTTGATGAGGTTGAGCAGGCGCTGCTCGCTCTCGAAAGAGGCGTGGATGCCCAGACGGATGGTCCGGGGCATCTCGAAGCAGCATGAGGTGATTCCATGGATCCATTTGTCACGATCGATGCACAAAAGGTTCTGCCTAACAGGTTCGGGCTGGCTCTCGCAGGGGCCATGCGTTGTAGAGCGCTGAGGCGGGGCGATGAGCCTCGACTGGCGCTGGAAGGAATGACAACGCAGGATCTTGCGCTGCATGAGATTGCTGCGGGTGCTTTCACCGATGCGGAGCTTGCTCCGTTCCGTATCGGACAGCAGCCTGTGGGGCGTCTGCGCGCCCCACATCAGCAGTTGGGTGCCGGCTTCCCATCTCGTGACACCGGCACCTGCGTTCCGCCCGACAGGCGGACCGCTCATTGACGACGCATCAAACCGGAAAGGAGGAAAACGATGATGAAGACATTCGAAAACCGCTCTGCCTTTGATGTTGTGAATATTGCCGCCGGCCTCGGACTGGCCATAACGCCATGGATTCTGGGTTATGCGGCTCTAACGACTGCGGCCTGGAACGCATGGCTTGTAGGAGCGGCGATCGCCGTTGTTGCATGCATTGCGCTGTTCGCGTTCAGCGAATGGCAACAGTGGGTTAACACGGCATTAGGCGTCTGGTCGGTCGCGGCGCCATGGGTGTTGCCATTCTCGACCAACAGCAGCGCGACGATCTCCCATGTCGTCGTCGGCCTGATCGTGGCTGCTGCTGCGGGCTACAGCCTTTGGAAAGGCTCCGACAAACCGTTCTCAACGGCCTGACCGAGGGGCCCGGCTCTGCCGGGCCCTTTCACGTTGATCTGCCTCAAACGAGGACAGGGTGGTCTGGCTAAAGTGATGTCGGTAGGGGCGGCGTGCCCCACGCAGATGCATGGCGATAGAGAATGGACAAGAAGACGCAGTTCAATATCTGGTACTGGATCGCGGCCTTTCTCGGCCTGATGGTCTTCCAGTACCTCTTCGCGGCGGCGACGCAAGTCGCGCAAATTCCCTACAGCGAGTTCCAGACCTATCTTACGCAGGGGCGCATCGCCGAGGTCGCCGTCTCCGACCGCTTCATCCAGGGTCGCTTCACCGAACCGGTGGACGGCCGGCCGATGTTCATCACCACCCGCGTCGAGCCCGATCTGGCGCGCGATCTCCAGCAGCACGACGTCGTCGTCACCGGCCAGGTCGAGAGCACCTTCCTGCGCGACCTCCTGTCGTGGGTCGTTCCCGTCGCGCTGTTCGTCGGGTTGTGGATGTTCATCTTGAGGCGAATGGGCGGCGGCATGGGCGGCGGCCTGATGCAGATCGGCAAGTCCAAGGCCAAGGTCTATGTGCAGACGGACACCGGCGTGACCTTCGCCGACGTCGCCGGCGTCGACGAGGCCAAGGCCGAGTTGCAGGAGATCGTCGATTTCCTGAAGGACCCGGAGGAGTACGGCCGGCTCGGCGGGCGAATGCCCAAGGGCGTGCTTCTAGTCGGCCCGCCCGGCACCGGCAAGACGCTGCTCGCGAGAGCGGTGGCCGGCGAGGCGGGCGTGCCCTTCTTCTCCATCTCCGGCTCCGAATTCGTCGAGATGTTCGTCGGCGTCGGCGCCGCGCGCGTTCGCGACCTGTTCGAGCAGGCGCGCGCCAAGGCGCCGGCCATCATCTTCATCGACGAGCTCGACGCGCTCGGCCGCGCCCGCGGCATCGGTCCGATGGCCGGCGGCCACGACGAGAAGGAGCAGACGCTCAACCAGCTTCTGGTCGAGCTCGACGGCTTCGACCCGTCGAGCGGGCTGGTGCTGCTCGCCGCCACCAACCGGCCGGAGATCCTCGACCCGGCGCTGCTGCGCGCCGGGCGCTTCGACCGGCAGGTCCTGGTCGACCGGCCGGACAAGCAGGGCCGCATCGCCATCCTGCATGTCCACATGAAGAAGGCAAAGCTCGCGCCGGACGTGTCGCCGGAGCAGATCGCGGCGCTGACGCCCGGCTTCACCGGCGCGGACCTCGCCAACCTCGTCAACGAGGCGACTCTGCTCGCTACCCGCCGCAAGGCCGACGCGGTGACGATGGAGGATTTCAACAACGCCATCGAGCGCATCATCGCCGGGCTGGAGAAGCGCAACCGCCTGCTCAACCCCAGGGAGCGCGAGATCGTCGCCTATCACGAGATGGGCCATGCGCTCGTCGCCATGGCGCTGCCGGGCGTCGATCCCGTGCACAAGGTGTCGATCATCCCGCGCGGCATCGGCGCGCTCGGCTACACCATCCAGCGTCCGACCGAGGACCGCTTCCTGATGACGCGCCAGGAGCTTGCGAACAAGATGGCGGTGCTGCTCGGCGGCCGCGCCGCCGAGTGGATCGTCTTCGAGCATCTTTCCACCGGCGCGGCCGACGACCTCGTCAAGGTCACCGACATTGCCCGCGCCATGGTCACGCGCTACGGCATGACCGAACGGCTGGGCCATGTGGCGCTGGAGAAGGACCGCCGCTCGTTCCTGATCACGGACCAGCCCTATTACGGGCCGCAGGAGCGCGACTATTCCGACGAGACCGCGGCGGCCGTAGACGAAGAGGTCAAACGTATCGTCGAGGAAACGTTTGGGCGTACCGTAGCGCTGCTTCAGGAACGCCGCGAAATCCTTGAGAAATCGTCGAGACTGCTGTTGGAGCGCGAGACTTTAGGCGAGGAAGAGTTGCGGGAAATTCTGAGAAAATATGTTAAGAGTAGGAGCGGTAATTGATCTGAGGAAAGTTTGATTATCTATTGCGACTGTCTTTTCGACGAAGATATCATTTCTTTTTGGGCGTCTGTAAATTGGGGAGAATCTGGTTAAAAATACGCTACACAGAAGCTTCGAAATGTCTAGTTTTAATCGGCAGGCGAGCTCTCGTCGCCGGAGCTGCAACCGAATAATCTTTAACCCTCGTGTTGTTTCGTTCGATTGCCAATTCTGTGATGTTGATTCGCTCGCCACGATCCTAACGCCGTCGGGCGACGGCTCGCCGTGCCTTGGCGAACCCGCGATCCGTGGCGATGAACCGCTCCAGCATGGGCACGATGAGCCTGACGGGATCGGCGACGGGCTGGCCCGTCTCGCGCGCCAGCACCTCGGCATAGGCGACCAGATCGCGGTGAAGCGGCGCGGTCAGCTCCACCGTGACCTTCACGGGCTTGTCGTCGGGCAGCGGGCCAAGTTTCAGTTTTGTCATGGTCAACCTCCTGCCGCCCCGAACACAAGATCGCGGGTGACGATGATCCTGACCGGGAAGCCGGGCCGGATGGTAAGCGTGGGCGCGACCTGCAACTGGCGCTGGACGATCTGCTGGCCTGCCTGATTGACGGTATTCTGCGCCCCGTCGCGGATGGCCCGGATCATCCGATCCTCGTCGCTGGTCGCCAGCTCCGTGCCGACCGCGAGCAGCGTGGAGAGGCCAGCCGCCTTCATCAGATCCCACCAGTGATAATCGACGCCATCCTCAAGCCCTGCATAGCCGCTGGCGTCCGCACCCGGCAGGCGCTCCAGAACGATGGAACGGCCGCCCGGCAGGATCAGGCGGTTCCAGACCAAGAGCACCCTGCGCTGGCCGAAGGTCACGCCATCATCGTATTGACCGATAATGCGCGTTCCCTGCGGGATCAGGAGCAGCGAGCCGGTTGGGCTGTCATAGACGTTCTCCGTCACCTGCGCGGTGATCTGGCCGGGCAGATCGGAACGGATGCCGGTGATGAGCGCGGCCGGGATCACGGCCCCGGCCTGAAGTATCCAGGGCGAGGCCGGCGGCGCGACACGATCCGGCGCGACGGTCTGCCGATCCACCGGCCCGTTGAGAAACGCCGCGTGGCGATCCTGTGTCGCGGGCTGCCCGCCGAGGCCAAGCCCGGCATGGCCGGGAATGGCCGTTCCTGCCGGCGCTCCCGTGCGCGGGCCGGACTGGAAAAAGACGTTGCTCAAGCGCGCGGCTTCTTCCTCGGCCCTGCGGCGTTCTTCTTCGGGATCGACGGCGAGCGTCGTGATGGCCGGCGTGGCGACGGGCTGCCCCCGGTTCTGCGCGTCGAGGATCGGACGGCCGAGGTCGCCCGGCAGCGCCGGCCCCAAGACAGGGCCGGTATAGTCGCGCGGCAGGCCGGACAAGCCGTCCGCCGTGGGTCGGTTCTCGGTCGAATAGAGTTCGTCACCTCCCGGTCCTGCATCGCGGGTCTGGAGCGCATAGATCAGCGCGCCGCCGATGCCGAGAAGTGCGACGGCTCCGACGCCTGCCAGCATCTTGCGGGACAGGCGGGTGACTCGGGGCGGCTCGGCGCGCAGCCGCATGGGGGCTGCGGTGTCGGTATCGCTCATGAGGACGATCCTCCCGTGGTCGTGCTGGCTGGGTCTGCTGCGGCCTGCGTCGGGTTGGTGCGGACGATCCTGACGATCTGCTGGCGGTTGCCGCTGCCAAGGCGCAGCTCGGCCGCGCCGAACAGGCGGTCAACGATCAGGACGTTCTGGTGGATGCGGGAATTGACGATTTGCGGCTCGCCGTTCGATCCGAGCACGAAGATCGGCGGCATTTCGCCCTGCACGATCCCTGCCGGGAAGACGACATAGACGCGGCGTCCATCGTCGAAGACCGAAACCGGCCGCCATGGCGGGCTGTCGCCCTGCACCTGCAAACCGTAGCGATAGTTTCGCGCCGCCTCGGCCGGAATGATCGGCGCGACCGGAACGGCGCGGCGCTGGCCGGGCGTTGCGGGATAGGACCATGCGACGGAAGGCATGTAGAGTGATTCCCGCGCGCGCAGCTCGAGCATGTAGGTGCGCCGGTCGGTGGTGACGACAAGGTTGGTGGAAATGTCCGGGCGCGTGGGCTTCACGAGGATATGGACACGGCGGTTCGCACCGCTGCCGCTCTCGGTGTCGCCGATGATCCAGCGGGCGGTGTCGCCGGCCGCGATCGGCCCCGCGCCTGTCAGGCTCTCGCCCGGCTCCAGCGCAATGGTCGTGATCTGCCCGACTGCGGCATAGACCTGATAGAGCGCGCCTTCCGACCACGGATATATCTGGATGGCGTTATAGTAGCCTTCGCGGCGCGGCTCGACGCGGGCGGCTGCGTTGGCGTTCTCGACGCGGCCGGTCGGCGTGCCTGCGGCGGTGCCGCCGCGCGCCACGGTCCATGCCGGGGGCACATGCAGCGGCCGGGGCGTGTTGTCGGTTGCCGTCGCCTGCACGGTCGGCAGCGGCGGCACGCTGGCGTCGTAGCTGAATTGCGGCGTCCGGTTGGTGACGCAGCCTGCGAGCATGGTTGCCGAAAGCATCACGGCCGCGATTGCCGGGGTGCGGGTGATCGTTCTCATTGGCTCATCTCCCGCGACCACGAAATTGCATTGACGTAGATGCCGAGCGGATTGGCGCGCAGGCGCTCGGCGTCGCGCGGCGGCTGGATGACGATGGTGAGGATGGCCGTCCATCGTTCGGTCGTGGAAAGCTGACCGTTCTCGAAGTGCCTTTCCGTCCACGCGACGCGGAAGCTGTTGGGAGATGCCCGGATAACGCTCGATACCTCGACGGCGATCTGCTGGCGGCCGACCTTGGTGAAAGGGTCATTGGCGCGGGCGTAATCGTTCAATGCCGCCGCGCCGCGATCCGTGGTCCATTCATAGGCGCGAAGCCAGTTCTGGCGGACAATGATCGCGTCGGCCGGGATCGCGCGGACCTGTTCGATGAAGCGGCCGAGATGGAAAGCAATCTGCGGATCGGTCGGCCGATAGTCGGCGTTCGCAGGCGCGACGGTCTGTGCCTGACCGAGATTGTCCACTTGCACCACCCACGGCACCACGGTCCCGCGTGCGGACTGCCAGACCAGCGCCGAGGCGAAGCCGGCAGACAGGATCAGCGAGCCGAAGGCCATGAGCCGCCAGTTCCGCGCCTGCACGCGGGCCGAACCGATACGCTCGTCCCACACTTGCGCGGCCTTCTGATAAGGCGTCTCGGGTTCCGGCGTCTTGCCGTAATGGGTTGCTGGTCGTTTGAAGATGCTCATGAGCGGTCACTTTCGGAAAGGTTGATGGAGGAACCGGAGCCGTGGCTGTCGCCGGAGCGCACCGCATGGGCGGCCATGGTCGTGCCGTGATTCATGGCCTGCGAGCGCCGCATCCGCTGCGCCCAAGCGGGAGGGCTGCCAGCCGGGCCAGACGGCGCTGCGGCTGAGGCGGCGCTTGCGCCGCCGACCGTGCCTGCGATGGAAGAACCGCCGGTCACGCCAAAGGCCGCGCGTGCGCCATCTGAAAAGCTGGATTTGACGCTTTCGGTGGCCTTCGATGCAGCGCGTTTCAGGGGCGAGATAGCCGCCGATCCTGCGGCACGCGCTACGCCGCCGAGGCCGGAGGCGACACCGGCCGCGCCGGACTGGCCGAGCGCACCGACGCTATAGGCTGCGGTTGCCGCGCCCGCGGCCGTCGCGCCGCCGCGGACGGCCGCGGCCCCACCGGACAGGGCGGCAGCACCACCTTTGGCGGCGAGCATGGCCCCGCCGCCAGCGGCGACGCCTGCACCTGCGACCGCAAGCCCGGTTCCCACGGCTGCGCCCGCGCCAAGCTGCGGGCCGCCCGAGACGATACCGTTGGCGATGCCGGGGCCGAAGATGCCGAGGCCGAGCAGCGATAGCGCGGCGAGCACAATCGCCATGGCGTCGTCGATGGTCGGAGTTGCCCCGCCGAAACCGGCCGTGAATTGGCTGAACAAGGTGCTGCCGATGCCGATGATGACGGCGAGGACCAAGACCTTGATGCCGGACGACACCACGTTGCCGAGCACCTTTTCGGCCATGAAGGCGGTCTTACCGAACAGGCCGAAGGGGATCAGGACGAAGCCGGCGAGCGTGGTCAGCTTGAACTCGATCAGGGTGACGAAAAGCTGGATGGCGAGTATGAAGAACGCCAGCACCACCAGCGCCCATGCGAACAGCAGGCACGCGATCTGGATGAAATTCTCGAAAAAGGCGATCCAGCCCATCAGGTCGGAAATGGAATCGAGCAGCGGGCGGCCGGCGTCGAGGCCGGTCTGCGCCACGCGGCCCGGCCGCATCAGATCGGTGACGGAAAAGCTCGTCCCCGATGCCATGAGGCCGAGGCCGGCGAAGCTCTCGAAGACGATGCGGGCGAGGTTGTTCCAATTGCCGATGATGTAGGCGAAGACGCCGATGAACAGCGTCTTCTTGACCAGCCGGGCGATGATGTCGTCATCCGCGCCCCATGCCCAAAAGAGCGCGGCGAGCGTCACGTCGATGACGATGAGTGTGGTGGCGATGAAGGCGACCTCGCCGCCGAGCAGGCCGAACCCCGAGTCGATGTAGGAGGTAAATACGCCGAGAAAATTGTCGATGACGCCCGTGTTGCCCATGGTCAGCGCGCCTCGCTGCGGTCACGACCGAGGAAGCGGTCGCGGGATTGCGCCCATGCGGCGAGGCAGCCGGTGTCACTCGCCGCCGCCTCGCCGAGCTGCTGGCAGCGGCGCAGGGTTTCGCGGAGCGGATCGGCCGGGGGCTGGAAGGCCGGCGCAGAGGGTGGCGCGGAAGGCTCGTCCTTCCGCGCCATGTCTATTGCGGTCACTGTCAAGGCAATGGCGATGAACACCACGGCCCCGAGCCGGGCCAGCATCTTGCCGTCCATGCCGCGCCCTCCCGTCAGTTGTTGCCGTTGTTGAACATCTGCGCGTTGCCCGGCTGATAGCCGGTGCCGGGCGTCAGAAACCGCTCGCGCTGGATGCGGCCTTGTTCGGCGGCGGTCGCGCGCTCGGCCTCGGTGAGCGCGTCCGCCCGGCCATTGGCCGAGATGACCGCGATCAGGTCGGAAAGCTGCTGCGACTGGAGGGCAAGGAGCTGGTTGCCGGCCTGCGTCGCCTGCAATGCGCCGGTCGCGCCTTGGCTCTGGCCGACCAATTCGGCCATCTCGGCGCGGTTGCTGTCGATATTGCCGACCGCCCCCGCCTGAACGCGCATCGCGTCTTGCAAGCCGCCGACCGTGTTCTCCCACCGGCTGCGCGCATCGGCGACAAGCTGGGCGTCGGTCGCCGAAAGCGAGACATTGCCATATTGCTGCTGGAACGCCTGATCGATCTGGCCGACCTCGAAGGCGATGTTCTGTGCCTGCCCGAGAAGCTGCTGCGTGCGCTGGACGCTCTGCTGGAGCTGCTGGAGCGACGAATGCGGCAGGCTCGCCAGATTGCGGGCCTGATTGATGAGCATCTGCGCTTCGTTCTGGAGACTCTGAATCTGGTTGTTGATCTGCTCCAGCGTGCGCGCGGCGGTGAGCAGGTTTTGCGCGTAGTTGCTCGGGTCATAGACTATGCGGCCGAAACCGAATTGCGCATGGGCCGGGCTTGCCAGCATGGGCGAAAGCGCGACCGGAACGGCGAGCGCCAGCGCAAGGGCCGAGGCCCCGACGATCCTGGGATAGGTCATGGAAGAATCTCCTGTGTGGGGTGGGTATCGAGCCGGGCCGGCGCGGCGGTTTCCGGCCGGTCGGCAAGATTGGTGAGGTTGGGAATCAGGTCGGCCGCCCAATCGACGCCGCGCTCGCGCAGCCATGCGGCGAGGAAGCCGTCGCGGCCGGCCTCAGTGACGATCTGCGTAATGAGGGTCTGGTCGGATTTGGCGGATGCGGCGCAGAGCGCGAGGCCGACTTCGGACAGGCCCAACTCGAACAGGCGATTGCCCCTGCGGCTTTGGCAGTAATAATCCCGCTTGGGCGTAGCCCTTGCGAGGATTTCGATCTGCCTGTCATTCAATCCGAACCGCCTATAGATCGCGGTAATCTGCGGCTCGATGGCGCGCTCGTTCGGCAGCAGGAGCCGCGTCGGGCAGCTCTCGATAATCGCGGGCGCGATGTTGCTGCCGTCGATGTCGGACAGGCTTTGCGTGGCGAAGATGACGCTGGCGTTTTTCTTGCGCAGCGTTTTAAGCCATTCGCGGAGCTGGCCGGCGAAACCCTCGTCGTCCAGCGCAAGCCAACCCTCGTCGATGATGAGCAGCGTCGGCCGCCCGTCGAGCCGGTCGCCGATGCGATGGAACAGGTAGGCGAGCACGGCCGGGGCCGCGCCTGTGCCGACAAGGCCCTCGATCTCGAACGCCTGCACGTCTGCCGAGCCGAGATGTTCGGCTTCGGCGTCGAGCAGCCGGCCATAAGCGCCGCCGACGCAGAACGGCCGGAGCGCCTGTTTCAGATCGTTGGATTGCAGCAGCACCGCAAGGCCAGTGATCGTGCGTTCTTCGACCGGGGCCGAGGCGAGCAAAGTCAGCGCCGTCCAAAGATATTCCTTCACCTCCGGCGTGATGGCGATGCCTTCGCGCATGAGGATGGCGGCAATCCAGTCCGCCGCCCATGCGCGTTCATAGGTGTCGTGGATGCGGGCGAGCGGCTGGAGCGAAACCGACGCCTCGGCCCCTTCTGTCAGCCCGCCACCCAGATCGTGCCAGTCCCCGCCCATGGCGAGGGCGGCGGCGCGGATCGAACCGCCGAAGTCGAAGGCGAAGACTTGGCTTCGCTCGTAGCGGCGGAACTGGAGCGCCATGAGCGCCAGCAGCACCGACTTTCCCGCGCCGGTCGGACCGACGACGAGGGTGTGGCCCACGTCGCCGACATGCAAAGAAAACCGGAACGGGGTGGAGCCTTCGGTCCTGGCGTAAAGCAATGGAGCATCGCCGAAATGCTCGTCCCGTTCCGGCCCCGCCCACACCGCTGAAAGCGGGATCATGTGGGCGAGATTCAGTGTGCTGACGGGCGGTTGCCGCACGTTCGCGTAGGCATGGCCCGGCAGCGAGCCGAGCCAAGCGTCCACGGCGTTGACCGTCTCGGCCATGGCGGTGAAGTCGCGGCCCTGAACGATCTTCTCGACCAGGCGCAGCTTCTCATCGGCCATGCGCGGGTCAGCATCCCATACGGTGACGGTGGCCGTGACATAGGCCATGCCCGCCAAATCCGCCCCAAGCTCCTGCAACGCCATGTCGGCGTCGAGCGCCTTGTTCGCGGCGTCGGTGTCTACGAGGGCGGACGCCTCGTTCGTCATGACCTCTTTCAGAATCGCGGCGAGGCTCTTGCGCTTGGCGAACCATTGGCGGCGGATGCGGGTCAGCAGCCGGGTCGCATCGGTCTTGTCGAGCAGGATCGCGCGCGTGCTCCACCTGTAGGGAAACGGCAGCTGGTTCATTTCGTCGAGCAGGCCCGGCATCGTCGCGGTCGGGAATCCCACGATGGTCAGGACGCGCAGATGCACGTCGCCAAGGCGCGGCTCCAGCCCGCCGGTCAACGGCTGGTCGGCGAGCAGCGCGTCGAGGTGCATCGGCACTTCTGGCACGCGCACGCGATGCCGGTTGGTCGAGATGGTGGAATGGAGGTAGGTCAGCGTCGCGCCGTTATCGAGCCAACGGCATTCGGGCATGAAGCCGTCGAGCAGCGCCAGCACGCGGTCTGTGCGGTCGATGAAGCCGCGCAGCAGTTCCCACGGGTCCACGCCCGTTTTCTCGCGGCCCTCGTAGAGCCATGTTTCGGCGCGGGCGGCTTCCTCGGCCTGGGGCAGCCAGAGGAAGGTCAGGAAATAGCCCGACACGAAATGCGCGCCCGCTTCCTCGAAACCGGCCTTGCGCTCTGCATCGACCAGCGCCGACGCGGGATCGGGAAAGATGCTGTCGGGATAGGTCGCCGCCTCGCTGCGCTGCGCCTCGACGAAGATGCTCCAGCCGGAGCCGAGACGGCGCACGGCGTTGTTGATGCGGCCGGCGACGGCGACCAGCTCGGCCGCGACGGCGGAATCCAGATCGGGACCGCGAAACTTCGCCGTCCTCTGAAAACTGCCGTCCTTGTTCAAGACGACGCCCGAGCCGACCAATGCGGCCCATGGCAGATAGTCGGCGAGCCGGGTGGCGGTGCGGCGGTATTCGGAAAGGTTCATCATGGCCGCGCCCTCACACCGACAGGAAAGCGGGGATGCGGATATGCCGCCGCCCGACCTCGACGAATTGGGGATCGCGCTTCGCTGCCCATACGGCCGCGAAATGGCCGATGGCCCAGATGGCGAGGCCGACCAGCCAGAGGCGCAGGCCGAGACCCACGGCCCCGGCCAGCGTCCCGTTCATGATGGCGATGGCGCGCGGTGCGCCGCCGAGCAAAATGTGCTCGGTCAGCGCGCGATGGACCGGGATCGTGAAGCCCGGCACCGCGTCAAGCTGTTCGAGGCCGCCCGCCATCAAACCAGCGCCCCGCCGCCGAACGAGAAGAATGAGAGGAAGAAACTCGACGCCGCAAAGGCGATGGACAGGCCGAACACGATCTGGATCAGGCGACGGAAGCCCCCTGACGTATCGCCGAAAGCGAGGGTCAGGCCGGTCACGATGATGATGATGACGGCGATGATCTTGGCAACCGGCCCTTCAATGCTTTGAAGAATCTGTTGAAGGGGCTGTTCCCACGGCATCGAGGAACCGGACGCGTGCGCGGCCGGGGCGAGCATGAGGCTGATGGCAAGGGCGGATGCGGCGGTCGCGGCGAAGCGATAGCCGCGCGAAATCGTGCGGATCATGAAGATTCTCCTGTGTTGTTGGGGATTGCCAAAGGGATGGGATGCGTGATGCGATAGTCGCCGTCCGGCCCCAGCCCCTCGACGCGGGCGAGTTCAGTCAGCCGGCGCGCGGAACCGCGCCCGGAAAGGACAGCAACTAGGTCGATGGTCTCGGCGATCAGCGCGCGCGGGACGGTGACGACAGCCTCCTGGATGAGCTGTTCAAGCCGGCGCAGCGCGCCGATGCCGGTGCCGGCATGGATGGTTCCGATCCCGCCCGGATGGCCCGTGCCCCATGCTTTGAGCAGGTCGAGGGCTTCCGATCCGCGCACCTCGCCGATGGGGGATGCGATCCGGGCGCAGACGCAGCGAGGAACGGACCAGATCGGAAAGCGTCGCCACGCCGTCTTTCGTCCGCATGGCGACAAGGTTGGGCGCGGCACATTGCAGCTCGCGGGTGTCTTCGATGATGACGACGCGATCCGCGCCCTTGGCGACCTCGGCGAGCAGCGCATTGGTCAGCGTGGTCTTGCCGGTGCTGGTGCCGCCCGCCACGAAGATGTTGGCGCGGTCGGAAACGGCTGCGCGTAGGATCGCGGCCTGATCGGCGGACATGATGCCGGCGGCCACGTAATCGTCGAGCGTGAACACCGCGACGGCGGGTTTGCGGATAGCGAAGGTCGGGGCGGCGACCACGGGCGGCAATAGCCCTTCAAACCGCTCCCCGCTCTCGGGCAGCTCGGCCGAGACGCGGGGGCTGCGGGCATGAACCTCCGCGCCGACATGATGCGCCACCAGCCGAACGATGCGTTCGCCATCGGCGGCGGACAGCCGCTCGCCTGTATCGGAAAGCCCTTCGGAGAGGCGGTCGATCCACAACCGCCCGTCCGGGTTCAGCATGACCTCGACCACGGCCGGGTCTTCGAGCAGCCGGGCGATTGCCGGTCCCAATGCCGTGCGCAACATGCGTGCGCCGCGTGCGATGGCTTCCGGTCTTTGGTGGTTGGTGGTCATGTCGGCCCCGGCTTCTGACAGGGACGCGACAGACGATCCCCGGATCGGGGTCGATTAAGAGAGACCGAAATCGGGCCGGTTCAACAAGTATCTAGCTTCGTGCGGTGATCGGCGGCGAACGGCGGCAAATAGGATGGGTGGGAAAGTCTATGTTGAGCGGATCAAGCCGCATGAATATGAAGGCAGGTGTGAAAAGGGAATCGATCTGAATGCACGGCAGGCCGAAAATATACATAACGGGAGCGTCCTGTTCGGGCGTTTCGACGCTCGGCGCGGCGCTGACAAAACGGTTCGACATTCCGCATATCGATGTCGATGACTTCTATTGGATGCCGACGGACCCGCCTTTCAGCGTCAAACGACCGCCCGAGGAGCGCGTGAAGCTGATTGCGGAACAGCAAGCTGCGCCCCAAGGATGGATATTGACCGGTTCCTTCATCGGATGGGGTGAGGCCCTGATCCGTGACGTTGATCTGATTGTCTTTCTCTACACGCCTACCGCCATCAGACTGCAACGTCTCGACCAGCGCGAGGCGGCGCGCCACGGTGAGCGCATCCTTCCCGGTGGGGACATGCACGAAGCGCATGTGGCGTTTCGGACATGGGCATCAGGCTACGATGACCCGCAGTTCACTGGACGGAACCTCGCTCAACATGAACGCTGGCTTGGCCAGCAAACGGCTCCGGTTCTCAGACTGCAAGGCGAGAAGCCGATAGATGAGCTGGCAGACGTGGTAGCGAGCGAGATCGCAATCATTGGTGAGAGGGCGGGGAGTTAGCCCGCCCTCTCCAAAGTTCATGTGCTCAGCGTCAATCGCGCGTTCTCGAACGGCATGCCCTCATCATCGTAAGGACGACGTGAGACTTCTCTGAAACCAAGGCTCGTATAGAAGCGGACGGCCTGTTCGTTCTGCGTATAAACTTCGAGCGAGAGTTCCCCTTTCCTTTCCAGCACATAGGAGATCAGCTGGCGTCCGACGCCCTTTCCCTGTTGTCCGGGTTCAACGAAAATGCCGCCGATGAATTTGTCGAGGAGGCTGATGAAACCGAGCGACTTGTTCCCTTGGCAGGCAACCCAGGTCTCGGAACCAGGTAGATATTTGTCTTCGATCAGCAGACGCTGTTCAAGCAGGCGCTGCCTGCCGATGAAGGGATGCGCGATGAGGGACGCCTCGAGCCATATGGCTGACAGCGTTCTTGTGTCCGATGCCAAATTGAATGGCCGGATAATAACGTCATTTTGTGTCATGATATTCCTGCAGAAAAGACATGCGAAGAGGGTCGGCGAACCATCGTGCCGAACGACGCCGCTCAATGCGGCTCACTAGAAACCTCTGCGCATAAATCTCCTTCTGCTTCGATCAAGCATATCCGCCTCATGTGCCGCGTTCAATGGTCTGAGGCTCTGCCGCTAAACCAAGGGCCTCATCTCCGGATACATCCCGCGACAGTTCCTTGAGGAATCTGTCTCCTGTCGCCAGACGCCGGCCAAGATTTTGCATGAAGCCCTCGAACCGCTCTGCTGCTTTGGCGCGGGCTGATTGTCTCGCTGCATCCGGTAAAGGCGGTGTAATCGTCATCCAGTAATGGATGAACTGCGCGACCGTCTCGCCGAGAACGGCGAGATCCCGGTCGAGCGTGTCGATCTGGCGGCCGAGCTTGTCCAGGCGGCGAGACATGGCAGCTTCAAGCTGGTCGTCGGCATCGCCGGACAGGTAGGACATGACCGCCGCCTCCACGATGGCGGATTTTGAGACATTGCGGCGCAGGGCCACCGAGCGGCGCAGCGCCATCGCCTCGATCTGCGGAATGAGCGCGGGGTCGAAATAGATATTCAGGCGGGTTCTGGTTGCCATGGGCGTCTCCTCAAAGGTCGATTCCGTCATCGGGGTTCAACGCCACCTGCCGCGCCACCATCCTCATGCGCTGGCGGATAGTGCGGGCCTTGGCCGCGTCAACGTCCGGCTCGTCGTTCAGAAACTCGAATTCCTGTTCGGGCGATGGCGGTGGGGCGCCGATTTCCTCCTGGCTTGGCAACTCCGGCTCGCGGCGGATGCCGGCATTGGCCGGATCGCCCTCGACCTCGTCTCCGGCGTTCGTCGCCGAAAGGATGTCCGCCGCGACGATCCGGCTCGACCAGTCATCGGACGATGGGCTGGGCGCCAGCGATGCGGTGGAAAGATCAGGCGGGGTCAGAATGCGTTCCTGAAACCGCGCGTCCTCGAAATAGCGGGCCTTGGTGGCGCGGATCGGCGGCGTGCCCGCGACCATCACGATTTCATCGGTGGGCGGAAGCTGCATGATTTCGCCCGGCGTGAGCAGCGGCCGCGCCGTCTCCTGCCGCGACACCATCAAGTGACCTAACCACGGGGCTAGGCGGTGCCCGGCGTAATTGGTGGAATCGCGCAGCTCGGTCGCGGTGCCTAATGCGTCTGAAACGCGCTTAGCCGTCCTTTCGTCGTTCGTGGCGAAGCTGACGCGCACATGGCAGTTGTCGAGGATCGCGTTGTTTGGCCCATAGGCGCGCTCGATCTGGTTGAGGCTCTGCGCGATCAGGAAGCCCTTGAGGCCGTAGCCCGCCATAAAGGCTAAGGCGGACTCGAAAAAATCCAATCTGCCGAGCGCGGGAAACTCGTCCAGCATGAGCAGCAGCCGATGGCGCGCGCCCGAGCTGGTCAGTTCCTCGGTCAATCGCCTGCCGATCTGATTGAGGATCAATCGAATGAGCGGCTTGGTGCGGTTTATGTCGGACGGCGGCACGACCAGATAGAGCGTGACGGGCTGGCGGCTGCCGACCAGATCGGCAATGCGCCAGTCGCATCGCTCCGTCACCCGCGCCACCACGGGATCGCGGTAGAGGCCGAGAAACGACATGGCGGTGCTCAACACGCCCGACCGTTCGTTCTCGGATTTGTTCAACAGTTCGCGGGCCGACGACGCGATGACGGGATGAACGCCTGCTTCGCCGAGATGCGGCGTATCCATCATGGCGCGCAAGGTCGCCTCGACCGGGCGGCGGGGATCGGACAGGAAGTTGGCGACGCCCGCCAGCGTCTTGTCCTTCTCCGCATAGAGAACATGCAGGATCGCGCCGACCAGCAAGCTATGGCTGGTCTTTTCCCAATGGTTCCTTTTGTCCAAGCTGCCTTCGGGATCGACCAGAATATCCGCGATGTTCTGCACGTCGCGGACTTCCCATTCCCCTTGCCGGACCTCCAGCAGCGGGTTGTAGGCCGACGATCTGGCGTTGGTCGGATCGAACAGCAGCACGCGGCCATGCTTCGCGCGGAAGCCCGCTGTCAGCGTCCAGTTCTCGCCTTTTATGTCGTGAACGATGGCGGATGCCGGCCATGTCAGCAGCGTCGGCACCACCAGCCCGACACCTTTGCCGCTGCGCGTCGGGGCGAAGCATAGGACATGCTCGGGACCGTCATGGCGCAGATAGTCCCGGTCGTATCGGCCGAGCAGGACGCCATCGGGGCCAAGCAGTCCTGCGGCGCGGATTTCCTCGTCTTCCGCCCATCGCGCCGATCCGTAGGTGGCGACGTTGCGCGTCTCCCGCGCCCGGATGATCGACATGAGGATGGCGGCGGCGATGGCGAGGAAGCCCCCCGACGTGGCAATGATGCCGCCCTCGACGAAGATCGTGGGCGCATAGGCATCGAAGGAAAACCACCACCAGAAGAAGGCGGGCGGATAATAGACCGGCAGGCCCGCCAGCTCGAACCATGGTGCTCCAAGCTGCGGCTGGAAGCCGAGGCGGAACGCCGTCCATTGCGTCGCCGCCCACGTCATCACCAGAACGATGACGAAGACTATGGCGATCTGTCCCCAAAGGATTCTGCCTCCGCGCAATGCAAGCTCCAGTCGGCAAAAGAGACGGAGCCGATCAGAGAGTAGGCAACATCGCGACGGTCAACAGGAAAGAGGCTGCCGGAGGGCTGCCGGATACTATCGGCGGCGAATGGGATGGGGTGCCTCTATCCTCATCTGCCCGGACGATTCACGGAAGTTCTCATATCGTTCGCAAGGTCAAGCAAGTTATTTAGCGCTGTACTACGGTTGAACGGCGACCAAACGGCCGAGAACGGAACCGGATCTGGCTCATCGGCGAAAGGCGGGAAAACCACGTCAGTCGCCGGGTACAGTGCCGTGGCCGCGCCGACGATGGTAATGCCAAAGCCCTGGCCAACCATAGACAGCAGTGTGCCGCGTTCGACATTAAATCGCTGGATCAACGGCCTGAACGAGCGGCCAGTGAGACGCAAGACGATATGATCATGGATCTGTGGACCGGTGCCACCATATCGGACAAGGAATGTCTCGTTGGACAAATCCGCCCAAGTAATTTTTGACTTCCCCGCAAGGCGATGCATCTGGGGCAGAACGGCCACCAGCGGCTCACTCCATGTCAGACGTGTGTGGCAGTCGGGCAGCTCCGGCTCTCCTACCATAAACGCTACGTCTAGCTGGTCGGCGCGTATCCGCATCAATGCATCACGAGCGGTACCTTCTGTAATCTCGACATTGATACCGGGATGGCTCTCACGGTAATTCGCGATCAGTTCGGCGAGAAAGCTGCCTGGAATCAAAGCATGGATGCCAATACGCAGGCGACCATGCTCGCCTACTGCCGCCATACTTACCGTCTTCACCGCATGGTCGAGTTGATCAAGACCGTCTGCCACTTGTTCGACGAAGTTGCGCCCGGCCTCGGTCAATCTGATACCGCGCGTGTTACGCTCGAACAGCAGGATCCCAAGGTCTTCCTCCAGCGCTTTCACGCGGGCGCTTACGCTGGACTGTGCCACGCCAAGCGCTTTCGCTGCGTGGCGAAAATTCATGTGATCTGCCGCGGCAAGCAAATGCACCAAACTCGCCATGGGAACCCTTCCTGACCTGATCGCTTCAGAGACAGGAAGATAGTTTTTCTTTTTCCTCCGCCTCATGGTCTGGCCCCGCTAAACCCGACCTTTCCTCATATAATAGCTGTTTCTCTAAACATCCTTGTTTGGGCGCGTTCATGCTCGCGCATCCTTGTGAGGCGCCCGATGGGAATGTCCTCATAATTTAAGGTGTAGCGGGCCTTAATTTAAGGTGGAGAGCCACATAAACGCGCTCCAGACGGAGCGCTAACCGACTGACTTTATTGGGCATTGTCGAACACAGACTTTTATGGCGTTGTTTGCGCTCGAAAATCTCGGAATAAATAAGACGAAAGCAGAAATAGACCCCGTTCGTTTGCAATATAATCTTTCAGCTCCTATCTGCCTTTCAGGTCTCGCAAGATGCAGATGAATAAAATTGGGCTATATTCCCAACTCCCTCTGCCTCCCTAACTGCCACGACACCGACCCGCCCTGCACGACGCCCATGACCTCGCGGCCGAGCTGGCGGTCGATGACCGGCCGCCACGGGACTAAGGTAAACTCGTGGGATTGCTCGACCACGGCGAACTTGCCGCTCGATAGCTGCACGGTGCCGGTGAACTTGCCGCTGACGTTCTCGCCGTCCGTGGCGGCGCGGAACGGCAGCCCCTTGCTCTCGGTCATCTCCGCACCGACGCGGGCAACCTCGCGCTCGCGCAGGGTGGCGAGAAGGCTGCGCCGGTAGAATATGCGACCGTTCCGCGCTCGGGTCGCATCGCCCTGTTCGATATGATGCTCGCGGCGCTGTTCCATCGCCTCGCTCACCTGCTGGCCGAAGCCGGCCGACGCAAGGTCGGCGGTTTCCGCGTGGATCAGTCGCCGGTCCAGCCATGTCGCGCCGTCCGATCCGATCTGCTTGCCTAGATCGACCGGGGAAAGGACGCGAACGCTGGCCTGCCGGTCGCGGCCGGCGTCATAGACGGCGGCGCGGCTGACCAGATCATCGGGGATGCTCCATTGATCTGCGTCGATCCGCTCGACGATCCCGGCGCGGCGCAGCGCCTCCAGCCGGCGGACATGGGCATCGACATAGCCCTCATAGCCGCCGCCGGGAACGCGGCCCTCGAACTTGGCCTGCTCCAGATGACGGCTCGGCCGATAGATGCCGTCCTCGGCGATGGCGGTGATGGTGCGGTCGGACGGCCGGGCCGTCGCCTCGGCCGGGCCGATCTGGATGACGCTGCCGATGCGGGCGTCCTCCAACCGCTCGGGCGCGATGCCGGCAATGTGGTGCGTCCGCCCGTCGATCCCGTCCACTACTATGGTCAGGTCTTCGCCCAACTCGTCGGACAGGTGCTTGTCCACGACGCGGCCGACGATGGGCGTCTCGGGTGCTCCGTCATGGATTTGAAAGCTCATGGGGTCGCGTTCGCCGCCCTGCGGGCCGAGCGCCTTCTGCATGGTGCGGATAATGTCGCCGCGCTCGCCCAACTCGCGCAGGGCCGGCTCCATGTCCTTGCTCAATTCCCAAACGGCAGGCGCGTGTTCGGTCGCCAGCCCCATCTTCTCCAGCTTGCCGAGACGGCGCAGGCGCAACGTGCGCTCGAACTGCCGCCTCGGCGCTGCCGGTTCATGGCGAAGGTCGAGGAAACGGGCGTCGGCTTCCTCGGCCATGGCGCGGTCGATCCGGGTGAAACGGTCTTGGTCGATTTCGGCCGACAGCTTGCGGGTCTGCTCGATCTCGGTCACGGGGCCGAGTTCGAGACTGGCAAGCTCGCTGGCGCGTTCGCGCAGGCCGGCGGAAAGATAGTCACCGTTGATGACCAGATCCCCGCCCGTGTCGTCGCGGCCGTTGACGATGATATGCACATGGGGATGGCCGGTGTTGTAGTGGTTCACCGCAACCCAATCGAGTTTCGTGCCGAGGTCGGCTTCCACCTGTTTCATGAAATCGCGGGTATAGGCCGAGAGGTCCGATAGCTCCGCGCCGTCTTCTGGCGAGACGATGAACCTGAACTGATGGCGGTCGTCCTTGCCGCGATCAAGGAAGGCGTCGCCATCGGCGCGGTCCTCGGTCGCCGAATACAGCCGGCCCCGCTCGCCGTCGCGTGACGTGCCTTCGCGTTGGACATAACGCAGATGCGCGCGGGCACGGCCGCCCTTCCATGCGGCCCTGACGCTGCGCTGCTTGACAATGACGCGGCGGCTGCCCGGCTGGCGATGATGCCAATGGCCGGAGATATTGCGGGCGCGCACGAAGCTCGCGCCCCGGCCGCGCTTCACGCCCTTGCCGCTGGCGACCATGGCGCGGGACCGCCCCGGCGATGACGGGCGGGCGGATGACGGCATGGAAGGATCGCGTGAGGCTGCCGCCTGATGCTGCCGGGTGATCTTCCTGACCTGCGTGAAAAAGCTCTTGGTCTTGCCCGCCCTCGGCGTGTCGGATCGGATGCGGCCGGGCTTCGGTCGGAAGCGGTTTTCGTCGTCGGCGCTCATGGGCGCTGCTCCAGCGAAAACCGCCGAAAACAGGCCGACCTACGCCTATGGTGCCGCTCGAAACCCCTCAAAGCCAAGGCTTTACGCAAAATCGCGGCACGCGGCCCCTCAAAACCATGGTGCCGGAAACGGCCACCTAACCAGTGTGCAGACAACAATAATTTCCAGAAGCGGCCCGATATGGTGCCGTCTTCTTTAATCTTGCCCTCCGCCCTTTCTGTCTTTTCTGCCCCTCCTGCGGGGAATCCAGCCGGGCGCAAACCTGCCCGACCGGATGCCGAAACAAGCGCCGCCAAGCGCGGGAACGCCGCCCTCATCGCGTTCCCCCGTCGCTGGCGCTCGCCACGAAAATGCTGCCGTCCTGCGGCTCCGCACGGGCGGGGTCGCGCGCCGGAACGGCAGCGCGGCCGTCGCCTGTTTGCACCTTGGACGGCGGCGCGGCGGCCGCTCGCGTGTCGGCCGGGCGCATGACGAATAGCGGTGCCTCGCGCCAATCGGGCGGTGGTGTTGGTGGTTGCAACGGCGCATCCGATGGAGCCGCGCCGCCAAGGATCGGGGCGAGCGCGGCGACATAGGCCCGCGTTTCGGCGGGAAGCTGTCGGCCCGTCGCACGGTGTTCATCGTAGCGGCCGGGACCGGCATTGTAGGCGGCCAGCATCGCGCCGACATTGCCGTAGCGGTCGAACATCTCGCGCAGATAGGCGGTGCCTGCCATGATGTTGTCGCGCGGATCATAGGGATCGCGCCCAAGGCCATGGCGGACGCGCAGGCCCGCCCATGTGTCGGGCATTACCTGCATCAATCCCCTCGCGCCGGCCATTGAGACCGCGCGCACGTCGCCCGCGCTCTCGGCGCGCAGCACGGCGCGAATCCAGTGCTCGGGGATGCCGAAACGCTGCGACGCCTCGGCGATGTGCGCCGCATAGGGATGGGCGGCGGCCGGGCGCTCTACCGATGCGGGTTGCGCGACGGCGAGGCCCGATCCGGCGCAGACCGAGAGCGCGCCGGCCAGTATCAGGACGGCATAATGCCATGATGTGGCGCATCTATCGCCGCTGCGGATTAACTGGCCGATATATGCCATGGAAATCTCCTGCCTGTGGGTTTTCAGTGCGTCGGTGCGCGCCACTCGTATCGGCCAACGCCTTCCTCATCGGTCCAGAGCGAGAGCGCTCGGCCGATGACGGAAGTTGCGGGGATGGGTCCGAAATAACGGCCGTCTAGGCTGTCGCGGACTTCCCAATTCATGAGGAAAATCTGGTCGTCTCCGATGACGTGGCAGCCCTTCCAGACGGGCAGATCGCGGCCGAGGCTGTCGCGCTCCAGCGCCTCGCCCATTTCGATCCCGTTCACCGTGATCGTGGATCGCAAGCGGCAAACCCGCTGTCCAGGCAGGCCCAAGACGCGCTTCAAGAGCGGGACGCCTCGCGCGATATAGCCGCGCTCGACCATGAAGCTGGCGAGCGGTTCGGGCGGCATGATGGCGACCAGCTCCGGCACGTCGAGCGCGTCGGCTGGCTCGACCGTGTAGAAGCCGACCGGCGCGCTGGCGGTGGCGTTCCAGATGAGTTTCGTCGGCGTCTCGACGGCGCTTGCGGCGGCGATGCCGATCACCGCCAGCGCCGTCACCGTAAGGGTGCGGCGGCGCGTCATGGGTCAATCCTTCGGCGGTTAAGCCAAGCGGCATGTCGCTCGGGCGTGTAGGCGTGCGGTTCCAGATTGGCGGTCAAACGGTTGTGGACGTGCCGCCAGTGATCCGGCGGGACGTCGGCCGGGTCGAGGCCGAGCGCATCCACAGCGTCGATAGCGACAAGCGCGCGCTGCACCTTGGGCCAGCTATCGAGGCGCAACAGGATTTCGCCGCCGGGGCTCACGAAGGACAATGTCTGGAACGGCTCGCCCCGACCGATGGCCCGCACAATGTCGATGCGCGAAACGACAGTGCCGTGCTCGCCTTTCGCCCATCGCACGAAGGCAAAGACGCTGCCCGGCGCGAAGCCGACGACGCTGCGGCGGCGGTCGATGATCTGTTCATAGCTCTTGCGGCCGAAGCGTATCCAGTGCTCGATCTTCTTGCGCTGAAACGTCAGTTCGACCAGCGTGGTGAAGGGTGGAGCATCCGCGAGATTGCGTCCGCGCGCGCCGGTAAAGGTGCGCCGGATCATTGTTCTTCTCCGGAAATATTGGTGGCGGTGCGGGTGAGCACCGCGTCGAGGGCAGCTTCTGTGCACAGGATTGCGCGGCCGATGGCTTCGGGGATTTGCGGGAGAACGGCGTCGCCGAACGCCTCGACGATCAGGCTGGCCGCAGATGTCCCTTTGCGAGAGCCGAGTGCAATGCGTGTGTCAGCCACCCAGGCGGAAAGCCCATCATCCAGCCGTAGGTGATGGGCAAGGCCGCCGTTCCAGTCAGCCCATGGCTCTTCAGCATGACGGCCAGCGCCCGCGCTCCCGCCCATTTGTCCGGCGCGCGATCCGTCATTGCGCCATCCATCACTGCGTCCATCGTGGGGGATTTCCTGCGGTCGTAGGCCGGGCTCCAGCCGTCCATGCGGCTGTCGCGCTTTGTGGGCGTCGGCAGAATCTCCGCCGCGTGTCGCAGCAGGTTCGGCGTGTCGATCTGCGCCTTCGCACCGTTCGTCCGGCGTCCTGTCTCGATCTCCTGCGCGCTCAACTTGCGCCCGCCGTTCGGCTTGACCGGCGTCGGCATCATGCCCGCATGGCGGCTGGCATGGCCCTGAAGCTGGCTCAATACGTCGCCCCGGCCGCCCCGATCCGCATCCGATTTCCTCGGCGTCGCCAGGATTGCCCGCAGGGGATATGTCGATCCCGCTCCGCCGCCTGCGCCGTCCTTCATCCCATCCGAGGCCATGGGTGTTGGCAAGCTGCTCGGGATCATAGCCGATGAGCCATGACCGCTTGCGGATATGGTTGGCACCGACATCCGAAGCAGCCACCACGCACGGTTCTGTGGCGTAGCCGAGCGCTTCCAACTCGCCGAGCACCCGGTCAGCACCGCGAGTTCTGAGATTAGAGCTGTTCTCAAAAGCAAACCAGCGAGGCCGGCAGTCTCCGACAAGGCGGACGGCTTCGAGGTAGAGGCCCGACCGTTCGCCCTCGATCCCCTTGCCTCTGGTGTTTGCGCTGGAGATGTCCTGGCATGGCGGGCTGCCGACGATGATGTCGGGGAGGATTCCAAGGTCGGAAACAAGGCGAGCTGCCGTGAGTCCACGGATGTCGTCGTAGAGGCGGACATGGGGATTGTTCTCTACGTAAAGGATGCGCCGCCATTCGACGATCTCGCAGGCGGCGATGGTGACGAAGCCGGCGCGATGGAGACCAAGCGACCAGCCGCCGGCGGCGGCGCTGAACAGGTCGAGAGCGCGCATCATGGCGCAGCTCGGCAGGTGGCACCGGCACCATGGCTCGGATGCGCGCGCATCAAAGAAGAAGAGTTAGTTTTATTGTTAGAGTCTTCTATAGAGTGTCGGTGCCGATTTGCGCCTGATGTCCCGATCCTGCGTGCGCCTGATGTCCCGATTGGTTCCACA
Source organism: Aquamicrobium defluvii (assembly GCF_004363725.1). Classification (GTDB taxonomy): domain Bacteria; phylum Pseudomonadota; class Alphaproteobacteria; order Rhizobiales; family Rhizobiaceae; genus Mesorhizobium; species Mesorhizobium defluvii. Next base: position 12,415 of record NZ_SNZF01000027.1, on the reverse strand, counting down.
GGGTTATCCACAGTGCCTGTGGATAGATTTTCAGGGAGAAAGCGCAGCAGTTCTCGCCCGTCCTGCCACTCGATCCGGAGACCATAACCGGGCAGCGATTGGCGGGCTGCAATCCGGCGCAGATCAAGCGCGAAATCGGACGGCCGTGCGAGACTGCCGGATTTTTGGTGTAGGTGAGAAAACTCGAAGGCCCAGCCCTCGGGCTGATGTCCAGCATGCTTGCGGGCGACGCGGTAGAGCCAGCGCTCGATGCCGCCTTTCAGCCGGAAATAGGCAGGATCGATGGCCAGAACCAGCGAACGATCGACGACACTCTGATAGAACCATTCGGGCAGGACGAACTCCATGCCCTCGACGCGGCCCGTGCGCGTCGTCATCTCTTCCCATTCGTTGATCCATGAGAATTGCCGCCGCCGCCAATGCGCGCCGTTGCGGATGTTGGTGGCGATGACTGTCGATTGCAGCCGCGCAAGTGCGGCCTTCAGCAGCAGATAGTCACGGTTGCCGGTGCACCGGCCGACCGCCCGCAGGAGCTGATAAGGCATGAAACGAAAGAAGCGCGAGTTGGGAAAGCCGGCGTTCCCGGCTGCGACGATCTGGGACGCCGCCCAGATCAGAACATCGGCATCCCAGATGGTCGCCATGCCGTGCTCAGGCATGCCGAGCACCTGCACTTCCACATCGGCGGCCTTGTAGAGAATGGGTTTGATGCGCCGGGATTTGGCGAGGGAAAAGAACGGTCGTTCCATCAGGTCGCGCTGATCGCGCGGCGCGGCGTCTCCAGTGGCTACGATGAATGGATCGAGGTGAATGCGTTCGCTGACAGCATCGCGCCTCGACGGTTTATGATCGTTGGTGCGCAGCATTCAGAGTTCACCCCTCTCGGCAGGTGTGAGCGGACGCGCCGGAAAGACCGTGCCGGCATTTTCGTCGCGCGTGGATTTACGCGAGCCGACTGCGCTCCAAGCCTCCAGATCGTGCAGGGTGTAAAGGACGCGCCCGCCGATCTTTCGATAGATGGGGCCAGTTCCATAGGTCCGGTGTTTCTCGAGGGTGCGCAGCGAAATGCCGAGGAAACGCGCAGCTTCCTGGGTCCTAAGCAGGCGCGGTGGCAGGTCGGCTTTGCGGCCGTGGGTCATGGGATGCCTCCGGTTGGTCAGACAGACAGGCCGTCGCGGGGACGGCGGACTGTGGCGAACCATGGCGAGGCACCGGCGGCGTGTAGCGTGCCGCATTTGCGACCATGCGCTGGCGGCACCCCCTGGAAGACGGAGCCGGCAAGGAAAAGACGTGAGATTTCAGAGGCGAGATGGCTGCCCCATCGAATTGCCGAAGACAATCCTGTGCTGTTCAGCTATGAATGCCGATGGAGCAGACGCACTGTTCCGGGGCTTAGTAACCCCTGTTGGCGGTTGGTGTCGGCCGTGACGACACCAAACTCCTTGACCCTATGGTCGGGGAGCCCATGGCGTATGTCCAGGGCTACCCGTCTAAAGGCCATGGGGCCGTCCAACACGGTTACTAACTCCCCGATCACCAGGTCAAAGGGGCCAGTTGCGGGGGCGCACCGCACGCAAGGCTCTTCTTCGGATGGGGAGTGAAATGAAAATACCCACTGAACTCGATCCCGATGTCGATGACGTCGCGCCGACCGGCGATCAGATCACGCCGTATGACGAGCAGCATTTTGTCACCTACCTTCGGCTGCTCGATGCCAAGGCCGAAGATGCCGATTGGAAGGAAGTGGCGCAGATCGTTCTGCACCGCGATCCTGCTGCCGAGGAGCTTCGAACCTACCGCTGCTGGCAAAGCCACCTGGAACGCGCACAATGGCTTTCGCGTGAAGGCTATAAACGGATTCTCGAGCAGGCCGCTGCAAACAAGGCGTGATGCTGGGATCCCAGTGTCAGGACTTGCCCGGCTTGACCGGGTAGTGAAGCAGCAGACGATAGCCGCCCCGCATCATCCTGATGCCATGCTTGACCAGACGGCGCGCCTTGTTCTTGCGCGGGTCGTTCTCAAAATCTTCTTTCGTCCCTTGGAAGCCGAGCAGGACTTCGGCAATGGCGCGATAGCTCTCACCGCGCAGTTTCGCGTCGAGCGCGCGCAAGGACAGGATGTGCCATTCGCGCAATTGGTCTGGGAGTGTGCCGATGGCCGGTCCCGGCGGGCGGCGTGTCAGAGAGCGCCACAGTCTTCTTGCCGCGTGAACACGCAATTCCAGGAAGCTGTCCAGCGGCAAATTCACCGCGTAGCTGGCTGCTGTGTCCGGCGAGGCATCAGGCAACCAGAATTGGTGCGTTACTCCATCTAAACGCCATATGCCGTGCCAGCCGTCAGTCGCTCGGCTAAGCTCCAGACCATCAAGATGTGCCAGCGTGAACAAAGGGCTGCCGTGAGCTCCATCGGCCTCGACCTCTGATAACCTTACTGCTTGTGGCTGGAGTTTTGGCGACCATATGATGCTCTGCTGTTCATGCGGCTCGTCGGGATCGCTGGGGAAATCGCACACCCCAACGCTCGACGAACGCCTCCAGGTGTCCGGAATCCGGCTGCTGACTTGCCGCCAGCGCCCAGTATTCCTGGCGATACTCGTTGTTGCGACGAAGATATTCCCATGCGAAACCGGCGGCGGGCAGATTCCTGGTGTCCCTGTAAGCCGCCGGAGTACGCCAATCGATGCTGAGCATGGCGCTTCCTCCCTATCTCGGGCGCGCAAGCGCTGCCCGCACAAAGATCATTCGGTACGTCCGGCTACTGGGGTAGCCCTCATTGCGAGATAACTGGTCCGCGTAACCCGATCAGTGCCCCAATGCTTTCCGACAATGCCTGCATGGTCCTGCGAGCCGGGCGCTGCCCGGCGAGCGTGTTTTTCTACAGCGACGTCGAATGAACGCGCAAAAGCCGCCGTCCCGGTTGGGACGGCGGTGGCGACTTGCGGCCATGCAATTGGTTTATGGGCGAAGCGAGCGCCAAGCGTCTTGAGTTCGTGCACGGCGGTATGACAGGCGGCGGCAACGAAACGGATGCCATAGGTAATTCAGCGGCTCGAAACCGTGCCACCAATCGGCATCAATGTCACCGCAACGGCCCTCGAACAAAACTTCGCCGCTTGCGAGGTGAAGCCTGAAATCCATCGGAAGGGCTGCGGCCTGCTCCGGGTTTCCGCGTGCCGGAAGGCCGTTCGCATCCTCGCCCAGGCCCAAGCAGCCGCCATGGTGGTCAACAGTAACAATCCAGCGCATTGTGAAATCCTTGTCTATGGAGTTGGGGGTGGCGACGCCCGCGATGTTGTGGCGGGCGCTGGTGCAAAGGGGTTACGCGGCCTCCCGGTGGCGTTGCAGCTCCGAGAGGCGCTGTCTGGCGGTGTGATAGTGGGCGTTGTCCAGTTCGATGCCGGTCCAATTGCGCCCGGTCTGCTGCGCGGCCGCCAACGTCGAACCGCTGCCGCTGAAAGGGTCCAGCACCAAGTCGCCGGGCTTCGTGAACGCCTCGATAAGCGGCGTCAGGGCTTCGACGGGCTTCTGCGTCGGATGCAGCCGGTTGCCGGTGTAAGGAAAGTCCAGCACGTCAGGGATCGGCTGCGCGGGCAAGGTCGGATTGCCCTTTGCCAGCAAATAAGCCTGTTCGTGCTGATAGCGAAGGAAGCGGGTTGATGACGCATAACGCTTGCGGAAAACAATATGGCCGACAACTCGGAAGCCTGCCGCCTTCCATGCGTCCATGAATAGATCGACTTTGTTCCATCCATAGAAGCTGACGCAAAAGCCGCCGTCCTTCAAAACGCGATGCATCTGGTTGAAAGCCGGGCGAAGCCAGCGGCCGTTGTCGTCATTGGCAACGGTGCGGCCCTGCCGGTCTCGGAAGTTGGTCACATAGGGCGGGTCGGTTAGGATGAAATCCACTGACGCCCGGTCAAACGATCGCATCACGTCGATGCAATCGCCATTGAAAATGACATTGCGCGGGGTGTTGGCTGTGCTGGTCATGTTTCTAATCCTTCGGGTTGCGGGTTCAGAGCCGCGAAGCGCGCGCTCCTGAACCCTTGCCTGTCGGCGAGACCGGGGGTGAAAGGTGCAAGGGCGATCGGGATGGAGGGGGATCACCCGGCCTGCACAGAACGGAGGAACGAAGTGGAGGAAGGCCGGGGAAACCGTCCCGGTCGAGAGTTAGCGGTCCCTTGCGCCGCGCCAGGGGGCAGCGTCCCCAAGTCGCTTAACACCTGTTTTTCAACGCATCCAATCGAAGGCAAAACCAATATAATCTACCAAGTAGGCATACGATCGTGGCCGCGCTAGTTGTGCGGGAACCCTCACTAGTGGTATTCCATAGGAGGAATATTTAATGGTATGATTCGGAGTCTGGCGGTGTCGAACAATGTCGGCTGAGCACGAAATCGTTGATGCTGTCCTGGTCGGTGATGGCGATGCGGGGCGTGTTGTGGGCCAATCGCTAAAGGCGTTAAGATGCGCTGCAGGCTTAACTCAGCTAGAGATGGCGAAACGTTTGGGTGTTGGCCAAGCTGCGATCTCCAAGATCGAGCAGCGGGGCGATGTCCAGATATCCTCGTTGCAGCGATATGTTGAGGCCCTCGGTGCCAGCTTACGTATCGATGCAGCATTTCCAGTTCACTCGAACTTGGGAGTTCGTATCAGGACTGAGACTGGCGAAGCTGTTGACGACGACGATCAGTATATTCTTCCAATTTTTGGCGACCGCGGCGATGCTCTTCCGGCGCAACGAGATGTTGTGATTAGCATAAAACCGAACTATTCGGGCAAGATATTCGATGGTGTAAAAACCATTGAGCTAAGAAGGCGATTCCCACTGTCATTGGCTCCCGGTGCGACAGCCTATATTTATTCTACTTCGCCAGAAATGGCTTTGGTAGGCGCTATTAAAATTGAGAACGTTGAACGCCTTGAACTCTGTGCCCTCTGGAAAAAGCACGGCCGATCTGCATCGATCAAGAAAGCCGATTTCGACGAGTACTTTAGTGGCCTGGAAGAAGGCTTTGCACTAAAACTGTCGACACCGCGCCGATTTACGAGGCCACTGACCCTACCTGAATTGAAGGAGCGATTTGGATTTAAGGCTCCGCAGTCTTTCCTCTACGCGAAGCCAGACCTTCAAAAGGCGCTCCGGAATGAGCACACAAACATATCTGATTGATACGAATGTAATTATTCATCTGGAAGACAATAAAACCGTAGAGCCGGCCTTTTCCGCACTTACAAGCCTCGCCGCCAAGCACAAGGTCGATATTTTCGTGCACGAGGCGGCGCGCGACGATGTTGGTCGCGACAAGGATACGGCCCGCCGAGCGATATCTCTCAGTAAGCTTGGTAAATTTCAAACCCTATCAAAAGTCCGAGGCTTGACCGCTGCAGAGCTTTCGAACGCATTCGGGCCTCTTCCGAAGCACAATGATATAGTCGACGCGACCCTGCTGCATACGCTTCACATCGGCGCCGTGGACTTTCTTGTTAGCCAAGACAGAGGCCTCCACGAGCGGGCCAGGCGCCATTCTCCAGAACTCGGTCGCCGGGTGCTCTATGTAGCAGACGCCGTTCAGCTCCTTCGAACGACCTATGAGCCGATCGAAGCGCCAGTGCGTTTCATCGATGAGGTCGCCGCTCATGCGATACCTCTGACGGACAGCATCTTTGACAGCCTGCGCGAGGACTATCCCGGTTTCGATCAATGGTGGACGGAAAAATGTGTGAAGCAGCGGCGCCTTTGCTGGATCATTGAAGACGACGGAATTGCCGGCCTTCTGGTCAGAAAGGATGAGACCGGCTCGGACACCGACGCAACTGAAAAAGCCAACAAAATACTGAAGATCTGCACGTTCAAGGTTCGGCCGGAGCGACGCGGCCTTAAGCTTGGTGAGTTGCTTTTGAAGAAGGTCTTTTGGTTCGCTCAAAGGAACAAATATGACCTCATCTATGTCACCACGTATGAGGGGCAGACCTCCCTCATTGATCTTCTTGAGTATTTCGGGTTCACCCATACTGCAACAAAGGAGGACGGTGAGAGGATCTATGAAAAACGTATGGGCGCGCGCGCACCCTCGCCGACTGATGGCGACAATCACTTTGATGCCCATCGGCTGAATTATCCGCGCTTCGCCATCGTGGCGGACACCGCAGCGTTCGGTATCCCGATCAAGGAGGGCTACCATGACATCCTCTATCCGGATCTCAAGCAGCAGAACCAGCTGGATCTCTTCGGAGCGCTTGGGTTGGGAGGAGGTCCGCGGCGACCGGGCAACACAATCCGAAAGGTGTACCTGTGTCGCGCACCATCAAACCTAGGCCCGCCAGGTTCGATATTGTTCTTCTACAAAGGAAAATCATCGTCGTTACCGTCACAGGCAATGACTGCAATCGGAATACTTGAGGACGTTCGTCTTGCGCGATCCACCCGGGAGTTACTCCAGATGACAGGCGGGCGGTCGGTTTATAGCGAGAAAGACCTCGACCGGTGGCGGGCATCTGCCGAATCGCCCGTCAAAGTCATCAACTACCTGCTCGCCGCCTATATTGATCCGGCTATGGGGTTGAAGCAGCTTCAAGAGAGCAAGGTTATCGCAGAGCATCCGCCTCAATCGATCTTTCGTATACCGCGCTCTTGTCTAGATAGCCTACTTTCGCAAATCGACCTCGGATTTCAAGCATGAGTAAGCGGAGGGTTGTCGCCTTGGTGGGTTTGTCAGGCGTCGGGAAGTCGACACTTCTTGAAGATGCGCGACGAAGACTTGTTTTTGAGCATTTGCGGGCGAGTGATTTGATCAAAGAGGAAAGGAAACAGCGCCAAGGCAAGCCTGCCGCCCACGATCTCCTGCGCGAGGGAAATATCGACGACAATCAAGCCCTTCTGGTATCTGGCTTCAAAAGACACGCGCCGGAAAAAGGATTGATCGTTCTTGACGGTCACACCATCATAGACACTCCCAATGGCCTAGTGGAAATTTTGCCTTCGGTTTTTTCGGCGATCGATGTTTCCCGCTTCGTTGTTTTGGTTGATGACGTCGAAAAGATCGCGATTCGACGTGCGTCGGATAATCGAAGGTCCAGACCGAGCAGATCGCCGGAGGAGCTAGCTGAACATCAGGAGCAATCCGTGCTTGCGGCCTATCGTGCGGCCCTAGCTCTCCGGGTTCCTCTGTTTATCGTCCCCTTGAACGAAACTCCCAACATCTCAGTGTTTCTCGATGTGTAACAGCCCCCGGAGATTCCCCTGCCGCAGTGCTGGAACCGTTTGCCTTCCTGTGGAGCGAACCACGAGGGGTTGCAGAGGATTTATCGCAGGATGGCAACTAGCCCGTCCTTTTCTATCCTGCTTAGATCGGTTAATCGGATAGGAGATTTGGGGATAATCAGCGCGGCTCTCTAACATCCTCGCTTTCTTCTATAACTGGGGCGACATTGGCAAAGCTTACTCTAGAAAAACTTGAACGCCACCTGTTCGCGGCCGCCGACATCCTTCGCGGCAAGATGGATGCGTCGGAGTTCAAGGAGTACATTTTCGGAATACTGTTCCTAAGGCGATGCTCCGACGTGTTCGAGCAGCAGCGCGAGAAGATTCTGAAGGAACAGCGCGCGCTTGGACGGTCCGAAAAGGAAGCCCTGCAACGCGCAGATCATCCGTCGTCCTACACCAAGACCTTCTTCGTGCCGCCGATCGCCCGCTGGGACCGGCTCCTGAATGACGTCCACGCCAACGTTGCCAATGAATTGAACAAGGCCCTCGAGGGGCTCGAGAACGAAAACCACAACGCGTTGAGGGGCGTGCTGGGGCACATCAATTTCGCCCGGAAGGTTGGCGAGTCGGAGATCCCCGACGAGCGGCTTCGCCGTCTCATCAGCCACTTCAACAAGTATCGCCTGCTCGACGAGGATTTCGAGTTTCCCGACCTCCTCGGCGCAGCCTACGAATACCTTATCAGCGAGTTCGCGGACTCCGCCGGCAAGAAGGCCGGCGAGTTCTATACGCCGCGCGGCGTGGTGCAGCTGATGGTCCGCATCCTTGATCCGCAGGGCGGCACATCGCTCTACGACCCCACCTGTGGCAGCGGCGGCATGCTGAACCAGGGTTACGAGTACGCCCTCCAGCATGACGGCCGGCGGCTGAGTCTGTATGGCCAAGAGGACAACGGCGCGGTCTGGGCCATCTGCCGGATGAATCTCCTCCTCCATGGCATTCCCGACGCCGACATTCGGAACGGCGACACGCTCGTCGATCCGAAGCATATCGAGGACGGCCGCCTCATGCGGTTCGACCGGGTGATCGCCAATCCGCCCTTCAGTCAGAACTACAGCAAGCGCGGGATTCAGTTCGGTGACCGCTTCCGCTTCGGCTGGTGTCCCACGACGGGCAAGAAGGCCGACCTGATGTTCGCCCAGCACATGCTGGCTAGCCTGAAGCAGACCGGGAAAATGGCTGTGGTGATGCCGCACGGCGTGCTGTTCCGTGGCGGCGAAGAGAAGAAAATCCGGCTCGCTCTGCTCGAAGAGGACTGCATCGAGGCCGTGATCGGCCTGCCGCAGAACCTCTTCTACGGAACCGGCATTCCGGCCTGCATCCTTGTGATGCGCCACCCGGACGGGAAGCCGGAAGCGCGCAAGGGAAAGGTGCTCTTCATCAACGCGGACCGCGAGTATCGCGAGGGGCGCGCGCAGAACTTCATCGACCCGGAGCACATCGAGAAGATCGTCAGCGCCTACGACGCGTTCACTGACGTGCCCGGCTTCGCGACGGTCATCGAAAAAACTGCCATCATCAATGACGAAGCCGGCAACCTGAACATCCGGCGCTATGCCGACAGCAGCCCGCCGCCCGAGCCCCACGATGTCCGCGCCCACCTCCATGGCGGCGTGTCGAAGCGGGAAATCGAGAGTATCCGCCCGCATGCGCAGGCACAGGGCTTCGACGTCGACACGCCGTTCGTCGACCGCGATGCCGACTACGCCGAGTTCGCTAATGCCGTCGAGAAGCGTGCCGATATCAGGGCCCAGGTCGAGTCAAACCCCGGCGTTGCAACGCGGCAAGGTGAGATGGTCGCGGCCTTCGATACCTGGTGGTCGTCGGCACGGACCGGGTTGGCCGAGCTTCCCGAAAGCAAGCGCCTGATGCCGCTGCGCCGCGAGATGCTCGACAGCTTTGAGCCCGCCATGCTGCCGGTCGGCTGCCTCGATCGCTATGCGCTGATGGGCTCCATCGCGGGCTGGTGGGATGAAATCCGCTACGAGCTGCGCGTCATCGTCGAGAACGGGTTCGCCGAACTGGTCGACGGCTGGGTCGAGACACTGCGCTCGGCGCTGGAGGACGAGGACGCGGACGACGACGAAGACAGCGACGCCAAGAAGACCGTGAAGGTCACGCTGGAGGAGCTACTCGCACATCCCTTCGTGCGCCATCGCATGGCGGACTACGTCACCGAACTGTCCGCCGCGCAGGCCGAGGTGGAGCGGGTCAAGGCCGAGAAGGAAGCCTGGGAGACGGGCGACGGGGTCGAGGGCGCCGAGGACTGGCTGGACGGGGCCGAGGAAGGCAGCAACCTCGCCAAGGAACTGGAAAAGCGGCGCAAGGAACTGCGCGCCGAAATGAAGGATGACGACAAGCGCCGGAAGGAGCTTGTGAAAACCACAGGCACCGGCAAACCCTCCAAGGGCTCCATCGACTGGATGCGCGCGCAGGGCATGGATGTGCAGGAGTTCGAGGCCGAATTGGCAGCCATCGAGCGCCGCCTAGCGCCGCTGGTCGAGGAGGCTGTGACCATCGACGCCGTGCTCACCCCCTATGAGGCGATCAAGGAGGAGCTGAAGGAGGCGCGCGCCACGCTGCGGCGGCTCAAGGCGGCGTTCGTCGAGCGGCTAACGGCCGCACGGGCCGAACTGGACGACGACGATTGCCGCGAACTGGTGCTCGACATCGACCGCGAGCGGCTGCTCGACCGGCTCGAACGCGCCCGCGTCCGCCGTGTCGGCGCGCTCGTTGGGGACCTAGAGCGGCTCTGGGACAAGTACCGTGTCAGCCTCAAAAGGATCGAGGGGCGAAGGTCGGACGCGACCACGCGCCTCGACAGCTTCCTAGTGGAGCTCGGATATGCGTGAAGAGTCCACGATCAAAGTTGGGAACTTGGCGGATGGGGTCAGAGGTGTCTCGTATCGTCCGGAGCATCTTCAAGAGGACGTCGGGCCAGATCGAACGGTTCTCCTTCGTTCCACGAATATTCAAGAAGGTCAGCTAGATTTCGGCTCTATCCAGATTGTACCTAGCTATTTGGTCAAACCTGCTCAGGTTGTTCAAGAAGGCGACCTTGTCGTTTGCATGTCAAACGGATCGAAAGCGCTTGTCGGCAAGGCGGCTCGTTACAACGGCGAGTACGGTGCCCCACTAACAGTGGGAGCCTTCTGCTCAGTGTTCCATCCAAAAATTGAGAGTGACGCCGCCTTTCTGCGGCATGTTTTCCAAGGCGAACAGTTTCGGCGAAGCATCGACATCATTCTTTCTGGAAGCGCGATCAATAACCTGAAAAACAGTGACGTTGAGGGAATCTCAATCGTTGGCTACGCGCCTCCAGAGCGGGCGAAGATTGCTGCGGTACTTGACGCTATCGACGATGCGATCCTCGAAACCGATATGGTTCTTGAGAAGCTGCGCGCCATCCACGTCGGCACCATAGACGACCTGTTGACGCGCGGTCTCTCGGACGACGGTTCACCTCGCAAGCCCTCTGACCTTGTTGAGACGAGCGTCGGCTCCCGGCCCGCATCGTGGATGGTCGCGAACCTCGGGCGCTTCGTCGTCGGAGCCGAATACGGCACCAACCTTTCCTTGGGCGACAGCAGCGCCGGGACCCCCGTCCTTCGGATGAATAACATCCAGGACGGCGAGTTCGATCTCTCAGATCTGAAATACGCTCCCGCCCATGCCGTCGACCGCTTCCGGCTGCAACGCAATGATGTCCTGTTCAACCGCACGAACAGCTGGGAGCATGTGGGCAAGGCGGCCATTTGGCGAAGCGACGAGCCCGGCCCAGCCTTTGCATCCTACCTGGTTCGGCTGCATTGCGGCGATTCCCTGCTGCCCGAGTTCCTTCATCTCTGGCTGAATTGGGCGCCGGTCCAGCGCGCCATCCGGCAGTTCGCAACGCCCGGCGTCCAGCAGGTGAACATCAATCCCACGAATCTCCGGCGCGCGCTGATCGCCGTGCCGGACACATTGGACGAACAGCGAGCGATCATTGACCGCGTGAACGGCGTCGCTGCGGCCATCGAAGACCACCGCCGCGAGCGCGCCAAGCTTTCGTCACTTCGCGAAGGTCTGCGCGATGACCTCCTCACCGGCCGCAAGCCTGTGGTGGCCATTCGTGAGGCTGCCGAATGAGCCAGCAGGACCGTCTGGACGAACTGAATGTTGTTGAACGCCCCCTCCTGCGCCAGCTGGGGGTTATGGGCTGGACCCATGTCGAGGGTGCCGACGAAGACCCGAGCACTGGCCGCAAGGACTACCACCTGCTCGGCCGCGACACCTTCCAGCGGACAGTGCTACGTGACCGGCTCGAGTCTGCGCTGCGCCGCCTGAACCGCAAAGACGACGGGTCCGAGTGGCTGGACGAGCGCCGCATCAGCCAGGCGATCTCGCAGCTCGAGCGGCCAACCTCGCGGGACTTCATCGCGATCAACGAGGAGCTGCACGACAAGATCGTGCGCGGCGTCAATGTCTCTGGCCCCGATGGAGAGCACGAACGCCGCGTGCGCTTCATCGGGTTCGAGCCGGACGACGAGAACGAATTCGTCGCGGTCAACCAGTTCCGCGTGGACCCGCCCGGCGCTGTCGGCGACCGCGGGTTCATCGTGCCGGACATCGTGCTGTTCGTTAACGGCCTGCCGCTGGTGGTGATCGAGGCCAAGAGCCCGGCCGTCACCGACCCCATCGCCACCGCCATCGACCAGATGCGCCGGTACGCCAACCGCCGCGTGCCCGAAAAGAACGAGGGCGCTGAGCGGCTGTTCTGGACGAACCACCTGCTCGTCGCCACCGACTACTACGACGCCCGCGTCGGCTCGGTCACCGCCCGGCCAGACGACTTCCTCCCTTGGCGCTCGGTCAAGCCGGTCGGCATCGAGCAGACGCGCGCTGCCATGGACGAGGTGTGCGGCGAGCTTGGCAAGGCGCCGGGCACGGAACTGGTGCAGCAGGAGGTCATGGCGGCGGGCCTGCTGCGGCCGCAGTACCTGCTCGACGCGCTGCGCGCTTTCACTGTCTACATGACCACAGACGAAGGCGTGCGCATCAAGGTGGTGCCACGCTGTTGATTTCCGCTGAGAGCTGACCCGGGATTGAGGGATTTTTCCATTGAGAAGTGACCCATGTTTGAACCCACCCCTGCTGGTTGATTGCAGGG
>NZ_SNZF01000026.1 GCF_004363725.1 Aquamicrobium defluvii | reverse complement strand
CCCGAAACCTCGCCAACCCGTGCAAGCTCCTCACCCGTCACAGGGCTGCGCACCACAAGCGTTCCGCCCGAAACCGAAGCCGGCAAAACTCCAAGTCCGCAGAGAAGAGCCGAGGTTTCCTGAGAAAGAGTCATGATATGCACCTTTTCGTTTCGTTCGTGGGGCGTCGTTCCGGTCCGTCAGGACCGCACTGCGCCGATGGTTCCGGCCGGGGCCGCCTGCCTGAATTGTGCCGCCATCCGTTTCAGATCCCTGCGCCCATGGCGGTCACGGATATGCCGGTTGCTGCGGCCGGTCTCGTGTCTGCCTGCCGAAGCTGCCGGGAGGGTGGCGCTGGCGGCATCGCCGGACATGAAGGAATTGGCTGGCACAGGCTTTCCGATCTTTGCGAAGGCAGGCGACTTGATGCGCATCCGGTGCTATATCGCAAAACAAAAGCCATGAATTACATTGAATCCATCTGACATGATGCGGAGCCTGCATGACCCTGTCGCGCGCCCTGATTCCCGACCTTGGCAGGCTGCAGGCTTTCGAAAGCGCCGCGCGCCATGGCAGCGTCACTCAGGCCGGGCGCGAGCTCAACCTGACCCAGAGCACCGTCAGCCGTCAGATCAGGGATCTGGAGGCCCAGCTCGGCGTGCCGTTGTTCGAGCGGGTGCGCCAGCGCGTGGTGCTTTCGGAAGCCGGCCGCAGGTTCCTGCCCGATGCGCGCAAGCTGCTGGAGCAGGGCGAGGCAGCCATGCTGCGCGCCATGGCCGGCTCGAAAGCCTCGCTGCTGCGCCTCGCCACCCTGCCGACCTTCGGCACGCGCTGGCTGATCCCGCATCTGCCGGGTTTCCTGCAGGCCCATTCCGGGGTCGCGCTCGACATCGCCTCCCGTTCGGAGCCGTTCGATCTTGAGGAGCAGGGCTTCGATGCGGCGATCCACTATGGCCAGCCGATCTGGGCCAACGCCACCTGCCGCTACATCTGCCAGGAAGTGATCGTGCCGGTGGCAAGCCCGGCGCTGTCCGGCGGGCTTGCCGTCGAAGGGCCGGGCGATCTGGCGTCACTCCCGTTGCTGCATCTTGCCACGCGGCCGAAAGCATGGGCCGACTGGTTCCGCCAGACCGGTGTCGAAGCGGCATCGTCCTTTCAGGGGCATCGGTTCGACCAGTTCACCATGATGATACAGGCGGCGACCGCCGGCCTCGGCGTGGCGCTGCTGCCGCTCTACCTCATCGGGCCGGAACTGAAGGCCGGGCAGTTGCAGGTCGTGCTCGACGTGCCGCTGCCGACCGAGAACGGCTATCACTTCGTCATGCCCAACGGGAAACTGGACCACCCCGTCGCCAACGAGCTCTACCGCTGGATCGTCGGGCAGGTGGACGCCCCGGACTGAGTGTCGATCAGGTGCCGATCAGCTCGAAGCGGTCGACATCGACAAGCCCCTTGTCGGTGATCTTGAGATGCGGGATGACCGGCAGCGCGATGAAGGCCAGTTGCAGGAACGGTTCCTCCAGCGTGGAACCCAGCGCGAAGGCCGCGGCGCGCAGCGTCTTCAGTTCGTCGCGCACCGTCTCGTAGCTGGCAAGGCTCATCAGCCCGGCAACGGGCAGGGCCAGTTCGGCCATGACCTTGCCATCCTGTACGACAACGAAGCCGCCCTCGATCTCTCCGAGGCGGTTGGCGGCCAGCGCCATGTCTTCGTCCGAGCAGCCGACGATGCAGATATTGTGGCTGTCATGGCTGACCGTGGAGGCGATGGCGCCGGAGCGGAGGCCGAAGCCGTGCACGAAGCCGGTGGCGATGTTGCCGCTTCTGCCGTGCCGCTCGACCACCGCGACCTTGACGACATCGTTGGCAAGGTCGATCTCGACGCCGTTTTCGCCGACTGGCAGGTCGAACTCGAGATCGCGGGTGATGATCTTGCCGGGAACGATGCCGATGGTGCGCGTGCGGCCGCTGTTGGAACGGGCCCGGAAATCGGTGGCGGCGACGCGCCGCGCTTTGACGCTGTGACGGCCAACGGGCGCGACGGGCCTGCGGGCGGCAAACAGGTCGTCGCTGACGATGCGCCCCGCCGACAGCACCATTCCGGCGCGGCAGTCTTCCAGGCTGTCGAGCACCACGAGGTCGGCGCGCCAGCCCGGCGCGACCAGACCGCGGTCCCTGAGTCCGAAGGCGCGGGCGGCCGAGATGGAGGCGGCGCGGTAGATGGCCAGCGGCTCCACGCCTGCGGCGATGGCGGTGCGGATCATGTGGTCGAGATGGCCCTGGTCGGCAATGTCGAGCGGGTTCCGATCGTCGGTGCACAGAGCGATGAAGGGCGAGTTGCGCTCGGTGATGATCGGCATCAGGGCCGCAAGATCCTTCGACACCGAGCCTTCGCGCACCAGAACATGCATGCCCTTGCGCAGTTTCTCCATCGCCTCCCCGGCGGTGGTCGTTTCATGATCGGTGCGGATCCCGGCGGCGAGATAGCCATTGAGGTCGTAGCCGCGCACCAGCGGCGCATGTCCGTCTATGTGGCGGCCCTGAAAGGCTTCGAGCTTGGCCATGCATTCCGGGTCTTTCGCCAGGACGCCGGGGAAGTTCATGAATTCGGCAAGTCCGATCACGCTGGGGTGGTCGGCCAGCGGCAAAAGGTCGTGAACGGTGAGTTCCGCGCCGGAGGTTTCCAGATGCGTCGCCGGCACGCAGCTCGAAAGCTGCACGCGGATGTCCATGACCGTTTCGGCCACGCTGTCGAGGAAGTAGGTGATGCCGTCCAGACCCAGCACATTGGCGATCTCGTGCGGATCGCAGATCGCCGTGGTCACGCCGCGCGGCAGGACGCAGCGGTCGAACTCGTGCGGGGTGACGAGCGAGGATTCGATATGCAGATGGGTGTCGATGAAGCCGGGCACGACGACGCGGCCTGAAATGTCGATTTCCTTCGTTCCCCTGTAGTCGGCGCAGGTGCCGACGATGCGCTCGCCACAGATGGCGATATCGCCCGAAACCAGTTCGCCGGTCACGAGGTCGAGGAAGCGGCCGCCCCTGAGCACCAGATCGGCGGGCTCGCGCCCCGCGCCCTGGTCGATCATATGCTCAAGCTTCGAGGTCATTGTGCGCTCCGTGATCATGTCGACGGCAAGGTTAGTGCATCGTGTCGCAAAGGGGAATCCGTGTGGGGGCGCTTGCATTCACCAGCGGCATTGCGCCAATCCGGCGTCAGCGTGCGCCGGCCGCTGTGAGCGCCTCCGTGATTTCCGCATAGCCGGCGCTGCGGGCATGCTGAAGCGGCGTCACCCCGTTCGCGTCGGCCAGATTGACGTCGGCACCAGCCTCGATCAGCAGGCCGACGATCTCGCGGTGGCGCGGCCCGCCATTGCCGAGGATGATCGCTTCCAGCAGCGCGGTCCAGCCCAGCCTGTTGACGTGATCGACATCGACGCCGGCCTCGATCAGCGTGCGAACGGTTTCGACATGGCCGCGCTCGGCAGCCGGGATCAGGGCCGTTCCGCCATAACGGTTTGTGCTTTTCAGGTCCGCGCCATGCGCCAGCGTCAGTTTCAGGATTTCCAGATGGCCGCGTGCCCCGGCATAGAGATAGGGGCTGTCCTCGATGGCGTCCTTGGCATTGACGTCGGCGCCCGCCTCGATGAGGGCGCGGGCGGCGTCGATGGCGTTGGCGCGGGTGGCGGCCAGAAGGGCGCTGCGTCCCGCGTCGTCCCTCGCCTCGATGTCCAGCCCGTTGGCCAGCAGCTTGCGGATGCGGGCCGCATCATTGCCGGCGGCGGCGCTGAAAAGTTCGATTTCCTGCATGGATCGTTCCGAGGCGGCAAGGGGGGCGGCGGCAAGGGGGGCGGCGGCAAGGCCGATTGCGAGTGCGAGACAGATCGCAAGGAATTTTCGCATGATTTGCCCCATGCATATGTCGGGGGAGACGCTACGGGATGACCGTGCCTGCCGGAACCGGGAAAATCCTGATACAGTTTCATCCTTCCGTTTCAGGCGCAGACCTTGACGGCGACTTCCGCGCGGTTCAGCGCTTCGGCCAGATCGTCCGGCGGTGCGCGGTTGACGATCATTTCGCCGAAGTCCGACAGCGCGCAGACCCGAACCAGTCCCTTCTGGCCGAACTTGGAGGCGTCGGTGACGACGACCCGCCGCCGCCCGCGCGCCAGCACCGCCTGCCCGAACTGGGCTTCCTCGAGATCGTAATCCATCACGCCGGTGACGGCGTTGACCGCGCCGGCCGAGATGATGGCGTGATCGACGCTGAAGCGGTTGACGAACTCGATTGCCGAGAAACCGAGCGCGGCGCCGCTGTCGCTGCGCAATTCGCCGCCCGCCATGTAGACCTTGTTGCCGTTCACGGTTGCCAGCGTGCGGGCTATGTCGGACGAATTGGTCACCACGGTCAGCCGCCGGTGGTCGAGCAGGGCGCGGGCAAGGATGCTGGTCGTGGTGCCGGTGTCGAGCATGATCGATTCGCCGTCGCGGATGGTTGAGGCGGCAAGCCGGGCAATGGCTTCCTTGGCCTGCCGGTTCTCGCGCATGCGCCGCTCGAACGGCGCTTCGCTGACCGCCGAGGGCAGGCCGATCGCACCGTGCATGCGCACGATGTCGCCGCGTCCGGCGAGCGCCTTGATGTCGCGCCGCACGGTCTCGACGGAGACGTCGAGACGCTGGGCGAGTTCGCTGACGCCGATGGTGCCCTCCTCGCCCAGAAGCGTGAGGATGCGGCCGTGGCGGGGAGAGTAGTCCATCTTGCTGAGCCTCGTGAGTCTGACCGAATTTTACGCATATTGACCGATACTTGAAAATAACTGATCGCATTCGGTCAAAAATACACAATTTCCTGTTGACTTCGTGTCTTTTCGATCCGATCCTTCGACAAAACAAGGCAGCCGAAGGTTGCGGGAGGAAATATGGTGATGGTCCGGAAAATCACGGCCGCGCGATCCGGGCAGATTGCGGGTTTGCCCATCTGGAAAGGCTCCATCGCCATCGAGCCGCTGATGGGCGGTATCAGCAACGAGAGCTGGCTGGTCACCGACGAGGCCGGCGGGCATGTGGTCCGCTTCGGGGAAGATTACCCGTTCCATCATGTGTTGCGCGACCGCGAGTTGATGACGGCGCGCGCCGCTGAGGAGGCAGGCTTCGCGCCCGCCGTGGAGCATGCCGGGCCCGGCGTCATGATCTGCCGTCATCTGCGCGCCAGAACCTTTGGCGAGGCCGATGTGCGCGCCAATATCGGGCGCGTGGCCGAGATCGTGCGCGGTTTTCACCGCAAGATGCCGCATCATGTTTCGGGTCCCGGCTTCATGTTCTGGCCGTTTCATGTCATCCGCGACTACGCGCGTACGCTGATCGGGGGCGGGAGCCGTATGGCGGAGCATGTGCCGGCCTATCTGGAAATGGCGAACGAGCTTGAAGCCGCACAGATACCGCTTCCCATCGTGTTCGGCCACAACGACCTTCTGCCCGCCAATCTGCTCGATGACGGCAGCCGCCTGTGGCTGATCGATTTCGAATATGCCGGCTTCTCCACCGCCATGTTCGATCTCGCCGGTCTTTCCTCCAATTCCGGCTTCTCCCGGGAGGAATCGGAAGAGCTGCTGGGCGTCTATTTCGGCCGCGCGCCGGACGAGGGGCTGAGGCGCTCGCTGGCCGCCATGCAATGCGCCTCGCTGTTGCGCGAGGCCATGTGGAGCATGGTATCCGAACTCCATCTCGATGCGCCCGGCACCGACTACGTCGCCTATACGGCGGAAAATCTCAATCGGCTCGACGCCGCGCTCGACGCCTATCGCACCCAGTATGGATATGGCCGATGATCCACTCCCTGCCCTCCCATGCCCGGATCGTCGTCATCGGCGGCGGCATCATCGGCTGTTCCACGGCCTATCATCTGGCCCGCGACCACAAGGCCGACGTGATCCTGCTGGAGCAGGGCAAGCTCACCTCGGGCTCGACCTGGCATGCGGCGGGGCTGGTGGGACAACTGCGCTCCTCCGCCTCGATCACGCGCGTGCTCAAATATTCGGTCGATCTCTACAAGACGCTGCATGAGGAAACCGGCCTCGAGACCGGCTGGAAGATGACCGGCTGCCTGCGCCTTGCCACAAACGAGGACCGCTGGACCGAATTTCGCCGGCTCGCCACCACCGCGCGCAGCTTCGGCATGGACATGCACCTGATCTCGCCCGACGAGGTCAAGCGCATGTGGCCGCTGATGGACACTTCCGATCTCGTCGGTGCGTCGTGGCTGCCGACCGACGGCCAGGCCAGCCCCTCCGACATCACCCAGTCGCTGGCCAAGGGCGCGCGCATGCATGGCGCAAGGCTGTTCGAGGGCGTGCGCGTCACCGGCTTCGTCATGGACGGCAACCGCATCACGGCGGTCGAGACCAACTATGGCCGCATCGGCTGCGAGAGCGTGGTGAACTGCGGCGGCCAGTGGGCCCGCCAGATCGGCGCCATGGCGAATGTTTCGGTGCCGCTGCAACCGGTCAAGCACCAGTATATCGTCACCGAGAAGATCGACGGCCTTTCGCCCGACACGCCGACGGTGCGCGATCCCGACCGGCGCATCTACTTCAAGGAAGAGGTGGGCGGCCTCGTCATGGGCGGCTACGAGCCGAACCCGCAAAGCTGGGCCACCGGCCTGCCCGGCGGCGATGTGCCCGACCAGTGGGAGTTCCAGCTCTTCGACGACGACTACGACCATTTCGAGCAGCACATGGAGCAGGCCATCGCCCGCGTGCCGGCGCTGGCCGAAAGCGGCGTCAAGCAGATGATCAACGGGCCCGAGAGCTTCACGCCGGACGGCAATTTCATCCTTGGCCGCGCGCCCGAATGCGCCAACATGTTCGTCGGCGCCGGCTTCAACGCCTTCGGCATCGCCTCGGGCGGCGGCGCGGGCTGGGTGCTGGCCGAATGGGTGGTGCGCGGCGAGGCTCCGCTCGACCTGTGGGTGGTCGACATCCGCCGCTTCTCCGGCCTGCACCGCGACCGCGCCTGGGTCGAGGAGCGCACGCTGGAAGCCTATGGCAAGCACTACACCGTCGCCTTCCCGCATGAGGAATATGAAAGCGGCCGCCCGCGCATCGTCTCGCCGCTTTATGAGCGCCTGAAGAAGCACCGCGCCGTGTTCGGCTCCAAGCTCGGCTGGGAGCGGCCCAACTGGTTCGCGCCGGAAGGCATGGAGGCGAAGGACGTCTATTCGATGGGCCGGCAGAACTGGTTCGGCCCGCTCGGCGAAGAGCACAGGGCCGTGCGCGAGAAGGTCGGCCTGTTCGACCAGTCGTCCTTCGCCAAGTTCGAGGTGACGGGCAAGGATGCGGCTGCGGCGCTGGAGCTGATCTGCGCCAACACGGTCGCCAGACAGCCCGGACGCCTGACCTACACGCAGATCCTCAACACGCGCGGCGGCATCGAATGCGACCTCACCGTGGCGCGGCTGGCGGAGGATTGCTTCTACATCGTCACCGGCACAGGCTCTCGCACCCACGATTTTGCGTGGATCGAGGAGCATCTGCCGGCAGGATCGGACGCGCGCATCGCCGACGTGACCGAGGAGCATGGCACGCTGTCGCTGATGGGACCGGCTGCAAGGCTGGTGCTGGAGAGGGTGACCGGGCAAGATGTCTCCAATGCCGCCTTCCCCTTCGGCAGGATCGCGGAGATTTCCATTGCCGGGCATCGGGTGCGCGCCATGCGCGTCACCTATGTCGGGGAACTGGGCTGGGAACTGCATGTGCCGATTGCCGGCACCGGCGAGGTGTTCGATACTCTGATGGCGGCGGGCCGGCCGCACGGCATCCGCCCGACCGGCTACAGGGCCATCGAATCGCTGCGTCTGGAAAAGGGTTACCGAGCATGGGGCTCGGACATCACACCCAACGACAACCCGTTCGAGGCCGGCCTGGGCTGGGCGGTGAAGCTGAAGAAGGACACGCCCTTCATCGGGCGTGATGCCTGCATGGCCGCCGCCGGCAAGCCCCTTCCGAAGCGGCTGGCCTGCTTCACCACGCAGGACCGGCAAGTGGTGTTGCTCGGCCGCGAGACCATCCTGCGCGATGGCCAGCCTGTCGGCTACCTGACCAGCGGCGGCTATGGCTACACGGTGGGGCTGCCCATCGGCTACGGCTATGTGCGCAACGAAGCCGGGGTCGACGACGCATTCCTGTCGTCCGGCGATTACGAACTCATCGTGGCGAACGAACGCTTCGCCGCCACGATCCACATGGCGCCGCTCTACGATCCACAAGGGGAACGCGTGAAAGCCTGATCGGAAAGGGCGTCGATAAAGTCTGCCGGCGCGGCACGCGCAACTGGGAGGTAAGGCAAATGGCTTCTATCGGAACTTTCGTCATCTACATCATCATGGTGTGCGCCGTCGCCGGCGCCATCGCCTCGATCCGCGACCCGGAAAAGGGGCTCGGCAAGGAGTTCATCGAGGGTCTGCATTCCATCGGCCCGATCTTCATTCCGGTGGCCGGCATCATGGCCGCCATTCCCTATCTGTCGCAGTTCATCCGCGTCGTGGTCGGGCCGCTGTTCGCCATGATCGGTGCCGATCCGTCGATTGCGGCAACCACGGTGATCGCCGTGGACATGGGCGGCTACCAGCTCGCCGATGCGCTGGCCGGTTCGCGCGACGCCTGGATGATCGCCACCATCGTCGGCTTCACCTCCGGCGCCACCATCATCTTCTCGATCCCGGTGGGACTGGCGATGCTCGCCAAATCCGACCATAAATATATGGCGCTCGGCATCATGTCGGGCATTCTCAGCGTGCCGATCGGCGTGTTCATCGCCTGTGCCATCATTGCGCTGGCGGGTCTCGACATACGGCCCGAAGTCTCGACCACGGCCGAGGCGAGTTACCAGATCGCGCTCGGCCTCGGCGATATATTGCGCAATCTTTTGCCGCTGATCGTGTTCTGCGTGGCCATCGCGCTCGGGCTTCGTTTCGCGCCGGATGCCATGATCAAAGGCTTCCTGTGGTTCGGGCGCATCATGTATGCCGGCATCACGCTGGTTCTGGTCGCGTCCATCGTGGAATATTTCACCGGCTTCTTCAGCACGGTGTTCGGCTCGTGGGGGTTCGACCCGATCATCGCGGATGAGCAGGACCAGTTCCGGGCGCTGGAGATCGCCGGCTATATCGGCATCATGCTGGCTGGCGCCTTCCCCATGGTCTATCTGCTCACGAAATATCTGGCCGGGCCGATGCAGGTGATCGGAGCCCGCATCGGCGTGTCTCCGGAAGGGGCGGCCGGGCTGCTGGCCGCCAGCGCCAACATCCTCGCCATGTACCGGCTGGTCGGCAAGATGCAGCCGCGCGACAAGGTGCTGGCCATCGCCTTCGCCGTGTGCGCGGCCTTCACCTTCGGCGACCATCTCGCCTTCTCGGCCAATTTCCAGCCGACGATGATCCTGCCGCTTATGCTCGGCAAGCTGTTGGGCGGTGCGGCCGGCTTCATGCTGGCGGTGTGGCTGTCGGTGCCCAAGGCCGAGGAACTGGCTGTGCTGGATGCAAGGGCGGCTGCGAGCCCGCTGCCTGCCGAGTAGGGGGCAGAATCGCCGGCATGGAACAAGACAGGGCGGCGGGCTTCCCGCCGCCCTCTCCGTTGGAGCACGGACCGAAAACTGTACTCGGTTTTCGGATTATTCCGATGCTCAAACAAAATGTCAGAGCGTCCTTTGTGCGTCCGAAAGGACGCACGGCGCTCTATCGCCCGAAAGTGGGATCCGGTTTCGGGGCAACGACATGCCTAAAAACAGGAATTTTGAGCGCGAGGAGCGAATCCGGAAGATCGCGACGCGCTTTAGATCATTTCATCGTTTCACGGAATCGATGAAATGATCTATCTGCTTGTTATACTGCATTTATGCGACGCCAAATGTTTCCATTTGGCTGCAAAATGCTCCAGGTGCGCTTCCTTGATCCCACTTTTCGCGCGGGCGATGGAGCCGGTGTCGCGGACGGTATTCTCGTCTTCGGAAGTGATCCGCACGCATGATTGTGCCTGTATTGGCGCGCGCTCCAGAACAGGCGGTCAAGGCGTTTCCACGGCTCGGGAAAATGCGGTAATGCCCGGAAACTCGTTTCCGCCCGGTTGCGAGCTTTCCCGATCCATATCCCGCCCAACCCTGAAGCCGGTCGCAATCCCTGGGTTCGCCGGGTTGCACCCCGTCTCATATATGTCGTCGGCACCCGTTTTTCCTTTCGGAAGACAAGTTCCGGTGAACCGGCGAGAGCACGCGCGCCGAGCCGGTCGGGAAAGCGCCTGCCAGAAACTTCGGCCTCTCTTCAATTCACTATTGCAATTCATTCTTAAAAGCATATTAAAGCCGAAAGGTGCACTTCCGGAGCTTATTGCAAGTGAGTTGCAATATCCTTTCAAGCGAGGCGCCCATCCGATGCAAGCAAGATTCAGCCGCAAGAAGGAAGCTCATATGTTCGAACTGCCGAGGCGTACGGTTCTCACCAGCGTGGTGGGTGGCGTCCTTGCCGCATTGCTGACGGCCGCTCCGGCTCAGGCGGCGGAAAAATTCAAGGCCGTCACCACTTTCACGGTCATCGCGGACATGGCGCAGAATGTCGCCGGCGATGCGGCCATCGTGGAATCCATCACCAAGCCGGGCGCCGAGATCCATGAGTACCAGCCGACGCCGGGCGACATCCAGCGCGCGCAGGGCGCCGACCTGATCCTGTGGAACGGTCTTAACCTCGAACTGTGGTTCGAGAAATTCTTCCAGAACCTGAAGGACGTGCCCGGCGTCGTGGTTTCCGACGGTGTCGAGCCGATGGGCATCGCCGAGGGCCCCTACAGCGGCAAGCCGAACCCGCATGCCTGGATGTCGCCGACTTCGGCGTTGATCTATGTCGACAACATCCGCGATGCCTTCGTGAAGCACGATCCGGAAAACGCCGCGACCTACAAGGCCAATGCCGAGGCCTACAAGGACAAGATCAAGGCCGTCATCGATCCGATCAAGGCCGAGCTCGACGCGGTTCCGGAAGACCGGCGCTGGCTGGTATCGAGCGAAGGCGCCTTCTCCTATCTCGCCCGCGACTTCGGCCTAAAGGAGCTTTACCTGTGGCCGATCAACGCCGACCAGCAGGGCACGCCCCAGCAGGTGCGCAAGGTCATCGACGAGGTGAGGAAGAACGGCATCACCGTGGTCTTCTCCGAAAGCACCATTTCCGACAAGCCGGCAAGGCAGGTCGCGCGCGAGACCGGTGCGAAATACGGTGGCGTGCTCTATGTCGACTCGCTGACCGAAGCGGACGGCCCGGTTCCCACCTATATCGACCTGTTGCGGGTGACCTCCGACACCATCGCCAGGGGGCTCACTCAGGGCGACTGACCTCAAAGGAAACGATGACGTGACTACCCACATGAAAAACCCGGCCCGCCGCCCCGCATCTTCGGATGCGGGGCCAGTGGATTCGGGGTCCGGTATTGCGGTCAGGGAGGCAACCGTCACCTATCGCAACGGACACACGGCGCTGCGGAACGCCAGCTTCGAAATACCCACCGGCACCATCGCCGCGCTCGTCGGCGTCAACGGGTCCGGCAAATCCACGCTGTTCAAGGCCATCATGGGCTTCGTGCGGCTGGCCAGGGGCGAAATCTCGGTCCTCGGCATGCCGGTGAAGCAGGCGCTGCGCCGCAACCTCGTCGCCTACGTGCCGCAGGCCGAGGAAGTCGACTGGAACTTTCCCGTTCTGGTCGAGGACGTGGTGATGATGGGCCGCTACGGCCATATGGGCATGATGCGCATTCCCCGCCGCGCCGACCATGAGGCGGTGGCGGCGGCCCTTGCCCGCGTCAACATGGGCGAGTTCCGCAAGCGGCAGATCGGCGAGCTTTCGGGTGGCCAGAAGAAGCGCGTCTTCCTCGCCCGCGCGCTGGCGCAGGATAGCCGCGTCATCCTGCTCGACGAACCTTTTACCGGCGTCGACGTCAAGACCGAGGAGCAGATCGTCGCCCTGCTGCGTGAATTGCGCGACGAGGGACGGGTGATGCTGGTCTCGACCCATAATCTCGGCTCAGTGCCGGAGTTCTGCGACCGCACTGTCCTCATCAAGGGCACGGTCCTCGATTACGGCCTCACCAGCGAGGTGTTCACCCAAGCCAATCTGGAGCGTGCCTTCGGCGGTGTGCTGCGCCACTTCGTTCTCGGCGGCGACCATCTGCACGCGGACGACGACCGCCGGCGGCTCTCCGTCATCTCCGACGACGAGCGGCCGCTGGTCTTCTATGGCGAGAAGGACAGCATGGAGCACAAGCTCAGCGGGGGGCACAAATGAGCCTGCTGCTGGAGCCCTTCTCCTATCACTACATGGTCAATGCCATGTGGGTGTCGGCGCTGGTCGGCGGCGTCTGTGCCTTCCTGTCGTGCTACCTGATGCTCAAGGGCTGGTCGCTGATCGGCGACGCGCTCTCGCACTCCATCGTGCCGGGCGTGGCGGGCGCCTACATGCTGGGCCTGCCCTTCTCCATCGGCGCTTTCTTTTCCGGCGGGCTTGCGGCGGCGGCCATGCTCTTCCTCAACCAGCGCACCAAGCTGAAGGAAGATGCCATCATCGGCCTCACCTTCTCCGCCTTCTTCGGGCTCGGGCTGTTCATGGTGTCGATCTCGCCGACCTCCGTTTCCATCCAGACCATCGTGCTTGGCAATATCCTCGCCATCACGCCGGAGGACACGCTCCAGCTCGCCATCATCGGCTTCCTGTCGCTGGCCGTGCTGCTTGTGAAATGGAAGGACCTGATGGTCACCTTCTTCGATGAGAGCCACGCCCGCACCATCGGTCTCAACCCGACATTGCTCAAGATCATGTTCTTCACCCTGCTTTCGGCCTCGACTGTCGCCGCCATGCAGACGGTGGGCGCTTTCCTCGTCATCTGCATGGTGGTCACCCCGGGTGCCACGGCCTATCTGCTGACCGACCGCTTTCCGCGCCTGCTCGGCCTCGCCGTCGCCATCGGCGCGATCACCAGCTTCGTCGGCGCCTATGTCAGCTATTTCCTCGATGGAGCGACAGGCGGCATCATCGTGGTGCTGCAGACGACGGTGTTCCTGGCCGCTTTCCTGTTTGCGCCGAAGCACGGCATGCTGGCGGCACGCCGCAAGGCTGCCGCGGCCCTGAAGGAGGCTGTGCCATGAGCGTCCTCGAAACGCTTGCCTCGCCCTTCCAGTTCGACTTCATGGTCAACGCCATGGTCATCTCGGTTCTGGTGGCGATCCCGATGGCCCTGTTGTCCTGCTTCCTCGTGCTCAAGGGCTGGTCGCTGATGGGCGACGCCATCAGCCACGCCGTCTTTCCGGGTGTGGTGATTGCCTACATCGTCGGCTTCCCCTACGCCATCGGTGCCTTCGCGGCCGGCATGTTCGCTGCCGTCGCCACCGGCTTCCTGAAGGACAACAGCCGCATCAAGCAGGATACGGTGATGGGCATCGTCTTTTCCGGCATGTTCGGGCTCGGGCTGGTGCTCTACGTCAAGATCCAGTCGGATGTGCATCTCGACCACATATTGTTCGGCGACATGCTGGGCGTCTCGTGGAACGACATCGCCATGTCGGCCGTCATCGCGGCCATCACCGCCGGGATAATTCTGGTGAAGTGGCGTGACTTCCTGCTGCATGCCTTCGATCCGGCGCAGGCGCAGGCGGTCGGCCTGCCGGTCAGGCTGCTGCACTACGGGATGCTGGCGCTGATCTCGCTGACCATCGTCGGTGCGCTTCAGGCGGTGGGCATCATCCTCGCCATCGCCATGCTGATCGCGCCCGGCGCCATCGCCTTCCTGCTGGCGCGCACCTTTTCGCGCATGCTGGCTGTGTCGGTGCTGGTGGCCGTGGCAGCGTCATTCCTCGGCGTTTACGCCTCCTTCTTCATCGACAGCGCGCCGGCTCCCACCATCGTGCTGCTGATGACGATCTTCTTCCTTGCCGCCTTCGTTCATGCCACGCGCAGGGCGGCGCGGACCCGGTTGCGGGAAGCGGCGATTACGAAAGCCTGACCGCCTTTCCCCGCACCGGCGAGGCCGGAGATGGCGGTTGCGTCCGGCCTCGCCAGCCTTTACCCATGGCGCGATGAAGTGCCAGCACAAGAATCATATGAACTTGCCGCGAGCGGAAATGCGCTGACATGACCAGACCGCGATCGCACCCTGTGGCGGGGGGCGGGCGGGAAGGATGGGAAGCGGAACGGCGCATGCCGGGCGCCGGGGTCGTCGCTGCGCCACGCGCTCTGCGCATATGGGTGGTGCGCGATATGGAACCGCTGCCCACCGACGAGGGCGACCGCCGGCTGATGCGTTGCGCCATGCTGTGCAATGCGCTTGCGGGGCGGGGCCATGAGGTGGTGTGGTTCACTTCCAGCTTCGATCACTACGGCAAACGCCAGCGCAGCCGGCGCGACGAGACCCACCGCATTTCGGACAACTACCGGATCGAGATGCTGCATGCACCAGGCTACCGGCACAATGTCAGCCCGTTCCGGGTGTGGCACAACCGCCGCTTCGCGCGCGCCTTTCGTGCCTTCGCGGACCGCGCCGCTGAACGGCCGGACGTCATCGTGGCCGATTTGCCCACCACCGAGGCGGCCGAGGCGGCCATAGGCCTCGCCCGCCGGTGGGCCATTCCGTCGCTGCTTTCCATCCGCGACCTGTGGCCTGATTTCTTCAGCGATTTCCTGCCGTCGCCGGCAAGGCCGCTGGCGCATCTGGTCCTCGGGGGATTTGAGCGTCAGGCCGACTATGCCTGTCGCCACGCGACGGCGCTCGTCGGCATTTCGCCCCGCTATCTGGAGTGGGGGCTGGCCAGAGGCCGGCGCAAGAGAACGGATCGCGACGCGGTCGTGCCCCTCGGCTATCAGCCGGTCCCGGTGCCCAGGGGCGGGCGCGATGATCTGCTGCGCCAGCTGGGAGCCGACCCGCAAAGGCCGCTGGTCAGCTTTGTCGGCAACTGGGGCGCGACCTACGATCTCGATGCGGTTGTCGAGGCGGCGGCCCGGCTTGAAGGCCGCAGCGACGCCCTGTTCGTGCTGGCCGGCGACGGACACGAGCGTGACCGTCTGCTCAGGCGCATCGAGGTCCTTTCCAACGTCGTTGCGCCCGGCTGGCTCGCCGCCGGCGAGATCGCCCTGCTTCTCGATGCGAGCGCCATCGGCCTGATGCCCTACAGACAGGGCGCGCCACAGGGCCTGCCCAACAAGATCTTCGAATACATGGCCTATGGTGCTTTCCAGATATCGACGCTGGAGGGTGAGGCTGCCGAATTGCTGGCGCGCCTCGGTGTCGGCCTTACGGTTCCGGCCGGCGACGCCGGGGCCATGGCCGACGCGATAGGGGAGGCGCTGGCGCAACGGGGCGGCCCGAACGAGCGCGAGCATATCCGCACGCAGTTCCTGGCCCGCTACAGCGCGTCGGCCATCTATGAAGATCTTTCCCGGCGCATAGAGAGCCTTGCCGGCGCGGGGCAGCCGGACAGCGGTGCAGCAGCGGGAGCCGGCAGGTCATGACGCGCCGTGAGAAGCCATGCCCGGTTCCGGTTCAGCATGACGCGCCCGGCAACGCCGGTGCCTTCTTTTCCGTCATCGTGCCGGTCTACATCGACTGGCACCTGGTGCCCGGCCTGATCGATCGCCTGGAGCGGCAGACACTGCCGGCCGACCGCTTCGAGGTGATCCTCGTCGATAACGGTTCGCCGCAGTTCGAACCGCCCGATCGCCTGCCCGCCAATGTGCAGATCCTGCGCTGCGACACCCCCGGCTCCTATGCCGCGCGCAATCTCGGCGCGTCACGGGCGAAAGGCGAGTGGCTGGTGTTCACCGATGCCGATTGCCGCCCGGCGGCGGATTGGCTGGCGGAACTGGATGAGGTTCGCGGGCGGGCAGGCGACGGGGCGCTGATTGCCGGCGCGGTCGAGATCGTCGCGCAATCCGCCCGGCCGGGCGCGGCCGAGATTTACGATATCGTCAAGGGCATTCCCCAGCAGCGCTATGTGGGGCGTGGCTATGCCGCCACGGCCAATCTGGCGGTGCCGGTGGCGGCTTTCAGGGAACTGGACGGCTTCGACAGCAGGCGCTTTTCGGGCGGGGATGCGGACCTGTGCCGCCGGGCGGTTGCAGCCGGGCATGCGCTGGTCTTCGCCGAAACCGTGCGCGTCGAGCACCCCGCCCGCACGACGTGGCGGGAAATCGCCACCAAGGCGCGGCGCATCAAGGGCGGCCAGCTCAAGGCCGGATCGGCCTCGCGGCGCCTTATCTGGCTGCTGCGCACGCTGGTGCCGCCGCTGCGCGGGGCATGGGAGTTTCTCAGGAACACCCGTCATCCCCTGCGCCACAGGCTCGTTGCCATTGCCGTGCTCATGCGGCTCTGGCTCGTGGAGCTTGCGGAGGTCGTGCTGCTGATGGCCGGCCGTTCCCCGGAACGCCGCTGAAACCCCTGCAAAGCGCAAACCGGTCTTCCATTGCAAAAGTGGCGGGCGAGAAACCGCCTTGACGGCAGGGCGGGGCGCTTTACACTCATAAAGTGGTACCTACCACTTGCATACATGGATCATACCGGCGCGATGAAACAGCCCACAGCCCCCTGCATGCGTCCCGCGCTTGATATCCGGCCGGGGTGGCCGGAATATCCGGTGGCCGGCTGGCATGCATGCGGCCCGGCGATCCGCATCAACGGGACATTCGGGAGCCGGACATGACCGCAACGCCCACCGCCGCAGCCTATCTCGCCGAGCTTGCCGCGCGCACCGCCAGGCTCATGGAACTGAACGCGGACGCGATCGCCGCCGCCACGGAAGCGGTGGAGCGTACGGCGCGGGCCGATGGGCTGGTCTATATCTTCGGGACCGGCCACAGCCACATGCTGGCCGAGGAAGCGCACTACCGCGCCGGCGGGCTGGCGCTGACCGTACCGGTCCTGTCGACCCCGCTGATGCTGCATGAAGGAGCTGTGGCCAGCTCGGCTTTCGAGCGCATGCCGGGCTTGGTGGCTTCGGTGCTTCGCCGTTACCCGATAGGGTCCGGCGATGTCCTGGTTGTCGTCTCCAACAGCGGCGTGAATGCCGCCGTCGTGGAGGCGGCCGAGGCGGGCAAGGCGCTTGGCGCAACCGTCATCGCGCTCACGTCGCAGGATTATTCCAGACAGGCCGCGCGCGGGCGCAAGCGGATTGCGGCCATAGCCGACATCGTGCTCGACAATGGCGCTCCTGCGGGCGACGCCATCGTGGATGTGCCGGGCCTGGAACTGCGTGTCGGACCGGTCTCGACCTCCATCGGCGCGGCGCTTCTGAACGCCGTCTTCGCCGAGGCTGCGGCGCGGCTGCAATCCTCGGGCATGGCGGCGCCCGTTTATCTGAGCGCCAACATGCCGGGCGCAGCCGAAGTCAACGAAGAGCTGGTCGCCCGCTACCGGCCGCGCAACCCGCATCTTTGAACCGGCGGCCCCGAAGGCAGGGGCGCTGAAGTCGGGCGCGCGGATGAGACCGCAGAGGAGAAACACATGGCCGGCCTTTCGCTCAAATCGGTGAAGAAGCGCTTCGGCGAGACGGAGGTGATCCGCGGCGTCGATCTCGACGTGAGCGATGGCGAGTTCGTCGTCTTCGTCGGTCCGTCGGGCTGCGGCAAGTCCACGCTGCTGCGCATGATCGCCGGGCTGGAGAGCACCTCGGAAGGCCGCATCGGGATCGGCGGGCGCGACGTCACCGGCGAGGACCCGTCAAAGCGTGGCATCGCCATGGTGTTCCAGAGCTACGCGCTCTATCCGCACATGACGGTGGCAGCCAATATGGGCTTTCCGCTGGAAATGGCGAAGCGGCCGAAGGACGAGATCGGGCGCAAGGTGGCCGAGGCGGCGAAGATCCTTCATCTGGAGCCCTATCTGAAGCGCAAGCCGCGCGAGCTTTCCGGCGGCCAGCGCCAGCGCGTCGCCATCGGCCGCGCCATCGTGCGCCAGCCCGGCGTGTTCCTGTTCGACGAGCCTCTGTCTAATCTCGACGCGGAGCTGCGCGTGCAGATGCGCATCGAGATCGCGCGCCTGCACCAGCAGCTCGGCACCACCATGATCTACGTCACCCACGATCAGGTCGAGGCGATGACGCTGGCCAGCCGCATCGTGGTGCTGCGCGCCGGGCGCATCGAGCAGGTCGGCGCGCCGCTCGACCTCTACGAGAACCCCGACAACAGTTTTGTCGCCGGCTTCATCGGCTCGCCGCGCATGAATTTCATTCCCGCGACGGTCGATGCGGTGGAGGACGGCAAGGCGGTCGTCTCGGCACCGCAAGCCGGCCTTTCGGGGCTCGCCGTGGCGGCGCGGGGCGAACTGCCGAAGCCGGGCGCAAAGGTCAGCCTCGGCATCCGGCCGGAGCATTTCGTGCCGGCGGAAGGTGCCGCGGCCGCGCTCACCGGTCGGGTGACGCTGATGGAGCGGCTGGGCGGCGTCTCCTACGCCCACGCGCAACTGGGCAATGGCGAGAGCGTCACCGTCGAAAGCCGCGATGCGCGCAGCTTCGCCGCCGGCGAGGAGGCCCGCTTCGGCATCGATCCGGCGCGCGCCTTCCTGTTCGACGAGGACGGCCGGAGGCTCTGAGCCCCGGCCTGACCGGTCAGCCTTTCACGGCGCCGGCCGTCATCGAGCCGCTGATCTGGCGGTACATGACGAGCCCGAGCAGCACCGGCGGCAGCGCGCCGACGATCATCACCGCCGAGGCCACGCCCCACTGCACACCGCCGCCGCTGGCGGCGAAGAAGAACGAGGCGCCGACGGTGATCGGTACCGCCTTGGAGGTGGTCAGCATCAGCCCGAACAGGAACTCGTTCCAGGCTGTGATGAAGCCGAAGATCAGGCTGGTGACGATGGCCGGGCGGCACATCGGGGCGATGATGCGCACAAGGGTGCGGGTGCGCCCGGCGCCGTCGATCTGTGCCGCCTCGTCCAGCTCGGCCGGCAGCTCGCGGATGGCGTTGACGAGGATGATCAGCGCCAGCGGCAGGTTGACGATGGTGAGGATGAGGCCGAGCCCCAGCCGCGTGTCGAGCAGGGCCAGCCACTGGAACATCATGTAGAGCGGAATGGCGAAGATGATCAGTGGCACGGCGCGCAGGTTGACGATCAGCGGCAGCAGCGTGCGCTCGCCCACCCGCCCGCGCGCGATGGCATAGGCGGCGGGCAGGGCCAGCACCACGGCAAGCATGGTGCCGGTCAGCGCCGCGACCATGCTGTTGAACAGATAGAGCGCGATGTTGAGCCGGTCCGTCACCTGGAACACGGCCAGGTAGTTCGCCAGCGTCGGCGCCTGCACCCACAGGCCCGGATTGGTGGACAGTTCGCGCGCGCTCTTGAACGAGGTGGCGAGTGTCACCAGGATCGGGAAGTTCATCGCCAGCGCGGCGACGGCGAAGACCAGCCAGCGCAGCGCGGTGATCATGCTGTGGCTCCCTTGCGGCGCGTGGCAAGCGCATTGAGGCCGTAGAGCACGGCGAAGGAGGCGGCAAACAGCAGCACCGAGGCCGCCACCGCCTTGCCTATGGCCCCCTGCTTGAAGAAGGCTTCGTAGATGTAGATCGACAGCGATGCGGTCGCGCCGCCGGGGCCGCTGCCGGTCAGCACATAGACATTGTCGAAGACGCGGAAGCCGTCGATGAAGCGGATCAGCAGCGCCGCCACGATGGTCGGCGCCATCAGCGGCAGTTCGATACGCCACAGCCGCCTGAGCGGCCCGGCTCCGTCGATGGCCGCCGCCTCGCCGATGTCGGCCGGAATGGCCTGATAGGCCATGTAGAACAGGAGCAGGGCGAAGGGCGTCCATTGCAGCGTCTCGACCGCCGCCAGCGTCCAGAAGGCCGAGCCGGGGCCTAGGAAGGAGACGCCGGTGCCGAACCAGATCCACAGATAGTGGGGCACCGGGCCGACGAATTCGTGCAGCACCAGCCGGTACATCAGCCCGACCAGCGCCGGCGCCACCATCAGCGGCAGCATCAGGATCGCCAGCAGCCAGCTCCGCTTCACGATCAGCGGCGACAGGAAGATGGCGAGGAACAGGCCAAGCCCGCATTCGAGCAGCGCGGTGAGTGCCCCGAAGCGCAGCGAGAACCAGACCGACCGCCAGAAGGAGGTGTCGTTCCACACGGCCGCGAAGTTCGAGAAGCCGGACAATTGCGGGCTGCGCAGCGTCTCGAAAGACACTTGCGAGACCGAATAGACCAGATTGACGATGGCCGGGAAGCCGAGGAACACCAGAAGGAACAGCACCAGCGGCGTCGCCAGAAGCCTGAACTCCGGGGTCCGCGCGCTGGGGCTGG
Source organism: Aquamicrobium defluvii (assembly GCF_004363725.1). Lineage (GTDB taxonomy): Bacteria > Pseudomonadota > Alphaproteobacteria > Rhizobiales > Rhizobiaceae > Mesorhizobium > Mesorhizobium defluvii. The sequence goes on along the minus strand of NZ_SNZF01000026.1, from coordinate 50,262 downwards.
TCGTGGTCATCGGCGTTCCCGTGCCCTTACTTCAAAAGCTCGGCCATGCCCTTTTCGGTATTGGCCAGCGCCTCGTCGAGCGACTGCTGACCGGACCAGTAGCCGGTGAACTCCTTCGCCTGAAGCTCGTAGACCGAAAGCGCCCCGGCCGAGGTGCCGCCGCTCATGACATAGCCGTACGTGCCGGCGAACTCGCCGAGCTTGACGAGATCAGGCCGCTCCTCCGCCACCTCCTTGACCACGTCCGGCGTCAGCGCCGGCGCGCCGTTGTTGCGGGCGTAGGTGAGCGCAGCCTCTTTCGACGACAGCCATTGCAGGAACTTCACCCCGCCTTCCTTGTTGGCGGCGTTCTTGTTGAGGCCGAAGCCGAGGCCATGGATATGCGTGAAGCGGCCTGCGGGGCCGGTCGGCGGGGCGACGGTTTCCGTCACCTCGGCCACGGCCGGCGACTTTTCGGTGCTGGTCAGGTCGCTGGCGGCCGCGTTCCATTGCAGCATCGCCGCCACCTGTCCGGAGGCATAGGCGGCGTTGGCTTCCGGGAACTCGTAGGACAGCGAGTCGCGCGGCGTGGCGCCGTTGTCATAGAGCAGCTTGTAGGTCTCGAGGCCCTTGCGATAGGCGTCGGAATTGACCGTGACCTTGCCCTCGGCGTCCATCCAGTCGCCGCCATAGGCGCGCGGCAGAGACTGCCACACCATGACGTTGAACAGAAGGTTCTTGATCTGCAGGACGGTGCCGTAGCGGGTGGGGCTGTCCGGGTTGACGCTCTGGGTGAAATAGAGCGCGGTCGCGGCATAGTCGTCCCAGTCCCAGGCGTCCGGGTCCTTCGGCTCGAGCTTCTTGCTGAGCAGCTTTTCCGAGATCTCGCCATAGCGGGCCTTCGCCGCGTCGTCGTTCAGCAGCGCGTCGATCAGGTCCTTGCGGTAATACATGAAGTGCAGCGACAGGTCGGTCGGCACCCCATATTGCTTGCCCTCGAACTGCATGGTCTTGAGCACGGCGTCGCCATACACGCCCTCGGCCTCGCCGGACAGCTCGACCGGCTCCATGAACGGGGCGTAGCGGCCGATCGAATAGGTGGCGAGCAGGTTCACGTCAAAGGCGGTGGAGCCGGCGGCGAGATCGGCCTGGAGCTTGTCCCAGAAGCCGTCGCGGTTGAAGAACAGCAGCTCCACCTTGTCGTTCCCGGCCACGTCGGCCTTGGCGTTGTAGGCGTCGGCGGCGGCGCGCAGCGCCGTTTCCTCCGGGCCGCCCGGCCAGCCGAGCACGGTGACCTTGGCCAGCGCCGGGCTTGCCATGAGGGCGGCGATTGCGGTGGCCAGCAGGCCGGCTTTCCTGATCTGCGCCCTGAATTTTGCGTGTGTCATGTCCGTTCTCCTCCTGTCGGATTGTGTCTTGCCAGATCGGCGATGCCAATGATCCCGGCATGTTCGCCGAGCGCGGCGGCATGGATGTCGGGCCTGAGGCGGGCCGGCAGTTCGGCGAGCGCCTGCCGCACGCGGTCGAGATAGGACGGCGCCAGCCCGATGCCGCCGCCGATGACGATGCGGGCCGGGTCGAGCGCGAACTGGATGTCGCGGGCCAGCCGCGCCACCCGGCCGGCCGAGGTGTCGAGGATGGCGTTCGCCCAGCCCAGTCCGCCGGCCGCAGCCGCGAAGACCTCACGCGCGGTCGCGCCCGGCTGATGCCGTCCGGCCTCGGCGGCGATCCATTTGCCCGAGACGCGGTCTTCCAGCGGGCCTTGCGCGTCGTCGCCACCGACGAATTGCCCGAAATTGCCGGCCATGCCGCCGAGCAGATGGCCGTTCACGACAATGCCGCCGCCGATGCCGGTCGAGATGGTCAGGAACACCATGTCGGCGCCGCGGCCCGCGCCGAAGCGGTATTCGCCCCAGGCGGCGGCCTGCGCGTCGTTGGCCGCCAGCACCGGCGCACCGGAAAGGTTCGCCACGGTTTCGACCAGCGCAAAGCGCTCGGGAATGTTCAGGGTCCTGGCGTTGAGCGCCGACCACAGCCCGTCGTCGACGATGCCGGTGACGGCGACGCCGGTGCTGCCATAGCGCCCGCGCCACGCCGCGATTTCGCTGAACAGCGCCGCCAGCCAGTCGCCCGGCGTGCCGTTGGCCGGCGTCGCCATCCGGTGCGTGTCGAGGACGCGCTCGCCCTCGACCAGCGCCGCCAGCATCTTGGTGCCGCCAATGTCGAGCGCGAGGGCGGGGCCGGTCATGGCGTCAGGCCGCCCGTTCGGCTGCGGCCCGGTCGACCGCGACGCGGAACCAGGAGGTGGCGTGTTCCGGTCTGGTGATGGCCGAACCGACCACCACGGAAAAGGCGCCGGCCCGCAGCGCCGCGGCCGCAAGCTCGGGCGTGCGGATATTGCCCTCGGCCACCACATGGGGTGTGAGCCTTGCCATGGCGGCGACCAGTTCCAGATCCGGTTCGGTCGGCTCGACCGGCCCGGTATAGCCGGCCAGCGTCGAGCCCACGATTTCCGCGCCTTCCGCCAGCGCGCGCCCGGCGTCGGCCAGCACCGAACAGTCGGCCATGGCGATACGGCCATGGTGATGGATGCGCTCGACCAGCGCGCGGGTGGTTTCCGGGCGCACCCTATCGGTCGCGTCATAGGCGATGATGTCGGCTCCTGCCCCGGCCAGCGCGTCGACATCCTCCAGCCATGGCGTGATGCGCACCGGGCTGTCGTCGAGGTCGCGCTTGACGAGGCCGATGATGGGGCGGGCGGTGGCGGCGCGCACGGCGCGCACATAGTCCGCCGATTCGATGCGCAGGCCGGCTGCGCCGCCGTCGAGTGCCGCAAGCGCGAAGCCGACCACGATGTCGGCCCGGTCCATGGGTCCGCCCTTGACCGGCTGGCACGACACCACCAGTCCGTTTTTCAGGGAATGAAGGTCGAACGGCACGCGCAGCTTCTCCTGTGACCGGATCACAGTACCAGCGCAATACCAGAAAGCAACAGGACTTTAACTGGTATTATCTGACAAGCTCGATCACGAAGTCGTAGACGTCGCCCCGGTACTTGGTCTGGGTGAACTCCACGATACGGCCATCAGTTAGGAAGCAGCGCCGTTCCATCACCAGCAGGCTGGTGTCGTCGGGTGTGCCGAGCAGTTGCCGTTCCTCCTCGGTGGCGAGCTTGGCCTGCATGCGCTGCACGGCGCGCACCGGGCGCGCGCCAGTGGTGTCGAGATAGTCGTAGAGCGAGGACTGGATGGCGTCGGGATCGGGCACGAAGCGGGCGGGCAGGGTGGCCGTCTCGATGGCGATGGGGGTGTCGTCGGCGGTGCGCAGCCGCCGCAGACGCACGATGCGGTCGCCGGCCGAAATGCCGAGCGCCATCATTTCGGCCGGCGAGGGGCGGCAGGTTTCGCGCGAAATCCACACGCAGCCGGGTTCCAGCCCGCGCGAACGCATGTCCTCGGAAAAGCTGGTCATGGTGGCCAGCGATTTCTCCACCCGCGAGGCCACCACGGTCTTGGCGCCCTGGCGGCGGTCGAGCAGCCCGTCATGGACCAGTCCGTCGATGGCCTTGCGCACGGTGACGCGCGACATGCCGAGCGCCTGGCACAGCGTCCGCTCGCTGGGGATGACGGCGCCATGCTTGAGCTTCGCCCTGGCGATGGCGAGCTTCAGCGCCTCCTCGAGCTGCCGGTAGAGCGGCTCGCCGCTGCCGGCCGCAAGCGATTGCGCAAGAAAGTCGAGTGTTGCCTGATCGTCCATGGAATCCACCTTAGGAAGATGGCGTTCTTTATGCAAAATTCTGTTCGTGTATTAAACTGGTATTATCGCGATATGCGCAATCCACTTGCCGGCGGCGCAACTTTCGGACGATATGCAGGAACGATCCGAACGGCTGATGGTGCGGGGGTTGAATCGGTAACCATGATCGTCATGGCTGTCCTGGCACCCTGATCAGGATGAACGCATTGAAGGACGATCCGTTCATATGAATTTCCGTATTGGGGGGCCGGGGTGGCCCGCATGGCGCCGAAGGCCGGACCCGGCCGGGATGCTACCCGTTTCGCGCGGGTGTCTGTCCCAGAGAGAGTCTGCGACGAGCCTCGGAGTATTGCTGCCGGAGCCGTGCGACATAGTCGGCGGCGGGCCGGACATGTCCGATGGCGCCGATCCCCTGCCCGGCTCCCCAGATATCCTTCCACACCCTGGCCGATCTGTCCTCGCCGAAGTTCATCTTCGTCGGATCACTTGCGGGCAGGGCTTCCGGGTCGAACCCCGCAGCGACGACGGACGATTTCAGGTAGTTGCCATGGATGCCGCTGAAGAAGTCCGTGTAGACGACGCCGTCGGAGTCGCTCCCGACGATGGCCTGCTTGTAATCCGGCGAGGCCCTGGCCTCGTCGGTGGCGATGAAGGCCGAACCGATATAGGCCAGATCGGCCCCTTCCGCCTGCGCGGCGGGAATGGCATCTCCGGTCGCGATCGAGCCGGAAAGCGCCAGCGGCCCGTCGAACCATGAACGGATTTCCTGCACCAGGGCAAAGGGGCTTTTCGTTCCGGCATGGCCGCCTGCGCCGGCCGCAACGGCGATCAGCCCGTCGGCCCCCTTGTCGATCGCCTTTCCGGCGAATGTGTTGTTGATCACGTCGTGGAAGACGACACCGCCATATTGATGCGCCGCCTGGTTGATCTCCGGCTGCGCGCCCGCAACGGTGTCGGCCGGCTTCACCCGGATGTCAGTCCACCGGAACCTGTTCCAGAAGCGCGGCAAATACCTTCTTGGCCTTGCCGGGATGTTTGACGGCACTTGCCTCTTCCAGATTGACCGGATTGCCGACGACAACCAGCGCCACCATGCCCATGCCGTAGTGAGGCGTGCATTTGATGCCGTAGACGCCCTCCTTGTCGAACGTAACGGTGATCTGTTCATTCACCTTTCCCTTGAAGGGCGTTGCTCCTTCCGGGATCATGCCCTTGATGCTTTCGGCATCGTGCGACTTGTCGGTCGGCACGAAGGTGACGGTGTCTCCGGGTGCGGCCACGATAAAGTCGGGCTGAAAGACCATCGTTCCCTTTTCGCCCTTGTTGAGCATCTGTACCTGATGGTCCGCAGCCTGTGCGACGCCGCACAGCAACACGCCCGCAAGTGCCGTCGCGATCGTTAACGTCGATTTCATTTTTCTTGCCTTTCGTCCTGTTTCCAACGCTTGAGGTTGGGCTGTTTCTAGGTGCGCGCGCTCCAGGCGACTTTGCAAAAGTGCAAACAGAACAGGAAAGACCGAAACCCACGGATATGGCCGGGCGACCTTGCCGGACATATCGGCTTCATGTGAAAGTCATTATGGAAGAATCGTCTCGTGCGTGGGCGACCCAGAGGACCGATGAATGTGAGCAGACTTGACCGTTATCTGATTTCAGGCCTGCCTCCGTTCGAAGGTCTGGACGCTGCCGATCTGGACACCGTTCTTCAGGGCGCGCGGTCGTTGCGGGTGGAGAAGGACGCCGCGATCTTCGAGCAGGATGGTGAGGCGCATTCCTTCTTCGTGCTGCTCGATGGAAAGGCGCGGGTGGTTAAATCCACGGTCGACGGCCAGCAGGTCATCGTACGCTATATCGTTCCGGGCGAGTTGCTGGGCATCGCGCATGCGCTCGCACGCAGGACATATCCGGCCAGCGCGATAGCTGTCGTCGATTGTGTGTTGCTCTCCTGGCCGAGCAGACGATGGTCCGAATTCGCCGCGGCTTTTCCCACCTTCGGCATGGCGACCTACAAGACGGTGGGTACGCGTCTCGGCGACATGCAGACGCAGATCATAGAAATGGCCACCGAGCAGGTGGAGCGCCGTGTTGCTCATGCCTTGCTGCGGCTTGCCCATCAATCGGGTCGCAAGACTGACAAGGGCATTCTGATCGACTTTCCGCTCTCGCGGCAGGACATCGCCGAAATGACCGGCACCACGCTTCATACGGTGAGCAGGCTGATGACTGCATGGGAAGAAAAGGGGCTGGTCGGCAGCGGCCGCATGCAGGTGTGCATCACCGATCCGCACGGACTGTTCCTGCTTGCCGAAGGCAGGACGGGCAGGACCTGAATCTTCTCAGCCCCGCTGGCCGCGGATGGCTTTCATCAGGTCGTCGCGGAAATCGTCGCCGTCGATCTTGTGAGCGCGTATCGCGTCCTCCACGGTGTGGAAAGGTGCAATCGGACAGCCGACGCACAGCAGGCCATGATCGAGCACGACGCGAATGGTCGCCGGCCAGAGCCGCATGATCTCATCCATGCTCATATCGTCCCGATATTGCCTGTTGGTAGGCATGGCACAGCGCTGACCTCTCCAGCCAAAAGGAACTCCATGGAAAGGGAACGGGCGCATCGTGGATACGCCCATTCCCGCCGCCGACTTATTTGCCGAGGCTTCCGGCCGGGCCGGAATGCATGATCTCGTCATCCTTCGGGCCGTCCACGATGAGGTAGCCGGCCAGCCCGCGCTCGGCGCGCGACAGGGCATGGTCCACCAGCACATAGTGCCCGCCGCGGTCGATCTTGAAATCGACGATGGTGGCACCGCCGGGCGGCACGGTGACCGTCTGGACTCCGGCGAGCGGGGGCGAAAGCACGCTGCCCAGCGAGTAGACGTGATCGAAGATCTCGCCGATCACATGGAAGGACGATGTATAGTTGGGTCCGCCCACGCCGAAGAAGATGCGCACCGTCTCGCCGGCCGTCGCATAGAGCGGATGGGACTTGGTGAGCGCCCCGACGGAGCCGTTGAACAGGAAGTATTCTGCCTTCTCGGAGATCAGCTTGTCATAGTCCATCTCCATCTCGCCCTGCGTGCCGAACGGCTCGACGGTGTAGAGCTCGCCCTGCATCACGTAGAACTCGCGGTCGACCTGCGGCAATCCGCCTTCCGGCTCCACGAGTATCAGGCCGTACATGCCGCTGGTTATGTGGTGGGCGACGCTCGGCGTGGCGCAGTGATAGACATAGATGCCGGGCTTGAGCGCCTGGAAGGTCACCACCGCTTCCTCGCCCGGCGCGATCTGGGTGAAGTCGGCTCCACCGCCCGGTCCGGTCGCGGCATGGAAGTCGACCGAATGCGGCATCACGCTGTCGGAGGCGTTCCTGATGTGAACCTCTACGGTGTCGCCAACGCGCACCCGCACGAACGGCCCCGGGACCTTCTTGTTGAACGTCCAGTAGACATAGCTCGTGCCATCGTCGAGCCTGCCCTTCAGTTCCACGGTTTCCAACTCGACCTTTACGACCTGCGGCGGACGCTGGCCGATGGGGCCGGGCAGGTCGGCGGGATCGTGCACGATGTCGGCCGCATCCGTGTCCATGTCCTCGCGCGGGCCTGGCATCACATGGATCAGGCCCTCCATGCCCGCTTCGCGGTGACCCGCGATCGAGCAGAAATAGGCGAACTCGCCGACTTTCGTCGCGACGAAGGAGAAGGTCGAGGACGCGTTCACACCCACGACGATGGACGAGCGCGCCGGGTACTGGTCGATGACCACATCGTGCTCGGCGCCCTCGCCGTTGATGAGGTTGATCTGCACGAGTTCGCCCTCATGCACCATCAGCGTCGGATTGGTCTGGCCATCGATGTCTCCGCCGACGCCGATATAGACCATCCGTCCGCCCGCGATGCCTGTCTTCAGGGTGAAGATGGTGGCATTGTGATAGCTGACGGCGGGTGCGGTGGCCGCGCTGGTGCCGTCGGCGGGCGTTGCCACCGGTTGCGCGGTGTTCGCCTGTGACGAAGCCGTGCCTGTGGCGTGATTGTGCTCCTGCGCCATCGCCGGAGCCATGGCCAGCATCAATGCGCCCGCCATCGCAACCAGCCACCGCGCCGGATTTCTGCGAACCATATCCGGCCCGGCCCTGCTTCCTCTGTTCATCGGGAAAACTCCTCAGTCGACGATTTAGGACGGAATTTATCCGGGCCGCGCGGAACGGACTTTGTGCAAACACAAACAATTGCAAGGGGCGCGCGAGGCGCCTCAGCCGCGCTTCCCGTCCGGTTCGCCGGCCGAAGGCTCCGGACCGCCGCCGATCCGGTCGCCTTCCGCGTCGATGAGGATGCGCTGCGCCGCCCCGTCGAGGTCGTCATACTGGCCGCTCTTCAGCGACCACAGAAAAGCCCCGAGCGCGACCGCGCCGAGAAGCAGCGCCAGTGGAACGAGATAGAGAAGGCTGCCCGTCATCCGCAGGCCCGTGGCCGCAAGGCGGGGCGGCAGCTCATCTGATCGCCCTGTAGCTGTGCCAGGTCGCATGGCCGAGCAGCGGGAAGATGACGATGAGGCCGACAAGGCCGGTGACGACGCAGATCAGGAACAGCGCGAGCACGATGGCGCCCCACATCAGCATCACCGGCAGGTTCCGGAACACCATGGAGATGGACGTGCCCATGGCGGTGAAGGCGTCGATCTTCTCGGCCAGCAGCATGGGAATGGAAAACGTGCTGATGGCGAAGGAGAAGGCCGCGAACAGGCCGCCCACCACGGTGCCCACCGCCAGCATGCCCCAGCCTTCCGGCGTGGTGAACAGCATGGCCGCGATGTGGTCGAGGCCGGGGAATGGCCTGAGGCCGAAGAACAGCGCGTAGATGATGACCGCCGCGCGCATCCACACCAGCATCAGCAGGCACAGGATCGCCCCGGTGAACCAGACCTGCGCGCCCGATTCCGCCTTGACGAAGAGCATGCGGGCAAGGCTCACGGGCCTTCCTTCCTCCAGATCCCGGCTTTTCTGGTAGAGGCCGATGGCGACCAGCGGGCCGACCACCATGAAGCCGGCGAGCGCCGGGAACAATATGTAGTCGAGTTCCAGCCTGAACAGGCACGTCACCACCGCCAGCGACAGCACGAACACCGCCAGCCCGTAGGCGAGGCTGGGCAGGGGATTACGCCACAGGTCGCGCCAGCCTGCCGCCAGCCAGCCGAAGGCCGCACTTGCCGGCAGGTTGCGCCGGCGCTGGGCGGCCAGCGGCAGAGGCGTGCTTTCAGTGTGTCCCATGACCTTCCTCCTCTCAGCAGGCCGACCTTGCGGCACGGTAGCTTCCCGCGGTGTCGCCCGCCTTCTCGTCTCTCGTCTTCTCATGCGGCACGCATTCTGGCTGCGACGCCAGCGCGACGTAGACGAGATGGGCGTTGGCACCGACGAAAAGCAGCACGCCGCCGGCGACGATCAGCGCCGAGACCAGACGCCAGTTGAGGCGTGTGCCCTGTCCGGCGCTCATCTCTCGCCTTCCCCCAGCGTGCCGACATAAAGGGCGAGGATCCTGATGTCGGTGGGCGAAAGCCGGTCCTGCCAGTGCGGCATATGCCCTTGCCGGCCCGAATAGATGGTCGTGAACACGCTCTGCTCGTCCCCGCCATAGATCCAGTTGTCGTCGGTGAGGTCGGGCGCGCCGACCTCGACCATGCCCTTGCCTTCCTCGCCATGGCAGGAGGCGCAGTTCGCCGCGAACACCTCCTTGCCGGCCGGCAGCCGGGCCTGATCGGCCTCGCCGGGCTGCTGGCCAGACAGCGAGCGCACATAGGCCGCCACCGACCTGATGTCTTCGATCTCGAGCACGCCGTCGCGGCCGAAAGCCATCATCTGCGAGATGCGCGTGTCTTCATCGGTGGAATTGATGCCGACATTGATGGTTTCGGCGATGGTCTCGGGATCTCCACCCCATAGCCACGATCCGGCGGCAAGGTTCGGGAAGCCCGGACCGCCGGTGCCGCGCACGCCGTGGCAGACGGCGCAATTGTCCACGAACAGCGTGCGGCCGGTGTCGCGCACATGGCGCATCAGGTCCTCGTCGGCGGCGATGGCGGCGAAGTCCTCTGTGGCGATGCGATCGGTCCACACGGCACGCGAGACCGCGGCCTGCTCGACCTGCCGCGTCACCACATTGCGCTGATCGATGCCGAGCAGGCCCCTGGTGTAGGTCCAGCCCAGCGGCCAGGCCGGCATCAGCAGCCAGTAGCCGATGGCGAACAGGGTGCCGGCGATCAGGAAGAAGATCACCACGCGCGGGATCGGCGTTTCGAGTTCCTCGATGCCGTTCCACTCATGCCCGGTGGTGAGCCGCCCGGTTACGGGATCGTGTCTTTCGGTTGCCATGCGCCTATTCCCCGGGCCGGTCGTCCTTGTCGAGAATGCTCTTCTTGGCGCGGTCGAAGCGCTTCCTGTTGGAAGGCCAGAACACGTAGACCAGCACCCCGACCGCGAAGATGATCAGGTAGAAAAGCCCCCAGCTCTTGGCGAAGGCGACGAGCGTCTCGTGGTCCATGGCCTCACTCCTCCGCGGCTGCGGCCGCGGTCTGGTGCGCGGCATCCGTCAGCCGGCCCAGAATCTGGAGATAGGCGACCAGCGCGTCCATCTCGGTGATGCGGGCGGGCTCGCCGTCGAACACCCTTATGTTGGTGGCCTCGCCATAGCGCTCGGCCACGCCCTGCGCATAGCTGCTGTCGGGGTTGGCCTGACCGTAGGCATCCCACCGCGCATTGGCGATCATGTCGTCGGTATAGGGCACGCCGACCTTGCGCTGGGCCGCCAGATGCAGGCCGAGATCGTCGTATTTCAGCTCGTTGCGCATCAGCCAGCCATATTTCGGCATCACCGATTCCGGCACCACGTCGCGCGGGTTGATGAGGTGGGCGACATGCCAGGCGTCGGAATATTTGTCGCCGAGGCGGGCGAGATCGGGCCCGGTTCGCTTCGAGCCCCACAGCATGGGATGGTCGTATTGCGATTCCACCGCCAGCGAGAACGGGCCGTAGCGCTCGACCTCGTCGCGCAGCGTGCGGATCATCTGCGAATGGCAGGCATAGCAGCCCTCGCGGATGTAGATGTTGCGGCCTGCCAGTTCGAGCGGCGTGTAGAGACGCATGTCGGGCGCTTCCTCGACCGTCTCGCCGATGGTGAACAGCGGCGCGATTTCCACGATGCCGCCGATGGAGGCGACGCCGACGATCGCCAGGACGAAGCCGATGGCGTTGCGTTCGATCTTGCGGTGGAAGAATTCCTTCATCGCTATTCTCCTGCCTGCACGGCGTCGGCCTTGCCGTAGACCGGCACGTCCGCGCCGCTCTCCTGAGACTGGCCGAAGCGCGCCATGCGGATCGTCATCCACACGTTCCACGACGCCACGATGGCGCCGGCGAGGAAGAACAGGCCGCCGACCGTGCGCGCGATGTAGTAGGGGTGCATGGCCACGAGACTGTCGATGAAGGAATAGGCCAGCGTGCCGCTGTCATTGTAGGTGCGCCACATCAGGCCCTGAATGATGCCCGAGTTCCACATGGCGAAGACGTAGATGATGGTGCCGGTGAGCGCGAGCCAGAAGTGGACCTCGACCAGCTTCGGCGAATACATGCGCTCCTGCTTCCACATCCACGGCACCAGCGCGTAGAGCGAGCCGAAGGTGATCATCGCCACCCAGCCGAGCGCGCCGGCATGGACGTGGCCGACGGTCCAGTCGGTGTAGTGCGACAGCGAGTTGACGGCGCGGATGGCCATGAACGAGCCCTCGAAGGTGGACAGGCCGTAGAACACCGCCGCCACCATCATGAAGCGCAGCGTGGCGTCGGTGCGCACCTTGTCCCACGCGCCGTTCAGCGTCGCCAGCGCATTGCCGGCCGAGGCCCAGGAGGGCACCAGCAGCACCAGCGAGAAGGTCATGCCCAGCGTCTGCACCCATTGCGGGAGCGCCGTGTAGTGCAGGTGGTGCGAGCCCGCCCACATATACATGAAGGTGATGCCCCAGAAGCTGATGATGGAAAGCCGGTAGGAGAAGATCGGCCGCTCGGCGCGCTTCGGCAGGTAATAATACATCATGCCGAGGAAGCCGGAGGTGAGGAAGAAGGCCACCGCGTTGTGGCCGTACCACCATTGCGTCATCGCGTCCTGCACGCCGGAGAACAGCGAGTAGCTCTTGGCATGGCCGAAGGAAACGGGCACCGCGAGATTGTTGACGATGTGCAGCACCGCCACCACCAGGATGAAGGCCATGTAGTACCAGTTGGCGACGTAGATGTGCGGTTCCTTGCGTCGCTGGAGCGTGCGGATATAGATGAGGAAATAGACCACCCACACGATCACCAGCCAGATGTCGGCATACCATTCGGGCTCGGCATATTCCTTCGACTGGGTGAGCCCCATCAGGTAGCCGCTGGCGGCCAGCACGCAGAACAGGTTGTAGCCGATCAGCACGAACCACGGGCTGAACTGGTCGGGCAGCCGCGCCCGCGAAGTACGCTGGAGAACGTGGAAGGAGGTGGCGATCAGCGCGTTGCCGCCGAAGCCGAAGATCACGCCGGAGGTGTGCACCGGGCGCAGGCGGCCAAAGCTCGCCCAGCCGGCATCGAAGGTCAGATCCGGCCACGCCAGCAGCGCGGCCACCCATACGCCGAAGAACATGCCGACCACGGCCCAGATCATGGTCAGCACGATGCCGACCTTGGTTGGATCGTCGTAATAGCGCGACAGCCGTTCGGTGGGCGGTTCGGGATCGTTGTAGCGGGAGATCACCAGGAAGATCAGCCCGAGGCTGAAGGCGAGCACGATGAAGCCATGGATGCCCAGCGCATCGGCGCGTCCGGCCGCCGCCATGGCGAGCCCGCACAGCGCCAGCGCTGTGAGCACGACCAGTGAGAGCTGGCGTTCGGAAACCGTCAATCCTGAAACCATCTGGCTTTTTCCTCGATTGTTTGCCGGCTATGCAGCCACGCCTCCGGTGCCGGGCCGGCCCCCGTCGCGCACGATGCCGGCGCCGATGGGCATGCGCGGCACCGGACGCATTGCGGGGGCCATGCACAACGGAAACGGGGAAGCACGGATGAAAACGGGCCTGACAACGGTTGCCAGGCGCAAATCGGAAACGGATGGCATCAGGCTCTCCTGGACGAAGCTCGTGCACCTTAAAGAGGTATCTTAAATAATCTTTTTGCGCAAACTCGCCGGGCAACAAATGTGCGATATGGTCGCAGTCACGGTAAGCGCCATCATTACGGCCATTCTCCATCCATCGCGCATATTGATCCTCACGCGCAGCATTCTGTGCGATGCCCGTTCCTTGTCAGACCCATGGTGGGATCATGGGGCCGGAAGCCAGCCCTACTGCCCGCGGCACCATTCACGACGTTGCGGCGGCAAGGATCGCGGACTTGCGGAAGCGCCTTTCCAGGCTGGGCGATCCGGTGCCGGCTTATGGAAATCCGGTCCGGGCAATCCGCAGGTCGAAGGGCCGATATTCCATCTTTGTTTGATCTGGCACAAACTGGAATATCAAATTCAAGTTTATACGGGGAAACTGTCCATAAGGACCGACTACTCGTTCGTTGCCGGGAGCTGTTCCATGTACCAATCCGCGATACCATCCTGCGCCAGCCCGGACCGCCGCTCCGTTTTGCTCACTCTGGGCGGTGCGCTGGCGCTGCCTCTCGTGGCGAGTTGCGCCGGGCAAGCCTTTGCCGCGCCGCTCGGCGAACTTGAGCTCTACGGTCCGCCGGCCGGGCCTTCGGTCATCCTTGCCCGTGCGGCCGCGTCCGGCGCGCTCTCGCGGATCGCCGACAAGGCCAGCTTCAGGGCCTGGCGAAATCCGGATGAAATGCGGGCCGGCCTGACCTCCGGCACCATGCGGGCCGTGGTGCTGCCGGTGCAGGTGGCCGCCAGCCTCTACAATCGCGGTTTCGGGCTGAAGCTGCTCAACGTGATGACGAAAGGGCTGCTGTACGTCATTTCCGCCGATACCGGCGTGACCAGCCTGGCGGACCTGAAGGGCAAGCGTCTCGCGGTTCCGTTCCGCAACGATATGCCCGATCTCGTGCTGGCGCGGCTGCTGCCGCACTACAGGCTCTCCCCCGGCACCGATCTTGCCATTGAGACGGTCGGCTCCCCGGTCGAAGCGATCCAGATGCTGATGGCAGGGCGGGTGGATGCGGTCCTTGCGCCGGAGCCTGCGATCTCCGCCGCGATCATGCTTGCGGGGGCAACCGGCAAGACCCTGGCACGCGTCATAGACATCCAGGAGGTCTGGGGTGAGGTGAGCGGGGGGCCGCCGGTTCTGCCGCAAGCGGGCCTCGCCCTCACGGATGCGTTCACACAAGCCGATCCGGATATTGCCGAAGCCTTGCAGGCCGCGTTGGAGAAGGTGGCCGCCGAGGTCAATGCCGAGCCGGAAAAGGCGGCAGCAGATGCCGCGCCGGCGCTGGAGATGCCGGCGCCCGTCATCGCCGCGTCCATCGCCAATTCCAGGCTGGTGGCACAACGCGCGTCGACGGTAAGGACGGAGATCGAGGCCATGCTCGCCATGCTGTCGGATGCCGACCCCGGCCTGATCGGCGGCAGGCTGCCCGACGACGGTTTCTATCTCTAGGCGATGTTCGAAGCGGCGCTGTCACGGCTCGGGCGCATGGGAAGCTTCCTGTGGGCAGGCTGGTCCGGCCTTGCCGGGCTCGCGCTTCTGGCTGCGCTGTGGCAGGCCGGTCATGAGGCCTATGGCGCGTTCATCCTGCCCTCGCCGCTGGAGACGCTGGCGGCGGGAGCGGCCATCCTTTCCGACGGCCGCGCCTGGGAGGTGGCGATGCTCACATGCATCCGCGCGGTGGAAGGCTTTGCGGTTTCGGCGCTGGCCGGGGCCGTTTCGGGTCTGGCGGCAGGCTATTTTCCCGCCACCATGCGGCTCGCCCGGCCGCTCGTAACGGTTCTGCTGGGCGTGCCGCCGATTGCCTGGATCGTGCTGGCCATGATCTGGTTCGGCTCCACCGATGGCACAGTCGTCGTGACCGTCGTGGTCGCGGCGGCACCTCTGGTCTTCGTGGGCGTGGCCGAAGGGGTGATGACGCGCGACCGTGGGCTGGACGACATGGCGCGCGCCTTCGGCGCCGGGCCGGTGCAGCGCCTGATCACGCTCGGCCTGCGCCATGTCGCAGCGCATCTCTTTCCCGCACTGGCGGTTGCGCTCGGCATGGCTTTCAAGGTCGCAGTCATGGCCGAACTGCTGGCCAATGTCGGCGGCATCGGCGGTGAGCTGGCACGCAGCCGCGCCAATCTCGACGTGGCAGCCGCCCTCGCCTGGGTGACGATTGCGGTCGCAGCGCTGATTGTCGTGGAATACGGGGTCGTGCATCCCGTGCGCTCGGAGTTCGAGCGCTGGAGAGCCGCGGCCCAGCCATGGGGCGTCAAAAGATGAGCGTGCTTTCCCTCTCGCACATCGGCCATGCCTATTTCGGCCGGACCGTACTCGACAGGATCGACCTCGACGTCGAACCCGGCGAGATGGTGGCGCTCGTCGGCCCCTCCGGCTGCGGCAAGAGCACGCTGATCCATATCGCTGCCGGAATCGTGGAGCCGCTGCGCGGCACCGTTGCCGCCGGCTATCGCCGCCATGCCATGGTGTTCCAGGAACCGCGCCTGCTGCCCTGGGCCACCGCTCGCGACAACATCGCCTATCCGTTGCGGCTCGCCGGCATCCGGGCCCGCGAACGCAGGGCAAGGGCCGGGGCGGCGGCACGGCGCGTCGCCTTCGATGCCGTCGATCTCGACAAGTATCCGGCCGAGCTTTCCGGCGGCATGCGCCAGCGCGTGGCGATCGCACGCGCCCTTGGCGTCGACCCGGATTTCATTTTCTTCGA
Organism: Aquamicrobium defluvii; assembly: GCF_004363725.1. GTDB lineage: Bacteria > Pseudomonadota > Alphaproteobacteria > Rhizobiales > Rhizobiaceae > Mesorhizobium > Mesorhizobium defluvii. The sequence goes on along the minus strand of NZ_SNZF01000026.1, from coordinate 34,655 downwards.
CGAACCTTTCACCGCGCTCGACGCCGCCCTCAAGCGGCGCATGCAGGATCTCGTGATCGATGCGGCGCGCAACGCCCGTTTCGCCGCGCTGTTCGTAACCCATGACCTCATGGAGGCGGTGCGTATCGCCCATCGCATCGTCGTGCTCGATGTTGCCGGCAAGGGCATCGCAGGTCAGCGCATGCTGCCCGGCGAACCCGGCACACGCGAGGACAGCGACGTCTTCGCCGCAGTGCAGGCGTTCCTGAAACGGGACCCTCTGTTTCGTCATATCCACGATGTCAATGAACGGCGGGTGGCGTAACCATGCATGCTCCCGCCGAACGGCAGCCATCACCGCCAATCGGCGAGATTCTCGGAGACGAGGGCTTCCGGCTCTTCTTTCCGCTGGGGGCGATATACGCCGCGCTGTGGCCGCTGCAATGGGTTCTGGTGTTCGGTCTCGATCTGCCGCTGACGCGATCGACGCCGCCCGCCCTGTGGCATGCGCATGAGATGATCTTCGGCGCCTTCGGTGCGGCATTGATCGGCTTCATCACCACGGCCGTTCCCGAATGGACCGATACGCCGAAGATGCAGGGCCGACGCCTCTTTATTCTGGCGGGCTTGTGGGGTCTCGGCCGCCTTGTTGGCTTCTTTGGCGCGGATGCCGTTTCCGTTGTCGGCGCCATGGCCGACGCTGCATGGCTCGCGGCGCTCGCTGCCTATGTGACGCAGGTGTCGCTTCGCAGGCGCACCGACCGGCTGCTGGGTTTTCTGTTCTGGATTTCCGCCTTGCTGTGCACGCAACTTGCCGTGCGCTACGCGTTCCTGACAGGCGATGCCGAACAGGCGCAGTTGCTGCTGCATTGCTCCGGTCTTGTATTTCTCGGTCTTCTCGGACTGGCGCTGGCGCGTATCACCGTGCCCGTAACCAATCTGGTGCTCGATCCGGGCGAAGAGACCTCGCCCTTCCGTCCGCATCCCGGCCGCCGGCATCTGGCGCCAGGGCTGGTCGTCGTTGCGATAGCCGGCGAGCTTGCCGGGCTGTCGCCGGCGGCAAGCGGTTTCCTGATGATCGCGGCGGGCGCGGCTTTCATGGATCGCGTCGGCGAAGCTTTCATCGGACGTGAGGCTTTGCGCGCCGAAATCCTTGTCCTTGCGGCTGCGAGCGCCTTTGCCGGTTCGGGCCTGATCCTTGTCGGGGCGGCACGGCTGGGCGCGCCGTTTGGCGAGGCGGCCGGATTGCACACGGCCTTCATGGGGGGACTGGGCATCGGCGTGCTTGCGGTCTACTCCATCGCCGGTCTGCTTCACACAGGCCGGAAGCTCGTCTTCCCGCGGGGCGCGAAAGCCGCCTTCGCCTGCGCGGTCGCGGCAACGCTCCTGCGTGTCCTGCCCGATCTCGGCCTTGTCGCGCATCTGCCGGGGCCGCCTTACGCTGCGGCTTCCCTGCTGTGGGCCGCCGCCTTCCTCGTATGGCTGGCAAGCTATTGGCCGCTGTTTCGCCATCCGAGGGATTCCGGCGGGGACGGCTGCGGATGACCGGCTTCACCCAGCCTGCACAGGTAGTCCGCAGGGGCGACCTCCCATATCCGGCCGGCAGCACCGGCCTCCGTCAGGATATGCGGGGCAAGGAGCTGAACTGATGGTAGGGCGGTGGCGAGGACAATGTCCATTCCAGCGTGGTGGCGCCTTCGCCCCATGGGTTGGCTGAGGCTGCGCGCTTGCGCATGAAGGCTTCCGCCACGGCGATGAAGAACACCGCCAGCCCCGCGGCCGAGATGTAGGAGCCGACAGAGGAGATGAAGTTCCACCCTGCCATGGCGTCGGGATAGTCGGCATAGCGGCGTGGCATGCCGGCCAGCCCGAGGAAATGCTGAGGGAAGAAGACGAGGTTGACGCCAATGAAGGTCAGCCAGAAATGCACCCGGCCGAGCGTTTCGCTCATCATGTAGCCGGTCATCTTGGGGAACCAGTAGTAGAACCCGGCGAAGATGGCGAAGGCCGCTCCGAGCGAGAGCACGTAGTGGAAATGGGCCACCACGTAATAGGTGTCGTGCAGCACGCGGTCGAGGCCGGGATTTGCAAGCTGGACACCCGTGACGCCGCCAATGGTGAAGAGCAGCACGAAACCTGCCGCCCACAGCATGGGCACCCTGAAGGTGATCGACCCGCCCCACATCGTCGCCAGCCACGAGAAGACCTTGATGCCGGTGGGCACGGCAATGACCATCGAGGCGAAGGCGAAATAGCGCTGCGATTCGACCGATATGCCGACGGTGAACATGTGGTGCGCCCACACCACGAAGCCGATCAGCCCGATGGCCACCATGGCGTAGGCCATGCCGAGATAGCCGAAGATCGGCTTTCTGGCGAAGGTCGAGATGACATGGCTGACGATTCCGAAGCCCGGCAGGATCATGATGTAGACCTCCGGGTGCCCGAAGAACCAGAACAGGTGCTGGTAGAGGATCGGGTCGCCGCCGCCGGAGGGCACGAAGAAGGTGGTGTCGAAATTCCGGTCGGTAAGCACCATGGTGATGGCCCCCGCCAGAACCGGAAGCGACAGCAGCAGCATGAAGGCGGTGACCAGCATGGCCCATGCGAACAACGGCATGCGGTGCAGCGTCATGCCGGGCGCGCGCATGTTGAAGATGGTGGTGATGAAGTTGATGGCGCCGAGGATTGAGGACGCGCCCGACAGGTGGATCGACAGGATGACGAGATCGACCGCCGGCCCCGGCTGGCCGGTGGTGCCGGAGAAGGGCGGATACATCGTCCAGCCGCCGCCATGGCCCGGCACACCGGCCGCGCCCGGCACGAACAGGGACATGAGGAACAGGATCAGGGAGGACACCAGCAGCCAGAACGAGATGTTGTTCATGCGCGGGAAGGCCATGTCCGGCGCGCCGATCATGATCGGGATGAACCAGTTGCCGAACCCGCCGATCAGCGCCGGCATGATGACGAAGAAGATCATCACCAGCCCGTGGCCGGTGGCGACGACATTATAGAGGCCCGGATCGGCGAAGATCTGGAGGCCGGGTTCCTGAAGCTCCATGCGCAGCGCGACCGAAAGGCCGGTGCCCAGAATGCCGCACAGCATCGACAGGATCAGGTAGAGCGTGCCGATGTCCTTGTGGTTGGTGGAGAAAATCCATCTTGCGACGAAGCTCCGGCCGGAAGCCGGACTGTCATGAGTGGTGTCCGACATGCTCTTCTCCTTCCCTTTGCGTCCCGCTTTCGCGCGAGGGGTTGTTTCGGAAGGGGCGGCGTTACGCCGTCGCGGTCGGGAACAGGCCCTCGCCTGCGGATTGTGCGATCAGTCGGTGACGATCGCATCCATCGGAATATCGTGCGGCTGCGGGTAGATCGTCCTGATCCTGCTCAGCGTGTAACCGACGCCGATGGTCAGCGGTTTGCGCGGCATGGCGGCCAGCGTGCGGTCGAAGAAGCCGCCGCCGTAACCCAGCCTGTACCGCGCCTCGTCGAAGCCGACGACCGGGGCAATGACGACGTCCGGCAGCACTGCCGGGCCGCGTGAGGGCACCAGGATGTTCCACACGCCGCGTTCCAGCGGATCGCCGGGCGCCCATATCCGGTATTCCAGCGGCCAGCCCTTCTGGATAACGACCGGCAGCGCCAGCCTGCCGCCACGCTCGATGACGCCGATACCCCAGTTGCGCAGGTCCGGCTCTCCCCGGAATGGCCAGTATGTCCCCACGACGCGCCCCCGCAGCTCGCCGACCGCGGCGTCGAGCTTGTCAGCGATACGGACGGAGCGCGCGTGGCGTTGCTCCTGTTCCAGTGCCATACGCTCCGCGATCAGCCGCTCGCGCTCGGCTTTGCGCCAGCGCATGACGTCGCTCCAGGCATCCGAACGCAGGGGCATGAAACGGAATTCGGGATCCAGTTCATGCATGAAGCAGGGGGGCGACGCATATTCGGCGGTTTCAGTCTCCGCGTCCTTGCTCTGGGGATCGTCGCTCATCGTCGGCACCCTGGCTGATTGTCCCTTTCGAGGGTGCGCCTCCGGAAACCGGAAGGCAAATGGAATTAAATGCGGTATGAATGCAAAATAATTGCATTCAAGGCAGCGTCATGGACATAGACCGTGCCAGGACCTTTCTGGAGATCGTTCATACCGGCAGCTTCCTGAAAGCTTCGCATCGCCTGCACGTCACCCAGACGACGGTGAGCGCACGAATCCGCACGCTGGAGGAGGAGCTCGGCCGGCAACTGTTCGTGCGCAACCGCAACGGTGCGTCGCTGACTGCCGCCGGCCGCGAGTTCGAACGTTTCGCGCAATCCATGGTGCAGATCTGGGAGCGTGCGCGCCAGCAACTCACCATCCCGACCGGCCGCACCAGCGTCGTGGCGCTCGGCGGCGAACTCAGCCTGTGGAACCCGCTGCTGCTGGACTGGCTGGTGTGGATGAAGCGCGAGCAGCCGAAGATTGCGATTCACGCCCATGTCGGCGTACCCGACCAGCTGCTTGAACAGTTGCGGACGGGCGCGCTCGATCTTGCGGTGCTGTACGCGCCCAAGATGCTGCCGGGCTTCCGGGTCGAGCTGATCGAGGAAGAACAGCTCATTCTGGTGCGCACGCCCAGCAGGCAGGAGCCGCTGGATTATGTCCATGTCGACTGGGGCTCCGGCTTCGCCGCGCAACGCGGCTTCGGGCAGGCGTCATCCGCGGCGCCGGGCCTCATGGTCGGACTGGGTCCGCTCGGCCTCAGCTATGTCCTGCGCGCGGGCGGCATGGGATATTTCCGCAAGGGCGTGGCCGCCCCCCACATCGAAGCGGGCGAGCTCGAACCCGTCGAGGGTGCGCCGGAGTTCACCTATCCGGCCTATGCCGTCTATCCGGAATCGGCCGAAGCGCGAAGCGACGTGCAGGAAGCCCTGCGCGGCCTCAAGCAGGTGGTCGCCGCGCCCTGACGTCCCTGCAATCCGACACGAACCGTCCGGGCGGCCAGGGTCTCGATATGACGGGACATGGGGTCGTCGGATTGGTCGCAATGCATGTCGACCGGCAGACCGCGATCCGCAGCGATGCGGCACAAGGCTTCGACAGAAGCGGCCCCTCGCTCATGGTGCGTTCGTAACGGGAGATGCCGCCGCCGCCGTCGAGCTCTTCGATGATCCGGCTGGCGAAAGCCCTGTCGGCATTGCGGTTCACCAACCCGTTTCTTTTTGAGGGCCGGCGAGGATATCCGTTCAAGCACCGCATTTTCCCGGATCGCCATTTCATGGATCGCGCCCTCATGGTTGCAATCTTCCGGAATGCGGCCTCATTGCAGAGAGCCTTGAGGTTTTCCACCTGCGGCTGTTCACCGGCCGAAACCGTGCAGCGAACGCAGTTGCGGCGCGCATTCGATCAGATCGTTCATGCGCTTCCGATGAAGCGCCAGGGCCCGACAGAACAAGAACCGCCAGCAATTGTCTGGTTCCTGAAACCCCCGATATCTGTCGTGACTTGCGGCCTGCTGCCTTGCCGGCGGTCACATCGGCAACCGCCGCATCGAGGATCGGCATATGTTTCCAATGACATGGTGTTATTTTGTATTCAAAAAAACAACGACAATACAGGCAGGGAGATATGCGGGGCGGGGTGTGCATGGCATACGAAATAATCAGATTTTCTCTGTGGGCGGCTGTCATCAGATTGCAGTTTCCACGGAAACTGGCTGATTTTTCAAATACAGAGGATCGCCAGACCTCCTTGCGCTTCCGGCAAGGCGCATGCGATAGCATCGCTAGGGCGGTTAAATACCCTCGTAAAGGAGTAAAAAGTGACACAAATCCCGGAAAACAGACAAATTGAACTTGTCGAACTGACGGCCGATCTTGTTTCGGCCTACGTGTCGAACAATCCTGTCCCTGTTTCCGACTTGTCCGCGCTGGTCGCACAGGTGCACCACGCATTGAAAAACCTTGGCGCGACAGCTGAGGAAACGCCGCATCAGGAAAAGCCCGCGCCTGCCATATCCGTCAGGAAGTCGGTCACGCCGGACCATATTGTGTGTCTTGAAGACGGCAAAAAATTCAAGTCGCTCAAGCGGCACCTTGCCACGCATCACGGCATGACTCCCGAGGGCTACCGGGCCAGGTGGAACCTGCCCGCCGACTATCCGATGGTGGCTCCTGCCTACGCCGCTGCACGCTCGCAGCTGGCAAAGCAGATGGGACTTGGACGCAAAAAGCAGGAAGCTGCCGCGCCCGGGAAGAGAACGCGAAAAAAGCCAGATGCCTGAACGGGCAATGCAGCCACCTCGTCTCCCGCCCGTCTGATTGCAAAGGCTCCGTACCTGTAACGGAGCCTTTTCTTTCGGTTCCACTGCAAATTCCGCGGCGATCCGGCGGGAAATCATAAGATGAAACGAAACCCTCCGGAGCCGGCAACAACACGATCTCTTGACGTGCTGCCGTGGCTTTCGAAGTCTTGTCCCGAGAGGTGCGGGCCTCTCGGGCATCAATCGCGAAAGACGACCGGCCGGAGGTGCCTGCGCCGGATCCTGTCGGTAAATTCGATCAACCGTCCATCTGCTGCCGAAGCTGCAAGGCGATGCCTTCTGCCATTTTCACGGCTGCCTGCACAGCATCGATGATGGGTACGGAGATGTCGGCCTGCAAGGTTGAGGCTTTGCCCGCAAGTCCGCCGGAGCCGAGCAATATTGCTTCGGCCCCATCCATCTCGATAGCTTCGTGGATCGTCCGGAGAAACCGCAGCCGGGCCTCTGTTCCATTTTCGGAAGCGTCGGCCACACCCACGCCGGCGGCGCGCACTGTACAGATATCGGCAACGCCATAGTGCACCAGCAGATCATTGATTCCCGGCAAGGCCGCATGGACTGTGGTGACTATCGAGAAACGCCTGGCAAGGGTGCGCATGGCGGCAATTCCGGCCTCGCAGGGACCTACGACGGGCACCTTCGTCAAGGCGCGGGATTCGAAGAGCCCGATGTCGTCGAAACAACCAAGTACAAAGGCGTCGTATCCGGCAGACAGGTTCTCCGATACCAATGAAATCACACGCGGAACGGCCAGCGCGCGATGCTCGGCCGTTTCTATCGAAAATGGTCCCGTGGCAGGGTTCACCACTGTCACGGCGGTGGTTTCATGCACCACGCAGGCGGCGGCATCGCGTATGGTTCTCGTCACCGCCGGGTTTGTGTTCGGGTTGATGACAAGAAGGCGTCTGCCTTTTGCCGGTTCTTTGACGCCTTCCGCCCGTCGCAATGTCATCACCGGCCCGCCAATCGATCAGGAAGCCACATGACGATGTCCGGGAAGAACATCAGCATGATCGTGAACATGATCATTACGATCACGTAGGGGAAGGAGCCCCAGATGACATCGCTGTAGCCGCCGCCATCCTTGCGCACGCCGTGGACGATGAAGAGATTCATGCCCACAGGCGGCGTGATCAGCGCGATCTCGCACATCAGCACGATGAAGATGCCGAACCAGATCGGGTCGATACCCACCGAGACGACGATCGGGATGACAACCGGCACCGTCAGCACCAGCATCGACATGGCGTCCATGAAGGTTCCCAGCAGCACGTAGAAGACCAGAAGCGCGAACAGCAGTTCGATCTGTCCGAGGCCGAGCGACGCGATCCATTGGGTCATCGCCTGCGCCGCGCCCGTCATGGAGATGGTCACGTTGAGCAGGAGCGCACAAACCAGCACGATGATGACCATGCCGCTCGTCCTCGCCGCCTGGATCGAGCACTCGATCAGGAAGTGGATCGACATCCGGCCGTTGAGCGCGACGAATGCCATCGAGATGACGACGCCGATGGCTGCCGATTCGGTTGGTGTCGCCAACCCTCCATAGATCGATCCCATGACGACGGTGAAAATGACGAAAGGTGGAATGAGATGTTTTCCAAGCGCCAGCTTCTGCCGAAACGGCATATCGACCAGATCGGTCGCTTCCGCGCCTGCGTTCCGGTGCGCAATGAAGATGTAGAGGGAGAAGCAGAAGGCGAGAAGCAGTCCCGGCACAAGTCCTCCGGCGAAGAGTTGCCCAACCGACGCGTTGGCGAGCGACCCGTAAACCAGCAGGTTGATGCTTGGTGGAATGAGGATGCCGAGCGTGCCTCCGGCGGCCAGCGAGCCCAGAGCGGGCCGTATCGGGTATTTGTATTGCCGCAGCGCCGGCAGGGCGATGGTACCCACGGTCGCCGCCGTTGCCACCGAAGATCCCGAGGTGGCGGAAAACAGCGTACTGGTCGCTATATTGCTGTGAAGCAGGCCGCCCGGCAGACGGGCAAGCCATACCGCCATGGCATCGTACATGCGGTCCGCGATGCCGCCGCGCAGCAGCAGTTCGCCCAACAGCATGAACAATGGAATGGCGAGGATGGCCGGACTGTTGACGCTCTGCCAGATGACGCCGCCCATCATGTCGACAAGCGGGGCGCCATACAGGAAATAGCCGCCGAGTGCGCCGACGGTAATGATCGCGACCGCCACCGGAAAGCTGAGGAACATCAGAACCAGCATGGCGGCGAAGCCGACGAAGACGATGCCGATGCTCATTGGGCCATTCCTTCACGCTTCCTGAGATCGTCGAGTTCGGCCTGCAGTTCTTCCTCGGCCGATATGGTCCCGAACCGGCGTTTCAGCGCCGACCAGTCGCCGCGGGCGAGGAGCGTCAATGCCTGCGTCGCGAGAATGACCGCCGCAACGGGGAAGGTCACCGATGCGACAAGCCAGATCCCCTGTGGATAGATCAGCGGCGTGGCCCAGGGCGTCTGCGCGATGGACTTGTAGGCATGCGTGTCCATCACGGTCTGAACGGTGAAGTAGAAGAAGTACGCCGACAGTATCGCCATCGAGAGGGCGGCGATGGCATCCAGCGCCGCCTGTGCTTTCCTGGGGAACAGGTTGGTGAGCTGGGTGATGCGGATATGCGATTTCTGCACCAGCGCCACGGTGAAAGCCAGCGGGGCGCCCACCGCGATCGCATAGCCGCCCAACTCGTCGATTCCCCCGAGCGTGACGGAAAAGAATTTTCTGAGCAGCGTCTCCGCGGTTACCGCGAAGGACAGGAGGATCATCAATGCCCCGAATATGATGCCAAGAATGCGCGAATAGGCCTGCATCGTCCGTCTCCGTTTACGCGAACTAGAGGCCGAGCTGCGTGCCGACCGTTTCGCGCCACTTCGCCTCGCAGTCCGGCGCGACAGCGTTGCATTGCGCGGCCCAGATCGGCAGCGAGACTTCGCCCACCGCACCAGCCACCGTCTTCAGGTCCGCCTCGGAAACCGGCGCTTCGACCAGCTTGTAGGATACGCCGCGCTCGCACGGGGTCTGGCCGGTGTTGCAGCGCATGGCATCTTCATAGAGTTCCTCGGAGAATGCCCAGATGTCACTGGTCAGCGACGCAATGGCGCCGGCCAGCTTCTCCTGCTGTTCCGGCGTGAACTTGTTCCAGCTATTGGTGTTGATCGCATAGCCGTTGACAGCGAGCTGGAGGGCTATGGGCAGCACGGTGGTCGTCGCTTCCGGCCAGCCGCCGGAATTGGCCGAGGCAGGACCGGTGATGGCGCAATCCACCACGCCGCGCGCCAGTGACTGCTGGACCTCGCCGAACGGCATGGAGATGCCGGTTGCACCGAGCCTGGCCACGAAATTTGCGGCGCTCTGGTCGCCGACGCGCACCTTGTGACCTGAAAGTTCGGCGAGACCTTTCACTTCGGGCTTGCAGAAAAGAACCTGCGGACCCGCGGGCCAGATGCCGAGCAGCTTGCCGTTGAACTGGCTCTCGATGCGCCTGGCGACATAGGGGAAGAAGGCGTCGATGTGCTTCTTGCCGGCCTCATAACTGGTATTCAGCCCCACAAGATCGAGGCCCAGTACCGATGGCTCGTCACGGCTGACCTGTGGGCCACGGATCGAGATGATGTCGAACAGGCCGGACTTGAGGATGCGAAGCGCGTCGGTGTCGGGAATCCCGGCGACGTCGATGGGAAGGTATTCCACCTTGATGTCGAGGCCGGAGGTCTCGGCAAGCTTTTCAAAGAAGGGCTGCTCTTTCTGCTGGGCAATGAGGCCCGAACCCGAAGGCTGGCCGAGTACGCGCAGGGTGATGGTATCGGCACTGGCCGGCGCAGGCGCAAGAAGCATGGCGGCGGCGGCAAGCAGAGTACGGTACGACATGCGATTGTCCTTTCCCTCTGGATCAAATCAATTCCGGTCGGTCCGCGCAGGAATTGTGCGACCAGGGCTCTTGATGGCCTTTCCGTGACCTCATCCTAGCAGAAAGGAAATGAGATTTCACATAAAAGTTTGTGAAATTATAGTTTCTTTATAAATTACATTGACTTGCGGGGATAAAGCTCGTTTTCCCGATTGAACACGGCTATCTCAGCCGGGATTTTTCCGGATCGTTCCGGCACTCCGCCCAAATCGGGGTCAGAGTTCCTCCAGCGCGTCGTTGATCGCCTCGATTTCGCGCAGGCGCTTTCTTCCAGCGGTCGCCGCCAGCTCGATGCAGCGGCTGGCGATCAGATGGCAGACGGCCATGACCGACACATGGCTGAACAAGGGGCCGGGAGCCAATGTCTGGCAACGAATGTGCCAGGTTGCACGATCAAGGAAATTCTCTCCCTCGTCGGTAACGTAAAGCAGCTTTGCCGATGATCTGGCGACCTGATCGAGGATCTGGTCCATGCGGGCGATCCTGCGGCGCAGGCCGAAAACGATCACCACATCATCCGCAGCCAGACTTACCAGATGCTCGCCCATGGTTTGCCCTGCGCCGGGGATGGAAACGATGTTCTCCACGACCTGGGTAAGTTGCCACTGGAGATAGGCCGCGAAAGGCTGGCTGGCTCGGAACCCGACCACCCATACCTTGCGCGCGTCAAGGATTGCGGTGGCGATGGCGTTTACCTGTGTGTCGGCCAGCATCAGGAATGTTGCTTCCAGATTGGCTATTGCCTGGGCAGTATGTGTTGCGACCGACTGCGCACCGCTGGCATCCGCCGCAGAGGCGAGAAACAGACGCGAACCGGTTTGCTTCTCGACGCGGGCATGCCGGCGCGCTTCCTCGTAATTGTCGTAGCCCAGCCGCTTGATGAAACGCGAAACGGTAGCTTTCGAGACATGCGCCAGCATGGCCAGTTCCTGCGCGGAGTAGCTGGCGAGTTCACCGGGAAAATCACAAACGAATTCGCCTAGCCGCCGTTCGGCCGGTCGAAGCTGGGGCAGAGCCTCCCGTACTCTCGTCACAAAGGAGCGCTCCTTCGTTGCCATCCATCACTCCTTAAAGCCCGTTCCCACGCTAGCCTGAACGGGTCAGCAAGGGCAACTGTTGTCAATGGCCGGTGAGGAACACCCGTGAAACATCAATTTGCACAGATAAGCTTGAGCGGGCCTGCGCTGTCGCAGCCTGCTTCGAGCGGTGTGCGGAAACTGTCCTCCTGTTGCAGCCGCGCGCCACCGGTCCCGCCTTCCCGCAGGCAAAGTTGCCGGACACGCATCCGGAACGATCCGATCCTTGCGGCCAAAGCAGGCCCGGTCAGACGGGCTTGCGCAGATATTTGTTCAGCACGTTCATGGTCACTTTTTCGACCATGGGGTCTTCTTTCAGCAGGCCCGCAATCCATTCGCAGCTTCCTGCATGGAAGACCTCGCCCTTTCCCATTGGGAAATTGACGATCATTCCGCATCCGCGCTTTACCCGCTCGACATATTCCGCATCGTCGCTGCCGAAGCGCAGGCGGGCGACGAAACGAGCATCTGCATCGCCCATGAAGCGATGTTCCGCCGGCACGTCCGCGCTCTCTTCCTTGAGGGACGACAGGCCGAGCGCAAGAATCTGAAGACCTTCGGGAGCACCGCTGTCCGGAGTCGCCTCCGGCAGGCCATTTCGAATGATGTAGTCCAGCCCGTCGACCTCATAGCCGTAAACGTGGCTGTCGACGCCAAGCTGGTCGCCATAATAGAGACCGGTTCCTGCAAACGCCCAGTGCTCGGGGCGGTAGACCGGAAAGCCGCGCGTGCCTCGCGGCGCACACCCGCCCCATCCGGCATACAGGCCGTTGGTGGCGTTCAGCCCGAATGTCCGCGCGCCGGGCCGGCCGATATGCGGGTCTTCCCAGGCGCCGGACGTGCGGCTTCTGTCTGCCGCCCGATAGACAGGGTCTTCGTCGCGGGCGCGGTATTTGTAGCAGACATGACGCGCGCCCTCGTCCTCAAGGCGCGACTGCCACATGAAGTTGCCGGCGAAGCGGGCCACCCGGCCCCCGCGCGCGACATAGCTCTCGACAGCATCACGCATTTCCCATGTCCAGTATTCGTCGTGCCCGACGAAGACCACGCAGTCGTAAGCCTCCAGCAGTTCGGGCATGAAATGAAGCTCGTGCTGGCTTGCAAAATCCACGGCATAGCCTTGCCGCTCGGCCCAGCGGAAAAAATGGCTGTCATAGCTTGCCCAGCCGGAAGACGCATATTTCCGGCTGTGGCCAGTGGCGTAGGCCCATTCCATATGCGGATAGCGCGGGATCATGGCCGGCGGGATCGAAGGTTCCAGCGGCACGCGCGGCGCATCGGGCGGCAGCATGACAAAGCCGCGTGCCAATGGCCGTTCGATGCTGACTATCGGGGAATATTTGTTCTTCCCCGGACCGGTAAGGCCCTGATAGTGGTTGGACCCGCCCCAGGTGTTGTAAGCGGTCCAGGTTCCCGTGGCCGCAACCTGCAGCATGCGGCCGGGTTTGGCGCCCGGCAGCGGATGCACGATGAACATGTGGTAGCCGACGATTTCTTCCCCGGTTGGCCCGGTTCCGCGCAACGTCACGCGATAGGCGCCGGACGGCCAGTCCTGCGGAATGGTGATGCTGTGAGCGACCTCCCAGCCGCAGCCCCCGATCGAGCAGTCCTCGGGCGTTTCCTGCCAGCGCGCCGGAATATTGCTTTGCGTGCAGACGACCGTTTCGACGGCGCCGTCACGCGCGATCTCAAGATCGATCAGCGGTGCCGACGAGCTTATATGCAGATCGACCCGTGCGCCGGCCGGATAGGCATAGCGGCGTGTGTAGCACCAGATTTCCCCCTTTTCGCCGTCCATGCCGGGATATTCATAATAATGCCCCCGCACCGCTTCCCGCATCTGTTCGGGGGTAAGGCCGTGGTCGACAAATCCGGCAGTCTGCTTCGCCATGACGAGTTCCATCCGCGCCGCTGGCGTCGAAATCCATGATCCGTGGTTTTGAGACAGCTCAGGCGGAAGCGCCGGCCGGCCGCAGCGGTTGCCGCAACAGCGTGACAAGCGGCCAGTAGTCGCCTTCGTCGAATGCAGCGAAGGCCGGCTTGAAGTCCGCAGTGTCATAGCTGCGCGTCGCCCCGTCAAACTTCTCCATCAGCTTGTCCCGCGCCATCGGATTGTCCGGATCGCCGAGCGGATAAAGCACCTCGCGCATATGCTGCCCGGTCGCGGTCTTGAGGATAATGCGCGCGGCGGTGGTTTCGGGGAAGCGGTTGTCCAGCGTGGGGTCCACGAACAGATTGACCCGACGGGCAAAATCGACCGCCTTCTCATCGTGCAGGCGGTTATCCGACAAAGGAAGCAGTGCTTCGCGTCCGTACTGGGCCGCAACGCCCAGAACGAAGGGAACGGAATATTGCGCGCCTTCCAGTGTCTCGGGATCGACATCGTTGTTGAGCTTGAGAGCGCGGGCGAATGTGTGGACTTCGACGTGCTCCACCGCGTCGACCCGCAAGCCGTCATGTTCGAGAATGTCGGTCAATCCGTCGATGGCCGCGTGAGCCCAGCGGCAGCAGGAATAGGGTTTGAAGTAGACCCGCTCGATCGCAGCAGAGCGACCGAGACCGCGCACGATGTTGGACGCTTCGAAATAGGCCGGGTGGTCGAGAATATCGGTGGGGCCTGTGAAGCCGCTTGCGGCGAGATCCACTGCCACCACGCCAGTCAGCGTGCTCCACGGAATTCCTTCCTTTGCATGGTTGCCCATCACCTTGGAATAGCCGGCTGCCGACTGGTTGGGACCATGCACGCCGGCAATGGCCATCGCCTGCACGAGCTGGTCATGATCGAGACCGCGAAGGCGGCCGACCGCTGCCGCGACACCGTAGTTGCACCATTTTCCGGTCGACATCGTATCCAGACGGCTGAAGTCGCGCCCTGCGGCAACCCGCACGGCCACCTCGTATCCGACCACGATTGCCGCAGCCAGCTCCTCCCACGAGGCGTCGACTTCCTCGGCCACGGCGAGGCAGGCAGGGATGATCGCGGCGCCGGGGTGGCCGGTAGCGGCACGATGGCCGTCGTCAAGGTCGAGAATGCTGGCGGCATTGCAGTTGGCCAGAACGGCAGCGCTTGCCGGCACCATGGCTCCTGTGAACCAGACCGAACTGCGGCCCGCGCCGAAGGCGCTTCCGGCCACAGCGCGCGCGGCGCTCGCGCCGGTTTCCTGCGAGCCGGCGATTGCCGCCGTCACACAGTCGAGAACACAGTCTTTGACCGATTGCAGGGTCGCTTCCGACATTTTGGCAACGGAGACGCCCCCGATATAGCTGGCAAGGCGCGAAAGCGTGACAGTGCTTCTGCTGGAAGCGGCAGGCAGCGGACGGTTGGGATGGGTCAACGGCATGGTCTTATTTTCCTACTCGCTTCAGTCTCGGGTCCATTGCATCGCGCAGGCCGTCTCCGAGCAAATTGACTGACAGTATTGTAAACATGATCGCAAGCCCCGGCAGCGTCACCAGCCACCAGGCATTGAGTATGTAGTTGCGTCCTTCAGCCAGCATGATCCCCCAGGTCGGTGTCGGCGGGGGAACGCCCATGCCCAGAAATGAAAGCCCGCTTTCCCAGATGATGTAGTTGGCGGCGCGCACGGTGGCCAGAACCAGAATGGGCGCGATGGTATTGGGAAGAATATGCCGGCGGATGATGGTACGGTTCGGCGTCCCGATCGCTTCGGCGGCCCTGACATATTCCTTGCCGCGCACGGCAATGACGCTGCCGCGTACCGTGCGTGCATAGGTCACCCAGTCGGCCAGCGCCAGAATGATGATCAGATTGGTGAGTGAGGGTCCAAGCAGCGCAATCACCGAAATGGTCAACAGCATAAACGGATAGGCGAGGAAAAGATCGCCCACGCGCATGATGACGCTGTCGATCCAGCCGCCATAGAAGCCGGAGAGCGTGCCGAGCACCAGGCCGATGGAGAGGGCCATGGCGACAGCGCAAAAGGCGACGGTCAGCGAAATGCGCCCGCCAATCAGAATGCGTGAAAGCGTGTCGCGTCCGAGATGGTCGGTCCCCAGAGGCGTGGCCCACGAGCCGCCTTCCTGCCACACCGGCGGCACGAATGTATTGAGCAGATCGGTCGCCTCGCCATCCTGCCCGAGAAGAGCGGGCACGATGAAGCAGGCGAAAACGATCAGCACAAGTATCAGGGCGCCTATGAAGGCGCTGGGGCTCTGCAACAGCAGCGCGTGCAGCGCAGACCACGCACGCGCAGGCCCGCTCCTGCGCCTATAGGCCGGCCCGGCGTCGGCTGCATCCAGTTGTTCATGGCTCATTTGCTTGCTCTCCGCAGGCTGACATCGGGGTCCAGCCAGCCATAGGCGAGGTCGACCAGAAGGTTGACGATCACGAAGATCATCGACAGCAACATCACTGCTCCCTGCACCACCGGATAATCGCGGTCCATGATCGCCTGCACGATGAGACGGCCGACGCCGGGCCACGCAAAAACCGTTTCGATGATGACGGCCCCGCCAAGCAGCAGGCCGAATTCCATGCCGATCATGGTGACAAGCGGGATCATCGCGTTCTTCAGCGCATGCTTGCCGATCACGATATATTCCGGCAGCCCCTTGGCGCGGGCGGTGCGCACATAATCCTGCCCGAGAACCTCAAGCAGGGTGGAGCGCGTGAGGCGGGCAAACAGCGCGACCATGGAAATGCCCATGGCGGCGGCGGGCATGATGATCTGGGCGAAGCTGCCCCGGCCGGAGGTAGGCAGCCACCCAAGTTGCACCGAAAACAGCATGATCATCATGATGCCGAGCCAGAAGTGGGGCATGGACAGACCGAACAGCGCCAGGACCATGCTGGCCGTATCGATCAGGGTGCCGCGCTTCAGTGCCGAAACGATGCCGATCGGCAGGGCGATGACCAGTGCGAACGCCATGGAGAAGAACGCAAGCTCAACCGTGGCCGGGAGGCGTTCGAGAATGAGTGCCGCCACCGGTTCGTTGGAAAACAGCGAGCGGCCGAGATCGCCCCGCAACGCATTTCCCACAAAGCGCAGATACTGAACGACCACCGGATCGTCGAGCCCGAGTTTATGGCGCAGATCCTCGATCTGCTGCGAGGTCGCATCCTGCGGCAGCATGAGCCCGACAGGATCGCCCGAAAGCTGCAGAAACACGAAGCTGACGATGGATATCCCGACGATCACGAGCAGAGTATGGCTGAGCCGCTTCAGAACATAGGACAGCATAAAATCTGCTCCGTGCAGGATTGAAAGACAGCGCTATGATCCCAGCTGATCCGTCGCAAAGCCGCGCCGGATCCGGGGAGTGCGGACAGCCGGGCCACCGGCCGGGCTGTCCGCGTTTCAGTGGCGGCTACCCGTTTTTGGGCGATGCAAAGCGCATGAACAGGAAGCCGTCCCGGCGCCCTTCATACTGGACATCCGGCGCAACCCCGTACGCGACCGGGATGACATAGAGGTAGACCCACGGCGCTTCCTCATACAGCTTGCGGTCGAACTGCTGATAAATCTTCTCGCGTTCCGCACGGTCGAGGGCCGAGCGGCCCTTCGCCAGCAGCGCGTCGGTTTCGGGGTTCTTGTAATAATAGTCGCGGCTGTTGGAGTGGAACAGCGTGTAGGCGTAGCGGTCCGGCTCGGGGTTATCGTCCCACCAGTAGACATACATGTCCTGCTTGCGGGCGCGATACTGTTCCACCATCACGGAACGGTCCAGCGGCCGCAGCTCCACCTTCACGCCGATCTTTGCGAGGTCGGCTGCGATAACCTGCGCCTGCTCCTGAATCTGCACCATGTCGGTCGGATAGCTGAGCGTGGTGGAAAAGCCTTCCGGATAGCCGGCCTCGGCCAGCAGCGCCTTCGCCTTTTCCATGTCGTAGGCATAGGGCTGAAGCGTCAGGTCAGCGCCGAAGGTGCGCGGGCTGAGCGGTCCCGCAGTCAGGATCGCCTTCTCGCCGAACAGCGCCTTGTTGATCAGCTCGCGGTTGATGCCATGGTTCAGGGCCTGCCGCACACGCTGATCGTCGAACGGCTTCTCATAGGTGTTGAGGCCGATGTAGTTCATGATGCCCATGCTGTTGGTCAGCGAGCCCCGTCCGGATTTCTCGATCATGTCCTGGCTGTTGCGCGAAATGCCCTCGACCAGGCCGACTTCACCGGTAAGCAATGCGGCAACACGCGCGCTTTCCTCGGGAATTGTACGGAACACCAGACGGTCATAAGCCGGCTTGCCCGCCCAGTAGCCGTCGAACGCCTTCAGCACGATGTCGCCGCCACGGTCCCATTTTTCGAAGACATAGGGGCCGGCACCAATCGGGTGGCGATTGAAGGTGTCAGGATCGGTCCCGGCAGTCGCCTTGGGAGGCACGATCGGCAGATAGATCGACATCAGATGCAGGATGGGGGCGAACGGCTCCGAGGTGGTGAACTCGACCGTCAGCGGATCGATGATACGCACGCCGGTGATCTGCTGCATGCGCGCTGCATGAGGGGAAGCAATTGCCGGGTCGAGCAGACGCTCCAGCGAAAACTTCACCGCTTCGGCATCGACATCTTCGCCGTTGTGGAACTTCAGCCCTTCCCGCAGCTTCACCTTCAGCGTGGTGTTGCTGGTAAACTCCCAGCTCTCGGCGAGCCCCGGCCCGACGCCGCCATCTTCAAGCGGATCGAACAGACGGTCCTGAATATTGAAGGCAACATTCAAGGAATGCTGCAGATTGTTGCGCGCGGCATCGAGACCGACCGGTTCGGCGGACTGCGCCACGATCAGTTGCGCTTCCTGCGCCACAAGGGGTTTTGGCGCCCCCAATGCCACGACCAGGGCAAGAGCAGCGGCTCCCACCCATTTCCCGAGCGATTTCATTTGTTTTCTCCTCCTTGTTTTCAGTGTTGGTCCGGCCTGCGACCCGCTAATCCGGCTTTTTCCACCGGAACGGGTGCAGGCGTGTCGATGCCGCCTGTCGGTGCGAAAAGATGGCAGGCGACCCGTCGTCCGCCGCCAACCTCGTTGAATGCGGGTGCAACCGAGTTGCACTGCTTCAGGGCGAGCGGACAACGGGGATGGAAATGGCAACCACGAGGCGGGTTCACCGGCGAAGGAATTTCGCCGGTCAGCAACTGGCGTGTCTTGCCGGGGCGCAGCCTTGGCACCGGCACGGCATCGATCAATCCTCTGGTGTAGGGATGCAGGGGCTCGCGAAACACGTCTTCCGTGCGCCCTTCCTCGACAACACGGCCCAGATACATGACCGCGACGCGATGGCAGATGAACCTGATCGCTCCCAGATCGTGGCTGACCATGACGAAGCTGGCGCCGGATTCTTCCTGCAACTGCTTCATGAGGTTGAGGATCTGTGCCCGGATCGAAACATCGAGCGCGGAGACCGGCTCATCGCCGATTATCAGTTCCGGCCGCAGCACAAGCGCGCGGGCAATGCCGATACGCTGGCGCTGGCCGCCGGAAAATTCGTGCGGATGACGGTCGCACAGGCGCGGGTCCAGCCCCACTTTCGCCATCACTTCCCGCACCCGCTCGAGCCGGGCCGCCGCGCTGTCGCGGCTGTGCACGCTCAATGGCTCATCGATCAGCTCGCGAACCGTCATGCGCGGGTTGAAGGAGCCGAACGGGTCCTGAAAGACGATCTGCATGTGCCGTCTTTCCCGGCGCAGTTCCTCCTTCGTCAGACTTCTGATGTCGCGGCCGCGAAAGATGATCTCGCCCTCGTCCGGTTCGACAAGGCGCAGCATGGCGCGCGACAGGGTGGTCTTGCCGCAACCGGATTCGCCCACAATGCCGAGCGTTTCCGCACGGTTCAGGCTGAACGAAACACCGTCAACCGCATGGATATAGCGCTGCTGCCTTGAAAAAAGCCCCGAGCGCAACTCATAGCGGCGTACCAGATTCTTGACACGCAGCAGTTCAGCTTGCATCGGCGGCCTCCCAGCAGGCTACGTGATGTTGGGCGCCGACAGCGACACGCGGCGGATCCGAAATCCGGCAGATATCGCGCGCGACCGGGCAGCGCGGATGAAAACGGCAGCCACCGGGCAAATGGCCCGGACGGGGCACATTGCCTTTGATTTCATGCAGCACGTCCGGCATGTCTTCCGCATCGGGCTGCGGAACTGCACCCATCAGGCCGCGCGTGTAGGGGTGACGCGGATTCCGGAACAGTTCCGCAACGGGCGCCTCTTCCACCACGCGCCCGCAATAGAGGACGGCAACATGATCCGCGACTTCGGCAACAACGCCCAGATCGTGCGAAATGAAAACGATCGAGGTTCCGAAATTGCGCTGCAGGCCGCGCATCAGTTCCAGTATCTGCGCCTGTATGGTGGTATCCAGTGCGGTTGTCGGCTCGTCCGCGATCAGAATCTTCGGCCGGCATGCAAGCGCCATGGCAATCATGACCCGCTGCCGCATGCCACCGGACAAATCGGCGGGATATTGCCCGACGCGGATTTCCGGTGACGGCACGCCGACCGCCGCCAGCGCTTCCACGGCTTTGGCGCGTGCCTGCGGCCTCGACAGCCGCTGATGCGTGCGGAACACCTCGGCAACCTGATCGCCAATGGTGAAGACAGGGTTGAGCGCGGTCATCGGCTCCTGAAAGATCATGCTGATCTCATTGCCGCGCATGGCGCGGATTTTGCGCTCGGGCAGCGTCGCAAGCGACCGGCCCTCCAGGCGGATATCTCCCCCGGAAATGCGCAGCCCCGGCGCCAGCAGCCGCAGGATGGAATAGGACAGCAGGCTCTTGCCACAGCCGGATTCTCCCACAAGCCCCAGCACCTCTCCGGCCCGCAGCCCGAGGGTGACGCCATCGACAAGGCGTACCGGCCCGTCCGCCAGCATGGCGTCGATCGATAGGCCGTCAATTTCAAGCAGCGGCGGCGCAGCTTCCATTGCGAAAATCCCCTCTCACGCCCGGCTCATGCGATTGTGTTTATTCAGCTATAATTATTTGGGCGCATTCCGCACATAAGTGCGCAACACGCACATCTAAGTGATAATGATCCGGCGTGTCAATATGCAAGCCGGCCCGCAAGCGAAGGGAGGCTGCGGCTTTCAGAAAGAAGGACTGGCTGGAAACGTCAGCGAAGCACGAATCGGCACGCCGCAGGGGCGACCGAACGGGCGTCGACGCGATGAAATGAGCTGCCACCTCTGAGGCAACGGCGCTCTCAAGAGCGCCGTTTCATCGGCTCAGGGGTTTGCTTTGGCTGGCACCCGCGAAGCCAGACAAGGCCGCACCATTGCAAATGTCCTAGAAATTGCCGATGGCGCGCTCGGTGTCGCGCGCAGCGCCGCGCAGAACTGGAAGCACCGTTTCAAGCAGCGTTTCCACGGAAACACGGCCGGCATGCGCGCCAACGCTCATCGCCGCGATGACCTTGTTGCGCCGGTTGTGGATGGGAACCGCTATCGAGCGCATTCCGCGCTCGAATTCCTCATCGACGATCGCATAGCCATGCAGGCGCACGTTTTCGAGCCTGTCCATGAAAGCCTGCCTGTCGCCGGGAAGAGATTGCGGATCGCGAAGCGCCTGCAATTCCCAGATAGCATCGAGTTCGGCATCGCTCAGTTGCGCCAGCAGAACCTGTCCGGCCGTGCTGGTGAAGCTCGGCAGCCGCATGCCCACAGCAAGCGATTCCGTCATCACCCGGCCCGTTGCAACACGCGCCACACAGATGACGTCACCTTCATCCAGCACACCGAGGGAGCAGCCCTCGCCGACCTGGCGGGTGACATCTTCCATGTAGACCTCAGCCACATCGGCAATACCGAAGGAGGAAAGGTACGAATATCCAAGCTCAAGCACACGCGGGGAAAGCTCGAACAGGCGCCCGTCGGTGCGCGCATAGCCAGTGGCGACCAGCGTGTGAAGAAGGCGGCGCGACGTAGCGCGGGTCAGGCCGGTGCGCCGCGAGACATCGCTCAGCGTCATATGGGAATGGTCCCGGTCGAAGGCGCGGATGACCGACAACCCCTTTTCAAGGGAGTGGATAAAATCCCGCCGTTCAGGCGACTTGCCTTCGTGTTCCTCGTCCAATCGCCACTCCCAAAAACGCCGATAAATACAGAGCATTTATCTCAGGCCGGCAAACCGAACCGGAACATAGACGGGAGGTGCAGGCTGTCAATGCAAAGGCAAAAGAATGGCTCCGGCGGTGCTTGACAGCCGCGCGAGAGTATCATAGCCAATACGTGCGTTAAGCGTACATATGTGCGCAATACGCACATAAGCTCAAATCTTGCATGGATGCACCGGTAACCGGCTGCACAAGAGGGCTTAAAGGGAGGACATCTCGATGACGCTTCGTATTGGCGTCGACACTGGCGGCACCCACACAGATATCGTGCTTCTCGACAGAAGCGCCTGCGAATTTCATACGCTGAAGGTACCCACCACGCCGGACGATCTGTCGATCGGCATTCTGGATGGCGTCCGGCGTATCATGGGAGAAAACGGCTATGCGGACAGCTCTGCCGACATCTCCTTCTATTATGGCACGACCCTCATCACGAACATCATCGTGGAGCGCAAAAGCGTCCGCATCGGCCTCGTCACAACGGGCGGGTTTCGCGACGTTCTGGAAATCGGCCGCGCTGTCCGCAAGCCCAACATCTACGACATCCACTGGCGTCCTCTCCCTCCGCTGGTTCCGCGCGAGCTGCGCCATGGCGTGAGCGAACGCATCGACTACAAGGGCAACATCGTCGCGCCCCTGAACGAAGATGACGTGCGTTCCGTGCTTCGCAAGCTGCTTGGCCAGAATGTGCGGGCCATCGCAATCTGCCTGATGAACGCCTACGCGAACCCGGAACACGAGCAGCGCATCGCGGCAATCGCCGCTGAAGAATGCCCGGACATTCCGGTTTCGCTGTCCAGCGACGTGGCGCGTGAATTCCGCGAATACGAACGGACCTCGACCACCGCGCTCAACGCGTTCGTCGTTGCGCCGATGACCGCTCACCTCGACCAGCTTGCCGCCCGCCTTTCCGGACAGGGCATCGAGCATGTGCCGTTCATCATGCGCGGCAATGGCGGCGTGATGAGCTTCGAGCTGGCCAAGAACCTGCCTGCTGCGGTGACGCATTCCGGACCGGTCGCAGGCATCGTCGGCGGCAACGCCATCGCGCGCGCGGCCGGCATTGAAAATGCCATCACCTTCGACATGGGCGGAACCTCGTCCGACGTGGCGCTGATTTCGCAAGGCAAGCCCTATTCCACCACGCGGGGAGATCTCGCCGGCTATCCGATCCTTCTGCCGATGCTGGACCTCGTCACCATCGGTGCCGGCGGCGGCTCTATCGCCTGGATCGATCCGGCCGGTGGCCTCAAGGTCGGTCCGCAGAGTGCCGGCTCCGTGCCGGGTCCGGTCTGCTATGGCAGGGGCGGGGAAAACCCGACCATCACCGATGCGAATCTGGTTTGCGGCCGCCTGAACGCCGACTTCTTCCTCAATGGCGAACGCGAACTGCGGCTGGATATGGCGCGTCAGGCAATCGAGGAGAAGATCGCCGGGCCGCTGGGGATGAGTGTGGAGCAGGCCGCTCTCGGCATCCTTGCGGTGGCGGAATCGCACATGGTCAACGCCATCAAGCTGGTATCGGTCCAGCGCGGCATCGACCCGCGCGATTTCACGCTGATGGGTTTCGGCGGCGCCGGCCCGCTGCACACCGTATCGCTTGCCGGTGCGCTCGGCATCGAGCGCGTGCTCATTCCCGCCGCGCCCGGCAATGTGTCGGCGTCAGGACTGCTCTCGGCCGAAATCCGTCACGATCTGGTGCGCACCAGGGTAGCGCCGCTGACGTCGGTCGACGCAGATGCCATGGAAGCGGACTTCGCGCTTCTGGTTGCCGAAGCACAGGAAAGCCTCGACAGGCAGGATGCGCATGACGGCCAGATCCTGCGGGCGCTGGACCTTCGTTATCGCGGCCAGGCTTATGAGCTGACCCTGCCGGTTCCTTCCACCGCCCTCGACAGTGCGTTGTTCGACAAGATGGCCGAAGCTTTCCATGCCGAGCATGAGCGCGTCTACGGCTACCGGCTCGACCATCACGGCATCGAGATCGTCAACCTGCGCGCCACCGCAATCGGCGGCCTGCCGGAAAACCCGTGGCCGGCGTCGGAGAAGCGGGAAGGTGCTGCCCAGCCTGTCGCCACGCGCCCGGTGATCTTCGGCACCAGCACCGATGCGCAGGAATGGCCCGTCTACCGCTTTGTTCAGGTTGCCGCCGGCCAGACTGCGAACGGACCCGCAATTATCGAATATCCGGGTTCAACCTGCATTGTTCCAGCCGGGTGGACGATCACCTGGGACGAGGCGCGCCACGCGCACATCGTCAGGAACGCGAACTGATTTCGGCAAGGTGGTTCAGATGACTATTGCAGCCAATGTAAAGCCCCGCAGTGAAGGCTCCGCCGGACGTTCGGGCGTCAATCCGATCACGCTGGAAATCGTCCGTAACGGTCTGACCATGATTGCGGAGCAGATATCGCGCCGTATGATCCGGGCAGGAACGTCGTATATCATCAAGGAGATGGAAGACTGCTCCGCCGCTCTGTTCGACGGGCAGGCGCGTCTTCTGGCGGAAAGCGCCTCCATTCCCATTCACCTCAACTGCATCGGCATCACGCTCAAGACGGTGCTCGAGCACTACTACCCTGCCGACACCTGGCGCCCGGGCGATGTTGTCATCACCAACGACCCCTATGCGGGCGGCGAGTCCAAATCCTCGCACCACACCAACGACATCATCGCTTTCTACCCGGTATTTTCCGGCGAAAGGCTGGTGGGTTTCACCGCGCTCAACACTCACCATATGGACATCGGCGCCATGTGGATGGGAACGCGCGGATGGGGCGTGGAGATCTGGCAGGAGGGCCTGCGCATTCCGCCGCTCAAGCTGATGCGGGAAGGCAAGCTCGACCAGTCCCTGATGGCGCTTGTGCTCAACAATACGCGCGTTCCGCTCATTCTGGAAAACGACCTCATCGCGGAGATGTCGGCGATCCAGAAGGGGGCGGAGGAGATGCAGAAGATCTTCGACAGCTACGGCACGGACACCGTGCTCGATTGCTTCGACGAACTGATCCGCCAGTCGGAGGTGCGCACGCGCGCCGAAATCGCCGCCATACCGGACGGCGTTTATCGTCATGAGGAAAAGATCCTCGACGACGGCGCCAAGGGCGGACCTTACAATCTGTGCCTGACCATGACCGTCGAGGGCGACAGCATCACCTTCGACTATACAGGCACCGATCCGCAGATCGACGGCCCGATCAATGCACCGCTCTCCGCGACCATGGCCGCGACCTATTATGTGATGAAGTGCATTACGGACCCGACCATCCCCAATACGGAGGGCTGCTCGCAGCCGATCACCATCATTGCGCCGCCCGGCAGCCTGGTGAATGCCCAGCTTCCGGCCGCCTGCTTCCAGCGCATGATCGTCTGCCATTCCATCGTCGACCTTATCATGGGGGCGATGGCACAGGCTGTGCCGGAGCGGTCCATGGCCGACAGTTGCGGCTGCCTCTACAACTCCGTGGTGGCGCCGCATCTCGAAACCGGTGAAATCGGTGTGGCTTCCGAGGTGGTGCCGGGCGGCATCGGCGCGACCTCACGGGCAGATGGCCTCAATGTCATGTCCTGCCATGTCACCAACTGCCCGATCCCGCCGATCGAAGCGACCGAGATCGAAGCCCCCGTCCTCTATCTGCGCCGGGAGTTCTCGCAGGACAGCGGCGGCGCGGGATACTGGCGCGGCGGTCTCGGTCAGGTGCTCGAATACAAGGTGCTCGGCAAGAACCCGCTCTTCCACCACACCTCGCAGAAATCCGTCATCCCGCCACAGGGCATGATGGGCGGAATGGCGGGCAACGGCGGCGGCTGGTACATCAATCGCGGAACGCCCGCTGAGCGCAAGCTCGAATATGCAATCGGCGATGTGGAATTCCTCAACACAGGCGATGTGGTGACGCATATCAGCCCCGGCGGCGGCGGCTATGGCAATCCGCTAGAGCGCGACCGCGAAAAGGTCCGCCGCGACATCGAGGCCGACTTCATCAGCCGCGAGGCCGCCGAGAAACTCTACGGCTACTCCTTCTGAGGAAATCGCGGCTGGCTCGCGCCGTCAGCCGCTATCTCCGGCCAATGACCACCGGCAACCGGCAAAACCGCCAGGCCGCCACTGGCGGTTTGCGGCGCCGGCCGGTGGTTTTCACACATCGATTTTCCAGCAGGCCAATGTACAGCCCCCGCTTTCACAGCATATCGGAAAACGACCGGCAAAAGCTTACCCTGCTTGTCGACGGCGTTTCGGTCGAGGCGAGAGAAGGCGATACCCTTCTCACCGCCCTGATGAGACACGATGGATGGGTCAGGACACATGAGTTCGATGCCGGGTCGCGTGCCGGGTTCTGCGCCATGGGCGCATGTCAGGATTGCTGGGTGACACTTGCCGACGGACAGCGTCTGCGCGCCTGCACGACACCTGTGCGCTCGGGAATGGCCATTGTCAGAAAGCCGGCAATCAATGTCTGAGCTTTCTGAAAAACCATCTTCGCGCATCGCAATCATAGGCGCCGGACCGGCGGGCATGCGTGCTGCGGAAACGCTGCTGCGCGCCGGCCTGAGCGCGGCGTTGATCGACGAGGCGCCCCTGGCAGGTGGCCAGATCTACCGGCAGCCGCCGGAAAGCCTGCGCCGGCCGGCCAGACAGCTCTATGGCTCCGAAGCCCGCAAGGCGCTTGCATTGCATGAGAGTTTTTCCCGCCTGCGCACCAGCATCGACTATCGTCCGGAAACGCTCGTATGGGGGGCAAGGGAAAAGCGGCTGCTGCTGTCCGGGCCTGCGGGGAATACGGAACTGGCTTTCGACAAGGTTATCCTTGCCACCGGCGCCATGGACCGCATCGTGCCGGTTCCGGGCTGGACGCTGCCCGGTGTATATTCTCTGGGCGGCGCACAGGTGGTGCTCAAAGGGCAGGCCTGCCTCATCGGCAAGCGGCCAGTATTCATCGGCACTGGCCCGCTGCTGTATCTGGTTGCATATCAGTACTGCAAGGCGGGCGCGGAACCTGCCGCCATTGTCGACACCAGCGATTTTACCGCTCAGATCGGGGCGCTTCCACGGCTGCTCAGTCAGCCCGCCACCTTGCTCAGGGGCATCTGGTACAACGCCGCCCTGGTGGCCCGCCGCGTTCCGGTCTTTCGCTCCGCAAAGCCGCAAAAGATCGAGATCCGGGGCCGGCAGCTTGTCGTAACCTTTAAACGCAACGGCAAAAGCTTCGAAATCGGCGGTGACGCCGTCGGCATGGGATGGGGCCTGAAACCGGAAACGCAGCTTGCCGAAATTCTAGGCTGCGCGTTCAGTTTTCATGCCGGTTCGCGGTGGCACCTTCCCCGTTGTGACGCCATGGGCCGAAGCAGTACGGAACATGTCTATATCGCAGGCGATGCTTCCGGCATCCGGGGCGCGGACGCTGCCGAAGCGGCCGGGGAACTGGCAGCATTCGCCGTATTGGAAGATCTTGGACACACGGTGCCACAGACAAGAAGGCAGCGGCTTCTGGCGCATCTGGCGCGGGCTGAAAGGTTCCGTTCCGGTCTGGAAAGGGCGTTTCCCTACCAGGTCCCCGAGCTTGCCGGCGATACGGTGCTTTGCAGGTGCGAGAACGTCACCGTGGAGGAAGTTCGCGCCGCGATATCCTCATGGCAGATTTCCGAACTGAACCAGCTCAAGGCCCTTACCCGCTGTGGAATGGGGCGTTGTCAGGGTCGGCTGTGCGGCTCTGCCGCCATGGAAGTTCTGGCGGCTGAAACCGGGGTCGAAATTTCCGATGTCGGCAGCATCAGAGGGCAAATCCCTCTCAAGCCTCTGATCGGTGCCCGGTTCCAGAGAAAGGCCGCGCCGTGAGCGACATCATGCAATGCGATGTCTGCATTATTGGCGGCGGACTTGTCGGCTGTTCCACCGCTCTTCATCTGGTGCGGGCCGGCAAATCCGTGGTCCTTGTCGAGCGTGACAGGATCGGCGCTCATGCCAGCGGCGCGAATTTCGGCGGTGTGCGCCGTCATGGGCGCAACGTGCTCGAACTGCCGCTTTCGACGCGCGCGTTCGATATATGGCGCAATATGGGCACGCTGGTCGGCAATGACTGTGAATTCATGCCGACCGGCCATCTCAAGATTGCCCGCAGTGAAGCCGAGATGGCCGTTCTCGAACAATGGAGCAGCTTCGGTGCGGAGCATGGCATTCCCGTCGTGCTGCATGATCGCACTTCATTGCGCGCGAATTTCCCCTGGCTGAACACCAGCAGCTTCGGTGCGTCTTTCTGTCCGGGCGACGGCCACGCCAATCCACGGCTCGCCGCGCCCGCTTTCGCGCTGCGGGCGGGAGCGGAAGGGGCCGTTGTCATTCAGGGGGATGGTGCCACTACCGTTGAAGATGCGCGCGACGAATTCGAAGTGACGCTGCATTCCCGCAGGCGCATACGCGCTGCGGTGCTGGTAAATGCGGCAGGCGCGTGGGGGCGCCATTTCGCCCGGTATTATGGCGACGAAGCCCCCGTGGAAGCGGTTGCGCCGCAAATGTTCGTCAGCGAGCCGGTTCCCTACATCATAGATGCCGTGCTGGGCATGGTGACGGGAGGTCTCTATCTGCGCCAGATTCCGCGTGGCAATGTGATCTTCGGCGGCGGGCGCGGCATTCTGGACCCGAACTGCCATCGCAGCAGTCCAAGCGATCGCGTCTTTGCCGAAACGGTGGGTTTGGCAGGCGACCTGGTCCCGTCGCTCAGGGACATCGCGGTCATTCGCTCATGGACCGGTGTGGAAGGCCATTGTGAAGACGGCCTGCCGATCCTCGGCCCGTCGCCGCGCCGCGCCAATCTTTATCACGCCTTCGGATTCTCCGGCCACGGCTTCCAGATGGCGCCCGCTGTCGGTGCCGTCCTGAGCGAACTGATTGCGCGCGGATTCTCCGAAACGGACATCTCCGCACTCAGTCCCCGGCGTTTCACCGGCGCAAAAAGCAGCATTCTGGCCGAAAGCGAGATATGAAGAACCGGCGATGCCACTTGAGCGGACCGATCTGCAATTTGCAGAGCCTGGCGGTGTTTCCCCTGAGGGTCTCAAGGATCTGTCCGCACTGATGGCTGCAAGCGGCGGTCGGTGCCGTACCGGGTTTCACAAGGCCGAACATCGCATTCATGCGGAGCGCATGTCTGTGGAGCAGATGGTGCTGCGGTTCCGGGACGCTCCGCGAACGGGATGCCATTACCGGTCGGGATCGCGTGGATCTGCAGGGAATGGCCGCCAGAATGTGTTCGAGCAATTCCCATGCCGTTTTTCCGTCGGCCCTATCTTCATGTCCTCGGGCGTCGGACGTTTCCGCCACTTCGCCACCGTTTTCGGGTTGATGCCCAGTTCGCGGCTCAGCTACGCGAGCGAAGCCTGGGATCGCGTTGTTGCAGCTCTGACGGCGTGTGTCGTCGTGGCGCTTCCGTGACGAGCTTGTCCCACGGGCCCTCCTTCCATTCCAAAGAGAGGAGTGCACCATCAACCGCGGATCGAACAGCTGTGAAGCAAATGCGGGAAACTGGATCCTGCCTGAATTCCGGCGCCTGTGGGAGCTCAAAACAATCGCTTCATCCACTTCATGACGCCGGCCAGGACGACATTGATGAGTGTCGAAAACAGCAAGCCTCATCGCAACGCGCGCAGTGCATTCACGATGACTGCGACGTCGATAGCCTCCTGCAAAAAAGCTCCGGCGACCGGAGGAAGGTAGCCGAACGCGGCGAAGACCATTGCAACGACCGATAAGCCCAGACCCGCCAGGACGCTCTCGAGAGCGATGCGGCGTGTTCGCCGGGCGGCACGCACCGCGACCGCCAGCCTGTCGATGCGGTCGACCAGCAGTACGACGTCGGCGCTTTCGGCGGAAGCCGCCGAGCCGCGGGCTCCCATGGCAACACCAACTGCGGCGCTGGCGAGCGCCGGGGCGTCATTGACGCCATCGCCCACCATGAGGACCGGCGCGCGTGCTGCCTCCTGCGCCACGACTTCGACTTTTTCCTCCGGCGTCAGCTCTCCGTAGGCCGGCGCGACCGAAAGCTGGCCGGCAACGGCATCCACGACATCCTGACGGTCACCGGAAGCGATCACAATCCTGTCGATCCCCGATTCCGTGAGTGCCTCCAGCATGGCAGCCGCATCCGGTCTGAGGTCGTCGGCAAGGACGATGATGCCGGCAAGCGCCCCATCCACCGCGACCGCAACGACCACGCTTCCCTCAGGAAGATCCGCGCGCAACGCATAGGGATCGCGATCCCTGACGAGTTCACGGATAAATCGACTGCCGCCGACCGCAATGTCGCGACCCTCGACGCGACCGTGAATCCCGGTTCCCCCGATTTCGCGCACCCCGGAAGGCGGTGACAAGGGGAGGTGCCTGTGATGCGCTTCCTTCACGAGTGCCTGCGCTATCACATGGCCGGACGCCTGATCCAGCGACGCTGCCAGACGCAGCATTTCGTTGGCATCCCGGCTTTCCACTGTTCTCATGGTGATGATGCGTGCTTCGCCGAAGGTAAGTGTGCCTGTCTTGTCGAGGATCGCCGTTTTCACCTTCGCCAGGGTTTCGAGTGCGCCGCCATCCTTGATGAGGACGCCTTCCCTGGCCATACGCGACATGCCGGCGATGATGGCGACGGGCAAGGCGAGGATCAGCGGGCAGGGCGTGGCCACCACGAGCACGGCCAGTGCGCGGATCCTGTCGCCTGTCGCCCACCAGGCCGCGCCCGCGATCAGAACGGTCAGGAGCAAGAACCAGATGGCATAGCGGTCGGCGATGCGTACGATCGGCGCCTTCCGTTCCTGTGCCTGCCGGACCAGCCGGACGATGTTGGCGTAGGTACTTTCTGCCGCCGGACGGACGGCGTGCAAATCGAACGGTGCGCCGGCATTTGTCGCGCCACTCAACACCTCGTCACCCTCCTGGAGCCGGGCAGGAAGGCTTTCTCCGGTCAGTGCGGACCGGTCGAGGATGGCCGTATCGGAAAGCAGGGTTCCGTCGACCGGCACGACTTCGCCTTGACGTACGAGGATGCGGTCTCCTGGCAGGATAGTGTCGATCGGCACGATCTCCAGCCTGCCATCCACATAGCGGCTGGCTTCACGTGCGACGCGGCCGAGCAAGGCCGACATTTCGCGGCGGGCGCGTCCCGCGGCATAACCCTCCAGAAACTGTCCACCGGCATACATCAGCGCGACGATATTGCCTGCCAGCAGTTCGCCGAAGGCGAGTGCGGCCGACATGGACAGGGCCGCGACAATATCCAGACCGACTTCGCCACGGCGCAGGCTGGTGACGATTTCCACGATCAGCCCGGTCAGCACGATCGCCGTTCCCGCCGACCATGCCCATCCGGACCATGCTTCACCGGCGATCCAGGCGAGTGTTCCAACGGCCAGACCGCCAGCAGCGATCGCAAGAAGAAAAGTGCGCGCTGACGGCATCTGTATCCCCATCAGGAAGATTCTCCGGGTCGTCGTAAAGGTGGTTCGGGAGTTCGCGGCATCATCTGTCGGGTCCCGTCGCCAGCCTTTAGCAATCGGGGTGCCGCAGGTCGGAGGGGATGACCTGCCGCACCCCGGTGCGTCGATCTTTCCTGTCGCCCCGGCCCGCGTTTTGGCGCGGTGGAGGTTTCGTCAGGTCGCGACCGGGTGTCTCACGCTCCTCGCCGCACAACGGCCCGCCGCGAGCATGAACACGATTGCCCCGGCCGCAATACCCGGCACGAGGGCAAGCAGAGTGGCGAACAGAATGTCGACCGCGCCGCTCAACGCATCGATGCCGGCGAGCGTCCAGCCAGGAACCATGAAGAAGAATACGGCCGTCGCAAGGACCGTTGCCGCGATCGCCGCCATGACCGGCTTTCTGGCCGGACGATCCGCACGGCGCAGGCGCAGAGCCGTCACGATCACGCCGACAAGCAGGAGAAATGCCGCACCGGCGAGGGCGAAGAGCCAGGCGCCCAGGCTTTCATAGAGAATGAAATAAAGCGTCACAGGATCGAAGTCAGCCATTTGTCCTTGCTCCTCACGCGCGTCCGCGCAGCATGGCGCGGTAGGCTCCCTTGAGCCCCTTCTCCTCGATCAACCACGAGATCCAGCGTTCCCCGAGCGGATCGATGAAGGGGAATGAGGGGATAAGGGTGCCGTCATAGTCGAACTCGATCAGCATCGCCTTGCCGTATGCGGTGACCATCGGGCAGGATGTGTAGCCGTTATAGGTTGCGGTCGGCTCGCGGCCGGCCGTTTCGGCAACCAGATTGTCCACGACCACAGGCACCTGCCATTTGACGCTGGCTGCCGTCTTGCCACGGGGAACCCCGGCGACGTCTCCAACAGCGAAGACATTGGCAAAGCGCGGGTGGCGAAGCGTCGTCTTGTCTGCCTCGATCCAGCCATCCGCGGCAAGCGCACCCTCCTGCCAGGGCAAGGGGCTGTTGATGATGGCGTCAGGGGCGCGCATGGGTGGAACCACGTGGATGAAGTCATAGTCGAGGGTGACATCACCGCTCTCGGTCCGGTAGGTCGCCTTCTTCGCGCCGGGATCGATCGCTGTCAGAACATGGTTGTAGTTCACTGCGACGTCGCGTGCGGCAAACATCTCCCTGACCTTGTCGTTGACCGGTGGAACTGCGAACACCGTGCCGGCATGTGCGTTGTAGATCAACTCCACATTGCCGCGCCGCCCCTTGCGACGCGCCCTGTCGTCTGCGATGAAGGTGATCTTGAGCGGCGCGCCGGCGCATTTCATCTCCGAAGATGGACGGCCGAACAGGCCGACGCCGCCCTTGTCGACGAAGCTTTCGATTTCCCGGAACGAGGCGGCGGCCGCATCGGGCCCTGCATAGATCGACGCAATGCCGTCTTTCCCGATCAGCGACTCGTCCATACCGTCGATGCGGCGATAATCCAGCACAAGGCCGGTTGCCGCAAACAGGAAATCGTAATCCACAACGCGACCCGATGCGGTCGCAACGCGGTTGGCGTCGGGATCGAACTCCGTCACGCTTTCCTCGATCCATTCGACGCCGGAGGGGATGAAATCGGCGTTCCGGAAGGTCACGTCCGACGGTTGCCAGAGACCTGCCCCGATCAGGGTGTAGCCCGGCTGGAAATGATGTGCGCGCTTGGCGTCGATGATTGTGATGGTCGCGTTTTCCATCTGTCGCGACAATCTGGACGCTAGTGAAAGGCCGGCCGCACCCGCGCCGGCAATGACGATGCGGGCGCGCGCCGACGACACCTGGGCACGGGTTGAAGACGCTCCGAGCGCGCTGAGCGCACCAGCGGCACCGGCGCCAAGAAGTAGTTCTCGTCTGTTCATCATACACCTCGGTTCAAAGGCCATTGCGTTCTTTTGCGCGTCGTGCCGATGGTGGATTTTGCTCCCTTTCTAGGCCACGGTGCCCAGATGTCTTTGCGTCCAGTCAAAAATCTGCCTGGCCGTCATGGCGCCGGACGTTCGTGCAAGCTCCTTGCCGCCCCGGAACAGGATCATGGTCGGGATGCCGCGGATGCCGAGTCGTCCCGCGACCTCCGGCTCACTGTCGGAGTTGAGCTTGATCAGGCGGACATGGGGTTCAAGTTCTGCGCTCGCCTGGGCAAAGGCTGGCGCCATCATCCGGCAGGGCCCGCACCACGGCGCCCAGACATCGACGAGAACGGGGATGTCGTTTCGTGTCACCTGGCGATCGTACATATGCCCATCCACATCGACGGGATGGCCCTCGAAAAGCTTCTGCTTGCACGATCCGCAGCGGGCAGGCCGGGCGTCGCGCCCGGCAGCAATCCGGTTCACTGCCGCGCAGTGAGGACAGACGACGTTATGGTCACCGGCTTTCATGGTCCTGATCTCCGCAACATCGTGACGGCGAGTGTCGCCGGCGCGGACATTTGTCGTTGACATATATATTCAAATTATCGTAGATTCGCAACAATGAAAATTGATCTTGAAGCCATTGAAGCGGCTGCCGACGATGCCAGCGAACTGCTGAAGGCGCTCGCCAACCGGCACCGCCTCCTCATCCTGTGCCAGCTCATCGACGGCGAGAAGTCGGTCGGGCAGCTTGCGGAATATCTTGGCATCCGCGATTCGACTGTCTCCCAGCATCTGGCTCTGCTGCGCCGCGACCGGCTGATTGCCGCCCGCCGGGACGGCCAGACGATCTGGTACCGGATCGAGAGCGAAGCGGCGCGCAATGTGCTGTCCAGTCTGTACAAGTCTTTCTGCGAACCACGCGTGGCAAGGAAAGCGGCAGCCTCTGATGCGCCATTCGCGCGGAACCGGATCACCAGGCGGCCCAAGGCGGATCACAACTGACAGGGGATATCGATGCCGGTGGATGCGCTTGCACGCAGGAACGTATTCATCCTGACAGTCGCACAGGCATTGGGGGGCGGCCAGCCCGCCGATCATCATTTCGCTTGGCGGCATCGTCGGTCAGGCGTTGTCGCCGAATCCCGCGCTCGTGACCTTGCCGGTCAGCCTCTACAATCTCGGGCTTGCGCTCGGAACGATCCCGGCCGCGATTGTCACGCGTCATTTCGGACGCCGGACCGGATATCTGTTCGGCGCGGGGATCGGTATCATCTCGGGTCTCGTTGCGACGCTGGGCGTCATCGCTGCGGCATTCGTGATTTTCTGCCTCGGCACTTTTCTCGCCGGTTTCTATGGCGCCTATGTCCAGAGCTATCGTTTCGCCGCGACGGACGCGGCCTCCGACAGTTTCAAGGCCAGGGCGATCTCGCTTGTGATGATCGGCGGTCTGATCGCCGCCGTCATCGGGCCGCAGCCGGTCATCTGGACGCGCGACGCGCTGCCGGCTGCGCTCTTCGCGGGCAGTTTTCTCAGCCAGGCGGCTTTGGCGCTGCTGGCGCTTCCCGTGCTGGCAATGCTGCGCACCCCGAAGATCGCACAGGCCAGGACGTCGACAGGCGATGGCGGTCCCCTTCGGGAGATTCTTCTCACGCCGCGCTTTGCGCTCGCGGTGGCGGCAGGAATGGTCTCCTACGGGTCGATGAGCTTCGTCATGACCGCCGCGCCTATTGCCATGGTCGGCTGCGGGTTTACCGTCGGTGGGGATACCCTCCTCCCCCTCTGACGCACGAGCAGGCCCCATATGGCGATCGTCGGCCAGATGCCGGGGACGGAACGTTTTCGCAATGTCGAGCGGCATCAGGTTCTCACCGATCCGCGCATCCTGTCGGTCCGGGTCGATGAAAGCCTCTAGGCACGAAACCCAATCAGGATGTTGATTGGTTTAAGCTTTCATGATTCAAGCTGGAAAACGCTGGAGTTTGGATCATGGCAGGAGAGTTCTGG
>NZ_SNZF01000025.1 GCF_004363725.1 Aquamicrobium defluvii | reverse complement strand
CAGGGGCCGACCGGAAACCTTCGCGCACAAACAGCACCAGCAATGCTGAAAAATCTACAAAATCAATCGGAAAGCACTACCCGCGCACAGGTCTCCTAAGAATCTTTCAGGTTTTGACGGAATCGTATCCCGCGTTTTGGAGGTAGTTTGCGCCTTCGGTTGGTTCGATGGTTGAGACGAGGTGGCCGATGTGCCGCCAGGTTTCCCCGATCGTTCGCTTCTGGGCGGCACGCATCCAGTGCCTGATCCTCGGCTTCATCCTGCTCGGCCTGTCCTTCGGCCAGTCGTCCGGCGCGATCTGCACCATTCTGGCACCCTGGCTGAACAACCGCTTCGCCGCCAGGAAGAGCTGATCGCCGGCGCCGGCTCCACCCAGATTCACGGGCCATTTCAATCTCCGGCTTCTCTGGCTGCGAAGCCGGGCAAAAGCCGTTGGCGCAATCGTCCGCAGCCGGGCACCGGAAATCGGCTTGAGCCTTCAGATTCCACATGCTGCCGAAAACATGAATGTTATTGTCTAGAATAGCAGCAGGCGAAGCCCGGAGAGATCGCCTTCGTCTGTCTGCGAAACACACGATGGACCTGTTTCCGCCGAGGGGATGTTGAGAGGAAATCCGCACCACATATTGTAGACAGCGTGCAGAATCAGGCTCCTGCAACCTTGCCAAGAGACCGTCTCTTTTTTAAGAGACGCCAGTGGGGTTCGGGGCAAACCGGTCGTGCTCGAATGCGGAATGCAGCTTGTACGCGGCCTTATACTTGTAAATTTTTCAGCTTCACGAGCAGCACTGGAACATAAGATGGGTTTCACCGAAGCAGTCCGCACTGTCCTGACCAAAAAGTACGCCACCTTTTCCGGACGGGCGTCCCGGTCTGAATACTGGTGGTTCCAGCTCTTCTACTGGATCGCGCTTATCGTGCTCGGTATCCTCACCGTTGCCCTGTCAGCAGTTTTCAACGCGAACGAGAATTCTCTTTTCTTCTTCATCCCCATCGGCCTGCTGGTTCTCGCCATGCTTCTTCCGGTCATCGCCCTGCAGGTGCGCCGTTTCCACGACCGGGACATGTCCGGCTGGTGGTATCTGGGCGCCGTGATCGTCGGCAACGTTCCGTTCGTGGGCATCCTCGTCTGGATCGCCGTGTTCGTCATCTCCTGCCTGAAGGGCACGGATGGTCCGAACCGGTTCGGCCCCGATCCGCTGCGCCCCGAATCGACCGCCGAGGTTTTCGCCTGAACGGCGATGGTTCGCCTCATCGGCATTCTGGCGCTGGCGATAAGTTGCATCGCCGGCAACGGGATTGTGCGCGCACAGGGTTCTGACGGGACAACGGCTCCTGCGGAAAGCGCCGTGGGGGCCGAGTTCAAGGCCAAATGCCAGCTCAACGGGCTGAACTGCAAGCTAGTGTATGGCGAATCGGCGGAAACCGCGAGCCGCCCCGGCCGGGATTCCGGATGGGCAAGCTCGCGCGGCCCGCTGGTCAGCGGTCCTGCCGCCATGGTCATGGTGATCGCCATGCTTGCCATCGGCATCGGCCTCTGGCTGCGCTTCGGCGGTGGAGGGGCGCTGCTTTCCTCCACTCCCCGCGAACTGAAGCACAAGACCGTTGCTCCGGACGGCTGGGCCATGCGGCCGGACGGGCCTCAATCGCAGCCGTCCGATCTGCTCGACCGCATTGCCGCCATGTCCGATCAGCGCGCGGCAATGATCGAGTTGCTGCGCCACTGCCTGCTTCACGCCGCGGACGTCTCCGTCACACAGTTTGCGCGCTCCGACACCGAACGCAGCGCGCTGGCACGCCTGCCCGGCAATCTGCCCGGTCGTCCGCTTCTGGAAGAGCTTCTTGTGGAAACGGAACTGGTGCATTACGGAGGACGCAATCTGCCGAAGGAGCGGTTTGCCGCATTGCTCGGCAACGCACGCAGGCTCCTGAACGAACGGCCCCCCGCCCATGCGTAATGCAGGGCCCGTCATTGCGGTTCTGGCGCTCCTCGCCCTCGCCGTGCTCCTGGCGATGGCGCCGTGGGGCGACAGCCGCTTCGACCGCTCGCCGCTCGGGGTACGCGGCCTGGAATTGTGGCTGAAGGCGAAGGGCGTCGATGTGGTGCGTTCCAACCCGCGCCTGAAGCCGAACGCCTCCGACATGTCGATCCGGGTGCTGCCGTTGCCCGGGACAGATTCTGCCGATCAGCCCGAAACGCAGCTTGAACCATGGGTTCTGGAGGAAAAGCTCTACGAGATGCCGACGCTCGTGGTTCTTCCCAAATGGAAGGACGGTCTCGCGAAAGAAGGCATCGCCAGGGGAGCCATGCTCATTCCCGATGCGGACGCCCAAAGCCCCCTGTCCCAGATGTATCTGGACGACGTGACCATCATACGGCTTGGGGCGCGCTTCGAACAGGTCGGGCTTGCTCTCGACGACAGCCAGCCTCACAAGGTGGCGCTCTACCGGGCGCAACTTTTCGACCGGGCCAGCCTGCCCGACCATTGCACGGAGCTTGCCGGCCTCCCTCCCGGCGCGCTGCTCATTTCCTGCGACCCCGATTTCAAGGTCTGGGTGCTTTCCGATCCCGATCTGATCAACAACCATGGCCTTTCACTGGCCGAAAACGCAGCCTTCGCCGTCTCGATGATCGCCCAACTGCGCGGACCGGAGGACAGACGTCCGATCTATCTCGACACCGATCCGACGCTCCTCACCGAAAGCGGAGAGGAAGACGAGGGGCGCAGCTACGAACGCTCCGCATCCGATCTGGCAAGATTGCTCGACTATCCGCTTTCGGTGATCTGGGCGGCAGCCCTGCTGGTCACGGCCATCGCCTTCTGGCGCGGCGCATACCGCTTTGGACCGCCGCAGACCGGCGGCGAAGCCGCCAACGACGTTTCCAGGACCGCTGCCATCGAGGCGGTGGCGCGGCTGCTGCGCCTTTCCGGCAATGACGGTCGGCTGACCGCGCAGTTCGTGCACGATCTGCTCGCCGACAAGACGGTGCAGGTTTTTGGACCGGGCTCCGCCGATGCCGCCGGCATCGAACGCCTGTTCGACCGGCTGGCCCGCCGCGACGCCAGGGCAGCGGACGCGCTGCGCACCGTTTCCAGATCGCTGATGGAGCAGGGGCCGACGATGAGCCGCGCCGAACTGCACCGTAATCTCCACACCTTCAAAGAACTGCTAGGGAGCACCGACCTTGGATCCAGATGAATTCCGCGAACTGATCTCCGCCGTTCGCGCCGAGATCGGCAAGGCAGTTCTGGGCCAGGAGCCGCTGGTCGATCTCGTGCTGATATCCGTCTTCGCGCGCGGCCACTGCCTTGTCGAAGGCCCGCCCGGCACGGCCAAGACGCTGCTCGCGCGCTGCGTGTCCTCGGTCATGGACCTCGAATATTGCCGCATCCAGTTCACGCCGGACCTGATGCCGAGCGACGTTCTGGGGGTCAACCTGTTCAACTTCCAGACCAGCCAGTTCCACCTGACAAAGGGCCCGGTCTTCACCGACGTGCTTCTGGCCGACGAGATCAACCGCGCCCCGCCCAAGACCCAGTCGGCGCTGCTCCAGGCCATGAATGAGCGGACCGTGACCATCGACGGCACCGATTATCCGCTCGGGCCCAATTTCTTCGTCATCGCCACCCAGAATCCGATCGAGCAACAGGGCACATATCCTTTGCCCGAAGCCCAGCTCGACCGCTTCCTGTTCAAGCTGGTGGTCGATTTCCCGGACAAGGACACTGAAATCGCCATCCTCGCCAAGCATGCGGCCGAGCCGCTGGAAGCAGGCATGCACACAAGCGGCATCGAGCGTATCGTTTCGGCCGACGCGCTGGCTGCCGGACGCGCGCTTGTCGACGGCATCCGCCTCGACAAGACCATCCTGACCTACATCGTCGATCTGGTGCGCGCCACGCGCTCCGACCCCGATATCCTCCACGGCGTCTCGACCCGCGCGGCCGATGCGCTGGCCGGCGCCGTGCGGGTCCGGGCCGCCTTCGAGGGGCGCGACTATGGCCTGCCCGACGATGTGCAGGCGCTGCTCGCGCCGGCGCTGCGCCACCGCATCGTGCTGTCGCCCTCGGCCGAGATCGAGGGCCGTACCGCGGAAGACGTGCTTGCCAACATCAAGAACCGCGTCGACGCGCCGCGATAAGGCTTCTCCGTGCGCCCTTCCCGCCATCTGATCGCTCTGGTTCTGACGCTCACGGCAGCGACCGTTTTCGTCGTGCTGTGGGTGCAGGACGCGATCTGGTTTCTGGCCGGGGCATGGGGCCTGCTGGCAGGCGCCGCCATGGCGGACCTGTTCCTGTCGGTGCCGCCGTCGCGCGTGGCGGCAGATGTCACCGTGCAGGAACAGGGCTTCGTCGGCGGCTCTGCGAGATTTTCCGCGGACATCCATGCCAGACGCGGCCGCCTGCCGAAAAACATGGAGGCGGCGCTCGACGTTGCCAGGCCGCTGAAAGTGGAGGCGCTCGCCCCGCCCGCGCTGGATATGCAACGGCGACAGGCCGCAACCTTCGCCAGCCTGCATCTGTCGCGCCGGGGCAGGCATGCCATTCGCGCCCTGTGGCTGCGATGGTCGTCGCTTCTCGGCCTTTTCGACATCATCGCCTCAATCCGCCTCGACAGGGAAATTGCCGTGCTGCCGGATGTTTCACCGGTGCTGTCTGGAGCGATCCGCACGCAAATGCTGCCGCTGGAGAGTGGCCAGAAGGACATGCGGCTGCGCGGCGAAGGATCGGAGTTCCACCAGCTTCGCGAGTTCACGCCCGGCATGGACCCGCGCAGCATCGACTGGAAGCGCTCGGCGCGCATGCGCGATCTGGTGGTGCGCGAGACGCGTGCCGAACGCAACCATCAGGTCATCCTGTGCATCGACAGCGGCCGGCTGATGGCCGAACAGCTTGCCGGCGCGCCGAAGCTGGACCGGGCCATCAACGCCGCGCTCGCCATGTGCTGGGCAAGCGGACTGGCCGGCGATCTTGTCGGCCTCTACTCCTTCGACAGCCGCCCGCGCCTGTTCATACCGGCCTCGCCCGGACGGGCTGCATTCCCGCGCCTACAGGCGGCCTGCGCCGGGCTGCGCTACGAGACGCAGGAAACCAACCACACGCTCGGCCTCACCCACCTTTCCGGGCGGCTGAAGCGCCGTTCGCTTGTCGTCGTGTTCTCGGATTTCGTCGACAGCATCACCGCTGAACTGATGGTGGAGAATATCCAGGTTCTCGCCCGGCATCACCTCATCGTCTACGTTGCGCTCCGCGATCCGGCGCTGCTGGCCCTGACCGAGCCGGGCGAGCTGACCCTCGACGCCATCGCCCGCTCGGTATCCGCCCGCCAGATCCTGCACGAGCGGCGGGCGGTGCTTGAAAAACTGTCGCGCCTGGGCGTTCTGTGCCTCGACAGCACGCCCGAAGCGCTGACCACCGACCTTGTCGCCCGCTATATCGAAATCAAGTCGCGTGAGCTGATATGACGGACGCCGTTGCCGAGCAGGACAAGCGCCGGACGGGATCGTCTCCCGATAACCCTGCTGTACCTGTGCCACAGGTCGAATTGCTGCGATCGGCACGCTTCCGTGTCGAGCGTGAGGGCCACTGGCGCCGGCTGGACGAACTGGTCGTGCGCGCCGAGAAAGCGGGCCCCGCCTCCCTGAGCTATGACGAGACCCGGGAGTTGGCGACCACATACCGTCAGGCGATGAACTCGCTGAGCGTCGCCCGCGATATTTCCCTCGACCGCGCCCTGCTCGACTATCTGGAGACGCTGTGCGCGCGGGCCTACCTGGTCGTCTACGCACCGCAGGAAAGCATCGGCGGACTGACCGGGCGGCTGTTGAGCGCCGGCATTCCGCAGGCGGTGCGGCGCTCGGCGCTGCCGCTCCTGATCGGGTTCCTGGCGATGGTGCTTGGGGCGGTGGCCGGCTATGTGCTGTTTACCGGCGACCCCGGCTGGTTCTACACCTTCGTGCCGCCCGATCTTGCCGACATGCGCACGCCCGAAGCCTCGGTCGATTATCTGCGCTCGACGATCTACGGCAACGATTTCGACGCAGCCGAGACGCTGGCGGCGTTCTCGTCCTATCTCTTTTCACACAATACGCGCATCGCGATCCTGATTTTCTCGCTCGGCATCTTCCTCGCGCTGCCGAGCTTCGCTCTCACCTTCTACAACGGTCTCGTTCTCGGGGCCTTCTTCGGCATGTTCGCCGTGAAGGGGCTGGGCTACGACGTGTTCGCCTGGCTCTCCATCCATGGCGTGACGGAACTGGCGGCGATCTGCATCGCCTGTGCCGGAGGTGCCCGACTGGGTCTCGCCGTGCTGCTGCCGGGCCAGCGCACGCGGCGCGATGCCCTGCGCGGGCAGGCGCACGACGCGGTCAAGCTGGTGATACTGGCGGCGCTGATGCTGGTCGCCGCGGCCTTCATCGAAGGGTTCCTGCGCCAGCTCGTGCAGGACCCGAAGATGCGGCTCGCCATCGGCTGGGGTATCGGCGCGCTGTGGCTTGCGTGGCTGCTGCTGGCCGGACGCGGCGGTGAGGGGCAGGCCAAGGACGCAAGGGGCGGGGGCGCGCCATGAGCCGGCGGGTCAGGGACAGAAAGCGGCTGGAAGGCTATCTGCCGCCCGAGGGCGTGCCCATCAGCTTTTCGATCGCCTCCATCGGGGCCCGCTTCGGCGCGCAGGTGCTGGATATCGCCCTCACCTATGGCTTCATCATCCTGCTCGTCTATGCGATGGTGACAACCGGCGCCCTGCCCATCGAAGCCATGTTTGCGCTCGTCATGCTGTGCGTCTTCCTGATCCGCGTGCCCTACTACATCCTGGCCGAGCTGGTGTGGAACGGCAGGACCGTGGGAAAGCGCCTCGTCGGCATACGTGTCATCAATGCCGAGGGCCGCCGGCTCACCCCTCATCAGATCGTGGCGCGCAATCTTATGAAGGAGGTCGAGCTGTTCACGCCGGTGACCATGGTGTTCACCGTCGATGCCATGTCGGGCCTCGGTGTGCTGCTGACGCTGGTGTGGGTGCTGGCGGTGCTGATCGTGCCGCTGGCCAACCGCCGCCGGCAGCGGCTGGGCGACATGGTCGCCGGCACCATCGTCGTCGACAATCCGCGCAACGTGCTGCTGCCCGATCTGGCGCTGTCATTGCCCGTTCAGGGAAGCGCCCGGCCCGTGTTCGATTTCCTGCCCTCACATCTCGACATCTACGGCCGTTTCGAATTGCAGACGCTGGAGAAGGTTCTTCGCGATCCCGTCAAGGGAGAGGAGCCACCGGATTTCGGGCAGATCAGCCGAACCATCATTCGCAAGATCGGTTATGCCGATCCGGTCAGGCCCGGACAGGAAAGAGCGTTCCTGAACGCCTTCTACCGGGCGCAGCGCGAGCATCTGGAAACGCTGCGCCTGTTCGGCAATCGCCGCGAGGACAAGTTCCACAGCGCACCCGAGAGCTGATCCTCCGCAACACCGGTCGGAACGCGTTCAGCTTGCCGGAGCCGGCTTGCCGTGGGCGGCACCTTCACGTCCGAA
The DNA here is from genome assembly GCF_004363725.1 of Aquamicrobium defluvii. Lineage (GTDB taxonomy): Bacteria > Pseudomonadota > Alphaproteobacteria > Rhizobiales > Rhizobiaceae > Mesorhizobium > Mesorhizobium defluvii. The sequence goes on along the minus strand of NZ_SNZF01000025.1, from coordinate 63,305 downwards.
GCGGCGCATGGCAACAAGTCCGCTCCACGTGCCCAGCACGCAAAAAACGGGGAATATCCATCCCGACAGGGCACCGGCATGGATGCCCGACAGCAGCACGCCCACCGTACAGCCGAGACCGGTCACAACAGGTGGCCACCGCTTCACGAACAGCCTTTCGGGAAACTTTGCGGGATCGTAACCGCTCTCGGCAGGCGCCCGGTCACCCGACCTGAAAAGCGAAGCACCAGCACGGCAATCGACGCCAGCAGTAACAGGCTTGCCACAAGGGTGCCCGTGTAGCCGAGGTGGTGCGGCAGCCATATGGCCGGGCTGGCGTAGATCGCCAGCGTGAACAGCACATTCCACGTCAGGAACCCAAGAAGGAAACCGATGCCGAAGACGAAAGCCGCAATGGCCAGCACAGGCCCGACAGGCTCTGGGGCATGAAGCCAACCAGCTTCGCACGTTCCTGCCGCGACATGGCGAGCAGGTCACGGCCATTCAGCACCACCTTGCCCGTGGCCGGCAGCAATCCTGCGATGGCACGCAGCAGGATGGATTTCCCGGCACCGTTGGGGCCGACCAGCGCCGTGACGCCGCCCGCAGCAATGGGCGAGACATTCAGATCGCGGATGATGCAGCGACTGCCATAGCCAACCGTCAGCCTGCTTATGCGGCAAAACGGCGGCGCAGGCGCGCCGCCGGCCGGAACGTTCATTCCTTGCTTCTGTCCACCACATTCACCGTCCGAGGCGTCTCGATGATCGGCGTTTCGTTCGGGTGCCGGTCGCCGAATTGCGGGCAAGCGCGACGCTGCGCGCTTATGCAGCCTTGCGTCTCTGGAAGGGGCCGTGCGGAATCTCGGGAGGCGCAAAGCTTTCGGCATTGGCGCGATCCCAGCGGCTGTACCAGTCCGCGAGTTCGGGTATCTCCTCGTCTGCAAGCAGAAAGCCCTCCGGCAGATAGGGATAGGCTTCGTTGCCGTCGAGGAATTCGTTGTCCTTCTGCCGGAACATGAAGTGATAGGGCATGAAATCGCTGGGGTGGCTTAGTCCGGCCGCGCCCGCGATCTCGCCAAGCGCCTTCATGGTGTTGCGATGGAAACGGGTGACACGGTCGCTCTTGTCGCCGACGTCGATGGCGCGCTGCCTGACCGGATCCTGCGTCGCGATGCCCACCGGACAGCAATTGGTGTGGCAGGACTGCGCCTGTATGCAGCCGATGGCGAACATGAAACCGCGTGCGGCGTTGCACCAGTCCGCGCCCAGCGCGAGCGTGCGGGCGATGTCGAAAGCCGACACGATCTTGCCGGCGGCGCCAATGCGCACCTGATCGCGGATGCCTGCGCCGCGCAGCGTGTTATGGACGAAGGTGAGCCCCTCGAGCATCGGCATGCCCACGCGGTTGGCGAACTCGACCGGCGCGGCACCGGTGCCACCCTCGGCTCCGTCGACAACGATGAAATCGGGAACGATGCCTGTCTTGAGCATGGCCTTGACCATGCTCATGAACTCGCGCCGGTGTCCGATGCACAGCTTGAAGCCGACCGGCTTGCCTCCGGAAAGCTCCCGCAACTGACCGACAAACCGCATCAGCCCGACAGGCGTCGAAAACGTACCGTGCGCCGCCGGAGAAATGCAGTCCACACCCATCGGGATTCCGCGGGCTTCGGAGATTTCCGGCGATATCTTCGATGCTGGCAGCATGCCGCCATGGCCGGGCTTGGCGCCCTGGCTGAGCTTGATCTCGATCATCTTTATCTGCGGATCGGCGGACAGTTCCGCGAACTTCTCCGCAGAAAAACTGCCGTCGTCATTGCGGCAGCCGAAATATCCGGAGGCGACCTGATAGATGAGATCGCCGCCGCCCTGTCGATGGTAGCGGCTGATGCTTCCCTCACCCGTGTCGTGGGCAAAGCCGCCCTTGCGCGCACCGTTGTTGAGGGCAAGGATCGCGTTCGCCGACAGCGAGCCGAAGCTCATCGCCGAAATGTTGAACAGACTGGCATTGTAAGGCTGCCTGCAGGCCGGCCCTCCGATGCGGACACGAAAATCCGTATCTGCGATGCTCACCGGCGTTGCGGAATGGGTGAGCCAGGCGTAGCCGGAACCGTAGACATTCTCGATGGTGCCGAACGGACGCTTGTCCTCCACGCCTTTGGCACGCTGGTAGACGAGCCCGCGATGCTCCCGGCTGAACGGCACCTGATCGTTGTCGCTCTCGATCAGATACTGGCGTATTTCGGGCCTGAAGCTCTCCAGCACGAACCGCAGATGCCCGACGATCGGATAGTTGCGCAGGATCGAATGCCTGTGCTGGTGCAGGTCGTGCAGGCCCAGCAGGAACAGGGCACCCGAGACCGCGACAAGCAAAAACAGCCAGGGACTGTAGAGGATCGCTCCTGCCAGCGCGGCAATGCTGATCAGCCCTGTTGCGACGAACACGAGGTAGCGTTGGTGTAGAATCATGGTCTTGATCATTTTGGGGATCTGATCCGAAAGGCGCTTGGAACCGGCTGGGACTTCAGGGAGCGTTGACTACCGAATGATGCCGCCGTCAAATGCGCATCGTGCGGCTGAAGGAGAAAGGGGGAAGCGGCGTGTCCCTGCTGCGAGGGCACGGCATCGTAAAACAGCAATGGCGCTCGGTTGCATCACGGCGTCGCATCTTCCGGCCATATTGCGCCAGGCAATCGGAAAGCCCGACTGCCTGGACAGTCCGCTCTCCATAGCCTCGTGCAGGGAAGTATCAAGGCTTCTTTTGCCCGTTGCCTTTCAACTGGTCTCAAAATGCCTCTCTACAGGCTACCCGCGCACCCTTCCGCTATTCCCGGAACAGGCGGCGGCCAAGTGGCGGCGCGCGCGATCGGGTATCGATTTCTACAGGTTTCCCGCACCGAACATGCGCCGGAACATTGCCCGCAAAACGGGAAGGCACCCTGAGGCGCGTGGCTTTGGCACGCTGGCAGAGGGTTCTCCGGTGCGATCGCAGATGACGGCACAGCCAGTTCCCGCGCCACCATTTTCAGGCGCGGGGCGCGTGAGGTGCCGGGACAGATCACGGGCGATCTGCTCGCCCCGGACCATGGCGCGGGAGATCATGGCGGGCTCAACGGCTGCGGATGGCGCGGCGGAGCTTGAAGGCGTGCGCCATAGCCGAATCCTTTTGAGGTCTGCCTTCCCGCATCCGGTCCGCGCCAGTTGCGCTGCGGCCCGGCCGGGCCATAAACCATTGCCAGATGACGTCACCGAGCAGGCGCCAGCCCTCGGCACGGCACGCATATGAGGGGACTGGAAGCATTGTCATGACGGCTGTTCCTCCCGTATCGCCGCAACGATGGGAATGAAGCATTGTGCCGGCCCGCCGCCCCGACAATGATGACCGCCGTCATGCCGGAGGCCGCCGCCCGGACATCGGAAGCATGATGCGGCTCATCATCCTGTTTTCCTGCCACTAAAGAAGCCCGCCCGCGTAGAACGGCCGGCCTCGCCCATGGCTCGGTGACTTCAGTCACGCTTGTGAAGCCCCGCGCCGGCCTCCTAACCTCGCGCTACGAACCAGAGCACGTTCAAAGTGCCATGACCGCCACAGGGGAGGATTTTTTGCTCGACTGGCCAACGCTAGCTTTCCAGATAGTCAACGGCGTGGTGTGGGCCATGTTCCTTGGCCTCATCGCTCTGGGCCTCAATGCGATCTTCGGCCTATTGGGGCTGCTCAACATGGCGCATGGGGCCGTCTATGCGGTTGGCGCGGTGATAGCCTGGTACACGGTGAACCGGCTTGGCAGCTTCTGGCTGGCCGTGTTCGCCGCGCCGCTTGCCGCCGGCATCGCAAGCATACCGGTCTACAGGTTCGTGCTGCGCCCCACCATCGGTCAGGACATGATGGTCGGGCTGGTCGCGACCTCGGGCCTGCTCTTCGTCATCAACGACACTCTGCTTGCCCTCTATGGCGGTTCGCCAGGGCTGGTGCCGCCGCCCATCGGGTGGGGCGGTCGGCATATTGGGCATATACTATCCAACCTACAGGCTTGTCGCCGCGATGATGGCAATCGCCATCCTGGCCGCCTTCTGGCTGTTCCTGCGCTCCACCGCAATCGGCCTCTGGATCCGCTGCGTGGCACAGTCGCCGACGCTGGCCAAGGCATCGGGCGTTCCCGTCGAGCGCGTCTATCTGATCATTGTGGTGCTGTCGGCGGCCTTCGCCGCACTGGCGGGCGTGCTCGTCGCGCCGATGACGACGATCAGCTATCAGATGGGCCTCTCCGTCCTCGGGCCCGCCTTCATCGTGGTTGTCGTCGGCGGGCTTGGCAGCCTGGGCGGAGCGGTCGCAGCTGCCGTCATCATGGGCGTGGCGCGTGGCGTATTCTCCGTGTTTCTGCCGCCCACCTATGCCGAGGTGTGCGCGATCGCGCTGTTCCTTCCATTTCTTTACTTCCGGCCGAACGGCATCTTCAGGGGACGGGCATGAGAGATCGCGTCGGCATCGTCACCGCACTCGGCGTCCTCACCGTGCTGTGCGCCATCGCTCCGCTGGTCGGAGAATTCTGGAGCGGGGTGCTCGCCCGCTGCGTGAGCTGGATGTTCCTGGCCATCAGCTTCTCGCTTGCCTATTCCTACGCCAACATTCCCAGCGTTGCGCAAGCCACCGTATTCGGCGCCGGAGCCTATGCCGCGGTCTGGGCGACATCGCTGGTCGGCGGCAACATGATCCTTATAATGACAGCCGGCGCCGCGGCCGGTGCGCTCATCGCCCTTGTGTTCGGCGCCCTGCTCCTGAAAATGTCGCATTCCGGCGCCGCGATCGGCACCATCATCTCCGCTGTCACATTCTCCATGCTCGGCAATGCGGCGGTCGCCTATACGGGCGGAACCGATGGTTTGCCCATGCCTGCGCAGGCGTTCCATCTGCTGGGAATGCCTTTCGCAGTTGGCCCCAATATCGGCATGCTGCTTCTGGGATCGGCCGTGCTGGCCGCTCTGCTTGTCGCCTTCTGGCTGTTTTCCGGCACCCGGACCTGGCGCGTTGTCCGCGCCGTGCAGCAGAACGCCATGCGTGCGCAGGTGCTCGGCTACAATGCCGCCGGCTACCGGCTTGCCGTTTTTGCGGTGAGCGGGTGCGTAGCAGGACTTGGCGGCGCTCTCTACGCGCTGATCTCGCGCCACGTCGCCATCGAGGTGGTCAGCCTGTCCATGTCCCTGAAGTCGATCCTGTGGGCGGCGGTCGGCGGAGTGACCTCCATCTACGGCGGTCCCATCGGCGTGCTCGCGGTGCAGCTCGCATCGGAACTGCTGCTGCGCTGGACGGTGCGGGTGGACCTCATCATCGGCCTGATGCTGATTGCCGTGGCGCTGTGGATGCCGCGCGGCGTCATGGGTCTGCGCAGGCCGCGAAGCTCTCAACAAAGCCAATAAACATAAAGGGGAAACGAAAATGAAACGCATCTCTCGACGCATTGTGCTTCTTGGCTCGGCAGCCGCAGCCACGGCAAGCCTCGTACCCACGGCAGTGACACGGGTACTGGCACAGGGAACTTCCGGCGATCCGATCGTCATCGGCCATCAGTGCGAGCTGACCGGATGGGACTCCGCCACCGGTTTCTGGCGGGACAAGGCCGCAACCGGTCTGGTCGACTGGCTCAACGCCAATGGCGGCATTGCCGGCCGGCCGGTCAAGCTGGTGACCGTGGACACCAAGTCCGACGTCGACACCGGCGTCAACCAGCTTCGCCACCTGCTCATCCAGGAGAAGGTGGATTTTGTCATCGGCGCCGAAATTTCTTCCATCGCACTTGCCAGCAACACGATCGCCAACGAGAACCGCACGCTCTACATGACCATGAGCTCGTCGGAGGCGACGACAGGCAAGGGAGCCGCCGTTCCCTACCAGTTCCGGATGACGACCAATTCGGCAGCCACGGCCGCCGGTGCGGCACAGAAATATGTGGAATCGATCGGCAAGCGCTGGGCAACCTTCTTTGCCGACATCAAATGGGGCCAGTCGGAACGCGACTGGTGGCAAAAGGGTGTAGCCGCGGCCGGCGGAGAGGTGGGCAGGGCAATCGCGCTGCCCGTCGATGCCCCGGACCTCCTGCCCTTCATCGCGCAGATCGACCGCTCGGCGGACGGCATCTTCATTCCGGTCCTCAACGCGCTTCAGGCGATCCAGCTTCTGCGCAGCTCCGGCTACGACCAGCAGGTCGTTCTGGCCGGCCTCAGCTTCTCCCTGTTCGACTACCGGGAACTCGGCGCAATGGGCGACGGCGTCTTCGGCATCGAGACCGCCCCGGTGGCCCTGAAGGACTCGGCCTCCGGCGAAATGGCGGAAATCTACAAGGCGCTCGGCATCGATGACGAGGGCATCCACACCGCCAGCGGCAAAGCCGCGGGGACCTCCATGATCATGGGCATTGCGCAATCCCTCGGTTTCGTGAAGGCGAATGTCGAGGCGAGCGGATGGAAGGTGAAGGACGATACGGCTGCCCTGATCAGGCATGCCGAAACGGTCGAAACCTACGCCAGGGGACCGCTCTTCCCGCTCGGCAATGTCATTGTCCGCCCGCAGGATCATCAGGCGTTCATGGATATCTACCTTTTGAAGATCGCAAGTGGCACTGTCGGTAAATATGCGGTCGCGCCGAAGGAAAGCACGATCTACCCCGCAGAAGTCGACCTGACGAAGGGCTGAGGTTTTGCACCAGGCAAGCAATCCTGCATTCGCCGTTGAAGGTGTCAGCATGTCGTTCGGGGCCTTCCGCGCCCTGAACGACGTCTCGCTCGACGTGGGCCATGGCGAAATACGCGCCATCATCGGCCCCAACGGCGCCGGCAAGACGACCTTCGTGAACATCGTCAGCGGCATATTCAAGCCGACGAGTGGACGTGTCACGCTGGAAGGCAGGGACATCACCACCCTGTCGCCACAGCGCCGCGCCCGTCTCGGCCTTGCCCGAACCTTCCAGATCACCAGCCTGTTCAAGGGCATGACCGTATCGGAACACCTTCAACTCGCCGTCCGAGACGCAGACGCGGATGGGGAAACGAGGCGTGAACTTCTGGAGCAGATGGGACTGGCCACATTCGCAGACCGTGAAGTCGATACGCTTTCCCATGGAGACCAGCGCATTCTGGAAATGGCCATGGCCATGGTCCTGAAGCCGAAGTTCCTGCTTCTGGACGAGCCGACGGCGGGAATGAGCATTGCCGAGACGGACAGGATGATCCGGCTCATCATCGAGCGCCTGCGCGGCCGCATCGGCGTCATCATCATCGAACACGACATGAATGTGGTCACCCAGACCAGCGACAAGGTCACCGTTCTGGCGGCCGGCGCGGTCGCAGCCTCCGGTCTGCCTCAGGACGTGCTTCGTGATCCCCATGTAAAGGAAATCTACCTTGGAAGCGCTGCGAACCACTGACCTCAGGGCCTTCTACGGCAAGGCGCAGGTGCTGCACGGCATCGACCTTGCCGCCGAGGGCGGAGTCGTGACGGCCATCCTCGGCCGCAACGGCGCGGGCAAGACGACGCTGCTGCAATCCCTCATGGGACTTGGACCTAGGGTCGAGGGCGAGACGACGATACTCGGCCAGTCCACCGCCGGCATGGCGACCGACACCATCGCACGGCTTGGCGTCGCCTACATGCCGCAGGACGTGCGCGTCTTTCCAAAACTGTCGGTGCGCGAGAATATTCAGGTCGCCGCCCACAGCGTGAAATCGCCGAGGCCGCTGCGAGAAATTCTCGATGTGCTTCCCGAGATCGAACCGAAGCTGGATTCGCCCGCCGGCACCCTGAGCGGCGGCCAGCAGCAGCTGGTCGGCATCGCCCGCAGCCTGTCGATGCGTTGCCGGCTGCTTCTGATGGACGAGCCCACCGAAGGTCTGATGCCGCGGCTCGTCACGCAGGTCGGCGCCATTGTCCGTCGGCTGGCGTCGGAGGGCGTGTCGGTGATCATCGTGGAGCAGAATGTCGGGCTGGTGCTCGACATCGCCGATGTCATCCACATCGTCGAGAAGGGGCAGATCAAATGGCAGGGACCGCCCGATCAGCTCGTCTCGGCACAGGTGCTCGACCGGTACATGGGCGTCAATGTTCTGTAGGGCGGATCGCAAACCGGCGAAAGCGCCATCACACGGGTCTGGAAAGGACGGACGATGAAAGTAGCATTCCTCGGCGCTGGTCTCATGGGAGAACCGATGGCCGGTCATCTGCTGCGGGCCGGCCATGAGGTGGTCGTCTGCGCCCACCGCAACCGCGAACCCATCCACCGTCTGGTGGAACTGGGCGCCGTGGAAACGGACTCGCCGGCATCCGCCGCCAGCGAATGCGATGCCGCACTCATGATCCTTCCGACCTCGCGCGAGGTCGAAGCCGTCCTGTTCGGCGGGAAGGGGCTCGCGCATGGCATGCGTCCCGGCTTTATCGCCGTCGATATGGGCACATGCTACCCCGCCGATACGAGGAAGCTGGCACAGCGTTTCGCCGAAGCCGGCGGCCGCCTCATCGATGCCCCGGTAACAGGCGGCACCGAAGGCGCCCGCGACGGCACGCTGGCGACCATGGTAGGTGGCGACATCGAGGTTTTCGAAACCGTAAAGCCGGTGCTTTCAGCCTTCTCCAGCCATCTCTACCATTTCGGGGAACTGGGCTCGGGCCATGCGGCCAAGCTCGTCCAGAACATGATCGGCTTCATTGAGGTCGCTGCGGTCGCGGAGGGGCTGGCGCTGTCCAGGGCCATGGGGCTGGATTCGCAGAAATTCTTCGACATGCTCGGCAACTCGCATTCCAACAGCCCGATCATCCAGTGGATGGTGCCCAAGGTGTTCGCCGGGCGTTTCGAGGCCGAGGCGCGGCTCGACATCGCCTACAAGGACATGAGCCAGGCGGTGAAGATGGCGCGCGAGATGACCACCCTGCCCCTCGGCATCGCCAATGCGGCAACCGAACTCTTCCAGATGGGACGGGCACTCGGTTTCGGCGATCAGGACAGCACCGCCGTCGTCAGGGGGCTGGAGCGGATACTCGGAACCGAGATCAGGACCGGCACGGCGGGCGGATCGAGCGAGTAAGGCACATGACAGAACGGCCCGCCCACGACCCAGCCGCGACGCTTTCCCTGCTTGAGGACTCCCTGCTCACCTCGATAGCGGACCAGTGTCCCGTTCTCCTCACCGAGGCGCTGCCGGAGGAAGCGATGCTGGCCTTCCGCAACGTTTTCCCGCATGTGACGGTTCTGCCGGCTGCCCGGCAGACGGTCGAGGGCGTTCTGGAAGCGGCAGTCGATGCCCGGGTCGTCGTCGCGACCGTCAAATATGCGCTGGATCGCTCGTTTTTCCTCGCGCTGCCGGACAGCGTCGAGATCCTGGCGCTCTATTCGGCAGGATACGGCCATGTCGATCTCGAAGCCGCACGCGAGCGCGGGCTGAAGATCATCAACACGCCCAACGTGCTTGCGGACTCGGTCGCCGATCTGGCCATGGCGCTGGTGCTGGGCGCCGCCAGACGCATCGTCGAGGGCCTCGACCTCATGCGCGCCGGCCGATGGGGCGGCTTCTCGCCTACACTGCTTCTTGGCCGCGAATTGCGCGGACAGGTGCTCGGCATTTTCGGCATGGGCCAGATCGGGCGCGAAATCTCGGTTCGCGCCCAGAGCTTCGGGATGAACGTGGCCTATCGCAACAGGTCCATGCTGCCGCGGGAGCTGGAAGCCGGCGCCCGCTACATCCCCGATGAAAAGCAGTTCCTCGGCTGCTGCGATGTGCTGCTTTTGTCGGCGCCGCACACGCCCGAAACCCATAAATTCCTGAATGGCGAACGCATCGCGCAGATGAAGCAGGGGGCGGTCGTGGTCAACGTGTCCCGCGGCGAACTCATCGACGACGATGCGCTGATCGGGGCGCTGGCGAGCGGGCATGTCGCCGCTGCCGGGCTCGACGTGTTCGCCAACGAACCCGACATCGACAGGCGCTATCTGGCCATGGCCAATGTGTTTCCGCTTCCGCATATCGGCAGTGCCACCGTCGAGGCGCGGACAGCCATGGCAGATGCCCTGGTCGAGGGCATCGAGCGCATCCTGCTTGGAGAACAGGCGCCAAACGCCCTTTGAGGGCCCTTTGAAGGAAAGGCGCAGTCCTTTAGAGCATTTTGCAGCCAAATGGAAACATTTGGCGTCGCACAAATGCAGTATAAACAAATAGTTAGATCATTTCATCGATTCGGAGAAACGATGAAATGGTCTAGGTGCGCCGGCTTCAGCCCTGCGGCGCTTCCTGTTCCATGACCTTGCTCTTCTCCACTGACAGCAGTGTCGAGATGAAGAGGTGGAACAACTCGCGCTCGGTGGTGATATCCAGCTTGTAGTAAAGCCGCCAGCGGTGGTTCTTCACGGTTCCGACCGACACCCCAAGCTGCTTGGCGATGGCCGCATTGGGCAGGCCGAGAAAGGACAGCCGCACGATCTCTGCCTCGCGCGGCGTCAGGCTGTGGTCGCCGCAGAATGCCTCCAGAGCGGCCTCGCCCGAGGTCATCAGCGGGCCGGGCGAACGTTGTTCGAGGACCACGAGCGTACCTTGCGGGGCGAGCGAGAAATCGTCCGGCAGCGTTTCCCAATGCACCACCTGCTGCCCCTCGAGCAGCAGGGACCCGCTGCCCCCTTCCGCGATCTTCTGCGAAATCTGCGGCAATGCGGCGGCGGCCACGGAATTTCCGGACCACGCCTGCGTGCAATAGACAACCTTGGCGCGACGGTCGAGGACCAGAAACTGGTTGCGGAAGCTGCTGGTGATCGCCTCCGAACCGCCGTCGCCGGCATTCGAAAACAGACGGTCCATGTGCAGCTTGTGCAGTGCGTCCACCATGGGCAGCAGCGCCTGGGCGCGCTCGTAATCCTGCTGCTCGAAGCGTATCCTGTGCCGGTCGCAACAGAAGGCGATGGTCACGCCGCCATAGGCCGGTACCATGATTGCCAGCTCGTCGAAGATCGCCATCTTGAACAGTTCGGCGAAATAGGCTTCCTCGATCTCCCCCATCAGCGCCCGCAGGTTCACCACCGTCGGCCCCGGGGTCTCGCGCGCCAGCCGGTGCAGGGGATCGATCCGGTAGAGGCCCGCCAGATAGAAGCTGACGCCCTCCTCCGTCAGTGCCGCATTGATGAGGAACGCCGGCTTGTCGTAGGCGGAATAGCGCATGACGAGGCGGCGCTTGCAGCGCAGGACGCGCGCCAGCAGCAGCGAGAGCCCATCATAGAAACCGGGCTTGCCGACCAGCGCGACAACCCTGGCGAGTTCGGCCAGCAACTCCGGCGTATCGAGCGCCAGAGCGCTGGAGTGCGGCGAAAACTCCATTTGGCTGGACATGGCTTGCGGATGTTCACGCTGTTGGGAAACGGGGATGATGGGGGTGCCAGTCTATCTGCTTGCCTCCTCAAGGGTAAGGACGTGTCGAACCAAACGTGTGGACAGGCCGGGCCGACGGGGCCGGCTCAACCTGCCGTCCGTGAGCAGAGAATATCCAGCCGGACATCGGCCGCCTGCGTGCTCAACGGGTCGCGGCCCGGCCCGACTTCTGCGGAACCATGCGAACAGCATAGCAGCGCCCGCCCCTGCGCGCCTGCGCGGGCAAGATCGCGCCCATCCGCGCCTACGATACAGCTCATGCCCGTATAGGTGAGCCTGCCATCGTCTCCGACGAGATTGGCATAGGCAACCGGGATGCCGTTCTCCAGAGCCCGGGCGCGCAGCAAGGTCGTGGGCACTTCCCAGTAAGGGCTCATATTCGCGGTTGGCGCACAGATCAGATCAGCCCCTGCCCCGGCGAGCGCCCGCGCCATTTCCGGAAACTCGATATCGTAGCAGATCGCGAGCCCAACGCGGCGACCCGCCAGACGCACAGCGCAGATTTCACCGCCAGGCGCAAAGGCCGAACGCTCGTCCGGGCCAAACAGGTGGATCTTGCGATAGAGGCCCGCGACGCTGCCGGCCTCGTCCACGGCGAGCGCGGCGTTGAACACCACATCACCGCTTCTCTCGGGCATCCCGGCAATGATGGCGATGCCGTGCCGGCGGGCGATCCCGGCGATCGCCCCGACCGACGGCCCGTCAACCGGCTCGGCAAGCTCGTGCAGCGCCTGACGGCCGATATTGTAGCCGGTCAGGAACAGTTCGGGGAAAACGATCAGCCGGGAGCCGGCAGCGGCGGCGGCATGCGCCGCGCGCTCCATCACCGCGATATTGGCTTGTTTGAGCCCGGCCGCCGGCAGATCCTGAAACACCGCAATCATCGAATTGCTCCAAATGAACGTGCGGAAGCGACGCTACCTCTTCGTCGCGCCGGCAAGCGCCTCCAGTATCAGCTTGACCGCGAGACGGCTCGTGATGCCGTCATGGTCATAGGGAGGCGACACCTCGACCACATCCAGCCCTCCCAGCCCGCCCCGCGCCAGTTCCGAGACCATGGCGATGGCTTCGCGCGAGGTAAGGCCGCCGGCCGCCGGCACCCCCGTGCCCGGCGCATAGGCGCCGTCGATCGCATCGATGTCGAAGGTCAGATAGACGCTGTCCGTGCCCGCACCGGCAATCGCGCGCGCCTCCCGGGCGACCGCGACGGCTCCCTTCTCAATTACTGTCTCAATCGGCATGATGGTCATGCCTCTCTGGCGCGCATAGTCGAACTCGGCCTTCGGGTTCAGCCAGCCATTGGTGCCGATGATGACGATCTTGCTCGGATCGAAGCCGGCATCCACCGCGCGCGCAATCGGGCAGGCATGGTTCATCTCCTCGCCGCCAACATCTTCGGCGGTATCGAAATGACTGTCGATGAGGATCAGACCGGGATTGTCGTAGCGTTCCCGGAAAGCACGGGCGCAGGCGATGGTAATCGAATGATCGCCACCGATGGTGACGGGGATCGCCCCGGCTCCGAGCACTTCGGACATCATGCGCCGGGCCCGCTCCATGGTGCGCACGGGCGAACCCGGAACGACAGCCACGTCTCCGCAATCGGCAAAGGTGTAGTGGTCGGACAGGTCGATGTCGAGATTGGCGCTGTAGGAGCTGAACTGATCGCTGGCTTCGCGGATCACGCGGGGCCCGTAATTCGTACCCGTTCGGCTGATGCACATGGAGTCCCATGGAAAGCCGATGAAGCCCACGGTGATGCCCAGCTTCTTCAAAGTATCCGCATCCGGCTTCACATGAGGAAACCGCATAAACGTACCGCCACTGCCGGCGTGAAGAAGACCTCCGAAAGAATAATCGGCAACGGCGTCAGACATATATCCCTCCTGATAGAAGTCCTGATGATCCCGCTTCTGTGGCAACCATCCGGTGCCTTTGCGGGAAAACCAATGGTGGCCTGCGTCACCATTGGCCGCGTCATGTATGTCTGCGCGCCGACCTGTTGCCCGCCAACGTTATCCGGCCTGCCGGTTCGCAAATCCGGCCTTGCCCACACGCTCAGGCGGCAGATGTTCCGGTCGTGCCGCCGCGGCGCTCCACGAAGCGTTCGTAACGGTCGAAAAGCGGATTTTTGTTGCCATGCACCAGTTCGTTCTGGTCGTCGAAATCGAACAGCGAACGCGACCCTCTCACAATGGGTGCAACCTGCCGGATACGGATGCGCTCATAGGCTTCGAGGGCGCTCCCGACATCGTCGTGGGCATCGAGGCTCATGCACAGCGCATCGATGTCTTCCAGAGCCTGGTTCGCGCCCTGCGCCATGCCGGGCAGCATGGGATGCGCAGCATCCCCGGCCAGCGTGACCCTTCCCTGCGACCAGTTGTCGAGCGGACGCACGAAATCGTGCAGGTCGCTGCGGATGATGGTGGATTTGTCGGTCGCCGCAATCAGGCCGGGAACCGGACTGCCCCGCCACCCGCTGAAGTGCCCGATGACCGCATCGGGATCATGTGTGATGCCGTCGGCCGCTGCAAACCAGTAGGCGCGACCGCCGCCGATGGGGAGATATCCCAGATGCCCGTCTTCTCCCCACACCTCCGCCTCCGACAGAGGATCGACGTCGACGTCAGCGAGATTGAAAAGCCCCCGCCAGCGCACCAGAACGTCGGTGCTGAATTCCTGTTCGCCGAAGATGCTGGCACGAACGATCGAACCGATGCCGTCGGCGCCAAGCACCAGGTCGCCGCGCGCGCTCTCGCCGTTGGCGAAGGTGCATACGACATCGTCGTCCTGCTCGACCGACACAAGCTGATGGCCGACGCGAAGCTTTTCCGAACCGAGCGCCTCCACAAGAATGCGGCTGAGGTCCCGGCGGTAGATTCCGCAAAGCGGGGCGCCATATTTTTCGCGCCAGTTCCTCACATCCTCGACGGCAATGACATCGCCGGTGGAGGAGAAGGTGCGGTAGTAATCCAGACTGGTGGCAACGGTCGCCAAGGCCGATCGCAGACCGATCTTCTCCAGAACGCGCAACCCGTTAGGCCACAGATTGAGGCCGGCTCCTGCGGTGCGCAACTCGGGGTCCTTTTCAAAGACCGTCACATCCCAGCCCAGCCGGGTGAGGTAGATGCCCGCGGTCAAGCCGCTGATGCCGGCACCGCACACAAGCGCACGCTTCGTCATGAGCTACAGTTCTCCCGTTCCAGACCATCCTGTACGTGATTATTGGCGCTGGCCCGCGACGGATCGTGGGCCGCAAATATTGCAGGACGGTTGAACCTGTCGTTTTGCAGCCTGGAGCGCGATAGCCAAGGGTTACTCCAGTCACCGTCGGCTTTGTTCAGGGTCCTCGGACCTTCGCTTCTGCCGCCCCGCATATGACAGCGGATCCGGCATGGCCTGTCGATTCCCCGGCGAAATCATCGCGGCAAGGCGGCAGAGCCTCAGGCAATCTTCCTGCGATGTACTGAGCAGCAGGCACCAGTTGAACCTGCTCCGGGAAGGAGCGAGCACGCCCTTTCCGTATGCCGCTGCACGCACGCCGGGTTGTTCACATCCCTGCTCAAACCCGCCCCGGTCGGGCCGGCTTGCCTCAAAAGCGGTCGCCTGCCAGATGGGCTATCTGCGCGCCGGCCTCGTAGTAGATTTCCCTGACGCGGCGCAGCGGTACGGGGTTCATGCCGCTCATCGGCAGCGGCAGGTCTTCGGGGCTTTTCTCGCCGAGGACGAGAAGCGCCAGTTCGCGGCCGAACACCGTGCCCGGCGAAATGCCGCGCCCATTGTAGCCGAACACGGCGACCGCCCTGGGGCCGAAGGCGTGAAAACGCGGCACCGCGTCGCTGGTCATGCCGATCTGGCCATACCATTCATGTTCAAACCCGATGCCGGCAAGCTGCGGAAAGAGGCGCGTCAACGCCCTTTGCGCCCAGCCCTTGTGGATGGCGGCGCCCCCGTGACGCAGCGCACCGACGGAGCCGAATACCAGCCGCCCCGCATGGTCAGGCCGGAATGAGGACAGGATGGTTTTCGTGTCCCAGACCCCCTCCTTTCCGGGCAGTATGGCATCGAGCAATGCCGCATCGAGAGGCTGCGTGGCGAGATTGAAATAGGGAAGCCGCACCTGCGCTTCCCGGGTACCCTGAAAGGGTCCCTGGCCATAGGCATCGGTGGCGACGACCAGCCACTGTGCTCCGACGCGTCCTTCCGGCGTGCGGACATCCCAACGGACGCCGGCCCGCTCCGCCAAGACGACGGGGCTCGATGTGCAGAGGCGCGCTCCGGCAGCGCCGGCTGCACGGGCAAGGCCGCGGGCGTAGGCCAGCGGTTGCAGCGTGCCGGCCCGCCTGTCGAGCAGCGCGCCGGCATAGGCGCGGGTGCCGACGCGTTCAGCCGTATCGCGTGCGTCGAGCAGGCTCACCGGCGCGCCGCGCTTCAGCCATTGCGCCTCGCGCCGGCGAAGCTCTTCCAGGCCCGCTGCGCCGACGGCACAATGAAGGGTGCCGTTGCGTTCCAGTTCGCAGTCGATGCGATGGCGCTCGATAAGCGACATCACCAGCGCCGGCCCGTCTCCGAGCGCGGCCAGCAAACGCTCGCCATACAATTCGCCGGCCGCCGCCGAAACATCGTCCGGCATCAGCCACAGGCCGGCATTGATGAGTCCGACGTTGCGGCCAGCCCCGCCAAAGCCAAACTCGTGCGCCTCCAGCAGAACCACGGATTTTCCGGCCTCGGAAAGATGCAGCGCGCAGGACAGTCCGGTATAACCGCCGCCGACGATGACGACATCCGCTTCCACGGCCTCTGCCAGCGATGACGTTACAGGTGCGGGCGGAGCCGAGGCTTCCCACAGACCGTGGGTACGGGGATCGTTCAGCATCGTGCCTCCACTTCCGGCTCTTCAGATTGCGAGCGCAGCGCAGCCGAGCCCGAGCATGCCCATGCCGGCCGCCACTTCCGCCAGCGGACCACAGCCACAGACCGGCACTGCCCGCCCGCACATGGCGGATATGCCTGCCGGGAAAGTGACGCTGGTGGCAGTTCCGGACATGAAGGAGCTGGCTGGCACAGGCTTTCCGATCGTTGCGAAGACGGGCAACTTGATGCGCAGGCGGTACTCTATCGCGAAACAAAACCCATGAATTGCGTTGAATCCATCTGACATGATGCAGAGCCTGCATGATCTTGTCAGGCGTCGCATTGAAGGGTTCCGTTGCGAATTCCCGAAACGCCGGAGGGGCTTGCCTGCGTATACGCTTCAGGCGGCGGCTGCCCCGAATTGCCCGTTGATGTGGGTCGCGTTGAAGGTGAAGCGTGGCTCTGTATTTCAGATTCGCACCCTGCGCCTGGGGTGCGTGGTGTCTGCATCTGGCACTCAGTTGGCGGGTTTGCGCGACAGAGCCAGATACATGGCCGCCAGCATGAGGATCAGGGCGATCCAGAACGATGCCACCGGCCTTTCATCGAAGACGATCATGCTCCAGAGAATGCCTGCCGCGACCGCCAGATAGTTGAAAAGGGAAAACCGCGCGGGACCGATTGCAGCGACCAGATGGAAGAAAAGGAAGAAGAAGATCGCATTTATTGTGGTTGCAAGGGCCAGCGGCAGCACTGTCTCCCCACTCCACCTCGCAGGTGAAAGGTCGCTGCCGAGAGCGAGCATGACAACGCCCGCAACCACCGCCGCCCCCATCAGCGTCCCCGCCGCCATCATCACCGAAGGCGTTTGCGGCGGGCGCAGCCACTTGGCGCAATTATTGGCCGTGGCGAACATCACCGGCGCGACGAGCGCGATCAGGAACCAGAAGATGCTGCCGGTTCCCGTCGCGCCGACGCCGGGCAGCGCCACCAGTACGACGCCTGCCGCGCCCAGCAGCATGGCAAGCAATACGCGCCGGTCAAAACGTTCCAGACCGGCCAGTGCGCCGATGAACAGGGTGAGGATGGGCGAAAGGCAAAGCACAAGCGTCAGAACCGAAGCGTCGAGATGCGGCGCTGCCGACACCAGTATGCCGATCGGCAGCCCCACCACCATACCGCCTACGATCAGATAGACACGCAGATGGGCGCCCGAGATCGCGAGACGGCCGCCGGACACGATCACGGCGAAGGCAAGCACGAGGCCAGCCAGCAGCGACTGGGCAAAGGCGAAACCCATCGGGGGCCACAGCGCTTCCGCCGCAAGACGGTTGACCGGGAAGATGCCGCCATAGATGACGGCCGCCAGCGGGAGCAAGGCGACATCCGCGAGGCGGAATGTCGGCCCGGTTATCTTTCGCCGCTCGTGCATGCCACTTCGCCCGGTCCTGCCGGACGCCCCTCCCCTCGAAGCGCCTTCGCAACTCTCCCTGACCGCGTCAGGCTGCGCGCAACGTTGCGGTACGAGCCTCGTCCACGACATACACGCCGATCTGCGGTTCCTCGGCGAGCGCCACCTTGTACACCCTTTCCGCGTCCTCCGGGCTCAGCCAGCCGCGGTTCACCGTCGCCGCCACCCGAACGGGATCGCGCCTGAGCGGATCGCCATAACCACCGCCGCCGCAGGCCGTGAACTCGATCCGGGCGCCGTTCTTGAAGGGGTCGAGGCGGAGATGACGCCAACGCCTGCGGGAAGGTGCGAGCCGCTTTCGGCCTGCCCGTAAGGCGCGCCCATGCGCGAGAACACGCAGTTTCCGGCGATCATCAGGCGGTCGTTGACATTGGTGGTGGCGACCGACGTCCCGACCGGATATTTCGGCTTGCCGATGGCGCTGCCTTCGCGAAGCAGAACCTTGATCTGCGACTTGGCGCCTTCATTGTGCGGGATGCTCTCATCCAGATTGTTGAATACGCCGATGCGGCGCTCGCCTGTGCGGCAGGGCACCGATCTGGGCGCGCACATCGCCCAGCCACATGTCGGGCACGCGGTTGCGCATGGTCCCGATACGCAGGATGTCCTTCTTTTCCTGATAGTTCTGCGCAACCCGCACACACGGGAAGTGGAGACCTTCCTCGAAGATGTTCTTGGCGAAAGGCAGATAGGTCGACGGCACCGGCGCCCCGGTGTCCGCATGGTGCGAGAGCGCCACGACCCAGAACAGCGGCTCGCCCTCGAAGAACACCGGCATCGCCATGATCAGGTCGGCATGGTGGGTGCCGCCGGTGAACGGACAGTTGTTCAGGAAGATATCCCCCCTGAGACACGTCGTCGAACAGCTCGGTCAGCGGACGGGTCGCCATGTCCATCGACATGACATGGATGGGCAACGCATCCTCGACGGAGACCAGCTTGTGGTCGTAGGTCAGGATGGCGCAGGAAAAGTCGCGCGCGTTCTTGATGACGGCCGAGCGGCTGGCGCGCATGACGACCAGCGTCATCTCGCGCACGATCGCCTCGAAACGGCTTTTCAATACCGACATCAGAAAGGGGTCAACGCGCCGTTCCGAAGTGTCGAGTTCAGGCTTGCTGGTGGAGTCTATGGCGGTCATTGCCTCATACAGTCGTTGGGTTAGGCGACGGTGACGACGAGATTGCCGTAGCGGTCGATCTCACCATGATGCTGGTCCTTCAGATAGGCGGTGAAGGTCTCGGCCTCGACCAGATACGGGCCGGCCAGTTGCGCGCCGGCGCCAAGCTCGGCCATTTCGTAGACCGCCAGATCCTCGACGCGCCGCGTCTCCTGCTG
This sequence comes from Aquamicrobium defluvii, assembly GCF_004363725.1. Taxonomy (GTDB): domain Bacteria; phylum Pseudomonadota; class Alphaproteobacteria; order Rhizobiales; family Rhizobiaceae; genus Mesorhizobium; species Mesorhizobium defluvii. The sequence continues at coordinate 44,269 of NZ_SNZF01000025.1, read as the reverse complement.
GTAGATGCCGCGATGCGCCTTGGGCGCGACCGGTCCGGTCTGGTTGCCGAGCGTGTTCTTCTGCCAGATGTCCTGACCGAAGCGCTTGCCGATGGCGCGCAGCTTCCATGTGTTAGTCCCGGCATCTGGTGGATCGGAATCAAGATGAATCCATCCGGCTCTGCAGTCCATCGTTTGCAGATGAATTCGTATGAGGTGACGCCTTTGAGCGTCTTGAGTCTTCGGGCGAAGTTATAGGCTGCCAGGAAGTCCGCGAGGTGGGCTCGCAACTGGTCGTGGTTTTCGTGGTGGAAGCGCTTGAGACGGTGGCGTCCTTGATGGTGTGTTCATCCGCTCGACCTGGCCATTGGTCCAGGGGTGGTTGGGCTTGGTCAACCTGTGTTCAATCCGGTCCGCATCCACGATGCAGATGCTCGTCATCTCAAGGGAAACATCCAGTCCAGCAAAGTAATTCATCGTCTCTCTCCATTCCGGTTGGTCGTGGACCGGAATGAGCCGGCCAGATCACCGTTCACGGTATGGCAAGACGCGCTTTCTTCACACGCGACGAAAACAGAAACAGTTACCCCAGCTAGAACATCGGACCAAAAATTGGAATCCGGTTTTCGGTGATCCCGATGCTCTATCAATAATTCAGATCGTCCTTTGTGTGTCTGGACGGACGCACGGCGATCCGGGCACGTCGCCCGCAAACGGGAACCGGAAGCGCAACGGCTTCCGGTCCACATTCCGTCCACCGTTACCGTGCTGCCTGGGTTATGAACTTGGTGACCAGATATGCCTCGAGGGCCTCCGTTCCGCCCTCGGAGCCGTAGCCGCTGTCCTTGACGCCGCCAAACGGCACTTCCGGCAGCGCCAGCCCGAGATGGTTGAGGGTCAGCATGCCCGTCTCCAGCGCCTGTCCCAGCTCAGTCGCCGTCTTCACCGAGGCGGTGAAGGCATAGGCGGCAAGCCCGTAGGGCAGACGGTTGGCCTCGGCCACAACGTCATCGAAGCTCCTGAACGGCGCCACCAGAGCCACCGGCCCGAACGGCTCCTCGTTCATGATGCGCATGTCGCCGGTGACGCCCGACAGCACCGTGGGCTCGTAGAAGCTGCCCTTGTTGCCGATGCGCTTGCCGCCGGTCTCCAGCTTCGCGCCCTGGCTGACCGCCTCGGCGATCAGCGCATCGACCGCCTGAACCCGCCGCTCGTTGACCAGCGGCCCCATCTGCGTGCCCTCGGCCAGACCGTCGCCCACCTTGACGGCCTTCACCTTGCCCACGAACTTGTCGAGAAACGGCTGGTAGGCCCGTTCCTGGATCAGGAAGCGGGTGGGCGACACGCACACCTGCCCGGCATTGCGCAGCTTCGATGCGGCCAGCAGCTCCGCCGCCTTGTCGAGATCGGCATCGTCGAACACGATGGCCGGGGCATGGCCGCCAAGCTCCATCGTCGCCCGCTTCATGTGCTGGCCGGCCAGAGCGGCCAGATGCTTGCCGACCGGGACCGAGCCGGTGAACGACACCTTGCGGATCACGGGATGCGGCACCAGATAGCCCGAGATGTCGGGCGGATTGCCGTAGACCAGGTTGAGCACGCCGGCAGGCAGGCCGGCATCCCTGAAGATATCGGCGAGCGCGGCCGGCGAGGCGGGCGTTTCCTCCGGCGGCTTGACGATGATCGAACAGCCGGTGGCAAGGGCGGCGCCGATCTTGCGCACGGCCTGCGAGACCGGGAAGTTCCACGGCGTGAAGGCCGCCACCGGACCGACCGGCTCCTTCACGACGAGCTGGCTGACGCCCTCCGCCCGCGCCGGCACGATGCGGCCGTAGGTACGCCGGCCCTCTTCGGCGAACCAGTCGATGATGTCAGCCGAGCCGTTGATCTCGGCCATCGCCTCGCCCAGCGGCTTGCCCTGCTCGGCGGTCAGGAGCCCGGCGATACCCGGCGCGCGCTCGCGCAGCAGCCGCGCCGCCTCGCGCAGCACCTTGCTGCGCTCGAAGGGCGAAACCTTGCGCCACACCCGGAAACCGCGCTCGGCCGCCGCCAGCGCCCGGTCGAGATCGGCGCGGGTGGCGCAGGCGACAGTCCCGATCACCTCGCCCGTCGCCGGATTCTGGACGTCCAGCGTCCCGCCCTCCGAAGCCGCACTCCACGCCCCGTCGATGAAAAGTCCTACCTGCGGGTATTTCATTCGTGTCCATCCATGAATACTGGCCTTCAATAATGACGACCGCTGGAATATCAGCGTTCGAGTTCGTCCCGCACGTCTTCTATCGCAAACGACAGCGCCTGTACGAGTTCGTCTATCTGTTCCGGCTCGATAACATATGGCGGGCAAAGCGCCAGCACGTCGCCCATGTTGCGAAGGATGATGCCGTGCGCGCGGCACGCACGCTCGACCCGCGCACCGACACGCGCCTCGGCCGGAAAGCTCTCCCCGGTGGCACGGTCCGCCACCAGTTCGACCCCCGCTATGAGGCCGACCGAGCGGATCTCGCCCACCATCGGATGCTCGGCCAGAGCCTCGGCCAGCCGCGTCCGCATGCGTTCGCCAAGGCTGCGGGCACGCGCAACGACGTCCATTTCACGGTAGATTCGCAGCGCCTCCGCCGCCACCGCCGATGTGACGGGATGCCCCGAATAGGTGAAGCCGTGGCCGAACACCCCGTTGCGCTGGCCTTCGTCGGCGATCGCCTGATAGAGCTTGTCCGATACGACCACAGCGGCGATCGGCAGATAGCCCGACGACAGGCCCTTGGCGACCGAGAACATGTCGGGGACGAAGCCGAAGGTCTGGCTGCCGAACCAGTTGCCGGTGCGTCCGAAACCGCAGACCACCTCGTCGGCCAGAAGCAGGATGTCGTATTTGTCGAGCAGCTTTCGCAATCTGGGAAAATAGCCCTGCGGCGGAACGATCACACCGCCGGCGCCCATCACCGGCTCGGCAATCATGGCCGCCACGCTGTCGGGATCGGCCTGCAGGATGATCGCCTCCAGTTCATGGATGAGCCGGTCGACGAATTCTTCCTCGCTCTCGCCCGGCCGGGCTTCGCGATAGTGATGCGGTTTGCCGGCGTAAAGGATGTCGTCCGTGGCCATGTTGAATGACCTGTGCATATGCGGCAGGCCGCTGAGCGCCGCTCCCATGACCGTGCTGCCATGGAACGCGCCCTTGCGGCTGATGATGCGGCGCTTGCCCGGCTTGCCGCGCGCGGCCTGATAGTACCAGGCCAGCTTGATCATCGAATCGTTGGCTTCCGAGCCGGAGTTCGCGAGGAATATCTTGCAGGGGGCCAGCGGCGAGACCGAAGCGATCTGGTCCATGAGGTCGATGCACGCCTCGTTGGAACGGTGATTGAAGGTATGATAGTTTGCCAGCCGGCCGAATTGGTCGCTGGCCACGGCGGCCAGCCTCGCATCGTTGAAGCCCAGCGATGCCGTCCACAGGCCCGCCATCCCTTCCATGTAGCGCCTGCCGGCATCGTCGCGCACATACACGCCCTCGCCGCCGGTGATGATCAGCGGGCCTTCCTGCTCGTGACGCCTCGGATCTGTCTGCGAGTGCAGATGCAGTTTCATGTCGATGGCACGCGCCGAGTTGTGAAGCATGCTGTGTTTCCCGCAGTGCTGGCGATTGCTATTGCGGCTCAATCCAGTATCTTATAACTTATAAGATGTCGAGCGCCGGGGCGCATAGAACCAGCGAGGGGACAAAATGGAGCCAACGGGCGCAACTTCATGGCCACGAAATGTTTCGGATCCCGGGCCCGTCACCCCGCAGGAGGCCGGGCGCCTGCGCGAACGTGCGCGGTTCGTGCGGCTTGAGACGATCAGGCTGATCTCGATCGCGAAAGTCGGACACTATTCGTCCGTCTTTTCCTGCGCCGAAATCTTCTCGACCCTCTATTACGACACCATGAACATTCGCCGCGGCGAGCCCGGCTGGCCCGGGCGCGACCGCTTCCTGATGGGCAAGGGCCATGCGGCGGTCGGCCAGTTTCCTGTGCTGGCCGATCTCGACTTCTTCGACAAAGCCTGGCTCGACGACTACACCCGCCTGGGCAGCCCGCTGGGCGATCACCCCGACATGCGCAAGGTTCCCGGTGTCGATTTCAGCTCCGGCTCGATCGGCCACGCTCTTTCGAACGGCGTCGGCATGGCGCTGGGCGCGCGCTTCCGCAAGCAGGATTTCGACGTATTCGTGCTGCTGGGCGACGGTGAGATGCAGGAAGGGCAGGTCTGGGAAGCCGCGCTCAGCGCCGCGACCCACAGGCTGGGGCGGCTGGTGGCCATCGTGGACCGCAACGGCTACCAGCTCGACGGCAGTGTCGACGACATTGCCGCCGTGGAGCCGCTCGCCGACAAGTGGCGGGCTTTCGGCTGGGAGGTGCACGAGGTCGACGGCCACGATGTGGTTGCGCTGGCCAACCTGCTGCGCCGGATCAAGGCCGACAGGACGCGCAGCCAGCCCTGCTGCATCATCGCCCGAACCGTGAAGGGCAAGGGCATCGACTACATGGAAACGGAACCGGGCTGGCACCTCGGCTACCTTGCGCCGGAAGACGAACGCCGCGCGCGCGAAACCATCCTTGCCGGCGCCGATGCCGAGGTGGCGGGCACCGGCATCACCAGTCCCGCTATCACCAGCGAAGGTACAGCATGAATTCGACTCTCCATCCCGACAGCTGGCAGTATCGCGAACTCAACAAGCGCGCGCCTTCGCTCTCCGTTCTTTCCGACACCCTCATCGAACTCGCCGAGGCCGGACATCCCGTGGTGGCCGGAACGGCCGACCTCCAGCACTCCAACGGCCTGACAGGCTTCGCCGGACGTTTTCCGGAACGCTTCACCCAGTTCGGCATATCGGAGCAGAACATGGTGTCGGCGGCAGCGGGCATGGCCACGACAGGCGTGATCCCCTATGTCGCGACCTTCGCCTCGTTCCTGGCCCTGCTGTGCTGCGAGCAGATCCGCATGGACGTCGCCTATTGCGCGCAACCGGTGCGGCTGATCGGTCATCATACGGGCATCTCGATGGGCTTCTACGGCACATCCCACCACGCCACCGAAGACATCGCCATCATGCGCTCCATCGCCGATCTGACCGTGGTGTCGCCGGCCGACGGCCCGCAATTCGCCGCCGCGCTCAGGGCTTCCGTCGATTACCCGCAGCCCATTTATTTCCGTATCTCCCGGGGGCACGATCCTGAAGTCTACGCGCGCGATACGCCCTTCGAATTCGGAAAGGCGGTCATCCACGAGCTGGGCCGGGACCTCACCATCATAGCGACGGGCATGCCCGTTCATCCGGCCCGGACCGCGATGCGGGCCTTGCAGGAAGAGGGCTATTCCGTCGGGCTGATCGACATGCATACGATCAAACCCCTGGACCGCGCGGCGGTGATGCAGGCGGCGAAGACCTCGCGGGTGATCCTGACCGTCGAAGAGCACAATGTGCTTGGCGGCCTGGGCGGCGCGGTTGCGGAAGTGCTGGCGGAAGAGGGCGGCGGCGCGCGCCTGGTCCGTCACGGCATCAGGGACGAATTCAGCCTCATCGCCCGGCCGACCCATCTTTATCGCCACTACAGGCTCGACGCGAAGGGCGTCGAAGAGATAGCGCGCCCGCTGGTTGCCTGAGGCGGCGAGCCAGCCCCGGCACACGTGCCCGCCGGCAAATTATATCTTGTAGAATCGTCCCCAAGGTGATGACGCTATTTAAAAGGTGGGAAGGAGAAGCAACCGTGAACATCCAGCCGCTAGAGCAGGGCAATCTTTCCGCCCGCGCCTACATTGCCTTGCGCGAAGGGTTGATCTCCGGTCAGTTCAGGCCCGGGCAAAGGCTGGTGATGCAGGACCTTGCCGAGAAGCTCGGCACCAGCGTCACTCCGGTTCGCGAGGCATGCCTGCGGCTGGTCAGCGAGCGCGGGCTGGAACTGCGTTCGGGCCGCTTTGTCACCGTGCCGCCCATGACGCTGGCCCGCTACATGGAAGTGAGAACCATACGGCTCTCGCTGGAAGGACTGGCCGCCGGGCTGGCCGCCGAGACCGCCACGGAAGAGGAGATCGACCGGCTGGTGGAGATCCAGACGATCTTCGAGAAGGTCGACCGGGCCGGCGACCCGGAGGACGCCTTCCGCTACAATCGCGATTTCCATTTTGCGGTCTACAGGCTTTCCAGAATGGATATGCTGGTTGCGCATATCGAAAGCCTCTGGGTGTCGATGGGGCCGATGCTGACCGTCTTCTTCAAGGAAGGCGAGCACAAATATATCGGTGCCGCGGAGCATCAGAATGTGATCGCCGCGCTGAGGGAGCGGAAACCTGCCAGGGCGAGGACCGCGATCGAGCGGGACCTCATTCTGGGCGGCGAGGATTTCCTCCGTTTCCTGCGCACCCATGAAGAATTTGCCGTCAGTTGAAGAGCCCGGCGCAGCAACGGCAGCTGATGGCGGCTTTGCGAAATATCCGGTCCGCAACCCGGATATGTCACCGCATTCCCGAAGGTTGGGACCGGCGCGGTCCCGCTGCGCGGCGGGAAGGCAAGGCCGTATCCATCCGAATGGAAGCGGCGCCCTCGCCCACCACAGCCCGCCCGGCCGACCGGCACTGGCCCACTGAACGCGACTGACTATTCGTCGGGATCGTCTGCAAGGCAGCCCAGGCCATGGCAGCCCTGATAGTTGCCATGCTCGTCGAAATTCGGCTCGCCCTGCCTGTCGAACTGGGGCGTATCGTCCACCGTCTGGCCGGAATTGTCGACCAGGCACCCGACGCCGTGGCAGCCATTGTAGCCGCTTGCGGGGGCGTGGTTGGAAGTCGTGTGATGCCGCTTGCTCTTCTTGTCCTGCGCCATGCCCTCGACGATCGCACCGAGCACCGCTCCGGCCACGGCGGCCCCCACATCGTGACCCCGGTGATCGTACTTGATCTCGTTGGCGTCGCCGACGCCGTAGAACCAGATTTACCCGTCTCCGACCATCACGCCCTGCCAGTTCGCGAAGAGGCTTTCATAGCCTTGCGCATGAAGCGCGCTCTTCACCTTCGCCGTGACGACCTTGTCGTAGTCGGCAACGAAATGGGCCGCATCCCCGATCTTCACCGACTTGCCGTCGATGCGCGCCTGAAACGGATAATCGACCATCGCCGCCACAGCCGCCTTGTCGCCTTCGGACACGGCCTTCTTCAGCGCGTCGAAGAACGAACGGTAGCGGGCATGTTCGTCAAACAGTGAGTCGATGGTCGCGTTCATCCCGCCGGCGGCCTCTCGCCAAGCCATCTCCTGCGCGCTTTCCGGCAGACCACCGGGCAACCCCCGCATCAATATGTGCTGCAATGCCGGCTCGACCTTGCCGAACGGCTCATCGTCTCATCCGGCAAGCCGTTTGCCGAAATCGCGGCGTTGTGCGGCTTCCCCTGTCACAGCCACCTGTCTTCCGTCATGAAACGATGCCGCGGGGCAAGCCCCGGCAACCTGCGGCGCCAGACCGGCAAACCCTCTCGCCATATCTGAAGCCGGCGAGGCAGATGGATCGCAGCTTTTCCGGATTTTCTTGCGGCAGCCGGGGTCCTTGCGCTACGCATCGTGCGTAGCCGGTCCGGTTCCGGACCGATGCCGCGCAGGCAGTCCGCAGGTTGGAAGCACATATGAATGTCGACGCGCCGATCCAGGAGAGCCACGAGATATTCGTGCACATCCGCATCATCGTGGGCATGGTGCTGGGCATCAGCGTCGCCCGTCTGGTTACCGGCGTAACCCGCTTCCTCCAGCATCCGGGCACGGAGAAGGTCTATGCCGTCCATCTGGGCTGGGTGGCGTTCCTCTTCCTGTTCATCATCCATTTCTGGTGGTTCGAGTTCGCCCTGTCACAGATCAGGGTCTGGACCTTTCCCCTCTATTTCCTGCTGATCTGCTATTCGATCGTCTTCGTCATGCTGGCGGCGATGCTTTTTCCCGACCAGATCAGCGAATACAAGGGCTTCCGCGACTATTTCCGGCAGCGCAGGAAATGGTTCTACGCGCTCCTCCTCGTTCTGCTGCTGGTGGACGTCGTCGACACGATGACCAAGGGCCAGAGCTACTACCACCATGTCTACGGCTGGGCCTATCCGGTGCGGCAGTCGCTGCTCGTCGCTGGCGCAGCCGGCGCGCTCTTTGTCGATTCCGAGCGCTATGACGCCGTCTTCGTGGCATTCGCCCTGCTCTTCCAGATCGTCTGGATCCTCACGCTGTTCGACGTGCTCGCATGATCCGACACCGCACCGGACGCCGGCTCGGGTTCGCTCCTCCGGGACAAAGCCTTTGATCCAACGCAAGCGCTTCGGTTCCGGCATCTGCTATGAGGGGATGTGAAGAAAGCACCGCGGAGCATCCCGATGAGCTTCAAGACAATCCTGACAGTGACTTCCCCCGGCCATGGCGACGCCGATCTCAAGCTCGGCGCCGCGCTTTGTGAGGACGTCGAGGCGCATCTCGCCGTCTTCGTCGTAGGGCTGGCCGCGCCGCCACCGATCGGCGCCTATGCGGCGGTCGTTTCAGAAGCCTGGTATCAGGAAAGGCAGGTCGATCTGGAAAAGCTCCAGGCGCGCACGGACGCGGTCTCCGGCCTGCTTGCCTCCATGACGATCTCGTCCGACATAGCGAGCGAATACCAGGAGATCGCCTGGGCCGACGAAGCCATCGGCCGCCGCGCCCGCTATGCCGACATGGCCCTGTTGGGACCGGACGGGCTTTCGTCCGACGAGCTGAAAACCAATGTGGTCGAGGGTGTGCTGTTCCATGCGGGCAAGCCGCTGCTGCTGGTCCCGGCAGGCCACACACCCACCCTTTCGCCGAAACGGATCATGGTCGCATGGGACGGGCGGCTCGAATCCTCGCAGGCCGTTGCATGGTCGCTTCCGCTGCTTCGGACTGCCGAAGACGTGCATCTCGTTCTCGTCGATCCGGTCGAGGGCAACGAGGAGCATGGCGAGGAACCGGGCGCGGACGCCGCCGCCTATCTCGCGCGCCATGGCGTCAGGGTCGTGGTGGACCGGGTGCCAAGCCAGGGGCGAGACGTCGCCTCCGCGCTGCGCCAGCATGCGGTCGACACCGCCGCCGATCTTCTGGTCATGGGTGCCTACGGCCACTCCAGATTGCGGCAGCGGATTTTCGGCGGCGTCACCAGTTCCATGCTCGAAAGCCCGCCGCTGCCGGTGTTCATGGCCCGCTGACGAGCGCGGGCCGGCAGCCGGTCTGCAAGCCCGCCACGATATTTGCGGAGACGGACGTTGGATACAGACGGGCAGGCCGAGGCTGTCGCGTTCCTTTCGGACCCGGCCACCCATGGCGGCGCGGGCGTCGAGACGATGCTCACCCATATATCGCGCGTCTTCCTGACGGGTGAGCGCGCCTACAAGATGAAGCGCGCCGTGAAACTGCCCTATGCCGACTTCTCGACGCCGCAGCGGCGCCTTGCGGCCTGTGTCCGCGAGGTCGAGCTCAACTCGATGACCGCGCCGGACCTTTACCTCGGTGCGCGGCGCATTACGCGCGGCGCCGGCGGCGCCCTCGAATTCGATGGCGACGGGCCGCTTGTCGACGCCGTCGTGGAAATGCGGCGCTTCGATCAGTCGGCCCTGTTCGACCGCATGGCGCGGGAAGGCCGGCTCACGCCCGGGCTGTTGACCGAAACGGCGCGCACGATCCGGCGCTTCCATCGCGAAGCGCCCATCGCGGATGCCGGGGATGGCGCGGCCAACATGCGGCGCATTCTGGAAATCAACCGGGCCGGGTTCGCGGCCGGCAACTTCTTCGACGAGGCAGGGGTCGGCGCGCTCGATGCCGGCTTTCACGCCGCGCTCGCGCGTCACGCGACCCTGCTCGACAGCCGCGCCGCCGCCGGCAAGGTTCGCCGCTGCCATGGCGACCTGCATCTGCGCAACATCTGCCTCGTGCGCGGCGAACCCTGCCTGTTCGACTGCATCGAGTTCAGCGAGCAGATCGCCACGACAGACGTTCTCTACGACGTCTCGTTTCTGCTGATGGACCTGTGGCATCGCGGCTTTCCCGAGCTCGCCAATCTGGTGACGAACCGCTATCTCGATGAGGCCGACGACGAGGACGGTTTCGTCCTCCTGCCCTTCTTCATGGCGGTAAGGGCGGCAATAAGGGCGCATGTCCTCGGGACGCAAGCTGCCGAAGGCGGTGGCGACGCAAAGGTTGTGGGCGACGAGGCGCGGAGCTACTTCACCCTCGCAACGGCCTTGCTGGAGGAGCGGCCGGCCCGGCTCGTCGCCATCGGCGGCCTCAGCGGCTCCGGCAAGACGACGATTGCCGATGCTCTGGCCGCGCATGTCGGGGCGCCTCCGGGAGCGCGCATCGTGGAAAGCGACCGCATCCGCAAGGCCATGCACGGCGTGCCGCCGGAAACACGCCTGCCGGAAAAGGCCTATCGGCCCGAAATCTCCGAACAGGTCTACGGCGATATGGTCTGGCGTGCGGGTGTCGTCCTGTCGGCGGGCGGCTGTGTCGTCGCCAACGCCGTCTTCGACCGCCCGGCGGATCGCGCGCGCATTGAAAACGCGGCCGCAACGCTCGGCCTGCCGTTTCTCGGTATCTGGCTGGAGGCTGCGCCCGACGTTCTCTGGCAAAGGGTGGAACGCCGCAAGGGCGGCACTTCGGACGCCACGGTGGATATCCTGTCGCGGCAGTTGCAGCGGGATGCCGGCACGGTCGGCTGGCAGCGGATCGACGCCGGCCTCAGCCCGCCGGAAATCGTCGGTTCGATCCTCGCCCTGCCCTCCGGCTGAGGCGCAGCCTTGCCGTTACACATGGCCCGCACCGAAACGACAAGCAGGGGGCAGGGGATGCTGCATTCCACCCGGCTTCCTTGATGCGGATCAAGGCGCGGTGCGCCGGACCTCGCATTGTGGAAGAAAAGGAGACCAGACCATGACGGAACTGAAGGACCTGACACCGAACTTCCGCCACGTGAGACTTCTTCTCGCGCGGACCGCAGGCCACCCACAGGGCGACCGCGAAGAGGGCTACGATCTTCTCGTGCCGCTCGACGAGACCGGATGCCTCGACGCCGCCACATGGAAGACACATCAGGCCTTCTGCCGTGTCCGCCGCTTTTCCGATAACGACGGCGAGCGCATCGGCCGCCTGCGGCGCAAGCCCGGCGGGCAATGGTATTTCGACTATGAGGAAGGCGACGCCGACAACGAGATCGGCTTCCGCCTCGGCGAGGAAAGTTTCGTCACCGGCGAATATGTCTCGATCAGGCAGGACGGGACCATGCAGACCTATCAGGTGGCGCGGGTCGAAAAACCCTGATCCCCTTGACCGGGCACCGGATCGGTGCCGGTGCAAAACGCCGCACACAATGTCAGCGAGAAAAGAAATGTACAAACATATCCTTATTGCAACCGATGGCTCGGAGCTCGCAGCCAGAGGCGTCGAACACGGTCTGGCGCTCGCCGCACCGCTAGGCGCCAGAGTGACGGTGCTGAACGTTTCGGAACCGCTGCGGCAGGAGGCGGCGCGCGCGGCCGCCCTGGGCGGCATCGCCGACCCGGTTGTCCGCTATGACCAGCAGATCGACGAGGAGATGAAGAACCGGTTCCGGTCGATCGAGCAGCGCGCCGCCGAACACGGCGTCACCGTCGATCTGCTGCATGAGATTGACGATCATCCCGCCGAGGCCATCGTCAGGACAGCGAAGCTGAGGGATTGCGATGTGATCGTCATGTCGTCGCATGGCCGGCGTGGCGCTGCGCGCCTGCTGCTTGGCAGCCAGACCCAGGAAGTGCTGGCCCACACGACACTGCCTGTGCTCGTCGTGCGCTGAAGCCGCGAAAGCGCCCGGCGTCGGTCCGCGCAGCAATGCAGGGACCGGACGCCGGAGCAGGAGATGGCCGGCGTTCCGGGCCGTATATCAGAAGCCTGCCATTGGCAGCTTGAGCTCCCACGCCAGAGCGCTCAGGGTGTCGTCAAGTATGGAGAGGATTTCGTCCGCCTCGGCCCCGGTCACGATCATCGGCGGACAGATCAGGAAGTGATCGCCGTCGACGCCACCGCGCGTGCGGCGCGAATAGATGATGAGCCCGCGCTCATAAGCCAGTTCGACCACCCTGTTATAGGCGTTGAGCCCGGCCGGAAGCGGCGCCATCGTCTGCTTGTCCGAGACGAATTCGGCAGCCAGAAGCAGGCCCTTGCCGCGCACGTCTCCGATGAAGGGATAGCGTTCGGCCAATGCGTGGAGCCCGCCCTTGAGACGATCGCCCATGCGCGTGGCATTTGCCAGAAGATCGAGCCTGTCGATCTCTCCCAGCACCGCAAGACCTGCCGCACAGGCCAGCGGGTTGCCGGCATAGACCATTTCATCGTTTCTCCGAATCGATGAAATGATCTAACTATTTGTTTATACTGCATTTGTGCGACGCCAAATGTTTCCATTTGGCTGCAAAATGCTCTAGGTGTAGCCATGGGCGAAGCCGCCCATGCCGAGCACAGGCTGTACCAGCCGGTCCGAGGCGATCATGGCGCCAAGCGGTGCGTAGCCGGCACCGAGGCCCTTCGACAGGGCGACGATGTCGGGCCGGCAGTTCCAGTGGTCGCCGCCGAGATATTTGCCGGTGCGGCCGGCACCACTCATGACCTCGTCATGAATGAGAAGAACGCCGTAGCGGTCGCAGATCTCGCGGATCCGGGCGTAATAGCTGTCGGGGGCAACGAGCGCCCCGGTTGAAGCGCCGCCAATCGGCTCCATGATGAAGGCCAGCACGGATTCGGGGCCTTCGGCCTCGATCCGGGCCTCCAGAAGATCGGCGTATTTCAGCCCGCGCTCCTCCATCGTCAGATTGTCGCGATCGAGATAGGCGGTCGGAGCCGCGATCTTCGGCATGGCCGGCAGCATCGGCGTGAACGGCGCGGTGAGCGCATTGTAGCCTGTGACCGCCAGAGCGCCAAGCGTGGCGCCATGATAGGAAGGGAAGCGGGAAATAACCTTCCAGCGGCCTGCCTGATCGGTGGCCACCGCCCACTGGCGGGCCAGCTTGATGGCCGACTCAACCGCTTCGGAACCGCCGGAGACGAAGAACACCTTGTCCAGATCGCCGGGCATCCGTCCTGCCAGCCTGCGCGCCAGCTCCTCGGCCGGCTCGTTCTCGAAATGCAGCCGGTAGATGAAGGTGGCACGGTCCAGCTGCGCCTTCATGGCCGCGATCACATTGGGATTGGAATGGCCGATGTTGACGACCATCGCGCCCGAGGAGCCATCGATGACCCGCCGTCCGTTTTCGTCCCAGATATAGATGCCCTGCGCATGGGTGGCCTGGGGGCGGCGACTGCGCGACTGATAAAACAGGTGCGAGGGAGCGCGCTCGGGTTTGGTGACGGCGGTATCGGACATTGACGGGTCTTTCGGCTGGATGTGCGACAAGAGCCTGGGTTCAGGCGGAAAGGTGCTTGCGCAGGAACTGCCGGGTGCGTTCCTGCCGGGGATTGCGGAAGAGTTGCGCGGGAGGGCCTTCCTCGACGACAACGCCGCCATCCATGAAGATGACATAGTCCGATACCTCGTCGGCAAAACGCATTTCATGCGTGACGATCAGCATGGTCATGTGTTCGGCGGCAAGCTGCTTCATCACGGCGTTGACCTCGTCGACGAGCTCCGGGTCGAGCGCTGATGTCGCCTCGTCGAAGAGCATCACCTTGGGTTTCATCGCCAGCGCCCTGGCGATGGCCACACGCTGCTTCTGCCCGCCGGACAGCCGCGACGGATAGACGTCGACCTTGTCGGCCAGACCCACCTTGGCCAGCAGATCGCAGGCCAGTTCGCGCGCCTCCGCCTTCGCCATCCCCTTCAGCTTGATCGGCCCGAGGGTGATGTTCTCCAGAACGGTGAGATGCGGGAACAGGTTGAAGTGCTGGAACACCATGCCCATCTGCTGCCGCACATGGTTGATGTGACGCTCATAGGCCATGCCCTGAATGTCGAGGTTGACCCTTTCGCCATCCAGCCAGACCTCGCCTTCGTTCAGCGTTTCAAGCTGATTGATCGAGCGCAGCAGCGTCGATTTTCCGGACCCGGAAGGGCCGATCAGCGCAAAGATCTGCCCCTTGCCGACCGAAAAATCGATCCCCTTGAGCACTTCCAGATGGCCGAACGATTTGCGTGCGTTACGCACTTCGACCATGGGCGTGTTTTGTGTCATTTTGTAGCCTCCACGCGCTTTTCGATCAGCGCCAGCACGCCTTCGAGCAGCAGGTTGAGCAGATAATAGATTGCCGCCACGGCGATGTAGAACTCGAAGGGGCGGAAGGTGGAGGAAATGCCGAGCTGGGCTGCATTGACCAGTTCCGCGATGCCGATCACCGAAACCAGCGACGATTCCTTCAGCAGGGCGATCATGTTGCTGCCGATGGGCGGCAGGGTCAGGCGCACGGCCTGGGGCACGACCACATAGCGCAGGGTTTGCAGCCGCCCGAAGCCGAGCGAGCGCGAACCTTCGGTCTGCCCCTTGTCGATGCTGGCGATGCCGGCGCGCAGGATGTCGGCGTTATACACCGCATAGTGGAGGCCGAGGCCGATGACTCCCGACCAGATCGCGGGAATGTCGATGCCGATCTGCACCAGCCCGAAATAGATCAGGAAGAGTTGCAGAAGCAGCGGCGTGCCCATGAACAGCCACATGAAGCCGGCGACCGGGGCGCGGATGACGGCCGGGGCATAGAGCAGCGCCACCGCGAAAACGACACCCATGCCGAAGCTCAAAAACCCCGCCAGTACCGAAATCAGCGCCGTCCACCACGCTCCCCAGGCAAGGAACGGCAGATATTCGACGAGAACCGTGAAATCCAGACCCTGCATGCGCGTGCCCTCAGTCGATCGCGAAGCGCCGGTCGGCCAGCCGCACCAGCATCGACACGGCGATCACGATCAGCATGTAGAGAAGGGCGGCGACGGCGAAGACCTCGAACGGCTTGTAGGTGGAGGAAATGTAGCGCTGCGCCGTATAGGCGAGATCGATCACCGAGATTGCCGAAACCAGCGAGGACCCCTTGATCAGCGCCACCGTGTTGACGCCCAGCGGCCGGATCATCAGCCGTGCCGCCTGCGGCAGGATCACCAGCCACATGGTGCGCGCACGGCCGAAGCCGATGGTGCGGGCGGCCTCGCGCTGGCCGTGGTCGACGGCAAGGATCGCGCCGCGCATGGACTCCGCCATATAGGCCGCAATGTTCATGCCCAGACCGATCCAGCCCGCGGTGAAGGGCGACAGGTTGATGCCGATCTGCGGACCGCCGAAATAAAGCAGGAAAAGCTGCACAAGGCAGGGAGTGCCGCGAAAGACGCTGACATAGGCGGCGCCGGCGAAGCGAAGGGCCCGGCTGCGCGACAGCCGCATTGCCGTAAGCGCGGCAGCAAGCACCATCCCCAGAACGAAGGCCAGGAACGAGATGACGACCGTCACCCCGGCTGCTTCCAGGAAATAGGGAAAAATCCTCTGGATCAGCGCGATGTCCATCGTCCCCTCCCATGGAAGGCCGGACCCGGCGGGTCCGGCGAATGGTGATCAGCGGATGTCGCGGCCGATCCACTTGGTGGCAATGGTTTCGTAGGTGCCGTCGGCCATCATGTCGTCGAGCGCCTTCTGCATCGCCGCCTTGAGTTCCGGATTGTCCTTGCGGATCGCGATGCCGATGCCGACGCTGGCACCCTCGATATCGGGGATGTCGAGCATGTGGATCGGATCGCCGGTTTCCTTGATCACGGCCAGCAACGCAATGTAGTCGACCACAACCGCGTCGACGCGGCCGGCCTTCAGTTCCATCACAAGCTCGGGAAGCCCCTTGTAGGTGCGGATCGTCCAGCCCCCCGTCTCACGAGCCCATTTCTCATGGGTTTCGCCGAGCGTCACGCCGAGGGTCTTGCCCTTGAGATCGTCGAGACCCTTCACCGTAGAGTCGTTCAGAACGAAGATGCCGCGGCCGTCGCGATAGTACGGTCCGACGAAATCGACGGCTTTCTGCCGCTCCTCGGTGATGGCCATCGAGCCGACGATTGAATCGTACTTCTGCGCGAGAAGGCCGGGAATGATGCCGTCCCACGCCGTGGTGAGGACCTCGCCCTTCACGCCGAGGCGCTTGGCGATCTCGTTGGCGATGTCGACGTCGAAACCGACAAGCTGGTTCTGCTCATCGATCATGCTGAAGGGCGGATACTGGCCCGACATGGCGGCGCTCAGCTTGCCCGATTCCCTGATCGAGGCAAGTTCATCGGCAGCAGCCGGAAACGCTGCGCTGAAAGCCAGCCCGAGAACGAGCGCGGAGTGCATCGCGACCCGTGAAATGGATTGAAACATGGAGGTCTCCCGCTGGTGATTGTTATCGATTGTTATGGATCGGTGCGTTCCGAAATTTTTTCTGGATACTCGCGTGCGGCAGGTCATTCTTCAAATAGATAGTTTGAATATCAAATATAGATCTGACAAATAATCCCGCGAGCGATGACCGCCGCCAAACCGGAGCGCCATAGCGAAATCCCGGCGCGGGAGACCCGGATTCCAAAAACCGGAGCACGTCGTCCGAAAGCGGCGATTTCCTGCCCGAGGTCATGACGTTCCGGAAAGAATGAGCATGTCAGGAATAGGTGCGCTCTTCAAACGGCGTTGCCGCGATCATCTCATGCATCACCGTCACGAATGCGGTCTCGGCCGGATTGAGGCTGCGGCGGGGGTTCAGGACGAAATGAATGTCGATGGCAGGCAGCTCTTCCCATGGCGGCAACGGCCACAGGAGCCCTGACTTGACCTCGCGCCGCGCGACATGGACGGGCAGCGCGCCAATGCCAAGGCCGTTGACGATCATGCGCCGCACCTCGGGAAGATTTGCGGAAACCCCGCGCGGCTCTGCTTGCAGGTTCACCCTCTCGCGCAACTGCCGCACCAGATAGAGCGGCCCGTTTTCGATCTCGGTCTGGAACGAGACGGACGGCTGGCCGGACAAATCCCCGGGCGCGATGTCCTTCCTGCCGAAAAGCGGATGGCCGGGACCGCAGAACAGGCCGAAGAATTCGCGAAACAGGATGCGGTTGTCGAGCTGGGGATCGTCCTCGCGCATGAGGCACAGGCCCAGCGTAGCCTGGTTTTGCCGTATCCGGCTGACGACATCGGCGCTGTCGGTGATCGAGATCGAGTAGGTCACCTCGGGATAATCCCTGTTGAACCGGGACATCGCCTCGTCGAAATGCGGGCAAACCACATGGCTGGTCATGGCGATGGCGATATGGCCGGTGACCACGCTCTCGGCCGCCGCCATCAGGCCGGGCAGGCGCGAGATCGAACCGAAGAGCATGCAGCTTTCGCGGTAAAGCGTCTCTCCCGCCGGCGTCAGCGCGAAATGGCCGGGACGCCGGTCCAGAAGCCGCTTCTCGACCGTGTCCTCGAGCCGCTTCAGCGCGCTGGAAACCGTGGGCTGGCTCAGGGCCAGAAACTCCGCCGCCCGGGTGATGCCGCCCTGCTCCACCACCGCCGTGAAAGTGCGCAGGAGGTTCCAGTCCAGCCGCCAGATGAAACGCTCTTCATAGGGGCGCATCATAAATCCAATCAATGGTCATGATTATGTTTATCTGTTTGCGCTATGCACAGGAAGCAGTCAAGACTGCCCGACAAGCAGATTCCGAACGCGAAGCAGCCTTCAGGCTCACCGTGCAAGCAACAAGGTCAGCGCCCGGACCGGCGTTTCGCCATCCGGCCTGCACGTTCTGCTGCGAACGGCATGAGCATGACGCTTCGGTGCAAGGCGGTCTGTTCCCAAAATTCGTGAAAGCCGTGGCCAGCCTCCTGTGGAGGGCCGCAAATACCGGGCGATCTGCATGACACTTCCTGACAAGCGCGGCACGATCGAAGAGGCCATATCCGCCATAGGCGATGGCGCCTCGGTCATGCTGGGCGGCTTCGGCGTGCCGGGAACGCCCTTCTGCCTGATCCGCGAACTGGTCCGGCAGGGCCCCCGCAATCTGACCGTCATCAAGAACGACGCCAATGAAGCGGGAATGGGCGTCGACTGGCTTCTGGAAAACGGTCAGGTGGCGAGGCTGGTCACCAGCCATATCGGCCTCAACCCGACCGCCATACGCATGATGAACGAGGGCGCAATCGAGGTGGAGTTCGTGCCACAGGGCATTCTGGCCGAGCGCATCCGCATCGCCGGGGCCGGGATGATGGGTTTCGTCACCGATATCGGCCTTGGCACGCCGATCGAGGAAGGCAAGCCGCGCATTGCCGTAGACGGCAGGACGGGTCTGCTGGAAACCGCGCTGCGGGCCGATTTCGCGCTGATCCATGCCGACAGCGCCGATTCCTTCGGCAATCTTTCCTTCTCGGCCTCGGCGCGCAACTTCAACCCGCTGATGGCCATGGCGGCACGCAAGACCATCGTCGAGGCCGAGCGCATGGTGCCCCTCGGCGCGCTGCTGCCCGAACATGTCCACCTGTCGGGAACCTTCATCGACATTGTGGTCGAACTGCCTGAATTGCCGGAGGTCTACGGTGTCATCCAACGCTAAGGAGCGGATGCTGAAGCGCGCGGCCGCCGATATCGTGCCCGGCATGACCGTCAATCTGGGCATCGGCCTGCCCACCGAGGTCCTGCAACATGTCGAGCCCGGCGTGCCGGTCTGCCTGCATTCGGAGAACGGCATCGCGGGCGTCGGCCCGGTGCTGTCGCCCGACAAGGCCGACCGCAACCTGATCGATGCGGGCGGCGCCTATGTCTCGGCCATTCCCGGCACGGCGTTTTTCGACAGCGCGGTGAGTTTCGCCATCGTGCGCTCGGGGCGGCTCGACCTCAGCCTTCTGGGGGCTTTCGAAGTGGCGGCCAACGGCGATCTGGCCAACTGGAAAATCCCCGGCAAGTTCTCGCCCGGCATGGGCGGCGCGATCGAGCTGGCGCAAAAGGCGCGGCGGGTGGGCGTCATCATGATGCACACGGACCGCAAGGGCAATCCGAAGATCCTCGACCGATGCACCCTGCCCCTGACCGCCAGGGGCCATGTGAACCGGATCTATACCGACATGGCGGTGTTCGACATCACAGCCGAAGGGTTGCAGTTGCGCGAGATTGCCCTGGGCTCCGACCTGACCGAGCTTCGTGCCGCCACAGGTGCGCCCTTCCATGTCCCCGATCAGGATTTGCCGAGGTTCTAGATGGACAGCACCGCCATTCTCCACGCCGTCGATGCGGTCTTCGACCGCGAGCTGGAATTTCTGGCCGAGCTGGTGCGCCATCCCTCGACACGAGGTGCCGAGCAGTCGGCGCAGGATTTCATCGCGGGCGAGCTGGCCGGCCTTGGCTACGAGGTCGACCGCTGGCGCTTCGACGTGGCGGACATCGCCGGCATGCCCGGCTTCTCGCCCGTGATCGGCAATTACGAGGACGCCGTGAACGTGGTGGGCAGCCTGCGCAGCCGCACCCGCGGCGGGCGCAGCCTCATTCTCAACGGCCATGTCGACGTGGTGCCCACCGGCCCGCTGGACATGTGGGACCGTGGCCCCTTCGACGCCCATATCGACGACGGCTGGATGTATGGCCGCGGTGCGGGCGACATGAAGGCGGGGCTGGCCTCCAACCTGTTTGCCATCGAGGCGCTGAAGCAGCTCGGCCTGCGTCCCGCCGCCGACGTGTTCTTCCAGTCGGTCGTCGAGGAGGAATGCACCGGCAATGGCGCGCTGGCCTGCCTCCAGCGCGGCTATCGCGCCGATGCGGCGCTGATCCCCGAACCCTTCGCCGAAAAATTCGTATCCTCGCAGGTCGGGGTGATCTGGTTTAAGGTGCGCCTGAAGGGCCTGCCGACCCATGTCGCCTATGCAGGTTCGGGCGCCAACGCCATTGAGGCGGCAATTCCCCTGTTCGAGGCGCTGCACCGGCTGGAGCATCGGATGAACGCGCCGGAATGCCGCCATCACGACTATGCCGGGCACAGCCACGCGCTCAATCTCAACATCGGCAAGATCGAGGGCGGCGACTGGGCCAGCTCGGTGCCTGCCTGGTGCGTTTTCGACGTGCGCATGGGCGTGTTCCCCGGCCAGGACCTCGACGAGATGCGCCACATGATCGAGGAGGCCGTTCTGGAAGCGGCCCGCAGCCACCCCTTTCTCGCGAAGAACCGCCCGGAGATAGTCTACAACGGCTTCGCCGCCGAGGGCTATTCCTTCAGGGATCACAAGGGCGAGACGGCGCGCGAGGCGCTGGCCGCGCTGGACCGCGCCCACAGCCTTGTCGCCGGCAAGCCGCTCGGGCACGAGGCGATCACCGCCACCACGGACGCGCGCTTCTTCGGCCTATACGCCGACACGCCCGCGCTGGTCTACGGCCCGCGCGCGGAGGCGATCCACGGGTTCAACGAGCGTGTCGATCTGGAATCCGTGCGCCGCGTCACCCAGTCGACCGCCCTGTTCATCGCAGACTGGTGCGGTCTGGAAAAAGCCTGACCCTGCGCGACGTCACCCTAGTTTCGGCTGCCCGCACCGGATCGTGAAGGCCGCCCGGGAACCGGCTGCCGTCATGCCGGATCGCTTTTCCCGCCAGACGGCAACCCGATGCCACCCTTACGAGGCCGGCATGGACTCTGGCCGATCCGACACAACAGAAATATCTGATTGCAATTTTGATACATCAGATGTAGAAAAACCACCTTCGGCCGGACCCTCTGGTCATCTGCACGCGTCTTCGCTTCAGGGGAAACGACAGAACCGTCGGATACGGAGGCCGGAAAGACGCACTCGCGCACAAGGGGGAGACCCGCGCATGTCTTCAATCAGTCGTCGTAGTCTCATGGCCGCTGCTGCGGCCGCGGTATTGGCTCCCTCATTCGCCCTGCCGGTATGGGCGCAGGATCTGCCGAAGCTGGAGTTCCTTTATTCTCCCTACGCCGACTATGCGCCTTTCTTCGTTGCGAAAGAGCTTGGCTTCTTCGAGGATTTCGGCGTCGATGTGACGCTGTCCCCGAAAGGCGACACGGCAGAGACCATCCAGATGCTGGCGTCCGGCAATATCGAGGCGGGCGCCGCCACCTGGGCCTCCAGCCTCTTCAATGCGCTGGACCGCGGGGCCACGGTCGCGATCATCGCCACCTCGGCCCGCATGCCGTCCACCGTCCCCTCTCCGTCGCCGTTCATGGTCTCGCAGACGGCTTGGGACGCAGGAATCCGGACCGTCGCCGACCTCAGGGGCAAGCGCGTCGGCATTCCCGGCCCCGGCGGGTTCGGCATGTTCTCTGTCGCCAGGGCGCTTGAGAAGGGCGGGCTGACGATCGAGGATGTCGAGCCGGTTTTCCTGCCGCCGCCGGCAACCGCAGCCGCCTTCGCCAATGGCGGGCTGGAGGCGGGCTGGAGCATCGAGCCCTTCGCCGGACAGCTGGAGAAACAGGGGCTTGGCCGTCGTCTGGTCGAGGATCACACCTTCGGCACCGAGCTCGGCCTGATCGCCTTCAACCAGGATTTCGTGACCGCGAACGAGGATGCGGTGGTGCGCTTCATGGCGGCCTATCTCAAGGCCGCCCGCCTGCTCGACAATGGCGGATGGGAGGATGCCAGGATCCTCGAAGTCGTGGCGAAGTATACGGGAACCGAACCCGATGCCCTGCGCGGCATCCCCTACACCGTCCGCTCCGAGGACGGAGCCATCGACATGGCTTCGGTGCGTGAGCAGGAGGAGTTCTTCCGCAAGCGCGGCGCGCTCGAATATGACGGCCCGGTGGATATCGAGAGCGTCTATCGCATCGATCTCCTCAAGCGCGCCAACGATCTGCTCGCAAGCAAGCCGTGATGGCGACGGTGCAGGAAGCGGTGCGCCCGGCCGCGATGCAACAGGCACAGCCGGCCATCGAGGTCAGCCATCTGACCAAGGCGTTCTACGACAGCGAGGGCGACCGCGTGACCTTGGCCGTCTCCGATGTCAGCTTCTCGGTGGCGCGCGGCGAGTTCGTCTGCATCGTCGGGCCGAGCGGCTGCGGCAAGACCACGGTGCTGCGTATCCTCGCCGGCCTTGAGGAAAAGCTCAGCGGCACCGTGAAGCTGCACAGCGCCACGCCCCCTGCGATGGTCTTTCAGGAAGCGTCCGTCCTGCCGTGGCTGACGGTCTCGGAAAACATTGCCTTTCCTCTGAGCCTCAAAGGCGTTTCCCGCGCCCGGCAGGATGCACGCGTGCGTGACATGCTGGCCCTGACTGGACTTGCCGAATTTGCCACCGCGCGGCCGCATCAGCTTTCCGGGGGCATGAAGCAGCGCGTCTCGGTGGCGCGCGCCCTGGTGGACGATCGCGAGATTCTGCTGATGGACGAGCCCTTTGGCGCGCTGGACGAGCAGACGCGCCTCGTCCTCCAGCAGGAGCTGCTGCGCATCTGGGAGACGACCGGCAAGACCGTGGTGTTCATCACCCACAGCGTCGACGAGGCGCTGACGCTGGCCGACCGCGTGCTCGTCATGTCGCCGCGCCCCGGCACCTTGATCTCCAACCTGACCGTGCCGTTCGAACGCCCGCGCGACGTTGTCGAGATGCGGCGCGACAAGCGGTTCTGGGATATGACGTACGAGGTCTGGCGCCTGCTGGCCTCCCCTGCGAGGGCATGAGATGAGCGCCGCTCCCGTCACACTCACCGAAGACGAGTTGCGCCGCCTCAAGGCACCGGCGCGCCGCGAACGGCTGTTCCGCATCGCCTCCTATTTCAGCCCGCTGCTGCTGCTGCTCCTGTGGGAATTGTCGAGCCAGTTCAACCTGATCGACCGGCGCTTTTTCCCGGCTCCGAGCGCGATCGCCGGAACCGCCTGGCGCATGACGGTGAGCCTGGAGCTGTTCCAGCATATCGGCGCGACGCTGCGCCGTGTCGGCATCGGCTATGTCATGGGCGCCGTGCCCGGCATCGTCATGGGCCTCATCCTGGGCCTGTCGCGACCGGCCCGCCGGGTGCTGGGGCCGATTTTCGCGGCGCTCTACCCGGTGCCGAAGATCGCCATCCTGCCGCTGATCCTGCTGATATTCGGTGTCGGCGACGCCTCGAAATTCGTCGTCATCGCCATCGGCGTGTTCTTCCTGATGTTCTACAACACCATGGGCGGGGTGATGCAGACACCCCAGATCTACATGGATGTCGCCAGGAATGCCGGCGCGACCAGATTCCAGACTTTCAGGCGCATCGCCTTCCCCGCCGCGCTGCCGAGCATCTTCACAGGGCTGAAGCTCGCCGCCGGTTCGTCCTACATCATCATCGCGGCGGCCGAGTTCCTCGGCGCGCGCAGCGGCGTCGGCTTCTTCATCTGGGCGTCGTGGCAGACCTTCGCCGTCTCGCGGATGTTCGTCGGCATCGTCGTGATCTCCGTCATGGGCTATCTCACCATTCTTGCGCTCGAGGCGCTGGAGCGGCGTTTCGTGCCCTGGGCAAAACATTGAGAGGCTGAGGAGCAGAGGCTCATGATTGTCGCTCCCGGCCCGGCCGCTACGGCGCATGTTCCTGCCTCGGAGCGAATCTACCTCGCGCTCCGGCAGGAGATCATGCGCTGCGAGATCGCTCCGGGGGCCACGCTCGATGCGACCTCCATCGCCCGCCGCTACGAGGTCTCGAAGACACCGGTGCGCGATGCCATGCAGAAACTCGCCGCCGACGGGCTGGTGACGATCCTGCCGCGCAGCGGCTATCACGTCGCTCCCATCACATTCCAGGCCGTGCACGATATTCTCGACATGCGCGCGGCGATCGGGCCGCACGCGGCCCGGCAGGCGGCACGCTACGCGACGCCGGCCGAAGTGACCCTGCTGCGCCGCATTGTCCGGGAATACGACGCGCCGCTCGACATCGGAACCATGCAGCAGGTTGCGCGCCGTTTTCACATCGCCATCGCCCGTTGCAGCCGCAACAGGCGCATCGTCGCCCTTTCGGAAAATCTTTTCGACGAGCTCGAGCGTCTCCTGCGTTTTGCGATCGATTTCACGGTCAAGACGGGCGAGCATTCCGACGAGCACACAGCGCTCGTCGATGCGATCGAGGCAGGCGATGGCGAGCGGGCCGCCGCCATCGAGACTGCCCACATCAGGAGCAGCCGGGAATTCCTGATCGAGCGCCTGATGACGCTGGGTTATCTGTCTGAGAACGAAATTCAGATCGGCAGCGCCAGCCGGAGCGCGGGCGAATGATCGCGCTCCATGATGCGGTCGGGCGATTGTCGGCAGCCCTGGGCGGCAGCCCGGCAGCGAAGCTCGCCGCCTCGGCACTGGTCGAAGCCGATGCGCTCGGCCTGCCGCGCTTCGGCATCGCCATGCTCGATGAATGGGCCGCGGATGCAGCGCCCGTTCCCGAAACCGCGGGAGCGCAGGCCGTAAGCTGGCTGGATTGCTCCTCCTGCTTCGCTCCGCTCGCCGTTGCCGGCACCACGCTCGATCTGGCCGGGACGGCCCGACAATCCGGCATTGCCGCCGTCTTCCTGCGCGGCGTCAGGGGCTTCGGGCGGCTCGTCCCCTTCGTCCGCCATCTCGCCGACACCGGCCTCGTCGGGATCGCCGGCGCCGAAGGCCCGCCTTTCGTCGCGCCTCACGGCGGAACGCGCCCGGTGATCGGCACCAACCCGTTCGCCCTCGCCATGGGCCGGGGCAGCGAGCGCGTGGTCATCGACATCGCCAGCAGCAGCGCCACCATGGCCGACATCAAGACCGCGCGCATGACCGATGCACCCTTGCCGGACGGCATCGCGCTGGACGGCGCCGGCCGGCCGACCCGTGTCGCCGCCGATGTTGCAGCCCTCTTGCCGCGTGGCGGCCAGATCGGCTCGCTGCTCGGCCTGACGGTCGAGCTCCTGGCCGGTGTCGCCGGCGCAGGGCGTGGCGATGCGAAGGGGCGCGGCGTCTTCATCCTTGCCTTCGATCCTGCCGCCGCCGGAGAGGGCATCGACTGGCAAGGCAAGCTTGCCGCCCTGAAGAGCGACTGGACCGATGGCGGCGGTTACTGGCCGCGCGGCGGCGCGCTGGCTGCCGGGACCATGCTGGATGGCGACTTCGCACAACGCCTCGATACTCATCTGGCCCGCATGGCAGGCCAGGCGGGGTGCTGATTGCCCGTACCGAAGGTAGATCAATGACACGAGCTGTTTCCGCGCCTGCTTTTTCCATCGATCCTGTCGACGGCCTGATCGACGAGCCGCGCCGGATCGTCGTCACCGGTCTCGTCCCCGACGAACTCGTCGCCATTTCCGCCCATACGCAGCGGGCTGGAGGCGCGGTCTGGATGAGCCAGGCAACCTTCATGGCCGATGCGCAGGGCGTGGTCGACCTGTCGCGGGACGCGCCGGTTGGCGGCGACTATGCGGAAGTTTCGGCAATGGGCCTGATCTGGAGCCAGCACCCGCTCGACGGTGCCAGCCCGGAACTCTTCCCTGACGATGTCATGGAGCCTTTGCAGACGACGCTGACGGCCGAGGCGGCCCACGGCGCCTCCGCCAGGGCCCGCTTCTACCAGCGCTTCGCTGCGCCGGGCGTGGAGCGGCGGGAGGTTCGTGCAGACGGCCCTGTGGGTACGCTGTTCACTCCGGACGGGCCGGGACCTCATCCGGTTGTGGTGGTGCTCAACGGCTCCGGCGGCGGCATTAACGAGCCGCGCGCCGCCCTCTATGCCTCGCATGGCTACCAGGCCCTTGCGCTCGGCTATTTCAAGGCGCCCGGCCTGTCTCCCTTCATCACCGAAACCCCGCTCGAATATCTGGAGACGGGCCTGAGCTGGGTACACCGGGAACTGCGGCCAAAGGACGGCTTCGTCGCCGTCGGCGGCCAGTCGCGCGGCGGCGAGCTCGCGCTGCTGCTTGGCGCCACGTTCCCGGATCTCGTCTCCGCCGTGATCGCATTCGTGCCCGGCGCAATGGTCCATGGCGCCCAGGGTGCCGGCGATCCGGCAAGGGACGGCTGGCAGGGCGCGACCTGGACCAGGGGCGGCGTGCCCCTGCCGCATCTGTGGCAGGACAACAAGGCGGTGCACTGGCACCCATGGGCGGGAGACGCCCCGCCCAGCCGCCACCACTCGGTTTTCTTCGAGGGGCTGAAGGATACGGAACTGGCGGCGCGCGCACGCATTCCCGTCGAGAACATCGCCGGGCCGGTTCTGCTGATCTCGGGCCGCGACGACCGCGCCTGGCCCTCCAGCCTTTATTCGCGCATGGTGGTCTCGACCCTGCGCCGGCACGGCCACCCCCACCTCGTCCGCCATCTGGATTTCGACAACGCCGGCCACGCCATCAACCTGCCTTTCGTGCCCACCACGCAGTTGAGCCGTGAACATCCTGTCTCGAAAGTCCCCTATACGAGTGGCGGCACCCCCTCCGACAATGCCGCAGCCGACTATGGCTCCTGGCGCGGCGTTCTCGCCTTCCTCGCCGAGATTGCCGGCTCCGCCTCGCGGGGCTGACCCCCGGCATTTTCATGCGCAAAGCAGACACCTGAATCCTTGGAAAGGGAGACCAACATGCCCACAAGAGAACATCTGGAAGGCCAGTGGCGCGAATGGCGCTATGCTCATGTCGCCACGATGTTCCGCCCCTATGGCTGGACTTCGCTGGTTGCCCAGTACTGGCTGGAGGCGGACGACAAGGATGTGAGCTTCGACCTGCTTCCCGGCAGCTGGTCGGTTGAAGACGGGCGGATCATGTTCACCCCGCCGGCATCCGGGCCCACCCTGTCGGTGAATGGCGAATATCCCGCGGGGCCGGTCGAGATCATCCCCGGCCGCAACCAGACCTATGGCCACGGCCACAGCGTACCGGTCTATTTCGGCGTGAACGAAGTTGAGGCGATCCTGCGCACCAAGCATGACGGCCAGCCCCTCTACGGGGTGCGCGTGCGCGATCCGCGCCAGGCGGCACGTCTTGAGGATGCGGGCGTGACGGCTTTCGACTATGACCCCGCCTGGCGCATCCCCGGCGTCTACACCCCGGCTGCGCCGACCGAATACGAAGCTGAAACCGTGGAAGCCGGGGTGCGTGAATCGACGCCGCGCATAGGCACCTTCACCTTCGAGCACAAAGGCCGGAGCTACAGCCTCGTGCTGATCGGCAAGGACACACCAAACGGGGTGCAGCCCGTGGCCCACATTCGCGACAGGACCAGCGGCCCTGTGACCTATGGTGCGGGCCGGGTGATCGAGTTGCAGTTCGCCGACGACACAAGGACCCGCATCGACTGGATCGACTTCAACTACGCGGTTGCGCTGCCCTGCGCCTTCACAAATTTCGTCACCTGTCCGCTGGCACCCGCCGAGAACCAGCTCGACTTCGAGGTGCTTGCCGGCGAGAAGCGTCCCGTACAGGATGTGGTCAGGACCATGACCTACCAGCCCTCACCCGAGGCATAAGCGGGCGCCCGGCCCTGCGCCGAACGCCCCGGCTCGGTCATGTCCTTCATCGCGGCACGGTCACTGCGATGAAGGACATGCCTGCCACAAAATCGCGGCTGAATGCCGGCGCTCAACGTGAAGCGGCGGCCATCCTTCAGCTCGGAAACCAGACTTCCTTCCAGCAAGTAGAGAATATGCCCGCGGTCGCAACAGTGATCCGCCAGATAGCCGGGGGGCGCAATCTGCGACCAGTCGGTTACGGAAAGGCCGGCTCGGGGATCTTCATCGTCCAGCTTTCGATCCTGTCGGGAGGGAAAGCATCCGCCGTCTTCTCATGCTCTCGGCTGCTCAGGCAAGGGCTGCCGCAGCACGGGCCGCCTGATCGTAGTAGCCCGACAAGGCTCGCAACACGGCGGCGATTTCGGACAGGCTCTTTTCCGCATAGCCGGCAGAAGCTGTGCCGGAGACCAGAAGCTGCTCGCGCAGCTCGGCATATCGGGCGCAGGCTTCGACACCCTTCTTCGTGGCGCTGACGAGCTTTTCCTTGCCCTGCCGCCCCACCTGCACCAGCCCGGCCTTCTCCAGCTTGCGCACGGCATAGGTCACGACGTGCATGTCCTCCATGCCCAGCACCAGGCAGATATCGGCGAAGCGCTTGGGCCGGCCGCGATGCCTGACAGTGTGCAGTATCATCACCTCCGTCGGCTGCATGCCGGGAACGCCTGCCGCCGCCATTCCCCGGCTCATCCAGCGCGAAAAGGCATGGCCGGCGACGATCATTCCATATTCGATTTCCGAAAGGGCAGGCGAGCCGCCGGCCGCAAGATGCTCTGACGAAACCACTGGCCGCGCGCGCGAACCTTCAGATCCCATTCCCACCTTCTCCCTGCTCAAGCCGAATCCCCCTTTGCCGCCATCATCGCCGCATTTCCCGAAAGGGTGTTCCAAATCATCACGATAATATGTTATCGACAAAATATCGATAATTTATCGATGAAGAGCAAGAGAAACGTTTCCGGCTTCAGGAGCGAGACACCGTGGGCACCTGGGATTTCTGGATCGATCGTGGCGGCACCTTCACCGACGTCGTGGCCCGGGCGCCCGATGGCACGCTGCACGCCCGCAAGCTCCTGTCGGAGAACCCTTCCGCCTACCCGGACGCTGCCGTTCAGGGCATTCGCGACCATCTTGGCCTGGACGGAAACCAGCCTATACCGGCAGGCATCGTCGGCGACGTGCGCATGGGCACGACGGTCGCCACCAACGCACTTCTGGAGCGCAAGGGTGAGCGTACGCTTCTGATCACGACGCGCGGCTTTCGCGATGCGCTGCGCATCGGCTATCAGGCGCGTTCAGACATCTTCGCCAGGGAAATCGTCAAGCCGGAAGAACTCTTCAGCAAGGTCGTGGAGGTCTCCGGGCGCGTTCTTGCCGATGGCACGGTCGAGGAACGGCTCGACACGGACGCGCTGAGCGCCGAACTGGCAAAGGCCCGCGAAGAAGGATTCGAGGCCGTCGCGATCGCCTTCATGCATGCCTACCGCTATCCCGCCCACGAGCAACAGGCTGCGGATCTGGCGCGCGCATCCGGCTTCGCGCAGGTGTCGGCCTCCCACGAGGTCAGCCCGCTCATAAAGCTGGTCGCGCGCGGCGACACCGCCGTTGTGGACGCCTACCTGTCACCGATCCTCAAGCGCTACGTGGCGCAGGTCGAACGCGAACTGGAACCTGCCCGCACCGGCGCGCGGCTGATGTTCATGACCTCGGCCGGGGGTCTCACGGCCGCCAGCCTGTTCAGGGGCAAGGATGCCATATTGTCCGGCCCGGCCGGCGGCGTGGTCGGCATGGCCGAGACCGCCGTGGAGGCCGGTTTCGATCATGTCATCGGCTTCGACATGGGCGGCACCTCCACCGATGTCGCCCATTTCGCCGGTGCCTTCGAGCGCGAATTCGAAACGGAAGTGGCCGGGGTGCGCATGCGTGCGCCGATGATGCTGATCCATACCGTCGCTGCCGGCGGCGGCTCGATCCTGCGTTTTGACGGCGCGCGCTTCCGCGTCGGCCCCGATTCGGCCGGCGCCAATCCCGGCCCCCGCTGCTACCGTCAGCAGGGGCCGCTTGCGGTGACCGACGCCAATGTCATGGTCGGCAAGCTGCTGCCGCAATTCTTCCCGCACATCTTCGGCCCCGGACACAACGAGCCCATCGACGTGGAGGCCGTGCGCGCCGCTTTTGCCGGGATCGCGCAGGAGATCGGCGACGGACGCACACCCGAGCAGGTCGCCGACGGCTTTCTGCAGGTGGCGGTCGCCAGCATGGCCAGCGCCATCAAGAAAATCTCCGTCCAGCGCGGTTATGACGTGACGCGCTACGTGCTCAACTGCTTCGGCGGCGCCGGCGGCCAGCATGCCTGTCTGGTGGCCGATGCGCTGGGCATGACGCGGATCCTGATCCACCCCTTCTCCGGCCTGCTGTCCGCCTACGGCATGGGTCTGGCCGACATCCGCGCGGGCCGGCAGAGCGCGCTGGACGTCGCTCTGGAAAGTTCAGAAAGGAGCATCGTAGAAACCGGGATGCAGCTTGGCGCGGAATGCCGCACGGAGGTGCTGGCGCAAGGCGTTCGCGAAGGCGCCATCGAAATCCACGTCCATGCCCACATACGCTATCAGGGCACGGATACCGCGCTTGACATCCCTGCTTTCGTAACCCGCCCGGGCGGGAATCCGGAATTCGACTTCGCCGCTCTGAAGCCGGCTTTTGAACAGGCGCATCGCCGCCGCTTCGGCTTCATCGACCAGAGCAGGAGCATCGTCGTCGAGGCGGTCGCCGTCGAGGCGATCGGCAAGGCCGCCCGGCATGTGGCGGGGAATGCCGGGACCGGCGTCGCCGGCGAACCGCAGCCCGGAGAGCGCACGCGCATCTTCTCCAATGGCGATTGGCACGATGCCGGCATCTACCTTCGCGAGGCCCTGATGCCGGGCCATGCCCTGAACGGCCCCGCCATCATCATCGAACCCAACCAGACCATCGTGGTCGAAGAGGGCTGGCGGGCGCTTCTGACCGGGGAGGACAATCTCGTTCTGGAGCGTCATTCGGCCCTGCCCTCGCGCGTCGCCATCGGCACCAGCGTCGACCCGATCATGCTGGAGATTTTCAACAATCTGTTCATGTCCATTGCCGAGCAGATGGGCACGACCCTGCAGAACACGGCCTATTCCGTGAACATCAAGGAACGGCTGGACTTTTCCTGCGCCGTCTTCGACAGGGAAGGCCGGCTGGTTGCCAACGCGCCGCACATGCCGGTGCATCTGGGTTCGATGGACCGCTCGGTCGAGACCGTTATCCGCAACAACGAGACGATCCGGCCGGGCGATGTCTTCGCACTGAACGCACCCTATAATGGTGGCACGCATCTTCCCGACATCACCGTGTGCAGCCCCGTCTTCGATGAGGCCGGCGATGAAATCCTGTTCTGGGTGGCCAGCCGCGGGCATCATGCCGATGTGGGCGGCCTGGCACCCGGCTCGATGTCGCCGCGCGCCACCCGTATCGAGGAGGAAGGGGTCTATATCGACAATTTCAGGCTGGTCGACCGGGGCCGCTTCTGCGAAGCGGAACTCATCGAGCTGCTGAGCGGCAGCCCGTATCCGGTGCGCAACGTGGTCCAGAACGTCAACGACCTGAAGGCCCAGATCGCCGCCAACGAGATGGGCATTTCCGCGCTGCGCGGCATGGTCGACCAGTTCGGCCTCGATGTGGTCACCGCCTATATGGGCCACGTGCAGGACAATGCGGCCGAAAGCGTAAGGCGTGTGCTCGATCGTCTCGACGACTGCGCCTTCGACTATGAGATGGACCAGGGCTGCCGCATCCGCGTCAGGATCTCCGTCGACAAGCACAATCGAAGGGTCACCGTCGACTTCACCGGCACCTCGGACCAGCGTCCGGACAATTTCAACGCGCCGGAACCGGTCACGCGCGCGGCGGTGCTTTATGTGTTCAGGGTGATGGTGGAGGACAACATCCCCATGAATGCCGGCTGCCTGGAGCCGATCGACATCGTGATACCCGAGGGTTCCATGCTCAGGCCGTGCTACCCCGCCGCTGTGGTGGCGGGCAATGTGGAGGTCAGCCAGGCGGTCACGAACTGCCTGTTCGGGGCACTGGGCGCGCTGGGCTCGTCACAGGGCACCATGAACAACCTGACCTTCGGCAACGACACCTATCAGTATTACGAGACCATCTGCTCCGGCTCCCCCGCCGGTCCCGGCTTCGACGGCACGGCGGCGGTGCATGTGCATATGACCAACTCCCGCCTGACAGACCCCGAAATACTGGAAACGCGCTTTCCCGTGGTGCTCGAGGATTTTCATATCCGGCAGGGCTCCGGCGGCAGGGGCAGGTGGAATGCAGGTGACGGCACCAGCCGCACCATCCGCTTCCGCGAGACCATGGAATGCGCCATCCTGTCCTCCCACCGGCGCGTGCCGCCTTTCGGCGTGGACGGAGGCGAGCCCGGTGAGGCAGGACAGACGCTGGTGCGACGCAAGGACGGCACCATCCATGTCCTCGGCGGCTGCGATCAGGTGCTGCTGGAAGCGGGCGAGGCCGTCACTGTCGTTACCCCGACCGGTGGCGGATTCGGACCGCGCAACGGGCGCTGAACGGAGAAGGCCGGCTCCGCCGCACCGCAGGATCGGGCGCGGCGGTGCCGATGGTCAGGAAAAGGATGTTTCAGATGACGGACTGCCGCAGCCCGGCCCGGTCGAGACCAGGCTCAACGAAGTGACAGCCTATCGCCCCACCGATCGGGAACGACGGCTGGTCATGGATCTGCTGGAAATGGCGCAAAGGCCCTTCGATGCCGCCGGCGCCACCGGCGACGATCCCGCCATTCATTTCCTTCCGTTCGCCCGGAGCGGCAAGACGATACCATCCAACCCGGCAGGCTGAAACTTTGACACGATTTCTGAACTCTCGGCGCGTCTCGACGCGGGTGAAATATCCGCGGAAGAGCTTCTGGATGCGAGCCTCGACAGCATCGCGCGGCAGGACGCGGCTACCCCAGCTAACATTTGTTTTACGCAATTCCGAACGCAAAACCGCTTCGCACCTTTGCTGGAATCGCTCTGGCTCAGCCTGCCAATGGTCCCAAAATCCCTCACGACGGACAAGCCAGAGGATCCTCACCGAGTATTGCTGGGGAGAAATCTGGGCGAGAAGCGCTCTGTCGGACAAGCAGCGCAGCCTGGATAATCTCTGTCTTTTAGGCGCATTGAACCGCCAGCACGAATTCCGCCTTCACCTCGAGGGAGCCCTTGCCAACGGGTGCAGCGTTGAGGAAATCCGGGGCACCCTGCTCCAGCGTGCGGTCTACTGCGGCGCTCCCGCCGGGTTCGAAGCATTTCGCATAGCTGCGGAAGTGTTCAGGGAAGAAAACATCGACACGAAACAGCTGATGCGCGCACTGCGGACTGACACCTCCATCCACGCCCGATCCGCCGCGAACCTTGGAGAGTCCAACGGACGAAGAAGCTCAATCTGGCGTGGCGCCACAATTCACGGGGGGTCGGAAATTGCGCATCCGGACCCCGATGGCGGCATTGTCCCTGCCGGCGGCGCGGCGGACGCGCTCACGCAGTATTCGTGGAATTTTCCCTGTTCTTCCGGATCGTCGGGATCCTCACAATGTTCGGCACGCTCGCATGAGCTGACACGCGGCAGGGCAAATCCGCCGCCTCATCCGCCCTCGTGGATGGCTGCAGCACCGCTTGCGCACAAACCGCCGGATGGCCGCCTCGTCATAGCCGAGCACGTCCCTGAGCACCGCCCCAGTGCCCTGGCCAACCAGGGGGGTGGAATGGGTGTCGCCGTTTTCCGCGCGGCCAGCCCTTGCGTCACCGCAGGCTTGAGACAACTGTCAGGCGATCTCCAGCCCAATTGCGGTGACCTTCTTCATGAAGGGCTCTTCCTCATATGACTTTCGACAGCCATATCTTGCACATTGCAATGCCGCAACGGGACGCCGTCCACGGCATCAGATCAAGCTGGCTGGATCGACAACAGCGATGGCATCCAGTTCCACCATGCATTGCGGATCCATCATGGCTGCCTGCACATGAGTGCGAACCGGCCAGTTCGCCTTGAAGACCATGGAGTAAATCTCGTTAAATTCGTTGCCGTGACGATGATCGGCATCGCCGACAGGAACAGAAAATTTCCGCTCGCTTTCACGATATCCGAAAAATAAGGATATTTGGGCGGGCGGTTGGGCAGGACGATTGTCTGGCATGATTTATTCCACATCTCGGGTGATTATGCTTGCAAAAGCAAAGCATAATAGATTATAATCAAAAACAATAATATTATCTCTTGTATTTTAAATAATACTTGGCATTTATATTGAAATGAGGTTCTATCTGTTCTTCGGCATGGGCCAGGTGTCCGAAAGACGGTAACCTGCGGGAAAGGGATCGGCGGGGTCCAGCATATGCTGGTGGATTCCTGTCACCCATGCGCTCCCGCTGATAATCGGGCTGATCGCGCGCCGTCCTGCGAGATCGATTTCCGAATCGACGAGGCACTCGAACCGGGTGCCCACAATTGAAAGGCCGATGAACTGATCGCCGGCCCCGAGTTGCCCTCTGGCGTGCAACACCGCCATACGGGCGGAGCATCCCGTCCCGCACGGCGAGCGATCGATCTTGCCGGGCTGGATAGCGACTGCGCTAAGCCCGCTCAATATGCCGTTCTGCTTTTGCACCGGCTCAGTGATCTGGCAGAATGAAATGTGGTTCCAGCCATTGACCGGGTGAGAAAAGCCGAGTTGCTCATTGGCGGCATTGGTGATGCGCACGCCAATCTCGGCTATATCACGAGCCTGATCCGCCTTGATCTCGAGCCCGAGGGTGCCGGCATCGGCGATCACAAAACTGTCCCCGCCCCACGCCGTGTCGACTTCGATCGTGCCGATTCCCGGCACTTCGATGCGCACTGAAAGTTTGTCGGCGAAGGACGGATGATTGCGAACCCGGATACGCTCCGCCTTGCCATTCCGGCATTCGGCCTCGACCTCTATCAGTCCGCCCGGCGGTTCAAGCAGGAGACGGGTGACCGGTTCCTGCATCGGAACGATGCCGCTGTCGAGCAGCACGGTGGCCACGCAGATGGAGTTGGATCCCGACATCGGAGGCGTGTCCGCCGGTTCCATGATGATCCAGCCCATATGGGCGCGCGGATCCTTCGGCGGAACAAGAAGATTGGCGTGCCGGAAGACGCCGCCCCGCGGTTCATTGAGAAGGAAATTCCTCAGCTCATTGTCCGTGGCGATGTACTGGGCCTGCTCCCAGATCGTATCGC
The DNA here is from genome assembly GCF_004363725.1 of Aquamicrobium defluvii. Lineage (GTDB taxonomy): Bacteria > Pseudomonadota > Alphaproteobacteria > Rhizobiales > Rhizobiaceae > Mesorhizobium > Mesorhizobium defluvii. The sequence goes on along the minus strand of NZ_SNZF01000025.1, from coordinate 9,572 downwards.
CGGGAGGAGGCTGCACGCCCCCGACTATAACGTCGCCCACCTCTCCCTCGGCGTGGCAACTGACGACGTGTACTACCCTGTTCGTGCGCATTTCATCCTCACCAACAGGCGGCTCCCGCAGCCGCCAAAAATGCCGCATGTTACGGCGATGGGGTCCGTTGCCACAGCGAGCGATAGACCAGCCGGGCGGTCCAAAATCCGGGAGCATCTCAGTGCGGATCAAACACCTAACTTATAAACGCGGACAAAACGGGGAGCACGTCAAGACATCTGCCTTCGACTATCCAGCTTCCCGCGCAATATCGTAAAGCATGGCTTTGATGGTTGTGACCTGCGCACTGGCGGCAGCAGCTTCCTGCTCCAGCCGCGCCCCTATATCCGATGTATCTATTTCAGTGAAGCTGGGAGAACGAGCTGCTATGAAAGGATCGGGACCATCCGACGGCAGGCGTAACGCAGGAGCGAAATAGCCCTCCTCCTCCTCCAGGCCGAATGCCAAGACTTGCGGCTTGTCCTCACCGAGAAGCAGCAGTTCGATCAGCATCGAATGCATCGGCAAATGCCCTGTTCCCGATACGCACGCAAGATGAGCCCACCCGCCGCGATCGGGCTGGATGAGACAGTCCTTGACATGGACTTCCGTCACATGCGCTGCCTGAAGCGCAAGAGCTTCCAGCGGCGTTTCATAAGCATTGACCATATTGCCGAAGTCGAAGAGCAGGCCCAAATCGGGGTTCCCCACTTCATTGACTATCCTGACAAGCTCATCCGACTTCAGGTCTTCATGCTGTTCCAGCGTGAACCTCAACCTGCCTTCCGGATCGAACTGCCGAAGCTGGCGTAGATCATTGATCGTGCGCTCCACGATTTCGGAGACGTGTCCTTCGTAGCGCGGGTAGCAACGCAGCGAGGTTGCGCCTACGGCATGGGCTCTCGCTACCGCGTCCGACAGGCCTCCGGCCTCCGTGGTGCTGGTTTCGACATGTATCTCGAGCCCAAGCCCGGCTAGCTGCTGGCCAAAGATTTGCAATTCCTGGGGGGACATCGCGCTCAGGCTTGCACCTTCACCATCATTGACGTGAATTTTAATACCGTCGAGCCCTCGCTTATCGGCAAATTCGGCCAACTCAAACGGCACCATCCCACCGAAGCGAAAGTTGAGATGAAAGGCATAGGCGTGGGCGAACAACGGCGCTCTCATCGCCCGCGCCGCGAGAAGCGCTCTGGCCTTCGGAGGCAGCGCATGTATCTTTTCACGCCAATTGCGAACGTTATCAGTCAACCATGGTGCTTCGTTCATGATGCGCCTTCTCCGACAACAATAGACTCTCCCCTGACATGTCTTGAATGACAGGAGAAAAATTATTCAAGAAATACGGCCAAGTGCGGCGAACACAGAATGGGTGCTTGCTCTATCGTCAAGTGCATTGACAGGCAGTCGATGAGGACGGTTTCTTCATGGAAAGATCAATCCTGCCTTGCAGACGATCAACCTGCATCGGCTAAACCAATACGCCGTTCCCACCATGAACAGGTTGTCGCGCCAAGGGTTTCGGCTGCAAGGGCCACAACATCTGTGTGGCTCTTGTTTGTCTCAGCCGCTCCTCAAGCAGCGTGGCGGTACGCACCAGCCGAATGTCGTCGAAACGGTGCCCGATTAATTGAATGCCGATCGGCAGCCCGCTCGCACTAAATCCGCCACAAATCGTCGCTGCCGGATGACCGGATTGGTTGAACGGTGCGGTAAATGTGGCATGACGCAAGGGCATGTCCGGATCTGGCCCCAGATCACCCGCAGGGAAGTTTACGAGGTGCATAACGGGGGTGAGTAGCATGTCGGCTTTGTCAAGCAATGCATTCGCCCCAGAAATCGTGCGGGCGATTCCCTTGTCCATTTCCGCGATCTGTGCCTCCCCCCATTCCGATGCAGGCATTAGCCAGTCGACAAGTTGGGATGGTACGGCAGCACGGAAATTTTGTGCGGTAGCCGAATACTCTCTCCAGCCACGAAGCTTGAGCGAATCGTCTATCGGCAGATAGGCGTCAAAATCGAAGCCGCGATCTTCAAATCGCACCTCAAAAGCCAACTCCGCAAGAGCTTGAGCGGCTTGCTCGACGACGACGGCAACTTCATCTTCCAATTGCGGGCCAAAACCGAAATCGAGACACACGGTGACCCGTCTCGGCAAATCAGAGCCCGCGTGTACGGCGGGAAATGGGGCGGAGTAACAGTCGTCACGATGCACGCCGCCCAGTACTCGCAGCATCGGTTCCAAATCCGCGGCATAGCGCGCCATGGGCCCCGCTGACCGTACTGTGGACGGGGGAGTATGAGCGATCAACCCCTGGGTTGGTTTCAGGGCAGCCAGGCCGCAATGTGAGGCAGGCAACCGCACCGATCCGGCAATGTCCGTTCCTACAGCGGCCATACCAATGCCGGCCGCCAGAGACGCTCCTGCACCGGCGCTTGATCCGCCAGTGCTCCAGCCCAGTCCCCATGGGTTGCGTACGATGCCGTGGCTGCTGCTCACTCCAGATGAACTGAGGCCGAAGTCCGACATGACTGTCTTTGCGAAAATAAGCGCACCCGCGCGCTTCAGAGCAATCGTGGGGGGTGCGTCCTTCATTCCCTCGACACCTGAACCATGCGCCGCAGAACCATGGTGCCAGTGCATGCCTGCCGCGTGTATGGAATCCTTGATCGTCACCGGTATTCCGTCGAGTAACCCCAAGGACGATCCTGTCCGATAACGTTGACGCGACGCCTCTGCCTCTGCGAGACATCTATCTGCCTGCAAGTCGTAGAGCGCGTTGATGCTGTTGTTTGCCGCTTCGGCTTGCGCAATCGTCGCCTCCATAACCATGACTGGACAGAGACGCCCGCTGGCATAGCACTCGGTGACTTCGGTTAACGTCAAACGGCTTAACTCTTCAATGAGCATCGAACCCCATTCCCTCACCTTCAAGGTTAACCGTCTGGCACCCTTTTGCGCCGGTCTGGTCCTGTGTGTGTTTCATATTTTCTTGCTGCCCGGCCAATGTAGCTCGACCCCGGCATCAGCGAATACCTTGCAAAATCTGGGTTGCGGTTCGCGATCGGTCACGACCATGCTCACCGCCGCATGTCCAAACGTGACATGGTTGGCGGAGGCACCGAATTTCGAATGATCGGCAACGATTACATAGGTTCGGGCATGCCGTGCAAGGATCCGGTGCAGTATGGCTTCGGATTCAAAAAATTCGAGGAAGCCGAGATCGGGATCAATCGCATTTGTGCTTGTGATAGCAAGATCGAAGCGATGGCGCCCAGCCGAGGCCGCGACGGCATCGCCGGTCAGCAACTCATAGTTCTTGTGTAGCTTACCGCCTGTCAATTCGACTTCATGTCGTCCGGATCGGTTAAGAATCGCCGCAATCTCGATCGCATTGGACATAAAGATTGCTGGCGGCCCCTCGGCGAGGTGTTTGGCCACTGACATTGTGGTAGAACCGCCGCCAATAAAAATACGCTTATCCTTGCCACCGAGACCGAGCCGCGACACACAGCCTGCGATTTCTTCCTTTTCATCCCTGAGCGCCTCCGTGCGTGCCTCATAAGGCTTCACGTCGGTGTCTCTCACCGCGACTACACCACCGTAAACCCGTCGCAGCCGACCTTCGCGTTCGAGATTCCGCAGATCCCGCCGGATCGTTTCCGGAGACACGTTCAGGCTGCTGGTAAGCTGGGATACCTTCAGCACCTCGGACCGCTCGAGAGCCTCGAGGATCAACCGCTGCCGACTGATTGCAAGCTGATACCCTGACTGACCGTTATCTTCGCCGTTCATTCGAGATTGCTACTCCAGGCATCGCTTGACCGTTCATGCCCTTTTTTATGGATTGTGTGTGATCAGTCAAGGCACCTACTCATATTAAGTAGATAATCGTGGAATTTTGGTCGTTTTGCCTGCGTTGATTTGCTCATTTCCTCCAAGTCAAACCGAAACAAACATTATCGGTTGACATCGGTCAAAAATGCCAGCTAGCATCATGCCATATTGTGAACGCAATCCGACGATCAAGCGCACCGATTTTGCGCTGGGAGGGGCCGCTGCTTATCCTCATGCGACTTTTACGGGCCGGGCTGACACTTTGGATAGTGATCTCGGCCGTGTTCATTCTCGCCCGCGTTGGCGGAGATCCGGTGCAATACCTGCTGCCTCCAGATATCGCAGGTCCCGAGCGCGAGGATCTACGCCGGATACTTGGTCTGGATCGTAGTATTTTTGTCCAGTATCTGATCTATCTTGAAAATATCGCGGGTGGTGACTTCGGCCGTAGCTTCTTTTCCAGCCGCCCCGTTTCCGATGTTTTCTTCGAACGTCTTCCGGCGACGATTTCTCTGATGGCCCCATCGTTGTTGATGGCGGTCGTGATCGGTGTTCCGGCTGGTGTGCTTGCTGCAGTTTACCACAACACCGTCATCGATCGGGTGTTAATGGCGCTCAGTTTTATAGGCCAGTCGATGCCCAGTTTCGTTCTGGGCATCGCATTGATCCTGCTCTTCAGCCTTATGCTAAAAATTCTGCCCAGTTCAGGAGACGGCAGTTGGCAACACTACATCATGCCGATCGCCACCCTGAGCACGATCCTTGCCGCGAGCATTGCCCGGCTAACGCGTGGAAGTCTGCTGGACGTGCTCAACCGCCCGTTCATCACCTTTGCTCGTGGAAAGGGGCTCCCGCGGTTTTCTGTCAACATCACGCATGGCCTCCGAAATGCCCTGCTTCCCGTCGTCACCCTGATAGGCATGCAGATCGGCGCACTGATCGGCGGCACGGCTGTCATCGAAACCGTCTTCGCCTGGCCCGGCGTTGGCCGGCTGATGGTGGATTCGGTGATACGCGGAGACTATGCACTTCTTCAGTTTGGAATTCTGATACTGGCCGGCACGGTAATCATTTGCAACCTGCTGGTTGACGCCAGCTACCTGCTTCTTGATCCGCGTCTGCGAAGCCGGGGTGCGGCATGAGCGACCTCCAGCTTCCCCCCTCGCGCTTTGATGGTGCGGTGCGACTCCATTCAACGGTGCATGGGTTTTGCGCCGGGATCGCCAGGGCACCGATCAGCGTGCTCGCAGCCTGTTGCGTTTTAGTTGCGTTGATTGCCTTCGCCACCTTTGCACCGCTCCTTGTGACCCATGACTGGACGCAGCAGAGCCTGCTGGCGCGCTTGTCGGCGCCGGATGGGTTCGGCTTGCAGGCCGTACACATTCTCGGCACCGACTATCTTGGACGCGATGTTTATTCAAGGCTTCTCTACGCCACGCGCACCACGCTCGTTATATCGGGCCTCGGGGTATGCATCGGCGTTCTCGTCGGTGCCACGATTGGTCTCATCAGCGGTATCGCCCGCGGCTGGATCGATAACATCATCATGCTGATAGTCGACGCGAATACCGCGATTCCACTCACGCTGCTGGCGATGGCGGCGGCGGCCTTTCTGGGCAGCAGCCCCCTCATGCTGGTACTGGTCGTCGGTCTTGCTGACTTCGGCAGCTATGTCAGGATTGTGCGCGCGGAGGTGATGTCGACCAACCGGCGCCCCTTCGTCGAAGCGGCCCGCTCGCTTGGCGCGTCCCCGGTGCGCGTGGCGGCGCTACACATCCTGCCCAATCTGGTATCGCCTATCATCGTGCTCGCGACAATCAACTTCAGCCATGTCGTCATTCTGGAATCGGCGCTTTCCTTCCTCGGTGTCGGGGTACAGCCCCCCAGCACCTCACTCGGCCAGATGGTGGGCGAGGGGCGCAACTACCTGATCAGCCATTGGTGGCTTGCGGCAATACCTGCTGCGGTCATCGTCATGATTACCATGACGATATCTACTCTCGGCGACTATTTGAGAGACTTACTCGACCCTGATCAAACAAAGTGAGGAGTTACGAAGCATGTTCAAATCACTGATGCTTATAGCCTTGTTGGCGTTGCCGACAATGGCAAGCGCCCAGGAGGCGCCATCCATACGTGTCGCTGTTCCGGCCACTTTAGCCACTCTCGATCCCGGAATGGCGCTGGGAAATGCGGGTTTCTCAGTGAGCCATAATGCATTTGATACTCTGGTCAAACGCAATTTCCTGTCGAATGACGAATACACTGGCAAGGAGTTCATTCCCGGATTGGCCTCGAACTGGGAGCGACAGGATGATCTGACGATGATCTTTACCTTGCGTGACGGCGTCAAATTTCAGAACGGCGAACCGCTAACCGCTGACGATGTCAAGTTTTCGATCGACCGGATCCTCGACCCTGACTCGCTTTATGTTAACGCCCGGAACCATCTTTCCAATATAGCGTCAATCGATGTGATCGATGACAAGACTGTCAAAGTTGTCACCAAGATCCCCGACGCCGCCATTCTCGATCTCATGGCCTATCCCGGCACCAGCATCGTGTCCAAGGCTTATTATGAAAAGGTCGGTTTCGAGTCATTCGGTCAGCAGCCCATAGGCACCGGACCTTACAAGATCGTCAGCTATACCCCGGATCAGGCGTTGAAATTCGTTGCATTCGCAGATTACTGGGATGGCGCACCTCCGGCGGCGTCCCTCACTTTCAATATCGTTCCCGAGGTGGCGGCGCGCATCACGGCGCTCGCAAACGGCGAGGTCGATATTGCAACGTCAATTCCGCCTGACCAGATTGCAGCCGTCGACCAATTGGACGGTGTCTCGGTCGAGAGCGTGCTGGTGAACAGCCATGTATTGTATTATAATACATTTGCTCCCTTCATGAACAAGAAGCTGCGTCAGGCAATGAACCTCGCGATCGATCGCGAGTTGCTGGGACAGGCGCTCTGGATGGGGATGGCGAAAATGCTGCCCAGCCATCAGTATGCGGAATGGGGCCCGCTTTATAACGCCGACCGTCCCGGCTTCCCCTATGATCCGGACAAGGCCAAAAAATTGATCGCAGAATCCGGATATAAAGGTGAGGAGATCGTCTTCCATTCGCATCCGGTCTACTACACAAACGGCCTTGCCGAAGCTGAAGCTATCGTCGAGATGTGGCGCAAGGTCGGCCTGAACGCCCGCGTACAGGTCAACGAGCGGTGGGATGCGGTCAAGACCGATGATCCGACCTTTGGCGCTCGAAACTCTTCGGACTGGACCATTCTTTCAGACCCTGCCGCAACCATCGGCTGGACCTGGGGGATCGCCGCAAAGTGGAAGGACAAGGCCGCGTTCGAAGCCCTCGCAGTGGACGCCCGATCGGCGCTTGATCCAGAAAAGCGACGCGACCTCTATCAGCAGATGCTTGACCTCTTCGAGGATGAAGCACCAGGGACCGTGCTGTTTCGCGTGCGTGAAGCCGTTGGCGTAAGTGACAAGATCGATTGGCATCCTTTCACCAACTACATCATGGATTTCCGCAAGGAGGCCCTGTCCTTTCGCTGACAGATTGACCGGGGGCGATCTACAGATCGCCCCCGGTCAGACAGGCGCGCACAGGTGCATGTTTCCCATTCTCGCAACAGTCAGATTGAACGGAGTCAGATCGGATGATGACCAGCGGGCATCTGCTCGACATACAGAATCTGCGCGTGCAGTTTACGACACGGCGAGGTGTGGTGACGGCTGTTCACGATATGTCGTTCACCCTTGATCCAGGTGAGACGCTGTGCCTGATCGGAGAATCCGGATCAGGAAAATCCGTGACTGGCCTGGCAATAACAGGACTTCTGCCCAAAGAGCGGGTCTGTTCGGGAAGTGTGCTGTTCAACGGACGGAATCTGCTCGATCTCGGCGACCGGCAGATGCGCCGCATTCGCGGTAAGGAAATCGCCATGGTGTTCCAGGACGCCATGAGTGCGCTCGATCCAGTCCACACGATTGGCAAGCAGATCGTGGAGACGCTCATGGCGCATGAAGATATCACCTATCGTGCGGCATGGGATGCGAGCGTTGAGATGCTTGGCTTGGTCGGGATACCTGATCCCAAGCAGCGTATGCTCAGCTACCCACACGAGCTTTCCGGCGGCATGAAGCAGCGTGCAGTGATCGCCATCGCACTGATCTGCCGGCCTCGGTTGTTGATCGCCGACGAACCTACAACGGCACTGGATGTAACCATCCAAGCGCAGATCATCGAACTGCTGCGCGCGCTGCAATCCAGGCTGGGGATGGCGCTGCTCTTCGTGACGCATGATCTTGGGGTTGTCGCTGAGATCGCCGACAAGGTTGTAGTGGTTTATGGTGGTCGTGTTGTCGAGGCTGCCAAAGCCGCAAGCATCTACGAAAGTCCGCGGATGCCCTACACCCGCGCGCTGATCGACCTTGCGCCGCATTTCGACCGCCCGCGGCCGCGGGGTGAAAGGCTACCGGCAATTCCCGGATCAGTGCCAGACCCGTCGGTCCAGCTGTCGGGATGCGCCTTCGCGCCGCGCTGTTCGGAAGCAGAGTCGAGATGTACTGAAATCGCCCCGTCGCTGGAAGAAGCTAGCGCCAGGCATCTCGTGCGCTGCCTGCGATGGCGCGATCTCGCGCCCTTTCCCCGTCGAGAACTCGGAGCTTAGTTGATGATTCCCCAGCCCGTCGCCGACACTCTGGTTAGCGCAAAGTCCGTTTCCAAGGCCTATCCCTTGCCAATCCAGGGCCACCCCTGGAAACGAGAAATGACGTGGGCGGTACGCGATTTCTCCCTGGAGATACGGCGCGGGGAAATCGTCGGTCTGGTGGGCGAGTCCGGTTCTGGGAAAACCACTGTCGGACGAACTCTGCTCCGCTTGGGAAATCTGACCCGGGGCAGTGTTTCCTTTCGCGGCTCAGATATCAGCGAGCTCACCAACGCGCAGTTGCGGCCTTATCGGCGTCACATGCAGATGATCTTTCAAAGCCCTGTCGTTAGCCTCAATCCGCGGATGACAGTCGGTCGGAATGTCGAAGAGGCGCTATTGATCCATGGCATCGGTAAAAGCAGGCACGACCGACAGGAACGTGTGCACGCTTTGCTGCAGAGGGTAGGACTGTCGACAAGCTACGCTGACCGGTATCCGCAGCAGCTCAGTGGCGGGCAGTGCCAACGTATCGGCATCGCGCGGGCTATTGCAGTCGAGCCCGATTTCATCGTCGCCGACGAACCAGTCTCCGCGCTCGACGTTTCGATCCAGGCGCAGGTGATCAATCTGCTCCTGGACGTGAAAGACGAGTTCGGCCTTACGATGCTGTTCGTCTCGCATGATCTGGGCGTGGTGCGGCACATCAGCGACAGGATCGTCGTTCTCTATCTCGGTCGGATCATGGAAATCGCTGACTCCGATCAGCTTTTCTCCTCGCCTGCGCACCCCTACACCAAGGCACTTATCGACGCTGCGCCGATGCCTTTCCCCGGCAGCAACCGCATGAAGGTTCTGAAAGGTGAGATACCCAGCCCGGTGTCGCCGCCGACAGGCTGCGTCTTCCGCACCCGCTGCCCGATAGCCAGTGCGGAATGCGCCTCGGGTGCCGTCGCGAGCTGTGTTGAAATTCGGGTGGCGCGATCTCCAGCATAGACATCGTATTGGGTCAGGCGGCGAGGTCAATCGTGTCCTTTGCG
>NZ_SNZF01000024.1 GCF_004363725.1 Aquamicrobium defluvii | reverse complement strand
CCCTGCAATCAACCAGCAGGGGTGGGTTCAAACATGGGTCACTTCTCAATGGAAAAATCCCTCAATCCCGGGTCAGCTCTCAGCGGAAATCAACAGTGTTTCACCGCTTTCACGCGGCCATCCTCCTCGTTGCTTCCATTTCGGTCACGGCGCGCTCCGCATGGGTGAGAGCGGCCTTCATCCTGCCCTGCAGGATGCTTCGCTCCATCTGCGCGCAGGCCGACACCACGATCAGCTGCCTCTGGCCGAGATGGCTGGCCGGCATGTCCGGGCTGCGCAGACGCATCTGCGCCAGAAGCCCCTCGTATTTGTCGTCCGCCAGGAAGGAAGCCGGCAGGCCCGCTCCCAGCGGCATGAGCGACCATTGCCCCCACCCGCCGAAGACCCGCGGCGAACCATCCGCGCCCACCGCAACGTCCCCGGGCGGGAACGCAGGATGGTTCAGGCACAATGGCAGTTCGGCAATCGTCTTGCGGATCGCCGGCAGAGCCTTCAGGAATCTTGCAAGTATGTCGGCATCCTCATTCGTATCGACCGCAATTTCCATCCTCGCGACCAGATCCCTTGTCAGGCGCTTTTGCATGGCCTTGTGGGTGGCCGAGTAGGTGCGGACCAGCGCCGCCGGCACGCTGACCGACCACAGGTTGGCGACGAATGCCTGATGGGCCTGCGTGAAGGCCGCACCTTTCGGCGCAACCCCGGTTCCCGCCTCGTAGATGATGCATTCGTGCTCGCCATGCGTGAAGCGGGCGACAATCGACGCCGCCCACACGGATTCGCGGCTGACATGTCGAAACAGCAGGTCTTCGTTTTCCAGCATCCGCCGCAGGCGCGGCGCGAACACGCGCAGCCGGAAATGGCGTTCCTGTCCGTTCGTGCCCTCGAGCACTATGGAAAACTCGGCCATGCCCTGCACGGAGGTGTCGAGCCAGCCGATGCGCAGGGTCTCCCCCTCCTCCCTCACCGGGGCCAGTGCGCCGGCGATCAGCCGCTCCCGCTCTTCCCGCCCGAAAAGCTGGCGCAAGGTGCGCTGGTCATTGCGTTCCGAAGGATGGAACTGGCGGTTCGGGAACACCAGCGTATCGACCAGCTGGCGCTTCTGGGCCAGCGTGACGATATCCCTGACCGCCCCGGTCATCGCCGACGTCATCTGGCGCAAAAGCATGAAGCAGATGATGGCGACAAGCACATTGGCGCCGCCCTCCCGCAGGAACGGAAGCAGGATGATGAGGAAACCGGAAAGAAACGCAACCGAAGACAGGATGTTGAGATAGCTTCCCAGCTGACCTGTGATGAAGTCGGCCAGTCGGTTGCCGTTCAGCGGCGTAACACCCCTCAGCGCCCATGCCGTCAACGCATAGAAAAACAGTCCGAGGCCGCAAAGATAGGCCGCCAGCAAGGGAGCGAGCACCGCCAGCACGACCATGCCGGCAAGCACGAACAGCCCTCCGGAGACGATCTGCATGAAGCGGGCGTAGTTGCCCTGCATTTCCGTGCGCTGGTTGTCGACCAGCGACATGACGCTCGCCGCGCTCATCAGATCGGCGCCGGCCTTGTCCGACAAACGTCTGGTGTGCCCTTCCAGAAAAAGGGTCAGCGCGTAAAAGGCGATCGACGCCGCCGAGAGGATGACGATACCCAGATTCTTCTGGTCGTCGGCAAGGAAAGGGCGGAAATAGTGCGGAATGCCGCTTGAGCCGGCGAGCAGGATGACCTTGAGCGGCAGCAGGAAGGCAAGCAGGCGGGTAATGCGCGCAACGGTCAGATAGACGACCAGCGCCAGGGTCACGCCGGGGACGACTCGCAGGAACTGCCGCAGGACCTGGGCAAGCCACCATCCCGAGCTTCTGGTTTCGGCAAACAGGTTCATCGGCGTATCATCGGCCTTCGCCTTGCACATGCGCCTGCCGCCCCGGCGCATTCCCTTCAGGACGAAGGCGCGCCGGGAAGAGATCGAGGGAGCAGTTCGACATCACGAAAGCGCGGCCGGCTTCGATACGTTCCATCCATGCCTTCTCATCGGCCCAGAGCCTGTCCATCGCAGCCCACACGTCCCGTGGTTCGGCATAGAGGGCGGCGTCCCCGAATGTAGCACGAAAAACCGGGGGCAGGATCACCGGAACGCCGACGGCCATGGCCTCCATCGGTGCGCGGCCGAACTCTTCGATATAATCGTCATGCGGGTAGTGCAGGAAGAAATCCAGATCCGAAAGGAATTCCCTGACGTCGCGGGTCCCGAATTCCCCGGCTGTCCAGTTCGCGGGCCACCTGCCCGCAATGGTGCGGGCATGGGCCGCACCGCCCAGAAAGCGCACCTCGCAGGCGCGCCCGGCGCAATAGGCATCGAGAAGGTCCCTGCGCGCGCCCGGCCATTTCAGCACATGGTCGCGGCCGTGGCGGCCCGCCACCGGCCGGCCACGCTCGCGGCCGCGCCAGCGCGGTTCCCGCGCGCACCATTCGCCGGTGTCGACCAGCGGCGTCCAGGTGTCCCCGTGAGGCGGCGGATAGCGCCGATCGGCTTTCATGAGCGTGCGAACCGTTCCCGAAATGGGCACCCACTCACCCTCGTGCCCGAAATATTCGACGAGATGCCGGCGCACGGTGGCAGGATCGTAGGCCATGTCCTTTCCGCTCCTGTCGCGTTCGGCCATCTGGTTCACCACCACGACAAGCCGCTCGTGCGCGATCCGGGGAAACATGTCGAGGCGATGGTGCAGGATCGGCGGATGCGTCACCACGACCGTTCGCGCATCGACGCTCTCGCCGGCGCTCACGATGCGCACGCCGTTTTCGGCGGCATGGTCGATCACCTGCCTCCTCAGCGGTGCGGCGACGTCGAGATCGTAGCGGCGATAATGCAGGAGGCCCGTGCTCAGGCCCGCCGCATTCGCCGCGCGCAGCATGGCCATCGCCGAGTGATAGGTGCCTCCGCTCATGTTGAAATCGCCGATGAAGACGACATCGAGCCTTTCCCCGGCTGCATGGCCGCTCCTGATCGCAAGGGGGACCGGAAGCGATTGCGGCACCCCGGCGGGCGCCTCTGCCTTGCGCTCCGCCAGCGACATGTGCCACGCCCCGACGACCTCGTGATAGGTCCGCCTGATGCCATGATGGAACGTGCGCACATGCGTGTTGCCGTGGCGGGTCAGCGATGTCGGTACGGTCCGGGCGAAGGCCAGCGGACAATCCGAAACCACCTGCTTCCGGTGATCGGCGCCGAAAATCACGTCGAGCCGCCTCACGAATTCCTGATCGGCGGAAACCCTCACCTCATGCCAGTTTCCGGCTTTCGCGAAAGCCGGACGCTCGATCATCAGCGAGGACAGGTTGAGCGCGGTGAGGCTTTCGGAAGGTCGCCATGTGCCAAAAAAGGCGAGCGATGGGGTGGCGCGCGCCATGCGCGACAGGTTGTAGGGAGGCCCGGACGATCTCAGCAGCGCGCGCACCTGCATCCCGATGCGCAGCGGATGCGCCCAGTCGTCGGCGTCGTGAACGGTCACGAAGCGGCCGCTCGCCTCTTCCAGCGCGCGGTTCCGGCAGGCATAGCTGCCGCCATTGCGGGCCTGCCGGATCAGCCGGAACCGGTCGTCGGCCGCGCAGAACGCCGCAACCGTTTTGGCAGTATCGTCCGTGCTGCAATCGTCGACAACGAGAACCTCGAGGTTGCGCCAGCTCTGCTCCGCGAGGCTGGCCAGGGCCGTGAGGATGGTGTCGGCGCAATTGTAGGCCGGCACGATCACCGTCACCTTGTTGTCCGCATCGAAATGGGTCCGCACACCCTCCGTACGGATATTGTCGAGCGTAAGCGGCGCATCTTCATCGCGCCTGGCGATCTCGGGCAGCCTGAAGCGCCGGTAGATGGCGTTGATGCACTCCAGCGTCGCGGCCCCGGCTTGCCCGTCCTCGCTGCCGGACACGGCGGGATTGTGGCAATTGGCCTTCATGAGCTGAAGCGCGATGTCGAAGGACAGGCCGGCACCGGCCCGCTCGATCAGGGCCCTCGCCTCTTCCGTCCGCCCGAGCCGGCACAGGAACAGCGCTTCCAGCATATATTGCCGGCCGGTTCGCCACAGGCGCGGATCGAGGGCGAGACGGTCCCGCATTTCCTCCAGCGCGACAGCGAAATCGCCCTCGACGGCATGCCATCGGGCAAGGCTGTAGCAGGCTTCGGTCCTTTCCCGCAGCGGCCGGCCGGCATCCGCCTTCAGCCGTTCGAGATCGGCGCGCGCCTGCGTGGAGAACCCTTGCCAAAGCTTGTCGTCATACGCCGCCGCGAGCGTGCGGGAGGTGAACCGTTCGCGCACGAAATCCCTGGCCGTGCGCGGCACCGCCGCCCTGGCGGCAGCGGGAAACCGATCGTAGACGCGCCGCAACCCTCCTTCGAGGGAAGCCGCGAGTGCCTTCTTCAGCGAACTGCGCATCGCTGCCGTTCGCTCTGGCCCGACAAAATCTGGTCGCTTTCCTGGACCGGAAAAGGATCGTCCTTCGCAGACTGGGTCATAGGGTCATCGCCTTGGTTGCAGTGCGCTTGCCCCTTGCCCGCGTGCCCCAAGCGTTCGACTCGTTTAACAGCCGTTTCCACCCATGGAACATGTCAGCAATATGATCAACTGCTTCCATTCGCACAAACATCCGCGCATTTTCCCTTCTGTCGCAGCCTCCCTTGACTCCTCCGTCCGCGAATGCTCACACACCACGCGTCAGGAAAACGAGGTCCTTCGCGATGCGGGTCACTGTGTTTGGAACAGGCTATGTCGGGCTGGTGACTGGCGCCTGCCTTGCCGATGTCGGCCACCATGTCCTGTGCATGGACATCGACGAGGAAAAGATCGCGAGGCTGAAGGCCGGCGAAATCCCCATCCATGAGCCCGGCCTCGACGAGATCGTCAGGCGCACCGCCGGCTCCGGCCACCTCGCCTTCACCACCAGCCATGCCGATGCCGTGGCCCATGCCGACCTGCAGATCGTCGCCGTCGGCACGCCACCGGATGAAAGCGGCGCGGCCGACCTGCAATATGTGCTTGCCGTGGCCGGGGCCATCGCCACCCACATGCAGTCGCCGAAGATCGTGGTGGTGAAATCCACCGTCCCTGTCGGCACCTGCGACAAGGTGGCGGAACGGCTGGCTTCCGTGCTCGCCACGCGCGGCTCGCCGCTCGGCTTCGATGTCGTCTCCAACCCGGAGTTCCTCAAGGAGGGCGCCGCGGTGGCGGACTTCCAGCGCCCCGACCGCATCATCGTCGGCACCGGTTCCCCCCATGCGCGCACCGTGATGGCCGAGCTCTACGAGCCGTTCAACCGCAACCACGACCGCATGCTCTACATGGCCACGCGCTCGTCCGAACTCACCAAATATGCCGCCAACGCCATGCTGGCGACCCGCATTTCCTTCATCAACGAGATCGCCAACCTCGCCGAGCGCCTCGGCGCCGATATCGAGCAGGTGCGGCGCGGCATCGGCTCCGACCCGCGTATCGGCTATCATTTCATCTATCCCGGCGTCGGCTACGGCGGCAGCTGTTTCCCGAAGGACGTGCAGGCGCTTACCCGCACCGCGCGTGAGGTCGGCTACCGCGCGGGCCTGATCGAGGCGGTGGAGGCCGTCAACAACAGCCAGAAAACCCGGTTGTTCGACAACATCGCAGCGCATTTCGGCGGCGCCGATGCCCTGCGCGGCAAAACCATCGCGCTCTGGGGTCTCGCCTTCAAGCCGAACACCGACGACATGCGCGAAGCGCCCAGCCGCGTGCTGATGGAGGCGTTGTGGAAGGCCGGCGCAAAGGTGCGCGCCTTCGATCCTGTCGCGGGCGGCGAGACGCTGCGCCTTTACGGCGAAGAACCCGGCTTCGAGCTGATGCAGGACAAATATTCGGCCCTCGACAATGCCGACGCGCTCGCCATATGCACCGAATGGCAGCAATTCCGCGCGCCCGACTTCGATGAAATGGCGCTGCGGCTGACGCAGCGGGTCATCTTCGACGGCCGCAATCTCTATTCGCCCGAGCGCCTGCGCGACGACGGGTGGACCTACTACAGCATCGGCCGCGCCCCCGTCCGGCCCCAGGCACAGGCACAGGCACAGGAGCGGCAGGCGTGAAGGTCCTCGTCACAGGCAATGCCGGCTTCATCGGCTTCCACGTCGCCCAGCGGCTGGTCGAACGCGGCGACGATGTCGTCGGCTTCGATTGCGTCAACGACTATTACGACCCGGCCCTGAAGGAAGCCCGCCTTGCGCGGCTGGACGAAGCCTCGGGCCGGCAGGGCGGCAGCTACCGCTTTATCCGCGCCGACCTCACCGACCGCGCAGTGGTGGAAAGCTGCTTTGCCGAACACCGCTTCGACCGGGTCATCCATCTGGCGGCACAGCCCGGCGTGCGCTACAGCCTGGAAAATCCCTATTCCTACGTGGCGAGCAATCTGGTCGGTTTCGTCAACGTTCTGGAAGCCTGCCGCCATGGCGGGGTCGGGCATCTCACCTATGCCTCGACCTCAAGCGTCTACGGCGCCAACACGAAGATGCCCTATAGCGAGCACGATCCGGTCGATCACCCGCTTCAGCTCTACGCCGCCACCAAGCGCGCCAACGAGCTGATGGCGCACAGCTACTCGCATCTGTTTTCGCTGCCGACCACCGGCCTGCGCTTCTTCACCGTCTACGGCCCATGGGTGCGCCCGGACATGGCGCTGGCGAAGTTCACGAAGAACATCATCGAGGGCCGCCCAATTCAGGTTTTCAACAACGGCAACCACACGCGCGACTTCACCTATGTCGACGACATCGTCGAAGGTGTGATCCGGGCAAGCGACACCCCCGCCAGCCCGAATCCCGACTGGGACGCCGCCAGGCCCGATCCCGCCACCAGCAACGCCCCGTTCCGCATCTACAATATCGGCAACAGCAGCCCGGTGCGCCTTGGCGACTACATCGGGGCCATCGAGGAGGCTGTCGGCAGGAAGGCGATCAGGGAAATGCTGCCCATGCAGCCGGGCGACGTTGCCGACACCTTTGCCGATGTCGGCGACCTCGCCGCCGATCTCGGCTACCGGCCGCAGGTGTCGGTGCGCGACGGCGTCCAGCGCTTCGTGCGCTGGTACCGGGAGTTTTACGGAGCCTGACCCGCCGTCCTGTCGCCGCGACCGCGCCCGAGCGCGGTTGCCGCCATGATGCGCAGGTCCAGAAGCAGCGATAGCAGCGCGCCATAGTGCGCATCGCGGCGGGCAAGCCTTTCCGGATCGCTCATGTCGATGCCTTCGATCTGGGCAAGGCCGGTGATTCCCGGCTTCAGCCGCAACACGCCCAGCCTGCGCCGCGCCTCCACCAGTTCCCGCTGCACCGGAAGGCAGGGCCTCGGCCCGACAAGGCTCATCTCGTTGCGCAGCAGGTTCCATATCTGCGGCAGCTCGTCGAGCTTGGTCCGGCGCAGGAAACGGCCGACTGGCGTGATCGCGTCGCCCGACACCTCATGCGTGCCGGCCTGCACCGTGCCCTGCTTCATGGTGCGGAACTTGTAGCAGGTGAAAAGCGCGCCATGCCGTCCGACGCGCTCCTGCGCGAAAATGCCCGGCCCCGGTGAACCGGCGCGGATCAGTCCCCAGATCAGCAGCATGGCCCATCCCAGCAGAACGGCCACCGCAAACACGAAGGCAAGATCGACCGCGCGCCGCACCACGCGATAGACAAGGTTCTGTTCCTGTCCGTCCGAAAGGATGATTTCATCCTCCCCGCCCGGTGCCGGTTCGAGCAGGAAGGCGGCGAGGCGGCGCATATGCACGGTCGGTTTCAGCGCCGCCAGCACCCTGAAAACCGGATGCGCCAGAGAGCGCGGCAAGCGGTTGAGAAACGACAGGCTGCCGCTCCACCTCTCCCCGTAAACCGCGGGCAGATAGACGGTCCGCGCCCCGATCCCCTCCATGCCGGCCAGCCGCCGCGCCGCCTCGCGCTTGCTTTGCGCATAGGGGGTAACATTGCGCTCATCGAGGGCATGTACCGACGAGATGTTGACGAAACGCCCGATGCCGGCGCGTTGCGCCGCGCGGGCCACATTCAGCATGTGCTCCACATTCACCGCGAAGAAGGTCTCTGGCGGCGCATCCGCATCGTTGTTGACGACCGCCAGATGCACCAGCAGGTCGAAGCTGGCGCCGCGTTGCGCCAATGCCTCGTAGCCGCAGGCGGCGATCCCCGGAAAAAGCCCCGCAAGCGCATCCGGATCGCGCCCGACCAGCAGCAGTTCGGCCCCGGCGCCGGCCAGCAGCGGCACCAGTTCCCGGCCGACGAAGCCGCTCGCTCCGGTGACGACCGCCTTCATACGGACGTTCCCCGCCGGCATCGCCTGTTGTCAGACATCACTTGCACAGGCTCGGCCTCTTCAGCGTTCTGCCCGACCCGCCCGCATGCGGGATGCCAAATCCGTCGCCGTTTGTCCACATGGCCCGAAACATGATAGCCCGGCCCGCATCGTCAACCCGCAACGAAGCCGGACAGGAAATGCAGGACATCGCCGTTCTCGGCAGCCTTTTCGGTGTCGCCTTCATCGCCGCCACCATCCTGCCGGCCCAGTCGGAGGCGGCGCTCGTCGCCCTGCTCGTCACCGGGAAATGGTCGCCCCTGCTGCTGATCGCGGTCGCCAGCGCGGGCAATGTGCTGGGCGCCACGGTCAACTGGGCGCTGGGGCGCGGTGTTACGCGGTTCCGCCACCGGCGCTGGTTCCCCGTCGGCGAACAGGCGCTGGAGCGGGCGACGGGCTGGTATCGCCGCTGGGGGCGCTGGTCGCTGCTGCTCAGCTGGGCGCCGATCGGCGGCGATGCGCTGACGGTGGCCGCCGGCGTGCTCCGGGAGCCTTTCTGGAGCTTCCTGCTGCTCGTCACCATCGCCAAGACGGGCCGCTATCTGGTGCTCGCCGCAATCACGCTGGGCTTTCTGTGAAGCCCGCCTGTCCGAGGTAGCGCGGTCATCCCGGGCGGGCTACAAGCAATGACTTCCAGCCGGCATCTTCCCGCAGGCACCCAGCACAACCGAGGCATCATGTTCGGCATTTCCGGCTATGAACTCCTGATGATCGTCGTCGCCCTGACAGGCGCAGGCGCGCTTACCGGCCTTCTGGCCGGGGTTTTCGGAGTCGGCGGCGGGGCGGTCATCGTGCCGGTGCTCTATGAGTTCTTCCGCCTGCTTGGCGTGCCGGACGAGGTGCGCATGCCCCTTTGCATCGGCACCTCGCTCGCCATCATCGCGCCCACCTCGGTGCGCTCCTTCCGCGCCCACCGGAAGAAGGGCGCCGTCGACATGTCGATCCTGAAGCTGTGGGCGGTTCCGGTGGTCATAGGCGTCATCATGGGCGGCTTCGTCGCCCGCTTCGCGCCGGAAACCCTGTTCAAGACCGTGTTCGTCGCCGTCGCCACCGTCTCCGCCGTCAAGCTGCTCGGCGCCCGCGAGAGCTGGAGGCTCGGCTCCGACATTCCCGGCAACCTCGTCATGCGCATCTATGGCTGGCTCATCGGCGTCCTGTCGTCGCTGATGGGCATCGGCGGCGGCCAGCTTTCCAGCCTGTTCATGACCTTTTACGGCAGGCCCATCCATCAGGCGGTGGCAACCTCGTCGGGGCTCGGGCCGTTGATCGCCGTCCCCGGCGCCATTTCCTATATCTTCGCTGGCTGGGGCAAGGCTGCCGCTTACCCGGAAGTCACCCTGCTGCAATGGCCCTATGCGCTGGGCTTCGTGTCGCTGCTCGGCATGATCCTGATCTTTCCGGCCAGCATGATCACCGCGCCGATGGGCGCCCGTCTCGCCCACGCGCTGCCCAAGCGCAAGCTGGAAGTCGCCTTCGGCCTGTTCCTGCTGACGATCGCGCTGCGCTTCCTGTGGTCGATGATCGGTTCGTGAGCCTGCCGGACAATCAGGGCTCCTCATCGAGCACATATTCGAAATAATCTTCCGGTTCCTGAAGGTCGCTTTCGCTGGCCCGCACCCGCCCGCGTATGGAAACGCCGGCCTCGTGCACCGTCTCGGCATTGCCGGAAACCAGCCTGTGCCACCAGTAGAGGTCGCGCCCTTCCGCCACGAGCCGGTAGGCGCAGGTGCTCGGAAGCCATGAAATCGTCCGCACGTTTTCGGGCGTGAGACCGACGCAATCGGGGACCGCAGCAAGGCGGTTCTCGTAATCCGCGCAGCGGCAGCTTTCCGGATCGAACATGCGGCAGGCCACACTGGTCCAGTAGATGTCGCCCGTATCCTCGTCCTCCAGCTTCGACAGGCAGCACTTGCCGCATCCGTCGCAGAGCGATTCCCATTCGGCGGCGCTCATCTCCTCGAGCTGCTTGGTTTTCCAGAAAGGCTGTTCCATGGTCCGCATGTGGCCCGTGCGGCGCCGAAGGTCAAGCGAGCCGGAAAAAGGACACCTTCCGGCCACGGTTTCGACCGGCAATCGCCTTTCAGCCCTCTTAACGATTGGGGGTCGGAACCAAATGCGGGACGGCAAGTTTCGACACGGACGGGACTCTAACGGAGAGCGACAGCATGAAACTCCACCCTCGAATTCTGGCGGGAACAGCGCTTGGCCTGCTCATGGCCTCGGCTCCGCTGGCCGCGTTTCCCCTGAAGGGACAGGACAGCCTCGCGCCCCGCGCGTCTGCCGGGCCCCTGATGCTCGCGCAGGCCGAATGCGCCGAAGGCGAATCTGCGGAGGATTGCGCGGCACGCCAGCGACAGGAACCGGCACAGGAGCGGCCAGCGCCGGAGCCGGAGGCAGCGCCTGCCGGGCCGGCGCCTGAACCGCAGCCCGAGCCGCAGCCCGAGCCGCAGGCGCAACCCGCGCCCGAACCGGAACCCGCACCGGTTCCCGAGCCGCAGGCGGAACAGCCCGCACCGGAGCCGCAGCCCGCACCGCAACCGGAAACCCGGCAGCCGGCTCAGGAAGAGCCCGCGCCCCAGCCGGAAGCCGCGCCTCAACCCGAACCCGCTCCCCAGCCTGAACCCGCGCCGGCCCCTGCCGAAGAGCCGCAGCCGGAAGCCCCGGCCGTGCAACCTGCTCCACAGCCCGAACCGGCGCCGGCTCCCGAGCCGGAAGCCCAGCAGCCTGCACCGGAGCAGCCCACGCCGGATGAGCCCGCCCCGCAACCGGACGAAGAACAGGCTCCTGCGGGTGAGCAGCCGCAACAGCCGGCCGAGCCCCTGCAACCGGCAACGCCTGACGAGCCGCAGTCGCAACAGCCAGCCGAAGGCGAAGCCGCGCCTGCCACTCCGGAAGAAGCGCCCATTCTCGACAGCCAGAAAGAGGCTCCCCAGCCCGCGCCGGCCGATGGTCCGCAACCGGCACAGGAAGGCCAGCCCGCACCGGCCGAAGGCGGACAGGCCGCCCCTGCGCCTGAAGGACAGACCGCAGCGCCGCAACCCGCCCCCGTGGAAGCGCCTGCGGTCGATCCCGGTCCGCCGCCCGCCGACGACCGCGCCGCACAGCAGGCCATCGTGCCGGAGAAAATCGTACCGGCGATCGAGGAACGGGGCACCCGCCGCGAACGCGAACCCGACATGCGCAACCGCGAGCGCCCGAGCGGGGTGGACGTGCTGCGCGAGATCGGCGACCGTGTCATTCTCCAGCTCGGCGGCCAGACCTTCGTGGAAAGCAACGAACGCCCGCGCATGAGCCGCGACGCGCGCGACGTCTATTACGAGGATCTGCCGCGCGGCCGCACCCGCGAGGTCATCGTGCGCGGCAACGGCAGCCAGGTCGTCACCATACGCAACCGCCACGGCGACATCATACAACGGTCGCGCATCACGCCGGACGGACGCGAATACATCCTCAGCTATGTGGACGAGCAGCGCTATGACGATGTGCGCGAGTGGCGCGATCCGGGTTACGACCTGCCACCCATCCGCCTCGCCATCCCGCGTGACGACTACATTCTCGAATCGCGGCGCGTGCGCGACCCGAACGCCTATTACGAGTTCCTCGAACAGCCGCCGGTCGAGCGCATCCAGCGTCTCTACTCGGTCGACGAGGTCAAGCGTTCGGCCCGCGTGCGCGACATTGCCCGCCGCATCGATCTCGACACGCTCAACTTCGAGTTCGGCTCCGCCTCCATCGGCGACGGCGAGATCGAGAAGCTGGATGGCGTGGCCACGGCCATGGAACGTATGCTGGAAAGGAATCCGGCCGAGACCTTCCTCATCGAGGGTCATACCGACGCGGTCGGCTCCGATCAGGCCAACCTCGCCCTCTCCGACCGCCGCGCCGAGGCGGTGGCGGAAGCGCTGAGCGGCGCGTTCGGCATCCCGCCGGAAAACCTGGCCACGCAGGGCTATGGCGAGCAGTATCTGAAGATCAACACGCAAAAGCCGGAGCGCGAAAACCGGCGCGTTACGATCCGCCGGATCACGCCGCTGGTCGCCCCGGTGGCGCGTGCCAATTGAGCGAAAGCCGGACAAGTCAAAGGAGTGCCCCGCAATTCAGAAACATTGAATTGCGGGGCCTTCCACCCCAGATAAACTGAAGGGTTCCCTGCCCTTTCCGCCTCGGCGGAAATTCGCCCCGCCGGTTCCTGACCGGCGGGGTATTGTCTTTCCGGGTAGAAGAACAACCATATCCCGATCCGGGCCCATGCACCGGAAACCGACAGGCATGCGCCGTCGCGCATCTGGCTGGAAGCTTCCCTCATCGCCCTTGCTCTCAATCTGAAAGGCGAGCTTTCACTCGAAGTCTATACGCGCAACGCGCGCGCCATGCGCTTCTACGCGTCGCTCGGCTTTGGGGAACTGTCGCGACGCGCCAGCGACGACGAAGGTCTCCCCCTCCGAAAACGCGCTCCTGCGCCTGACGAAATGATCGGAGCATTTCCGGCAAACTGAAGGGCTGGAGAATTTCTGCTTCTCTCCGAATCGCAGAAATTCTCCGGTAGCCGCCCTCTCCGGATAAAAATCGCCCTTCCCGGTGCTTGGCAACTGTAGAAAAAATTACTGCGAACTACCTCACCTCAGGCCAGCTCTGTTCATCTGAACCTGAAAAAAGACGTTCACTGACATATTGGGTATCATGACTGGGGATTATGCTGCGCGGCGGTCTTTTCGATACAGGAAAACTGCTAATATCCGGCGGGTTTTTGCCGGCATTGCCGCGCGATATATGGCGACACAGGAGAGGGTTCGGGCCGATGGCGAAAGTTTCCACCAAGACGGCGGCTAAGGCCGATACTCCGATATTTACGCCCACGCCGGAGGCGAAGGCTCAGGCAACCCGCTCGCGGATCATCGCGCTGGCGCTGTGGGCGGTGGCCATCGTTCTTGAGCTGGTTGCCATCTTCTGGGTGATGCGCCCGTCCTTCGACGAGCTGGCCGCCAGTCAGGGCTTCCCGCAGTGGCGCTGGTACACGCTGCTCGGCTTCATAGTGGTCATCGGCGTGCTCGCCATCGCCGGCTCGATGCTGTGGAAGAAGGCCAATCATCTGGATCCCGCATCCAACAGGCAGCCGGTAAAATTCTTCATCCAGAACCAGCTTGGCGCGTTCATCGCGCTGCTCGCATTCCTGCCCCTGATCGTCATGATCTTCCTCAACAAGGACATGGACGCCAAGCAGAAGAACATTGCCGGTGCCGCCGGCATCATCGTCGCCGTCGCGGCCACCGTCCTAGGCATCGACTTCAAGCCGCTGTCGCAGGAACAGGCTGCGGTTGAATCCCAGGTCGTCACCCATCTTGTCGGTCAGGACCTCGTCTGGTGGACCGCCGGCGGCAAGGTGGTGCATCTGTGTCAGGACGCCTCCGACATCCGCAACGCCACCACCACCGTCGAGAGCGGTCCCATCGCCGACGCATTCGGCAAGGGCAAGGAAGGCATCACGCTGCTGCTCGACCGCGAGCTCAACCAGTGCGGCCTGCCCGTGCCGGGCAACCTTGCCGAGATCGAGCAATGGGTGCGCACCGCAAGGGGGCTCTGACGCCCCCCAACGGATCGCAACGTTCGCCCGGCGGGGGCGGCGGCAAACGACCTCATTGCGGTCCTTCGATCTCCGGACTTGCAATTACCGGCTGGAGCCCTAAGCCGACATACGAGTACGGCGCAGCATTCTCGCCGGCTTAAGGTTGGCTGACACCTCACGCTTGTTGCGCTGTTGCCTTTTGTGCTCCGTCGCGCACAGTAACCAGATAAGGACAAGCACAAATTGGAAGCGTGATGGGAAAGACCAATCCAGTAGCTAATGTATTTATCGATACAAACATATTGAAGTTTTCAGCGGTTAAGAAACACGTGTACCGCACGAAGAAAACGACCGTGAATTGGGGCGGCACAGAGTTCGAGGTGGAATATCACGAACCGCACACGGTCAACGATCTGCATAAAATCAAAAATGAAGTTCAGAAACGCGATGCCGTTTTTCTTAGCATGCTTGCCCACGCAGGAATCTCCGAATGGCTTAACTTCTACATTCACCGTGAAGTTGATCTGGAAACATGGGGACTACCCGGAATGGCAAGCCCATCTGGGCGATTTTTCGGATGTACCCTCCGCGAAGTTCCTGACCCGGTTCCGCCGCAGTCGCGCATAATCTTGGGCGGCAACAAGAAATTCAAAGAACACATCCTTGATTTTGTATGCAGCATTAAACACCCACGCTTTATCGAACTGACGAAAATGACCGGTGCGTATCAAGGCGCGAGCAAACCATTAAACCTGAATCAAGCGCTGGATGCCTACCATATTTGGTGTGCGGAATCGGCTGAGATGGATTACTTTTTAACCATGGATTATAAGCTACAAAAAGTAGTTAGGCGGTCGAAGGTTGAAACGTCGGTGAAAGTCGTAACGCCCGACCAATTGGTGCGCTTGGTTATTCCAAAATTTGGTTTCTTGGGAGCCATCAAGTTCATGTGGAACGGCTATAAGTTCGCCAAACTCCGCATAGGCTTTGATGAAGGCAAGGGCTGGACTTAAAAGTTGCCCCGGCTGCGTCTGTTCCCGCACACCGAGACTAAATATCTCGTGACCTATAGGAATGGGTTTCTCAAAAAAGTTCGCACAGAGCTACGACGAACGACCGATCTTCGCCCAATTCGATTAATTTCGTCATTGGCAAAACTGTATGGCGAATGGCGGCTTAGGGCGTATAACTTCCGTTCAAAAGGCTGAATGGTAAAGGCAGCTTACCACCCCCAAATCGCCGCCCTAAAACATCCCCGCCAGCTTCGTCTCTGAACGCGCGATCACCTCGTCCGGCAGGAAGAAGTCGGCCACCAGCGGCCCGGTCGCGCCGGGGGCGTAAGGGGTGAAGTCGGTCACGCCTTCGGCCTTGAGCACTTCCTCGTCGATGTAGAAATTGCCGGTCGCCTCGCGCGCGGGGCGATTGAAGATCGCCCAGGCGGCGTCGGCCATGATGTCGGGCGTGCGGCTCATGGAGGCCATCGATTCGCCGCCCAGCACGTTGCGCACCGCTGCCGTGTCGATCGCCGTCAGCGGCCACAATGAATTGACCGCAATGCCGTCATTGGCGAATTCCGCGCTCATGCCCAGCGTACACATCGACATGCCGAACTTGGCCATGGTGTAGGCGACGTGGTTCCTGAACCACTTGGCGTTCATGTCCAGCGGCGGAGCCAGATTGAGGATATGCGGGTTCTGCGCCTTCTTCAGGTGCGGGATGCACAGTTTCGACACGAGGAAGGTGCCGCGCGTGTTGATCTGGTGCATCAGGTCGAAGCGCTTCATGTCGGTGTCCAGCGTGCCGGTAAGCTGGATGGCGCTGGCGTTGTTGACGCAGATGTCGATGCCTCCGAACGTCTCCACCGTGCGGGCCACGGCGCTCGCCACCTGCTCCTCCTCGCGGATGTCGCACAGCACCGGCAGCGCCTTGCCGCCTGCCTTTTCGATCTCCTCGGCCGCCGTATAGATGGTGCCCGGCAGCTTGGGATGCGGATCGGCCGTCTTGGCGGCGATGGTGACATTGGCGCCGTCGCGAGCCGCGCGCAGCGCGATCGCCAGCCCTATGCCGCGCGATCCGCCCGAAATGAACAGCGTCTTTCCTTTAAGGGACATGTCCGGCCTCCTCTTCTGCTGGAGCGTCGGACCGAAGAGGTCATCCGGTTTCCGGATTGCCCCGGTGCCCGATCCCCGATGCTCTGTCAAAGTGCTGGAGCGCGCCGTTCGCGTCCGGATGGATGCCCGGCGCTCCGGTACCGATCCTTGCCCCGATCATCCGCGCCGCGCAAGCCCGCCGGGCGAAAAAATTACGTTTACGTAAGGTGCGATTCTTCCGCCTCCGGTTTCGGGGCGGGGGCAGAAGCCTGCGTCATCAAGAGCGCTCGCCGGTCTGGCCCGCTGCCGCGCCCTGCTCGTACTGCGCCAGAAATTCCGCCGAGGGCGGGATCGGCGTGATCACGTCGATCAGCACGCCATTCGGGTCGGCGAAGATGAAATGGCGCTGGCCGAACGGTTCGTCCCGAAGGCTGCGCAGGATCGGAAGCCCCGTCGCCGCGATCCGCGCATGCACGGTGTCGACGTCCTCGACCTCGAAATTGATCAGCAGCCCCTGCGCACCCCTGCCCCGCGCCGCCTCCGGAACCGTCTCGTGGCCGGCGTCGACGATGCCCAGATTGACGCCTTCGTCCTCCTGCGATTGCAGATGGACATACCAGTCGCTCGAAAACAGCGGCCGGAAGCGCAGATATCTCACATAGAAGTCCGCCGTGGCGGCAACGTCGCCGGTCATGATGACCGGATAGTAGCTGGTCGTTTTCATGGCTTCCCTCCGGGCTTCAATTAACATACAGTCTGCATGTTTTTTTAATTAACATACAGGCTGTATGTATGCAACGCGAAAACCTCCGCCGCTCCAACCGCGAACGCACCGATGCGACCCGCGCCGCGCTGATGGCGGCTGCACGGGCGCTCTTCATCGAAAAATCATATGCGGAAACGGCGACGCCGGAGATCGTCGCGGCCGCCGGCGTCACGCGCGGGGCGCTCTATCACCACTTCGCCGACAAGCAGGCCCTGTTCCGTGCCGTGGTCGAGCAGGAAGCGGCGGCGGTCGCAGCCGGGATCGGGCAGGCGACGCCGGATACGAAAAACGCCCGCCAGGCCCTTCTCGATGGCGGCCTGGCCTTCCTCTCGGCAATGGCGAAGCCCGGCCGCACCCGCCT
This sequence comes from Aquamicrobium defluvii, assembly GCF_004363725.1. GTDB lineage: Bacteria > Pseudomonadota > Alphaproteobacteria > Rhizobiales > Rhizobiaceae > Mesorhizobium > Mesorhizobium defluvii. Next base: position 55,290 of record NZ_SNZF01000024.1, on the reverse strand, counting down.
GCTGCTGCTGGACGGGCCGGCCGTGCTTGGCCGCGCCGCCATGGACGAAATCGACGCAAGGCATGGCGCCCGCACCCTGCGGGAGGGGCTTGAGGCGGCCATGCGCGAAGGCTCGATGAAGCCGGTGCCGCTCGATGCGCTGACCGTACTGCTCTCCGCCGCCTTCGACCGCGCCGCCCTGTCCATCGAAGCCGGCATGGCGCGGGAAGATGTCGTCGAGACCCTCGGCGCCCTCGTCGGCGGGCTGTTCCCGCCGCAGCCGTGACGCCTGCCCGGCATCTCAGTCCCGGTCGAAGATGCGCTCGCCCTGCTCGTCGACGAGCTGGATGCCCTTGCGGATCGACACCTCGGCCGCATCCTCGATCCCCGCGAAGCGGTCGGCGCGGATGAACTTGTGCTCCTTCACCACGCCGTCGATCTCCCTGAAGACCACGCCGCAGGTCTGGTACTGCCCGTCGGCCTTGTAGGGCATGGCGACGATGGTGAAGCCCTTGTGCTCGACCTGTTTGGCAGGCGCCGGTTCCGCAGCCGTTTCGCGCGCTCCGCCGCCGAAAAGACGTTTCAGGAAAGACATGGGTTCCTCCTTGGGCAGTTCCAGCAAACATCGCGAAGCGACTGGCGCCGGCAGTGGCGCCAATACGGGAACACGGCCCCGCCGGCCCACATCCGCAGCACAGGTCTAACTAGAACATCGGGCCGCAAAGGGAAATCGCTTTTCGGCCTGCGATGGCCCTGAATCGGAACCGGCAGCCCATATGCACCGGGCGGAACGCCGAAAAACGCTCCGCCCGATCGCAGTCGATAGTCGCAGTCGATGCCGGCAAGGCGCGAAGACACTTCCCCGGCTTGGCAAGGCAACCGGATCAGTCCCGGCTCAGCGCTTCCAGAGCCTCGGCCGCGCCCTTCAGGATGTTCACGGCCTCCGCGCGCGTTCTTCCGGGCCGTCCAGAATTTCGGCAAGCGCCGCCCTCAGCCGGCGGCGCACGGAACGAAGCTCGTCGTCCTTGCGCCCGCCGCGCCGTTCCTGCGCATCGTCGTCCCATCCGAACCATTCGCGGGCCTTTGCCATCTTGCGGCCGAAACGCTCCAGCTGTTCGAGCGCCCGCTCCACCATGTCGCGGTTCTCCGCCAGATGGGAGCTTCCCGCATCGGTGATCGAAAACACCTTCTTCGCACCTTCGGGGGCCGAAACGGCAAAGCCTGCCTCTTCGAGGAAGGTCAGCGTCGGATAGATCACGCCCGGGCTCGGGCTGTAGAAGCCGCTGGAGCGCTCTTCCAGCGCCTTGATGATGTCGTAGCCATGGCGCGGCGCCTCGGCCATCAGGTAAAGCACCACCAGCTTGAGATCGCCGTCGCCGAACATGCGGCCGGCGCGCCGCGCCGCCCCCCGGCGCCGCCGGCCCGGCCCGAACTTCCCATTTCGCGCGCCCCTCCTTCAGGCTTCAGGCCAGCGTCGCGACGATCTCACGATAGGCGCCTTCGGGAAAGGCCTTGAGCGTGCGCGTGCGCACATTGCCGCCCATGCCAAGCTGCATGGCGAAACGCGCCGCCACCGCATCGTCCGGCGCCTCGCACACCGCCACCATGTCGTATTCGCCCATGGTGAGGTAGAACGCCTTCATCTCGCCGCCCATTTCGACAAGCTGCGTCCTGACCTTGTCGAGCCGAGCCGGCGAGTCGCGAAGGGTTTTCACGCCCGCGTCCGTCCAGTTCAGCAGCATGATGTAGGTGGTCATGCGTTACCTCCCTCCGGCGCCGGGAAGCGGGAGAAGGCGGGTCCGGCACCGGGACGATCCCGCCTGCCCATGATCCGTATATGGCCTTCACATTATCGCAGACAGGCGCGCACTTGCAAAACACGCTTCCGCTCTGGAATTCTGGAAAGCATGCGGGTATAGGCATCGCGTGCGCCTCGGGCGCGCCGTAAGCGTGTGACGTCAGGCAACGCATCCACTCCCGGTCTCCGGGCAACGCCGCAAGGCGATAAGGATGTCATGCCCCGGATCGGCTTTTCTCAGGAAATTGCTATGCCTTTCCAACGCACACGCCCAAGGCTGCCGGCGCGCTATGCGCCTTTGGTCACGCCCTCCGTTCTCTCCCTGCTCATGACCTTCATCGTGTCGCTGATCTCCACGCTGAAGGGGGTCGGCTTGGCGCCCGACTTCATCGCCGTGTGGAGCCCTGCATGGGGCCTGTCGTGGCTCGCCGCCTTCCCGACCCTGCTGCTGGTGCTGCCAGTCGTGCGCCGCATCGCCGGCTGGGTCTGCCAGCCGGCGCCCTGAACGCCCGTTTTGAACGCTCCTGTTCCGGCCGCGGCGGGCAGGCCCCGAGGCCGGAACACCATTGCTTTCTGCTGTTGCAGCGCCATGAAGGCGGCAGCCGGGCTGCGACGCATCCACATCATCGGGCACATCGTCGCGACGCCGGAAAAACCGGTCTGGCGTCACGCCCTGTTCCGTGCTTTGTCGCAGCGCCAACGGAAACAACCACATGCATATCGATTTCGGCATTCTTGCTCTGTACGTGGTGACGGTTGTCACCATGATCGCGGTTCCCGGCCCGGTTGCGGTGCTCGTCACCGGCGCGGGTCTGGCCGGCGGCGCGAAAAAAGCCTTCCACACCATCGCCGGCACCAATGCCGCCTCCCTGGTGCTGATCCTTCTTTCGGCGCTGGTGGTGAAGGGCATCTTCGCCGTCAACGAAACGGCGTTTAACCTGCTGAAGCTCGCCGGTGCCTGCTATATCGGCTGGATCGGCTGGGAAATCCTGCGCGAAACCGGCGCCGGCGATCAGGGGCCGGTTGCCGTGCAGCCACGCGTCGGCGGGTTTTCGAAGGGCTTCGTCATGGCCATTTCGAACCCGAAGGACATCATCTTCTTCGCGTCCTTCTTCCCGCAGTTCCTCGCCATCACGCCCGACACCAACACCAGCATCGCCCTGCTCACGCTCCTGTGGATCGTGCTGGACTTCGCCACGCTGTTTGTCATCTACCTGCTGGTCGCGCGGCTCCTCAAGCCATCCGTCCACCGCATCATGTTGCGCGTCTCCGGCGTGCTTTTGCTGGTCGTCGCCGCCGGCGGCATCGTCATGACGGCGATGGACCTCTGGCGCGCCTGACGCCTGCGTCACAAACAAGAAAGCCGGGCGAATGCCCGGCTTTTTCTGAAATCGTGATGCCGCTCAGCTGTCGAGGAAGCTGCGCAGCTTGCGGCTGCGGCTCGGATGCTTGAGCTTGCGCAGCGCCTTGGCCTCGATCTGGCGGATACGCTCGCGCGTCACCGAGAACTGCTGGCCCACTTCCTCCAGCGTGTGGTCGGTGTTCATGCCGATGCCGAAGCGCATGCGCAGCACGCGCTCCTCGCGCGGGGTCAGCGAGGCCAGAACGCGCGTCGTCGTCTCGCGCAGGTTCGCCTGAATGGCCGCGTCGATCGGCAGGATGGCGCCCTTGTCCTCGATGAAATCGCCGAGGTGCGAATCCTCCTCGTCGCCCACCGGCGTTTCGAGGCTGATCGGCTCCTTGGCGATCTTCAGCACCTTGCGCACCTTTTCCAGCGGCATGGCGAGCTTCTCGGCCAGTTCCTCCGGCGTCGGCTCGCGGCCGATCTCGTGCAGCATCTGGCGCGAGGTGCGCACGATCTTGTTGATCGTCTCGATCATGTGCACCGGAATGCGGATCGTCCTCGCCTGGTCGGCGATCGAGCGGGTGATCGCCTGCCGGATCCACCACGTCGCATAGGTCGAGAACTTGTAGCCACGCCGGTACTCGAACTTGTCCACCGCCTTCATCAGGCCGATATTGCCTTCCTGAATGAGGTCGAGGAACTGCAAGCCGCGGTTCGTGTACTTCTTGGCGATGGAGATGACGAGGCGCAGGTTCGCTTCCACCATCTCCTTCTTGGCGATGGCCGCCTCGCGCTCGCCCTTCTGCACCTGGTTGACGATCTTGCGGAACTCGGCGATCGAGATCGCCGTTTCGGTCGCGAGGTTCTGGATCTCGCCGCGAATGTCGCGGATCGTGTCCTTCTCGTTCTGGTAGAATTCCTTCCAGCCGCGGCTGGACAGGTTGGCGATGGCCTTGGTCCAGTTGGGGTCGAGCTCGGAACCCTGATATTCCCTCAGGAATTCCTCGCGGCGCACGCCGTAGCTTTCGGCCAGACGCAAGAGCCTGCCCTCGTTCTGCACCAGGCGCTTGTTGATGTCGTAAAGCTGCTCGACCAGCGCCTCGATGCGGGCCTGGTTGAGCGACAGCGACTTCACCGCCTTGATGAGCTGGTCCTTCAGCTCCTTCAGGCGGCGGTCCTGGCTGGGCGACAGTGTGCCGGCCGCCGCCAGCCGGTTCTCCACCTGCTGGTCCTGCAGCTTGCGCAGCTTCTTGTAGGTGTCGGCGATGACGTCGAGGGTTTCCATCACCTGCGGCCGCAGTTCCGCCTCCATGGCGGCCAGCGACAGGTTGGCCTCGTCCTCTTCCTCTTCTTCCTCCTCGCCGCGCGTGTCGCCGCCGACATTGGTGATGTCGTCGTCCTCGCCGCGGCCACGGCGCGGCTTTTCGTCGGCCTTCGGCTTGGTCTCTTCTTCCGTGCGCTCCACCACCGGCGCCTGCTTGGCCTCGGGGCCGGCATAGGTGGCTTCGAGGTCGATGATCTCGCGCAGCAGGATCTTCGCCTCGTTCAGCTCGTCGCGCCAGATGATGATAGCCTGGAAGGTCAGCGGGCTTTCGCACAGCCCCGCGATCATCGTCTCGCGGCCCGCCTCGATGCGCTTGGCGATGGCGATTTCACCCTCGCGCGACAGCAGCTCCACCGAGCCCATCTCGCGCAGATACATGCGCACGGGGTCGTCGGTGCGGTCCGTGGGCTCCTTCTTGGCCACGGTCGCCACGGCCGTGCCGGTCTGTTCGGCGACTTCCTGCGGATCGTCCTCCGACTGCTCGGCCTCTTCTTCCGCCTGCTCGTCGTCCTCGACGACGTTGATGCCCATGTCGGACAGCATCGCCATCGTGTCCTCGATCTGCTCGGATGTGACTTCCTCGGAAGGCAGAACCGCGTTCAGCTCGTCCATGGTGACATAGCCGCGCTTCTTCGCGACCTTGATCATCTTCTTGACAGCATCGTCGGAAAGGTCGAGCAGCGGGCCGTCGGTTGTGCCCTCGCGTTCGTTCTCGACCTCTTCCTTTTCCTTCGTCGCCATTCTTCTTCTGCCTCCAGACGGCTGTTCAAGCCGCGAAATCTAAGCCTGCTGCAAAGTCGGGCGCAGCCGCCGAACCGGCGCGCCCCATGGCCACAGTTGCCGCATTTCCCGTTAAGCCCGGATTAACCCTGGTTTTCAATCGCGTCTTGAAATCCATCTTGCATCGAGCGGCATATGTGCATCTGCGTTCTTTTCGTCGACGCCCCGTCGAGTTAAAAGCAAGTCGGGTTCACAGTGACAAGAATCGACCTGATTCCGTCATTATACCGATAGGTCAAGCGCCTGTGGCATGATTCGCCCGAAAAAAGCGAATCAATTGCCCCAAATGCGCCTTTAGGCCGCGGACGGCCGCAACCGCCCACAGCCTGACCTGCCGCCGGCTAACTCCTGCCGGCCCGGCCCGACAACACGCCGAAGCCTTCGATCAGGGCCTCTGTCGCCTGCACATCCCGGAATTGCGCCTGAATTTCGACGAGGCGCCTGTAATTCTCATCTGTGGGGTCGCTGGCGAGCGCGGCCTCCGCCTGCTTCAGCTCCTTATGTAGAGTACGCGCACTTCGGTGCAAGTGCAGCGCCTGGGCGAAAGCGTCACGGGCGTCGTCCAGCGCAGCGCCTTCCAGCGCCGGCCACTGCCGCGTGCGGCGGATCAGCGCCTCGGCCCGCTCCCATATATCCGCATGCCCGGCGCGGCCGATCGCCTCGACAACCGCCCGCCGCTCGTTGGCCAGATCGTGCGCCAGCGCGTCGAGAAGGGCTGCGTGCAGCTTGCGCAGGTCGCCATTGGCGAGGTCGAGGAACTCGATATGCTCGAAGAACTCGTCGATCAGCGCCGGATGGTTGACCAGCGCCACCACGATGGTCGCCTCGCGCACCGTCATCACCTCGCCGCCGCGCTTCAGCAGCGCCGAGCGCCCGAGGCTTTCGGTGATCGCGTTGCGGCCGCCGGCCGCGCCCTGCCGCGACCACGGGCCGGCACCCTGGGCGCGCCCGCCCTGAAAACCGCCCCCCTGCCCCCGGCCGCCACTGCGCCCCTGCTGGCGGTTGCGCTGCGGGCCGAAGAAGCTCTGCACGCGCTCGCGCATTTCCTGATTGTAATGGAAGCGCACCGTTTCGTCGCGGATGCGGCCGGTCAGTTCCCTGAGCGTCTTTTCCAGCTCGGCGCGCCGCTCGGGCGTGTCGAACACGGCGCCGGAGGTTTCGCGCATCCACACAAGGTCGGCCAGCGGCCGCGCCTCCGAAAGCACGGAACGGAATGCCTCCGCGCCCCCGTCGCGCACCAGGTCGTCCGGGTCCTTGCCGTCGGGCAGCAGTGCGAAGCGCGCCGTCCTGCCCGGCTCGATCAGCGGCAGGATGAGGTCGGCAGCGCGCCACGCGGCCTTGAGGCCCGCGCCGTCGCCGTCGAAGCACAGCACCGGCTCGCCGGCCATGCGCCACAACAGAACGAGCTGGTTCTCCGTCAGGGCGGTCCCCAGCGGCGCCACCGCATTCTCGAACCCCGCCTGCGCCAGCGCGATGACGTCCATGTAGCCTTCGACGACCACGACCGGCTCGCCGCGCGCCACCGCCTTGCGGGCGCGGGCGAAATTGTAGAGCACATTGCCCTTGTGGAAGAGCTCCGTCTCTGGCGAATTGAGATATTTCGCCAGCGCGTCGGGCGACATCGCCCGCCCGCCGAAGGCGATGATGCGCCCGCGCGAATCGGGGATCGGGAACATGATGCGGTCGCGGAACCTGTCGTAGGAAACAGGAACGTCGTGGCCATGCACCACGAGCCCGCACGCCTCGATCTCCTCCTTGCCCACCCCGCGCGAGGCCAGATATTCCTTCAGCGCGTTGCGGCTTTCAGGCGCATAGCCCAGCCGGAACGACTGCTGGGTGGCCGGCGTCAGGCCGCGGTCGCGCAGATAGGCGCGCACCTTCGCCCCTTCCGCCGATTGCAGCCGCTCCTGAAAGAAGGCCGTCGCCAATTCCATGACGTCGGTGAGTTCGGCGCGCTGCTTCTCGCGCGCCTCCGCCTGCACGTCGCGCGCCGGCATCGGCACGCCGGCCATGTCGGCGACGCGCTCCACCGCCTCGGGAAAGCTCAGGCCGTCCAGTTCGGTCAGGAACTTGAAATGATCGCCCGAGACGCCGCAGCCGAAGCAGTGGTAGCGGCCCTTGCGATCCTCGCAATGGAAGCTCGGCGACTTCTCGCCATGGAACGGGCAGCACGCCCACCAGTCGCCCTTGGGCGCATTGGTCTTCTTGCGGTCCCACGTCACGCGCGCCCCGATCACCGATGAGATCGGCACCCGGTCGCGTATCTCGTCGAGAAATGAGGTTGGAAAGCGCATGATGGGAAACTGCTCGTTTCCCTTCATATAGACCTCATTCGCGCGCAAGACGACTCTCGCCGCGCGCCATGCCCGGTATTCACAGGCAGGCAAACGGAAAAGGGCGGCGCCGGGCCGCCCTTTTTGCATTCCGGGGTTCGCTTACCGCGCCGCGATCACGCCGGCGATCAGCCCGCTCGCCAGTCCCACCAGCAGGTAGTCGTTGTCGACCCTGATCCACTGCTGGCCGGGGGCCGGACGCTTCAGGCCGTGGCGGTGATAGTCGCGCACCGGCGGATGGCGGCGCCAGTCGGAGTAGCGCTGGCCGCGCTTCCAGTCATGATGCCCCCCATAACCCGGCTTGGCATAACCCGGCTTCTTCACGGTCTGGTGCTTGCCATAGCGGCCGTGATCGCGCCTGTTGTCGTAGCGGCCGTGATCGCGGCGGTTGTCGTATTTGTGGACCGGCTTCTTGTGGCTCTGCCCGTGGACCGGCTTGCGATGGTCGACCTGCACCAGTTCGGCCTGCGGCGCGGCCGGCCTGCTCAGCGGAGCGGCCTGCCCCTGAAACGAAGTGGCGGCCAGCATCGACACGGCCATGATCGAGAGGATGATGCGTTTCATGAAAGGCGCTCCTGCGTTGTTCATGGCCAGAGAGATAGGGCCGCGCGCATGAACCGAAACTGAACGGGCACATTACATTTCCGTAACAGAATCAGCTTCTTAAACAGCCGCCTTGATTCAACCCGGCAGGAACCGGGAGCCCCCTGCGCCAGCCGCTTGCTTCCACGCTGCCCGGCGTCGCGGCGGCCTGCCTTGAGGGGGCCACAAAATGCGCCAACATACTACGGGGGCTGGACAATATTGATTACCCGGCTAATATATAAGGCCGTACAGGATACTCCCGCCATGCATGTGATTCGCATCCGCAAGCGCGCCGGCCGCGCAATCTGTTCTATGTGGCCGCGCCGCCTCGCCGCCGCAGCCTCCTGCCGTGCGGGAGGGCATGCATGACCGGATCGGTGGTCCTCGTCCATCTGGCCGGCGCCGTCGCGCTGATGCTCTATGCCACCCGTCTGGTGAAGACGGGTGTGGAGCGCGCCTATGGCGACGTGCTGCGCCACAAGCTGCGCGCCACCTTGCAGAATCCCATCATGGCGGTGCTGGCGGGCACCGGCCTCGCCATTGCGCTGCAAAGCTCCACCGCCGTCACCCTTCTGGTCGGTTCCTTCGCCGGCGCGGGCATCGTTTCGGGCCTTGCCGGCCAGCTTGCCGTGCGCGGGGCCGAGATCGGCTCGGCGCTGGTGGCGAAGCTTCTGACCTACGATCTCACCCTGCTGGTGCCGCTCTGCCTCATCGTCGGCACGTTCCTGTTCATGGCCACGGAAAGCCGCGACTGGCGCCAGAAGGGCCGCATCCTGGTCGGCATCGGCCTGCTCATCCTGTCGCTGGAAATGATCGGCCACGCTTCGGAGCCGCTGCGCGAAAGCGAGTTGATGCCGATCATCATCAACTATTTCTCCAGCGATCCCATCACCGCCTATCTGCTGGCGGCGCTCATCACCTGGCTGTTCCAGTCCTCCATTGCCGCCGTGCTTTTGATGGCGACCATGGCCGGGCGCGGCCTGATCACGCCGGAGCTTGGCGTGGTTCTGGTGCTGGGCGTCAATCTGGGCTCCTCGATCATAGCGCCGATGCTGACCCGCAATTCCGAGCCCGGCGTGCGCATCGTGCCGGTCGGCAATCTTCTGATGCGCGGCATGGGCTCGATCGTGATGCTGGCGCTGGTCATGATCTTCAGGCCGCAGATCGATTTCCTCGGCGCGACCGCGTCGGACCAGATCGTCAACGCCCACATCCTGTTCAACGTCATCATCCTCATCGCCGGCCTGCCGCTGGCCGGCCTCATCTACCGTGCCTCGGAAAAGATCGTGGCGCTCGGCGGCAAGCCGGACCCGGAGACGCCAATGCAGGTGATGGAGCTGTCGGCGCTGTCGGAATCGGCGCTGTCCAGCCCGCCGCAGGCGCTCGCCAACGCCACGCGCGAGGTGGTGCGCGTGTGCGAGACAGTGGAGATCATGCTCAAGCGCATCATCGAGCTCTACGAGAGTGCGGACGAGGACAAGATCAACGCGCTGGCGGCGCTCGACGACCGCGTCGACGAACGCCACGCCGCCATCAAGATCTATCTGGCGAAGCTCATCCGCAATCCGCTGACCGAGGATCAGGCGCTGCGTTGTCAGGAACTGATCGGCGCCTGCGTCAAGCTGGAGCAGGTGGGCGACATCATCGTGCGCAACATGCTGGTGCATGTGCGCAAGAAGATGGCGCAGAATCTCGAATTCACGCCGGAAGGCTGGCGCGAGATCACCGCCTTCCACGGCGCCGTCCTCGCCAATGCGCGCCTTGCCTTCAACGTTCTGGTGTCGCGCGACACGGACACCGCGCGCCAGCTCGTCCAGGAGAAGGACAGGCTGCGCGACATGGAGCGCGAGGCGAGCAACAGCCATTTCCTGCGCCTGCGCGACGGCACGCTGAAGTCGATCGAGACCAGTTCCATCCATCTCGATACGCTGCGCGACCTCAAGCAGATCAACTCGCTGCTGACCTCCATCGTCTATCCGGTTCTGGAAGAGCGCGGCCTGCTGCGCGGCTCGCGCCTGCGGGCAAGCTGAGCGGCCCTGCCTCCGGATTCCTCAGGCCGGAAAATCCGGCCTCGCAGAAAACGGCCCCCCCCTGCACCCATGCAGGGCGGTTTATTGCTTGATGCGGGAACGCGACCCTCCCGCGACCAAATCACAAGCAAAATACGCCTTTAAGCGCGAAACCTGAATCGGTCTGGAAACCGGCAATCCACGCCCCATGACGTTCAATCCATCATGTAACGTATAAAGTTACATGAACGGGACAGCAGACCTTCCGGCGTTCTTCACGTCCTCCTGCACATGGCCGAGCACAGCAAGCCAGTCACCTCCGAGGTGCTGGCACGGGCCATGGACACCAACCCCGTCGTCATCCGGCGCATCATGGCGGGTCTGCACGGCAAGCTGCCGAACCTTTCGGGCATCGCACTGGAAAACGGGCGAATCGATCCCCTCGCCGCGCTCTATGTCGGCCCGCGCACGCGCTTCAACAGCGACATCGCGCAAAAACTCGGCTGCGCCATCGAGGAACATGCGGCCGGAACCTTCATCCGCACCGATTCCCTGAAGGAAAAACCACGGTGCCCGGCGTCTATGCCGCCGCCGACATTGCGCGTGGCGCGCACTCCGTCGCATGGGCCTGCGGCGACGGCGTCACGGCCTGAGTGGCCGTGCACCGTTCGCTGGTATTCAGCTGAGCAGGCTCTTGATCGTCCCGCTCGCCTTGCCGAAATCCATCTGGCCGGCATATTTTTCCCGCAGGGCGGCCATCACCTTGCCCATGTCCTTGACGCTGGCGGCGCCGGTCCCGGCAATCGCCGCGCGGATCGCGGCCCCGGTTTCCGCCTCGTCCATCTGGCGGGGCATGAAATCGCGGATCACCACGATCTCCTCGCGCTCCCTGGCCGCCAGTTCCGGACGGCCGCCATCGTCGAAGGCTTTTGCCGAATCCTCGCGCTGCTTGACCATCTTGGCCAGAAGCTGGGCAAGCTCGTCGGCGCCTGCGGCCTCCTTGCCGACGCCGCGATTGGCGATGTCGCGGTCCTTGATTGCCGCCTGGATCAGCCGCAGCGTGGAAAGACGCGCCTTGTCGCCCGCCTTCATCGCCGTCTTCACTTCTTCGTTCAGCCGCTCGCGCATGATGTCGTCTCCTTGATGGGTCCAGATAAAGCATGTGACCGGTGGCTGGAAGCGGGTTTTCCATAAAAGCTGCGGCAAGTTTCCGCGCAGTGTTGACCGGGCCCGCTCGTTCCCCTATCTCGGGGCCTTAGCATGAACTGAGCACTTTGTGCGCGGAGGTCGCGAAGGTTCGCCGCCCCGTGCCTTTTGCCGCGGGAACCCGGCTGCCCGGCCGTGCGTCCGCGTAACCCTCACGATGGAGCGCCGCCATGGCCAGCACTGCCCCCTGGGTTTCGGAGAAGCCGACCGCCCTGCTCGTCCTTGCCGACGGAACGGTGATCGAGGGGCGCGGCCTTGGCGCTGCCGGCGAGGCGATCGGCGAGGTCTGCTTCAACACCGCGCTCACCGGCTATCAGGAAATCCTCACCGATCCCTCCTATGCCGGCCAGATCGTCACCTTCACCTTCCCGCATATCGGCAATGTCGGCGTCAACGACGAGGACGAGGAAAGTCTGGCGCCCATCTCGCGCGCCGGCGCTGTCGGCGCCATCTTCAAGGCCGACATCTCCACCCCTTCCAACTACCGCGCCTCCGGCGGTCTCGACGAATGGCTGAAGAAGCGCGGCATCGTCGCCATGTCGGGCATCGACACCCGCGCGCTCACCGCGCTGCTGCGCGACAAGGGCGTGGCCGATGCCGTCATCGCCCATGCGCCGGACGGCGATTTCGACGTCGCAGCGCTGAAGAAGAAGGCGGCCGGCTGGTCGGGCCTCGTCGGCCTCGACCTCGCGAAGGACGTCACCAGCGGCCAGTCGAGCCTGTGGCAGGAAACGCCGTGGGTGTGGAACGAAGGCTATGGCGAGCAGGGCGAGCCGTCCATGCACATCGTCGCCGTCGATTTCGGCGTCAAGCGCAACATATTGCGCCTGCTGGCCGGCCTTGGCGCGAAGGTCACGGTGGTGCCCGCCACTGCGTCGGCGCAGGACATCCTTGCCCTTCAGCCGGATGGCATCTTCCTCTCCAACGGCCCCGGCGACCCGGCAGCCACCGGCGAATATGCCGTGCCGACGCTGCGCGAACTGCTGAAAACCGACATTCCGATCTTCGGCATCTGCCTCGGCCACCAGATCCTGGCGCTTGCCACCGGCGGCAACACGGTCAAGATGCATCAGGGCCATCACGGCGCCAACCATCCGGTCAAGGATCACACCACCGGCAAGGTCGAGATCGTGTCGATGAACCACGGCTTCGCGGTCGACACCGCCTCGCTGCCGGAAGGCGTGAAGGAAACCCATGTCTCCCTGTTCGACGGCTCGAACTGCGGCATCGCCATCGTCGGCAGGCCGGTGTTCTCGGTGCAGCACCACCCGGAAGCCTCGCCGGGCTCGCAGGATTCGCATTACCTCTTCCGCCGCTTCGCCAACCTCATCCGCGAGCGCAAGGGTGAGCCGGCGCTGGCCGAGCGGGCCTGAAGTCCTAGAGCATTTTGCAGCCAAATGGAAATATTTGGCGTCGCATAAATGCAGTATAAACAAGAAGATAGATCATTTCATCGATCCCGTGAAACGATGAAATGATCAAGCCTGAAATCCGGGCCCGAAATCCGGCCTGAACCGCGGCAGGAAAACGATCAGCTTTTCGCGGCGGCCTTCATGGCCGCCGTTTTTCCTTGCGGCACCCGCACTTTCGTCACCAGCACCAAAAGCGCACCGCTCAGGAACACGCCGGCCACCACATAGGAAGCGCCGCCGAATTCCACCGGCGCTTCGGGTCCGGTGAACCACGAGAAGATGTTCGTGTAGAGCAGCGGCGCGATGATCGCGGTGATGGAGAACAGGCTGGTGATCGCCCCCTGCAACTCGCCCTGCGAGGATGGCGGGACCTTCGCCGCCGCAAGACTGCGCAGCGGCGGTTCGGACAGGGCTTCCAGGCAGGTCGCCACGATCACCGCATAGACCATCCATCCCTTCCAGGCCGCCGCATAGCCGAAGGCGGCGATTGCCGTGAACGAAAGCCCGACGGCCGCCGTCCGCCATTCGCCCAGCACCGGCACCACGCGCGGCAGCACGGTTGCCATGACCACGGCGCCGCACAGGCCGAACAGCCCCAGCGAGAGGCCGATCTGGCGTTCGCTCCAGCCATAGCGGTAGTCGCTGACGAAGGCCCACACCGAAGGGTAGACCATGTGGCCGAGCATCATCAGGAAGAACACCAGCCCCAGCCAGCCGATGCCCGGATAGTTGCGCATCTGCCGCAGCGCCCCGAGCGGGCTTGCCCGCCGCCACTCGAAGGGCCGGCGATGCTTGGCCTCCAGCGTTTCGGGCAGGAAGAAGAAGGCGACGATGAAATTGACGAAGGCCAGTCCCGCCGCGAACCAGAAGGGAACGCGGGGACCGAATTCGCCAAGGATGCCGCCCAGCACAGGCCCGATGACGAAACCGACGCCGAAGGCGATGCCCAGCAGCCCGAAGTTGCGCGCCCGGTTCTCGTCTGTGCTGACATCGGCGATGAAGGCCGAGGCCGTCGAATGGCTGCCGCCGCTGATGCCGGCCAGAACGCGGCCGATGAACAGCATCGGATAGGACCATGCGATGGCGCAGATCAGGTTGTCGATGGCGAAGGTGAACACCGAGGCCAGCAGGACGGGCCGGCGTCCGAAGCGATCCGAGAGATTGCCGATCACCGGCGCGAACACGAACTGCATGGCCGCATAGACGAACAAAAGCCATCCGCCCTCGCGCGCCGCCACGCTCACGTCCACGCCCGACAATTCCTGCAGGAAAGCCGGCAGCACCGGCATGATGATGCCGAAGCCGATGATGTCGAGCAGCAATATGGTGAAGACGAGGGCAAGCCCGCGCCGTGCCGTGGCGGTGTCCACCATTGCGTGTCCTCCCTTCGCCGGAAAGCGGGCCGCTCCTTATAGGCTTGCCGCCAATCTGGAACAATAAGGGAACACCTAAAAACTTCTCATGCTGACACCAGCTGCCGCAAAGTGAGCCCGAAGCATTCCGGCGGTATGTGCGTGGCTCCGGTCTCGCAACCGGACAACCGCTGCGGCAGTAGCGTCAGATCGGGTTGTTGAACGTGTCGCAGTCGGAAAGCTTGCCGCTTTGATACCCGCGGGCGAACCATTTCTGGCGCTGGGCGGAGGTGCCATGATTGAAGGTCTCGGGCACCACATAGCCCTGCGTGCGCTTTTGCAGCGTGTCGTCGCCGATCTGCTGGGCGGCGTTCAGCGCTTCTTCCAGATCGCCCTCTTCCAGAATGCCCTTCTGCGCGGTGTAGTGCCCCCACACGCCGGCGAAGCAATCGGCCTGAAGCTCGACCTGCATCGACATGTGGTTCGCTTCCTGCTCGCTCATGCGCTGGCGCATCTGGTTGAACTTCGGCAGCACGCCGATCAGGTTCTGCACGTGGTGGCCGACCTCGTGGGCGATGACATAGGCTTCCGCGAAATCGCCGGAGGCGCCGAATTGCTGCGAAAGCTGGCGGAAGAACGAGGTGTCGAGATAAACCTTCTTGTCGGCCGGGCAGTAGAAGGGCCCGGAAGCCGAGGAGGCGAAACCGCAGGCCGAACGGATCTGGCCGTCGAACAGGGTCAGTTGCGGCTCCTGATAGGTCAGCCCATTGGCCTGGAAGATGCCGTTCCACACATCTTCCGTCTCGGCCAGCACGGTGGCCACGAACTGCCTCATCTCGTCGTTGCGCACGGAGCCGGAACCCGGCTCGCTGGAGGTGACGCGGCCGCTGTCCTCGCCCGGCAGCAGACCGCCGCCACCGCCGGTCAGCACCTGCATCGGATCGATGCCGCAGGCTTTCAGCGCGAAGAACAGCACGACGAGGATGACGATGGTGGAGATGCCGCCGCCGCCGGCGCGTCCGCCGACCGGGATGCGGATGCGGCCGGGACCGGTGCCGATGTTTCCGGGTCTGCCGAAGCCGCCCTGCCCGCGCTGATCGTCGATATTGTCGCTCTGGCGACGGCCTCTCCAGCGCATGCGCGTTCCTCATCTCATGGCAGGCTTTGCCTGCGCCATCTCTTCGGCCGATAAATAGCTTATCGTCCCGATGGAGTCATGGCCATTCTTGCCCCTCTGGCAACGCGCGGGCGGGGCGGAATGTTCCGCTCCGGGTCCCGCGCGCCCGGCCAACGCGCTTAGCCCGGCCCCTGGCTCGAAAACCGGCAGTGCCTTTTGCCCAGCCATGCGCATTGGCTGGGCAAACATGCATTTTTCGGGGTTACATCGGTTCGAACTCTCCCCTATAAGGCCCCCTTAGCCTGATACTGAGAATCCACGCAGCGTGAACCGACCCGGAAACCCGGCGCCGGTGTTTCGCGTGCACAGCCACAACGGACCATGCCATGCCAAAACGCACCGATATCAAATCCATCCTGATCATCGGTGCCGGCCCCATCGTCATCGGCCAGGCATGCGAGTTCGACTATTCCGGCACGCAGGCGTGCAAGGCGCTGCGCGAGGAAGGCTTCCGCGTCATTCTGGTCAACTCCAATCCGGCCACCATTATGACCGACCCGGAACTGGCCGACGCCACCTATATCGAGCCGATCACACCGGAAGTCGTCGCCAAGATCATCGCCAGGGAGCGCCCGGATGCGCTGCTGCCCACCATGGGCGGCCAGACGGCGCTCAACACCGCACTGTCGCTGCGCCGCATGGGCGTGCTGGAGCGCTACAATGTCGAGATGATCGGCGCCGACGCCCACGCCATCGACAAGGCCGAGGACCGCGCCCTGTTCCGCGAGGCGATGGCCAAGATCGGGCTCGAGACGCCGAAGTCGATGCTGGCCAACGCCACCGAGGTCAAGGACGCCGACCGCAAGAAGCACGAGGCCGAGCGCGCCGCGCTCAAGGCGTCCGGCGCGTCCGACAAGGAGCTCGACGCCCTCGAAACGAGCTGGAACCTCGGCGAAGGCGACCGCAAGCAGCGCTATGTCTCGCACGCCATGGGCGTGGCCGCGCAGGCGCTCGATGCGGTCGGCCTGCCCGCCATCATCCGCCCCTCCTTCACGCTCGGCGGCACCGGCGGCGGCATCGCCTTCAACCGCGAGGAATTCTTCGCCATCGTCCAGTCCGGCCTCGACGCCTCCCCCACCACCGAGGTCCTGATCGAGGAAAGCGTGCTCGGCTGGAAGGAGTATGAGATGGAGGTCGTCCGCGACAAGGCGGACAACTGCATCATCATCTGCTCGATCGAGAACATCGACCCGATGGGCGTCCACACAGGCGACTCGATCACCGTCGCGCCGGCGCTGACCTTGACCGACAAGGAATACCAGATCATGCGCAACGCCTCGATCGCGGTGCTGCGCGAGATCGGCGTCGAGACCGGCGGCTCCAACGTCCAGTTCGCCGTCAACCCGGCCGATGGCCGCCTCGTCGTCATCGAGATGAACCCGCGCGTGTCGCGCTCGTCGGCGCTCGCCTCCAAGGCCACCGGTTTTCCCATCGCCAAGATCGCCGCCAAGCTCGCCGTCGGCTACACCCTGGACGAGCTGGACAACGACATCACCGGCGGCGCCACGCCCGCCTCCTTCGAGCCGACCATCGATTACGTCGTCACCAAGATCCCGCGCTTCGCCTTCGAGAAATTCCCCGGCGCGGAGCCGACGCTGACCACCGCCATGAAGTCGGTGGGCGAGGTCATGGCAATCGGCCGCACCTTCCAGGAATCGTTGCAGAAGGCGCTGCGCGGCATGGAAACCGGCCTCACCGGCCTCGACGAGATCGAGATCCCCGGCGTCGGTCACGGCGACGACAAGAACGCCATCCGCGCAGCCCTCGGCACGCCGACGCCCGACCGTCTGCGCATGGTGGCGCAGGCCATCCGCATGGGCACCTCGCTGGAAGACGTGCACGCCATGTGCAAGATCGACCCGTGGTTCCTGGAGCAGATCGCCGGCATCATCGCCATGGAAGCCCGCATCCGCGAGCATGGCCTTCCCCAGGATGCCGCCAATATGCGCATGCTGAAGGCCATGGGCTTCTCCGACGCCCGCCTCGCCTCCCTCACCGGCACCAAGCCGAAGGAGGTCGCGCATCTGCGCAATTCGCTTTCCGTCCACCCGGTCTACAAGCGCATCGACACCTGCGCCGCCGAGTTCGCCTCGCCCACCGCCTATATGTATTCCACCTATGAGCAGCCTTTCGCAGGCAGCCCCGCCAACGAGGCCGGCGTGTCGGACGCCAAGAAGGTCGTGATCCTCGGCGGCGGCCCCAACCGCATCGGCCAGGGCATCGAGTTCGACTATTGCTGCTGCCATGCCTGCTTCGCGCTCAACGAGGCCGGCTACGAGTCGATCATGATCAACTGCAACCCGGAGACGGTCTCGACCGACTACGACACCTCCGACCGCCTCTATTTCGAGCCGCTCACCGCCGAGGATGTCATCGAGATCCTCAGGCTGGAGCAGTCGCGCGGCGAACTTGTCGGCGTCATCGTCCAGTTCGGCGGCCAGACCCCGCTCAAGCTGGCCGAGGCTCTGGAGAAGAACGGCATCCCGATCCTCGGCACCTCGCCCGACATGATCGACCTCGCCGAGGACCGCGACCGCTTCCAGAAGCTGCTCCAGAAGCTCGACCTCACCCAGCCCGAGAACGGCATCGCCTATTCGGTCGAGCAGGCCCGCACCGTGGCCGGCGAGCTGGGCTTCCCGCTGGTGGTGCGCCCCTCCTACGTGCTGGGCGGCCGCGCCATGCAGATCATCCATGACGAGGCGATGCTGCAAACCTACCTGCTCGACACCGTGCCCGAGCTGGTGCCGGAAGACATCAAGCAGAAATACCCGAACGACAAGACCGGCCAGATCAACACGCTGCTCGGCAAGAACCCGCTCCTGTTCGACACCTATCTGTCAGGCGCCATCGAGGTCGATGTCGACTGCCTGTGCGACGGCAAGGACGTCTATGTCTCCGGCATCATGGAGCATATCGAGGAAGCCGGCATCCATTCGGGCGACTCGGCCTGCTCGCTCCCCGTCCACTCGCTTTCCGACGAGATCGTCGACGAACTCGAACGCCAGACGGCCGCGCTTGCCAAGGCGCTCAATGTCGGCGGCCTGATGAACGTGCAATACGCCATCAAGGACGGCACCATCTATGTGCTGGAAGTGAACCCGCGCGCCAGCCGTACCGTGCCTTTCGTCGCCAAGACGGTCGGCAAGCCCATCGCCAAGGTCGCCGCCCGCATCATGGCCGGCGAGACGCTGGACGCCGCCTTCGCCCACTATGGCGAGAAGCCGAACGCGCGCAATCCCGGCCACATCGCGGTCAAGGAAGCCGTGTTCCCCTTCTCGCGCTTCCCCGGCGTCGACATCCTGCTCGGCCCGGAGATGAAGTCGACCGGCGAGGTCATGGGCCTCGACCGCGACTATGCGCTGGCCTTCGCCAAGGCGCAGCTCGGCGCCGGCGTCGACCTGCCGCGCTCCGGCACGCTGTTCGTCTCGGTGCGCGACGACGACAAGCAGGGCGTGCTTGAGCCGGTGCGCCGTCTCGCCGGACAGGGGTTCCGCGTGCTGGCCACCGGCGGCACCCAGCGCTTCCTCGCCGAGAACGGCGTCGCGGCGGAAAAGATCAACAAGGTGCTCGAAGGCCGCCCCCACATCGAGGACGCCATCCGCAACCGTCAGGTGCAGATCGTCTTCAACACCACGGACGGCCAGAAGGCGGTGTCGGACTCCAAGTCGCTGCGCCGCGCCACGCTGATGCAGAAGGTGCCTTATTACACCACGCTGGCCGGCATGGCCGCGGTCGCCGAAGCCATCGCCGCCCTCAAGGCCGGCTCCCTCGAAGTGCGCCCGTTGCAGGACTATTTCTGAGGCGCGCCGGAACCTGAAGACCCCCACGCTTCAAAGCCCCCACCCCTCCCCACAAGGGGAGGTAAGGGTGGGGTGCTTCACGCGCAACGTCGATGATTCCACTGATCTCGCCGGCGCTCCGTAAGCGTTCAGCGCCCGTCCTTGAGCGTACGTTCCAGATCGCCGCGTATCAGCCGCACCAGTTCGGCATGAATATCGGCGCGCGACCTCGCGCCGCCATCCTCGCAGATCGGCTCGTCCTCCCCGGACGATCTCAGAATCTCGGCAGCACCTTCCCTGCATTCCGGCAGGAAGCTGTAATGGACGGCGTCCGCGACTGCGGCGTAGGTCCCGTTCGGCGTCAGCGTAGCCAGTCTGTCGGCGATCACGCCAGGCGGAACGGTGCCGGCGCTTCCCAGATTGATGAAGCTCATCGGAATGGAAATCTCCTTCAGGCTCTGAGCGTCATAGGCCCGCGCCAGACCCGGATCGACGAGCACGGCGGATTTGATGCGGCGATCGAGATTCGACTGCTGGAACAGCTCCTTGTCGATGGTGCGCAGATCCACCTTGCCGACCTTCACCCGCGCATCGTTCACATAGCCGATGCCGCCCGCATACCAGGCGCAGTCCCACTCCTCATACGCATCGCAATAGCGCGCATAGGCTTCCAGATCGGCGCGCGCGCCGACGCTCAGCATGGCCGCCGCACCGCCAAGCGAAAAGCCGACGACCCCGATCCTGTCGGCATCGACAAGGCCCTGCCATTGCCCGTCACCAGTCAGCCTGTCGATCACGGCGGACAGATCCGCCGTTCGCTGCCACAATTTCGGGGTGTCGCCCGGTGTCGAATAGCCGCTGGTCGTGCCGGGATGGTTCGGACCGGCCACGACGAACCCCGCCTCGGCGAGTTCGGTCGCCAGCCAGCTCATGCCCTGAACGCGGCTGCCCGAGCCGTGCGACAGAACCACCAGCGGGAACCGGCCCTTTGCCGGTGGCGCGTCGGGCACTGCCGGCGCGCCCTCGAACACCCTGTTGGCGCCAATCATGACCGGCTCGCCGCCGCCCTCGGCGGGATACCAGACGGTCACATGCAGATCACGGCCGTAATCGGTCGGGGCAGCAGTGAGTGAAATCTGGCGCACGCCGACATCGGCCGCCATGGAGGGGGTGGCCAGCGCGGCCGCGAATGCAGCGGCGCAGAACGTTTGGATATTGAACATGTTGGTTTCCCGTGTTGAAAGGACGGGAGCAAATTGCAGGCGTTGCGCTTCCGATGCCTCCTCGATCGCGATTCAGGTCGTTCCCGATCGCGATCCGGGCCATTATCGACATCCGATTGCCAGGCCACTCACGTCAGATGATCTTCGTTCCACTGCCTTTCGTCGTCGCATTGCTGCTGCTGATCCTGCTGGCGGCGCTGTTACGCACGACCGATCAGGGAAAGGCCAATCGGCCATTTCTGGCCCTCATCGCCCTGTGCGCCACCCAGACCTTTCTGGTTGGATTGCGCTGGGGCTACGATCTAACGGTCCTGCGCTATGTTCTGCCCGTTCTGGCGGCGTGTGTGCCGCCGCTCACGCTGGCGAGCTTCCGCTGCCTGATCGCGCGCAACGATGCGGAGCCCGAGGCGAATTCATGGCTGCACTGGCTGCCGCCCGTGGCCATCGCATTGCTTCTGGTCACCGCCCCCCAGTCCATCGACATTGCGCTGGTCGCGCTGTTCCTCGGCTATGCCATCGCGCTGTTGCAGCTTGGGCGGCGCGGGCCGGACTCGCTCGACGAAGCACGCTTCGACAGGGCAGTCGCCGCCCACCGGGCGCTCGTCATGGCGGCCGCCGCACTCTGCATGTCCGCACTGTTCGATCTGACGATCTGGCTGGATTTCGAATGGACGCGGGGCGATCATGCCGCTCTGATCGCCGGCAACGGCAGCCTGCTCGGCCTCTTGATGATCGGCGCAACCACCCTTGTCGCCGCAGGCGCGAAAGCCTTCCCCGAGCCGGCGCAGGAGCCCGTCCAGACCGCCTGCGCCGAACTGGACAGGGAGGTCCTCGACCGCGTCGAGCGCCTGCTCGCCGAACATAAGCTCTATCTCGACGACAACCTGACGCTTTCGCGGCTGGCGCGTCGTGCCGGCCTTCCTGCGAGACAGATTTCCGGCGCGATCAACCGCATGGCTGGCAAGAACGTTTCGCAATACATCAACGATCACAGGATCGCGGAAGCTTGCCGCTTGCTGCTGCGGCCCGACGTTTCCGTCACGACGGCCATGCTGGACTCCGGCTTTCAGACCAAATCCAACTTCAATCGCGAATTTCGCCGCGTAACCTCATTGAGCCCCGCAACATGGCGTGACCGGAACAGGGCCCGGCCGGAACGGCAGGCCCTGACCTGATGCCGGCTGCGCTCGCAGCCATCCGCGCGTCGTCTCCTGCGTCCCAATGCCTTCCGCAATGCCTCGGGCGAACGCATCCCCTTTCCGCTGACGGATAACCCGCACCCGCCTCCAACGTCTTCAGTTGACAACATACCAACTGGTCGGTATGTATATTTTCAAGGGAGAACACCATGCCGAAGGTCGCCACCAGACAGGATGCCAGGCAAAAACTGCTGGATGCAGCCCTGTCCGTGATCCGCACCAAGGGCTACTCGGCCACCTCAGTTGACGAATTGTGCGCGGCGGCAGGCGTCACCAAGGGCGCGTTCTTCCATCATTTCAAAAGCAAGGAAGAGCTTGGCGTCGCTGCGGCGAACCACTGGTCGCAGATCACCGGCGCGCTGTTCGCGCAGGCCCCCTATCACGAGCATGCCGATCCGCTGGCGCGCATCATCGGCTATCTGGAGTTCCGCAAGGCCCTGCTGCAAGGCGGCGTACCGGAATTCACCTGTCTTGTCGGCACCATGGTTCAGGAAAGTTACGAGACCGCCCCTGCCATCCGCGAGGCATGCAACGCAAGCATCAGCGACCATGCGGCGGCCCTTGAACCCGACATCGAGGCCGCGATGCGCGATCGCGCTCTTGCGGCGGACTGGAGCGCCGCTTCGCTGGCGCTGCACACGCAGGCCGTTCTTCAGGGCGCCTTCATTCTCGCCAAGGCGAAAGGCGGCGCCGCCGTCGCCGCCGACAGCATCGACCATCTCATACGCTATCTGAAACTGCTTTTCGGGCCGGGGGCTGCCGAACGTCAGTCGTAAAGTCACATCAGGAGGAAAGTCACATGCCCAGCACAATCCGCCTTCATCGCGTGATCGCCACAAAGCCCGAAAAGGTCTATCGCGCCTTCACCGAAGCCGATGCCATCGCAAGCTGGCTTCCGCCCTATGGCTTCCTGTGCACCGTCCATGAGATGGATGCGAAGGCGGGCGGGCGCCACAGGATGTCCTTCCGCAATTTCACGACCGGCCGGAGCCATTCCTTCGGCGGCACCTATGTCGATCTCGTGCCGGGCGAGCGCCTTGTCTACACCGACTCGTTCGACGATCCGAACCTGCCGGGCGAGATGCGCGTCACCATCACCCTGAAGGCCGTTTCCATGGGCACCGAGGTAAATATCGAGCAGGAAGGCGTGCCCGACATCATCCCGCCGGATGCGTGCTATCTCGGCTGGCAGGATTCCCTGCACAAGCTGGCGAAGCTCGTGGAGCCGGAGATCAACGAATAGCCGCCCATGGCCGTTGGCGGCCTGCCTCCTTCCACCCGCACAGGGAGCATTGCGATGATCCCAACCATCACCGTTTTTGAACGCTCGCCAGATGGGGGCAGCGGGCACGCACGCGACATGCCCGTTCGCTGGGCGCTGGAAGAGGCTGGCCAGCCCTACCATGCCCGTCTTGTTTCGTTTCGCGGCCTGAAGGAGCCCGCGCACCGCAGGCTCCAGCCTTTCGGGCAGATTCCGACCTACGAGGAAGACGGCCTCGTCCTCTTCGAATCCGGCGCGATCGTTCTCCATATCGCGGAGCGCCATGCCGGCCTGCTGCCGGGCGGCGAACATGGCCGGGCCCGCGCGATCATGTGGATCTTCGCCGCCCTCAACACGGTGGAACCGCCCATCGTCGAGCATGAACAGGCGTCTTATGTGGAGCATGGCCAGCCGTGGTTTTGCGAGGAGCGCCTGTCCTTCCTCCGGGACCGCATCCGCGTGCGGCTGGCGCAGCTTTCCTGCCGCCTTGGCGACGGCGGCTGGCTGGACGGCGCCTTCAGCGCCGGCGACCTCATGATGGTCACGGTGCTGCGCCGGCTGAATGGATCGGGGCTACTGGAAGACCATCCGAACCTTGCGGCCTATGTCGCCCGCGGCGAGGCCCGGCCAGCCTTCCGGCGCGCATTCGAGGCGCAGCGGGCCGTGTTTCTCGCTTCATCGGCGGGCGAATAGAGCCCCCGCCGGCCTTATCGCTCCGGTCCGGCAGCCTGCCAATGCCGGTACAGGCCCTCCACATCGCCGCTGGTCAGCACCGGCATCGCGTCATGCAGCCGGTCGTCGCTCCAGTCCCACCATGCCATTTCCAGCAGCCGCTCTATATCGGCGTCGCCGAAGCGCTTGCGGATTACGTTGCCCGGATTTCCGCCGACGATGGCATAGGGCTCGACATCCCGCGTCACCAGCGCGCGCGTGCCGATCACCGCCCCGTGGCCGATGGAGACGCCCGGCATGACGATGGCTTCGGAACCGATCCACACATCGCTGCCGATCACAGTATCGCCGGCGGCGGCATATCCGTTCCCGGCACCGGCAAAGGCCGGCACCTCGTTCATGAAATGGAACGGAAAGGTGCTGATCCAGTCGTGGCGATGGCCCTGGTTGCCCGCCATGATGAAGGCCGCACCGGACCCGATCGAGCAGAAGCTGCCGACGATCAGCCTGTCCGCACCTTCGTCGGGAAGCAGAAAGCGGGCGCAGTCGTCAAAACTGTGGCCGTGGTAATAGCCCGAATAGTAGCTGTAGCGGCCGACGACGATGTTCGGATTGGTCACCTGCCTGTCGAGCGTGATGCCCCGGAACGGGCTTTCGAAGAAATTTGTCATGAGAAAAGTACCATTGAAGGTGCCAGACTGGCCGCCGCTCTGGCGCACATGTCATGGCATAACTGAACCCGCCGGCATTCCGCTGAAAGCCGGCACGAAGCTTCTCGCGTCGAAAACGCGGAAGCGGGTTCAGGTGGTACAGTCGGCGGATTTCATGCTGCCCTGATGCCACGGATGGAGGATGCAGGCAAGGATAAGGAACTCCGCTCTGCATGGGTGGCAAGCATTCCGCGCCCGCTTTTATCCCCACCCTCCCCTCAGCGCTTATCATGTCAGTGCCCTTCCCGCGGGACCGCCGGTCATGACGGTGGCTGGCGGGGGATGGGACGACGCGGCTCCGAACCCTGAACGTGAGGGCAAGGGCCGACCGGGAGCGCCTGGCGAAGGGACCGATGGTTCGCCGCAGGCTGGACTGTCCGGTAATGCGGCAGTCCGGCTCAATCCGTACCGGAGACGGGAACGGGTCGGTCCATTCCGCGTGGATGCCGGCAACGGCGTCGCGCGGGCTTCGAGCGCTGCGTGCCCGCCGGGCCCGGTAGGACGTCGGACGGGCGGCTGCAAGGCCGCACCACAAACTTCAGATGAGCGACCGAGCGGCCGCCCGTCATCCCGATCCGATCAATGGCCAGACGGTTTTCCGGGCGTGGCAACGCACACGCACAGCCCATGCCAGCACACGCACGGAAGAAACGGACAGCAATGACGGAAGGATCAGTTCAGCGCGACCGGCAGCTCGACCTGTTGCGGTGTTTCCACCAGAAGCGCCGGAGTGGCGGCAGCCGGGTCGCGGCGGCGCTTGCGGTCCTTGCCGAGGCCGGTGATTTCCAGCATTCCGCGCTTCTTGGCGTGGTAGTAATAGCCGGTCTGATAGAGCCGGTCGGCGCGGTTTTCATCGCCATCGGCCACCAGCCATGCCCCGCGCAGATATTTCACCGCATATTTCAGGTTGGTCTCGGCATCGAGCAATCCGTTGGCCGGGCCGTCATAGCCCATGCCGCGCGCCGTCGCGTGCTTGATCTGCATCAGGCCCCAATGGCCGTTATTGTAGGCTTTCGGGTTGAAGGTGCTTTCGCGCTTCACCACGCGGCGCACGAACTGCTCCGGCAGGCCGTAGACATTGGCGTATTTGGCGATCAGCCCGTCGACATGGCCGCGCGGGGCGGGTGCCGCATCGGTGGCCGTGGTCAGCACCGCCGGCTCCGCGCGCGGCATCGCGGCTGCGGAAGCAAGCTGGATCGGGGATGCGGCGGACTGCGGCGCAAGCGCCATCACCGGGGCCGCTTCGCCGGGCTGCGAGGGTGCCGGCAGGGCGGCCAGATCGGCGCTGCGCGAGCCATCGGCAAAGGCGCTCTCGGGCAGGACCGCCACCGTCTCCGGCAACGGCATCACGAAGCCGGCGTCGGCATCGGCTTCGCTCGTCTCGGCAAAGTTTTGCGTGGTCTGCGAGGTGGTCGTGCAGCCGGAAACGCCAAGCGCTGCAAGCACCATGCCGAAGGCGACGATTTTGAGCTTCGCTGGCAAGAGCGGTTCGAAGTCCGTTGTTCGGTTGATCGCTCCTTACACCAGCCGATTCCACCGGGCAACCTGCGGGTGCATGGTTTTCGGGTGGTGGGACGGCCCGTCGAATGAGATAATATGACAATGTGTAACAATCCCGCCGAAGACACCTCCGGAATGGCAGCCGCCGGGCACGCGGTCTTCCTTACAAACCTTGGCTTTTCCGGCTTCGCCTGGGGTGCGGCGGGCATCACGCGCCTGTGCCTCCCGGAAAAAAGCCGCGCACGCGTCGAACGGCGTCTGGCGGGCCACGGTCCGCTGGCGGAACAGCCCCCAGGCTGGGTGGCGAAGCTGGTTTCCCGCATCGAAACCTATTTCGCCGGGAACAACGTCGATTTTTCCGAAGTCCCGGTCGATCTTGCCGGCGTGGACGCCTTCCGCCTCGACATCTACGCGGCCGCGCGCCGCCTGCGTTTCGGCGAAGTCGTCACCTACGGGGAACTCGCCCGGCGCGCCGGGCACGAGGGCATGGCGCGCGAAACCGGCGCGGCGCTCGGCGCCAACCCGGTTCCGCTGGTGGTGCCCTGCCACCGCATCGTTGCGGCAGGCGGCAGGATCGGCGGCTTTTCCGCGCCCGGCGGCGCGGCGACCAAGGAAAAGATGCTCGAACTTGAAGGCGTCCGTGTCGGCCCGCCGCCGCCGGCACAGACCTCGTTCGGGTTTTGAATGTCAGTCCCGGCCGAAGCGCCAGATACGGCCGCGCCGCTCGAACTCCGGCTGCTTGCACTTGTAGACCGGGCACGAACGCGCATCCGCGCTCGGCACATAGGCGCGTGCGCGCACCTGTCCGGCCGGGCAGAAGCGGCTGTCGCTGACGTAGCGGTCGTAGATCGGCAGGTTCGGATTGCGCGCCGAGCTGTAGCGCAGGATCACCGCTCCCTCGCGCGCCACGCGGGCCTGCACGCCGTCGCAGCTCATGCGCGTCGGGTCGTAGCGGGAAATTGCCTGCGCCTGCGCCGCGATCAGGCACAACCCCAGACCGGCGAAAGCGATCTTGCAGAGAGGAAAGATTTTCATGGCATCCTCCGCCTCGAGAGGCTTTTGAAACGCGATCCCGGCGGATCTTGTTCCGCAGGATGGCAGAATCCCGTTTATCGCAGCCCCTTGTTTTGGCCGCAAGCAATCGCTATATGCGTTCCGTTGATATTTTCGGCCGATCGATCCGGGCCGCGCGTTCCTAAGAGCTTGCTGCCGTCTATCTCCAAAATTTCGATACCACCGGCCGGATGGCTTTCCGGTCACAGACCAAAGCAGCGAACCTGAAGGAATACGCAAATGGCAACTGGAACCGTCAAGTGGTTCAACGCTACCAAGGGCTACGGTTTCATCCAGCCTGACAATGGTGGCCCGGACGTTTTCGTCCACATCTCTGCCGTGCAGCGCGCCGGTCTTACCGAGCTCGCCGACGGACAGAAGGTAAGCTTTGAGATCGAGCAGGACCGCCGCACCGGCAAGTCGTCCGCTGGATCTCTTCAGGCGGCCTGATCCTGCGCGGGCGCGCGCCGGGTTTCCGACCCGGATCGCGCGGCAAGCCACGGATGTACTGGCGGTCGCGGGAGAAGCGCGCCGGAGCTTGAAGAAACCGATCAGCCGAAGCAGCAGATTGCCTGCCGGCCCGGCCAGAAAGCTCCCTGTCAGGCCCCTGACCAGATCGACCCCCGGTCAGATCGACCACCCGGTCAGATCGGCTATGAACGGTCAGATCGACTATGAAAAGGCGGGCTTTGTCCCGCCTTTTTTCGTGCCTGCGGGCAACGCATCGCTGATTTTTCCCCGCCCTCCCCGGCTCGCATATACTCGCCCCGATGCGATGGACCGGCAGTTCATTGCGCAACGATGGAAGGGTGGAGTGAACTTCAGATGCTGCGGTACGTATCCCGGCTTGCGAAGCGCATCAGTTTCCCGATCCGGCACGCGACAGAAGCTGTCCCGTCACCAGCGGTCCCCGATCGAAGAACGCCCCGGCGGGAAGCGGCTTCGACAACAGGGTGCCTTGCACAAGATCCACGCCGGCATCCAGCGCGACCTGCAACTGGCGTGGTGTGGCGATGCCATCCACCAGGACCTGCGTGCCGCCGGTCTTCAGCATCGCAACCAGCCTGCCGAACAGGCGGCCGGCGGCCGGATAGGAACACAGCAGCGCAAACAGGGGCCCGTCGATGCGCACGACATCGGGCTTGACGAGATTGAGAAGCGCCTCGCCGCCTTCCGCAACGCCGAAACCGGCAAGGACCACCCCAAGCCCCGTCGCGCGCATTTCACGCGCCACTTCGCCGGGCAGATCCGCGTCGAGGCCGTACCGCGCATCCATCTGGCACATGAGCATGCGCGGATGCAGGCCCAGTTCCTCCAGCCGGCCCGACATCTGCCTCAGTTCGGCGATCGTGCCGTCTTCCGCGTCGATGTCGCTTTCGAACCCGAAGAAAAGCCTGACATTGTCGAGGCCGAGATTGCGGAAGTTGCGAATATGGAGCGCCCGGCACAGTGCATCGATATAGCCCCGCTCGTGAGGTCCGATCGTATCGAGAAATACGCGCGGATAAACGGTTCCGCCCTGCCGATGCGCTTCGACGGACGCCTCCATGCCCACCATGCGCAGCAGATCGCCACGAGGAGCGAAGATCGGCTGGTAGGCGCTGCGGAGACGGAATTCGTCATGGATCGCATATTCGACGCCGATCTCGTCGGCGAATATGGCGTCGGTCACGAGACGGCGCCTGTTGCTGCCCGTCGTCATCTCGCCACCCGCCGCCCGAATGTCCTTGCCCCCGGTGCGGATTTCGAACGGGAAGGCGCAGGGACTTCCGGCGTCTGTGGATCGGAAAGTTGCGCAGGCTCCCGGCTTCTCATCTCGCGCGATGCGATCTGGGGTCTGGCGAGCACGAATCCCTGTACCATCGAGGCGCCGGATTTCTCGGCAAGCTCGATCTGCCACTCTTCCTCGATCCCTTCAAACACCGTGCGGATGCCTTGCTCCTCGAACGACCTGACCATGGTCGACAGCAACGCGAATCCGGCATCGGATTCCATGAGCCGGTTGATCCACAGCGCATCGAACTTTACGATGTCGGGCATCAGTTCCTTGATGCGGTCGATGTCGGACTCGTCCGCACCATAGTCGTCGACGGCGATACGGAAACCGTTGCCGCGCAACCCTGCAATGAAGTTGAAAAACGCCTGTGGCGAGCCGGTCGGATTTTCCGTTACCTCGCAGACGACACGGGCAGGCTCTATCCCCACGCTGTTCAGCACCAGCCGCATGTTGCGCAGCGTATTGTCGCCAATGGCCTGATCCGTGAAAACCGAAGGATCGATGTTGATGAACAGCGACACGTCGGCGGGAAGGCACACACCGGCGTTGAGCAGATGCAAGGTGCGGGTAAGTTCTTCGACCTGCAGCCTGTCGCTGGCATTGCAGGTCGCGAAGAACGCGGGAGGGGATTCCTGCTCCCCGTCGCGGAATGGCCGGATGAGCGCCTCGAAGGCATCGATGCGAAGCTTGCCCTCATGGAACGCAAAAATGGGCTGGAATGCGCTCCTGAGCATGAAAAGGCCCCACCGCCCGATAGCGGTTCCGTCCTCCTCGCGCTCGATATGATCCAGTCCGGCCCTCAGCGCCACCTTTCAGATCTTCCGTTCATACGTCCGCATCGAGCCAGCCTGTCATGAAAACGCTTAAAGCCGGCTTAACCGGCATTGGCCGGACCGCCTGCGAATTACGCCGGCGGAGGGCTGGAGCAACGAACAATGCTTGCGCTGCAACGCCTGATGCGACATTAGAGACGTGCAGCATTTTCCCCGTCCAGCCATATATCGGAGACGTTCCAATGGCCTTTCTTGCCGACGCCCTTTCCCGCGTGAAGCCTTCCGCGACCATCGCGGTGACGCAGAAAGCGCGCGAGCTGAAAAATGCGGGACGCGACGTGATCGGGCTCGGTGCGGGAGAGCCGGATTTCGACACGCCGGACAACATCAAGAATGCGGCCATCGAGGCTATCCGCCGCGGCGAGACCAAATACCCCCCCGTGTCGGGCATCGCTCCGCTGCGGGAAGCGATCGCGAAGAAGTTCAAGCGCGAGAACAATCTCGACTACAGGCCGGAGCAGACCATCGTCGGCACCGGCGGCAAGCAGATCCTGTTCAACGCCTTCATGGCGACGCTGAACCCCGGCGACGAGGTCATCATCCCGCGCCCCTACTGGGTGAGCTACCCCGAAATGGTGGCGCTGTGCGGCGGAACACCGGCCTTCGCGGAGACCTCCATCGACAACGGCTTCAAGCTGACCGCCGAGGCGCTGGAGAAGGCGATCACCCCGAAGACCAAGTGGCTGGTGATGAACTCGCCGTCCAACCCCTCGGGCGCGGCCTATACCGAAGCCGAACTGCGCGCGCTGGCCGACGTACTCCTGAAGCACCCGCAGGTGTGGGTGCTGACCGACGACATGTACGAGCACCTGACCTATGGCGACTTCGTGTTCCGGACCATCGCCGAGGTGGAGCCCAACCTCTACGAGCGCACGCTGACCATGAACGGCGTGTCCAAGGCCTATGCCATGACCGGCTGGCGCATCGGCTATGCCGCAGGCCCCATCCAACTCATCAAGGCCATGGACATGATTCAGGGCCAGCAGACATCCGGCGCATGCACCATCGCACAGTGGGCTTCCGTCGAGGCGCTGAATGGCCCGCAGGACTTCATCGCCAGCAACAAGGCGGTGTTTCAGGCGCGTCGCGACCTCGTGGTCTCGATGCTCAACCAGGCGCGCGGCATCTCCTGCCCTTCGCCGGAAGGCGCCTTCTACGTCTACCCCTCCTGCGCCGAGCTGATCGGCAGGAAGACGAAGGAGGGCAAGGTGATCGACAATGACGAAACCTTCGCTTCCGAGCTTCTGGAGGCGGAAGGCGTCGCGGTGGTGTTCGGCACGGCGTTCGGGCTCGGTCCGAACTTCCGCATCTCCTACGCAACCTCGGACGAACTTCTGGAGGAAGCCTGCACCCGCATCCAGCGCTTCACGGCAAGCCTGAGCTGACCGGCGCAAGCGATTCAAAAGACTCCCGAAAGCCCGGCCCCGCGCCGGGCTTTTTTACTTTTGAAGCAAGCGGGGCCGCCTCCAGTGCGCTATGGGCATCCTCTTCCTCAGGCGCTTCCCGATTTCCGTCCGGCACGGGCGCTCGCCCGCGCCGACATGTTCAATTTCACGGCGGCCCGGACGAGCGCCCCCAGCGCCTCTTCATCGACCTCGTCACCTTCATGGAAGTCGACTGCGCGCCTTAAGTTGCCTTCCAGACTGGCGTTGAAGATACCCGAGGGATCTTCAAGCGAGGCCCCCTTCGCGAAGGTCAGTTTCACGGCGTTCTTGTATGTCTCGCCCGTGCAGATAATTCCCGCGTGCGACCACACAGGAACCCCTCTCCACTTCCACTCCTCGACCACTTCGGGATCGACCCTGTGAATCAGAGCCCGGACGCGGGCCAGCGTCTCCCCCCGCCAATCGCCCAGTTCCCTGATCCTTCCATCTATCAACCGGGAAAGAGAGACATTTTCCTCCTTCGGACCATGCTTCGCCATGCTTGTCCTCCATCGTCCATGCGGCCCTCCGCCCGGAGCCGGCATTTGCACATGACAGATCGTCGATTTCAACTGAACCGAGATCATGCAGCAGCCCCGCCTGTCACCTATTCCCCTTGCCCTGCCCGTAAAGCCGTGTGACCATGACCCTGCGACAGGCAGCCGTTCAACGAAGCTGCCGCCACGCGACGGCCGTCAGGCCGGCCGCCGCTCCCTTGAAAAATGCCTGAGCGGAGGTCAGCCATGGGTAATCGCGCCGGAGGAAGACGCACGGGACCGAAATGCATTGCCATCGTCGGTCCCTTCTCAAGCGGCAAGACGACACTTCTCGAAGCCATTCTCGCCCGCACCGGCGCCATTGCCCGCCAGAATCCTGTCGCGTCGGGAAATACCGTTTCCGACCATTCCCCCGAAGCGCGCGAACATGCCATGAGCGTGGAGGCAACCTTCGCCACCGTCGACTTCATGGGCGACAGGTTGACATTCGTCGACTGTCCCGGCTCGATCGAATTCGCCTTCGAAGCCGAGCCGGTATTGGCCGCCTGCGATGTTGCGGTAGTAGTAGCCGAACCTGACGAGAAGAAGATACCGGCGCTCCAGCTCATCATGCGGCGGCTGGATGAACTCGGGGTGCCGCGTATCCTGTTTCTCAACAAGGTCGAGAAAGCCAATTCCGGCGTGCGCGAGATGCTGAAGACGTTGCAGCCGGCAAGCTCTGTCCCGTTGCTGCTGCGGCAGATTCCCTTGCGCAAGGACGGCGTCGTCATCGGCTCGATCGACCTGGCATTGGAACGCGCCTACATCTATCGCGAATATGCCGAAAGCGAAGTGGCCGAAATTCCCGGCGACGAGAAGGCGCGCGAAATCGAGGCACGTTTTTCCATGCTGGAAACCCTCGCCGATCACAATGACGAGTTGATGGAGCAACTGCTCGAAGAGATCGAGCCACCTCGCGACGCTGTATTCGACGATCTTGCCGCCGACCTGCGCGACGGCAAGGTGACACCGGTGCTGATTGGAACGGCCGAGAAAGGCAACGGTGTAATGCGTCTGCTGAAGGCGATCCGCCACGACGCGCCCGATGTCGAGGCAACGCGGCGCCGCCTCGGGGTTGACGAACGCGAAGGCGCAACGCTGGTTCAGGTTATGAAGACCGCCTACACATCCCATGGCGGCAAGCTTTCCGTCTCGCGCGTGCTTTCTGGCCGGCTGACGGATGGCGCCGAGTTGTATCTCCCTGGCGGGGATATCGACAAGGTGTCGGGCCTCTATCGTATGTTCGGCAAGGATCAGTCCAGACAGAGTGAAGCGGTAGCCGGCGATACGGTAGCGCTGGGCAAGCTCGAGCATGCCCGTACAGGCCAGACTCTGACCTCCGCCAAAGGCGGCAGGGCATCCCTGATCGAGCTGATCCCTCCAACGCCCGTCTATGCCTTCGCGTTGCGGCCAAAGGAACGCAAGGACGATGTGAAGCTTTCCGCAGCCGTGCAGCGCCTGGCCGAAGAAGATCCCTCGCTCAGCCTTTCTCACAATCAGGACTCGGCCGAAACCGTACTCTCCGGCCATGGCGAAATGCATTTGCGGGTGGTGCGCAAAAGGCTGGAAGGCCGCAACCAGATCGCCGTCGAGGGCCACGCCCCGGCAGTCCCCTATAGGGAAACCATTCGCAAGGGGACGCAGCAGCGCGGCCGTCACAAGAAGCAGTCGGGCGGGCACGGACAATTCGGCGATGTACTGATCGAGATCAGACCGTTGCCGCGGGGATCGGGTTTCGAGTTCACGAACACGATCACTGGCGGCGTGGTCCCGAAGCAATATATCCCCTCGGTCGAGACCGGCATTCGCGACTATCTGAAGTGCGGTCCTCTGGGTTTTCCGGTCGTCGACATCGCGGTCAATCTCAGCGACGGTTCCTATCACGCCGTCGATTCATCGGACATGGCATTCCAGATGGCGGCGCGGCTGGCGATGAAGGAAGGCATGGCCACCTGTTCGCCTGTGCTGCTGGAACCGATCATGAAGGTTGAAATCTTCACCCCATCGGATGCCACAGCACGCATTATCGCAATCATACCGCAACGACGCGGCCAGATACTGGGTTACGATGCCCGGGAAGGCTGGCCCGGCTGGGACGTGGTGGAAGCAACCATGCCCCAGGCCGAAATGGGTGACCTGATCATAGAACTTCGCTCAGCGACGGCCGGTGTCGCCAGCTATGTAAGCGGCTTCAGTCATATGGCGGAGCTGACCGGGCGATTGGCGGATGATGTCTTGAACGCGGCGGGCAAGGCTGCCTGAACATCTGCCAGCCTTTTTTCGCCCTTGGACAAACGGCGGCAGACTGAGCTGCCGCCGTTTGTTGCGGACCGTCTCCGGGGGAGGAAACGGCAGGTCCGCCGCATGGGTGCGCCGATACGCATCGGCAGAAATCGAGACGGACGCGGCTGTTGCCTGAGACCCGGCCTCCCGGAAGATGCCCCCATCCCCGGAAAGCCTGCCGCGTCCTCCGTTTTGTGTAGAGAAGATTCGTCCTTGCGGTCACGTTACAGGGGTTACATGACCGTTACGCATCGTCTGCGGAGCATCCTGCAGCCAGTTTGGATCGTCCGGGAAGAGGGCAACGAAACGGCATTCATCTGTGTAGCTGCCGTTTCCCGAGGTCCCGGTCGTTTCCGGATGATGAAGAGATGTCTTCTCGACAAGGTAGCCGCACCTGTTAAAGGCACCAACCGGGAAAGCCGCCACTGTGAAGAGTAGAAAGACCGGAGTTGCGTAATATTCAAACAGTCGGCCCTCGACGGGAACGACAGGTTCGGCGACAGCGCTTGGCGGAAGATAATCGCAAACAAAAAAGCCGGATCAGAAGATCCGGCTGAGTTTGATGGAAGTGCCAAAAAGGCTAAACCTCCAGAGGGGAACACTCGTGAGCGCTAATGGGAGGAGAACGCGCTCAGGAGATGACTGGAATATGGGCCACGCCTGCCCAACAAACAAGCATCTATTTTGCAACGCACTCATGCAAAAACACACGACCTGTGGTCCAATGCTCATCAGGGAGCAATAAGGCCAGAATCGGAGCAGAAACCAGGGAAGATTGCCCGCGTGAATGGCATGGCTGCGGCAGTGCCGCTTTCAAAACCCTGCCGGAACATTTCTGCCGCTTTCACAGGCGCAACAACGCATCGGCGCAAGCTGCCACGCAGAATGCAGACTGGGAGCCGCAATCGGCCCGGATCAATAAGACCAGTTGCGCGCCTTGGCGAACATGAAGTCGCGGAAAGCCTTGAGCTTGGCCTGGTTCTTCATCGCCTCGGGATAGACGAAGAACGTATCGAAAGAAGGACCTTCCAGCTCTTCAAGGATCGGCACAAGGCCGGAATCCTTGCCGGACATGTAGTCCGGCAGCATAGCGATCCCCACTCCGCGCTTGACTGCCCTGCGGATCGACATCAGGTCGTTGATCTGCAACACGCTGGGCCGCTTTTCGCCATCCGGCCTGCCTACCGTCTCCAGCGCGTTCAACCCCGCCAGATAGGTCGGCACCGGCTCACCGAAAGTGATGATGCGATGGCGATCGAGATCGGCGGCCGATTTCGGCACACCGTGGCGATCGATATAGTCCTGCGATGCGAAGACATGCAGGTGCACGGTGAACAGCCTGCGCTGGATCAGATCCGGTTGTTGCGGCTGGCGCAATCGCACCGCGCAATCCGCCTGCCTCATGGTCAGGTCCAGCTCCTCATTGGTAAACACCAGCTGAAGGTTGATCTCGGGGTAGAGTTCGAGGAATTCCTTGGTCCGGTCGGTGAGCCAGCCGGTGCCGAGCCCCACAGTCGTCGTGACGCGGAGCACGCCGGTGGGATGATCCTTGGTTTCGAGCAGGCGCGAGCGTATGGATTCGAGCTTCATCAGTACGTCATGCGCCGTGCGGAACAACATCTCACCCTGCTCGGTCAGAACCAGTCCACGCGCGTGGCGGTGGAACAGGGGCACGCCGACATCATGTTCCAGCGCGCTCACCTGTCGTGAGATGGCCGATTGCGACAGATGCAGCGTCTCGGCGGCATGGGTGAACGAGCCGGCCTGCGCAGCTGCATGAAAAACCCTGAGTTTGTCCCAATCCAACGCCATGTTTCCCCTCGTATAGCTCGGCGTCTGAAGGAAGAGTTGGGATTTTTTGCGGCTACTCCGCCGCGTCCCGGTGCGCTTGTACCCCCGCCAGATATTTCTCAGCTTCCAGCGCAGCCATGCATCCCATGCCGGCCGCAGTCACAGCCTGGCGGTAAATATCGTCGGTCACATCGCCGGCAGCGAATACACCGGGAATGTTGGTGCGCGTGGAATCGGCCTCGGTCCACAGATAGCCGTTCGGCTTTTGCTTCAGCTTGCCCGTGAACAGCTCCACGGCCGGCGCATGGCCAATGGCGACGAAGACGCCGTCGATCGGAAGCCGGCTCTCCTCACCTGTCACCACATTGCGAAGCCTGAGCCCCTCGACGGAAGGCGGAAGCGGCGCCTGCCCCGGACGACCCGTGATCTCGTCCACCACGGTATCCCAGATCACCTTGATGTTGTCCTTGGCCAGCAGGCGCTCACGCAGGATGCGCTCGGCGCGAAAATCGTTACGCCGGTGGATCACGGTAACCGTACGGGCCAGATTGGAAAGATAAAGTGCTTCCTCCACCGCCGAATTGCCACCGCCGACGACGGCCACATCCTTGCCGCGGTAGAAGAAACCGTCGCATGTCGCGCAGGCGGAGACACCGAAACCCATAAAGGTCTGCTCGGAAGGGATTCCCAGCCATTTTGCCTGCGCACCTGTCGCGATGATGAGCGAATCAGCCGTGTAGACCGTGCCTGAATCGCCCCTCGCAACGAAGGGACGCGCATCGAGATCGACCTCCACGATAATGTCATGGACGATTTCCGCGCCGACATGCTCGGCCTGCCTGGCCATCTGCTCCATCAACCACGGGCCCTGCACCGGTTCGGCAAAACCCGGATAATTCTCGACCTCTGTGGTGATGGTAAGCTGCCCGCCCTGCTGCAGACCAGCGACCAGAACCGGTTGCAGCATGGCGCGCGCCGCATAAATGGCAGCGGTATAGCCAGCCGGGCCGGAGCCGATAATAAGGACGGGAGCATGCTTTGCGGTCATGATGCAGCCTTGCAGACACAGGACCGACCAAACGGCCCGATAGATACGCAGATCGAAATATGATGCCAATGTAAGTGCTTGCAGTCACACCAGCAAGGCAAACGGCAAAATGTCCCCGGAAAGCTTTGCCGGATAGTGACGGATATCGCAGGGTAACGACAAACCGCTGGCACATGATAAAAAGTCGTTTAATTACCAGACTACGATAGATTCTTGCGCAGAGATGATCGCATGACCCTGAAGGCTGACCTCGACGCCATCGACTGGAAAATATTGCGCGAATTGCAGCAAGATGGTCGCATGACGAATGTCGAGCTTTCGCAACGTGTGGGCATTTCCGCTCCCCCATGCCTGCGTCGTGTCAGGCGGCTGGAAGAAAGCGGTATCATCCGCGGCTATCGCGCCCTGCTGGACGCGCCCTCGCTCGGCATGGAGGTCGTGGCTTTCTGCCTTGTGGGACTGAAGCATCAGTCGGAAGCCGAACTGAAAGCCTTTGCCGAGCGCACCCGCAAATGGGTGAATGTGCGCGAGGCATGGATGGTATCGGGCGAATCCGACTTCCTGCTCCACTGCGTGACCAGCGACATCGGCACCTTCCAGACCTTCGTGATCGAGGAACTGACCTCCACCCCGAACGTGGACACGGTGCGAACGGCGCTCACCATCCGCAAGGTGAAGGATGAGGTGCCGGTGGGGATTTAGGAAAGACTGCGGCCAGAATAAATAAGCGCCGTATAGGCATTGACGACCGCATCCTCGGAAAACATTTTTTGCAGTGTTTGGCTTCCACCCTCGACAATTTTCTCAACTAGCGCACAGTCTGATCTAAAACGATGAACAGCGCGGCCGAAGGCATTGTGGTCGTCAATGTCAACCATCAGGCCATTCTCTTCGTCCCGCATAAACCAGGATGGTCCCTCCGCTCGTGTCGAAATCACCGGCACGCCTTGTGCCCAAGCTTCAAGCACCACATTACCGAGAGGTTCATGCTTCGAGGCCATCGCAAAGCAATCGCTGGCAGCAATGAAGGGGCGCGGATCTTTTTGCCAACCAGCGAACCGGACCCTCTCTGCTACACTGAGTTTTGTAGCGAGCGCCTTCAAATTCTGCTCTTCCTCTCCCCCGCCGATTAGCCACAGATAAATGTCGGGGCGATCCGCAAGCATGCGAACAAGCACATCGAAACCCTTGCGCGGCACAAAGCGCCCCGAAGAGGAAACAACATACGCATTTTTCGGAGTATCCAGAATATCACGATCAACCGGCGGGACCGATGCCATATCGGTAAAATTTGAGATGACCTCGATGCCGCGCTGCCATCCTAGGTCACGTACATGCCGTGCTATACCCGGCGTATTGCAAACTACCGTATCAATATTGCGAAACTTCCTTAACGAGGTCGGATAGTCGCCAAGACGTACCAATTTGACTGGTCCGGATATATTGGGAACCAGCTTAGCACCTTTCGGCATCCAACCCAGAACGCAATCTGGCTTCCACTTCTCTATCAACGAACGGACAAAAAACGGAAGCAATACACGGTCCAGCGAGGCCGTTCGGAAATGGCTTTCCTTCACTTCGACAGATTCGTGAAAATTGGAACGCCACGATCTTCCGGGGCGGATGATTACCTTCTGCTCGACCCCACGCTTTGCAAAGGCATTTACAAGATGGACGAAGAAGCGCTCCGCTCCTCCCTCCTTACCGAAGTGAAAATGCACGATCTTCATGAACGCTTTGCATCCCTCTGACCGGCGCTACCAGCCACATCATCGACTGGCGGCGTCGTTTGCATCACACAGCGCTGGTAAATTTTCGCTTCAGTAAGGAACGAGTAGACTGCACCTGTCATGGCCTCGATAAAACCTGGAAGACCACAGCGCCACAGGCCATTCCGGAAATAGAGCCTCAAAAAGTAGAGAGGGGGATTGAAGATTAGCTTTAAGCGGCGAGATGGCGCACCGGCCTCCATCTTTTGTTCTGCTTTAAGTGTTGAATATTTGTTTTCCTTCAAGATTTGCTCATCCATTATGAGCGGGCGAAAATGTAAAAGGCTACCCCTGCTGGAATTGCCGACACGACCGTTCGGAATAATGCCTTCATGAACCTTTTGCCGAAGGTCATAGCGCCCCTTGCCCCGGCGAATGAGACGCAGATTGCGTCGTTCATGCACATGCCGCGGGGTATAACCGTAACCGATGAGAAATGGACGCCGCGCAACACGCCAACCGACGATTGAGCTATCGGCAGCCAGAAGATCCGGCAACACCGCTCTCAGCGCATCGTCAATACGTTCGTCGGAATCGATATTGAAGCACCATTCCTCACAACATTGATCAAGCGCGAACTGCTTCTGGCCCGCATATCCGCGCCACTTTTCCGAGAACAGCCTGATTGGCCAACCTCGATCAATGTAGGATTGAACAAGCTTCAGCGTCCCGTCGCTGGAACCTGAATCTACTATGACAATTTCCTTGAAACCACGGAGGCTTTCAATGCAATTGCCTAGATATCTTTTCTCGTCCTGACAGATGATAAATGCCGAAACGGGAAGAATGCAATCTGAGTGAAATTCTTCTATTGCCAAGCAGGAAATCCTTCGACTACAGGGCATTCAGAACGAATGTGACACCATGCAGTTATGCCGAGCATCTAGAATTACGGTGGGCGAAATGCAATCCGTTGCCTGGATCGGCTTCGGAACCGAGGTGCTCCGCCCGATGTGATCGCCAGATGCCCAGCTACCGTATTAATGAACCATTGCCACCTAGGGGACCGTCGCTTGATTTACACCTATGTTCCGCCACTACTACCCACTTTCGTCCGCTGGCGAAAGCTGTACAGTAGAAAAAAGAACCTGAGCTGCCTCAGGGCCTTGGAATATGAGCGTCTGGACAAATTGCATTTTCAAGGCCCCATTCTAGACGTAGGCGGCGGTGGAAAATCGCTGTATCGAGACCTGCTCCCCGCCGATATCGCCTACGAATCGATCAACATCGATCCGGCAATTGCTCCGACCTACCTGATCGAGCCGGGTGGCGAGTTTCCCGTTGCTGATGACAGCTTTCCAACCTGCCTTTGCTTCAACACGCTGGAACATGTCTACGACGCGAAATTCGTCATCGGCGAAATTCATCGCGTCCTCAAGCCCGGCGGCGTCGCACACATCACCGTGCCTTTCATCTTTCGCATACATGGCCATCCCGATGACTATTTCCGTGCGACACCCAGCTGGTGGCGTGAAACGCTCCAGCGTGCCGGCTTTTCCGAAGTTGTACTTCATCCTCTGGTCTGGGGCCGCTACACAAGCGGTGCAAACATAAGCGGCTACCGCGGTATTTTGAGACGGCTGCGTTTTCACCTCGCTCACCTCGCTGATCTGGTATATGCCCGTCTGGCCTTTACCGGAAGCGATGGATGCTACTCTGGTCGCCGCGGTGAAAGAATTTGCGCAACATCCCCCGGGTGGTTCATCTCCGCAAGTAAATAACCACACCTATTAATCCTTGTTTTCTTATAAACAGATATGACACGCAAAAAATCGGAACTGTCAAAAAAAATAAGTAGACTTCGTCGTAATATTATATCAAATATGCCACCAAAAATATTTGATATGTATGCGAACATGGGATCCCTTATGAAGGGTTATCCTCATAGGGTTTTATCAATCGGAGCCGGCGAATTGATCGAGGTTCGCGACAAAGAAGAAAAAATTACCATATGTCGGAGAACAAGAATTTCTCTGTATAAGAGAGGAGTGAAAAACAGGCTAGTCAATCTGGCAAAATCATACCTACTTGATCAGATTGAAGAACCTCTCTCTGGCGCATTCATCGACTGCGGTGCGAATGTGGGCGAACTGGGAGCTTTCAGCCGCGCGCGCAATCTCGACTACCACGCTTTCGAACCGGAGAAACGGGAGGCCGATTGCTGCGACCTGAACAACTACGATGGCGCATCACGAACCAACCGCGTAGGCCTCTGGTCAGAAGACGGCACGCTTGAATTTTATTCGAAGCCATCCAGCGCCGATAGCTCTCTATTTGAAACGGATGGGTATATCGAACGGCATGTAATCAATGTCCGGTCTCTTGACAGCTACGTCTCAGAAAATAATCTGGACCGAATTGCAGTCATTAAAATCGAAGCCGAGGGAGCGGAACCGGAGATACTTTCCGGAGCCGAAAAGTCCCTGCGCATCGCGAGATACGTCACCGTGGATTGCGGGTTCGAAAGAGGAAAAGCTGAAGAGAGCACTCTCGTCCCCGTCGTGAATCTGATGATTAAGTTTGGCTTCGAAGCTGTCGCCTGGAATAGGGACAGAGTAACTGTGCTATTCAGGAATACAGATCGAACAAGAAGCTAGCACATAGCACTCGAGTACGACTGGACGACGCGCGCACTATAGACGAATCATTTCTTCATACATCGAAACCAGCTGCTCCGCTTCGCCCTGCAGAACAAACCGTTCCCGCGCCCGTTCCAGACCGTTCCCCGCCGCTTGGTAACGCCCAGTTTCATCCCCCATCCAATCTCCGGCAGCGGCAATCATCGCGCCGAGATCGTCGCGCGGGATGAGCGTTCCCGTCACGCCATCCTCTATCAGTTCGGAAAACGCACCTACATCCGTCGCGACAACGGGCACACCGCTCGCCATTGCCTCCAGCGGCGTCAGGCCGAAACCTTCCCAGCGCTGCGGGGCGATGAACAGGGACAGAGGGCGGTACCAGCGCTCGATGTCCTTGTGCTCTCCCACAAACAGGATGCGATCGGCCAGACCAGCCCT
This sequence comes from Aquamicrobium defluvii, assembly GCF_004363725.1. GTDB lineage: Bacteria > Pseudomonadota > Alphaproteobacteria > Rhizobiales > Rhizobiaceae > Mesorhizobium > Mesorhizobium defluvii. The sequence goes on along the minus strand of NZ_SNZF01000024.1, from coordinate 14,115 downwards.
TTCCACGCGCTCACGCAGCCCCGCCTCGAAGCCCTTGTGCTCGGGCGTCGCACGGCCTGCGACCACCGCAGACCATTGCGGATGGCGCGGCAGAAGCTCGATCATGGCATCGACAAAAAGGTCCGTGCCCTTCTGATGGCGAATGCGGCCGAAGCAACCGACATGGAGCCGGTCCGGATCCAGGCCAAGCTCGCGCGCGGCCTCGGCGCGATCCGCCGGCGGGTGGAAACGATCGGTGTCGATGCCGTGCATGACGACCGTATTCGGCACGTCCAGATAGGCGGCCGTCTTGCGGCTGGTCGCGATCACCGCATCCATGCGGCGGATGAGAAATTTCGTCCAGCGCGTGTGATGGCGTTGCGAAGCTGACGTGAAGACAAGCTTCAGCGGCGCCCGGAAAACATCCCGCAGCACAACGCCGGCCAGCATCTCCGGGTTGCGGCGCGCATGCCAGACGCGCAACGGCGCACCCTGAGGCCGCCGCAGCAAGCCGGGCACCTGCCACCATCGCAGCTTCGGCAGATGGTCCGGCAGGCCCGGCCCCAGCGTTGCGATGCCGATCTGTTTCGCCTGAAGCGGCACGAGCTGGATGATGGTGCTCGTGACGCCCGACAGACGTTTCTTGAAATTGGGTACCACGACATGGACCCGCGACAGATCGACCCGCGTTGCGGCCATGAACTGGACTCTCTTATCCGCCGGCCGGATCAGGCCCAGCGCAACTCGACGATTTCGTAGCCGCGGGCGCCGCCCGGAGCGTTGACCTCGACGGCATCGCCGACTTCCTTGCCGATCAGTGCGCGCGCGATGGGAGAAGATATGGAAATGCGGCCAGCCTTCACATCGGCCTCCTGATCTCCGACGATCTGGTAGGTCTTTTCCTCCTCGGTGTCCTCATCCACCAGAACCACAGTGGCGCCGAACTTCACCTTGTCGCCGCTCAGCTTGCTGATATCGATGACCTCGGCGCGGGCGATCAGGTCCTCCAGCTCGCTGACGCGGCCCTCGTTAAGGCTCTGCGCCTCCTTGGCGGCGTGATATTCGGCGTTTTCCGAGAGATCGCCGTGCGAGCGCGCTTCGGAGATCGCCTCGATGATGCGCGGCCTTTCCTCCTGCTGGCGCCAGCGCAGTTCCTCCTTCAGCGTCTCGAAGCCACCAGCCGTCATCGGCACCTTGTTCATAGCCACTCCTTTCCTGCCGTCCGCCCCTCCGGGCGGCCTTTCGACAAAAAGAAAACGGTCCGTCAGGAAACTGGCGGAACCGTCACATCTCGGATTCTCGTTACAATATAGCAAGTGCCGAAGGTTTTTCACGTCCTAAAAACAAGGGACATTTTCTCCGGCAAAAAGCCTCAGGCTTTGAATATCAGTGCGGCACCGCAGGCGATGAGGGCAAATCCCGCAAGGTGGTTCCACGTCAGGGCCTCCTTCAGGTAGACCACGGAGAATATCGCGAATACCCCCAGCGTGATCACCTCCTGAATGGTTTTCAGTTCGGCAGCCGAGTAGACCTGCACGCCAATGCGGTTCGCCGGGACGGCCAGCCAATATTCAAAGAAGGCGATACCCCAGCTTGCGAGCACAACGGCATAGATCGCAGCACTCCTGAATTTCAGATGCCCGTACCAGGCGAAGGTCATGAAGACATTCGAGGCAAGCAGCATCAGGATGGGCAGGACCTTGGGAGAGAGGAGCGATGCCAAGCGGGAATATCCGATCGAATGGAAAGATATTGCGCCATTTCAATCGTGTCGCTGGCCCTGTCAATCCGGCCCGAGCGGGTTCATGTTCGGCCGTATGAGGAAAGTGACAGATAGGCTATCATCGCATCGGCCCGGCACGGCCGTCCGGGTGCTGAACGCGCGGAGATTCCCGATGCAGAACCGCCAGGAACGGGAGTGGGAGCTTTCCATCGGGCCGGATACGGTTCGCATGCTGATCCTCAAGGCGAAGGCGCTCAACGCCGGCATGCGCGACGACTTCGACGCCGGCAGCGAGCACGAAATCGAGTTCGACCGCGACAGAAGCGATTTCCAGCACCACCATGGCCTTGCGGAAGAAGAGGCGGAAGACCTGACCGAGCGCGAGCTGCGCGCCCTGATCGGCGACCTCAATGTCGACGAGGCCGCAGAACTGATTGCGCTCGCCTGGGTCGGGCGGGGCGACTTCGAGCCGGGTGAATGGGATGAGGCGCTGAGTGCGGCGAAGCAGCGTCCGCTGCGGCAGACCGCGCGCTATCTGCTTGGCTTGCCGCAATTGGCCGACTGGCTTGAACAAGGGTTGGAAAGCGTTGCCGGATAATTTTTCGTCTGCTGGCTTCGCTCCGGCATCAGCAACGGTGGAAGCGCTGTTCATCGGTTCTCTTGCACCGCTCGGACCCCGGCAGGTGCCCAGTGGCATTGACAAGAAACCGGTCCTGGGACGCCAGAAGATCACCCGTACAGGATTGGCAGGCGACAAGCAGGGCGACAACCGCCATCACGGAGGGCCGGAGAAGGCCGTGCACCACTATCCCGCCGACCACTACGGCGAATGGCGCAGGGAAGGCATCGAGGCCGCGGCACCGGCATTTGGCGAGAACATCACCACACGCGGCCTGTCCGAAGCCGATATCTGCATTGGAGATGTGTTTCGCTTCGGCTCCGCATTGCTGCAGGTGAGTCAGGGACGCCAGCCCTGCTGGCGGCTGAATGCCCGCTTCGACCGACCGGACATGGCAGTCAGGGTGCAGAAAAGTGGACGCACCGGCTGGTATTACAGGGTGCTGGAAGAGGGCTGGGCCGAAGCGGGCGATGCGCTGGTGCTTCACGGGCGCCCTCAGCCGGATTGGCCGCTCGCCCGCACCATCGAACTCCTTTATACGCGCACCATGGATATGGCTTCGCTGGATACGCTGAGCAAGCTGCCCGAACTGGCGCAATCCTGGCGTGACCTTGCCACCCGCCGCATTGCTACCCGGCAGGTGGAGGACTGGAACCGCCGGCTGCATGACAACGGCGCCTGACCCTGCAAAGGGATTCGGATTCAACGGCATAGGCGGCGTTCCGGAATCTGCTTGCGAAGATGTGTGAAACTGCCGGCAGCAACAACCCGTTACCGAAGGTGATCGTTTCCCGCTGCAACCACGCGGGTCCGCAACCGTTTGGAGGCGATGGCTCTTTCGCGATTTCGTTTCCTCATTCTGCTCACTCTTGCCTGCGTGATGGCGGAGCCGGCTGTCGCCAGGCACCAGCAGGTGCGGCTGCCGCAATCGGCGCCTGTACCCGAAATGCTTGCCGAACGTGCACCGCAGCCGGAAGTAGCCTTCCAAGCCGAAACGCCGACGCCGGAGCCCCGGCCGGACGAGGCGCCACAACCGGCCTCTCCACCCGGCCAGGCGCCTGTGCCTGACGCCAGGCCACCCGAAAAAAAGCCGGAGGAACCGGAAAAAGCCGGAGACAAACAGCCCTCCCCGCAATCCGATCCGCGTTCCGATATGGTTGCCGCTGAAAGGATGCCAGCCGGGGAAGCGGCATGCCGGACAAGGTTGCGCGCCCTGAAAGTCGCCTTCAAGGATGAACCGGCAGAACATGACGCAACTGCCGGCTGCTCTATGCCCTACCCGCTCAGCGTTACAAGCCTGTCGAACGGCATCGAATTGGCTCCGGAAGCAGAGCTGAACTGCGCTATGGCCGAGGCGATCCTCCGTTTTACCGCAGATATCGTCCAGCCTGCGGCCCGGACCATCATGGGCAGGGAACTGGCGGGGATCAGCCACGCTTCAGCCTATGTCTGCCGTCCGCGCCACAGCGGGACCAAAGTGTCGGAACACGCTTTCGGCAACGCGCTGGACATCGCCTCCTTCACATTCCGGGATGGAAGCAGCTTCGAGGTGGGGCCGAACCCGGGTGAAAAGCAGGGCAAGTTTCTCGATCACATTCGCAAGGCCGCTTGCGGTCCCTTCAAGACCGTTCTCGGCCCCGGCAGCGATTCCGATCACGAAACACATCTGCATCTGGATCTCGCGCCACGCCGCAACGGCTCGACCTTCTGCCAGTGATGTTGCCCAAATCCGGCCACAGGGGTGAATGCCCGCGCTGATCTTTCCTTTACCCTTGGCGGATAAGCTCTGTTTTCCAAACGAGCAGAGTTTTTCGCAATGGCCGGGAAATCCCTCAGCGCAATGCCCGGCGCCCTTCGTTCACGGCGCCCTGTGCGGTTCATCGGAACCTTGGCGGCCGTGATGGCCGTGGCGGGCGTTTCGGCGTGCAATACGGGCAGCGTGCTGGATCTCCAGCCCGCAGTCGATGTCGGCAGCACCTCGGCCGTTCCGGCTGGCAGCGGCATGCAGGCCCTCGTCCCCTCCAACCCATACATGACCGCCGCCTATCCGCGCTTCGACCGACCGCTTTCCTCCCCCGATCAGCTTCCGGCGGACGAAGTGTCCTGCCGCAGGGAACTGAAGAGGCTGCGCGTGAGCTATACCGACCTCGCCCCGATCAACGATGGCGGCCAGTGCGGCATCGACCACCCCGTCAAGGTGACGGCCATCGGCAATATCGAGATGAAACCGGCGGCAACTCTTACCTGCGCCATGGCCGCGAGCTTCGCCAGCTGGACGCGCAACGAGCTGACATCCGCCGCTCGCTGGCGGTATTTCAGCGGGGTCAAGTCGATCCGGCAGGGTTCGAGCTATTCCTGCCGCAAGATCCGGGGCGAAGGCGTGCTTTCCGAGCACGGCAAAGGCAATGCGCTCGACGTCATGGCCATCGAACTGAACAACGGCAAGGTCATCGACGTGCGCAAGCCCGGCCTGTTCGCCTTCCGCGAGCGCGCACTGCTCAACACCGTGCGCGCCGACGGCTGCTCCTATTTCACAACGGTGCTTGGCCCCGGCTACAACTACGATCACCGCGACCATTTCCATTTCGACATCAAGAACCGCAAGAGCGGATACCGCGCCTGCCGCTAGGTTTCAGCCGATCTCGTATTCCCGGGCAAACGAAAAACGGTGCTTCCGAATTGCCATCTTTTCCAGGAGGCATCGGGAATGCTAATGAGCATGCATGCTATACATTGAAATCGCCATCGTGGTCGTCCTCATTTGCGTGAACGGCCTGCTGGCCATGTCGGAACTGGCGATCGTTTCCTCCCGTCCCGCGCGGCTCAAGACCATGGTCGACCGCAACGTGCGCGGCGCGGCGCGCGCACTGGAACTGGGCGCCAATCCGGGCAAATTCCTGTCGACCGTGCAGATCGGGATCACGCTGGTCGGCGTTCTCTCCGGCGCGTTTTCCGGCGCGACTCTGGGCGACCGTCTCTCAAGGTTTCTGATCGACCTCGGCATGTCGGCAGGCGTGGCCCAGCCTCTCGGCGTCGGTATCGTGGTCGCGGTCATCACCTATGGCTCGCTCATCATCGGCGAGCTGGTGCCCAAGCAGATCGCGCTCCGCGACCCCGAACGCATCGCCTCGAAGGTTGCAGGCCCCATGGCCATGCTGGCTACCATCTCGGCGCCGCTGGTGTGGCTGCTCGACCTGTCCGGCCGCTCGGTGCTGTGGCTGCTCGGCCAGCGCGGCGAGAGCGAGGAAAAGGTCACCGACGAAGAGATCAGGATGATCGTCGCGGAGGCCGAGCATCAGGGCACCATCGAATCCGACGAACGCCGCATGATCGCAGGCGTCATGCGGCTTGGCGACCGCGCCGTGCGCGCCGTGATGACGCCCCGCACCGATGTGGACTGGCTGAATGTGCAGTCGGACGAAGCGTCGATCCGCAAGCTGCTGCTGGAAAGCCAGCACTCGCGCCTGCCCGCCGCCGACGGAAACGTCGACGACATGATCGGTGTCGTCCAGACCCGCGATATACTTGCCACATTGCTGGCCGGCAAGCCGCTGGACGCCCGCAAGCATGTGCGCGAGGCACCGATCGTCCACGATCAGGCCGACGCGCTCGACGTTCTGGCCAAACTCAAGGAAGCCGACATGCCGATGGCCCTCGTCCATGACGAGTATGGCCATTTCGAAGGCGTGGTGACCCCGGCCGACATTCTGGAAGCCATCACCGGGGTGTTCCGCTCGGACCTCGATGCGGACGACACGGAGGAAAGCGCCGTCCAGCGCGAGGATGGTTCCTGGCTGCTGGCGGGCTACATGCAGGCCGACGAAATGGCCGATATGATCGGCATCGACCTGCCGGAGAACCGCGATTACGAGACCGTCGCGGGATATGTGCTTTCCCACATGCATCACCTGCCCGCCACCGGCGAGGCGGTGGATGCGCAGGGCTGGCGCTTCGAGGTGGTCGACCTCGACGGCCGCCGCATCGACAAGGTGCTGGCGACGAAGCTGCCGGGAACGAACTGACACCGGACAGGGGGCCTTGCATCGGCAAAGGCCCCCTGTTCCCGTTCTATGGCATCATGCTGCCTTTGCCTGTTCTTCCGCAACGCGCGCCGTGCGCAACGCCTTGGCCCACCAGACAATGTCGTTCAACAATCCGTCGGCACCTTCCTTCAGATGCTCCAGTTCTGCGATGTCCTGGCCCTGCATGATGGCCACGAAATCGTTGCGCAGGATATGAACGGCCGCACGTACAGGCGCCATTTGCATCTCCACCGCGATCAGGCGCAGATGCTCCACCGCACGCGCACCACCGACGCCGCCATAGCCGACAAAGCCCGCCGGCTTGCGGAACACCTGTGAGCCGGCATAGTCGAAGGCGTTCTTCAGGACGCCGGTCGGCGCATGGTTGTATTCGGCAGCCGTGAAGATGTAGCCATCGAACTCATCCAGCCTGGCTTGCCAGCGGCGGGCGTGCTCGTCCTTCGACGGCGCCCACAGGGGCGAGGCATCCTCGGCGAACATCGCCATCGGATAATCCTTCAGATCGACGATCCCGGCCTCGGCATCATCGCGCTGGTTGACGAGATCGGCGATCCAGCGGGCAGGCTTTTCGGCAAAGCGCTTTTCGCGGACCGAACCGATGACGACAGCGATCCTGACCCTGGAAGACGGCATGCAAATTCTCCGTTGATAGTGGTATAAAAAGGAAACCGACACTATTTATGAAACCAGCATGCAAGCGCGCAAGGAGGCACCTTTTTGAAACCGAGGCATCCACATCGCAGCGAGGATTGCCGGGCTGTCAGCGCGGTTCTGCAACGTGTGGGCGACAAATGGACCGTTCTGGTCGTTTCGATGCTCGGCGACGGACCGATGCGCTTCAACGAACTCAGACACGCCATCGGCGGCATTTCGCAGAAGATGCTGACGACGACGCTGCGCAATCTGGAGCGGGACGGTTTCGTCACCCGCACGGTATTTCCCACCATCCCTCCAAGAGTGGATTATGAGTTAACCGGTCTCGGACGCGAATTGCTGGTGCCGGTCACGGCGCTGGGCGACTGGGCGCGTGCGAATATCGACCGTATCAACAGCGCCCGCGACCGTTTCGATGCGACGGCACAACCATAAGCGAAAGGCTCATTCCGCCGGCACGCGGGTGGGCTTGCCCTCGCCGTCCAGAGCCACCATGACAAACTCGGCATGGGTGACCATTTCCATGAGCTCGGAAAGGTACCGCTGCGCCCATGCCTCCACCTTGAGCGTCATCGAACTGCGACCCACGCGTTCGATATGCGTGTAGATGCACAGCGTATCGCCAATTTTCACGGGCTTTGCGAAGGACATCTCCTTGACTGCCGCAGTGACCACCCGCCCGCGGGCGCGCTCCGCCGCGCGGATGCCGCAGGCAAGGTCCATCTGCGCCATCACCCAGCCGCCGAAAATGTCGCCGGCAGCATTTGCGTCCGCCGGCATGGCCAGCGTGCGCAGCGTGAGTTCCCCCTGCGGCGCGCCGTTCACATATTGCACCATGCCTGACCTCCGGAACGTTTGCTTCATCCTGCCGTAGCTTCGAGACAGGGGCGCGTCAACTTTCAGGCCGAGCCAGCCCAACGAAATCAAGCGATTGCACCGTCTTTCGGAATCTGTCTCGCAGCGTGTTGAATCAGCATCTCAGGGTCAGCGCGCGTGGCAGGACCTCGAATGTCGCGGGAATACGGCCCGGCGACTCGCCGTCTATGTCAAGCAGCGCACCGTTGACCATGGCACTTCCGACCGGCTCCACCAGCACCTTTCTGGCCCGAAGCATCGTCACCGCCGGATGGTCGCGATGACGGCCGCCATAAAGCCGGGTCAGGTCGCGGATCAGACCGGGCTTTGCGGCGGCGCGCACGATGACCACGTCGAACCAGCCGTCGTCCATCTCCGCATCTGGCGCCACCATCATCCCCGCCCCGAAGAAGCGTCCGTTGGCCACCGCAACCAGCGCCACGCGCGCCTCGACCGGCTCGCCATCGTCCAGCGTGACGCGGACCGTCTGGAAACGATAGCGCAGGAACGAGCTGACGGTGCGCCAGTAGAACAGCGCCCTGGCCGACACCCTGCCCTTGCGCCTGTCGGCGTTCACCGCCCGCACAGTGACGCCCGACAGGCCAAGGCTGGCGATATTGATGAAATGGCGGCTGGACAGCGCCCCATGGTCGTCGACGAAGGAGATGCGCCCGACATCGATCTTCCGCCGTCCGGCCTGAGCGATATAGCCTGGCAATCCGGCTACATCGCGTGGGAGGCCAAGGCCACGCGCGAAGTCCGACCCGGTGCCGCAGGGCAGAAGGGCAAGCTCCACGTTGCCCATGCCTTCCCGACGGGCGAGCAGGAGGCCATCCGCCACCTCGCTTGCCGTGCCATCGCCGCCCGCGGCGATCACCAGTCCGCAGCCTGAAATCACAAGATCCAGAGCCAGTCTTTCTGCATCGCCGGCGGCTTGTGTCTCACGAACCTCGATCTCCGCGAAGTGACTGCGAAGCTCTGCCAGCAATTGTGGCCACTGATCCCTGAGCCAGCCTCCACCGGCAACAGGATTGAGAATCACTCCGACTTTCACCGCGCCTCCTCCCGAAGCAGTGCGTCGGCCATTGAAGCGCGGTGCCGGCGGATTCGGCAAGCAGCGATTGCATCGGCATGAAAAAGCCGGCCCCAATGGGACCGGCCGGAAACCCGCGGATTTGCGATCTCGGCTAGGAAGCGGCTTCGATAGAGGTCACCATCCCGGTGGTGTCGTCCACGGTCACGACCACTCTGGTGCCGACAGCAAGCTGATCGACCGCAGCTTCGGCTGGCAACTGGTAGATCTTGCCGTCGTCCAGCGTGATCGATTTCGTTTCGGGGTCGACCGCCTGGATCGTTCCCTGCACGGTCGCCGCATAGGCAGCGCTCAGGAAGGCAAGAAGGGCGCTGGCGGTGGCAAGGGTCTTCTTCATGTCGGATACTCCCGTTTTTGGCGGTTTGTTTGAGGCGTCCGGCAAGAGGGCCGCCTCGCGACACCCGAAACCTAAGAAGCGTGCCCTCGATTTCAAATCACGAAGGGTAACTTTTCCAAATATTATCAGCGGCTTATTTCTGACACATTGACGTATTCCGGACCAGAACCATCCCGGCATACGCAGTCTCATGGCAAAGCTTTTCCCGGGAGCGGAATCTGTTGAGCGCGATGGGGCGGCTGGGATAACGGCACGCTCACGCCACATTCGGCATCCCGCAACGATCACAAGCCACGCCATAAAAACCGCCGGACACATTTTGTTTCATTGGTCCAGCCAGCGGGTCAGCTTCCCCGTTCCCCACAAATCTGGCATAGGCCGGACAGTGCGGGTTGGAGCCCTTGTCGTGTTCTACTGGATCGAAGCCATTGGCGCGCTGGCCGCGCTCATCACCACGCTCGGCTGGGTTCCTCAGGTCGTCAAACTGGCGCGCGAGCGCAAGGCAGACAACATCTCGCTGATTGCCACCGGCTCGATAGCCGCTGGTGTGGCGCTGTGGGCCGTATACGGCGTCCTCATCGGCTCATGGCCTGTGATCGTAGCCAACGTGCTGACACTGATGTTTGTCGGTGCCATCGTGGTGATGAAGCTGCGTTTCGGCTGACTGCCTCCTGACAACCTGCTGTCAGGAGAGCCGCGAACGGAGGGCTGCGTGTCCGGCTCCCTCTTTCCATTTGCCCCGAGTCCACCCATATTCAGCATATGGCCAAATCTCCCGACAAGCAGGCGCAGCCCAGGAGGCGCAGCCCCCTGACCGATTTCATGGATGCCAGCGAGCCTCTGCACAAGGGTGGCTTCGCCGAGGCGCCGCAGCCCGAGCTTTCCGGCATGCCGCTTTCGGGCTCCATATCGGATTGGGCCGGGCAGATTTCGCGGGAAGCCGAGCAGGAAAGCCGCACTGGCACGACGGACAAGAACGGCACCAAGCCCGGCAGGAAGGTCCCGGCCCGGTCGGCCTCGCCCACCCGCACGGCCCGTGGCACCTCCATGGGCGGCGCGGCCAGCGCCAGGGAGCGCGCGGCTGTCGGTCTCAACCCGGTGGCCGGTCTAGACATCTCGCTGGAAGACGCGGCAACGCTGCCGAAATCCGCTGTCACCGCCACGGTGCAGGCGCTGGCAGACCTGATCGAGAGCGGCAACCCGCTGCACAAGAACGGCCAGATCTGGACGCCGCACCGCCCTGCCCGCCCGGAAAAGTCCGAAGGCGGCATCGCCATCCGGATGGAATCGGAATTCGAGCCGCGCGGCGACCAGCCGACCGCGATCAGGGACCTTGTGGAAGGCGTTTCAAGCGAGGACCGCACGCAGGTTCTGCTCGGCGTCACCGGCTCGGGCAAGACCTTCACCATGGCCAAGGTGATCGAGGAGACGCAGCGCCCCGCGCTGATCCTCGCGCCCAACAAGACGCTGGCCGCCCAGCTCTACGCCGAGTTCAGGAAATTCTTCCCGAACAACGCGGTGGAATATTTCGTCTCCTACTACGACTATTACCAGCCCGAAGCCTATGTGCCCCGGACGGACACCTATATCGAGAAGGAATCCTCCATCAACGAGCAGATCGACCGCATGCGCCACTCGGCCACGCGCTCGCTGCTGGAGCGCGACGACGTCATCATCGTTGCCTCGGTCTCCTGCATCTACGGTATCGGCTCGGTCGAGACCTATACGGCGATGACCTTCCAGATGACGATCGGCGACCGGCTGGACCAGCGCCAGCTTCTCGCCGACCTCGTCGCCCAGCAATACAAGCGGCAGGATGCGAATTTCGTGCGCGGCTCGTTCCGCGTGCGCGGCGACACCATCGAGATCTTCCCGGCCCACCTTGAGGATCGCGCCTGGCGCATCTCGCTGTTCGGCGACGAGATCGAGGCGATCACCGAGTTCGACCCGCTGACCGGCAGCAAGACCGGCGACCTGAAATCGGTCAAGATCTACGCCAACTCGCACTATGTGACGCCGCGCCCGACCTTGAATCAGGCCATCAAGTCCATCAAGGAAGAACTCCAACACCGCCTGAAAGAGCTTGAAAAGGCTGGACGCCTGCTGGAGGCGCAGCGGCTGGAGCAGCGCACCCGCTTCGATCTGGAGATGCTGGAGGCGACGGGCTCCTGCGCCGGCATCGAGAATTATTCGCGCTACCTGACCGGCCGCGCGCCGGGCGAGCCGCCGCCGACGCTGTTCGAATACGTGCCCGACAACGCGCTGATCTTCATCGACGAGAGCCACGTCACCATTCCGCAGATCGGCGGCATGTATCGCGGCGACTTCCGCCGCAAGGCGACGCTCGCCGAATACGGCTTCCGCCTGCCCTCCTGCATGGACAACCGGCCGCTGCGCTTCGAGGAGTGGGACGCCATGCGCCCACTCACCGTCGCCGTTTCGGCGACACCCGGCGGCTGGGAGCTTGAGCAATCCGGCGGCGTCTTCGCCGAACAGGTCATTCGCCCGACCGGCCTGATCGATCCCCCCGTCGAGGTGCGCCCGGCCAAGAGCCAGGTCGACGACGTTCTCGGCGAAATCCGCGAGACGACGAAGAAGGGCTATCGCACGCTGGTGACGGTGCTGACCAAGCGCATGGCCGAGGACCTCACCGAATATCTGCACGAGCAGGGCATCCGCGTGCGCTACATGCACTCCGACATCGACACGCTGGAGCGCATCGAGATCCTGCGCGATCTGCGCCTCGGAGCCTTCGACGTGCTGGTCGGCATCAACCTGCTGCGCGAGGGGCTGGACATCCCCGAATGCGGCTTCGTCGCCATCCTCGACGCCGACAAGGAAGGCTTCCTGCGCTCGGAAACCTCGCTCATCCAGACCATCGGCCGCGCCGCGCGCAACGTCGACGGAAAGGTCATCCTCTACGCCGACCAGATCACCGGCTCGATGGAACGGGCGATGGCGGAAACAAACCGCCGCCGCGAGAAGCAGCTCGAATACAACGAGGCCAATGGCATCACGCCGGAATCGGTCAAATCGCGCATCGCCGACATTCTCGACTCGGTCTACGAGAAGGATCACGTGCGCGCCGACATCTCGCAGTTCACCGACGATGCCGGCCAGCTTATGGGCAACAATCTCAAGGCCCATCTGGAATTCCTGCAAAAGAAGATGCGCGACGCCGCCGCCGATCTCAATTTCGAGGAGGCCGCGCGGCTGCGCGACGAGATCAAGCGGCTCACCGAACTGGAACTGGCAGTCTCCGACGATCCGCTGGCCAGATATGCGGAATCCGAAAGCCCGGTCTCCGGCCGCGAGAAAGGCAAGCACAACAAGGGCCGCGCACGACACAGGGCAGTGGAAGAAACCGCCGAGGGTGGCGCCCTGTTCCGCAAGCCGCATCTGGACGAGATGGGCGCCGACGGCGCCGCTCCGGTGAAGAAGCCGCTGTTCGCCAGGCCCTCACTCGACGACATGGGACCCGGAACCGATATGGCCACGCCGGCCGGGGCCGTCTCGCGCTCCCTGTTCAGGAAGCAGTCGGCGCAGGAGGCCCATGGCTCGGACTTCGGTGTTCCGGGAGAAAGCAAATCCTCCCTTTTCCGAAAGAACACGCTGGACGAAATGACCGTTGGCCGCACCGAGAAGCCGGTGGAAGGCAGGAAGCCGGTCAGGCCGGACGACGTGAAGCCGATCCGCCGCGAACGCGCCGGTATCGGGTCCTACGAAGATCCGGCGGATACCGAACAGCGCCGACGTCGCCCGGCCAAGACCGGAAAACCGGGGAAATAAGCTTTCAGCGGCGGGGAAACTCCGCCGCCTGCATATCGCCACCGTCAATACGTCCCGCGGGGGGCTTGCAACGTCAAACCCGGGAGAAGCACATGAGCGATGCAAATGCGAGACCCCAGACCCAGGCCATGCCGAGGGCGCTCGGGGGCCTTACCCCTTACCTGCAACTGGACGGGGCGCTGAAAGCCGCTGCCTTCTATGAGAAAGCCTTCGGCGCCGAGCAGGTCTATGCCGTGCCGCCGGACGATGAGGGCCGTACGATGCATGTCCATCTTTACGTCAACGGTTCCAGCCTGATGCTGAGTGACGCCTACCCCGAGCACGGACATCCCCACCAGCCGGTGCAAGGTTGCACCATGCAGTTGCATCTGACGGCGGGCGACATTGATTCGTGGTGGCAGCGCGCTGTCGATGCCGGCTGCGAAGTGGTGGTGCCGCTGGACCTGATGTTCTGGGGCGACCGCTGGGGCAGCCTGCGCGACCCATTCGGGGTCGACTGGGCGATGAATGCACCTGTCAATCACTAGGCAACCGGACAACAACGCTCAAGGAGGAAGCAATGTCCTATGTCGATGGTTTCGTGATCGCAGTGCCGCAGGCAAAGCTGGACGAGTACAAGGAAATGGCTCGCAAGGCTTGCGACGTGTGGATGGAGCATGGTGCCCTTGCCTATGCGGAATGCACGGGTGACGATGTGCCCTATGGGGAACTTACGTCGTTCCCCCGCGCGGTTCAGGCCAAGGAAGACGAGATCGTGATCTTTTCCTGGGTCGTCTACCAGTCACGCAAGGATCGGGATGAGATCCTGGCCAAGGTAATGGCCGATCCACGCTTGAAAGGCGACATGGAAAACATGCCTTTCGACGGAAAGCGCATGATCTATGGAGGTTTCGAGTCCTTCCTGAACGTCCGCAAGGAGCCGAAACACTAGGCACGAAACCCAATCAGGATGTTGATTGGTTTAAGCTTTCATGATTCAAGCTGGAAAACGCTGGAGTTTGGATCATGGCAGGAGAGTTCTGG